>NZ_JAFCUA010000001.1:727007-1299973 GCF_049896305.1 Pseudomonas sp. DWP3-1-3b3 | reverse complement strand
AGGCCTTGGGCATCGCGTTCGATGAAGGCAATAAACGCCTGGTCTTTTTCGTTATTGCCGACGGTGGGCACGATGTGAGCTGGGTTTAGAACGTCGTGAGACAGTTCGGTCCCTATCTGCCGTGGACGTTTGAGATTTGAGAGGGGCTGCTCCTAGTACGAGAGGACCGGAGTGGACGAACCTCTGGTGTTCCGGTTGTCACGCCAGTGGCATTGCCGGGTAGCTATGTTCGGAATAGATAACCGCTGAAAGCATCTAAGCGGGAAACTAGCCTCAAGATGAGATCTCACTGGAACCTTGAGTTCCCTGAAGGGCCGTCGAAGACTACGACGTTGATAGGTTGGGTGTGTAAGCGCTGTGAGGCGTTGAGCTAACCAATACTAATTGCCCGTGAGGCTTGACCATATAACACCCAAGCAATTTGCGTCGGCTCTCTAATCCAGAGCAACCAGATTGCGGTGTGTGAAGACGATAGAACCGAAAGTTCGATGCTCACAAAACACCGAAAGCTGTCACATACCCAATTTGCTGAAGCGAGGCACCTGCCACGATTCAGTACCCGAATTTCTTGACGACCATAGAGCATTGGAACCACCTGATCCCATCCCGAACTCAGCAGTGAAACGATGCATCGCCGATGGTAGTGTGGGGTTTCCCCATGTGAGAGTAGGTCATCGTCAAGATTAAATTCCAGAACCCCATTTGCGAAAGCAGATGGGGTTTTGTTTTGGGCGCTCGAAAACTTCAGCGCCGCGAACCTCCCGACAAATTTGCACAGTTATTTCTGAACCAGACCACTAGAATAGGCACCTAACCTTTTTTAGAGTCCGAGCCCTACTTATGCCCGATCCGGTTGATGCCCTAGAGGTATCGGATTTACCACTGGACGACCTGGTGGCATGCCATGAGTGCGACTTGCTGATGCGCAAACCAGTGCTCGCCCTCGGCGAAAAAGCCCAATGTCCGCGTTGCGGTTACGAGTTGTACGCTCACCGCCACAATGTCGTTGAGCGAAGTCTCGCCCTGGTGCTGGCGGCGTTGCTGTTGTACATCCCCGCGAACTTTCTGCCGATCATGCAGCTCAATCTACTTGGGCAGTCCTCTGAAGACACCGTGTGGAGCGGCGTCGTCGGCCTGTTCGATACCGGCATGCAAGGCGTCGCCGCTGTCGTCTTCCTGTGCAGCATGGGGATTCCCTTGCTCAAGCTGCTTTGCCAGTTGGCAGTGTTGCTCAGTATTCGCTGGAACATCGGCCGCAGTTATGGACTGCTGTTGTACCGCATTTACCATCACATGAAAGACTGGGGCATGTTGGAGGTCTATTTGATGGGCGTCCTGGTGGCGATCGTTAAACTCGCCGATATGGCCGCCATCACGGTAGGCCTCGGTCTTGTCTGCTTTGTCAGCTTGTTAATGGTTCAGGTGTTGCTTGAGGTGGTGATGTCGCCCCACCAGATCTGGCAAGCGTTGTCAGGAGAGGATGAACATGCGGGCGATTGATGCAGGCATTCTGATTTGTACCGAATGCCATGAGTTGAACAAACAAGACGCCGACAGCGACGAGCAAATCTGCACGCGTTGTGGTGCGCTGATCCATGCTCGTCGTCCCAACAGCCTTGCCCGCACATGGGCGCTGCTGATCACGGCGGCCATCTTGTACATTCCCGCCAACCTGTTGCCGATCATGACCATCAACTCCCTTGGTCAGGGCGATCCCAGTACCATCATGGCGGGCGTGATCCAACTGGTGCAGCACGGCATGTTCCCCATCGCCGCTGTGGTGTTCATTGCCAGTATCCTGGTGCCCACGTTCAAGCTGGTCGGCATAGGTCTGCTACTGTTCTCGGTGCAGCGTCGTCAACCACTGTCCGCGCAACAACGCATCGTGATGTACCGCTTTATCGAATTCATTGGCCGCTGGTCCATGCTGGATATCTTCGTGATCGCCATCCTGGTGGCGGTTGTAAACTTTGGGCGACTTGCCAGTGTCGAGGCCAATCTCGGTGCTGCAGCGTTCGCCAGTGTGGTGATCTTGACGATGCTTGCCGCAGTAACTTTCGATCCCCGACTGATTTGGGATAACACGGAGTCGGACGACGACCATGAGTGATTTGCCTAAAGCTAAAACCCGCCCAGCTTCCAACTGGTCGGCTATTTGGGTGCTGCCCCTGATTGCCCTGATCATCGGTGGCTGGCTGGGGTGGCGTGCCTATTCCCAACAGGGCATCGATATCCAGGTGCGCTTTGAAAGCGGTGAAGGCATCCAGGTCAACAAGACCGAAGTGGTCTACAAAGGCATGCCGGTGGGTAAGGTCAAGGCCCTGGCCCTGGATGATGAGGGCAACAATCGCGGGGTGATCGCCACCATCGAGATGAACAAGGACGTCGACCAGTACCTCAAGACCAATACGCGTTTCTGGCTGGTCAAACCGAGCGTTACCCTCGCCGGTATCACCGGTCTGGAAACCTTGGTGTCAGGTAACTACATTGCTGCCAGCCCAGGCGATGGTGAGCCCACACGCAAATTCAAAGCCCTTTCCGAAGAGCCGCCTTTGTCCGACGCCAAACCGGGCCTGCATCTGACCGTCAAAGCCGACCGCCTTGGCTCGCTCAACCGTGGCAGTCCGGTGTTCTACAAACAGATCCAAGTTGGCCAAGTCAAAAGCTACCTGCTCTCTGAAGACCAGAGCACGGTCGAGATCAAGGTCTATATCGAACCCACCTACGCCAGCTTGGTGCGCAAACACACACGTTTCTGGAACGCCAGTGGCATCAGCATCGACGCCAACCTTTCCGGTGTAAAGGTGCGCAGCGAATCCCTTTCCAGCATCGTTGCTGGGGGCATCGCCTTCGCCACGCCGGAGAACCGCAAGGACAGCCCGCCGACGGATCCTAGCCTGCCCTTCCGCCTGTACGAAGATTTCGATGCGGCCGCGGCCGGCATCAGGGTCAAGGTCAAGCTCACCGATTTCGAAGGCCTGCAGGCGGGGCGTACGCCAGTCATGTACAAAGGCATTCAAGTCGGCAGCCTGAAAACCCTGAAGATCAACCCTGACCTTTCCAGTGCCAACGCAGAACTGACGCTCGACCCCCTGGCCGAAGACTATTTGGTACAGGACACTCAATTCTGGGTCGTCAAACCGTCTATCTCCCTTGCCGGTATCACCGGGCTTGAAGCCTTGGTCAAGGGTAACTACATCGCCATCCGCCCAGGCGACAAAGGCACCCCTCCACAAAGGGAGTACGTCGCCCGTGCCAAGGCGCCGCCGTTGGACCTGCGTTCCCCTGGCCTGCACATGGTGTTGTTCACTGACAACCTCGGCTCCCTGGATGTTGGCAGCCCGATCCTCTACAAGCAGGTCAAGGTCGGGTCGGTGCAGAGCTACCAGTTTTCGCGCAAGAACAAGCAACTGGTGATCGGCGTCCACATCGAGAAGGAATACGAGAACCTGGTCAACGGCTCGACGCGCTTCTGGAATGCCAGCGGCGTCACCCTGACCGGTGGCCTCACCGGTGGTATTCAGGTCAAGAGTGAGTCGCTGGCCAGCCTGATGGCCGGCGGTATCGCCTTCGAAACCCCGGAACCGAATGTCCCGTTGAAAAAGCGCATCCCGCGTTTCCGTCTGTTTGCCGACCGCGAGGCCGCCAACCAACACGGCACCTTGGTGACCATCAAGGTCGACCGTGCCGACGGCCTGCGTCCTGGCACACCCGTGCGTTTCAAGGGCCTGGACGTGGGCAAGATTGAAAGTGTCGATCTCAGCGCCGACATGCAGTCGGTACTGCTCAGCGCCCGTATCAACCAAGTGGCGGACCGCATTGCACGCGTCGGCAGCCAGTTCTGGGTGGTCAAGCCTGAGCTGGGCCTGATGAAAACCTCCAACCTGGAAACCCTGGTCACCGGGCAATACATCGAAGTGCAACCGGCGGCGAAAAACGCCGGCCCGCAAAAGAGCTTCGTCGCGTTGGACCAGCCGCCTGAAGCTGTGCATCAGGAAGCTGGCCTGAGCCTGACCCTCAGCGCCGCACGCCGTGGTTCGCTGAAGGAAGGTGTACCGGTCACTTACCGTGAAGTCACCGTGGGCAAGGTCACCGGCTACGAGTTGGGCCAGACCGCCGACCGCGTATTGATCCATATCCTGATCGAGCCTAAATATGCACCACTGGTGCGCAGCGGCAGTCGCTTCTGGAACACCAGCGGTTTTGGCCTCGACTTCGGTCTGTTCAAAGGTGCCACCGTACGCACGGAGTCCCTGGAAACCCTGGTCGCCGGCGGTATCGCCTTCGCCACACCCGACGGCGAACGCATGGGCAACGCCGCCCGCCCACAACAAACCTTCCCGCTGTTCGACAAGTTCGAAGATGAATGGCTGACCTGGGCACCTAAAATCCCACTCGGCAAATAAGCGCTCATAAAAAAGGCCGCGATCCAGAAGATCGCGGCCTTTTGCATTTCAGCGAAACAAATCAGACCTCATCCAGCTCCGGCTCGTCCGCCTGTACATTCATCGTCGCCTTCACCACATCATGGCGACGGATGTACTTCCAGTCCGCCTCATCGATATAGATCCCGTTCGGCCCGCTGCCGCCTTCCAGGTCGATTGCCACCTGCGCCGACACCTGCGGCTTCACACTGGCCAGAATCGGCACGAAGCCCAGCTGCAAGCTGGTTTCCAGCAGCGCCGCCTGGTTTTTCTCGTCGATGTCCGCCGCCTCGTCGAGGTAGTACGGTAGACGCACGCGCCCGGCCTGGTCGCGGTCCATCAAGTGCAGCAACAGGTACATGTTGGTCAACGCCTTGATGGTCATGGTGGTGCCGTTGGACGCCGCGCCATCGATGTCGGTGTGAATCACCGGCTGGCCGTGCACCTTGGTGATCTCGAACGCCAGCTCGAACAAGTCCTTGAGGCCCAACTGGTTATGGTTGGCGGCCACCAGGCGCGCCAGGTATTCCTTGGCTTCTTCGTTCTTGTTGTCCTGCTCGGCGCTTTGGCTCAGGTCGAACACCGACAGCGTCTCGCCTTCTTCATACTGGCCGGCACTGTGGATGATCTGGTCGATATGCTTGAGCGCTTCCTTGTTCGGCGCCAGCACGATGCGGAAGCTTTGCAGGTTAGAGACCTGGCGTTTGTTGATCTCGCGGTTGAACAACGCCAATTGGTGCTCGAGGCTGTCGTAGTCGCTGCGGATATTACGCAGGGTCCGCGCAATGTCGGTCACCGCTGCGCGACGTGCCTTGCCCAGGGTCAGGGCCTCGTCAGTGCGGTGTGCATAAGCGTTGATCAGCAACTGCAGGCGACGCTCAACGTCATCCTCGCTGTCGAACTTGGCCACGCCCTTGAGGCGCACCTGGGCATACAGCGCTTCGATCTGGCCATCAGCGCGCAACAGGCCTTGCCAACTGTCCTGATAGTCATTGAGCAGCGGCAGCAGGTTGTCCATGGAATCGTCGACCGGGTCCATGAACGGTGTGCCGAACGGTAGGTCCGCCGGCAACAACTGGCGACGGCGCAGCGCGTCATCCAGTGTGCGCTGCTTGGCTTCCATGTCGCCAATCTGACGGCCCACCAGTTGCAGCTTGGCCGACAGTTGCTGGACGCGCTCGGTGAACGCATCGCTGGAGCGCTTCAACTCGTCCTGCGCTGCTTCCATCTGCGCCAGGTTTTCCAGCTTCTCGCCTTCTTCTGCGCTCAGGGTTTGCGCGCGGCGGAAGTCTTCCAGGGCCTTTTGCGCATCCAGCACCTGCTGGTACAACGCTTCGGTCTGGGTCTTGCTCGCAGCGCGGTCAGACGCGACAGCCTGCTGGGTTTTCAGCTGCTTGAGTTCTTTCTCCAGGCGTTCTTTCTGGTCGCGCAACGCCGCGCGGTCTGCCAAGGCTTGCAACGCAGGCGGTTCGATGTGGGAGATGTCGATGGACAGCCCCGGCACTTCAAAACGCTCGCCCTTGAAGCCATCGAGGATCTGCTCCAGGGATTTGACCCACAGGCCATCCTCGTCCAGCGTAATGCCATGCGCGCCCAATGGCAGGCTGAACAACGAACTGTTGAACAGGCGCATCAGACGCTCGACATCCGGCTGTGAGAATTCTTCCCGCAGTTTCGCGTAGCTGTTGTTGTCGGCGTGGTCGAGTTGCTGCTTGACCGACTTCAAGCGTTTTTCCAGGTCGCGCAGACGCTCGTCCAAATCCTCGGCGCTGAACTGCCGCGACTGCGCCAACGCGCCCGCCAGTTCATCGTGAGCATCCTTGGCCGCCAACAGCTGTTGCTCCAGCACCTTCACGTCATCCACCAACGCAAAGCGATGCTTGAGTACCGACAGCTCGCCCAGCCAACGCTGAATCCCGCTGATTTCCCGCTCCAGGCGCATCAACTCCTGAGTGCCGCCGCGCTGGTCGTTCTGCAACGCGTCCTGCTCGTTACGGTAGTGCTCGGCCTGGATGGTCAGCTCTTCCTTGCGCGCACTGGCGTAGTCCGACCAAGTGCCCAGCAACGAATCGAGCAATGGCGACAGCCGATGTAGTTTGCCGCGCAATACATCGCGCTGGCGAACGCCATTGGACAGGGCTTCAACCAATGGACCAGCGGCCACCAGCGAGTTGTAGTCCTGTTCCATGCGGCGTACATCGCGGAACGCTTCTTCGCACGCGGCAATGTAATCCACGCTACCGGAGCGCAGGCTGTGTTCGAACGCATCCAGGAACAGCTGCTTGAGCTTGGCCGCGGTGATTTCGCGCATGTGCAGCAGGTTGATAAACAGCGCGCGGAAGGTCTTCAGGCTTTGCTCGCTGGTGGAGCGCAGCGGAATCAGTGTGAGGTCCAGCGGGATCGACGTATGGCCGCCTACTAGCAAGCGACGTAGTTCATCCGGCTTGAGTTCGTAGGCTTTCAGGCCTTCGCGCTCAAGGTTGGTGAACAGTTCTTTCTGACGCAGGCAGGTGTCGTTCTTCTGGTAGTGAGCCAAATCCAGCTTGCCCGCATAGGCAAAGAACTGGTGACCGAAACCACCGCCCGGGCCGCGCCCGACCACGCCGATCACATGCGGGCCGTGGGGCAGGGAGACTTCCACCAGGATGTAGCTGGTGTCGGTGGCAAAGTAGAAGCGCCGCGATTGCTCCAGGGTGTACTTGCCGAAACTCATGTCCGACATGCGCGCCAGGATCGGGAACTGCAAGGCGTTGATCGACGCGGATTTACCCAGGTTGTTCGCGCCATACACCGACAGCGGTTCTTCCAGTGGGAACAAGCCCAGGCTGTAACCTGCGGTATTCAATAGGGCGAAGCGGCGGATGCCGTAGCGTTCCTTACTCATGCGTCGGTCTCCTGTTCTTCGGCAATGGCGCGGGCCAGGGCGTCTTCTTCGCTTTCGTCGGCAAAGTCACTCAAGTCCAGCGGATCATCGGTTTTCAGCAGTTTTTCATCGCTGTCTTCGTCGATGATCACCGGTGCCGGCAGCGGCAACACGCTGTGCACGCTGGCCGCCAGGTCACGGTCTTGCTGCACCGACAGGCACACATCGAGGAAGCGGTGCATCGGCGGCAGGAAGCGGTAGATGCCGTTGTCTTCGCTGGCAAAACCCAGCTGGGTCATGCGGCGCATGATTTTTTCTTCGAGTTCTTCCTGGGTCTGCACTTCGGCCTGGATAAACAGGTCGCGGTACTTCTCCAGCAGCGACGGCAGTTCATCGCGGCCGAGGCTGCCACCATCGAGCACGGCAATCGGGTCGCGGCCCTGGTCGGCCAGATGCTCGACGATGATGAAGGTGAACAACGCCAGGCGCTGGGCGGTCTTGTTCACCTGCGCACTGGCGATGGCGGAGTCCGGCACGAAGTAGTAGAAACCCCGCGTATCGCACACCAGTTCAAAGCCCAGGGCCTTGAACAGCGTGCGGTACTGGTCCTGGAAGTTCGACAGTTGCGCGTACAGCTCCGGGTCGCGGCGGCTGACGTGGTAACCCTTGAACAGCTCGCGAAAGATCGGCGCCAGCTGGGACAGTTCGGATAGATCAAGATGCATGGGGTGTACTCGCAGAGTGCTCGGCGGCGTCGGAACCGACCGGGAGCAGGGCGAAGGAGCGCAGGCTGACCTGGTGCTCGATGGTGTGGTACTCGCGGCGTTCCAGGCGTTCGCGCTTGAAGCGTTTTTCGCGGGACAGGCGCGAGAACCAGTACAGCAATTCGTCGGTGGCGCCGTCCGGTTCCTGCTCCAGCAGCCAGGTCATCAGGTCCGGCATCGGCAGCGCGTCTTCGCAGCGTTCGAGCATCTCCTTGACCGTGCGCGGTGCGCGCTGGGCGTCGCCCTTGTGGGATTTGTGCGCCTTGGGGAATTTTGCTGGTTTCGGCTCGAAATTCGCCAGGGCGTACACATAAGCTTCCACTTGGCTGGCACTGCCGAGGAAGGTGCTTTGCGGGCGGGTAAACATCGGCATCGCGGCCTGTGGCACCGCGTCCAGGCCTTTACGGCGGATGGCCGATAGGGCCAGCGCCGCGCCACGGGTCACGGCGTTGTGCCGGCGCGCTTCTTCACGCAGCGGCAGCAGCAGTTCGCGGGCATGACGCAAGGTCAGTTGGGCGCTGGTCTGCATTTCGAGGATGCGCGCGTGGGTACGCAGCAGCATGTCGTCGTCCACCAGGTGGCCGAGGCGCTGTTGCTCGGTGAGCATGCGCAGCAGCACATTTTCCACCTTGCGCACGCCTTGTTCGAAGGCGCCATCGGCGTTCACCAGTTGGATCATCGGTTCGACGTATTCGTCCCAGGTCGCCAGGACCTCGGCGTAACGCTGGCGCAACGGGATCTGCCGGTCGCTGGTCTTGGCCCGGTCGGCCACGGCGGCGAGGGCCTGTTCGTCGTTGGCGAGTTTTTTCAGCACATCCCGCACGCGCATATCGAGCAGGCGCAGTTGGCGGGCGAGGTCGTGGCCGTCACGGATGTCGAAGGCGTCCTGGATATAACCCGCCAGGCGCTCGAGATGGCGCAGGTAGGCTTCGATTTCCAGGCACAGGCCAAGCCGGTGCTCCTTGCGAAGATAGGCCAGGAAGTCGTGGATCTGCGCGTTGAGCTCGAAACGGTTCGGGCTTTTGGCGACAGGCACCAGGATATCCAGGCGAATCCACACGTCCAACAGGCTGGTAATGTCCTGCGGCGTGCTGTCCAGTTGTTGGGCCGCCAATTGCGCGCGCAACTCGCCAAGGCTCAAGGTGCCTTGGTCGAAGTGTTCGCACAGTGGCTCAAGCAGGGCCCAGTGTTCGGCGAGGGCGCGCAAGACGCGCTTGGGTTCGATCATCGGAATGGCCAGCTGGTTGGCGATTAAAAGTCGCGATTGTACTGCATCGGACGCGGGATTTATCCACAGCCGGTCAATGCGCAGTGGGCGATTGTTGCCGAACAGCGGTAGAATCCCCGCTCTTTAGTTATCCACAAGTGGCCGAGCTGTGCTTATCGAGTCCCGACGTCGCGCTTACTTGACCGCCATGCAGGTGGTCAACTGGCTGCCCCGCACCGAACTGCCGTTTGCCGCGCCGTCGCGGCCCGAGCTGTTGCAGGCGCTTGAGCCCTATGAGGCGTTCGAGTCGTCCGGCGAGGAGGCGGCCGCGCCAGTGACGGTGGTCAAACCTGCGCCTGAAGCGCGCCCGGTCGTCGAACGGGCCAAGGTCGAAGTACCGCGCCCGTCGCCGATGACCAAAGCGGTCAAAGTCGTGGAAGAGGCGGCCCCGGTGGTCAAGGCCCCGGTGGTGCCGCCGCCGCGTTTCGCCCTGCAGTTGTTGCGAGCCGGCCGCTGCCTGTTGCTGGTCGAGTTGCCCACCGGCGAACGCTTCCAGACCCGCGACCCCGCCTACATGCTGCTCAAGGACATGCTGCGCGCCGCCGGCCTGCCCGACAGCCCGCAAATCGTCGGCGACCCTGTGCGCTGGCCGCTCTTGGTGCGCGGCAAAATGGATCAGGGCCCGGAAGCGGCGCGGGATTTTGTGCAAGGTTTTGTGTCGGCGCGCCTGGAAGACGAACCCTGCGTGTGCCTGTGGCTGATTGGCCTGCCCGCTGTGCGCTTTGCCGGCGAAGCCAATGCCGAAGCCTGGTACCGCGAACTGCAGGTCGAAGGACTGGGCTCGGTGTGGGCCCTGCCGGGCCTGGAATTATTAATGGAAGAGCCACAGCGTAAGGCTGATGTCTGGCAAGCCATGCGCCAGCTGATGGCGCGCTGGAAAACAACCGATGAGTGAGGCTTTATCCTTTCGCCCGATGACCGAGGCTGACCTCGACGCCGTGCTGAAAATCGAATACGCGGCGTTCAGCCACCCCTGGACCCGTGGGATCTTTCTCGACGGGCTGGGCAAATATCAGATCTGGTTGATGTTCGAAGGTGAGCAGCAGGTAGGGCATGGTGTGGTGCAGATCATCCTCGACGAGGCCCACCTGCTGAACATTACCGTCAAACCGGAAAACCAGGGACGCGGCCTTGGCCTGGCGCTGCTGGAGCACCTGATGTCTCGCGCCTACGCTGCCAGTGCGCGTGAGTGCTTCCTGGAAGTGCGCGACAGCAACACCGGCGCGTTCCGCTTGTATGAGCGTTATGGTTTCAACGAAATCGGCCGTCGGCGGGATTATTACCCCGCCGTGGGTGGCCGAGAAGATGCGGTCGTCATGGCCTGTACCCTGGTCGACTGACCGCGCCTGACTTAGCGGTTTCCGTCCAGTGGATCCCGCTTCGCCAATTCCGCCTCATCCAGGCCATTGCCGCCGCCAATCTCGTCCTCGTCCACGATACTCAGGTCGTAATCCGCCGGATTGTCTTCGCCTTCCTCCCTGGCATCCCGCGCGCCATCCTCGGGGATCAAGGTTTCCGGGGTTAAATCATCACCGGTCTGCGCCGAGGGTTCATCCTGGTCAAAATCCAGCTCGCGCATCGAACCCATGCGATCTTCATTGTCATCAATCGGTTCGGGCTGCGTAGCGCCGTAGGGACGTCGTGATTCAGTCATGGCCTATCCTCATACTGTGGGGCTTATAGTGTGTGGACAGGCTACGCGGCCCAAAGATTCAAGCTAATTCACGCTTGTTATTCACCGGCAGGGCGTGACCTGGACGTGGGGTTGTCAGTCACAAAACTGCGCATCATTCCTGAGGCTTTCCCTGATGAACGAACTACAAGACCTGCTTGATAACAATGAACGCTGGGCGGACGCGATCAAACAGGAAGATCCCGAATTCTTCGCCAAGCTCGCCCGCCAGCAAACTCCGGAATACCTGTGGATCGGCTGTTCCGACGCCCGTGTGCCGGCCAACGAGATCGTCGGCATGCTGCCGGGGGATCTGTTCGTGCACCGCAACGTGGCCAACGTAGTGCTGCACACCGACCTCAATTGCCTGTCGGTGATCCAGTACGCAGTGGACGTGCTCAAGGTCAAACACATCCTCGTTACCGGCCACTACGGCTGCGGCGGCGTGCGTGCCTCGATGCAGGACCGCCAATTTGGCCTGATCGACGGCTGGCTGCGCACCATTCGTGACCTCTATTACGAAAACCGTGACGTGCTGGCCCAGTTGCCGACCGAAGAAGAGCGCGTCGACCGTATGTGCGAGCTGAACGTGATCCAGCAAGTGGCCAACGTCGGCCACACCAGCATTGTGCAAAACGCCTGGCACCGTGGGCAGAGCCTGTCGATCCATGGTTGCATCTACGGCATCAAGGATGGGCGCTGGAAGAGCTTGAACACCACGATCAGTGGCTTTGAGCAGTTGCCACCGCAGTATCGCCTGCGTCCGTTGGGTGAGGCCTAAGGGCTGTCGCGGCTGCGCTTCTGTTCCAGGAAGCGCAGCCCCTCTGTGTTGATTTGTTGCTTCCCTCCTTTGATCCAGCCTCTGCAATTAGGGGTGCCGCAATGGCAAGAAAATTGGCGGTGCAAGCTGTCGAATGTCAACGTGAAGTCGAGTGTGATCCAGCTGCCGGCGGTGACTTTCGCCACCGTCCACAGCTCCAGGTAGTCCGTGTCGGCACACGTATTGGGAGCGCACGAGTGACGAATCAGGCTCATGAACCATCGGTCATACAGGTAAATGCGCGAAGAAATCTGGAACGCATGTTGCCCCAGTTCACTCAACGCGTAGCCGGATAACCTGGCAATACACGTCTGACTGTCAAAATTGACGCGGGCCTTGATCCCTATGGACTCACCTTCTCGGTTGTTAACCACTTGAAACTCGCGGCTTGAGGGGTAGCCGCTTGCAGGAGATAGGTTCGCGAAAGGGTAAAGGCAGTCACTCACAGCAGTTTTAGCCTTGTCCATGGCCTGAGTTTTCATAACTCTCCTTGGCTAGGCTGCATCGACCTGCGGGTGGTGTCTGACTACCAGTCTTGCAGCGGATGGGCGCGGTTCAAGACTCGCTGAACGTGGATCCGATTTCTACTGTCAATGTTGACAGTAGAAATCGGTTGTTTTTTGTGCGATTTACAGCGCCGGGGCTGTGATCGCGGGGGCTGGGGCGGCGTTTTTCAGCTGTTTCAACTGGCCCTTGATGGCGGGTGTAGCGCACTTTGCATTGGCATCCACCGAGGTCATATGGCGCACCGAGGTGTAGAACAATTCACACGTCTGCTCCTTGCGCGTGACCTGCCAGGTATTCATGCACGCCTTGAGCAACACGTTCGGATCACTCGCGGGTTTCTGACCCATTCCGGCCTGCCAGCAGGCGGCGCTCAAATCCTGACCCATCACCTTCAAGCCGGCCTCGTCGGCTTTCTGCTCGTTGCCATCGTAGGTGTCGGGGCTTGCGGCATACCAGATATAACTCGGGTGATTGGCGCCCAGCACTGACACGCTTTTGCCCGGCGTCGGGCTGATCTGCGCCAGGCTCAGCACGTTCACGGTCTGCCCATACTGCTGCTTGATCCAGCTGCGTACCGGTGCGCCAAATGCCACCATCGGCAACGCGCCTTTGGCGGACAGGCTCAGTTCCTGGACCATGCGCGTCTGGTAATCGGTGAAGTAGCTGTAGACGGTTTCCAGGTCCTTGCCCGCGTTGGAAGGCGCGGCGATAGGCGCAATATCGATGATGGTCTGGTAAGCCGGCGTTTCGGTGGCCGGGATGCCGTTATCCGTGAGCAACGTGGCCCAGCGGTCGGTGGTGGCCGATTCCAGGTAATCCTGGGCCTGGGTCAGCGAATAATCCGGCGGGAAGTGCAGCAGTTCGATGCTTTTGCGGTTTTCAAGGGCCATGCCCAACGGCAGGAACAAGTACCAGTTGTAGGCCCAATTGCCGTCGCTGTTGAGCTTGCTGGCGCCTTGATAGGCCAGGTCGGCGGTATTGAGCAGCGTGGTCAGGGGTTGGCCGTAATTGTCAGGCACACCGCTGAAGGTCGCTGAGACCTGCCCGTCATGGGTCTTGACGCTGACTTTTGCGCGGCTGTAGCCATCCCGTTGGAGGCTCTGGTTCAAGTAATGCTCGGCAGTCTGTTCCAGCGTCCATGGCCGAAAGCAGATCACATTGCAATTGTTGGGGAAGGCGAACAGTTGGGTCACGCGTTGCGTACTCCCCAATGGCACCTCGATGTCGGCCTGTACGACCGCACTCGCCATCAGTGCGGCCAGGGTGAAGGACAACCTGGTCGGTTTAAACATTGTTGTTTCCTTGTCAGCGAAAGCCCGTCTGCGCGGGGTGAAAGCCCACCTCCACACAGTAGCGGTTGACCAGGAAAACCGCGTGCTAAATCGCCAGGTGTGTCGCTATTGGATAAGAAAACCTACAGGCTGAACTGCAACGCGTTGCTCAAGTCGCCCATGGGTTTCTGGCCACGGGCGGTCATCGCGTCATCGCGTTGCTTGAGGCCGTCCAAGGTCTCCAGCTGGAATACGCGGGTGATCAAGCGCAGGATCGACGCCGTGTCATACACCGTATGGTCAACGGTGCCCTTGCGTGCGAACGGCGACACCACAATGGCCGGGATCCGCGTGCCAGGGCCCCAGCGGTCGCCCTTGGGCGGTGCCACAGGGTCCCACCAGCCGCCGTTTTCATCGACGGTCACCACGACCACCATGTTTTTCCACTGCGGGCTCTCTTGCAGCACCTTCAGGGCGCGGGCGATATGGCGGTCGCCCGAGGCCACGTCGGCATAGCCCGCGTGCATGTTCAGGTTGCCCTGAGGCTTGTAGAAGGTCACGGCGGGCAGTTTGCCGGCCTGGGCGTCGGCGAAGAACTTGTTGGTGCTGGACTCGTCACCCAGGCCGCCATCGCGCAGACGCTTGTCACGCTCGACGCGATTCTCCGGACCCTGCTGCTTGAAGTAGTTGAATGGCTGGTGGTGATACTGGAAGTTGGGGATCTTCGGGATACCGCCCGAATCCTTGAACTGGTCCAGGGTGGCTTGCCACGCACCGGCATACCAGGCCCAGTCGACATTCTTTTTCGACAGTTTGTCGCCAATGTGTTCGTGGGTTTGCGGCACCAGCACGTTGGGCAGGTCGGGTTTGGAGTAATCCGGGTTTTCCGGGTCGCGGATCCAGGTCGGCCAGTAGGGCGGGGCCAGGGTATTCACGCCGTAACCGTCTGGGGTCAACGCGCTGGGACCGAACTGCGGTGGGCCGGTCATGGCGCTGGCTGGCGACTTGTCCAGCGGCTTGAGGCGCGGGTCGGTGGGGTCATCGCTTTGCAGCGTGGCGATCTGCGCCTTGGCCACCGATTGCGCGGCATTCGGATAAAACGGCGCGGTGGCGCTGATCAGGTACTGGTGGTTGAGGAACGAGCCACCAAACGCACCCTGGAAGAAGTTGTCGCAGAGCACGAACTCCTTGGCCACGTCCCACAGGCGCAGGGAATAACGGCTCTGGGCGTAGTGACCCATCACCAGGCCACCCGAGTCGGCCCAGGCGACGAAGCTGTCGTTTTTACCGCCGTTGATTTGCATCTGGTTCTGGTAGAACACGTGCCACAAGTCGCGGGTGACCAGGCTCAGGGGCAGGTCTTCGGCGTTCGGGCCCTTAAGGGCGAAGGGCGCATTGGGCAGGTTTTCCTGGAATTGCACTTCACTGGGGTAGGTCACCCCGTCCACTGATTGTGGGCCGACTTGCAGCACGCCACCCCAGGCTGGTGGCAGGGTGGTCAGCAGGCTACCGTCGCGGTCGCGTTGTTGGGTATCGGCGGCGGACAGCGCCGACAGCGGCTTCTCTACACCAGGGAAATCTGCAAACAAATTATTGAAGCTGCGGTTCTCGGCATAGATCACCACCACGGTTTTCACCTGGTCGTGCAGTGCCTTGTCCAACTCTTGCGACGTGAGCGGACGTGCCACCGGTTTGCCCGGCGCCTCGTTGGTGTTGCCGCAGGCACTTAACGTCGCGCCGACCCCCAACACCGCTGCGCCTCCCAGGAAGCGCCGACGGCTGGTGTCGACCGGAGGTTGGGCGGCGGAATCGGGGGCAGGGCGGTCTTCGTGCTCGTCACTCATTGCGGGGGAGTCCTTGGCGAGATGTTGCAAGATATTTCGCAGGACGGTAGCAATGCAATGTGACGGAACGAAGACACTGATTTCACAGCAGACGCAGTGCCAGCTGGCTGCCCGCGCGCAAGTACTCCACCTGGGCCGTCACCGCATCCTTGACGATGGCCTCGCCGGTGTCGGTCAGCTTGGCCTTCTTTGCATCGATGACACTGGTCTGCAACAGCTGCATCGCCACGTCGATCGATTTCTGGAACGCGGTGATGTTGTTATGCAGGCCGAACTCCTTGATCACGGCGGCCATGCGGCGGTCGGCGTCGTCGCGCAAGGTTCGGTATTCAGTGACCGAAACGTTGTCGTCCTTGTAGATATCAGTGATCAGTTCTTCCAGTGATTTGGAGAGGGGCGTCATCGGATTTTCCTTGGTTTCAGGTGAGGAGGAATCCGAGACAGGTTAATCAAAGGCATTGATGGGAGGAGTCAGGGGTTGTCGTCGTCTTGAGTAGGACAACCCCACGCGATTAATCGGAAGATGCGGTCAAGGCATGACCGGCGGCAAATACTTCAACGTCGTCCCCAACGCCCACAGCAAGAACAACACCAGCGGCGTGTGCACCAGCAACTGCACGAACGAAAACCCAATCAAATCCCGCGCCTTCAACCCCAGCACGCCCAGCAACGGCAGCATATAGAACGGGTTGATCAGGTTTGGCAGCGCCTCGGCAGCGTTGTAGATCTGCACCGCCCAGCCCAGGTGATATTGCAGGTCATTGGCGACTTGCATCACATAGGGCGCTTCGATAATCCACTTGCCGCCGCCCGACGGAATGAAGAAACCGAGCACCGCCGAGTACACGCCCATCAGCAGCGCGTAGGTGTCGTGGGAGGCGATGGAGGTGAAGAAGGTCGAAATGTGGTGGGCCAGGGTCTGGCCGTCACCGCCTTTCACCACCGTCATCAGCGCGGCAATCGAGCCGTACAGCGGGAACTGGATCAGCACGCCGGTGGTGGTGGGCACCGCACGGGCCACCGCATCGAGGAAGCTGCGCGGGCGCCAGTGCAGCAGGGCGCCGACCATGATGAACAGGAAATTGTAGGTGTTCAGCCCCGAAATTGCGCTGATCGCCGGCTTGGTCGAAAACTCGTGGAACAGCCAACCGGCTGCCAGCAGTGCCAGCAGGATGGTCAGCAATGGGCTGTGTTCCAGCCATTCACCGGGTCGCGTCGGTGCTTGAATCTTTGGCAGGTTGAACGCCGGGTCGACGCCACAGGCCTTGGCATCACGCGCGCTGTTCGGGCCGGGCGCGGTGGCGTAGGCGATGATGAGCGAGACCACGATCAACGCCAGCAGCAACACGCCGGATTGCCACAGGAAGATGGTGTCAGTGAACGGGATCACCCCCGTGATCGACAGAATCGACGGCGGCAGGCTGGCCGGGTTGGCCTGTAACTGCGCCGCGGACGACGACAACCCCAGCGCCCATACGGCGCCCAGCCCCAGATACGCCGCCGCACCGGCCGCGCGGTAATCCATCTTCAAGTCCGTACGACGCGCCAGCGCCCGTACCAGCAAGCCGCCGAACACCAGGGACAGGCCCCAGTTCAGCAGGGAGGCGACCATCGAGATCAACGCCACCCAGGCCACGGCCGAGCGGCCGTTCTTCGGGATACGCGCCAGGCGGTCGATCAGTTTCACCGCGGGCGGCGAACTGGCCACCACATAACCGCCGATCACCACAAAGGCCATCTGCATGGTGAAGGGGATCAGGCTCCAGAACCCGTCGCCGAACGCTTTGGCGGCCTCGGTCGGCGCGGCGCCCATGCCCAGGGTCGCCACGGCGACGATGATCACGGCGAGGGCGGCAAACACCCAGGAGTCTGGGAACCAGCGTTCGGCGAAGTTGGAGCAACGCAGGGCAAAGCGGGCATAGCGGCTTTCTTCGATAGCGTCGGCCACGAGTCTTTCCTCTTATAGTTATTAGGTGCAGGCAATTTTCCGGCATGTTCCGCTACGGCCATTGATATGGGAATGCAGTTATCTTCATCGATCCATGAGGAAAACAAATATATCTGTCGTGATTGCCATCAATGGGCTCAGCTCATAACCTGCACGCCATTTTGTTTGTCTGCCGAGCCTCCACATGACTGCCACCCTTCCTGCACAGGCGCAGCGTTTTTCCCGCTCCGACTACAAAACCCTGGGCCTGGCCGCCCTGGGCGGTGCCCTGGAAATCTACGACTTCATCATCTTCGTGTTTTTCGCGCTGACCTTGAGCCAGCTGTTCTTCCCGCCGGAAATGCCCGAGTGGCTGCGCCTGTTGCAAAGCTTTGGCATTTTCGTCACCGGTTACCTGGCGCGCCCGCTGGGCGGCATCCTGATGGCGCACTTCGCCGATCACCTTGGACGCAAGCGCGTGTTCAGCCTGAGCATTCTGATGATGGCGCTGCCCTGCCTGCTGATCGGGATCATGCCGACCTACGCGCAAATCGGTTATTTCGCACCGCTGATCCTGCTGGCGTTGCGCGTGCTGCAAGGCGCGGCGGTGGGCGGTGAAGTGCCGAGTGCCTGGACCTTCGTCGCCGAACACGCGCCGCCCCACCATCGCGGTTACGCCCTGGGCTTCCTGCAAGCCGGCCTGACCTTCGGCTATCTGCTCGGTGCGTTGACGGCGACCCTGCTGGCGCAAGTTTTCACCCCGGCCGAAATCCTCGACTACGCCTGGCGCTTTCCCTTCCTGCTCGGCGGCGTGTTCGGCGTGATTGGCGTGTGGCTGCGCCGCTGGCTCAGCGAAACCCCGGTGTTCCTCGAAATGCAGGCCCGCCGCCAGGCCGCCGCCGAACTCCCCCTGCGCACCGTATTGCGTGACCATCGCGCCGTACTGCTGCCGGCAATGATCCTCACCTGCGTGCTCACCTCCGCCGTGGTGGTGTTGGTGGTCATCACCCCGACCATGATGCAGAAAACCTTCGGCATGAGCCCCAGCCACACCTTCGCCTTGAGCGCCTTGGGCATCGTGTTCCTCAATATCGGTTGTGTGCTGGCGGGCTTGCTGGTCGACCGCATCGGCGCCTGGCGCGCAGTGCTGGTCTACAGCCTGTTGCTGCCGGTGGGGATTGCGGTGCTGTATGCCAGCCTGATCAGCGGCGGTATCTGGCTGGGTGCAGCGTACGCCGTGGCGGGCTTGAGTTGCGGCGTGGTGGGCGCGGTGCCGTCGGTGATGGTCGGCCTGTTTCCGGCGCAGGTGCGGGTGTCGGGGATTTCCTTTACCTACAACATTGCCTACGCGCTGTGGGCGAGTACCACGCCGTTGTTGCTGATTGCGCTGATGCCAACCAGCCCGTGGATTTGCGTGGGGTATTGCGTGGTGATGGGGGCGGTCGGGGTGGTGAGTGTGGCGCTGTTCGGCAAGCGCCACAGCTTGGCGGCTGTTACAAAAGGGGCCTAAAGGCTATCAATTGACGGGGTGGGTAGTCACTCCTATAGTCACGACCATTCTTGATGAGCACATCTACTGCCATGACCCAGACCGCCTTTATCAACCCTGCAATCCTGTCTTGGTCTCGACAGCGGGCGGGGCTGTCTGAGGCACAAGTTGCTAAAGGTCTTACGGTCAAATTGGAAAGAGTAAAGGCATGGGAAGGTGGCGAAAGTCTTCCATCCTTTACCCAGGCGCAAAAGTGGGCTGCTGTTGTGCACGTCCCTTTTGGCTTCCTCTTTCTCAAGACTCCACCGCAGGAGCGCCTTCCTCTCCCTGACCTGCGTACTGTGGGTGGCGTTTTTCCAGACAAACCCAGCTTGAACCTGCTGGACACAGTGCGAGACGTGCTGCGTAAACAAGACTGGTACCTGGAGTACCTACAGGATCACGAACGCTCTGCGCTGCCCTTCGTGGGAAGTTTCAACAGCCGTTCGCCTATCAAGGACGTGGTAACAGATATTCGTCGCGTACTCGGCGTGACGGATGACTTTGCTCGTATGACTTATGAAGACTATTTCAGAGCTTTGGTGAGTGGCGCGGAGGAGGCCGGCATTCTCGTCATGCGCAGCGGTGTTGCCTTGGGAAATACCCACCGCAAACTGGATGTCAGCGAATTTCGAGGATTTGCGATCAGCAACGCTCTAGCCCCCGTGGTTTTCATCAACAGTGCGGACGCACCCACGGCACGCCTTTTTACCTTGATGCATGAGCTGACGCATATCTGGATTGGTAGCACGGGGGTATCTGATGGCAGCAGTCACAGCGCGCGTCAGGAAGAAGCTTTTTGCAATTCGGTAGCGGGGGAGTTTCTGGCACCGGAACTCGTCTTTCGAGCGCAATGGGATTCGAACGTGCGCTGGGAGCAACACCTTGCGCCGCTGGCCGGGCGCTTTCGGGTCAGCACGCTGGTGATTGCACGTCGTGCCCGTGATCTCGGCTATATCAGCAGTGATCAATACGGCGCTTATTACCGTCGGATCTTGCAGGAATATCGAGATAAGGGCGGTAATGGAGGAGATTACTACCGCACCGCAGCTATTCGAAACAGTACGCGGTTGAGCAAGGCCGTCCTGGCAGAAGCGCAGAGCGGCCGAATTCTGCTACGAGACGCAGGAAAACTACTGGGTGTGCAGCCTGCCAAGTTGAAGACTTACGGGATGAAGCTATCGGCATGAAGCATCTACTGGATTCGAATACGCTGATTGAGGCCAAAAATCGCTATTACGGCATGTCGATTTGCCCAGGATATTGGGCGTGGATTCTTCAACAGCATCAGGCTCTGGAAATTGCCAGTATCGTGCCGGTAAGGGATGAATTAGCCAGAGGCAATGATGATTTGACCCAGTGGGTTAAAGGCAACGCGCACCTGTTCGAGGACTCCAGCGATGAGCCAACTCAAACCGCGTTTGGGCATATCGTCGCAAAGATTGCGCAGCAGATGCCTGCAATGAAAGCCGGAGCGTTTGAAGAGTTTCTCGAGGGCGCAGATCCCTGGTTGATTGCCAAGGCAATGACCACCGGCGCAGTGGTCGTCACGCATGAGGTCTACAACCCTGACATCAAGCGTAAGTTCACGATTCCCAATGTGTGTTCTCTGTTTGGCGTGCCTTACATGAACACATTTGAATTGCTCGGCAAGCTCGATGCTCGTTTTGTTCTGCATCACTGATTGAGTGAGGGGAAGGATACTTCCCCTCGACGTGGCAATTTCAAGTCAGGAAGTGCCAGAACAGCAGCGTACCGATCAAGCCGACGACTGAAACAATAGTCTGCAACACCGACCACACCCAGATCGTCTGCTTCAACTGCAAGCCAAAGTACTCACGCACCATCCAGAACCCGGCGTCGTTGACGTGGCAGAAGAACACCGAGCCGGCGCCAATCGCCAAGGCCACCAACGAACTCTGCGTCGCCGCCAGCCCGGCCATCATCGGCGCGAGAATACCGGCGGTGGTCGTCGTGGCGACGGTGGCCGAGCCGGTGGCCTGGCGCAGCGCAACTGCAATCAACCACGCGAGTAGCAGGTAGGGCATGTGCGCGCCTTCGGCGACCTTGCTGATGGTCTGGCTCACGCCGGCATCCAACAGCGTTTGCTTGAGGCCGCCGCCGGCGCCGATGGTCAGCAGCAACACGGCAATGGGCGCGAGGGCCTTGCGTAGGGTGTTGCCGACCTCGGTGCGCGGCATGCCGGCGGCCCAGCCCAGGCAGATCACGGCGGCGATCACGGCCAGGCCGAGGGCGATCAGCGGTTCGCCAAGGAATTTCAGGGTCAGGCCGAGGGTGCTTTCAGCCGGCAGTGCGACCTTGGCCAAGGTGCTGCCCAACATCAGAATCACCGGCAACAGAATAATCAACAACGACACTGCAAAACTCGGCTGGCGCGGTGCCTTGGGCGGTGCGCTGAACAGCGCGCCGATATCCGCAGGCTCATCCACATGCAGGCGCTTGGACAGCCAGTTGCCGTAGATCGGGCCCGCCAGGATCACCGCCGGTACCGCGATGCAGAAACCCAGCAACATGGTCAGGCCAAGGTCGGCGTGCAGCGCGCCTACCGCAATCAGTGGCCCTGGATGGGGTGGCATCAGGGCGTGCAGGGTGGTCATGCCCGCCAGTGCCGGGATGGCGATTTTCAGCAGCGGCTGGTTTGAGCGCTTAGCCATCACAAAGATGATCGGCACCATCATGACCAAGCCCACTTCGAAGAACAGCGGCAAGCCGATCACCATGGCCACCAATGCCATCACCCAGGGCAGTGACTTGCCCTTGCCCAACCCGAGCAAGGTTGTGGCGATGCGGTCGGCTGCACCGGATTCCGCCATCAGCGCGCCGAGCATCGAGCCCAGGGCGATGATGATCCCGGCTTCACCGAGAATCGCGCCGGCACCTTTACTGAACGCCTTGGCCACTTCTTCAGGCGGCAGGCCCGCGCCGACCCCGGCGATAAACGTGCCGATCAGGATCGACAGGAACGGCGGCAATTTGGTCGCACTGATCAGCACGATGATGCTGGCGATGGCCAGCAGTACACAGAACATAAGGCGGGTGTCGTGAACCATCCACGCGGCAGTCGATAACTCCAAAACGGGACTCCTTATCGAACAGGTTGGGGAAATTGTTTCTTTTTGTTTCCTGTCCGAAAAGCATACCTGATCCCGCGATGGCCAAGTGCTTATGTGCCGTTTTGGTGCGATCAGCGGTAAGGCGCCGTGAGGCCCGCCGCAGAGCCATTGCTGTCGGATTTGTAATCTTTGCTCCACCGCCCTGATAAGTCGTGACAGCTACATTGCCCCGGCTTGTACTTCATGGGCGTGGAACTCTCGTTATGGCAATTTCCGTTAGAAAACTTCTGGGGGCGGGCGTGTTGTGGGTGGTTGCCAGCGCGAGCCAGGCACAAACCCTCACCCTCGACTCGGCCCTGCAAACCGCCTTCGCCAACAACCCGGAACTGGCGGCAGCACAATGGGACATCGACATTGCCCAGGGTGGTCGCCAGCAGGCCGGGTTGATCCCCAATCCGGTGGCCTCCTGGGATGTGGAGGACACCCGTCGTGACTCCCGCACCACCAGCATCAAGATCAGCCAGGCCCTGGAACTGGGTGGCAAACGGGGGGCGCGAATCGACGTGGCGTCCCGCGCCCAGGACGCCGCTGCGCTGACGTTGGAGCAGCGCCGCAACACCCTGCGCGCCGAAGTCATCGACAACTACTACGGCGCTTTGCGTGCCCAGGAACGCCTCGACTTGGCGCAGCGTTCCATGACGGTGGCCGAGCGCGGGCTGGTTGTTGCCAACGGTCGGGTGACAGCAGGCAAGGCCTCACCGGTGGAGGCCACACGGGCCCAAGTGCAGTTATCGGAGATTCGTCTGGAACTCGACCGCGCGCAGATTGGCCTTACCGATGCCTATCGTCGCCTGGCCGCCAGTACTGGCAGCGCCGCGCCGAACTTCCAGGCCGTCGCCACACAAAACCCGTCAACACCGACCGTGCCGTCGGCCACCCAGTTGCTGGCGCGCCTTGAGCAGACCACCGAGTTGCGCCTGGCCGAACTGAGCATCCTGCAAAACGAAGCCAGCGTTGGCCTGGAAAAAGCCCAGCGTATTCCTGACCTCGACGTGTCCATCGGCAGCCAGTACGACGCCAGCGTGCGCGAGCGGGTGAACCTGGTGGGCGTGTCGATGCCGATCCCGTTGTTCAACCGCAACCAGGGCAACGTTCTCGCCGCCACCCGCCGCGCCGATCAGGCCCGCGACCTGCGCAACGCCACCGAACTGCGCCTGCGCACCGAAACCCGCCAGGCCCTGGACCTGTGGCAGTCCGCAAATACCGAGGTGCGCGCGTTCAACCAGCAGATCCTGCCCGCCGCCCAAAGCGCGGTGGACAGCGCCACCCGTGGTTTCGAAATGGGCAAGTTCAGCTTCCTCGACGTGCTGGACGCCCAGCGCACGCTGATCGCGGCCCGCACCCAATACCTCAACGCCACCGCCCAGGCCACCGATGCCTGGGTGCGTATCGAACGGATTTACGGCGACCTCGCCCGGTTTTGATTTTTCCTGGAGTCCTTTATGAACAACAAACATGGCGTGGCGCTTGCCGTCGCCTTGAGCCTGATGCTGTCCAGCTTTGCAAGGGCCGACGAAGAAGAAGGCGAGCTTGAACTCACCGAGCAGCAGATTCAGGCCGCTGGCATTCAGGTCGCCCAGGCTCAACCGCGTTCGATCAGCACGTTGCTGGTGCTGCCGGGTGAAGTGCGCTTTGACGAAGATCGAACCTCCCACATCCTCCCGCGTACGGCGGGCGTGGTGGAGTCGGTAAAGGTCAACCTCGGCCAATCGGTGAAGAAAGGTGAGCTGTTGGCGGTGATCGCCAGCCAGCAGATTTCCGACCAGCGCAGCGAATTGGCGGCCAGCGAGAGACGGGTCGAACTGGCACGCACCACCTTCCAGCGCGAACGCCAATTGTGGCAAGACAAAATCTCCGCCGAGCAGGATTACCTGCTGGCGCGCCAGGCGTTGCAGGAAGCCGAAATCGCCCTGAACAATGCCCGCCAGAAGATGACGGCTCTCAGTGGCAGCGCCGTATGGGTGGGCGGCAATCGCTATGAGCTGCGTGCGCCGTTCGCTGGCGTGGTGGTGGAAAAACACTTGGGTGTCGGTGAAGTCGTGAGTGAGACCACTAACGCCTTCACTCTTTCGGACTTGTCCCAGGTGTGGGTGACGTTCGGCGTGTTTCCCAAGGATTTGAACAAGGTGCGAGTCGGCAAGCCGGTCAAGGTCAGCTCTACCGAAATGGGCACCGAAGTGCAGGGCACTGTGGCCTATGTCGGCAGCCTGTTGGGTGAACAAACCCGTACGGCCACCGTGCGCGTGAGCGTGCCCAACCCTGACGATGCTTGGCGTCCTGGTTTGTTTGTCAGCGTGCAACTGGCCACCGACACGTTCCAGGCCAAGGTCACCGTCCCCCAGGACGCGATCCAGACCGTCGAGGACAAACCTTCGGTGTTCATGCGCACCGAGCACGGGTTTGTCACCCGTCACCTGGAGCTTGGCGCGAGCGAAAACGGCTACGTCGAAGTACGCCAAGGTCTCGACGCCGGCGCACAGGTGGCCACCGTTGGCAGCTTCATCCTCAAGTCCGAACTGGGCAAAGGCTCGGCCGAACACGCCCATTGATCCCGCGAGTGATTCCCCATGTTTGAGCGCCTTATCCAATTTGCCATCGAGCAGCGCATCATCGTGCTGCTGGCGGTGCTGTTGATGGCCGGTGTCGGCATCGCCAGCTATCAGAAGTTGCCCATCGACGCGGTGCCCGACATCACCAACGTGCAGGTGCAGATCAACTCGGCGGCGGCCGGGTATTCACCGTTGGAGACCGAGCAGCGCATCACCTTTCCCATCGAAACCGCCATGGCCGGTTTGCCGGGTTTGCAGCAGACGCGTTCGCTGTCGCGTTCCGGTTTGTCCCAGGTCACGGTGATCTTCAAGGACGGCACGGACCTGTTCTTCGCTCGCCAATTGGTCAATGAGCGCCTGCAAGTTGCCCGTGAGCAATTGCCCCTGGGCATCGAGACGGCGATGGGGCCGATTTCCACCGGGCTGGGGGAAATTTTCCTATGGACCGTCGAGGCCAAGGATGGCGCACTCAAGGACGATGGCACGCCCTACACACCAACCGACCTGCGGGTTATCCAGGACTGGATCATCAAGCCGCAACTGCGCAATGTGCCGGGCGTGGCCGAGATCAACACCATCGGCGGCTTCGCCAAGGAATACCAGATTGCACCCGACCCCAAACGCCTGGCCGCCTACAACCTGACCTTGAATGACCTGGTCACGGCGCTGGAACGCAATAACGCCAACGTCGGCGCCGGCTATATCGAGCGCAGCGGCGAGCAACTGCTGATCCGTGCGCCGGGGCAATTGGCGTCCATCGACGACATCGCCAATATCGTCATCACCAGTTCGGATGGCACGCCGATTCGCGTGCGCAATGTGGCCCAGGTCGAGATCGGCCGTGAGCTGCGTACCGGCGCCGCCACCGAAAATGGCCGCGAAGTGGTGCTGGGCACGGTATTCATGTTGATCGGCGAAAACAGCCGCAGCGTGTCCCAGGCCGTGGCGAAAAAACTTGAAGAGATCAACCGTTCGCTGCCTGAAGGCGTGGTCGCCGTCACCGTCTACGACCGCACCAACCTCGTCGAAAAAGCCATCGCCACCGTGAAGAAAAACCTCTTCGAAGGTGCGCTGCTGGTGGTCGCAGTGCTGTTCCTGTTCCTCGGTAATATCCGCGCCGCGCTGATCACCGCGATGGTGATTCCCCTGGCGATGCTGTTCACCTTTACCGGAATGTTCACCAACAAGGTCAGCGCCAATTTGATGAGTCTCGGCGCGCTGGACTTCGGCATCATCGTCGACGGCGCGGTGGTGATCGTCGAGAATGCCATTCGCCGCTTGGCTCACGCACAGCAGCGTCACGGGCGACTGTTGACGCGCAGCGAGCGCCTGCACGAAGTATTCGCCGCCGCCAAGGAAGCACGGCGGGCGCTGATCTTTGGCCAACTGATCATCATGGTGGTGTACCTGCCGATCTTCGCCCTCACCGGGGTGGCCGGGAAGATGTTTCATCCCATGGCGTTTACCGTGGTGATTGCCCTGCTGGGCGCGATGATTCTGTCGGTGACGTTCGTGCCGGCGGCGATTGCGCTGTTCGTCACCGGCAAGGTCAAGGAAGAAGAAAATATCGTCATGCGCAGCGCGCGTCGGGTCTATGCGCCCGTGCTGGATTGGGTGATGGCGCGTCGGCCGCTGGTGTTTGGCCTGGCCGTGTTGACCATCGTCGCTTCGGGTGTTGTCGCCAGCCGTATGGGCAGCGAATTTATCCCCAGCCTCAGCGAAGGCGACTTTGCCCAGCAGGCCCTGCGCGTGCCCGGCACCAGCCTGACGCAGTCGGTGCAGATGCAGCAGCAACTGGAAAAAACCTTAATGGCCCAGGTCCCGGAAATCGAGCGGGTATTTGCGCGCACCGGCACCGCGGAAATTGCTTCTGACCCGATGCCGCCGAACATTTCCGACAGCTACGTGATGCTAAAACCCAAGGACCAATGGCCGGATCCCAAGAAGTCCCGCGAAACCCTGATCGCTGATATCCAGCGTGCCAGTGCGATTGTGCCGGGCAGTGCGTACGAGTTGTCGCAGCCGATCCAACTGCGTTTCAACGAGCTGATTTCCGGGGTGCGCAGCGATGTGGCGGTGAAGGTGTTCGGCGATGACATGGCGGTGCTCAACAAGACCGCCGGGGAAATCGCCGAGACCCTGCAAAAGCTTAGTGGCGCCTCGGAGGTCAAGGTTGAACAAACCTCCGGCCTGCCGGTACTGACCATCAATATCGACCGCGACAAAGCCGCGCGTTTTGGCCTGAACGTGGGGGATGTGCAGGACACCATCGCCGTCGCTGTCGGAGGGCGTCAGGCCGGTACGTTGTACGAAGGCGACCGGCGTTTCGACATGGTCGTGCGTTTGTCCGACGCGTTGCGCACCGATATCGACGGGCTGTCGCGGCTGTTGATTCCGGTGCCGGGTAATGCGTCTGGCCAGTTGGGTTTCATTGCGTTGTCCCAAGTGGCCAGCCTGGACCTGGTGCTTGGCCCGAACCAGATCAGCCGCGAGAATGGCAAGCGCCTGGTGATCGTCAGCGCCAACGTGCGGGGACGGGATATCGGTTCGTTCGTAGAGGAAGCCGAGGCGGCCATCCTCGCTCAGGTGAAAGTGCCAGCGGGCTACTGGACCACCTGGGGCGGCCAGTTCGAACAGCTGAAGGAAGCCTCCGAGCGCTTGCGCATCGTGGTGCCGGTGGCGCTGCTGCTGGTGTTTGGCTTGCTGTTCATGATGTTCAACAACCTCAAGGATGGCCTGCTGGTGTTCACCGGCATTCCGTTCGCCTTGACCGGTGGGATCATGGCGTTGTGGCTGCGGGATATTCCGCTGTCGATCTCGGCGGGGGTGGGCTTTATTGCCTTGTCCGGCGTGGCGGTGTTGAACGGCCTGGTGATGATTGCGTTCATCCGCAACCTGCGCGAGGAAGGGCGCTCGTTGTCGATGGCGATCAACGAAGGCGCACTGACCCGGCTGCGTCCGGTGTTGATGACCGCGTTGGTGGCGTCCCTTGGATTTATCCCCATGGCGCTCGCCACCGGCACCGGCGCCGAAGTGCAACGTCCGCTGGCGACGGTGGTGATCGGCGGGATCATTTCCTCTACGTTGCTGACCTTGCTGGTGCTGCCGGCGTTGTATCAGTGGGCCCATCGCAAAGAAGAGGAAACACCAGGCTGAACCGTGTGAACCGGCCCGGCTGGCTGCTGACGTCGGCGTGCCCCTGATGCAGGCGCATGATCGACTGCACAATCGCCAGCCCAAGGCCGGTGCCGCCTTCGGCACGGGCGCGGCTGTTGTCGGCGCGGTAGAAACGTTCGAACAGGTGGGGCAGGTGATGGGCTTCGATACCGCGCCCTGGGTTGCCCACCGACAGCGACACGTTCTGGTCGTAGCTTTCCACCAGCAGCAACACACTGGAAGCATCGGGGGTGTGACGAATGGCATTGGACAGCAGGTTGGAGATGGCGCGCTGGATCATCAGGCGATCCCCCATCACCCAGGCATTGCCGCGCAGGCTCAGGGTGATGTGCTTGTCTTCGGCGCTGAGGGCGAACAGCTCCATCACCCGCTGTGCTTCCTGTGCCAGCGACACCGGGGCAAAACCGGCGCGCGCGGCGGGATGGCTGACCTGAGCGAGGAACAACATGTCCGAGACAATCCGCGACAGGCGCTCCATTTCCTCGGTGCAGGATTCCAGGCCGGCTTTGTATTCCTGCGAAGGCCGCTCGCGGGACAAAGTCACCTGGGCCTTGCCCATCAGGTTGGTCAACGGCGCGCGCAGCTCGTGGGCCAGGTCGTCGGAGAACTGCGACAGTTGCTGCACCCCGGCGTCGAGGCGATGCAGCATAACGTTGATGCCCTCGGCCAGTTCTCCCAGCTCCTTGGGCAGGTTGTCCAGGGACAGGCGATGGGTCAGGTCTTGGGTCGTGACCTTGGCCGCCACGCGACTGAACTGCTGCAACGGCGCGAGCCCGCGCTGCACCAGCCACCAGGCGCCCATGCCGATCAGGATCAACAGCATCGGCAGGGCGATCACCGTGGAGCGCAGGTAGGCACTGAGCAGCGCTTCATCATCGGAGCGGTCCAGCGACAGCAGCACGCGGACATACTCGCCCCCTTGCAAGGGCATCAGGCGCGTCGCACTGAGGATGCGATTGCCCTGGCCGTCGACCCAGTTCAAATAGGCCAGGTTCTTGCCGGTGGGCACGTCGAGTAGCAGCGGCTGCTGGGGCTTGGCGCCAACGCTGAGCAGTACCGGTGCATCGGGCCGTGCGCCGAGGATGGTCAGGTAGATGTTGTCATGGCCCATCACCAGGTCCAGCAGTGAATGAGGACGGTTGGTGATGCGGTGTTCATCGAGGCCCTGGTTGAGGGTATGGGCCAGTTGCTCCATTTTGTTTTCCAGGCCCTTGCGCGCAAGCTTGTCCAACTCGTGCGTCAGGGCCAGGTACGCCAGGCTCGCCAGCAGCACCACCAACCCGGCGCCCATCAGGCTGACCGTCAGCCCCAGGCGCATCGACAGGCTGCTGGTCTTCATGGGCGCGCCTCCAGCACATAACCCACACCGCGAATGGTATGGATCAACTTCACCTCGCTCTGGTCATCGACTTTGGCGCGCAGGCGGCTGATGGAGACTTCCACCACATTGGTGTCGCAATCGAAGTTCATGTCCCACACCAGCGAGATGATCTGCGTGCGGGTCATCACTTCGCCGGCTTGGCGCATCAGTACGTGCAGCAGGGCGAATTCCTTGGTGGTCAGGTCAATCCGACGGTTGCCGCGATAGGCGCGGTGTCGGCGGGGGTCCAGTTCCAGGTCCGAGACGCGCAGCACATCCGGCAGTGGGATGTGCTCGCTGCGTCGCAACAAAGTGCGCACACGGGCGAGCAACTCGGGAAATTCGAAGGGCTTGACCAGGTAATCATCGGCGCCCATGTCCAGGCCCTTGATCTTGTCGGCCAGCCGACCGCGCGCGGTCAGCATCATCACGCGCTGGTTACCGTCGCGGCGCAGTTGTTCCAGCACTTCCCAGCCGTCGGTGTTGGGCAAGTTGACGTCGAGGATCACCAATTCATAGCTGTGTTGCCTGGCCAGGTGCAGGCCATCAACGCCGCTGGCGGCGCAATCGACCACATAACCGCTTTCGGTCAGGCCTTGCTGCAGGTAGTCGGCGGTTTTTTGTTCGTCCTCAACCACAAGGATACGCATGGGGGTTACCTTCAAAGAAAACGAAGAGGGGCATGGCCTCATGGCGAGGCTGAGTAGGCTGTAGGAAAACTCTGAAGCGTGAAGTAGCTTTAGGGTCAAGCCGCGTCAGGCGGGTGCGACGATTCGTCACTGACCCAGCACACAAAAAAACGCCCCAACCGGGGCGCAAAAAGTTCATCTCTGTTCCAAAGGAGCTACACAAAAGCCGCAGAGATGAGTTGTGTTCGATGTGCAGTGTAAAAAGTGCAACTTAACGAGAAGGTGAGGCCAATATTACAGTTCTGACAGACTTCAACTTGTGAACAGATGTAGCGCATCGGCAAGTGAATGTAATTGGCCTCGCTTAAAGCACTGCAATGGGATACTCGACAATCAAGCGAACCTCTTCCAGGTCCGATTCAAATGCACTTGAGCGCACTGTCGCCTGGCGCAGTCGCAGCGATAAGTCCTTCAAGCGGCCACCTTGCACCACATACTTGGCCTCTATATCCCGTTCCCAGCGGCGTTGGTCGGTGAGCGGGTTGCCGGACGCATCGCGACGCATGTACACCGCGTTGGCGTTGCTGTAGTCAGCGCCGGTGCCTTTGCCGTAGCGGGTCATGAACGACAGGCCGGGAATGCCGAACGCCTGCATGTCCAGGTCGTAGCGCACCATCCACGAACGCTCCTTGGGCGAGTTGAAGTCGCTGTACTGGATCGAGTTGTTGAGGAAGATCGAGTCGGACTGGCGCAGGTAATCGAAGTCGTCATCGCCATTGTTGCGTTGGTGCGAGACGGCTAGGCTGTGGGCGCCGACCTTGACCCCGAGCCTGGCGCTCCAGATGTTGTTGTCGAATTCGCCCAGCAGCTTTTTACCTTCGTCCACGGCCTTGTAGTAGTTGAAGTCGCCGAACAGCGAGACGTCTTCGCCCAGCGGATAGTTGCCGGCGGTGCCGAAGTAGTATTGGTCCCAAGCGTCTTTCAAGCGGCTGCTGTAGAGGCTGACGCTGAGGTTTTTGTTGACGGTGTAGTCGCCGCCGAAATAGCCGATCCAGGGCGAGTCGACCGGGCCCGCGTAGAAGGTGGCAAAGCCCTTGTCCATGCCGCTTTGCGTCGGCTGGCTCATGCCGCTCAAGCGCCCGCCCTGCAAACTCAGGCCCTCAAGGCTGGTGTTTTGCGCGGTGACGCCGCGAAAGCTTTCCGGCAAAACACGTGAATCTCCGTAAGCCACGACCGGGGTCAGCGGGAATACATCGCCGGCCTTGATCACGGTATCCAGCACGCGCAGTTTCGCCGCGCCGCCGAATTTGCTGTAGCTGTCTTCCGGGCGGTTATCGCTGTCCACCGGCAATACGCCGAACGAGCCTTTGCCACCGCTGCGGCCGGTGCCCGAATCCAGCTTCACGCCGACCATGGCGAATGCGTCCAGGCCAAACCCCACGGTGCCCTGGGTAAAACCGGATTCGAAGCGCCCAATCAATCCCTGCGCCCAGGCTTCTGAGTAGCCGTTGCCGGTGGGGCTGGACTGGCCCTTGCGATCATCGCGGTTGAAGTAAAAGTTACGCGCCAGCACGTTGAAGCTGCTGCCTTCGATAAACCCCTCGGGTTTCTCTTGCGCCGCCACGGCGGCCAAGGGCAAGGCGGCGCACAGTGAAAGGGGAAGGCTGTAGTGACGGATACGCATGGTTCGCTCCTAAGTAATGGCAGTTTTCAGCTTCTTATGGGAGTGGGCGTTCTTATTGATCTGGCCCGGGCTGATAGTTGCAAACCGTGGATAACGAAGAAGTGGCGTGAAGATTACAATTCTGGAAGCTCACCGTTATCTAACAAATAAGTAATGTTCTGGTGAAGATTGCGTCAGGGTCAGTTGGTTAGTCTCGGCACTGAACTTTTCAACCGAGGAACTAACCATGAACTTTTATAAAATCGCGCTGGGCGTGTTAACGGCAGTTTTATCGTTCGGTGCATTGGCTGAAGGCGGGGGCGATCGTACGTTCGCGCTGATGATGGAGCGCAATCAGAAAGCCATGGCCGACTATGCCGCCAAAAAGGGCAAGCCGGCGCCCGAGGTGCAGGCGTACCGCTATGGCATGAAGCTGGACATCGCCAAGGTGGTCAACGTCACGCCGCCGATCCGTTCGTGCAACCCGGTGCCGTCGCGCATGACCTACGAAGACTCCAGCGGCAAGCTCAATACCCTTGAGTACCAAGTGATGGGGGTGTGCCGAAACAATGGCAGTTGATGGATCCAAAAATATAGTTGGGCCTGGGGCTAAAGCCCTCTTCAGAAAACGCCGACAGCGCCGATGCAGGTCAGATCACTCTCCCCATTTGACCATCGGTGCCCCATGTTCAACACCCGTTTGAAGCAGGAGCTGTCGGCTCTTCGCGAAGAATTGTCCAGCTTGAATCAGGTCAAGGAGAGCCTGGAAAGCGAAATGCTGTGCCTGACGCTGGACGCCGAAGGCCGGGTGGAGTGGGCCAATGCCAACTTCCTGCAAGAGTTGGCCTATCAGAGCGGCCAACTGCTGGGGCGAAAGATCGAAGATCTGGAGCCGGTCCATGTGCGTCGGGATGAATTCCAGCAGCGCTTCAAGAACGCCCTGGTACGCGGCGAGCACTTCGCCGGCACCGTGCGCCTGATGCGTGGCAACGGCCAGGAAGCCTGGCTGCGTTCGATTGTGCAGCCGGTGCGCAGCTCCGATGGGCGCATCAAGCATTTTTCGATTTACTCCAGCGACCTCACCCGCACTATCGAGGCTTCTCGCGAACACGAAAACCTGATTACTGCGCTGGTGCGTTCTACCGCCGTGATCGAGTTCGACCTCGGTGGCCACGTGCTGACCGCGAACGAGCGTTTCCTGGGCGGCATGGGTTACAGTCTGGCGCAGATCCAGGGCAAACATCACCGCATGTTCTGCGAACCGGAGGAATACAACAGCACCGAGTACCAGGATTTCTGGAAGCGCCTGAATGCCGGTGAGTTCGTTGCAGCGCGTTTCAAGCGAGTGGACAGCCACGGCCGCGTCGTCTGGCTGGAAGCCACCTACAACCCGGTGATGGATGCCACCGACCGATTGTACAAAGTGGTCAAGTTCGCCACGGTGATCACCGATCAGGTCAATCAGGAACAGGCGGTGGCCGAGGCCGCGAACATTGCCTATAGCACTTCGCTGCAAACCGATAACAGCGCCCAACGCGGCACTACCGTGGTGACCCAGGCAGTGGATGTGATGCGCGACCTGGCCAAGCACATGCAACAGGCTGGCGAGGGCATTGAGGCGCTGAACGCTCAATCTCAGGTGATCGGGACCATCGTCAAGACCATCAGCGGCATTGCCGAGCAGACCAACTTGCTGGCGCTCAACGCGGCCATTGAAGCGGCGCGAGCAGGCGAGCAGGGGCGTGGTTTTGCGGTAGTGGCCGATGAAGTGCGGCAGCTGGCCTCGCGTACCAGCAAGGCGACTGAGGAGATTGTCGGCGTGGTGCGTCAGAACCAGGACATGGCGCGCGATGCTGTGAGCCTGATGACTGAAGGTCGCCTGCAGGCTGAGCAAGGCCTGGCCCTGGCGGCCGAGGCGGGCACGGTGATCGTGGAGATTCAGGACGGCGCACAAAAGGTGGTCAGTGCGGTAGGGCAGTTCGCCAACCAACTCTCGAGTTGAGCCGGGGGCTTCAGGTATCGTAGGCGCTTTCTTGCATGAAGAGCCGACCGTCCATGAGCCCTACCCACCGTCGCCCCGTTCCGCTGTCCAAGGCCTATCGTTTGCTCAACCACGGCCCGACCGTGCTGGTGAGCGCTGCGCACAATGGCCAACGCAATATCATGGCGGCTGCCTGGGCCATGCCGCTGGATTTCGAACCGCCGAAAGTCGCCGTGGTGCTGGACAAGGCTACCTGGACCCGCCACCTGCTCGAAAGCGCTGGCACCTTTGTGCTCCAGGTGCCTTGCGTGGCCCAGACCGATCTTGTGCAAACCGTGGGTAACACCACCGGCGCCGACACTGACAAATTTGCCGCCTACGGCTTGCAGACGTTCAAGGGTGAACACACCGGAGCGCCGTTGCTGGAAGGTTGTGTGGCCTGGCTGGAGTGCCGTCTGCTGCCCGAGCCTCACAATCAGCAGACCTACGATCTGTTCCTCGGTGAGGTGGTCGCGGCCTATGCCGACGCGCGCGTATTCAGCGACGGCCGCTGGCATTTTGAAGGCCATGATGAACTGCGCACCTTGCACCATGTGGCGGGCGGGCATTTCCTTACCATCGGCCAGCCGATTGATGGGCGTCAGCTCTAAGCCTGATCAGCGCCCCAGCATCTTCACCCAACGCGACGGTGGCATGCCGTAAGTGCTGCGAAATTGCCGGGTCATGTGACTCTGGTCGGTGAAACCGGCGGTCATTGCCGCGTCGACCAGCGATTGGCCCTGGGCCAACAGGCTGCGCACCAGGTCCAATCGACGCATGGTCAAGTAGCGGTAGGGGCTGGTGCCGAACAGCAGGCGAAAGTCCCGCGACAAGGCCCAGCGGTCGCGACCGGCATGGTCGGCCATCTCATCCAGGGTGATGCTGCGGCCCAGGGCGCTGTGGATAAACTCCCGGGCACGCTCGGCGGCCACGTAGTCGAACGTCTTGCGGCTGATGATCCCGCCCGAGACGTTACTCAGGGCGTGGGCCAGGTCAAACAGGGCGTCCTGTTCCTGCAACGGGTCGATGGGGTTATCCAGGTTCTGCAGCAACACTTCGCTGGCGCGAAACAGCCGTAGGTCGGTGGACAAACCATTGGGGATAAACGGCAGTGGCTTGCCGCCGAGGATCTGTTGGATCAGCGACGGCTCGACATAAATCATCCGGTACTTGAACCCCTCGTCGCTGCCTGCGTGGCCGTCGTGGGTCTCATCGGGGTGCAGCACCATGGTGGTGCCGGGCAGGCTGTGGACCATGTCGCCGCGGTAGTGAAAGCTTTGCACGCCCGTCAACGTACGCCCGATGGCGTAGGTGTCATGGCGATGCGGGTCGAAGGCGAAGCCGGCAAAGTACGCCTCGATACGGTCCAGGCCACTGGCATGCGGGGCGCGGTGCAGCCAGTCGAGGGTGGCGGTGGGTTTGCCCATGGTGGTGTGTCACAAAAAAGAGAGGGAAGTACGTTAACCCAGTCTGGCGCGGGTTGTCTGCCGAGTCTTGAATGATCGTGCGGGTTTCTGTTTGTGAGCGTCAAAGGGTTGGGTAGGGTTCGGCTTCGCGCTGAGCGACCGCCAGATTCAAGGGCGCGCCGAGCAGGTGGCGTTGTTTCCCTTTTGGCAGATTCTGGGGGGGATCGTATTGTCCAGTGTTCCCTTGATGGCACTGGCGTCCGGTCTGAATCACCTGCGCAAGCTGTTCAAGAATTATGCGCGGGGCGAGTATTTCTCCAGTGCGGCAGCGTTGCATCTGGGTAAGGTTGGCAAAGCCGTGGCGATCTGGGTGTTACTGGATTTCTTATGTGAGCCATTGTTAAGTGTCTGGGTGACCATGAACGAGCCGGTCGGCCAGCGCATGATCAGCCTGAGCGTGACGGCCCCCAGCTTTGTTGCCCTGTTTCTGGCTGCCTGTATTGCGGTAATCGCGCGTATCCTGTTACAGGCCAGTGAAGTGGATTCTGAAAACCGTACTTTTGTTTGAGATCGACATGCCCATTGTGATTGAGTTGGATGTCATGCTTGCCCGGCGCAAGGTCAAGTCCAAGGACCTGGCGGCGGCCATCGGGATTACTGAACAGAACCTTTCCTTGCTCAAACAGGGCAAGGTCAAAGGCATCAGGCTCGGGACGCTGGATGCCATCTGTACTTACCTGGATTGTCAGCCCGGTGACTTGCTGGTTCATACGCCAGAGCCGGTCACCGACCAGTAGGGCCTTATCAACACTGCGAAGAAGGATCATTCGATGCTGCTTTCCAACCTGCCATACGCTGCGCCGTTGTTGTCGTTGGCCCTGCTCTGGACGGTCGCGGTGGTGACACCGGGCCCCAACTTTTTCAACACCGCACAACTGGCGGCCAGTTGCTCACGTCGCCATGGCGTGGTGGCATCGGCCGGAGTGGCCACCGGGACTGTCATGTGGGGGCTCGCGGGCGGCTTGGGCATCAAGTCGCTGTTTACCGCCGCGCCCATGCTGTACATGGCGTTCAAGATCATCGGTGGTTGCTACCTGATTTATCTCGGCCTGAAACTGTTCAAACGCTCGGCACCGGCCATGAGCCAGAGTGTGCTGCCGGACGAGGCGCGTCGCTCGCTGTTTTCCGCCTGGCGACTGGGGTTGCTGGGTAACTTGTCCAACCCCAAGGCTGCCCTGTTTGTGGCGACCATCTTCGCGTCCACCATGCCACCGTCTCCCTCGCCGATGCTGCTGACCCTGGCGGTCATGACCATGGCCACCTTGTCGTTCAGCTGGTATTCCTGCGTGGCCCTGGTGTTTTCCAGTGAGCACATGGCCGACCTTTACAGCCGCTCGCGCAAGTGGCTCGACCGCTTTGCCGGTGGCTGCTACCTGCTGTTCGGTGCACATCTGGTAGCGAATCGCTGACCGCCCGTGGTAAGAAGCCTTACTTTCAACAGCGAGGCCGGGTCATGAGCAAGGTGCGGGTAGGTATTATTTTTGGTGGCCGGTCGGCCGAGCACGAAGTCTCGTTGCAATCGGCGCGCAACATTGTTGACGCGCTGGACCGCTCCCGTTTCGAGCCGGTGTTGATCGGTATCGACAAGGCCGGCCATTGGCACCTCAACGATACGTCGAACTTCCTGCTCAACCAGGAAAACCCGGCCCTGATCGCCCTCAACCAGTCCAACCGCGAGCTGGCGGTGGTGCCCGGCAAGGCCAGCCAGCAACTGGTGGAGACCTCGGGTACTGGCCTGCTGGAACATGTCGATGTAATTTTCCCCATCGTCCACGGCACCCTTGGCGAAGACGGTTGCCTGCAAGGCTTGTTGCGCATGGCGGACCTGCCTTTTGTCGGTTCCGACGTACTCGGCTCGGCGGTGTGCATGGACAAGGACATCAGCAAGCGCCTGCTGCGCGATGCCGGCATTGCCGTCACTCCGTTCATCACCCTGACCCGCAGCAACGCGGCGCGCACTTCGTTCGAGGCTGCGGTGAACAAACTCGGCCTGCCGATGTTCGTCAAACCCGCGAACCAGGGTTCTTCGGTAGGTGTGAGTAAAGTCGGCGACGAAGCCGAGTACTTCGCCGCCGTCGAACTGGCCCTGGGTTTTGATGAAAAGGTGTTGGTTGAATCCGCCGTAAAAGGCCGTGAAATCGAATGCGCCGTGCTCGGCAACGAAAACCCCATCGCCAGTGGTTGTGGCGAGATCGTGGTGAGCAGCGGTTTCTATTCCTACGACAGCAAATACATCGATGACCAGGCGGCCCAGGTAGTGGTGCCAGCCGAGATCAGCCTGGAAGCCAGCGAGCGCATTCGCGGGTTGGCCATCGAGGCCTTCGAGGTGCTGGGCTGTTCCGGTCTGGCACGGGTCGACGTGTTCCTCACAGACGAGGGTGAAGTGCTGATCAATGAAATCAACTCCCTGCCCGGCTTCACCCGCATCAGCATGTACCCCAAGCTGTGGCAGGCGGCGGGGATGAGCTACAGCGAGCTGGTGAGCCGGCTGATCGAGCTGGCGTTGGAGCGGCATGCGGGGCGTAAGGCGCTCAAGATCAGCCGGTAGTCACTGCCCAGGACTGGGTAACGCTATCAGGCGTTACTGAGGACTTCCCGAAACACGTCCGGTCTGATCGCTGCAATATGCAGCAGCGATCGAGCTGCGCCAGAAGGCGATCGGCGGCCTTGCTCCCACTCTTGGAGGGTTCTTACCGAAACCCCCAAAAGCTCAGCAAACTTGGGTTGCGACAACCCAGTCTTACTTCTTGCTTCGGCCGCTTGAGTGACCTCTATTTGGCGTACTGCACCGTATCGCCCCGCTTTGACATCCTGAACAGCCGCCAGTAATTCTTCGCCGATATTGCGCTTGGCGTCACGTTCCTTCAGCTGTTTCTCAGTGAGTGGCATGGTTCATTTCCTTCGCGATTTTGTACAGGGTGTGCGCTGGAATGCTTTCGGTTGCATTCTTGCCATAAATCAGTAGTGCAACCAGGGCTCCACAAGCCAGCTGTGTGGTGTAGATGATCCTAACTGAGCCACTTTTACCTCGGCCATCCAGGCTCCAGCGCACTTTCCGGCATCCACCTGAGCCTGGTACAACGCTACCTGCTTCAGGATGGTTGGCTAGAAAAGCCATGAAAATGCCTCTTTCCTCTTCGGTCCAATAGTCAGGCCACAACCTGCTGAACAACGGAGATTCTATGATCGTCAACACGCGAAATTCTACGTCCTTGACGTAGCCTCTGGCAAGAAAGGGCGAGCCAGAAAATCGCAGGAGAAAAGGAGAGACTCAAGGGGCCTTTTATCGCAAAACGTGACACCCACGTTACGCAATGAAGGTATGAGTAGGGCCTAAGAAAGTGGTTTGTAGGTTTTCTCTCGCGGCCCCGTGCGAGCAATCCACGAGTAAATCAGCGTCTTCACCTCGTCCGGGTGGTGCGTCCTGCGGCGGTAGCTGGCAAAGGTGGGTGACGTGCAGTAAGTGCACACCTCACTCACCTCGATCTGCTCCCGCCGCAGGCCGGCCGCTTGCAGCAACATCACGCCATAACCACTCAAATCAAACCACGCACTTGCGGCTTGCCGGGCATGGGGTGGTGCGATTTCAGGTGGTAGCAATGGCGCGGGTTGCACAACGCTCCACGGCGCTCGCCCGCTTAACCACAAGTGCCCCTGATCCGCCTGGAACTGCGTGATAAACGCCTCGCTCACCTCATAGCAGCACGGCTTGATCGACGGCCCTATCGCCACCCGCAACTGGTCGGCGGCAACGCCTTCATCCGCGAAGCGCTGCACGGTGTTAGCAATAATCCCTGCGTGTAATCCCTTCCATCCGCCATGCACTGCGGCGACTTTCTCGCCATCCTTTGAGGCAATGAGAATGGGCAGGCAATCGGCGGTGATTACCGCGATGGGCTGATGCTCGCCGGTGCACACGCCATCTGCCTCTACCGTATTGGCCACCTGATCCGCTTGCCATTCAATCACTGACGCGCTGTGTACCTGCTTGCAGATAAACACTTCTTGCGGGCGCAGTGGATCATTGATCGAACAAAAACCGTGGTCGACGCCAGGAATGGCGCCGAGATTATCTGCCTGTTGCACGAGCGCGTTCTCCATTGATTGAATCGTCAGTCGCCAACCGCTGCGCCTTCGCGCCGAGGGTCGGCGCCGCCGCTCAGCGACAGCTTGCCCTGGGCATCCCGCGTGCGGACGATGGCCTGGATGCCGCTGGTCATATCGATTTCGCTCAGCGCATGGCCTTTGTCCTTGAGGGCCTGTTTCAGCGCGGGGCTGAACAGGCCGGTTTCCAGTTCGGTCGCGCCATTGCGGCTGCCGAAGTTAGGCAGGCTGATGGCGGCTTGCGGGTCGAGTTTCCAGTCGAGCATTGCCACCAGTGACTTGCTCACGTACTCGATGATTTGCGAGCCTCCAGGCGAGCCGATCGTGGCCAGTAACTCGCCGCTGTTGCGCTCGAACACCAGGGTTGGCGCCATGGCCGAACGCGGGCGTTTGCCGGGCTCGACGCGGTTGGCGACGGGCTGGCCATTTTCTTCAGGGATAAACGAGAAGTCGGTCATCTGGTTATTGAGCAAGAAGCCCTGCACCATCACATGGGAGCCGAATGCCGCTTCCACCGTGGTGGTCATCGACACGGCGCCGCCCAGGTCATCCACGGCGACCACTTGCGAGGTGGAAATGCGCAGCGCCGAGCGGTCCGGCGCGTAGGCCACCTGGATGCCCGCAGGTACGCCCGGCTTGGCGATGCCCATGCTGCGCTCGCTGATCAAGGCCGCACGCTTGGCCAGGTAATCCGGTGCGACAAGGCCCGCCACGGGCACGGGGACGAAGTCCGCGTCGGCGACATAGAGCGCGCGATCGGCAAACGCCAGGCGCCCGGCTTCGGCCAGCAGGTGCACGGCTTCCGGTGTGGGTTCAAGGCCGGCAGGCGACGGGCTTTTCACTGGGAGCATGGGGGCGATGGCCAGGGCGGGATCGCGGGCCTCCAGCGCCTGCAAGGTGCCGAGGATTTGCGCGATGGCGACTCCACCCGATGACGGCGGCGGCATACCGCAAACTTTCCACTGTTTGTAGTCGGTGCACAGCGGCGTACGCTCCTTGGCGGTATAGCCCCTGAGATCCGCCTGGGACAGGCTGCCCGCGTTACGATGGCCCTGCACCTTGCGCGCGATTTCATCAGCAATCGGCCCTTGATACAGCGCATCCGGGCCTTCCTTGGCGATGCGTTTGAATACATTGGCCAGTGCCGGGTTTTTCAACAGGGTACCGGTGGCTTTCGGCGTGCCATCGGCGTTCAGGAAGTACGCCGCCATGTCTGGCGATTGTGCGATAGAACGGTCGGCTGCGATCAGGCTGTGCAGGCGTGGAGAAATCGCGAAGCCCTGTTCCGCCAAACGGATTGCCGGCTCGAACAGCTCGGCCCATTGCAGGTGACCGGTCTTCTTGTGAGCCATCTCCAGTGCTCGCAATACCCCAGGCGTGCCGACCGAACGCCCGCCAATCTGCGCCTCTGGGAATGTCATCGGCTTGCCATCAGCCTTCAGGAACAACCGCTCCGTCGCCCCGGCCGGCGCGGTTTCGCGGCCGTCATAGGCGTGCACGGTTTTTCCGTCCCACAGCATGATGAACGCACCACCGCCGATGCCGGATGACTGCGGCTCCACCAGGGTCAACACCGCCTGCATCGCAATTGCTGCATCAATCGCCGAACCGCCTTTGCGCAGCATTTCGCGTCCAGCCTCGGCCGCCAGGGGGTTGGCGGCGGCGGCCATATGACGCTCGGCGTGTTGGGTGGTGAGGTCGGTGCGATAGCCTGAACCCAGTTCGGGGGCCGGTGGCTGTTCGTTGACAGAGGTGTTGCATGCAGCCAGGGCAAGGGCTGCGGCAATCACCGACAGTTGACGGCGGGAAATCGAAAACACGCGCTGAACTCCGTTCATTTTGAGAATGATCTGTTGTCCTTGGGGTACTGCGTTTTACAGGTAAATCGTGCCTTGCAGGTAGAGCACGGCATGGCCGGAAATGATCACACGGTCACCCTTGAGTTCGCAGCGCAGTTGGCCACGGCGCGTTCCGCCTTGTTCCGCTGTGAGTTGCGACTTGCCCAAGCGTTCGGCCCAGAACGGCGCCAGTGAAGTGTGGGCTGAGCCCGTGACCGGGTCTTCATTCACACCCACGTTGGGGCCGAACCAGCGCGAAACAAAATCAAATCGCGCGCTTTTGGCGGTCACTGCAATCCCGCGTTTCGGCAAGCCTTTGAGACGGGCGAAATCCGGCTTCAGTGCGGCGACTTGCGCTTCGTCTTCCAGCAACACGATGTAGTCATCGGTACTGAAGACTTCGGCCTGTTCAATCCCCAGCGCGCTCAACATGCCATCGGGTGGTTCGCAGCGCTGGGGTTGCTTGGCCGGGAAGTCCATCGCCAGTTCTTCGCCGTTGCGGGTCACCCGCAATTCGCCGCTGCGTGTCGCAAAGCGCAACACTTCAGGCGCGTCCGGCAGTTGGTGAATCAGCACCCACGCTGCCGCAAGTGTGGCGTGGCCGCACAGGTCCACTTCGACCTCCGGCGTAAACCAGCGCAACTCGTAGAACCCGTCACGGGGCACGAAGTAGGCGGTTTCAGAGAGGTTGTTTTCTGCCGCGATGTTTTGCAGCTGCTCATCGCTGAGCCACTCGGTCAGCGGGCAGACAGCGGCCGGGTTGCCGCCGAAGACGGACTGACTGAAAGCGTCGACTTGATAGATATCCAGTTTCATCGAGAGCACTCCGTGTAAGGGTGGAGCCGGACACTAACAGTGGGTCAGGCGAGCGTCAAAATACAGATGAGCGGTTTTTTCCTGCGCATGCAGTCGCCGTTATGAAAAAGCCTGCCTGGAACCAAACAGGGCGGATATCCACTAGACAGCTGTGATGAATTTTGTTTGGGAGTATTGCCATGCGCACAGAATTGAAAGCTCTCTTTAAGCTGCAGCATGACCTGGTGGAACGCTTGAAGAGGCCGGCCCAGGAACCGCCTCCGCCCGTGTTGTTGCACTATCAATCGTTGCAACCGACTTCGATGCAGTTCGATGTGTCCCTGCGCGATGGCAAGGTGCAGGCTGATACGACACTCACCGGACGTGAGATTGCCCGCCACCTCAACCAGCCCGATAAGCACTATGTGGCTGATGGTCCTTCTGCAGCAGGTACGTTGCGGATGAAGGATGAGCGCCAGTATGTGTTTCACATCCAATCCACGCCGGCTGTTGCTGCAGTGTTCAAAAGCAGTCTTGCGGATACAACCGGCGGCGCTGGCGAGAGTCCGGGGCGCGCGCACGTGGGGAGCGTCAGCGCTGTTCAGACGACGGTCGAGGGTCAGCAGTTTCGTCTGGAGGGCCAGCGCCTGTTTCGCTTTGAACCGCTCACACTTTCCTGGGTACCCGACGCGGATAGCCGTGCACTCAGCCGCATTGGCCTGACGAGCGAAGGGCAGTTGCTGAAGACCCCCAAAGGCTTTGCAGACAGCAGTGCGCATGGCCGTACGACGGTGCAGTTGAGCCAGACTCGGGATGCTTCTTTTGTGCAGGTCCAGGGCGGGAGTGTACAGGCGTTGCAGCCGGTGGATGAGGCAGGAGTGCCTGTGCAGCTCGCACGTATCGGGTTGTCTGGAAACACGCTGTATGGTGCGACAACGGACGGCGAGCTGGTCCAAGCAGACCTGCGTATGGCACTAGATCAGCAGCTGCCGATGGTCGGGCAACCAGTCGACTCGCTGGAGCGAGCGCTGAAGGGGGCCGTCCGTGTCGAAGGCTTCTTTCATGATGATGCGGGGCAACTCAATGCTCAGGTGCGCGACGCGCGTGAGCAATTGCACAGCGTGCCCTTGAGTCACGCTGACGCGCTACGCCCGCAGTGGAACCTCAGTGACGTGCTGGTCAAGGGCATTGAGAAAGGCCTGCCTCTGCCCAGTCAACAGGCACTGGCATCGGCAGTCGATCTTGGGCCGCGTGGCAAGGTGGCGTTGGACGCAGGCAGCCTGCTGACCTGGGACGCGGCGGCGCAACGTTGGCAAGACACTGCTCAACCTGGCGTCGAACATCTGGAGCGCGGGTTGGATGGTCGTGCCTATGTGCTGCAAGACGGGCAACTGAAGGCCGTGGCCATCGGTAAAGTGCGCGACCCGCTGATTGAGGGGGGCAGTCATGATTTGGCCGCGCTTCCCATTCCGCGCCCGCAGGTGTCTGTTGACGAAGTGCTTGCAGGCAATGATCAGCGACGCATTACCGGATTCGCGGTCGTGGACGGGCGCAATTTTGTCACCGTCGATCAGGATCACCAGCTTCAGGTTCACCACGACGGGGATGCGAGGCCGCTTCACGCGTCGCCTTCGATTGATATAAAAACGCTGGCCTTGGATCACGTGGGTAATCTTTATGCGCACACACAGGGCGGTGAGCTGTTCAGGTTGGATCGTCAGGCCTGGCAGGGCAATACCGCGAGCGCGCAACGTTGGAGCAGGGTTGAATTACCGGGTCGCCAACCGTTGGAGTCCTTGCGCATGGGGGCTGACCATCACCTGATTGGAGGGTGGGATAAGCGGTTTTTCCAACTGGACAATGCTTCCACCAGCGCGATGGAGTGGGGCCCGCTGCCATTGAAGACCCAGGCGCCGTCGCTGGCCGACACGTTGGCGAGCACGCCAATGCGCACGCAGTTTTCCGGAGGGGCACTGACGGTCAGCAGTAATGTCATGGGACAAACCCGTGAAGGGATACCGCTCAAACGTTCATTTTTCCAAGGCATCGGCGCACACTTTCACCCCCTGGAAGCCCTCGGCCAAAAGGCTAAAGGCGTTGCGCAACACTTCAATGGCCGCAAGGGATTGGAGGACGTCTACGCTGACGATCAGCGATTGCACCAGCAACTCAATGCACTCGCACAGAGCCGACCGGTTTCTGCTGATCTCAATCATCGGCTCGCTGCCCTGAGCGAACCTGGGCCGCGACAGGCACTGGCCGAACAGATCCGCCAGGCGTTGACGCAGGTGGAGCAGAGCAGCCAGTCAAGCGCGCGCCGCTTGGGCGATGCACACGGTGTTGCGTTTGACCCTCAGCCCACATTGAACCGGGCGACCATTACTCCAGATTCGACGCTGCACTCGCTGTATGAAGCGTTCAAGAGAGTCTCTCCTTCGCCGGAAAAGTCGACCGCCGCCTTGCTGGCCAACTTTGAGGGGCAGGGTTTGACGCTTCCCGCGTCCAAGCCCGGGAATAAGCGCGACCTTGATCACCCCTCGGCATTGATCGAAGGCGACCTGATCCACCATGCAGGTACGCTCAGGCAATTGGCGAACCTGGTACAGGAACTCGACGCTACGTCGAGCCTCAGCCCAAGTGCCTTGACGCGTATAGAAACGTCTCTGCGCGATGTCATGCAAGCGTTCCAGAATAGCCCTGTGCACACGTTGGCCAGCCAAGGCATCGCCAGTTACGAGCAGGCGGAATCGTTGTATGGCAATTTCAAACTGTTGGCCAAGGACCTTGGAACGCCTGGCTCTGCGCTTCATTGGCATCTTTCGGGACTGTTGGGGTTGCCCAAGGATGCGCCGATCAAAGAGGCGATGACGCAGCAGGTACAGCAACTGGGCAGTGGCCAGACCCTTTCTCCGAGCCGAACCCAAGGTAAAACCCTGGGGTTGATCGTGACTGGGATAAAACCGGTAGCCCCTGTGGAGTTTTTTCTGGAGGCATCCGCGTCCCACACTCATGGTGTGAGTATCAGTCGTACCGACAAAGGTGCCCGCGTTGAAATCAGCACGGACAACACGCGACGGTTGGTGGGTTCGGTGGCTTCGGGTGTGACGCTGGGAGGTGGGGCAGGTGCGGTGAGGCCAGGCTTGAGGGTGGCTGCGGAATTGAGTGCAATGGTGGCAAAAAATACGGGATCCAGCATTGGCTTTGATGTGAAAGAGTCAGACTTTGGCAAGATGATGGCGATCCTGACCGGCGAGACCGGGACCGTCTACGACTTGCTGGCGCTGGGCGAGGGGCACTCGGCCGGCACAAGCTCGAAACTCAGTGGCGACGTTAACCTGGACGCACTTGCGCAATTGCGTTTGATGTACAGCCCTCAGGAGGACATCGCCGCCCTCGACTCAGTGATCCGCGCGGGCATTGGTGGGGTGGGCAACCTCAATCTCGCGCATGCAGACAAAAGCCAATCCACCACACGTACCGCACAAGGCGTCCGCCACGGTAGCGCCACTGCCGCGCAGCTTCTGCGACAGGGCGGAGTAGGGGCCAATATCGTGCCGCTCGGCGCGTTGGTGTTGGGCAATGCTGGCAGTGGTGGCCCCAGCGCGATGGCGTTCGCGCTGCCGGAGCTATCGGTCATGGTGCGGTTTGATCGCGGGGTATCCCAGGCCTTTAATTTTGCCTTCACGCATCCGCAACCGGTGAGTCAGTCGCAGGTTGATGAGCTCAAACGCAGCGTGTCGCTCTACTCGCCGACGTTCAGGCGGGAGCTGGCATCGACCGAGCTGTCGGAGGGCGCAGTGGATCAACAGTTGGCCACTCTGCAGCAGTTCCTCGCGACTCATCCGTCCCTTGCAACAAAACCGGACGCCTATCACGCGATCAGCCAATCACTCGACAAGCTGATGAACCAGCAAAACCTGGCAAGGAATGGGTTGCGCCAACTGGCGTCGGTTGAGTCATCGGTCACCCGTGTCGGCTTGCGGGACGATGGGCGCCATGCCTGGCTGGATGATGTGGCGCCGGCCAACAAAGCGGCGATTGAACAATGGATGAAGGATGATCCGCAGTTTGCCCAGGTGCTCGATCAGTTGCAGCGTGGCGAAGGCACTTCAGTCACGCTTGGCATGGAGCTCAAGCCAGAGGTCCTGCGAGCGATAGAGCGCAGTCACCTTGCCGGAGAAAGTACCGAGCGGCTGATCAAGCGCGCACTGAGTGATCGCAACAATCTGCGGGTCAAGCACATGAGTCTGAGCTACACCGCCACTCAGTCCCATGGCATGTCGATACCCGCTATGACGAATTTCAGTTTTTCCAGCAGTGCCGGCCTGAGTCATTCCCAGGTGCGCGTCAATGCAGACCTTGAATACGGGCAGGACCCCGACAAGCCATTGCGAATGAACCTGAACGACACGCTGGGCAGCCTGCCGAGCCCTGATCTGACGATTGACCTGGGAGACCTGCGCGTGAGGACACAAGGTCTATCAGCGAGCTGAACTTATGCCTGAGAGGTTGGCGTATCGAATGAGTGGTGCTGCGCTAAAAGGCGGCGCCACTGCATTCGAAACCAGGGCGTGAAGTGTGCTGCCGGATCTGCGAGTTGGGCTGAGACTTGAGCGCGGTTCAGCCACTGGATCTCGCTGACCTCTTCGACGGCCGGGGAGACCACCGTGTCAGATTGAGCAACCAGTACATGGCATAACTCATGTTCCGCACCGATCACCCCAAAGCGTGCATGGTATTCAAAACTGTACAGGAAGCGGCAGGAGGCGCAGATCCCCAGCTCTTCGCGCAGACGACGACACGCTGCGTCCATAACAGTCTCGCCAGGTGCCGGATGGCTGCAGCAGGCATTCGACCAGAACCCAGGCCAAAGCATTTTGCCTGCGGCACGACGTTGGATCAGATGGCGCCCGGCACTGTCGATCAGGTGAACCGAAAATGCGCGATGAAGCTGGCCCGCTCCCAGGTGTGCGTCGCGTTTATCACACACACCAATCTGACGATCGTGTGCGTCGACCAAAATCACGGAGTCTGTCATTCGGTGTCCTCTTTTGTTCAGTTACGGCTGTCTAGTCGCGCTCGGGCACTTGCCCCCAGGCGCTGATGAACGTCAACGCTGCCTCGGTGAAGGTCGCAGAGGCGCGCAGCCTGGCCATGGCATCAAGGTCATCCTGAGTGAGCAGCCCGAGCTTCAGTAACGTCGGTCCGGCTTGTGCTGTGGTTGCCGCCCAGAATGCGTCGGCCGGGCTGTCGTCGCCGATGCGGCCTTCGAGGGTGCGACACCCGATATTGCACAGTCCCCGTTCACCTAGCCGGTCGGGGAGCGTATCGGCCCAGAGCATGTCGGAGCCAATGGACTGCTCCAGGAGCGTGAAACCGGCCTGCGCGATTTTCCGGAATAGTGGGTTGGCCGTGCTCAAGCTGGGTCGCAAGCTCACATCTTCGATCACCAGCCAGCCGCCCGGACGGACCCAGGTGGCGGCTCTGGTCAGTATGTCTTCACGCTCGGGCAGGTGGCACAACAAGGCCCTGACGTGCACCAGGTCAAAATAGGCGGCGGGGAAATCATCGGTCGCGGCATTATGCGTGACCACCTGAATGCCGGGTATGTCGTTGAGAAACCGGGTGTCAATGTCGGTGGCAATGACCGTCGCGTCGGGGTAGCGCGTGCTCAGCCAGCCAGCGAATGATCCGGCACCGGCGCCGAGGTCAAGAAGGGTCAGTTTGTCCGGAAGAGGCAGTTGGCCAAACACTGTTTGGCTCAGCGGGTCAAAGGCACGCTCCAGGGTACGCATCCGCGCCAACTGGCCGGCATGCTGATCACCGAGATAGCTGTTGGTGTAGCTGGGCTCCTCGGCTGGGTCAGTGGTGCTCACAGTACGACCTCCAGCCGTGGAGGGCAGCGGTTGAGGAAACCGTGTTCGGCGGGCTGGAACCCTGGAGCCCAGCGCACGTCTGGAAAGATCTGTAGCAGCAGGCGAGCGCCAAGGGTGATTTCCATCCGTGCAAGCATGGATCCCAGGCAGAAATGACGCCCTGCGCCGAACGCAAAATGATTCGTCTCCTGATGGGCGCGCGACAGAGTGAAGATGTCCGGATCGGTGAACTGGTGCGGATCACGGTTGGCCGAGCCGATCAGGCAGGCCAGGGTCGCGCCGCAAGGAATGGTTCCGGACGGCAGCTCCAGCGCTTCTCGGGCCTCCCGGAGAATGAGTTGCAAAGGAGGGTTGCGTCGCAAGGTTTCAGCGAGTGCATTGTCCATCAAGTCCGGATCAGCCATCACTGCTTCTTTCACGCCGGGCTCGTTCAGCAGATTGACGATGAGGTTTGCTAGGGCACCGTGGCTGGTCTCACTGCCGGCCGTCATCAAGATCGCGCAGTAGGCCCGCACGAATGCCTCGGACAAGGGCTGACCGTCAATCCGTGCGGCCACAAGATGTGAGATCAAATCGTCGGTGGGCGCCGCGCGACGGGCGTCGATGTGGGGCTGGATGAAGTCGTAGAAACTGTCACGGTTGGATAAGCCGCCGGTCAAGAGCGTCGGATCCTGTCGGTAGTTGCCCATATAGGCGAAGCCGATGGCACACCAGTTCTTCAGCCGAGCGACTTCCTCCGGGGTTTCAGCCGGGAGCCCCAGCGCGTGAGCCATCACCCGTACGGGCAGCACTGAGGTGAAATCGGCAACGAGGTCCACCTGGCAACGGCCACGCATCTGCGCCAGCAGGTCCATGCTCACCGAGGTGACCGATGCTTCAAGGACTGTGAGGGCCTTGCTGCGGAACGACGGGCTCAGCAACGCTCGATGCTGGGCGTGTTCACAACCGTCCATGGCGACAATCGTGCGCCCCAGCAACGGTCCGATTTGCCAGCTGTAGTTGTTGCTGCTCGTTCCTGGGTGGGTCAACGCTGCTTTGACATCCGCATAACGGCTGACCAGCCACACGTCCGTAGGCTCGTCGTAGACAATGGGCAGCGTGGTACGCAAACGCTCATAAAGGGGGTAGGGGTCGATTTCGAATTGCCGGGATTTCAGGGTAGGGGGGATGCACGCCAGATCCACCTGCCGGTTGGCCTGACCCGTGGCGTCGGTGGCCTGCAGGTGATACCGGGAAACGTTCTTGTGCCAATCGCCCGCCGCTCGGGCAACCTGGCGCAGCCGCTCCGGGTCGGTAGCGGCGGACGCTCGATGGGGCCGAGCTGAGGCCTGGGTGAATGCCTCGACGGCTGTATGCAGCATGTGCAGGGCCGCTTCGATCGATGCTGGCCAGTCGGTGCCATGGGTGTCCGCTAGAATGGAAACCAGGTTGAAGCGTTCGCCACACACCACATCTTTGGCAATCGAGTGGATGTCGTTCGTCCAGGTGATGATATCGGCCGCGTGCTCGCGGAGTGTGTTCCACCAGACGATGTTTTCTGAATGCTCGTAGGGATCGAGCGTTTCGGCCGCGTCGATGAGATCGAAGAAGAACAGTGCGCCGAACGAATCCCGTCGCAACGGCAGGTATTCGGCCAGCGTGAGCGCCGTGCCGGTTTCGCGCATTCTCACCAGGGTCGCCTGCGCACGCAGATGCCCGAGTAAATTGCGTACGAGCCTAAGCCACCAATGCTCATCACCCCAGCTCCGTGTCCGTGGCCACAGATCATCGATCAGGACACTGAGCATTGGGTCATCAAGCCGGCCGATTTCATCGGGTGAATCGACACCGTCGCTTTCGGTTATGGACTGCACCGCTGCGACGAAACGTTCCAGCACGCCGTTTTCTGCCCAGGGGCCGTCATCGATCCGGTCATCGAGTGTGAGTGCCCACAGATACCAGCACACCAGGGTTTCGGCCTGGTGCGTCGGAGCTTGTCCGCACAGCGCTATCCCCAGGTCGAGCAGCGCAGTGGTGCTTAGCCGGTGCGCGCCTCGACGGCCGATCAAGCCGTATCGTTGCGCCCAGGCCAGGGCATGTTCCCGCAACTGATGGCTGTCAGAACGTGGCGGCGGGCAGGAAAACGGAAGCTGTATTTCGGGAATGATCAGGGGTGCTGTCGGCATGAAGCCCCCTCTGAATTATCTGTCATGTGACATCCTTGTTTCATATCCAAGCAACCTCAGTGGGAGGTTCAGGACAAGGTGGCTGTATTCAAACCCTGTGGAGAATGCTTGGAAGTAAATGGCTTTGGATGTCAGGTGTTTCCGACTGAGGCGCGGGAACCCCCGCAAAACTGAAGGCGAAATGGGGTTTCAGGAAGGAGGGCGTTCAGGAGAAGGCGCTGTGAGGCTGTGGTGTTTTGAAACGCCAGAAACAAGAAAGCCCGCACTAGGCGGGCTTCTTGAGGTGATTCATAGACTGCTGTAGACATCTATGGATCGGTACTTGGTGGCTACACAGGGACTTGAACCCCGGACCCCAGCATTATGAATGCTATGCTCTAACCAACTGAGCTATGTAGCCAAGTGGCGCGCATTATTCGCGTAGAACGGGAATGCGTCAAGTATTTATTTTGAATTTTTATCTACGCTTTCAACTGTTTAAGCGAAATCAGCGGATCTGGCGACGAGTGGATCAGTATTCGCCCTGCCGAGGCCCCGCAAAATGTGATCGCGTTGAGCAGATATCCCTGCCGCTCAACGCGTGCACTGACGCTAAGGGAGTTTCGGACTGTGCGTGGCGCGTTTGAGCTGCTCGCGGGCCCGTGACAGGCGTGAGCGCACGGTGCCGATAGGAATGTCCAGCGCGTCGGCGGTGTCCTGATAGCTGCCGTCGGTTTCCAGTGACGCGTACAGCGTCTTGCGCATTTCCGTCGGCAGATGATCGATAGCGCTCAGGGTTTTTTCCAGGCGACGGTTGACCTCAAATTCCCAATCCAGATTGTGGTTGTCCTCCTGGCCGTGCCAGAGCGACTCATCAAACTCGCAATGCACGGGCTTGGCGTACAAGCGCCTGAAGTGATTGCGGATCAGGTTTTGCGCGATACCGCACATCCACGTACTGAGCGTGGCATTGCCGCTGAAACGCTCTCGGTTGCGCCAGGCTTCCAAGTAAGTCAATTGCAGAAGATCATCCGCATCTTCCGGGTTGAGTACGCGCTTATGAATGAAGCGCCGCAGTTTTTTTTGCTGGTAGTCTGTCAGGTGAAGCATGAATTGAGGCGAGCTGCCAACGAGGTGCGCTAAAGCTTCAATAGGGATATTCATGATTGTTTCCTTGGTGTAGACGCAGTCGAAAAGGTGTCGACGGGAACCCCTTTTGCACTGGCTATGCCAAGAAAATAATTTTCATAACTTTATGATTTATATCGATAATTTTTTTTGAAATGTATTTTTTCGTGCAGCCCTTTGCATAGAGCCTTGAAGGTCTGTGCAAGTCTTTTCAAACTTTTCGTGTGATCTGACTTTTTGGAACCATTTGCGCTGGCCTTGCCACACAGGGAAACACTCTTCCTGTTCAGGTCTGTCCATGAAAGTCGAATCCTCCCCGGATGTGCAAACGGTCCAGCCGCTGGATCAACCTGCCGTCAGCCCGGCCTCCATGCCGGCGCCGGCTTCTGGCATGGATGAGCTCGCCCACCTGTTCAACCTGGAAGTGCAAAACAACAGTCAACCGTTGAGTCAGCGCATGATGAGTGTGCGCGTGCCGCCGGCCGAGCAGCTCGCGCAAATTTATGATCAGTTGGGTCACCCTGCCCAGGCGACCCTCGCGAGTCTTTCGCGCCGTATCCGTTGGCAGTTGCTGCAGCATCCCCATGTCGACAAATTGCTGGAACTGGCGGGTGGAGACCCCGCCCGTGCGTTCGTGGTACTCAAATATGTGGCAACCCAGGCCGATGTTGAAATACGCCCATCGGAAGCTGCGTTGGCCCGTGATGCAATTGCCAAGCTGGAGGTCCGCTTCAAAGGGGAGATCCAGGCTGGCCTGAACATTGCCGTGGCGCTGCAAGCGGCGAGTACCGATCCACAGGAGCGCCAGGCGCTGCGTACGCTCTACTACGCCAGTGTGGTCGCGCGTCAATCGTTGTCGACGATGATGCAGGCGCTGCTGGGGGTTTATGGCGAAGGACGGTTTGCCGACGGGCTCAAGATGATGCGCAAGGCTTTGGCGGACGACATCGCGGCCAAGGTGTCGTCACTGCCAACGCCGCTGTTGCGTACCCTGTTACTTGGGCTGCAAAGCTGTGGGCAGTTGAGCGGCGTGTTAGCCGGTTGCAATGCCCTGATGCAACGCCTGGGTATCGATCATGATGCCGTGAGCCTGCTGCAACGCCTGCTGGGTTACGCGGGCGCCGGTATCGCGGCTGCTGAAATCCTGCGGCTTGGAAGCGATCTGTCAGGGAGTTCGAATGCCCAGCAATTGCTGGCCCTCAATGCGCTTTATCCCGTGATCCAGCAATTGCCTTTGGCGATATGGCTCGACGGTCGGGTACGCGAAGAAACCTTGCGTGGCTTCCTGGCGGTAATCGGTGAGCTGGACCGGATGACGCGTGGCCCCGCGCGTTTTCCGGGTGAGCTGGGAGTCATGGCGTGACAGCGCTTTCGGCCATCAACGGTTTTCTGCTCAAGGTCGCGCAACGCGCAGAAGTGCTGGGCGCCGTGGTGGTGATGGCCATCGTGTTCATTTTTATCGTACCGCTGCCCACTTGGCTGGTGGACATCCTGATCGCACTCAACATCTGCATCTCATGCCTGTTGATCGTGTTGGCGTTGTACCTGCCAGGCCCCCTGGCGTTTTCTTCGTTCCCGTCGATCCTGCTGTTGACCACCATGTTTCGCCTGTCTCTGTCGATTGCCACGACACGCCTGATCCTGCTGGAGCAGGACGCCGGAGACATCGTCGAGGCCTTCGGCAACTTTGTGGTGGGCGGCAACCTCGCCGTGGGGATGGTGATCTTCCTGATCCTGACCCTGGTCAACTTCCTGGTGATCACCAAGGGCTCGGAGCGGGTGGCCGAAGTGGCGGCGCGTTTCAGCCTGGACGCGATGCCCGGCAAACAGATGTCTATCGACAGCGACTTGCGCGCCGGCTTGATTGACGGCATGCAAGCGCGGGACAAACGGGAGCAGTTGTCCCGTGAGAGCCAATTGTTCGGCGCCATGGACGGCGCCATGAAATTCGTCAAAGGCGATGCCATCGCTGGTCTGATCATCGTTGTGGTGAACTTGCTGGGTGGTTTTTCCACCGGCATGTTTCAGCACGGCTTGAGTGCTTCCGAGTCCATCACGCTGTACTCGGTATTGACCATCGGCGACGGCCTGATCGCACAGATCCCGGCGCTGCTTATTTCCCTCACCGCCGGCATGATCATCACCCGTGTGGCGCCGGACGGACGCAAGGGCGCCAGCAACATGGGCGCCGAAATTGCCCGGCAAATGACCAGCGAACCCAAGAGTTGGATGATCGCCTCGGTGGGAATGCTCGCGTTTGCCGCGGTACCCGGCATGCCCACTGGAGTGTTTATCCTGATCGCACTGGTCACCGGCAGCCTGGGGTACTACCTGATGCGCCAGCGTCAACGGCAGGAGCAACCCGCTGCTGAAACTGCCGAAGCGGTGCGTCCTGAAGAGAACGGCCGTGAGGACTTGCGTGGGTTTGATCCGTCGAGGCCCTACCTGCTGCAATTCTCCCCGGTGCTGCGGGGGACGCCTGAAGTGACGGATCTTGTTCACTCGATCCGCCAGGCCCGAAATGCACTGGTCGCCAATATCGGCTTGACGCTGCCACCGTTCGAGGTGGAACTCGACGATTCACTGGAAGACGATGAAATGCGTTTCTGTGTGCACGAAGTGCCCATGGTCAAGGCATCGGTGGTCAGCCATGTGGCGGTGGAGCGTAAAGCGCTGACGGTTGAGCCGGCACATGCCATTCCAGGATTGGTGGATCGCGATGAACAGGATTGGCTATGGCTGGCACCGGATGATCCTCTGCTCGATGACCCGCAGTTGGAGCGCTTCACCTCGGCGAGCCTGATCGTCGAGCGCATGAAGCAGGCGATGATGCTCAGCGGGCCGCAGTTCCTGGGGATCCAGGAGAGCAAGTCGATCCTCAGTTGGCTGGAGCACAACCAACCCGAACTGGTCCAGGAACTGCAGCGGATCATGCCGCTGTCGCGGTTTTCGGCCGTACTGCAACGCCTCGCCAGCGAGGGTGTGCCGTTGCGCGCCGTGCGGCTGATCGTCGAGTCGCTGATCGAGTACGGCCAGCATGAACGCGAGCCGGACGCGCTGGCCGACTACGCGCGCATTGCGCTCAAGGCACAGATCTACCATCAGTACAGCGAAGCCGACGGCCTGCATGCCTGGTTGCTGTCGCCGCACACTGAAAACATCCTGCGTGAGGCACTGCGCCAGACCCAGACCGGCGTGTTCTTCGCCCTCGATGACGAACACAGCGCGGCGTTGGTCAGCCTGCTCAATCAAGCCTTTCCCGTTCGCCCCAAACTCAAGAGCGTGATGCTGGTCGCACAGGACTTGCGCAGCCCGCTGCGCACGCTGTTGCTGGAGGAGTTCAACCACGTGCCGGTGCTGTCCTTCGCTGAGCTGGGCAGCTCTTCCAAGGTCAAGGTGCTGGGGCGCTTCGACCTGGGCCAGGACGAGTTGATGCGTGGTGCGGTGGCATGAAGACTTGGCTATGTCAGGCCTGGGGGGCTCGCTGATGTTTGAATTGCGAGTGCTTGATGGGCGGCATCAGGGGGCTGCGCTGCCCTTGTTCGGAGAGCAGTGGAGCATCGGTGCCCACGCCGATGCTGACCTGGTGCTAAGCGATCCAGGCGTCGCCGAGCAGCATGCCCGGCTGCGACTCATCGACTCGAACTGGTCGGTGCAGGCTGAGGCCGGGTTGTTGCAGGGTGCAGAGGGTCAGGTGCTGGCGCAGATTGCGCATCTGGCGCTGAACGCCACGTTTCTGGTGGGCAACGTGCGGCTGTGCGTCACGTTGGCCGATGAGCCCTGGCCCCAGGCTGCAGCCTCTGCACCGGAGGTGTCGCCACGGGTCAGTGAGCCGGTGCCGGTGCTTAAGTTGTCGGCCATTTCGCACGCTCAGCAGAAGCGTCTGATTACGCTGGTGCTGGTGGTGACGGTGATCTTCATTGTGGTGGGCATGGCGTCCACCGGGAAGCCTGAGGCCCAGGCCTCGCTGATGCCGCCTGTGGTGCAAAAGCACGAACTGGCCTCACCGTTTGAGGTCCGCCAGCAGTTGTTGAAGATGCTCGGCGAACGTGAATTGAACCAGCGCGTCGGTTTGCAAGTGATCAATGGGCAGGTCGCGCTCAGTGGGGACGTCTCACAGGATGATGTTGAGCTGGTCGCACGCATGCTCAGCCGTTTTGGCGAGCAGTTCGACAGCGCGGTTCCGGTGATCAGCCGTGTGCGCGCACGCGATGGGACGTTGCCGTTCAAGATTGTGCAGATCGTGGGCGGGCCCAATGGTCACGTGGTTCTGGAAGAGGGTAGCCGCCTGTTTGTCGGGGATGAAGTCGACGGCCTGCGCCTGGTGCTGATCGACAACAGCAAGGTGGTGTTCGACGGCGTACAGCGCTACGAGGTGCGCTGGTGAGTGCGGAACTGCAAGCACGCCTGGAAGCCTGGCAGCAACGCCAGGTCCAATCGCTGGCCACCTTCGCACCGGTGACCATGCGGGGGCGCATCCAGCGCGTCAATGGCATGTTGTTGCAGTGTCGGCTGCCTCAAGCGCGTATCGGTGATCTGTGTCGGGTCGAGAAAAAGCAGGGCGACTACATGCTGGCCGAGATCATCGGTTTCGATCAGCAGGACGCGGTGCTCAGCGCCCTGGGCAATCTGGAAGGCGTGCAGGTGGGCGCGGGCGTGGAGCGTCTTGGGGTCTCGCATCGCGTGCAGGTCAGCGAGGCTTTGCTGGGCCAGGTGCTGGACGGCTTCGGGCGGCCGATCACGGGAGAAGGTCCGAGTGCGTTTGTCGAGGCTGACTCGCCGGACTCCAGCGCGGTGTTGTGTGAGGCGCCGTTGCCGACTGATCGACCGCGCATCAACCGCGCGTTGGCCACCGGCGTGCGTTCGATCGATGGCCTGTTGACGCTGGGTGAAGGCCAGCGCGTGGGCCTGTTCGCCGGGGCCGGTTGCGGCAAGACCACCCTGTTGGCCGAGATCGCTCGTAACGTGGAGTGCGATGTCATCGTGTTCGGCCTGATCGGCGAGCGGGGTCGGGAACTGCGTGAATTCCTCGATCATGAACTCGATGAGCAACTGCGTTCCAAGGCCGTACTGGTGTGCGCCACGTCCGACCGTTCCAGCATGGAGCGAGCCCGTGCAGCCTTTACGGCAACGGCCTTGGCTGAAGGTTTTCGGCGTGAGGGCAAGCGAGTGCTGCTGCTGATCGACTCCCTCACCCGATTTGCCAGGGCCCAACGCGAGATCGGCCTGGCCGCCGGCGAACCCCTCGGACGCGGTGGCCTGCCGCCTTCTGTGTACAGCCTGCTGCCGCGCCTTGTAGAGCGCGCCGGGTTGACCCGTGAGGGGGTGATCACGGCGATCTACACCGTGTTGATCGAGCAGGACTCCATGAACGATCCAGTGGCCGATGAAGTGCGCTCGTTGCTCGACGGCCACATCGTGTTGTCTCGCAAGTTGGCGGAGCGTGGGCACTATCCCGCCGTGGATGTGCTGGCGAGCCTCTCGCGGATCCTGAGCAACGTCGCCGAGCCTGTGGATATCCAGGCGGGCACGGCGTTGCGACGCTTGTTGTCGGCCTATCAGCAGATCGAACTGATGCTCAAGCTAGGGGAATACCAGTCCGGCAGCGATGCCTTGACCGACCTGGCGGTGGACAGTCGCCAGGCGGTGGACAATTTCCTGCGTCAGGACTTGCGTGAGCCTGCGCCGATGGCGACGACGCTTGAGCAACTCAAGGAGCTGACGGCCTATGTCCCCTTCTGATGGGTTGCTCGGCGAAGTCGAGACGCTGCGCCGCCTGCGCCGGCACCGGGCAGACCGGGCTGAGCGTGCCTTGCGTGAGGCGAAGCGGGCCCAGCAGGCCCTGCTTGCCAATATCCGCCAGGCCGAGGATGCACTTGAGCAGATCCGGCGTGATGAGGCTGAACGAAGCGCCCAGTTGCTCAGTGAGCACCAGGGTCAGGTATTGAACCTGCAGGCGCTGAAGTCCTGGGGCGCGCAGGAACGTTCCTTATCGGCCAATACCCGGCGGGGCATGGGGCAATTGGAAGTCTTGCAGGGCCAGCAGGAAGAACGACTGACCTGCGTCGGCAGAGCCCAAAAGCAGGTCACCGCCTGCCTGCGACAGGTGGAAAAACTTCAGGAGTTATCTCTTTTACTGGCGCAGGAGCCGACATGACCCAGGTTTCAGATAAACCCGCCGAGCGTCCACGCCCACGTGAAACGCGAGAGGAGCGAGAGCCCGCCATGACGGGCGTCCTGCCTGCGGAGCTGACGCGATTGTTTTCCCAGTTGTGGGCGGATGAGGAGGAGGGCTCTGGGGCAGGGCCTCAGCTATCGGGAACCAAGGCGTCGGGCGCTGCGGCGATGATCGAGGCGCTGGCCGTGCAACTGGTACCTCGCCTGCAGGCCGCGTCGCAGTGGCCGCTGCAGGCGGTGTTGTACTTGCCCCGCCTGGGGCGGATCAACGCCAGTGTGCGCCGTGAACAGAACGCCTGGAGTATCGACCTGGACGCACAAGATGATGCGACGGCGCGCTGGCTGAATGGCGTGCGGCAACAGGTTGAGGACCGCTTTACACAATCGTTGGGGCAAACGGTCAGCCTGCTGCTTCCCTCTATCGGGGCTGCATGATGATTCCGGCAGTGCCGCTGCCTCGGGTCAGTGGCGACATAGTTGCCGCACGCCGTCGTCTCGGGCGCGGCTTGCGCTTGCCCTTCGACGTCGCGGGGCAGCGTGGTGAGTTATGGCTCGAACCGGGTCGTGCGCCCACTGCGGGCCAGTCATTGTGCTTCGAAACGGCACGCGGGGTGTTGGCGCTGGCCGAGGCTGGTCCCTTGCTCAGTCTGCTGGGCGAATGCCCAGTGACCCTGGCCAAGACGGGCAACGATCCGGACTCCTGGTTCTGGGCGTTGTTCCAGCACCATCTGAGCCCACAGGTGCAAGGACTGCTGGGCCATGTGCGACTGCTGGAGGTCGAGCGCCCGAAGGGGTTTGGTTGTCGAGTCAGCGTGACACTGGGGGCCTCCCGTGCAATGGGCTACCTGTGGCTGACGGCCGAGAGCTTCCTCGCGTTGTGTGATGCCGGGTCGTGGCGCAGCAACGCCGCGCCGTTGCCAGCGTCATTTCAACTGGCAATTGCCGTGACCCTTGGACGCCTGCAATTACCGATTGCACAGGTACGTGGCCTGCGGGCTGGGGATGTGCTGATACCAGAACAGAATTTTTTCCAGGCCCAGGGCGCTGGCCACGTACAGGTTGGCAGGCAGCGGCTGCATGGGCGTATTGACGATGACGCAGGCGCGTTGTGTCTGACACTGACTTCGATTGAGGGCACCTCCATGGATGAAGAATTTATCGCTCCCCACTACTCGGGGTATGACGAAGATGAACCCGTTGTGGACGTATTCGGTCATGAGCCCTTTGAAGAGTTGAGCATGGCGTTGAACATACGCTGCGGAACACTGAACCTCACCCTGGGCGAGTTGCGCAGCCTCGCCCCCGGTGCCGTACTGGGTGTCGCCGGTTATGCGCCCGGCATGGCCGGTCTCTATTACGGTGACCGGCCGATCGGCCTGGGGCAGTTGGTGGAAATCGACGGGCGCCTGGGTTTGCAGTTGTCCCGCGTGATGTTCGGCGGATGATCCTTCAAGGGCTGGACCCCTTAGTTCTCGCGGTCTTCCTGGCGGCATTGTCATTGATGCCCATGCTGTTGATCGTCTGTACGGCGTTCCTGAAAATTGTGATTGTGCTGATGATCACCCGCAACGCCATCGGTGTGCAGCAGGTGCCGCCCAGCATGGCCATCAATGGCATCGCACTGGCGGCCACGCTATTCATCATGGCCCCGGTGGGGTATGAAATCGCCGAGCACGTCAAAGCCTCGCCCTTGGACTTGAGCAACGTGCAAATGCTTCTGCAGACAGGCAGTGAGGCGATCAAACCGCTGCGTGCCTTCATGCTGCGCAACATCGACCCGGATGTGCTGACGCACCTGTTGGAGAACTCCAAGCGCTTGTGGCCTGCGCAGATGGCCGAGCAGGTGCAGCGCGAAGACTTGATCCTGGTGATCCCGGCCTTCGTGCTGTCGCAGCTGCAGGCGGGGTTCGAGATCGGCTTTCTGATCTATATCCCCTTCATCGTAATCGACCTGATTGTCTCCAACCTGCTCCTGTCGCTGGGCATGCAAATGGTCTCGCCGATGACTATTTCCCTGCCGCTGAAATTGCTGTTGTTCGTGATGGTGTCCGGCTGGTCCCGGTTGCTCGACAGTCTGTTCCTCTCCTACCTCTGAGTGCCCTATGGAACCTATCGTGCTGTTCAAGCAGGGCATGTTGCTGGTGGTGGTGCTGTCGGCGCCGCCGTTGATCGTGGCGGTGGTGGTGGGGGTGTTGACGTCTCTCGTGCAGGCATTGATGCAGGTACAGGACCAGACATTGCCCTTCGGTATCAAGCTGGTGGCCGTGGGTATCACGCTGATCATGACCGGCCGCTGGATTGGCGTGGAGTTGATCCAGCTGATCAACCTGACCTTCGAAATGATCGGCCGTTCGGCCCTGAACTGAGGCATCGCCCATGCTGCTCTATCTCGAATACCTGCCCAGCCTGGTGATCGGCATGGCGCGTATCTACCCGTGCGGCATCCTGGTGGCGGCGTTCTGTTTTCAACACATCCGGGGCATGCCGCGGCACACCCTGGTGATGGTCATGGCGTTGATGCCCGCACCGGGTATTCATGCTGCGTTGGCGGGCCAGGATTACTCCGCAATCATGCTGGCTGCGTTGGTACTCAAGGAGGTGGCCCTGGGGATTTTACTGGGGGTGCTTCTGGCGATGCCGTTCTGGATGTTCGAGTCAGTGGGGGCACTGCTGGATAACCAGCGGGGTGCCTTGGCGGGTGGGCAACTCAACCCTTCGCTGGGGCCGGATGCAACGCCGATCGGGCATATGTTCAAGCAACTGGCGATTTTCCTGCTGATGACCAGTCTCGGCCTGGGCACGCTGACCCAGGTGATCTGGGACAGCTACCTGATCTGGCCGCCCACCGTGTGGTTTCCGCTGCCTGCGGTGAATGGCTTTGATGTGTTTATCGGCCTGCTGGGGGATACGTTCACCCACATGATGCTCTATGCCGCCCCCTTTATTGCGGTGTTGCTGTTGCTGGAGTTCGGTATCGCACTGTTGGGGGTCTACAGCCAGCAGTTACAGGTGAGTACCCTGGCGCCACCGGTCAAGAGCCTGGCGGGCATTGGCATCCTGTTGTTGTACTTTGCGCTGCTGCAGGATCTGATCGTCGGGCGTATAAGCCTGCTGGGCGACCTTAAACATTCATTGGGCGTTTTGCTCAAGGTCGCAGTGCCATGAGTGACTCAGGCGAAAAAAAGCACCCGGCGTCCGCCAAGAAACTGCGTGACCAACGCAAGAAAGGTCAGGTCGCCCAGAGCCAGGATGTCGCAAAACTGCTGGCGCTGACAGCGATCAGTGAAATTGCCTTGGCCACCGCCGAGACCAGCCTGCAACGCTTCCAGCAATTGATGCTGTTGCCGATGTCACGGCTGAACCAGCCCTTCACGCGTGCGCTGGAAGAGGTGCTGTTCGACGCGCTGGGGGTGTTCTTTTCATTTGCCCTGTTGATGGCCGGGGTCGCGATTACCACGAAGCTGATCAGCAGTTGGATGCAGTTCGGGCTGCTGTTTGCGCCGGAGGCCTTGAAGATGGATTTCAATCGCCTCAACCCCGTCAGTCAGGTCAAGCAGATGTTCTCTGCCCAGCAGTTGATGAACCTGCTGATGAGCGTGGCGAAAGCCTTCCTTATCAGTTTGATTCTGTATGTGGTGATCTGGCCCGCAGTGGGCACTCTGATCAACCTGGCCACCAGTGACCTGCAAAGCTACATCGTGGCGTTGATCGCGCTGTTCCGTCATCTGCTGCACGTGTGCCTGGGCATGCTGCTGGTGCTGGCGCTTGTCGACATGATCCTGTCCAAGCACTTTTTTGCCAAGCGCATGCGCATGACCCAAGTGGAGGTCGTCAAAGAGTACAAGGACATGGAGGGCGACCCCCATGTGAAAGGGCAACGCCGTTCGTTGGCGTACCAGTTGGCTCAGGAAGAACCAAAGGTCAAGCTGCCCAAGCTCGAGGAGTCCGACATGCTGGTGGTCAACCCGACGCACTATGCCGTCGCGCTGTATTACCGTCCGGGTAAGACACCACTGCCGATGTTGGTGAGCAAAGGTACGGATGATGAAGCCCGCACATTGATCCGCCGCGCCAAGGCGGCCGACGTGCCGGTGATCCAGTGTGTCTGGCTGGCGCGCACGCTCTATACGAAAAAACTGGGCGCTGGTATCCCACGCGAAACCTTACAGGCCGTGGCGCTGATTTACCGGACCCTGCGTGAGCTCGATGATGAGGCCAAGCGCGAAACCCTGGAGCTTCCCGAGCTTGAGCGACGCTAATCAGGTGTCCAAGGCTTGCAGGGTGGCCAGCGACAGCATCCGGCTGAGGATCCTGTCGAGCGTGCTGGTGGTTGCCGGCAGTGCATGCCAGATCACCAGGGCATGCTGAGGGTCGAGGTAGATAAAGCAGCCATCGAACGCGACTGCCTGCTCAAAGCGTCGCTCCAGCACCCGTTGCAATTGCCCGGCCTGCAAAGCCTCACGCGCGATGCACAAGGCTAACCCGGGTCGCTGGCCGGCGCGCTGTGCGCAGACCTTGATGCCGGGCGCCAGGGGCAGGTGAGCGGCTGCGCCACTCACCAGGTTGTCGAAAAATGCCTGCCTTGGGTCGTCGGGCATATCCGGGTGTCTCATCGTTCCAGTGATACCGTTTGGTAATCCGCCCGCTCACCGGAGGGGGCGGGCTCGACGCGCATCTGCGGCGGCCACCAGATCACCATTTTGTCTTGGCTCGATTGCGGGCGTGAGCATGAATCACCTTTGCACGTCGGCGTACAGCCGGTGAAGAGCATCGCGGCGCCGATCAAGGTGACGCACAACAGTCGGTTCATCATGGTGTGGCCTTCTGAGCTGGAGTGATCAAGGAGGGGCGGGGCACACTGAGGTGTTCATCCTTCACCACCGGGCGCATGGCGATAAATACCTCGGCTTCTTCACCCGGCTTGAGCCAGGCGCGCGGCCAGACAGTGACCGCCAGGGTCTGCGAGTTGCTGCATTCCTTTTCATCGATACGCACATTACGTTTGAACTGGTTGCGCAACACCACAACCGCCACGTTGTATTCCGGGCCGGCGTACCACTGGCTGCGTTCGCTATTGAGCGCCAGCAAATCGCGGGTGCTGCACAAGGTGTTCAGTGCCAGAGGCATTGGTGCCGCACTGAAAGACTTGGGGACTTCTCCACTGACCAAGCGCGCCAGCGTGGTGATGATGTCACTGCGTTTGATCACCGGCTGATGCGGTGAGTAGCGTCTGGCCAACGGTGTGAGGGCCGCTTGCAACTCGGCCTGATCGTCCTGTGGCAAGTAGCGCGACGGGTCGTCCTGGTCCCCGATGACGCGGGGTGTGAGGATGAACAAGCGTTCACGTCGATTGTTGTGGCGTTCTGTCGAGGAAAACAGCGCCTTGCCCAGCAACGGAATATCCCCCAGCAGCGGGATCTTCTTTTGCTGGTCGGAACTGTCGGTGACATGGAAGCCACCCACTACCAGAGAACGCTTTTCCTGCATCACGGCCTGCGTGCTGACCTTGCCCCGGCGTACATCGGGGTGATTGGGGTCTCGCTCGGGGTTGCTTTCGTCGAAATTACCGTCTTCGATATCGATGGCCAAATGGATCTGGTGAACGCCGCGCCCCGTCGTTACCCGGGGAACCACTTGGAGGCTGGTGCCCACCGTGACGGGCAAAATGGTTGCGTAATCTCTACCGGGAGTGATGTATTGGGTGCGGTTGAAGTCGATCACCGCCGGCTGGTTTTCCAGGGTGAGCACCGACGGGTTGGAGACCATGGTTGCCAGCCCCTTGGCCTCCAGCGCGCGAATATCGGCGTAGAAACGATCACGGTTTTCAATCGATACTTGCGACGAGGTGCCAGGCGCCATGTTGACGCCGCCGCGGAAGCGGCTGTTCTGGAAACCCCAGTTCACCCCGAATTCGCGCAATTGCGTCCGTTCGATATCGAGAATGATTGCATCGATTTCGATCAGTTTGCGGGCGACATCAAGTTGGGTGATCAACTCGCGGTACATGGCCTGGCGCTCCGGCAGGTCATAGATCAGCACGGCATTATTGCGCACATCGGCTTCGACGCGGATGCGGCTGTTGGATGTCGGCGCCCGCGTGGTCATTGTGGGGCCGGCGTCCAACTGCCCTGTGTTGCCATTTGCACCGAGCATTTGGCCCAGCAACGGGTTGCCCAGCCGAGGCGCGTTGGGTGTCAGAGGGGATGGTTGGGATGAGGTGGGTTGGCTCATCCCCGAAAGCGTTGAGGCGGAACGGGGTTCCAAGAGTCCCCGCAAAATGCTCGCGACGCCGGGAACGACGAGTTTTTCGCCTCGGTAATCCACGGTGCGGTCTGCCGCGTTGGCAAATTTGAGCGGGAAGCTGAGCACGCTCTGCTTTTCGTCCGCCGAGCGGCGTTTGCTGCTGAACTGCTTGATCTGTTCGATGTAGGTTTTGGGGCCGGAGACCAATACGACACCGTCTTCGGGCAATTCGCCCCAGCCGAAACGGCTATCAAGCAGGCCGATATCGGTCAGCGCTTGCTTGAGGTCTGAAATAGTTTCCGAGGAGACTTCCAGGCGCGCGGATTCCTGCTGGTCCAGCGTGCTGATGAATAGGGTGTTGTTGTAGAGATACCATTGAAAACGGTGCTCAACGCCGAGTCTATCCAGCATGGACTGCGGGGTATTCGCGCGGATCTTACCGTTTACGTCGCCCTCCAGCAGGCCTTCGATTTGCAGTTGCGTACCAAAGGTCTGGGCGAAGTCGTCGAGCACTTCCCGCAGCGGTTTATGCTCGGCCTCGTAGGCGTAGGCGGTGTTTTTCCATTCTGAGGGGATGGCTGCAAGCAGGTTGTGCGCTGGAGCCATTACGCAGGCTAATAGTGCCAGCCATTGCCATTTCGCGCGTCTGGATGAAGTGTCAGGCGGATCAATATGCAAGCAGGTGTGTTGGGAAATCTTGTTATGCATAGGAGCTTTCCTGATTAATGCCGCAACGCACGTAGTGAAGTTGGTTTGGGTGTATGGGCTGGTTTATTCAGGCGTGCGAACATGGCGCGCCAGGTATCCCGTTGGTTGAGCAGAGATTCGATGCTACCCAACACGCGATGCTCGTCAGGCGCAACCTGAAGGCTTTGGATAATCCAGAGGGTGCCACAGCTGGATGCTTGCGCTACTGCGCCCTGAAAGTGATTCAGACTCGCAGAGCCGATCCGCATCCAATGTTGCAGTTCGGTGTTGTTAGATGAAGTTGAAGTCAGCCTGACGCTTACCAATACCCCACTAACATGAAGGCGGATCACAATGTCATCTTGTCCTTCAAGTAAGGTTATTTGTTCTTTGCCGCTCTTCAACCAGTCAATGATGAGCGCTTTCAAATCACTGAAAGCTCTCGATGGTTGTTTTGATCGTTTCGTGAATGACGCGCCCTTGCTCCAGATAGGCAAAGTTGGCGAAGTCTTGCTGTAGTATGAGCGAGTAGAACGCCTGAATGTCTTCCGATGTTGCAGGATCTTCACCCGCGCGTACGACTTTCTGGTTGGCGGTGGTGCTGTTTCTCGCAAGCTGAAGCGATAAGTTGCTTAAAGAACTCATAGTGATTCCTCAATGTTTTTTGTGTTGTGGTTTGTCACCGCCAGTCAGTTCCGTGCACAAGAAACTATTTGATACGAGGTGAACCATTGAGCAAGCGCTTATGGTTTTATCGACTCTGTTTGAGAAACATCTCGAGCATCGATTGCCAGTTGATCAGAAAATCTCCCTCGTCTGTCCTCAGTGTCAGGGTTTGAGGGAGGGCGGTGGCGTCTGGTTGCAGCTTCCAGAGTGTCGCCCCGTGAGAAGCAAGGTACTTTTTTATATACTCGAATTCGGTTGGGCAGCAGAGCAGCGTTGCGTTGACCTGCGGTATCTGATTTGCCAGCAGCTGCTGGATGAGAGCTTGCAGACGCTGAGGCTCGACAGTCTCGTCAAGGATGCGCTGGATGGCTTGGTTGATAACTAAGGTCGCATGGTGTTCAAGACTTGCCAGAATTGCCTCACGCTCATGTTCCCAGCACTTGAGCTGCTTATCGGCGCGTTGCCAAAGTTCCAGCGAGGCTTTTTTCTGCATCGCCTCACATTTCTCACCTGCTCTTCTTATCAGCTCGTCAGCCTTCGCTTGCGCATGCAATAGGATCTGATTGGCGTTTTCGACGTCTGCGAGCACTTCTCGGGGAACCAAGGGGTTTGGAAAACTGGCAGCGTTCTGGTGCAACTCAATTTTTTGCAGTTGAAGCATTATCGATCTCCTGGCGTGTGCATGTCAGGAAGTGTGTCGTGGCCGTTTCGTGATGTGGCACGCCAGACCACGGCTTGCCAGAGCGTGATCAATCGGCTGCATGCGTTTTCAAATGCAGGAGCTCTTTCTTCCACCGTGAGAACTCGCTCCACGGGAAAACGTAATCGAAGCCGCTGCCAGACTGCGGGTGCGATCCAATTGCACAGTAATTGCAAAGGGTCATCTTCGGGCAGAAGCATGTCAGGTGAGAGGGCTTTGGAAAGGCTCATGCACCATAGGTCATCGCCTTCGTTCAAAGAGGGTGCAGATTCAGGCGTGACAGTAAGGTGAATCAATTTGAGCGCAAGGTTGAGTTGGTCCGTTGAGGCAAGAGCCAGCCGAAGCACCGCGAACTGAGGCGCAGGGGGCAAGGAGGGGGCCGCGCCTGCAAGTCCGTTCTTCATCAGGACCTCACAGCATTGCATCAAAGCAATTTCGGGGTAAAAAGATCTCCAGCTTTCGTGAGAGGCTTTCCAGGGAAATGCCCACCATTGAGCCCAAGCAAGATGGTCACTCATGGATAAGGAGTGGCTAATGATCATGTGCAGGACCTGCCGTTACATCAGGTATCGACTGCGCCATCCGCTGTCGCCGGTTTAACAGGAAGAGTGAACCGGCCACCGTGACAATCAAACCACCCAGCACACCCACGAAGCACGTCCACCAAAAGCTACGGTCATCTGCCGGAATTAAGAAAGGTCCGAAGTAGACCAATCGTTTTTGTTCCTGGTAAGCCGCGGCGGGTACAAATATGACGCTAAGTTTTTGTGGGTTGTCCACGGCGGTTGTCATCCCCGGAATACTGCTTGCGACCATTCTGCGAACACGGGCTCTGATATTGTCGGGATCAAGACGAGGATCGTGTTTGATGAAAACCGAGGCGGATGCAGGCTGCACCGGTTCTCCTGGCGCAATGCGCTCGGGAAGCACGACGTGCACTCGGGCAACGATGACGCCGTCGATGTTCGACAGGGTGGCTTCGAGCTCCTGGGATAAGGCGTAGATGTAGCGTGCGCGCTCTTCCAGTGGCGTAGAGATAACGCCCTCTTTGCGAAACGTATCGCCGAGTGTGGCGCGAGCGAGCTTGGGCAGGCCCACAGCCTCCAGCGTGCGAACGGCTCGGCCTATGTCGTTTGCATCAACACTTACCGTTACACCATCCTTGGTCGGGATCTTTTGAGCTCGAATATGTTTGTCTGCCAGTTCTGCAATGACTTCATTGGCCTCCTGCTCGGAGAGTTGTCGATGCAGTTCGACACGGTCACCGCAGCCACTCAACAGAAACAGAAAACTGAGCGCCAATAGCGTTGACTGCAGGAAGCGCCTGCGCGCTACTGCAGGTTGCATATTTTGTCGATGCACTGGGTTGTTTTACCAAGGGTTTTTACGATCAAGTGCGACATGAGCAAAGCGTTGGAAAGATCATTTGGATACTTACGTAACGCCTCTCTGTCGATATTTTTGCTGAGTTTGCTGAGGTCTCTCGTGATTTTGTTTTTTGTTGTATCGATCGCCGTTGCCGCGTTCGCCAGCAAACTCATTGCTTCAAATTGTGCTGCCATAGGTTTTGTTGAAACGGGACGTTAGAGTTCTGAGGTGAAAAAGTCGACATCCGTACTTGAGGGTGGGCTATCAGATGAACGAAGGGTGCTTTTATGGCTGCTAAGCGCGATTGAGCTATTGTCTTCTACAAGCATCGGTAATCCCGGTAGGTGAGCAATGGTACTTTTACGCAGGCTTTAAGTGTCGGCATCCTTTTTAATACAAGATGCACCTCCTCGGCGGGTAAGCCGAGGAGGTCTTGCATTAACGCCTTTTCTCAGCAGCGCCTTTGACGTTGCTATCTTGAGTTGCGTCGTTGCTCAGTTTCAGGCCCTGAGTCTGTATTTCCTTCGACCGCTGACTTTCTGCATCAAGGCCGGGGTTTCCAGCGGTGTCGCCGGCGCCGTAGCCGGAGTTATAGGGGTTGTAGGAACCGTAACCGTTAACTTGAGACATGGACCTTCTCCACTTCGCTAGTTTTAAATATAGTGCATTACTCAGTCATCATTTTTTGCAAGGTTTTACAGTGTGATGTCTGACGTTAACTGTGTGGTATTCGCTATTTAAGTAGTTCCAAGCTATTGCAAAAAAAACTGGAGGCCTCCAACTTTTTACAACAGTGTTGGGATTTAAACATTGGTTTAATCAATCCCCAATTGTTTCATCCGGTAATAGAATGTACGTTTGGCGACTCTCAAGTCAGCCGCCGCCAGGTCCACATTACCGTTGTGCCGATGCAGTGATTCCTCAATCAGTGACTTCTCAATACGTTGTAAGCGTTCCTTGAGGCCTGCTTCAGATACCTCAGGATTCCTATCCCTCACTGAGAGTGGAGGAAGGCCCAAAACAAAGCGTTTAGCGGTGGAACTCAGTTCGCGAACATTACCAGGCCAGGGATGGCATAACAGCTGCTGTAACAAGGAATTTGGAGGCTGCGGAGAAGGGCACTTAAAAGATTCCGCTTCTTGGCGGATCATGCTCAAAAAAAGCGGAATGATACGATCTTTGCATTCTCGCAAAGACGGGAGCTGGATATCGACGACACTTAAACGAAAATACAGGTCCCGTCGGAAAGTCCCTCGTTCAACCATTTCGTAGAGCGACTGTTGAGCCGATGCGATAACACGCATGTCTACCGGTATAAACCGGGTCGAGCCGAGGCGCTCGACACCGCGCGACTCCAGCGTGCGCAGTAGCTTGGCTTGCAAGGAAAGCGGCATGCTGTCGATTTCATCCAGGTACAAAGTGCCTAGATGTGCGGCTTCGATAAAGCCTGCCCTGGACTGTACAGCGCCCGTGTAGGCTCCGCTATTGACGCCGAACAGTTGGCTTTCTGCAAGGGTTTCTGGAATGGCGGCACAGTTCACTGCGATGAAGCTCCCCCGTCGTCCGGATAAACGATGGATTCGCTGTGCCAAGGTGTCCTTGCCGGTTCCGGTTTCTCCCAGCAGCAAAATATCAATATTGAGCGAGGCAGTGCTGCTCAATATTTCTTCAATGTCGGGGCCTGCAAGCAGTGAAACATTCGCTTTATTGTCCAGGGTGTCAGAGGCCGACATTGCATGATTACTCCATAATCGTTATTACTTCGCTATTGGTGTGCAGGCTCGGCTCAGTAGATAGAATTCTATAAGTGTTGTCACTTATTGTTGATCGTGTTGGTCGCCAATGTTGTGTAGGATAAGTTTGGTTTTGACTTGGATTTAATTTCTCGTCACAAGACTCAGGAATGTCAGTAGGGGAAGTCTGAAAAACTCTAATGCTTGGCGTACGTATTGTTGAATGTGGATAAACAGCGCCCACAAAAAAGCCGATGCAATGCATCGGCTTTTTTATTCGCGGTATAAACCGCAGGTAACGCTTACACGTTAAAACGGAAGTGCATCACATCGCCATCTTTAACGATGTATTCCTTACCTTCCAAGCGCCACTTACCCGCTTCCTTGGCACCGGCTTCACCCTTGAACTGGATGAAGTCGTTGTAGGCAATCACTTCGGCGCGGATAAAGCCTTTTTCGAAGTCGGTGTGGATCACGCCAGCAGCCTGTGGTGCGGTAGCACCGACCTTGACGGTCCAGGCGCGGACTTCTTCGACACCGGCGGTGAAGTAAGTCTGCAGGTGCAGCATTTCATAGCCAGCGCGGATCACGCGGTTCAGGCCAGGCTCTTCCAGGCCCAGGGCCTCGAGGAACATGTCTTTTTCTTCGCCGTCATCCAGTTCGGCAATTTCTGCTTCGATCTTGTTGCACACCGGTACCACGATCGCGCCTTCTTCGTCGGCGATGGCCTTGACCACGTCGAGCAGCGGGTTGTTCTCGAAACCGTCTTCGGCGACGTTGGCGATGTACATGACAGGCTTGGTAGTCAGCAGGTGGAAGCCCTTGATCACCGCTTTTTCGTCGGTGCTCATGTTCTTCATCAAGCTGCGCGCAGGCTTGCCTTCGGTGAAGTGAGCGATCAACTGCTCCAGCAGGCCTTTCTGGACCACGGCGTCCTTGTCACCACCCTTGGCGTTGCGTGCGACTTTCTGCAGTTGTTTCTCGCAGCTGTCGAGGTCGGCGAAGATCAGTTCCAGGTCGATGATCTCGATGTCGCGCTTGGGGTCGACACTGTTGGAGACGTGAATCACGTTCTCGTCTTCAAAGCAGCGGACCACGTGGGCGATGGCATCGGTTTCACGGATGTTGGCCAGGAACTTGTTGCCCAGGCCTTCACCTTTCGAGGCGCCGGCAACCAGGCCAGCGATGTCGACGAATTCCATGGTGGTCGGCAAGATGCGCTTCGGATTGACGATGGCCGCCAATGCCGCCAGGCGCGGGTCCGGCATGGCCACGATACCGCTGTTAGGCTCGATGGTGCAGAAGGGGAAGTTCTCCGCTGCAATACCGGACTTGGTCAGAGCGTTGAACAGGGTGGATTTGCCGACGTTGGGCAGGCCGACGATGCCGCAATTGAATCCCATGGTGTTTCCCCTCGGTAAGAGTCAGGCCTTCTGGCTGTGCAGGTTTTTCATCGCGCGGTTCCATTCACCGGCGAAGATATCCGGCAGCACGCCGAGGGCAAAGTCGATGCTGGCATCGAGTTTTTCCTGTTCGGCGCGTGGCGCACGACCCAGGACGAAATTTGAAACCATACTGGCAACGCCTGGGTGGCCAATGCCGAGCCGCAGACGGTAGAAATTATTCTGATTGCCCAGCTGCGCAATGATGTCGCGCAGGCCATTGTGCCCGCCATGCCCGCCGCCCAGCTTGAGCTTGGCAACACCGGGTGGCAGGTCCAGTTCGTCATGGGCCACCAGGATCTCCTCAGGTTTGATCCGGAAGAAGCCCGCAAGCGCCGCGACAGCCTGGCCGCTGCGGTTCATGTAGGTGGTGGGAATCAGCAGACGAACATCCTGACCCTGGTGCGAAAAGCGCCCGGTCAGGCCAAAATATTTGCGATCGGCCACCAGGTTCACACCTTGCGCGTGGGCGATGCGCTCAACAAAAAGGGCCCCCGCGTTATGCCGGGTCTGTTCGTATTCGGCGCCTGGATTTCCCAGGCCAACGATCAGTTTAATGGCAGTCACGACAGGGGCCCTTCCTTTGGAGTTGTGGATAACATCGCCGCAACCTGTGTGCGGCGAAAGTGGACGACAGAAGCTATTTACTCAAGAGTAAACGCCGCGTTATCGCCCGCTTTCTCGCTACGTTCCGGTCCGCGATGTTTCCTCAAGCTCCGGCAATACAGAGTGAATTACTCTGCAGCGCCTTCTTCAGCTTCTGGAGCAACGCGTGGAGCGTGAACGTTGGCAACCGCTTTGTCATCACCGTGAGCCAGTGCAACAAACTCAACGCCTTTAGGGGCTTTGAGGTCGGACAGGTGGATGATGGCGCCAACTTCAGCAGCCGACAGGTCGACTTCGATGAACTCAGGCAGGTCTTTCGGCAGGCAGGTCACTTCGATTTCGTTCACAACGTGAGAAATCTCGCCGCCTTTCTTGATCGGAGCTTCTTCACCGATGAAGTGAACAGGCACGATAGCGGTCAGTTTCTGGCCAGCTACAACGCGAACGAAGTCAGCGTGCATGATGAACTGCTTGGACGGGTGACGCTGCATCGCTTTAACGATGACGTTCTGCTTGGCGCCGTCGACGTTCAGCTCGATAACGTGGCTGTAGGCAGCTTCGTTTTCGAACAGCTTGGCGATTTCCTTGGCCAGGATGGTCACGGATTCAGCAGGCTTGTTACCACCGTATACAACGGCTGGGATGTTGGCGGCGTGACGCAGGCGGCGGCTCGCACCTTTCCCCAGGTCAGTACGCGCTTGAGCGTTCAGAGTAAAGTCAGTCATTTTGTATCTCCAAAATAGCCATCATCGAGGGGCGTTTGCGACCAGCGCCGTACTCGACATGGGCAAAAAAGCCCCGCCCCAACAGAATGTCGGGGCGGGGCGCTTTTCGTCAGTGGGATGTGCCGAAGGTGTGACCCTTAGCGGAACATCGCGCTGATCGATTCTTCATTGCTGATGCGGCGGACCGCCTCGGCAACGACCGGTGCGATATCCAGTTGACGGATACGCGCACAGGCTTGAGCAGCGGCGGACAACGGGATGGTGTTAGTCACCACCAGTTCGTCCAGCACGGAATTCTCGATGTTCTCGATCGCTCGGCCCGACAGCACAGGGTGTGTGCAGTAGGCGAAGACTTTAGCCGCACCGTGCTCTTTCAAGGCTTTCGCCGCGTGGCACAGGGTGCCGGCGGTGTCGACCATGTCATCAACCAGAATACAGGTACGCCCTTCGACATCACCGATGATATGCATCACTTCAGAGTGATTGGCTTTCTCACGGCGTTTGTCGATGATCCCGAGGTCCACGCCCAGGGATTTGGCAACAGCCCGTGCACGCACGACGCCACCAATGTCCGGGGACACGATCATCAGGTTTTCAAAGCGCTGGTCTTCGATGTCATCCACCAATACGGGGGAGCCGTAGATGTTATCTACCGGAATATCAAAGAACCCCTGGATTTGGTCAGCGTGCAGGTCAACCGTGAGAACACGGTCGATACCTACCACGGTCAGCATGTCAGCGACGACTTTCGCGCTGATAGCCACACGTGCGGAACGCGGACGGCGATCCTGACGGGCATAACCAAAATAAGGGATTACAGCTGTGATTCGAGTCGCTGAGGAGCGGCGGAAGGCATCAGCCATCACGACGAGTTCCATCAGGTTATCGTTGGTCGGAGCGCAAGTCGGCTGAATAATGAAGACGTCTTTACCGCGAACGTTTTCATTGATCTCGGCTGTAATTTCGCCGTCGGAAAACTTACCGACAGAGATGTCACCGAGAGGGATATGCAGCTGACGTACGACACGCCGAGCCAGATCGGGGTTAGCATTCCCCGTAAAGACCATCATCTTGGACACGCGCAGTACCTAGAGGCTGAGGGTAACCTGGATGAGTATAGAAAATGGCAGGGGCGGCTGGATTCGAACCAACGCATGGCAGGATCAAAACCTGCTGCCTTACCGCTTGGCGACGCCCCTGTATCTGTTGCAACGAGTGCCTAACACTCGGTTCCTTTAGAGCAGACTTTGCAGCTTGCGATGCAACATCGAAACGTTGCTTCCCTTTGCTACAAACCCTGTAAGGGTCTCTGTAAGAAGGGCCGAGACTTTATCAGCTTCAGCTTTGCTTGGGAAGCCCCCAAACACACAACTTCCAGTTCCGGTTAATTTTGCTTCGGTAAATTTACCTAACAAATTCAAAGCGTTACGTACCTCTGGATAACGCCTTGCTACAACCGGTAAGCAGTCATTTCGACTGTTTCCCTTGGGAACGGGGCGCACTTTAATGGGAGAAGAGTTACGTGTCAACAACGGATCTGAAAAAATTTCTGCTGTACTTACAGATACTTGCGGCACAAGCACGACATACCATGGCTCTTCGGGGTATTCCGGGCTGAGTTTCTCCCCCACGCCCTCGGCGAAAGCCGCGTGCCCACGCACGAAAACCGGGACGTCGGCGCCCAGTGTCAGGCCCAGCGCGGCCAGGCGATCTTCGTCCCAACCCAGTTGCCACAAGTGATTCAGACCCAGCAATGTGGTGGCGGCATTCGAGCTGCCGCCGCCGATTCCACCGCCCATGGGCAAAATTTTATCGATCCAGATATCGATACCTAGCCCGCATCCGGATTGTTCCTGAAGTTTTTTCGCCGCCTTCACGATCAGGTTGCTGTCGTGAGGCACGCCTTCGAATTCGGTATGCAGCTTGATCACGCCGTCGTCGCGCACGGAGAAGGTCAGCTCATCGCCGTAGTCGAGAAATTGAAACAGCGTCTGCAACTCGTGATAGCCGTCTTCACGGCGACCGAGAATATGCAGCATCAAATTGAGTTTCGCGGGGGAGGGCAGCGTCAGGCGTTCTACAGTCACTTTATTGCCCCAGTTTGCGCGGTTGCCAGTCCTTGATCACCAGCGTGACGTCAAGGTCGGGACCGTGCAGCTTGATGCGCTCAGGCAGCGAATAACCGCTTTGCTCTACGTAGCTCAAATATTCCACCTGCCAGCCATCCTGCTCCAGTGTGGCCAGGCGGCTGTCGCCATTGAGGCTCAGGCGGCTCTTGCTGTCAGGCGCGGGCAGGCCGCGTACCCACCAGACCAGGTGAGACACCGGCAGCTTCCAGCCAATCTGTTCTTCCAGAAGCGTTTCCGGCGAAGTCGCTTCATAGCGCCCCTGATTGGCCACCTCGAGGCTGACTTGCCCTGGTCGACCGGTCAGGCGTGCCGCGCCACGCCCCAGCGGGCCGGACAGGCGAATATCGTAGTAATCCTGGCGTTGCAGCCAGAACAAAGTGCCGCTGCCCGAATCCTTTGGCGCGCGAACCCCGACTTTGCCTTCGATCTGCCAGCCGTCGATGCTGCTGAGCTGATCTTTATGCTGCTTCCATTGCGCCGGGTTGCCCTGGCCTTCAACGGATTCACGGGCGCCGAAACCCGCGCAACCGGCGAGCAGGGCGATGAAGCTGAAAACGACAATGTGGCGCAAGAACATAAGCTTAAAGGGTCTCGGATCCGGTCAGGCGCTTGATGGTGCCGCGCAGGATGGGGCTTTCGGGTTGTTCCTTGAGGAATTTTTCCCAGATCTGGCGTGCTTCGCGCTGTTTGCCATTGGCCCAGAGCACTTCGCCCAGGTGAGCAGCGACTTCCTGGTCGGGGAAGCGTTCCAGCGCCTGGCGCAGCAAGCGTTCGGCTTCGTCGAGGTTGCCCAGGCGGTAATTCACCCAGCCCAGGCTGTCGAGCACGGCCGGGTCTTCCGGGTTGAGCTTGTGGGCTTGTTCGATCAACACCTTGGCTTCGGCGTAACGCGTGGTGCGGTCGGACAGCGTGTAACCCAAGGCGTTGAGGGCCATGGCGTTGTCCGGGTCGCGCTTGATGATCAGGCGCAGGTCTTTTTCCATCTGTGCCAGGTCATTGCGTTTTTCCGCCTGCATGGCGCGGGTATACAGCAGGTTCAAATCGTCGGGGAATTGCAGCAAGGCCTGTTGCAGCAGTTTCCAGGCGCGCTCACCCTGATTGTTGGCCGACAAGGTCTCGGCCTGGATCAGGTACAGCTGGATCGCATAGTCCGGCTCGGCATCGCGGGCCGCAGCCAGGCGTTTTTCCGCCTCGTCGGTGCGACCGTTGCTCATCAGTATATCGGCCTGGCGCAATTGGGCTGGCAGGTAGTCATTGCCGGGGCCGACCTGGGCGTATTCGAGCAGGGCGGCCTGTGGATCGTTGCGCTCCTCGGCGATACGGCCAAGGTTCAGGTGCGCCGAATCCACATGGCTTTCGCGCTGGATCAGCTCTTCCAGGTAACCCTTGGCCTCGTCCCAGGCCTTGGCTTCCAGGCACACCAGTGCCAGTGAATAGCGCAATTCGTCATCGTCCGGGTATTGCTGGACCAAACTGGCGAACTGCACTTTGGCGTCCTCCATGCGGTCCTGCTCGACCAGCATGCGCGCGTAGGTCAGGCGCAGGCGCTTGTCTTCCGGATACTTCTTGATGCTTTTTTCCAGCAGTGGAATCGCTTCCTTGCCGCGATTGAGGTTCTGCAGCAGGCGCGCACGCAGCAGGATCGGCGCGATTTCGCCTTCTTCCGGCGGATTCTGCTCCAGCAGCTTCAGCGCGGCGTCGGCTTCGTCATCCTGTTGCAGCAGCAAGGCCTTGCCGAAAATCAGCTGGCTGTTCTTCGGGTGTTTTTGCAGCAGGCGGTCGAAGCTCTTCATCAAACCGTTGCGCGTGTCCTGGTCCGTGTCGGCCGCCGACAGCGCGAGAAAGTCGAAATGGGTGTCGCCCTTGCCCTGCAGGACCTTCTCCATATAGACCATGGAGTCGTCATAGCGCCCGGCGCGTGCCAGTTGAACGGCCGCCGCGCGTTGGGCTTCGAGGTCGTCCGGTGCGTTTTTGGCCCAGATCAGCGACGTGTCCAGCGCAGCCTGGTCGGCGCCCAGGTACTCGGCGATGCGGAACGCGCGCTCGGAAATCCCCGGATCCTGAGTGTTGATGGCCTGGGTCACGTAGTTATCCAGGGCAATGTCGAAACGATTGCGCTGGCCGGCGAGTTCTGCGGTCAGCAGGCTGTACACCGTTTCTTCAGTGAACGAGGAATAAACCTTGGGCTTTTCAGGGGCGGGGGTGCTCTCTTCCACCGGCGGCGTACCGTCCGGCGACACGGGTGCCATGGCCTGGCAGCCGCTGAGGAAGACAAAAGCAAGGAGCAACGCGGAAGATCTATTCATATAGGAAAAGGACGACTAACCTGCGGTCGGATCATCATGACACAAGCCTTCGGCCAAACATAACCGAGTCTCAATGGGTGCCTTTATAGACACAAGGCATTAGGACAATAGCTTACGGTGGTTGTTCTGAATCTTTCGAAGTAGGACAATTGTCGGCTTCCCGACATCATCAGCGATATTGAATGGCCTTCCTCGCACTCGGTATTAACCACAAGACTGCCTCCGTAGACGTGCGCGAGCGCGTGGCGTTTACGCCAGAGCAGTTGGTTGAGGCCCTGCAGCAGCTCTGCCGGCTCACCGACAGTCGCGAAGCTGCGATCCTTTCGACCTGCAATCGCAGCGAGCTTTATATAGAGCAGGAACATCTTTCAGCGGATGTCGTACTGCGCTGGCTCGCCGATTACCACCATTTGGACCTCGACGACCTGCGCGCGAGCGCTTACGTGCACGAAGAGGATGCGGCAGTTCGTCACATGATGCGTGTGGCGTCCGGTCTCGATTCGCTGGTGTTGGGTGAACCGCAGATTCTTGGCCAGATGAAGTCCGCCTATGCCGTGGCGCGCGAGGCCGGCACTGTTGGCCCGTTATTGGGCCGTTTGTTCCAGGCCACCTTCAATTCCGCCAAGCAGGTACGCACTGACACCGCCATCGGTGAAAACCCGGTATCGGTGGCGTTTGCTGCCGTCAGCCTGGCCAAACAGATTTTCAGTGACTTGCAGCGCAGCCAGGCCCTGCTGATCGGCGCCGGCGAGACCATCACCCTGGTCGCCCGCCACCTGCATGACCTGGGCGTGAAGCGCATTGTGGTCGCCAACCGTACCCTGGAACGGGCGAGCATCCTCGCCGAGCAGTTCGGTGCGCATGCCGTGTTGCTGGCGGATATCCCGGCCGAGCTGGTGCGCAGCGATATCGTCATCAGCTCCACCGCCAGCCAGTTGCCGATCCTGGGCAAGGGCGCGGTCGAGAGCGCCTTGAAGCTGCGCAAGCACAAGCCCATCTTCATGGTGGATATTGCCGTTCCACGCGATATCGAGCCCGAAGTCGGCGAGTTGGACGACGTTTACCTCTATAGCGTCGACGATCTGCACGAAGTGGTCGCCGAAAACCTCAAGAGCCGCCAGGGCGCCGCCCAGGCGGCCGAAGAGATGGTCAGCACCGGCGCCGAAGACTTCATGGTGCGCCTGCGTGAACTGGCGGCGGTGGATGTGCTCAAGGCGTATCGTCAGCAGGGCGAACGCCTGCGCGACGAGGAGTTGATCAAGGCCCAGCGTTTGCTGGCCAACGGCAGCAGCGCCGAAGAAGTGCTGATGCAACTGGCGCGCGGTCTCACCAACAAATTGCTCCATGCGCCCAGCGTACAATTAAAAAAGCTTACCGCCGAAGGCCGCCTCGATGCGCTGGCCATGGCCCAGGAACTCTTTGCCCTCGGTGAGGGCGCGTCAGATAGCTCTTCGGATAAAAAACCGCAATGAAAGCGTCACTGCTCAATAAACTGGACGTGCTCCAGGACCGTTTCGAAGAACTGACCGCCTTGCTCGGTGATGGCGAAGTCATCTCTGATCAGGCAAAATTCCGTACGTATTCCAAGGAGTACGCGGAAGTTGAGCCAATTGTGACCACCTATGGGCAGTGGCTTAAAACCCAGGCCGACCTCGAAGGCGCCCAGGCGCTGCTCAAGGATAGCGACCCGGACATGCGCGAAATGGCCGTGGAAGAAGTCCGCGAAGCCAAGGAAAAGCTGGCTGCGCTGGAGGGCGACCTGCAACGCATGCTGCTGCCCAAAGACCCGAATGATGGGCGCAACGTATTCCTTGAAATCCGTGCCGGCACCGGCGGTGACGAGGCGGCGATTTTCTCCGGCGACCTGTTCCGCATGTATTCGCGGTATGCCGAGCGTCGCGGTTGGCGGGTAGAAATCCTCTCCGAGAACGAAGGCGAGCACGGCGGCTATAAAGAAGTCATCGCGCGGGTTGAAGGCGACAACGTCTACGGCAAGCTCAAGTTCGAATCGGGTGCGCACCGCGTACAGCGCGTACCGGCGACCGAGTCCCAGGGCCGAATTCACACATCCGCCTGCACCGTGGCCGTGCTGCCCGAGCCGGATGAGCAGGAAGCCATCGAGATCAACCCGGCCGACTTGCGCGTCGACACCTACCGCTCGTCGGGCGCTGGCGGTCAGCACGTCAACAAGACCGACTCCGCCATCCGCATCACTCACTTGCCGTCGGGCATCGTGGTGGAATGCCAGGAAGAGCGCTCCCAACACAAGAACCGTGCGCGGGCCATGTCCTGGCTGTCGGCCAAACTCAACGACCAGCAGACCAGCGCCGCCGCCAACGCGATTGCCAGCGAGCGCAAGCTGTTAGTGGGCTCGGGCGACCGCTCCGAGCGCATCCGTACCTACAACTTCGCCCAGGGCCGGGTCACCGACCACCGGGTCAACCTCACGCTTTACTCCCTGGACGAGATTCTCGCTGGTGGCGTAGACGCCGTGATCGAGCCGTTGCTCGCCGAATACCAGGCGGATCAACTCGCAGCGATAGGTGAATAAATGACCATCATCGCCAGCCTGCTGCGCGCCGCCGACCTGCCCGACTCGCCTACCGCGCGCCTGGATGCCGAATTGTTGCTGGCGGCGGCCCTGGGTAAGTCCCGCAGCTACCTGCACACCTGGCCCGAGAAAATCGTCAGCAGCGAACACGCGCTGGCGTTTGCCGGTTACCTGCAACGCCGTCGAGGCGGTGAGCCGGTGGCGTATATCCTTGGCCAGCAAGGTTTCTGGAAGCTGGACCTGGAGGTCGCGCCCCACACGCTGATCCCACGTCCGGACACTGAGTTGCTGGTGGAAGCCGCCCTGGAATTGTTACCGGCCACGCCCGCCAAGGTCCTCGACTTGGGCACCGGCAGTGGCGCCATCGCCTTGGCCTTGGCCAGCGAACGCCCGGCCTGGCAAGTCACCGCCGTCGACCGTGTGCTGGAAGCCGTGGCCCTGGCCGAGCGCAACCGTCAGCGGTTGCACCTCAATAACGCCACAGTGTTGAACAGCCATTGGTTCAGTGCGCTGCAAGATCAGGCCTATGACCTGATCATCAGCAACCCGCCGTACATCGCAGCCAACGATCCGCACCTGGTGGCGGGCGATGTGCGCTTTGAGCCGGCCAGTGCATTGGTGGCTGGCCATGATGGCTTGGACGACCTGCGCCTGATCATCAAACAGGCCCCCGCTCATCTGAAGGCGGGCGGCCGCCTACTGTTGGAGCATGGTTACGATCAGGCTCCGGCTGTGCGCGACCTGCTGTTGAGTGAAGGTTTCGAAGACGTGCACAGCCGCATCGACCTCGGCGGCCACGAGCGCATCACCCTGGGACGCCTGCCGTGCTGACCGATCAGGAGCTGTTGCGCTACAGCCGACAGATTCTGTTGCAGCATGTCGACATCGACGGCCAATTGCGCCTGAAAAATGGCCGTGCCTTGATCGTCGGTCTCGGTGGCCTGGGCGCGCCCGTTGCGCTGTACCTGGCGGCGGCGGGCGTGGGCGAACTGCATCTGGCGGACTTCGACACTGTCGACCTGACCAACCTGCAACGCCAGATCATCCACGACACCGACAGTGTCGGGCAGACCAAGGTCGACTCGGCCCTGCGCCGCCTGACCGCCATCAACCCCGAGATCAAACTGATCGCTCATCGCTCCGCGCTGGATGCCGACACACTGGCAGCAGCGGTCGAAGTGGTGGATGTGGTGCTTGATTGCAGTGACAACTTCTCTACCCGCGAAGCGGTCAACGCGGCTTGCGTCGCGGCCGGCAAACCCTTGATCAGCGGTGCCGCCATTCGCCTTGAAGGGCAACTGTCGGTGTTCGACCCGCGCCGCGCCGAGAGCCCGTGCTACCACTGTTTATATGGGCACGGCAGCGATACCGAACTCACCTGCAGCGAAGCCGGCGTAGTCGGCCCGCTGGTGGGGCTGGTCGGTAGCCTGCAAGCGTTGGAAGCCTTAAAACTGCTGGCCGATTTCGGTGAGCCCCTGGTGGGCCGTTTGTTGCTGATCGATGCCCTGACCACGCGTTTTCGCGAGTTACGCGTCAAGCGAGACCCCGGTTGCAGCGTGTGCGGGACGCAACATGGTTAAGGGCGCGCCAATCGGTGTGTTCGATTCCGGTATCGGCGGGTTGACCGTGCTGGAGGAAATCCAGCAGCTGTTGCCCCACGAATCACTGCTGTATGTGGCCGATTGCGGGCACATCCCCTACGGTGAGAAAAGCCCGGCATTTATCCTTGAGCGTTCGCGGCGGGTGGCGGCTTTTTTTCGGGAGCGGGGCGCCAAGGCGTTCGTGATTGCCTGTAATACCGCCACGGTCGCCGCTGTCGCTGATCTGCGCCTGGATTTTCCTGATTGGCCGTTGGTAGGCATGGAGCCCGCCGTCAAGCCCGCAGCCGCCGCTACCCGCAGTGGCGTCGTCGGCGTGCTTGCCACCACCGGCACGCTGCAAAGCGCCAAGTTCGCCGCCTTGCTCGACCGCTTCGCCACCGATGTAAAGGTCATCACCCAGCCGTGCCCGGGCCTGGTCGAACTGATTGAAAGCGGTGACCTGAACAGCCCAGCCCTGCGCCAGATGTTGCAGGGTTACATCGAACCGCTGCTCAGCGCCGGCTGCGACACCATCATTCTTGGTTGCACCCACTACCCCTTCCTCAAGCCACTCCTGGCGCAGATGCTGCCCCCCAGCATCATCCTCATCGACACCGGCGCCGCCGTGGCCCGCCAGCTCAAGCGTCTGCTGGGCGAGCGCGACCTGCTGGCCGACGGCAATCCTGAACCCGCGCAGTTCTGGACCAGCGGCGATGTGTATCACCTAAGAAATATCCTACCGACACTATGGAAATATCCGGGCGATGTGCGAAGCTTCGCTTCGTGAAAAATTCGTGAAATACCGGCGTTATAAGCTGGAACTTCTGACTACACGCCAGCTTCTATAGCGAGATAGCCTGTACAAAACCATATAACTTCGTTTGGAAAGGATGTTTCTTATGAAGCGCTTGTTCTGTTTGGCCGCGATTGCGGCCGCTGTAGTGGGGCACTCTGTTTCGGCGCAGGCCGCTGGCCTGGAGTTCGGTGTGGGGAGCACCAGCGATTCGACCATGACCTATCGGCTGGGGCTGACATCGGACTGGGACAAAAGCTGGTGGCAGAGCGATACCGGTCGACTGACCGGCTACTGGAGCGGCGCCTACACCTATTGGGACGGTGACAAGCGCGCCAGCGTCAGCAGCCTGTCGTTCTCGCCGGTGTTTGTGTATGAGTTTGCCGGGGAGAAGGTCAAGCCGTACATCGAAGCGGGGATTGGCGTAGCGGTGTTCTCGCGTACCAAAGTGGAAGACAACAACATCGGCCAGGCTTTCCAGTTCGAAGACCGTTTGGGTTTCGGCCTGCGCTTTGCGGGCGGACATGAAGTGGGCATTCGTGCCACGCATTATTCCAACGCGGGCATCAGCAGCAACAACGATGGGGTCGAGAGTTACTCGGTGCACTACACCCTACCGCTGTAACTCCCAAAAAGAACTGTGGTGAGCGAGCTTGCCTCGCGCGGGCAAGCCCGCTCACTACAAAAGCCAAGGGATCAGCGATAGGCCGTCGCAATCCCCTGCCGCTCCTCCAGGCACTCCGGCGCTCCCATCTCGAACTCCCGGCAGATCAGCGGCCGTCGCTCGTAGATCGTGCACATCATCGTGTCCCGATCCAGCGCCGCGCACCAGCCGTCGTCCAGACGCAACATCACTTCGCCGCCCCAGTCATCGGTATCGATATAGCGTTCCGGCACACCGGTGTCGGTGATCAGCATGACTTCCAGCTGGCAACAGCAGGCCGCGCACGTCGAGCATGTGACGGCGGGTTCGGTGATTTGGGTGTGGGGGATGTTGGTCATAGGCGCGCAGTGTAAGGCAAGCGGGTGACGCAGGTGTGAAACGACTGACAGACGTCAGCGCGCCAGCCGGTGCAGGCCTACAAACACCGCCGCCCACAGCAGCGCCAGTAAGGCCATAGTGGGTGTGAGGCCGAAACCGAACTGCACGCCGGCCAACTGGCTACCGGCATAGTAAGAGAGCGGGCCGCCCACTGCGCCGAGTACAGCCGCACGCCACCAGGGGCGAGCGCTCCAGGCCAAACAATGGCGCAACGTGGTCGCCAGCAACGCCCATAACAGGATCAGCCAGAAGGGAATCATCGGGCCCGGTTCAGTGAAATGAAACACGCCCAGCGTGCGCAACGCCGTATCCAGCAGGGTGCCCACTACCGTCACGCAGAGGATCAGCCTGCCGTCTTCAGCCCAAGAACTTATCCACAGCAGATTAATGGCGAGTACGGCCAGCCCTCCCAGCAGCCACACGCTGTCACCGCCGAGCACACACGCAAACCAACCGCACTGAAACAGCACGGCGTTGGCCAGCGTCTTAAGCACTGAAGCGCCCGAGCAGCGGCGGGTTGATCGCGGACGGCTTGGCCAGCAGCAATTGCGCGGTGCCGATGGTGCGCTCCATAAAGCCACCTTCGCAGTAGCACAGGTAAAACTCCCACAGCCGCAGGAAGTATTCGTCGTAGCCCAATTCTGCAAGGCGGCCGTGTGCGCGGCGAAAGTTCTCATGCCACAGGCGCAAGGTTCGCGCGTAGTGCAGGCCAAAATCTTCCATGTGCAGCAAGTTCATATCGGTGTCGCGGCTGACGATCTGCAGCATCTTTTGCACGCAAGGCAGGGCGCCGCCCGGAAAGATGTAGCGCTGGATAAAGTCGACGTTGGTTTTGGCCTGCTCGTAGCGTTGGTCGCGAATGGTGATGGCTTGCAGCAACATCAGGCCGTCGCTCTTGAGCAGGTGCGCGCACTGTTTGAAGTAGGTCGGCAGAAAGCGATGGCCCACCGCCTCGATCATCTCGATGGACACCAGCTTGTCGTACTGGCCAGTAAGGTCGCGGTAATCCTGCAACAGCAGCGTGACCTGGTCCTGCAAACCCAAGGCCGCGATGCGTTTTTCGGTGTAGGCAAACTGCTCCTTGGACAAGGTCGTGGTGGTGACCTTGCAGCCATAATGCTGCGCGGCATACAGCGCCATGCTGCCCCAGCCGGTGCCTATTTCCAGCAGATGGTCGCTCGATTTGAGCGCCAGCTTCTGGCAGATGCGTTCCAGTTTGTTCAGTTGCGCCTGTTCCAAAGTGTCATCGGCGGTCAGGAACTGCGCCGCCGAGTACATCATGGTCGGGTCGAGGAATTCTTCGAACAGGTCATTGCCCAGGTCGTAGTGGGCGGCGATGTTTTTCTGCGAGCCCTTGCGTGTATTGCGATTGAGCCAGTGCAGGCCCTGGGTGAACGGACGGGCCAGGCGAGCGAGGCCGCCTTCCATCGCGTCGAGCACGTCGAGGTTGCTGACCATCACGCGAACCACTGCCGTCAGGTCCGGGCTGCTCCAGTAACCGTGGATAAATGCCTCACCGGCGCCGATAGAACCGTTGGCTGCCACCAGGCCCCACACGGCCGAATCAAGGATCTGGATTTCGCCCAGCAGGTGCGCTTCGCGTGCGCCGAAGACTTGCCGCTCGCCGTCCTCGACCACCACCAACTGGCCATGGCGCAGTTGGCTGAGTTGACGCAGCACGGCCTTGCGCAGCAGCGCGGCGGTCATGCCGTTGACGTTCAGGCGATGGGTCTTGACCGATAAGCTAGGGGATTTCATGGCGGCGATCCTTGGTGTACCCGACTGCGGTGCGAGAGGCGCCATCGGCGGCCCGGTGGGAAAAAATCGGTGTGCGTTTGAGCAACAGGCGCAGGGCCTGCCAGTAGATCGCGAGACACGTCTTGGCGGTCATCCAGGGAAAACGCCACAGGTAGCGGTGCAGGCTGGCGCGGTCGAGCGTTTCTTTTTGCAGGCTCAAGGTCGCATCGAAGACTTTCAGTTCGCCCTGCCAATCGGCCATATGCACGCCGAGTCTGGCGGCGGGCGGGCTGAAGCTCATGCGGTATTCCAGGTCGCGCGGCAAGAATGGCGACACATGGAAGGCCTTGGCCACGGCGAAGTGTTGGTGCTCCTCCGCAGCCAGGGCCTGGGCCGGCAGCACGTAGTGATAACGCTCGCGCCACGGGGTGTTGGTCACTTCACACAGGATCGCGGCCAGACGTCCGTCGGCCTCGAAGCAGTAGAAGAAACTCACGGGATTAAAAGCCAGGCCCCAACTGCGAGCCTGGGTCAGTAGGCAGATAACGCCCTGGGGTGTACGCCCCAGTGCCTTGCCGACTTCCTGGCGCACCGCATCGCTCAAACTCATGCCGGTGCGCGTCAATTCACGCAGGTAGTCCTGCTGGCGAAAACCGAAGGGCGTCAGGCGGCTACGCCCGGCCAGGGGCGAAAGGCCAAGCACTTCGTGTTCTTCGCTCAAATCCAGGTACAGCAAGCCGATGCGGTAGCGAAAGGCATGGGCCTTGGGCGCAAATCGGCGATGGGCGATCCAGCCGCTGTACAGGGCGCTGTTCACAGGGTTTCCCCAAAGGCTTGGGCCACGTGCAGCGCGCTGACCACGCCGTCTTCGTGGAAGCCGTTGGCCCAATAGGCGCCGCAATAAAAGGTATTGCGCACGCCCGAAATTTCTTCCCGACGCCCTTGGGCGGCCACCGCCGCCAGACTGTATTGCGGGTGGGCGTAGGTGTAGCGGGCGAGCACCTTCAGCGGGTTGATCATCGGCGTCTGGTTGAGGCTGACGCAAAAGGTGGTGGCGCTGTCGATGCCTTGCAGGATGTTCATGTCATAGGTCACGGCCGCCTGCTTCTGCGCCGTGCCGCTCAGCCGGTAGTTCCAGCTGGCCCAGGCCAGTTTGCGGTCGGGCAGCAGGCGGGTGTCGGTGTGCAACACCACGTCGTTGTCGGCGTAGGGCAGGGCTCCTAGGATGTCTTGTTCGGCCTGGCTCGGGTCGGCTAGTAACGCCAGGGCCTGATCGCTGTGACAGGCGAAGACCACGCGATCGAATGCCTCACTGCCGGCCAGGCTGTGGATAACCACGCCGTCGTCGCTGCGCTCGACGTTATGCACAGGGCAATTGAGGCGGATCTGTTCACGAAAGCTGCGGGTCAGCGGTTCGATGTAACGGCTGGAGCCCCCCTCGATCACGCACCATTGCGGGCGGTTGCTCACTGACAGCAAACCGTGGTTCTTGAAGAAACGCACGAAGAACTGCAAGGGGAAACCCAGCATGTCGGCCAGGGACATCGACCAGATCGCCGCGCCCATCGGTACGATGTAATGGCGGATAAACCGCTCGCCATAACCGTTGGCGTCGAGGTAGTCGCCCAGGGTCATCTCGGCGCTGATGCGTTGTTCCTGCAGATCGAGCGGCGCCTGGCGATTGAAGCGCAAGATGTCACGCAGCATGCCCCAGAACCCCGGCGACAAAATATTGCGACGCTGGGCAAACAAGCTGTTGAGGTTATTGCCGTTGTATTCGAACCGAGTGTTTTCGTCGCACACCGAAAAGCTCATCTCGGTGGGTTTGAACGTCACCCCGATCTGCCCCAGCAGGCGAATGAAGTTGGGGTAGGTCCAGTCGTTGAATACGATGAAGCCCGTATCCACCGCATAGCTTTTACCCTCGACGGTCACGTTGACCGTGTGGGTATGCCCGCCGATGCGGTCGCCCGCTTCGAACAGCGTGACCTCATGCTGGCGGCTGAGCAGGTAGGCACTGGTGAGCCCCGCGATACCGCTGCCGATGATGGCGATCTTCACAGGTCGTCCTTCTTCGGCGGTGGGCTGCGCAGCATGCGCTTGCCGATGACCAACTGCGCGCGATTCGGCAGTTTCGACAGCGGCCAGAGGGCGGCAATGAACAGCGCGGGAAAGGCAATCTCCAGAGGACGCTTTTCCAGCTTGTTGAAGATATGCTTCGCAGCCTTGTCCGCCGGCCAACTGAGTGGCATCGGGAAGTCATTGCGTTCGGTGAGCGGCGTGTCGACAAACCCCGGGCTGATCACTGTAACGTCGATATTTTCCGGCGACAGGCTGATGCGCAAGGATTCGAACAGGTAGCGCAGGCCGGCCTTCGACGCGCCGTAGGCTTCGGCGCGGGGCATCGGCAGGTAGGTCACGGCGCTGGCGACACCCACCAGGTGCGGCGTGTGCCCTGCGCGCAACAGTGGCAACGCGGCTTCGATGCAATAACTGCTCGCCAGCAGGTTGGTGCGCACCACGTGCTCGATGATCGATGAGTCAAACTGCCGTGCGTCCACGTACTCACAGGTGCCGGCGTTGAGAATCACGGTGTCCAACGAACCCCAGACCACACCGATATGCTCGCCGATCTCGCGCACGGTCTGGCTGTTTGTCAGATCGCCCGCGACTACCAGCACTTGGCCGGGATAACGCTGCGCGAGCGCTTCCAGAGGCCCTTTGGTGCGGGAACTCAGCGCTACATGGGCGCCGCTGTTGAGCAACTCCACGGCCAGCGCGGCCCCGATGCCACTGCTGGCGCCGGTCAGCCAATAACGGCGGGGCACTGTGCTGCTCATCCCATTCTCCTTTTCAGCCAACTGATGACGCTGCCCAGTACGGGCAAGTGTTCGTACAGCAGGGCGCCGGCATCGAAATAATCTCGATGGCGGTACACCTTGTCACGCCACATCAAGTGCGAGCAGCCTTCCACGCGGATGACCTTGCCGCCTGCCAGGCGCGGGTGGCAGAAACTCATTTTCCAGCGCAGGTAACCTTCGCCTTCGGCCACTTGGTCGAAACCGTGGAAGTCGAAGCGCAGTTGGCTGACGTTGCTGTACAGCTCTGCAAAGTAGCGGTGCAGGGCTGGCAGGCCATGCACTTCATGCAGCGGGTCGGCAAAGGCGATGTCCGGGCTGTACAGGTTGTCGAGCAAATGCAGGTTGTGCTTGTCCAGCGTGGCGAACGCCTGGGCGAAGCGGCGCAGGAAATCACTCATGTTCGCCCCCGACAGCTTGGCGCGAAGGTAGGCTGCGGAAGGCGGCCAGGGCGCGTTCGCGGGACTTTTTCAGGTCGACAATCGAACGCGGGTAGTCGGCCACGCCGAACAAGCCGCCGACGGCTTCGGGGTTGTGCACTTCTTTTTTATTCAGCGCGGCCAACTCCGGCAGCCAGTGCTTGATGAAAATGCCTTCGCTGTCGAATTTCTCCGACTGACTCAACGGGCTGAATATCCGAAAGTACGGCGCCGAATCAGTACCGGTGGACGAGCTCCACTGCCAGCCGCCGTTGTTGGCAGCGAGGTCGCCATCGATCAAGTGGCGCATGAAGAAACGCTCGCCTTCGCGCCAGTCGATCAGCAGGTTCTTGGTCAGGAACATCGCCACCACCATGCGCAGGCGGTTGTGCATCCAGCCGGTTTCCAGCAGTTGGCGCATGGCGGCGTCGATGATCGGCAAGCCGGTGCGCGCTTCCTGCCAGGCAGCCAGGTCCTTGGGCGCGTTGCGCCAAGCCACGGCTTCGGTTTCGGGGCGGAACGCACGATGGCGCGACACCCGTGGATAACCCACCAGGATATGTTTGTAGAACTCGCGCCAGAGCAGTTCGTTGATCCAGGTGATGGCGCCCATGTCGCCACTTTCGAACTCGCCGCCGTTGGTTTGCAGCGCGGCATGCAGGCACTGGCGCGGCGAAACCACACCCGCCGCGAGGTAGGCGGAGAGCTGGCTGGTGCCGGGCTTGGCGGGGAAGTCGCGCTCGTCCTTGTAGTAGCTGATTTGCTGGTCGGCAAAGGCGTCGAGGCGACGCCGCGCTTCGTCTTCACCGGCAGGCCAGAGAGCGCGCAGTGCTTCGCTGGGTGGTTCGAAACCATCGACCGTGTTCGGCACGGGATCGCTTTTGAGCTTGATCGGTGCCTGGGCTTTTGGTGCTGCGACCGTGCGCGGCAGAGCGCTGTGCAGGCGGGTGTAGCAAACCTTGCGGAACTGGCTGAACACCTGGAAATACGTGCCCGTCTTGGTCAACACGCTGCCGGGTTGGAAGAACAGTTGATCAAGGTGGCCGTGGAACGTCACGCCATCGGCTTCCAAGGCCTTGGACACCGCAGCGTCCCGGCGACTTTCGTGGATACCGTATTCCTCGTTGACGTGGACCGACTCAACCGACAGTTCACGGCACAGTTTGCTCAATACGTCGGGCGCCTGATCCCAGGTGGCCGCAGTGCGAATCAGCAGGGGGATGTTCAGCGCACCCAGCGTCTTGCTCAGGTCTTGCAAGTTGCGCAGCCAGAAGTCCACTTTGCACGGCGCATCGTCATGAGCCAGCCATTGCTGCGGCGTGATCAGGTACACGGCCGCAATCGGGCCCCGCTGGCTCGCGGCGGCCAGGGCGGTGTTGTCGTGTAGGCGCAGGTCGGTGCGCAGCCAGATCAAATGCATTTAAACGAGTCCACGCTGGATCAGTAACTGGTGGGCCGACAACAGCTCTTCGGCGACGAACAGATCAGGAATGTCCTGGGTTAATACGGTCAACTCGGCCTGGTGGATGCATACCGTTGGTCCGACCATCAATTTTGGGCAACTGACGCCACTCAAAAGTTTTGCGAAGGCCGACAGGTGGAGCGCCTTGCTCGAATACAGCAGCACGGCGCGCGGTTGCAGGTGCTCCACGGCCAGCGCCAGTTCGCCGGCAGGCAGCGGCCAGTCGAACACTTCCACAGGGCAATCGGCGCTGCTGGCGAGCCAGGCGCTGAGCCACAGGTGCGGCTCCAAGGGCAGGTCGGATTGATTCACCAGCAGCAGCGGCGCGCCATGCAGCTGGCGATTGTTGTGATAGATGCGCGCACCAAACTTGCTACGCAGCCAGGACAGGAAAAACACCCGCTCCATCTGTGCGCCGAACTGGCCTTGCCAGCGTTGTTCCAACTCCTGCAGCAATGGCAGCAGCAGTTGCTCGCACAGTGTGCGCGGCGGGTATAGCGCCATGGCTTGGTTGAAGGCGTCATCCACCCGGCGCTCGGCCAATTCGCTGATGGCCTGCACCAGGGTCTGGCGCAAGGTGTGCCATTCGTTTTCCACGGCATCGGGAACGCTGAGTGCTGAGTCGATCAGGCCTTTGACCTGGCTCACCGGCACGCCGCGATTAAGCCAGGTGAGGATGGTGTGGATGCGTTGTACATGTTCGGCGCTGAACAACCGATGGCCCTTGGGCGTGCGCTGGGGCACGATCAGGCCATAGCGGCGTTCCCAGGCGCGCAGGGTCACGGCGTTGACGCCGGTCTGGCGCGCCACCTCGCGGATCGGCAGCCAGCCGTCTTCGAGGGCTTGGGCGATGTCTTCGCCGGGTTCGTCTTGCAGGGCAGCTTTCATGGTCTAGATCGCATTTCGCAGGCTGAGGTTTTCCGGGTGCGGTTGCAGGTAGGCCTGCTGCGCGATGTAGCGGTCCGGGTGTTGGCGAAAGTGGTGCTTGAGCAGGGTCAGTGGCACCACCAGCGGCACGATGCCTTGGCGGTACTGGCCGATGACGGTCTGCATTTCCTGCTTATCGTCGGCACTGATGACTTGTTTGAGGTAACCGCTGATGTGTTGCAGCACATTGGTGTGGGTGCCGCGGGTGGCGCATTGGCTCAGGCCGGTCATCAGGTCGCTGAAGTAACAGGCGGCCAACTCATCGAGGTGGGTCTCTTTGGTCATGCTGCCCAGCAGGTGGCCGAGGCTTTTGTAGTGCGCCGGGCTGTGGGCCATCAACAGGTATTTGTAGCGTGAATGGAAGGCCAGTAGGCGGTGGCGGGTCAGCCCTTCAGCCAACAGCTGTTGCCAATCGGCGTAGACGAAGACGCGGGTCAGGAAGTTTTCCCGCAGCACAGGGTCATTCAATCGACCGTCTTCTTCCACTGGCAGATTGGGGTGACGCGCGCAAAAGGCTTGGGCGTAGATGCCGCGCCCGCCACCGTCGACTGGGGTGCCGTTGTCGCGGTAGACCTTGACCCGTTCCAGGCCGCACGACGGTGACTTCTGCATGAAGATATAGCCACACAGGTCGGTGTGTTCCGACGCCATCTGCTGGCCGTAATCGTCCAGCGGCTGGGTGACGTTCAGTTCGCGGTGCACCGTGCCGACGGCTTGCGGGTGGGCCGGGTCGCCCACCAGGCGGATCGGTTCGCGTGGAATGCCCAGGCCGATGGCGACCTCGGGGCACAACGGCACGAAGTCGAAATAGTCGGCGAGGGTCTGGCTGCACAGCAGGGATTGTTTATGGCCGCCGTTGAAGCGCACGTTCTCGCCCAGGAGGCAGGCGCTGATGGCGATCTTTGGTTTGGTGGGGCTGGACATAAACGAACCTCTGCAAGATTCCTGTACAAGGCTTAAATCTTGTACAACTAAATCCCATCATAGATTCGATGCTGTACAAGTCAATTTTTTTGTACAAGTTTTTTGCAGGGCAATTATTTCCAGCCGATTTTCCAGGCGTCGGCATTTTGCAGGGTTTGCCAGGTGAAGCGTTCGGCGCGCCGGGTCATGACGGCTTGCAGTTCGATTTCCAGCACCACGCCCTCTTCATCCCGAAACAGTTCGGTGACCAAAAAGTGTTTTTCTTTGTTGCGAGGATGAGCTGCTGTCCATTTCGACAGCAGCAATTTAGCCGGATTGATGCGGTTCATTGCAGGTGTTCGATCAAGCGTCGCGCGGCTTCCTGGCCACTGAGCCATGCCCCTTCGACCCGGCCCGACAGGCACCAGTCGCCACACACGTACAAGCCCAGGTCGGCATCGGCGAGCACGCCGAATTCGTGGCTGCTGGACGGTCGCGCATAGAGCCAGCGGTGCGCCAGGCTGAACGACGGCGCGGGCATGGCGCTGTGCAGCAATTCGGCGAAGGCGCCATGCAGGTGCTCGATTACCGCCTCCTTGGGCAGGTCCAGGTGGGCCTTGCTCCACGTGCTGGTAGCGTGCAGTACCCAGGTGTCGAGGTGGGTGTCACGTCCCGGTTTACTGCGGTTACGCGCAAGCCAATCGAGGGGGCTGTCTTGCACGAAACAGCCCTCCATCGGCGTATCCAATGGCTTGTCGAATGCCAGGGCGATGGCCCAGGTCGGGTCCATTTTCACGCCCGCGGCGGCACTGGCCAGCTTGGGGGCGGCGGCCAGCAGGGCGGTGGCCTGGGGCGCTGGGGTGGCGATGATCACGTGGCTGAATGGGCCGTGGTTTTCGCCGTCGGCATCCAGCAGGTTCCAGTGTTGTTTGCCTTGGAAGACTTCGGTGATACGGCAACCGAACGCCACCGGCAGGTCGTCGAGCAGGGCACGGGTGATTGTGCTCATGCGCGGCGTGCCGACCCAGCGGATCTGTTCATCGGGGGAGGGCGTGAGTTGGCCGGACTTGAAGTTGTACAGCTGGGGTTTCCATTGCTCGGCCCAGCCATTGCTTTGCCAGCGTTGCACTTCGTTGACGAAGCGCCGGTCGCGTGCGGTGAAGTATTGCGCGCCCATGTCCAGGGAGCCGGCATCGCTGCGCTTGCTGGACATGCGGCCACCACTGCCGCGGCTTTTATCGAAGAGTTGTACAACGTGCCCCGCGTCTCGTAACGCTCGGGCGGCGGAGAGACCGGCGATGCCGGTGCCGATGATCGCGATGGGAACAGTCATGGGAGGCCTCGTTTTACCGTTGGGTACAGACTACGCCGACACCAATAGCTGTACAATATTGTTTTTTGGTATAAGTTTTGGCTTACCTGTTCTTACGGCGTGACCTATTGTTAAAGCAGAGGCTTAATCCAACGTTACGCTCGCTGCTTATAAAATAGACCAGTGAGGGGCGGCGAACGTTACATGAGGAAGATCCCATGCACATTTTGCTGACCGGCGGTACTGGCCTGATCGGCCGCCAACTCTGCCAGCACTGGCGTGCGCAGGGGCATCGGCTGACGGTGTGGAGTCGTCAGCCGGAACAGGTCGCCAAGCGATGTGGCGCTCAAGTCGCAGGCGTCGAACACCTGCAACAGGTGATCGGCCCGGTGGATGCGGTCATTAACCTGGCCGGCGCGCCCATTGCTGATCGCCCCTGGACCCACAAGCGCAAGGCGTTGTTGTGGAGCAGCCGCATCAGTCTGACTGAAACCTTGCTGGCATGGCTTGAAGGTCTGGAGCAAAAACCTGCAGTGTTGATTTCCGGTTCAGCAGTCGGCTGGTACGGCGACGGCGGCGAGCGGGAATTGACCGAAGCCAGCGGTCCGGTGCAGGACGATTTCCCCAGTCAGCTGTGCATTGCCTGGGAAGAAACCGCCCAGCGCGCCGAAGCCTTGGGCATTCGTGTCGTGTTGGTGCGGACCGGCCTGGTGCTGGCAGCCGAGGGCGGCTTTTTGTCGCGGCTGTTACTGCCCTTCAAACTGGCGCTGGGCGGGCCTATCGGCAATGGTCGACAGTGGATGCCGTGGGTGCATATCAAGGATCAAATCGCCCTGATTGATTTTCTTCTGCACAAGCCTGATGCCAGTGGTCCTTATAATGCCTGCGCGCCTCACCCGGTGCGCAATCGCGAGTTTGCGAAAACTCTGGGCCAGGTGCTGCACCGTCCAGCGTTCATGCCGATGCCGGCCTTTGCATTGAAGGTGGGCCTGGGCGAGTTGGCTGGCCTGTTGCTGGGTGGGCAGAAGGCGGTGCCCGAACGCTTGCTGGCCGCCGGTTTCACTTTCCAGTTCACTGAGTTGCGCGCGGCCTTGGACGACTTGTCCAGCCGCCTCTAGAGATAGGATGTTGCATGACGGATCACGCGTTGTTACTGGTCAACCTGGGCTCGCCAAAGTCCACTTCGGTGGCCGATGTGCGCAGTTACCTCAATCAGTTCCTGATGGACCCTTATGTGATCGACCTGCCGTGGCCGGTGCGGCGCTTGCTGGTGTCGCTGATCCTGATCAAGCGCCCCGAGCAGTCGGCCCACGCCTACGCGTCCATCTGGTGGGACGAAGGTTCGCCGTTGGTGGTACTCAGCCGTCGTTTGCAGCAGCAGATGACTTCGCAGTGGACCCAAGGCCCGGTGGAGTTGGCGATGCGCTATGGCGAACCGTCCATTGAAAACGTGCTGACCCGCCTCGCCGCCCAGGGCATCCGCAAGGTCACCCTGGCGCCGCTTTACCCGCAGTTCGCTGACAGCACCGTGACCACGGTGGTGGAAGAAGCACGGCGTGTGGTGCGAGAGAAAAAACTCGACCTGCAATTCGCCACCCTGCAACCGTTCTACGATCAACCTGAATACCTCGACGCCCTGGTGGCCAGTGCCAAGCCGCATTTGCAGCAGGACTACGATCATCTGCTGTTCAGCTTCCACGGCCTGCCGGAACGCCATCTGCAAAAACTCAACCCTGGGCATACCTTCGATGGCGCCACCGATTGCTGCGTGAACGCGTCCCCCGAAGTGCGCGCCACCTGCTATCGCGGGCAGTGCTTCAGCGTCGCGCGGGACTTTGCCGCGCGCATGGGTCTGCCGGAGGATAAATGGTCAGTGGCCTTCCAGTCGCGCCTGGGCCGGGCCAAATGGATCGAGCCCTACACCGAAGCGCGCCTGGAAACCCTGGCCCAGCAAGGCGTGAAAAAACTGCTGGTGATGTGCCCGGCGTTTGTCGCCGACTGCATCGAAACGCTGGAGGAAATCGGCGATCGCGGGCTGGAGCAGTTCCGCGAGGCCGGGGGCGAGGAATTGGTGCTGGTGCCGTGTCTGAATGATGATCCACAGTGGGCGAAGGCGCTCAATACCTTATGTGAAAGAGCGCCGGGTTCCCTATAGGCTCAGCGTCAAACTGACGGTTAGATTGCGCGGCTCACCGGGGTTGATCCAATAGTTGCTGTAGGACCGCTCGTAGTACTTCTCATCAAACAGGTTGTTGAGGTTCAGGCCCACGGTGACGTTCTCCGTGGCCTTGTAATGCGCCAGCAGATCGACCGTGTGATAGGCCGGCAGCTCGAAATTCGTGCCGGCCTCACCGGAACGATCGCCCACATACGTGAATGCCGCGCCCAGGTCCGAGCCGCGCAACGCGCCATCCTGAAACTCATACACGCCCAAAAGACTGCCGCTGCGCTTGGCCACGCCAAGGATGCGGCTGCCGGCCGGAATGGCTTTATCGCCTTTGGTTACTTCGGCGTCGATGTAGGCAAACGCACCAATCACCCGTACCGCATCGGTCACTTGCCCGGTCAGTTGCAGGTCAAAACCCTGGCTGCGAGCCTTGCCCACGGCGCGGTTGAGGTTGGTGGCCGGGTCCAGGGTCAGCACGTTTTCCTTTTCGATATGGAAGGCGGCGAGGGTGGCGCTGAGGCGATCGTCGAACAGCTCGCTCTTGATTCCCACTTCATAGCCCACGCCTTCTTCGGGCTTGAAGGATTTGTTGTTGGCGTCCAGGCCGCTGTTGGGCTTGAACGATGTGGAGGCGTTGGCAAACACCCCGACCTGCGGTGTGAGCTGATAGAGCAGGCCGGCGCGTTGGGTAAAAGCGTCGTGGGTCTGCTGGCTCTTGGCGTGGTTGCGGGTGAAGTCGTCGATGCTCTGTTCGAAATGCTCGAAGCGCGCACCGAGCATGCCACGCAGGCGGTCAGTGAAGATGATCTGGTCTTGCAGGTTCAGCGCGTGGCTTTTGGTCTGTTCGAAGAAGTCGGTGCCGGAGCGTGTGCCGTTGGGTTTGGGCTGGCCGTAGACCGGGCGGTAGATATCGATGGCGTACGGGCTACCGGCGATAGCGGTCACGCGCTCCTTCTTGCGGTAATCCTCGTATTCAGTGCCGACCAGCAATTCGTGCTGCCAACTGCCAATGTCGAACAGGCCGCGCAGTTCCAGCTGGGTAATGCTGTCGTGCCAACCCGTCGAGCGTTCGCGGTAGCGGCGGTTGACGGTGTGGCCGTCGGCGTTCAGCGCGCGGTTTTCCGAGGCGTCGCCCCACAGGCTGCCTTGCTTGTAGTGGCTGGCCAGGCGCAGTTTCCAGGCGTCGTTGAGGTGGTGTTCGAGGGTGGCCTGAATGCGGTTGTTGTGGTTGTCGATGTCGCCGTCGTTGGGTTCGCCGAGGAAGGTGGAGCGGGATATACCGGGAGCGTCGACGATGCCACGGTCGAAGGTGGAGCTGTGGCGCACGAATTCGCTTTCCACCAGCAGGCTGGTGTCCGGGTCCAATTGCCAACTGAACGAAGGCGCGACGAATACCCGCTTGCTCTGCACGTGGTCGCGGAAGCTGTGGTTGTCTTCCACCGCCAGGTTGACCCGCGTCAGTACCTTGCCCTCGCTGTCCAGCGGGGTATTGACGTCCACGGCGGTGCGATAACGGTCCCAACTGCCGGCGCTGGTTTGCAGGGTGGTGAAGGTTTCAGGCTGGGGCTTCTTGGTGACGATGTTCACGGTGCCGCCGGGATCGCCACGCCCGTAGAGGCTGGCGGCGGGGCCCTTGAGCACTTCGATGCGTTCGATGTTCGCCGCGTCCGGTGTGCTCGGGTAGCCACGGTTGGCACTGAAGCCATCCTGATAGAACTCCGACGTGGTGAAGCCGCGCACGCTGTATTCGTAGAGGGTCAGGCCACCGAAGTTGTTCTGCTTGGACACGCCACCGGCAAATTCCAGGGCGCGCTCTACGTTGGTGCTGCCCAGGTCTTTGAGCACCGTCGCGGGAATCACGCTGATGGATTGTGGGATGTCACGAATCGCGGTGTCGGTCTTTGTCGCGCTGGCCGAGCGGGTGGCGCGATAGCCTTTGACGGGGCCGGTGGCGGACTCATAGGCGTCGGTGGTGACGCTGATGGTGTCGAGTTCCAGGGTGTTGTCTTCGGCGTAGGCGGGGTCGAGCAGCAAACCCAAGGCCAGGCCAGCCAAGGGGGCGATTCTTCGAGACGGCATGATAGAGCGTTCCAATAGCGATATTGAAACAATATAACATGCCAAATGAGAATGGATTGCCTTGAAACATCAACTTACAGGTGCCCACGAATGGGCACCTGGGCGAGGCGCTTTATTCCTCTTCTTTGACCGGTGCCGGCGGTGGACGCAAACCGATTTCCGCCAGCAACTTGATCTCCTTGCCGTTGCGCATCACCTGGATCGCCACCTTGTCGGTCGGCTTGATCCGCGCCACCTGGTTCATCGACTTACGGCCATCACCCGCCGGTTCACCATTGATGCTGAGGATCACATCCCCTAGTTGCAGGCCGGCTTTCTGCGCCGGGCCGTCGCGGAAGATCCCGGCGACCACGATGCCTGGGCGTCCGGTCAAGCCAAACGACTCGGCCAGTTCCTTGGTCAACGGCTGTACTTCAATCCCCAACCAGCCACGGATCACCTGGCCGTGCTCGATGATCGACTTCATCACTTCCATCGCCAGCTTCACCGGGATCGCAAAACCAATGCCCTGTGAGCCGCCGGACTTGGAGAAAATCGCCGTGTTGATACCGGTCAGGTTGCCATTGGCATCCACCAGCGCACCGCCGGAGTTACCCGGGTTGATCGCGGCGTCGGTCTGGATGAAATCTTCGTAGCTGTTCAGGCCCAACTGATTACGCCCGGTGGCGCTGATAATGCCCATGGTCACGGTCTGGCCCACACCGAACGGGTTGCCGATGGCCAGCGCCACATCACCGACGCGCAAGCCATCGGAGCGGCCGAGGGTGATGGACGGCAGGCTTTTCAGGTCGATCTTGAGTACCGCGAGGTCGGTTTCCGGGTCGCTGCCCACCACGCGGGCCAGGGTTTCGCGGCCGTCACGCAGGGCCACCACGATCTGGTCGGCGCCGGTGGTCACATGGTTGTTGGTGAGGATGTAGCCTTCTGGGCTCATGATCACGCCCGAACCCAGGCTGGATTCCATGCGCCGCTGCTTGGGCCCGTTGTCGCCGAAGTAGCGGCGGAACTGCGGATCTTCGAACAACGGGTGCGCCGGTTTGTTGATGACCTTGGTCGTGTAAAGGTTGACCACCGCCGGGGCGGCGATGGTGACCGCATCGGCGTAGGTCACCGGGCCTTGCACCACCGCGCTGGTCTGCGGTGCCTGTTGCAGGTTCACATCCAGGCTGGGCAGGCCCACCAGTTGCGGGTAACGCTGAATAATCAGCATCGCGATCAGCACGCCAGCCAACAATGGCCATCCAAAAAAACGCAGCGCCTTGAGCATCAAGTAAGTCCTGACAGGTTGCAGGGGGCGAGAGAGCGCCCATAATGTCGCGCATTATACGAGGCTGTGACGCCTGCGAACGGGATATTTAGGAGTCTTTTATGGCCGTCCCCCTTACCACCCTCGTCGAGGAAGCGGACCGCTACCTCGGCAGTGCCAAAATTGCCGATTATTGCCCCAATGGCCTGCAGGTCGAGGGCCGCCCGCAAGTGATGCGCATCGTCAGTGGCGTGACCGCGAGCCAAGCCCTGCTGGACGCGGCCGTCGAAGCCCAGGCCGATCTGATCCTGGTACACCACGGCTATTTCTGGAAAGGCGAAAACCCCTGCATCACCGGCATGAAGCAGCGTCGCCTCAAGACCCTGCTCAAGCACGACATCAGCCTGTTGGCCTACCACCTGCCGCTGGACCTGCACCCCGACGTCGGCAACAACGTGCAACTCGCCCGTCAACTCGACATCACCGTCGAAGGCCCGCTGGACCCGAGCAACCCCAAGATCGTCGGCCTGGTCGGCTCCCTCGCTGAGCCCCTGTCGCCCCGTGATTTCGCGCGCCGCGTGCAGGAAGTCATGGGCCGCGAACCGCTGCTGATCGAAGGCAGCGACATGATCCGCCGTGTCGGCTGGTGCACCGGCGGTGGCCAGGGCTACATCGACCAGGCGATTGCCGCTGGCGTCGACCTGTACCTGAGCGGCGAAGCCTCCGAGCAGACCTTCCACAGCGCTCGCGAAAACGACATCAGCTTCATTGCCGCCGGCCACCACGCCACCGAGCGCTACGGCGTACAGGCCCTGGGCGATTACCTGGCGCGGCGCTTTGCCCTGGAGCATCTGTTCATCGATTGCCCCAACCCGATTTGAGGGCCAAACCTGGGGGTATATTCATATACCGTTTCGATCTAGCTGGCTCCCTGAATAGAAGCAGGTGCTGTGCTAGCATGCCCCGCTCGAACACGGCCCGCTGGCCGTCCATAAGATCGTTTTTCCGTGAGTAACCATGGTCGACAAACTGACGCATCTGAAACAGCTGGAGGCGGAAAGCATCCACATCATCCGCGAGGTCGCCGCCGAGTTCGACAACCCGGTGATGCTCTACTCGATCGGTAAAGACTCCGCCGTGATGCTGCACCTGGCACGCAAGGCCTTCTTCCCGGGCAAACTGCCGTTCCCGGTGATGCACGTCGACACCCGCTGGAAATTCCAGGAGATGTACAAGTTCCGCGACAAGATGGTCGAGGAGCTGGGCCTGGACTTGATCACCCACGTGAACCCGGACGGCGTGGCGCAGGGCATCAACCCCTTCACCCACGGCAGCGCCAAGCACACCGACATCATGAAGACCGAAGGCCTCAAGCAGGCGTTGGACAAACATGGTTTCGACGCCGCTTTCGGCGGTGCCCGTCGCGATGAAGAGAAATCCCGCGCCAAAGAGCGCGTGTATTCATTCCGCGACAGCAAACACCGCTGGGACCCGAAAAACCAGCGTCCCGAGCTGTGGAACGTCTACAACGGCAACGTCAACAAGGGCGAGTCGATCCGTGTGTTCCCGCTGTCCAACTGGACCGAGCTGGACATCTGGCAGTACATCTACCTCGAAGGCATCCCGATCGTGCCGCTGTACTTCGCCGCCGAGCGTGAAGTGATCGAGAAGAACGGCACGTTGATCATGATCGACGACGACCGCATCCTCGAGCACCTGTCCGACGAAGACAAAGCCCGAATCGTCAAAAAGAAAGTACGTTTCCGTACCCTTGGCTGCTACCCGTTGACGGGCGCGGTGGAGTCCGAAGCCGAGACGCTGACGGACATCATTCAGGAAATGCTCCTGACGCGAACTTCCGAGCGCCAGGGCCGTGTCATCGACCACGATGGTGCAGGCTCGATGGAAGATAAAAAACGTCAAGGCTATTTCTAAGGGGCTGTCATGTCGCATCAATCTGATTTGATCAGCGAGGACATCCTCGCCTACCTGGGCCAGCACGAGCGCAAGGAAATGTTGCGCTTCCTGACCTGCGGCAACGTCGACGACGGCAAGAGCACCCTGATCGGGCGCCTGCTGCACGACTCCAAGATGATCTACGAAGATCACCTGGAAGCCATCACCCGCGATTCGAAGAAGTCCGGCACCACCGGCGATGATATCGACCTGGCACTGCTGGTCGACGGCCTGCAGGCCGAGCGTGAGCAAGGCATCACCATCGACGTTGCCTACCGCTACTTCTCCACCGCCAAGCGCAAATTCATCATCGCCGACACCCCCGGCCATGAGCAGTACACCCGCAACATGGCCACCGGCGCGTCCACCTGTGACCTGGCGATCATCCTGATTGACGCGCGTTATGGCGTGCAGACCCAGACCCGGCGCCACAGCTTCATCGCCTCGTTGCTGGGCATCAAGCACATCGTGGTGGCCGTCAACAAGATGGACATCAACGGCTTCGACCAGAGCGTATTCGAGCAGATCAAGGCCGATTACCTGAAGTTCGCCGACGGTATCGCGTTCAAGCCGAGCACCCTGGCGTTCGTGCCAATGTCGGCGCTCAAGGGCGACAACGTGGTCAACAAGAGCGAGCGTTCGCCTTGGTACACCGGGCAGTCGCTGATGGAGATCCTCGAAACCGTCGAGATCGCCAACGACCGCAACTACACCGACCTGCGTTTCCCGGTGCAGTACGTGAACCGTCCGAACCTGAACTTCCGTGGTTTTGCCGGCACCCTGGCCAGCGGCATCGTGCACAAGGGCGACGAAGTCGTGGTGCTGCCGTCGGGCAAGAGCAGCCGCGTCAAATCCATCGTCACCTTTGAAGGTGAGTTGGAACACGCCGGCCCAGGCCAGGCCGTGACCCTGACCATGGAAGACGAGATCGACATCTCCCGTGGCGACCTGCTGGTACACGCCGACAACGTGCCGCAAGTGACCGACGCCTTCGACGCCATGCTGGTGTGGATGGCCGAAGAGCCGATGCTGCCGGGCAAGAAATACGACATCAAGCGCGCCACCAGCTACGTGCCGGGTTCCATCACCAGCATCGTGCACCGCGTGGATGTGAACACCCTGGCCGAAGGTCCGGCGAGTTCGCTGCAACTGAACGAAATTGGCCGGGTCAAGGTCAGCCTCGACGCCGCCATCGCCCTGGACGGTTACGACAGCAACCGCACCACGGGCGCGTTCATTGTTATCGACCGGTTGACCAACGGCACCGTGGCAGCGGGCATGATCATCGCGCCGCCGGTCACCCATGGCAGCTCGGCGCAGCACGGCAAGTTGGCTCACGTCGCCACCGAAGAACGCGCACTGCGCTTTGGCCAGCAACCGGCCACCGTGTTGTTCAGTGGCCTGTCGGGCGCCGGCAAGAGCACCTTGGCCTACGCGGTTGAGCGCAAGCTGTTCGACATGGGCCGTGCGGTGTTCGTGCTTGATGGCCAGAACCTGCGTCATGACCTGAACAAGGGCTTGCCGCAGGACCGGGCTGGGCGTACCGAGAACTGGCGTCGTGCCGCGCACGTGGCGCGTCAGTTCAACGAAGCGGGCCTGCTGACCCTGGCCGCGTTTGTGGCGCCGGATGCCGAAGGCCGCGAACAGGCCAAAGCGCTGATTGGCAGTGATCGTTTGCTGACCGTCTACGTGCAAGCGTCGCCGTTGGTGTGCGCCGAGCGTGATCCGCAGGGCCTGTACGCGGCGGGTGGGGATAACATCCCTGGCGAGTCCTTCCCGTACGACGTGCCGTTGAATGCCGACCTGGTGATCGACACCCAGGCCTTGTCGTTGGAAGAAAGCGTCAAGCAAGTGCTGGAGCTGTTGCGTCAGCGCGGCGCGATCTAAGTATCGCGCGCACAAAAAAAGCCCGCCACCGATCACTCGGTGGCGGGCTTTGTACATTCTCAAGATCGAACTCGGTCAATGTGGGAGCTGGCTTGCCTGCGAAAGCGGCCTGTCAGTTGATACATATACAGCTGACCCACCGCCTTCGCAGGCAAGCCAGCTCCCACATTTTGATCACTGTTTGCCTGGGAATTCGGTGTGCAGCCGATCCAGCAGCGCATCCTTGTCTTCCCACAACCGGTTGATCCAACCCTGGAACGCCGTCCGGTACTCCCCATCTTGCTCATAATTCTTGCCAATGAACGCGGCCGGGATCTGCACTTCTTCGAACTGCACCACCACATCCTGCACATTCCCGCATAGCAAATCCCAATACCCAGGGCGACCGGCGGGGTAGTGAATGGTCACGTTGACCAATGACTTCAACTGCTCACCCATCGCATCCAGCACAAACGCAATGCCACCGGCTTTAGGCTTGAGCAGATAACGGAACGGCGACTTTTGCTGCGCATGCTTGCCCGGGGTAAACCGTGTGCCTTCGGCAAAGTTGAAAATGCCCACCGGGTTGTCGCGAAACTTCGCACAGGTCTTGCGGGTGGTTTCCAGGTCCTTGCCTTTCTTTTCCGGGTGTTTTTCCAGGTAGGCCTTGGTGTAGCGCTTCATGAACGGAAAGCCCAAAGCCCACCAGGCCAAACCAATCACCGGCACCCAGATCAGCTCCTGTTTCAGGAAGAACTTCAGCGGACGAATCCGCCGGTTCAGCACGTATTGCAGCACCATGATGTCGACCCAGCTCTGGTGGTTGCTGGTCACCAGGTACGAGTGCTGATAGTCCAGCCCTTCCAGGCCGGTGAGGTGCCAGCGCGTGCGCCGCACCAGGTTCATCCAGCCTTTATTGTTGGTCACCCAGGCTTCATGGGTGTGGTTCATCAGCCATTCACTGAAGCGCTTGGCAAACGGCAACGCCTTGAACAGCGCGACGATGAACAGGAACGAGCACAACAGGATCGTGTTCAGTGCCAACAACAACGAAGCGATCACCCCGCGCACGGCGGCAGGTAGAAAATCCAGCATTTAGATATCCATAGGTCGGTTGGCGGCTTGGATCGCGGTGAGCGCGATGGTGTACACGATGTCGTCTACCTGGGCGCCGCGCGGCAGGTCGTTGACCGGTTTGCGCAGGCCTTGGAGCATTGGCCCCAGGCTCACGCAATCGGCGCTGCGCTGCACGGCCTTGTGCGTGGTGTTGCCGGTGTTGAGGTCGGGGAACACGAATACGGTGGCCTTGCCGGCGACCTGGCTGTTGGGCGCCAGTTGCCGGGCGACGTTTTCGTTGGCGGCGGCGTCGTATTGCAGCGGCCCGTCGATCAGCAACGAGCTTTGCTGTTCGTGGGCGAGCAGGGTGGCTTCGCGGACTTTCTCCACTTCCTCGCCGCTGGCCGAGTCGCCGCTGGAATAGCTGATCATCGCCACGCGCGGCGTGATGCCGAATGCCGCCGCCGAGTCGGCACTTTGCAACGCGATCTCCGCCAATTCGGCGGCGCTTGGGTGCGGGTTCATCACGCAGTCGCCGTACACCAGCACCTGCTCGGGGAACAGCATGAAGAACACCGACGACACCAGCGTGCAGCCCGGCGCCGTTTTGATCAGCTGCAGGGCAGGGCGGATGGTATTGGCGGTGGAGTGGATGACGCCGGACACCAGGCCGTCCACTTCGTCCAGCGCAAGCATCATGGTGGCGATCACCACGGTGTCTTCCAGCTGCTGCTCGGCCATCGGCGCGTTGAGGCTCTTGCTCTTGCGCAGCGCGACCATGGGTTCGACGTAGCGTTGGCGGATCAGGTCCGGGTCGAGAATCTCCAGGCCTTCGGGCAATTCGATGCCCTGGGCGCGGGCGACCGCTTCCACGTCCGCCGGCTTGGCCAGCAACACGCAGCGCGCAATGCCCCGCGCCTGGCAGATCGCGGCGGCTTGCACAGTCAGCGGCTCGCTGCCTTCGGGCAGCACGATGCGCTTGTTGGCGGCCTGGGCGCGCTGGATCAGCTGGTAGCGGAACACCGCCGGCGACAGGCGCATCTCCCGTGGCGTGCCGCAACGCTGATGCAACCAGCGCGCATCTAGATGGCTGGCGACGAAGTCGGTGATGATCTCCGCACGTTCGCGGTCATCAATCGGGATTTCCTTGTTGAGGCTGTTGAGCTGGTTCGCCGTGTCGTAGGAACCGGTGCTCACTGACAACACCGGCAGCCCGGCCTGGAACGCGCCACGGCACAACTCCATGATGCGCGGGTCGGGCAGGGTGTCGCTGGTCAGCAATAGGCCGGCCAGGGGCACGCCGTTGATCGCGGCGAGGCTGACAGCGAGGATGATGTCGTCGCGGTCGCCAGGGGTCACCACCAGTACGCCGGGCTTGAGCAGCTCCACGGTGTTACGCATGGTGCGGGCGCAGATGATGATCTTGGTCATGCGCCGGGTTTCGTAGTCGCCGGCGTTGAGGATCTGCGCGCCCATCAGGTCGGCCACGTCGCGGGTGCGCGGTGCGTTGAGTTCCGGTTGATAGGGAATGCAGCCGAGCAGGCGGAAATCGCCGCTGCGCAACAGGGGCGAATGCTCTTTGAGGCGCGCCGCGAAGGCTTCCATGCTTTCGTCGGTGCGCACCTTGTTGAGGATCACGCCGAGCACTTTGGGGTCTTTCGGGCCGCCGAACAGTTGGGCCTGCAATTCCACGCGGCCGGAGAGTTCGGTGAGCACTTCGTTTTCCGGGGCCGAGACCAGGATCACTTCTGCGTCGAGGCTCTTGGCCAGGTGCAGGTTGACCCGCGCTGCATAGCTGGCGCTGCGGGTCGGCACCATGCCTTCGACGATCAGTACGTCCTTGCCCACGGCGGCTTGCTGGTACAGCGTGATGATCTCTTCAAGCAGCTCGTCGAGCTGGCCGTCGCCGAGCATGCGCTCTACGTGGGCCAGGCCCAGGGGCTGTGGCGGCTTGAGGCCATGGGTGCGCGCCACCAGTTCGGTGGAGCGCTCGGGACCGGTATCTCCGGGGTGCGGTTGGGCAATCGGCTTGAAGAACCCGACTTTCAGCCCGGCCCGCTCAAGGGTACGCACCAGCCCAAGGCTGATGGAGGTCAGACCCACACCAAAATCGGTGGGCGCGATAAAAAAAGTCTGCATGCGAATTCTCTGAAGGTGCATGGCTTCGGTGAGGTTCTATGGTTGAACGTCTACCGGGAATCAGGCGCCAAGGTTATCGTTATTCGTGTGCTTGCGCACACCAGCCGCAGGCAAAGGGCTGGCCTATTTTTTCAAGGCGTTGCGCGGGGTCGAGTACCCAGGCGCGGGACTGCCAGGGTGGCTGGTGGCGCAGGTGCTGGGTGTGGCCACAGGACAGCTCCGCGACCCAGTGCTGGTCGTCATCCTGATGGAACCCGATGATGAAGGATGCCGTTGATCGGTCCCGTCTGTCCGGGTTCTGTTCGCTTTCGGGCAAATCCTTGTTTAGACTTGTCCGTTCTTCATTCTTATGCAAAAGGTCTCGCCCCATGACGATCGCCGCTAACAAGGCTGTCTCCATCGACTATACCCTGACCAACGACGCTGGTGAGGTCATCGACAGCTCCGCCGGCGGCGCGCCGCTGGTCTACCTGCAAGGCGCAGGTAACATCATCCCAGGCCTGGAAAAGGCTCTGGAAGGCAAGAACGTCGGTGATGAGCTGACCGTTGCCGTAGAACCTGAAGATGCCTACGGCGAGTACTCGGCCGAACTGGTCAGCACCCTGAGCCGCAGCATGTTCGAAGGCGTTGACGAGCTGGAAGTGGGCATGCAGTTCCACGCTTCCGCGCCGGATGGCCAAATGCAGATCGTGACCATCCGTGATCTGGATGGCGACGACGTGACCGTCGACGGCAACCACCCACTGGCTGGCCAGCGTCTGAACTTCCAAGTGAAGATCGTTGCCATCCGCGACGCTTCCCAGGAAGAAGTGGCCCACGGCCACGTCCACGGTGAAGGCGGTCATCACCATTGATTGTGGTTTGATCAATAGGTAGCAAAAACGCCCCGACTGGTTCGGGGCGTTTTTTTTTTGTGCTCGAAAAGTGACTCAGGCTCGCCACAGGCACAAACAAAAATGCCCCGGACCTTTCGGTACGGGGCATTTCTTAACTGTTTCGCAACCTGGGTCGCGTTGCAGTTGTTACCACTTAGGCAGCAGCAGGAACGCTCAAAGCCTTGATGTGGCCATTCAGGCGGCTCTTATGACGAGCGGCCTTGTTCTTGTGGATGATGCCTTTATCGGCCATGCGGTCGATAACTGGCACAGCCAGAACGTAAGCTGCTTGAGCTTTTTCAGCGTCTTTGGTGTCGATGGCTTTAACTACATTCTTGATGTAGGTACGAACCATGGAACGCAGGCTGGCGTTGTGGCTGCGACGCTTCTCAGCCTGTTTTGCACGTTTTTTGGCGGAAGGTGTGTTGGCCACCGTCGAGCTCCTCGAAAGACTTTTTAGGAAATAGCAAACAAAATAGGCCGCGAATCATGCCGATGACTTGATGTGTTGTCAAGGGCGGCTGATGCGAACTGCTGAGTGGTCGATCTGAAGAGGCGGGTGATTTATTTCCGGCGCTTGACCTGTAAACTCGCGAGCTTTGGCTCTGTGCTGTTGCAGGCGCGCAGTATCGCATAAGTAGGCGCTTTGTTCGCCTGCTCTTTATCTAAAGGCGCAAACTCTTTCAATGAATCTGCTCAAATCGTTGGCCGCCGTCAGCTCTATCACGATGATCTCCCGGGTTCTGGGGTTTGTGCGCGACACGCTGCTGGCGCGTATTTTCGGCGCCAGCATGGCCACGGATGCCTTCTTTATTGCCTTCAAACTGCCCAACCTGCTGCGGCGGATCTTTGCCGAAGGCGCGTTTTCCCAGGCCTTCGTGCCGATCCTGGCCGAATACAAGACCCAGCAGGGCGAAGAAGCCACCCGCACCTTTATTGCCTACGTCTCAGGCTTGTTGACCCTTGTTTTGATGCTGGTGACCGTCCTCGGCATGCTCGCCGCGCCCTGGGTGATCTGGGCCACGGCGCCTGGTTTTGCCAATACACCGGAAAAATTTGCGCTGACCACCGACCTGCTGCGGGTGACCTTTCCTTATATATTGCTGATCTCCCTGTCCTCCCTGGCCGGGGCGATCCTCAACACCTGGAACCGTTTCTCGGTGCCGGCCTTCGTGCCGACCCTGCTGAACGTCAGCATGATCATCTTCGCGCTGTTCCTCACGCCTTACTTCGATCCACCGGTGATGGCCCTGGGCTGGGCCGTACTGGCCGGCGGCCTGGCGCAATTGCTCTACCAACTGCCGCACTTGAAAAAGATCGGCATGCTTGTACTGCCGCGCCTGAACCTCAAGGACACCGGCGTATGGCGCGTGATGCGCAATATGCTGCCGGCGATCCTCGGCGTGTCGGTCAGCCAGATTTCCCTGATCATCAATACGGCGTTCGCCTCGCTGCTGGTGTCCGGCTCGGTGTCGTGGATGTACTACGCCGACCGTCTGATGGAGTTACCGTCCGGCGTGCTGGGCGTGGCGTTGGGCACGATTCTGCTGCCGACCCTGGCGCGCACCTATGCCAGCAAGGATCGCCAGGAGTATTCACGCATTCTCGACTGGGGCCTGCGCCTGTGCTTTGTATTGGTGCTGCCATGTGCCCTGGCGCTGGGGATCCTGGCCGAGCCGTTGACCGTGTCGCTGTTTCAATACGGCCAGTTCGATGCCCATGACGCCTTGATGACCCAGCACGCGCTGGTCGCCTATTCCGTCGGCCTGCTTGGCATTATCGTGATCAAAGTGCTGGCTCCCGGCTTCTATGCCCAACAGAACATCCGTACGCCGGTGAAAATCGCGATATTCACGCTGATCGTCACGCAACTGCTCAACCTGGTGTTTATCGGCCCGTTGGCCCACGCCGGCCTGGCCCTGGCAATCAGTGCGGGTGCGTGCATCAACGCCGGGCTGTTGTTTTACCAATTACGTAAGCAGCAGATGTTCCAGCCGCAGCCAGGCTGGGGCCTGTTTGCCCTCAAGTTGCTGGTGGCGGTGGCCATGATGTCGGCCGTGCTGCTGGGCCTGATGCACTTCATGCCGGCGTGGGATGAAGGCCATATGCTGGAGCGCTTCATGCGTCTTGGCGTGTTGGTCGTCGCGGGCGTGGTGGTGTACTTCGGGATGTTGCTGCTGCAGGGCTTCCGCCTGCGGGATTTCAATCGCAAGTCCCTGGGCTAGAGAGTTTGCCGCGATAAAACCGTTGTTTTATCGATTCGATCCATTTGGCCTGTGCTGTTGCCTGTCGTCCGGGGCCGGGTGTGGTTATAATCGACCACTTTATGAGCAAGAAGCGCGTTATGCAGCTGGTTCGAGGTCTCCACAACCTGCGCCCCGAGCATCGGGGCTGCGTCGCCACTATTGGCAACTTTGACGGTGTTCACCGTGGCCACCAGGCTATCCTGGCTCGGCTGCGCGAACGCGCGGTCGAGTTGGGCGTGCCCAGCTGCGTGGTGATTTTCGAGCCACAGCCGCGGGAATACTTCACCCCCGAAACCGCGCCAGCCCGCCTGGCCCGTCTGCGGGACAAGCTGCAATTGCTGGCTGAAGAGGGCGTGGACCGTGTCCTCTGCCTGGCCTTCAACCAGCGTTTGCAAAGCCTGAGCGCTGCCGAGTTCGTCGACCGTATTCTGGTCGATGGCCTGGGCGTGCAGCATTTGGAGGTCGGTGACGATTTCCGCTTCGGTTGCGACCGTGTCGGGGATTTCGATTTCCTGCAACACGCGGGCGTCAACCAGGGTTTTACCGTCGAAGCCGCGCAAACCGTCGAACTGGACGGCCTGCGCGTGAGCAGTACCCAGGTGCGTAACGCCCTGGCTGCTGCCGACTTCGCCTTGGCCGAGCGTTTGCTCGGTCGCCCGTTCCGCATTGCCGGGCGGGTCTTGCACGGCCAGAAGCTGGCGCGCCAATTGGGCACGCCAACCGCCAACGTGCAACTCAAGCGCCGTCGTGTGCCGCTGACCGGGGTCTACCTGGTGAGCGTCGACATCGACGGCCAATCGTGGCCCGGAGTCGCCAACATAGGCGTCAGGCCCACGGTTGCAGGTGATGGCAAGGCCCACCTGGAAGTACACCTGCTGGATTTTGCCGGTGATCTGTATGACCGGCGTTTGACGGTGGTTTTCCACCAGAAGCTGCGTGAAGAGCAGCGTTTCGCCTCCCTTGAGGCGTTGAAAACGGCGATCAATGCGGATGTCGCCGCCGCCCGTGCACTAGCCGCACCTAGCGCCCATCGCTAACCGAAGAGCCTTAAATGACCGACTATAAAGCCACGCTAAACCTTCCGGACACCGCCTTCCCAATGAAGGCCGGCCTGCCACAGCGCGAACCGCAGATTCTGCAGCGCTGGGACAGTATTGGCCTGTACGGAAAGTTGCGCGAAATTGGCAAGGATCGTCCGAAATTCGTCCTGCACGACGGCCCTCCTTATGCCAACGGCACGATTCACATCGGTCATGCGCTGAACAAGATTCTCAAGGACATGATCCTGCGCTCGAAAACCCTGTCGGGCTTTGACGCGCCGTATGTGCCGGGTTGGGACTGCCACGGCCTGCCGATCGAACACAAAGTCGAAGTGACCTACGGCAAGAACCTGGGCGCGGATAAAACCCGCGAACTGTGCCGTGCCTACGCCACTGAGCAGATCGAAGGGCAGAAGTCCGAGTTCATCCGCCTGGGCGTGCTGGGCGAGTGGGACAACCCTTACAAGACCATGAACTTCAAGAACGAGGCCGGGGAAATCCGTGCCTTGGCCGAGATCGTCAAGGGCGGTTTCGTGTTCAAGGGCCTCAAGCCTGTGAACTGGTGCTTCGACTGCGGTTCGGCCCTGGCTGAAGCGGAAGTCGAGTACGAAGACAAGAAGTCCTCGACCATCGACGTGGCCTTCCCGATCGCCGACGACGCCAAGCTGGCCGAGGCCTTTGGCCTCTCTTCCCTGGCCAAGCCGGCCGCCATCGTGATCTGGACCACCACCCCGTGGACCATCCCGGCCAACCAGGCGCTGAACGTGCACCCGGAATTCACCTACGCCCTGGTGGACGTCGGTGACCGCCTGCTGGTGCTGGCCGAGGAAATGGTCGAGTCCTGCCTGGCCCGCTACGAGCTGCAAGGTTCGGTCATCGCCACCACCACCGGCAGCGCGCTGGAGCTGATCAACTTCCGCCACCCGTTCTACGACCGCCTGTCGCCGGTGTACCTGGCTGACTATGTCGAGTTGGGTTCGGGCACCGGTATCGTTCACTGCTCGCCGGCCTATGGCGTAGACGACTTTGTGATCTGCAAGAAGTACGGCCTGGTCAACGACGACATCATCAACCCGGTGCAAAGCAACGGCGTGTACGTGCCGTCGCTGGAGTTCTTCGGCGGCCAGTTCATCTTCAAGGCCGACCAGCCAATCATCGAAAAGCTGCGTGAAGTCGGTGCGTTGATGCAAACCGCCACCATCCAGCACAGCTACATGCACTGCTGGCGCCACAAGACCCCGCTGATCTACCGCGCCACCGCGCAGTGGTTCATCGGTATGGACAAAGAGCCCACCAGCGGCGACACCCTGCGTGTGCGCTCGCTCAAAGCCATCGAGGACACTAAGTTCGTCCCGGCCTGGGGCCAGGCGCGCCTGCACTCGATGATCGCCAACCGTCCGGACTGGTGCATCTCCCGTCAGCGTAACTGGGGCGTGCCGATCCCATTCTTCCTGAACAAGGAAAGCGGCGAGCTGCACCCACGTACCGTCGAACTGATGGAAGAAGTGGCCCAGCGCGTTGAGCAGGAAGGCATCGAGGCCTGGTTCAAGCTGGACGCCGCCGAACTGCTGGGCGATGAAGCGCCGCAGTACGACAAGATCAGCGACACCCTCGACGTGTGGTTCGATTCGGGTACTACCCACTGGCACGTGCTGCGTGGCTCGCACCCGATGGGTCACGAGACCGGCCCGCGTGCCGACCTGTACCTGGAAGGCTCCGACCAACACCGTGGCTGGTTCCACTCGTCGTTGCTGACCGGCTGCGCCATCGACAACCACGCGCCGTACCGCGAACTGCTGACTCACGGTTTTACCGTCGACGAGACGGGCCGCAAGATGTCCAAGTCGCTGAAGAACGTGATCGAGCCGAAAAAGATCAACGACACCCTGGGCGCCGACATCATGCGCCTGTGGGTTGCGTCGACCGACTATTCGGGCGAAATCGCCGTATCGGACCAGATCCTGGCCCGCAGCGCCGATGCCTACCGCCGCATCCGTAATACCGCACGCTTCCTGCTGTCGAACCTGACCGGTTTCAACCCGGCCACCGACATCCTGCCGGCCGAGGACATGCTTGCCCTCGACCGTTGGGCCGTGGACCGTACCCTGTTGCTGCAACGCGAGTTGCAGGAAAACTACGGCGAATACCGCTTCTGGAACGTGTACTCGAAGATCCACAACTTCTGCGTGCAGGAGCTGGGCGGCTTCTACCTCGACATCATCAAGGACCGCCAATACACCACCGGCGCCAACAGCAAGGCGCGCCGCTCGGCGCAGACCGCGCTGTATCACATCTCCGAAGCGCTGGTGCGCTGGATCGCACCGATCCTGGCCTTCACCGCCGACGAACTGTGGGAATACCTGCCGGGCGAGCGTAACGAGTCCGTGATGCTCAACACCTGGTACGAAGGCCTGACCGAACTGCCGGCCGACTTCGAACTGGGCCGCGAGTACTGGGAAGGCGTGATGGCCGTGAAGGTTGCGGTGAACAAGGAGCTGGAAGTGCAACGTGCGGCCAAGGCCGTCGGTGGCAACCTGCAAGCCGAAGTCACCCTGTTCGCCGAAGACGGCTTGACCGCCGACCTGGCCAAGCTGAGCAACGAGCTGCGCTTCGTGCTGATCACCTCCACCGCGAGCCTGGCGCCATTCGCCCAGGCCCCGGCGGATGCGGTCGCCACCGACGTGCCAGGCCTCAAGCTCAAAGTGGTCAAGTCGGCCTTCCCTAAGTGCGCCCGTTGCTGGCACTGCCGTGAAGACGTCGGCGCGAACCCTGAGCATCCGGAAATCTGTGGTCGCTGCGTCGACAACATCTCGGGTGCTGGTGAGGTTCGCCACTATGCCTGATGCCAGCCGTTTCGGACGTCTGGGCTGGCTCGTACTGAGTCTGCTGGTCCTGGTCATCGACCAGGTCAGCAAGGCTCATTTCGAAGGCTCCCTGCAGATGTTCCAGCAGATTGTGGTGATCCCGGATTACTTCAGCTGGACCCTGGCCTACAACACCGGCGCCGCTTTCAGCTTTTTGGCTGATGGCGGTGGCTGGCAGCGCTGGCTGTTCGCCCTGATCGCCGTGGTGGTCAGTGCGGTGCTGGTGGTGTGGCTCAAGCGTCTTGGTCGCGATGACACCTGGCTGGCTGTCGCCTTGGCCCTGGTGTTGGGCGGCGCGCTGGGCAACCTTTACGACCGTATCGCCCTTGGCCATGTGATCGACTTTATCCTGGTGCATTGGCAGAACCGCTGGTACTTCCCGGCGTTCAACTTTGCCGACAGCGCCATCACCGTCGGTGCAATCATGCTGGCGTTGGACATGTTCAAAAGTAAGAAAACCGGAGAGACCGTCAATGACTGATCAGGTATTGGCTGAGCAACGCATCGGCCAGAACACGGAAGTCACCTTGCATTTCGCACTGCGCCTGGAGAATGGCGACACGGTCGACAGCACGTTCGACAAAGCCCCGGCCACCTTCAAGGTCGGCGATGGCAACCTGCTGCCGGGTTTCGAAGCGGCTCTGTTCGGCTTCAAGGCCGGCGACAAGCGCACCCTGCAGATCCTGCCGGAAAACGCCTTTGGCCAGCCCAACCCGCAAAACGTGCAGATCATCCCGCGTTCGCAGTTCCAGGACATGGACCTGTCGGAAGGCCTGTTGGTGATCTTCAATGATGCGGCGAATACCGAACTGCCTGGCGTGGTGAAAACCTTCGATGACGCGCAAGTGACCATCGACTTCAACCACCCGTTGGCCGGTAAAACCTTGACCTTTGATGTTGAAATCATCGACGTTAAAGCGATCTGATCAACGACGCGGTTAAAAATGTGGGAGCGGGCTTGCTCGCGAATGCGGTGGGTCAGTCAACAGATTTATTTACTGACCCACCGCATTCGCGAGCAAGCCCGCTCCCACCTTTGATCTCTATTGTCAGGTGGGTTAGCGTCTAGCTTGAACCCAAGTGGCTGCAAGACACGAGGCACAGCATGCAAATCAAACTCGCCAACCCCCGTGGCTTCTGCGCCGGCGTGGACCGGGCGATCGAAATCGTCAACCGCGCCCTGGAAGTCTTCGGGCCGCCGATTTACGTGCGTCATGAAGTCGTCCACAACAAATTCGTGGTCGAAGACCTGCGCGCGCGTGGCGCCATCTTTGTCGAAGAGCTGGACCAGGTGCCGGACGACGTCATTGTCATCTTCAGCGCCCACGGTGTTTCCCAGGCTGTGCGTACCGAAGCGGCAGGCCGTGGCCTCAAAGTCTTTGATGCCACCTGCCCGCTGGTGACCAAGGTGCATATCGAAGTCGCGCGCTACAGCCGTGACGGTCGAGAGTGCATCCTGATCGGTCATGCCGGCCACCCCGAAGTTGAAGGCACCATGGGCCAGTACGACGCCAGCAATGGCGGGGCGATTTACCTGGTGGAGGACGAAAAAGACGTCGCCAACCTGCAGGTACACAACCCCGAGCGCCTGGCATTCGTGACCCAGACCACCTTGTCGATGGACGACACCAGCCGCGTGATCGACGCGCTGCGCAGCCGCTTCCCGGCCATTGGTGGGCCACGCAAGGACGACATCTGCTACGCCACTCAAAACCGACAGGACGCGGTCAAGCAACTGGCCGATGAATGCGATGTGGTCCTGGTTGTCGGCAGCCCCAACAGCTCCAACTCCAACCGCTTGCGTGAGTTGGCGGAACGTATGGCAACTCCGGCGTACCTGATCGACGGCGCCGAAGACATGCAGCGTAGCTGGTTCGATGGCGTCGAGCGTATTGGTATCACGGCGGGCGCTTCGGCCCCGGAAGTGCTGGTGCGCGGCGTTATCCAGCAACTGCATGCCTGGGGTGCCACCGGTGCCGACGAACTGGCTGGGCGCGAAGAGAACATCACCTTCTCTATGCCCAAGGAACTGCGGGTTCGCTCGCTGCTCTGAGTGCCTGTGTGCCGGAGTCACTCCGGCACAACGCCTGCTCGGCACGCTCGCTGCGCAGGCTGATGCGCCCGCTGGGCGCCAGTACCACCTGATACAGGCTCTGCGCCTGATCCATCTCGCATACATGCACAGTGCCCGCGCGAAAACCTCCCCCTGAAAACACCGGTTCGCCCAATCCGCTGAAGCGCACCTGGCTCTTGACCGGCCCATTGCCGACTATTGGCACACGACCGTTATCCTGATGCTCCCGCAACACGGGGTTGTCGTCATCCAGGTAGCCGCGTCCGCTCACATCCACAATGACCCGCCAACCCTGGCTCCAGTCGTCTTCCCGTGCATGAATGACCACCGGTTGGTTACGGGCGATGGCTTCAGTGCGTGCGTAGCGCAGGCCTGCGGTCAAGGACTGTGCCGCGCTGTGTCGCTGCTGTGATTCCAGCAATCCCTTGAAATTCGGGGTTGCCAGGCTGGCCAGGATGCCGCTCACGATCAGCCCGAACAGCAGTTCAATCAGGGTGAAACCTTGTTGGCGCATGTATCGTCCCTCCTTGGATTCAGGTGCAGTCCTAGGTATAGCGCCCCGTGCGTTACGCCGAATGATGGCCTTCATGTCCAAAGTATTTCCCTTTGTTCCGGGAGCAGCGCGAGCGAAAAACCGGCGCTAGTCTTGGGCCGCACAGCAGATTTTTCCTGCTTTTTTCGGACCTCGACACGGATGACGACGGTAATGCTTGCCTGCCCCAACAGCGGTTTTCCTCAGGATTTTTCTCGACACCAAATCGGCATGACGCTGATCGAGGTGCTTGTTGCCGTGCTGGTTCTCGCCATCGGCCTGCTGGGCGCGGCGGTGATCCAGCTCAATGCGCTCAAGTACACAGACAGTTCCCGAATGACCAGCCAGGCCAGTTTCATTGCCTACGACATGCTTGACCGAATCCGCGCCAATTCCGCTGTCGACTACTCCTGGGGCCGGGCCGAACGTGCACCGGCCAGCAGCGCGTCTGCCAGCGTGCGCGACCTGGACCTGCATGATTTCGAGGCCAATATCCTCGGCTTCGCCGGGGCGAGTGCCAAAGGCTCGGTGTCGGTCAGTGCGGGTGAGGTGACTGTCAGCATCAGTTGGGACGATAGCCGGGGCACGAACAGGCCGGGGGCTCGGGAAACATTCACCCTGACCAGTCGCGTCAGCGATGGATCGAGGGGGTCGCAATGAGGCGTCGTGTTGGGGGATTCAGTCTGGTGGAATTGCTGCTGGCGTTGGCCACCGGCTTGGTATTGGTGTTGGGCGGTACCCAGGTGCTGATAGGTTCCAGAGCCACCCACGCCAGCCAGCAGGCTGCGATGTTGCTGCAGGATGACGCACGGTTCGTGCTGGGCAAGATGACCCAGGATATTCGCCAGGCGGGCATGTTTGGCTGTTTGGCCACGGCGTTTATCGACAATGCCCCGCCGGCCTTTGATCGGCCTGTCAGTTGGAAGATCGAGGCGGGGGCGAAGTCGCTGACGCTAGTCACGGCAGATGTTGGTAACGAGAATGGCAAGGCTGACTGGACCGTATTGTCCGACTGCACGGGCGCCGCGCAGGCCTACGCAGGTAGTTCTCCTGCGCCTGCCCCCGGGCAAATCCGCTTTGCGCTGCGCCAGATCACCTACACCTTCGAAGCCGGTCAATTGAAAGTCAGCACGCCTGCGGCCCCCGCCAAGGCCGTGCTGGTGGATAACGTGCAGGCTTTCGATATCAGCTTTGGCGTGGCTGCCAAACCCTCGTCGACGGAGGTGGCGCGTTACGACGCGAGCCCGGCGGACCTGGGCTTGATACGCAGCGTGCGCATCCTGATGACGCTGCAAGATCCCGCCGGACGCGTGAAGGATCAAACCTACAGCGTCGTGGCTGCGCTGCGAAACCGTCTGGGGTAGGGCGGCGATGAAACTTATAGAGAATATTCGTTTACGGCAGGCCGGCATGGTGCTGCTGATCAGCCTGGTGTTCCTGCTGTTGTTATCGCTGATCGGTCTGTCATCCATGCAAGGCGCGGTCACCCAGCAAAAGGTCACCGCTAGCCTCTGGCACCGCAATCAGTCGCTGCAAAGCGCCGAGAGCGGCCTGCGACGCGGAGAGTCGAGCGTGCAGCGGTCCTTTGCGACGCTGCTGCCGTGCTGGTCGATTGTCACCTGTGCACCGCCGGCCGCCGCCTATTCGGTGGTTGGGGCTGGGCTGGACCCTGTCTCGGGTGTCACTTGGGTAGCGCTGAGCGGAGGTTTGTACGGCATTCAATCCCTGGGACCTGCGGTGGGGCTGGCGCATGTACCACCACAAACCTTGGCCGACGCATATCGAGTAACGGCCGTCGGGTTAAGCGGCCAATTGCGCACGGTGCTGGAGAGCGTCTATGCGCGGGTAGAAGAGGAGGGCGGCTCGCGTTTTCGGCGGGTGGCCTGGCGGCAACTTCAATAAGGAGCGTTGAAATGGGCATGGACAGCCAGGGCTTTACCCTGATCGAGTTACTGATTGCCGTCGTGATCATTGCGGTGCTGGCCGGGATTGCTTACCCCGGCTACGCCAGCCATATGAAAAAGGTCTATCGCGCTGAAATCGCCGCGTTATTGATCGACCAAGCTCAGCATCTGGAGCGGTTTTATACGAGGAGCGGCACTTTTATTGATGCAAGCGGCGTCAGCGAGGGCAATGATCGCTATAGAATCACCGCTGCATTGAACCCTCAGGATTTCCAGTTGGTGGCTACGCCTGGCGTCGGCTCGGTGATGACCGGCGACCTTTGCGGCGACTTCAGCCTGACCAGCGCAGGCGCGCGGACCAATCCGGGCGCCGCTCCGGACATGTCGCGCAAGCTGTGCTGGGGGCAATGATGAGGGTGCTGGACGACTGGGCGCCAGGTGCGTGTGTTCCTATTTATCGGCTGGATCAAATGATGGCAGAGCAACAGCAGGTAGTGATTGTCGGTGGCGGGGTCATCGGCTTGTTGACGGCGTTCAACCTGGCGACCCAAGGGCAAGCCGTGGTGCTGCTGGAGCGCGCGGGGTTGGGACAGGAGTCCTCCTGGGCGGGCGGCGGTATTGTCTCGCCGCTGTATCCGTGGCGCTACAGCCCGGCTGTCACTGCGCTGGCCCATTGGTCCCAGGACTTTTATCCACAGCTGGCGCAGCGCCTGTTCGCCCAGACGGGGGTTGATCCAGAGGTGCATACCACCGGCCTTTACTGGCTGGACCTGGACGACGAAGCCGAAGCCCTGGCCTGGGCTGCGCGGGAAGGTCGCCCCTTGAGCAAGGTGGATGTCTCGGCTGCCCATGATGCCGTTCCGGTGCTGGGCGGCGGGTACTCCAGCGCGATCTACATGGCTGACGTCGCCAATGTGCGCAACCCGCGCCTGGTCAAATCCCTCAAGGCGGCGCTGCTGGAGTTGCCCGGCGTGACCGTTCACGAACAATCTGAAGTGACTGGGTTTGTTCTGGATGCGGGCAATGTCGTGGGGGTGAACACCGCCAATGGGCCGATCTTCGGCGATCAGGTCGTACTGGCAGCTGGCGCCTGGAGTGGTGAACTGCTGGGTACGTTGGGCCTGTCGCTGCCGGTCGAGCCGGTCAAGGGCCAGATGATCCTGTACAAATGCGCCTCGGACTTCCTGTCGAGCATGGTCCTGGCCAAGGGGCGTTATGCGATCCCGCGACGTGACGGGCACATCTTGATCGGCAGTACCCTGGAGCATGAAGGTTTCGACAAGACCCCCACCGAAACAGCGCTGCAAAGCCTCAAGGCATCGGCGGTGGAGTTGATTCCCGCCCTGGCGGGCGCTGAGGTGGTTGGGCACTGGGCCGGATTGCGCCCCGGTTCGCCGGAAGGCATTCCTTACATCGGCCCAGTGCCGGGCTTCAGCGGCTTGTGGCTCAACTGCGGGCATTACCGCAATGGCCTGGTGCTGGCGCCGGCGTCCTGCCAGTTGTTTACCGACCTGCTGCTGGCGCGTACGCCGATCATCGACCCCGCGCCTTATGCGCCCGAAGGTCGGATCAACGCTGGATAGACTTCGGTCCTTGTTCCAGATGCGCCTGGGTGCAATACCACTCCTGGCGCGAGCTCAAGGCACGATCCTGTGGCAGGTGCACGCCACAATGGGCGCAGCGCACCATCAGGGCTGCGTCAGGCTCGCTGGCGCGATGCTGCTTGGCGGCCGGGCTTTTGAATTTGCGCCAGAACCATACTGCGGCGGCAATGACGGCAATCCAGAACAATAGACGAAGCATGATGGGCAGTTTCTCGACAAGGAATGCGCCAGTTTAGCCAAGGACGTGCCAGGCGCACAGCGCAATAAATATCACCCACAAAAAAGGAGCCTCGAAAGGCTCCTTCTTGATGACACCGGGTGCTATCAGTCAAACACACCGAAAGTCATGTAGCTGAACCACGAACGATCCTGGTTGTTGCCCAGGGCCTCAGGCTCTTCTTCTTTGATCACGTCGCCGTTCTCGTCATGCGGCTTGAGCTCCGAAGGAATAGCGTCCTTGGCGTCCTGGTACTGCTTGATCACGTCCTGGTTGGCGCGGGTTTCGCCCGGCGGCAGTGGTGGACGGGATTCGATCAGGCCCAGGGTGTACTTGCTCAGCCACGAACGATTGTCGGCTTCGGCAACCTGAGGCACGAACTGGCCGTCTTTCAGGCTTGGGTGATCCGGGTAGTTGAGCTTCAGGGTTTCCAGGCTGGTGCTGGCCAGTTCGTCCAGGTGCAGACGCTGGTAAGCCTCGGTCATCACGGCCAGGCCGTCACCCACGGAAGGGGTTTCCTGGAAGTTCTCTACGACATAACGACCACGGTTGGCGGCGGCTACATAAGCCTGACGGGTCAGGTAGTAGTGCGCCACATGGATCTCGTAGGAAGCCAGCAGGTTGCGCAGGTAGATCATGCGCTGCTTGGCGTCTGGCGCGTAGCGGCTGTTGGGGTAGCGGCTGGTCAGCTGCGCGAACTCGTTGTAGGAGTCGCGGGCAGCGCCCGGGTCACGCTTGGTCATGTCCAGCGGCAGGAAGCGCGCCAGCAGGCCGACGTCCTGGTCGAACGAGGTCAGGCCCTTCATATAGTAGGCGTAGTCGACGTTCGGGTGCTGCGGGTGCAGGCGGATGAAACGCTCGGCGGCGGACTTGGCAGCTTCCGGCTCAGCGTTCTTGTAGTTGGCGTAGATCAGCTCGAGCTGGGCCTGGTCGGCGTAGCGCCCGAACGGATAGCGCGACTCCAGTGCCTTCAGCTTCGCTGTGGCGCTGGTGAAGCTATTATTGTCCAAGTCTTTCTGAGCCAGTTGGTACAACTCGACTTCGCTCAGGTTTTCGTCGACGACTTCCTTTGTTGACGAGCAAGCAGCAGTCATGGCGAGGATGGCGATCAGCAGCAGGTGTTTCACTTGCATGGCGGCTTGCGTCCCTATGACGGCCGCTGTCTTGGGCGGGGCCGTCCTGTTATGATGAGCGCCCCGTTGAAAGCCTCGGGGCAAAAGACGCCGTATTTAACCACAAGCGCGCAGCCGAAACCAAAGGCTGTGCCACGCCTAGTCTGAGCATGTCCGATAAAATTGAACTTCGCGCAGAGGTGCCGTCCGAATTGGGCGGCCAACGCCTCGATCAAGTCGCCGCACAATTATTCGCTGAGCACTCGCGCTCGCGCCTTTCCGCCTGGATCAAAGACGGCCGCCTGACTGTGGATGGAGCGGTTATCCGCCCGCGAGACATAGTCCATGGCGGTGCGATTCTTGAGCTGACTGCCGAGCAGGAAGCCCAGGGAGAATGGGTCGCCCAGGACATCGAGCTGGATATCGTCTATGAAGACGACGACATCCTGGTCATCAACAAACCCGCAGGCCTGGTGGTTCACCCGGCGGCCGGGCACGCTGATGGCACTTTGCTCAATGCCCTGCTGCACCACGTGCCGGACATCATCAATGTCCCGCGCTGCGGCATCGTGCACCGTCTGGACAAGGACACCACCGGTTTGATGGTGGTAGCCAAGACCATTCAGGCGCAGACGCAGTTGGTCACACAATTGCAAAGCCGCAGCGTCAGCCGGATCTACGAGTGCATCGTGATCGGCGTGGTGGTAGCGGGTGGCAAGATCAACGCCCCGATCGGTCGCCACGGCCAGCAGCGCCAGCGTATGGCGGTGATGGAAGGCGGCAAGCAGGCCGTTAGCCACTATCGTGTGCTGGAGCGTTTCCGTTCCCACACCCACGTGCGGGTCAAGCTGGAAACCGGTCGTACGCACCAGATTCGCGTGCACATGGCGCACATCAACTTCCCGTTGGTCGGCGATCCGGCCTACGGCGGTCGTTTCCGTATTCCGCCTGCGGCCAGCCAGACCATGGTTGAATCGTTGAAAACCTTCCCACGCCAGGCACTGCATGCGCGCTTCCTGGAACTGGATCATCCGACGAGCGGTAAACGGATGAGCTGGGAATCGCCTCTGCCGGACGATCTGGTCTGGTTGTTGTCGCTGCTCAAGCAGGATCGCGAGGCGTTTATCGGATGAGTGACTGGCTGATTCCTGACTGGCCTGCGCCGGCTCAGGTGAAAGCCTGCGTCACCACCCGTGCGGGCGGCGTCAGCCTGGCGCCGTTCGACAGCCTCAATCTGGGCGATCACGTCGAGGACAGCCTGGAGGCTGTCCTTGAGAATCGCCGTCGTTTAAGTGATGCCTTTGATATCCAGCCGGCCTGGCTGCGTCAGGTTCATGGTGTGACCGTGGTCGAAGCTGACCCAGGCCGCACCGCTGAAGCCGATGGCAGTTGGACCAGCACCCCTGGCATCGCTTGCACCTCAATGACTGCCGATTGCCTGCCCGCACTGTTCTGCAACCGTGCTGGCACTCGCGTCGCCGCAGCCCATGCTGGTTGGCGTGGCCTGGCGGCGGGCGTGTTGGAAGCAGCATTCGAAAGCCTGGATGTCGAACCCGGCGAAGTGCTGGTCTGGCTCGGCCCGGCGATTGGCCCGCAAGCCTTTGAAGTCGGCCCGGAAGTGCGTGAAGCCTTCATGCAGCAACAGCCGATCACCGCCGAAGCCTTTGTGCCCAGCCGCAATCCCGGCAAGTACATGGCCGACATCTATCAGCTGGCCCGTTTGCGCCTGGGTGCACGGGGTGTCACTGGTGTTTATGGTGGCGGATTCTGCACCGTGACCGACCCGCGCTTCTTTTCTTACCGCCGTAGCCCACGCACCGGTCGGTTTGCCTCCCTTATCTGGCTGGAACGCTAGACTCCTCTGATCTGCGTCAACTGTCCGAAGCTTGAAACTCCCAGAATCCACCCCATCTATAAGGGTATCTGGCAGGTTTCTTCATTCAGGAATGTTTTATAGCTCCGGCCTGCTCAAAAGGAAGGTGACTAATGCGTATAGATCGTTTAACCAGCAAATTGCAGTTGGCGTTATCTGACTCTCAATCCCTGGCGGTGGGCCTCGACCACCCAGCCATTGAGCCTGCACACTTGATGCAGGCGCTCCTGGAGCAGCAAGGTGGTTCTATCAAGCCCTTGCTGATGCAGGTGGGCTTCGACGTCAACAGCCTCCGCAAGGAGTTGAGCAAAGAGCTCGACCAACTGCCGAAAATCCAAAATCCGACTGGCGACGTGAATATGTCCCAGGACCTGGCGCGCCTGCTTAACCAGGCAGACCGTCTGGCCCAGCAGAAGGGCGACCAGTTCATCTCCAGCGAACTGGTGCTGCTCGCCGCCATGGACGAGAACAGCAAGCTCGGCAAGTTGTTGCTGGGCCAGGGCGTGAGCAAGAAAGCCCTGGAAAACGCCATCAACAACCTGCGCGGCGGCGACGCGGTGAACGACCCCAACCATGAGGAGTCGCGCCAAGCCCTGGATAAATACACCGTCGACCTGACCAAGCGCGCCGAAGAAGGCAAGCTTGACCCGGTGATCGGCCGTGACGATGAAATCCGTCGGACCATCCAGGTCCTGCAACGTCGCACCAAGAACAACCCGGTGCTGATCGGTGAGCCTGGCGTGGGTAAAACCGCGATTGCCGAGGGCCTGGCCCAGCGCATCATCAATGGTGAAGTGCCGGACGGCCTCAAAGGCAAGCGCCTGCTGTCCCTGGACATGGGGTCGCTGATTGCCGGTGCCAAGTTCCGTGGCGAGTTCGAAGAGCGCCTGAAATCCCTGCTCAATGAACTGTCGAAGCAGGAAGGACAGATCATTCTGTTTATCGACGAACTGCACACCATGGTCGGCGCCGGTAAAGGCGAAGGCTCGATGGATGCGGGCAACATGCTCAAGCCAGCCTTGGCGCGGGGCGAGTTGCATTGTGTCGGTGCCACGACGCTCAACGAATATCGCCAGTACATTGAAAAGGACGCGGCCCTTGAGCGTCGCTTCCAGAAAGTACTGGTGGAAGAACCGAGCGAAGAAGACACCATCGCGATCCTGCGTGGCCTGAAAGAGCGTTATGAGGTCCACCATAAGGTGGCGATCACCGACGGCGCGATCATTGCGGCGGCCAAATTGAGCCATCGCTATATCACTGACCGTCAGTTGCCCGACAAGGCCATCGATTTGATCGACGAAGCGGCCAGCCGCATCCGCATGGAGATCGACTCCAAGCCGGAAGTGCTCGACCGCCTGGATCGTCGCCTGATTCAACTGAAGGTTGAGTCCCAGGCCCTGAAGAAAGAAGAAGACGACGCGGCGAAGAAACGCCTGGAAAAACTTCAGGAAGAAATCGTCCGTCTGGAACGCGAGTATTCGGACCTGGAAGAAATCTGGACTTCGGAAAAAGCCGAAGTGCAAGGTTCTGCGCAGATTCAGCAAAAGATCGAGCAGTCCCGCCAGGAGCTGGAAGCCGCGCGCCGTAAAGGTGACCTGAACCGCATGGCCGAGTTGCAGTACGGGGTGATCCCGGACCTGGAGCGCAGCCTGCAGATGGTCGACCAGCACGGCAAGCCTGAGAACCAGTTGCTGCGCAGCAAGGTGACCGAGGAAGAAATCGCCGAAGTCGTCTCGAAGTGGACCGGCATTCCCGTGTCGAAAATGCTCGAAGGCGAGCGTGACAAGCTGCTGAAGATGGAAAGCCTGTTGCACCAGCGCGTGATCGGCCAGGAGGAGGCCGTGGTGGCGGTATCCAACGCGGTACGGCGTTCGCGGGCCGGCTTGTCCGACCCGAACCGTCCGAGCGGCTCGTTCATGTTCCTCGGCCCGACCGGCGTGGGTAAGACCGAGCTGTGCAAGGCCTTGGCCGAGTTCCTCTTCGATACGGAAGAGGCCATGGTGCGGATCGATATGTCCGAATTCATGGAGAAACACTCGGTGGCTCGCTTGATCGGCGCACCACCAGGCTATGTGGGCTACGAAGAGGGCGGTTACCTGACCGAAGCCGTGCGGCGTAAGCCTTACTCGGTGATCCTGCTGGATGAGGTCGAGAAGGCGCATCCGGATGTGTTCAACATTCTGCTGCAAGTGCTGGAAGATGGCCGTCTGACGGACAGCCACGGGCGTACCGTGGACTTCCGCAACACGGTGATCGTGATGACGTCCAACCTGGGCTCGGCACAGATCCAGGAGTTGGTGGGTGATCGTGAAGGCCAGCGCGCTGCCGTGATGGATGCGCTGACCAGCCACTTCCGTCCGGAGTTCATCAACCGGGTCGACGAAGTGGTGATTTTCGAGCCTCTGGCACGGGATCAGATCGCGGGCATCACTGAGATCCAGTTGGGCCGCCTGCGTAGTCGCCTGGCAGAGCGCGAGCTGGACCTGGTATTGAGCAGCGAGGCGTTGGACAAGCTGATCGCAGTCGGTTACGACCCGGTGTATGGCGCACGGCCTCTGAAACGTGCGATCCAGCGCTGGATCGAGAACCCGCTGGCCCAGCTGATCCTGTCCGGCAGCTTCATGCCTGGCACCAGCGTCGAGGCGACTGTGGAAAACGACGAAATCGTCTTCCACTGAGGCCTGCAACTGGCGCAATAAAAGAAGGCCCCGCATCGCGGGGCCTTTTTTTTTCGATAGGGCGTTGAACTGTAAGGAAAAGGCTTGTAAAGTGCGCCCCGCAGCAACGTCAGCCCACGGGTTTCTTCTCCCCAAGAAGAAATCAGAAACAAGCGCAAATCATTGTCTTAAAAGCAATTTAAAGGGTTGACAGGGGTTTTTAAGATTGTAGAATAGCGCGCCTCAGAGACATGAACGTAGCGATGCGGACAAGTCGAAGAGAAGGTAGTAAGCAACAACGTAGTACTTTGAAATATGTAGTTCCGTGATAGCTCAGTCGGTAGAGCAAATGACTGTTAATCATTGGGTCCCAGGTTCGAGTCCTGGTCACGGAGCCAATTTCAATATCGGGGTATAGCGCAGTCCGGTAGCGCGCCTGCTTTGGGAGCAGGATGTCGGGAGTTCGAATCCCCCTACCCCGACCATATTTGGGTCGTTAGCTCAGTTGGTAGAGCAGTTGGCTTTTAACCAATTGGTCGTAGGTTCGAATCCCACACGACCCACCATTTTTGAGACCAGCTAACGCTGGAATCGAATCTTAAGATCAGAGGCCAAAAGCCCTGATCGAAGAAGGCGACTGAAAGGTCGCCTTTTTTTACCGGGGTATAGCGCAGTCCGGTAGCGCGCCTGCTTTGGGAGCAGGATGTCAGGAGTTCGAATCCCCTTACCCCGACCATATTAAAAATCCTCGTATCGCAAGATACGGGGATTTTTTTTGCCTGTTTTTTACATCATTTGTGCGGATTCCAAACAGATATTGTGCTGATTGGTGCGTTGGTGCTGCGGCGGTCGCCTCCTAGACTGGGCTCCGTCAGTTACTTACCCCAACAGGAATTCGCATCATGACCCGTACCGTATCGTTGCTCTGCCCTCAATCGACTCGTTCATTGCCTGCATGGGCCAAATCCACGCTCGTTGGTTTGGGCATGATGTTGGGTTTCGGCCAATTTGCCGCCGCCGCCGATGCTGCGGCGAACCCGCATCCCACTATCCGTGCCATGTCGGGAGCGGAATCCATCGGCCGGCTGGACCCGAAAACCACCGCCTTGCTGGTGATCGACTTCCAGAATGAATACTTCACCGGCCGCATGCCGATCCCGGACGGTATGAAGGCCCTGGAAAATACCCAACGCCTGATCAAGTTTGCCGACAAGGAACACATCCAGGTTATCCATGTGCAACACATCGCCCCAGACGGCGCGGCTGTATTCGCAACCAATGGCAAGACGGTCGATTTCCACCCCTTGATGAAGCCGCGCCCGCAAGACAGATTGGTGCAGAAAACCACCGTCAGCGTCTTTGCCAGTACCGATCTGGATGCCCAGTTGAAGCAAGCAGGCATCAAGACCCTGATCATCACGGGCCTGATGACGCACGCCTGTGTCGCCGGTGCCGCCCGGGACGCTGCGCCGTTGGGGTATGACGTTGTGGTAGCATCCGATGCCACCGCGACCCGGGCGATCACCCGTGTCGATGGCCGTTCGGTGACCAAGGATGAGTTGCATAACGCGGCGCTGGCTGAGATCGAAGACACCTTCGGTTCGGTGCTGACCACCTCGCAAATCATCGCTCTGCCGGTTAACTGATTCCCCCTGATCAGCCTGGGATCACCCGTTCCATGAACCAGTTATCCGCCATGCGCGCCTTTCGGGGCATCGTTGAAGCCAAGGGGTTCTCTGCTGCCGCAGAACGCCTGGACACCACACACTCGACGATTTCCCGGCAGTTGCAGCAACTGGAAACTGAATTGGGCGCCCAACTGATCAATCGCAATACGCGGCGCTTCAGCTTGACCTCGGCAGGGGAGCAATACTACGCAGCGTGCGTTGATATCCTTGATCGCGTCGAGGCAGCCTCCGAGGCTGTCGCCCAGGGGCATCAGCGTGCGGAAGGTCTGCTGAGGGTCAGTGTTCCGCTGGTGGTGGGGACGTTGGACCTGCCGCAATGGTTGCCGGGTTTTCAGCGACGCTACCCGGATATCGAGCTTGAGTTGCATTGCGATGATCAGTTTGTCGATCTGGTCGCTGACGGCTTTGACGTCGCCCTGCGTATCGCCAGCGCCTTGGCGGACACGACGTTGATGGCCCGAGCGTTGACGGTTTCCAAACAGGTGCTGGTGGCTTCACCGGCTTACATCGGCCGCCATGGTTTGCCGCGTTCGGCCCAGGAGCTCGATAGGCACCGCCTGCTGACATTCATTGGCGCCTCGTCGGACTGGGTGTTGAGCCCGGTACGCGGTGAGGCCGTCACGGTGACACCCTCCGGGCGGTTCAGGAGCAACACCATCAGTGCGCTGCATGCGGCGACATTGGCGGGGGCGGGCATTGCGTGTTTTACCCAGGCCACGGTGCGCAGTGATTTGGCGCAGGACCACCTGGTGCCGATCCTGCCTAATTACTCGCTAGGCGAGCGGCACTATTACGCCCTTTATCCACAGTCCCGGCACTTGGCACCGAAGGTGCGGGCGTTCGTCGACCATATGGCTGAGTTTTACAGGGCCCAATAAAAATCCCCCTCTTTTTCGAGAGGGGGATTTTTTTCAGCGGCGTAGTCGATCAGTGCAGCTTGAGCCGTGGCTCGGTGCCACGCCCGATCTTGCTCCCCAGCATCAGCATCGCCGTGCGGAAGAAGCCATACAGCGCCATCTGGTGCATGCGGTACAGCGACACATAGAACATCCGCGCCAACCAGCCTTCCAACATCACACTGCCGGTGAGGTTGCCCATCAAGTTACCCACTGCCGAGAAGCGCGACAGCGAGATCAGCGAGCCGTAGTCGGTGTACTTGTAGCTCGGCAGGTCCTTGCCTTCGATGCGCAGCTTCAGCGACTTGGCCAGCAACGAGGCTTGCTGGTGAGCCGCCTGGGCCCGTGGCGGTACGTTGCGGTCGGTGCCCGGTTGCGGGCAGGCGGCGCAGTCGCCAAAGGCGAAGATGTTTTCGTCGCGGGTGGTTTGCAGTGTCGGCAGTACTTGCAGTTGATTGATGCGGTTGGTTTCCAGGCCATCGATGTCCTTGAGGAAGCCTGGCGCACGAATCCCGGCGGCCCAGACCTTGAGGCTGGCGGGGATTACCTGGCCGCTGCTGGTGATCAACGCATCGGCGGTCACTTCGCTCACCGCCGAATTGGTCAGCACGGTCACTCCAAGTTTCTCCAGGGTTTTATGCACAGGCCCGCCGATACGCTCCGGCAGGGCAGGCAGCACCCGTGGGCCGGCTTCGATCAGGGTGATGTGCATGTTTTCCGGCTTGATGCGGTCCAGGCCGTAGGCGGCCAGTTCATGGGCGGCATTATGCAGTTCGGCGGCCAGCTCGACCCCGGTTGCACCCGCGCCGACGATGGCGACGCTGATCTTTTCCACCACGTCCGTCTGCCCGGCATGGGCGCGCAGGTAGTGGTTGAGCAATTGCTGGTGGAAGCGCTCGGCTTGCTTGCGGGTGTCGAGGAACAGGCAGTGTTGTGCCGCGCCTTCGGTGCCGAAGTCATTGGTGGTGCTGCCCACGGCAATCACCAGGCTGTCATAGCCCAGCACGCGTGCGGGCACCAGCTCACGGCCTTCTTCGTCGAGGGTGGCGGCCAGCTGGATTTTCTTCTGCTCACGGTCAAGCCCGCTCATGCGCCCCAGCTGGAACTCGAAGTGGTTCCATTTGGCTTGTGCAACATAGTTGAGTTCGTCTTCCGAAGAATTCAGCGAACCGGCCGCCACTTCGTGCAGCAAGGGTTTCCAGATGTGGGTCAGGTTGGCGTCTACCAGCGTGATGCTGGCGGTGCCGCGCTTGCCCAGAGTCTTACCCAGGCGGGTAGCCAACTCCAGGCCGCCGGCGCCGCCGCCGACGATAATAATACGATGGGTCATGGGGATATCTCGCAAGGCTAAAAGAAATCGGAGCAGTTACCCCCGCGAGCGCCAGGCAGCTCATAGCGTCAGGTAACTCAAAAGTCGGCTCAGCAGGCCCAGGCCGATCACCACAACAAGCACCACACCCAGGAGCAGCCACGGCCGGAAAGGCTTGCGCTCGACTCGGTTTTGGGAGAGTTGCAGGTACTCTTCGACATGCTGTTGGTCATCGGGGTTCAGGCGGCTGGTCATAAAGGCCTCGTCAGGTAGACGTTGCAAAAGGGCGCCACGTTACAGTCCGGGGGATCAGAGGCTGATGCCCACGTCGAATACTATGCTGCGGCCCAGGTTGTTGCGCAAGAAATCCGGTGCGTCCGGGTGCGCGAACAACACCCGTGCAAACGTCGGTCCCACCAATGACAGTGAGCGCCAGCCCTGGCGCAGGTATTCCGTTGGTGGCGGAAAATGGCTGTTCAGGTCGAGCACTTCGCGCTTGAGGCTGGTGAAGGCGACAATATCCAGCTCGCCCAGGTCCATCCCGCGCTCTTTATAGTTATGGGCTTTCTTGCGCAGTGTAGGCGCCAAGCGCAATAGAAACTCATGGGCCGGGATGCGTCGCGGCTTGGTCTCGCGTCGTACCAGTTGGCTCAGGGAGAAGGCGCTGCGCCGGCGCAGTAGCTCGTCGCGCCATTCGTCGTTCAGGCGGCGGCCCTCATCCAGTACGAAAAACACCTCGAAGCTGGCGTCACGAAAAAGCACGTCCGGGGGCTCTTGCCCTGCGGCGTGAAACTCTTCGGCTCGATAAGGCACGTTCAAGCCTTGCAGCAGGCGCTGGCAGACCCAACGCTCACGCTCCCACTTGCGGGCATTGGACAGGAACGCGTTGGCTTGTTCGGCCGCTACGGTGAGCAGGCGCAGGTAATCTGAGTCATCCATAGCTAGCAGCTTAGCGCTCAAATGATGACCACAGGAAGTACCCCTCTGAAACGTCGGTGTAAACTGATCATCCGACGGATATTCGACCAGGGGGAGTATCGCCGTGATCAGTGCCGCAATGCTGGCGCCAACCACGATGGGCGTGGGCTGGCTGTTATATGCGCCCGTGTTGCTGTGGGCGGTCCTGCGTTCGCCCTGGGTGGAGCTGTTCGCCGACCGGCGCCGCCAGCACCTGCTCTTCGGCACCGTGTTCGCGTTGTTCATGCTGTGGCTGGTACGGCGGGATTTCGACACCGGCGTGTCCTATCACTTCATTGGCATGACCGCCGTGACGCTGCTGCTGGATTGGCCCTTGGCACTTGTCGGTGGCTTTGCCGCACAGTTGGGCTTGATGATGTTGGGGCGCCAGGACCTGGCCGCTCTTGGTATCAACGGCCTGTTGCTGATCGTGCTGCCGGTGCTGGTCACCGAGGCCTGCGCGTTGCTGGTGGAGCGAGCGCAACCGCGTAATCCCTTCGTATACATCTTTTGTTCCGGATTTTTTGCCGCCGCATTATCGGCCTTGCTCTGCTTGCTGTTCGGGCTGTGGCTGCTGTGGTTCGACGGCCGTTTCGCGATGCCGGAATGGCTGGAGGATTTCATCGGCTACCTGTGGCTGATCATCTTCCCCGAGGCCTTTATCAACGGAATGGTCGTCAGCGCCCTGGTGGCGTTTTGCCCGGAATGGCTGGAGACTTTCAACCGCACGCGTTACCTCTCGGCGCCCTGGAAGGATGACGATTCGCAGCGTTGATCCAGATCAAATCTCACGCGCCCTGGCAGGCCCATGCTCTGCAAAATTTTTCCAGGAGCACGGATCATGAGTGTGTACGAGTGGGCACGGCAGGAATTGCGCAGAAGCCAGGATGCGGCACAGGAAATCGGCTTTGACCCTGGCCTGACCCTGCGCGCCATGCTCAGTGCGGTGGTGCAGCAGAGTAAAGGTGTGCGCAGTTTCGAAGACCTGGCCGACGAGCTGCAATACCTTGCAGAAAACCTCGACGACCAGCAGGAATACGCCTTTATGCGCCCTTAGTGGCGCGGTGGCAGGTCTTCGGAAAACAGTTCGTCTTCGGCATCCGGGGCCACGGGGATCTTGTGTTCTTCAGCGGCCCAGGCGCCCAGGTCGATGAGTTTGCAGCGGTCCGAGCAGAACGGCCGGTTGAGGTTGGTCGCTTTCCATTCCACGGGTGCGCCGCAGGTTGGGCAGTCGACGGTCAAGGGTTGGCTCATGATCGGCCTCCACGCAAAGTAAGGTAAAAGTGGTGCAGTCGCTCGACCTCGCTGTGCAGCCAGGCGAGGTCCTGATCATTGACCAGGACGTCATCGGCATGTTTCAGGCGGTCTTCGCGGCTGGATTGTGCCTTGAGGATCGCCTGTACCTGTTGCTCGTTGATGCCGTCGCGCTGCAGGGTACGCTGAATCTGCAGCGATTGCGGCACGTCGATCACCAGGATGCGCTGGGTCATGCTGTACTGGCCGGATTCGATCAGCAGTGGCGACACCAGGATCGCGTAAGGTGACGTTGCCCGCGCCAGGTGGCTGCGAATTTCTTCACCAATCAACGGGTGCAGCAGGGCTTCGAGCCAGCGGCGCTCTTCGGGGACTTCAAAGATCAGCTTGCGCAATGCGCCGCGGTCCAATTGGCCGTCAGGCTGCAACACGCCGGCACCAAAGTGCTCAGCGATACGCGCCAGTGCCGGACGGCCAGGCTCCACCACCCAGCGGGCGGCGTGGTCGGCGTCTACCAGGTCGATACCCAGGTCGATAAAGTGCTGGGCCGCCGCGCTTTTGCCGCTGCCGATGCCGCCGGTAAGGCCGAGAATCCAGGGTGTTGCAACAGAAGTGGTCATCTGAAACCGACAGACTGCAAATAGAAGTCGGTTATTTGACCACCCCAGAGCAATGCAATCCAGCCGGCAATTGCCAGATACGGACCAAATGGCATCGGCGCCGACGCTTGGACCTTACGCAGCCGCATCAGGATCAAGCCGACGAACACACCGACCAACGACGACATCAACAGCGTCATCGGCAGAATCTGCCAACCGCCCCAGGCACCGAGCAGCGCGAGCAACTTGAAGTCGCCGTGGCCCATGCCGTCCTTGCCAGTGACCAGCTTGAACAGCCAGAACACGCTCCACAGGCTCATATACCCGATCACTGCGCCCCACAGTGCGTCGGGCAATGTCGTCAGCAGGCCGAACCCGTTGACGATCAGCCCCAGCCACAGCAACGGCATCACCAGCACATCCGGCAACAATTGATGATCGGCATCAATCAGGCTCATCGCCAGCAAGCCCCAGCTCAGTACAAGCACTGCGCCCGCCTGCCAGCCAAAGCCGAAATGCCAGGCCACCCAGGCCGAGATCAGTCCACACGCCAGTTCAGTAAGTGGATAGCGTGGGCTGATTGCTCCTTTGCAATGGGCGCAACGACCTCGCAGAAACAAGTAGCTGAGCAGTGGGATATTTTCCCACGGGCGTATCGGATGGTTGCAATGCGGGCAGCAGGAATTGGGGTGCATCAGGTTGTAGGTCGGCCCGGCTGGGTCGGCGGGTAGACCGAGCACTTCATGGGCTTGGGCGCGCCATTCCCGTTCGAGCATTTTTGGCAGGCGCCACACCAGCACGTTGAGAAAACTGCCGACGATCAGCCCCAGTATCCCTGCCATCACCACAAAGGCCCACGGGTGTTCAACCAGTAACAGGCTCAAAACGCGCTCCCCAGCTGGAAGACCGGCAAGTACATGGCGATTACCAGCGCGCCGACGATGCCGCCCAGGACCACCATGATCAGCGGCTCCATCAGGCTGGTGAGGTTATCGACCAGGTTGTCCACATCGGCCTCGTAATGATTGGCGACCTTTTCCAGCATACGGTCCAGTGTGCCCGACTCTTCGCCGATGGCAGTCATCTGGATCGCCATGGGAGGGAACAGGCCGCTGGCGAGCATGGATTGATTCAATGGCAGGCCGGTGGATACATCGTGTCGCATATGTTCGATTGCCTGTTTGAACGGCCCTGAACCGACCGCGCCGGCTACTGAATCCAATGCCTGAACCAAGGGGACGCCCGCCGCAAAGGTCGTGGACAGTGTGCGGGCGTAGCGGGCCACGGCCGATTTTGTCAGCAGTTTGCCTGCCAGCGGCGCTTTCAACAAACCGGCATCCAGCCAGAGTCGAAAAGCAGGGGCGGCGTTATAGGCGTGGCGCAACCCCATGCATCCCGCGAGAATGCCCAGCGCTACGATCCACCAGGCTTTCTGCACAAACTCGGACAAGGCGATCACCTGCAAGGTAAAACCGGGCAGCGTGCCGTCGACGCCGGCAAACAGGTTCTGGAACTGCGGCACGACGTGGATCAGCAGAACGCCGGTGACCAGGCTGGCCACCACCAGCACCGCGATCGGATAGGTCATGGCTTTTTTGATCCTGGTCCTTAACTGCTCGCTCTTTTCCCGATGGATCGCCACACGCTCCAGCAGGGTTTCCAGCGCTCCGGCCTGCTCGCCGGCCGCCACCAGATTGCAATACAGCTCATCGAAGCGGCGCGGTTGTTTGCGCAAGGCTTCGGCCAGGCTGGAACCTGCGGCGATCGCTTGTTTCAGCCCCTGCACCAACTCGCGCATAGCGCGGTTGTCGAAGCCATCGCCGATGACGTCGAAAGCTTGCAGCAGGGGAATCCCGGCCTTCAGCAGCGTCGCCAGTTGGCGAGTGAACAGGGTGATATCCGTCGATTTGATCGACGGTGTGAGTCCTCGCAGAACGGGGGATTTCTTGCGCACATGCCCCGGGCTGATGCCCTGTTGGCGCAACTGGGCCCTGACCCAGGCAAGATTGTGGCCCGTGGTTTGCCCGCACACCCTGCGTCCTTTGCGATTGATGCCTTCCCAGGCGTACAGCGTTAAAGCGTCGTCCATGTCACCGTTCCGCACAGAGGTCGTCGAAGATTTATAGCTTAGTCAGGTGACGGATTCGGGCAGGCGGGCGAAGCAGGATAAAATGTCAGAATGTGCGACTTGCGCGCGATTGAGCGTCTGCGGATGAGTACACTGGCGCCGCTGCACAACAACGGGGCGCAGGACGCGCCTTGTCATGAGTTTTATCCTGGAGAGTGAATGTGAGACGTCAAAAAGGTTTTACCCTGATCGAGCTGTTGATCGTCGTGGCAATCATCGGCATTTTGGCCACCATCGGCCTGCCCATGTACACCACCCACCAGGCCAAGGCCAAGTTCACCGCCGGCCTGGCTGAAATCAGCGCGTTGAAGCCTGGGTATGAAGACACCCTCAACCAGGGCACGGTCCCGACGCTGGCATTGATCGGCGGCACCAGCCCGACAGCCAACTGCAAGATTGATGTAGCAGGCGATGTCGCCACGGGCGCCGGCTCCATCCGTTGCGAAATACTCGACGCGCCCGCACCGGTGCTGGGCAAGACCATCAGCCTGACGCGCAATGCCACCACCGGTTGGAAATGCACCACCACGGCTGACGCAAAATATGTCGCCAAAGGTTGCGGCGCCGACGGTGCATAACTGCTAAACCCTGCGCAGGGAAGTTGAGGTGGCCGATGGCGTTATCCGTAGAGCAGCGTGGCAGTATTTTTCTGGTGGCAGTGGTGTGCCTGCTGGTGGTTGGGGTTTGTGCTCCCTTCAGTGGGCATGATCTGCAACGGGTGATGCAGATCGCCATCGGGGCTTGCGCGGTGCTGTACGGGCTGTCGGTCGCCCACGTTGAACGGCTGGTTGACCGGACCACGGCCTTGGGCCTGACGCTGATCATCGTGCTGGGCCTGGTGTCGTCAATGCGGGCTCACCAGCCGCTCTGGGCGCTTGTCGAAATGGCATCGTTCGTCAGCTGCGGCGCGATTGCGGTGGCATTCGCCCTGCTGCGACGCCAGGGCGGTGAATCGTTGGACCGCGTCTTGATTCTGTTCGTGGTGCTGCTGTGCCTGATCAAATCGATTCAATACACCTACGCCGGTGCTCTGGCGTTCATCAGCGCTGAGCGCACGCTAGACCCTGACGTATTGCTGGCCGGCTTTTCCAACAAACGTTTCTACGGCCAGTTCCAGACGTTTACTTTGCCGCTGCTGGCGCTCCCCTTATTGATCCCCACGCTGTCTCGCTCGCTCAAGGCCGCAGTGTTTGCGCTGCTGTGCGTGTGGTGGCTGATTGCAGTGGGTGGCGGCACGCGTGGCACCTGGCTTGGCATGGGCGCGGCGGGCGTGGTGTTGGCGGTGCTGGGGCCATGGGGCCGGCGCTGGTTGGGTTGGCAGTTGGCCGCAATGCTGGGCGGACTGTTGTTGTATTGGCTGGTGTTCAAGGTGTTGGCGGATTACCTGGGGATCGAGATCGCCAATGCCGCCAGCGATCGCCTCACGACGTCGTTGTCGGGGCGAGGGCCGATCTGGTGGCAGGCCTGGCATATGCTCGTCGAGCGGCCTTGGTTGGGCTTCGGGCCAATGCATTTCGCCGATATCACCAACAGCATTGCCGCTCACCCCCATCAGACCATCCTGCAATGGACGAGCGAGTGGGGCGTGCCATCCGCGTTGTGCGTCGCGGTGTTGGCATGGCGAGGCGGCTGGGCCACGGTCGGTGTCGTGCGTGAGCGTGCGCTGAGCGCCGAGTGTGCAGATTTGCTGCGGCTGTGCCTGTTTGCGGCGTTGGTCGGTGCGCTGGTGCAGTCCATGGTCGACGGCGTGATCGTGATGCCCAACTCCCAGGTCTGGCTGGCGCTGGTGGTGGGCTGGCTGATGGCCTTGCATGTGTGGCGAACCCCGCAAACCGCCCAATTGCCATTGGCCTGGGGCGCCTGGAAAGTACTGGGCCTGCTGGCCGTTGGTCTGTTGAGTGTTATCGCCGTGCGTGATGTCCCCCATATCGAACAAGCCCAGCAGCAGTACCTGGACAGCCATGCCAACATGCTGCAACCACGCTTCTGGGCCCAAGGCGTAATAGCCCGCTGACGGCGGCAAGTTGCCGGACTCCCGATGCGGTGCTAGCTTTAGCCCACCGCCCGTGTAGCTCAGCCGGTAGAGCAGCGCACTCGTAACGCGAAGGTCGCAGGTTCGATTCCTGTCTCGGGCAAAAAGGCACCATCGGCAGCACTGTTTTCAGATGATCCCAGAATGGTTCTGAAGGCCAGACGAGCTGGCATTTGCGCCCGCTCTTTTGTATCTGCGCAACCTTGATGACCCAGATGCATCCCCATTCCTCGATCTAAGAGAACGACATGACCACGACTGAAATGACCCAGGAAGTTCGGCATCAAGCAGCCCTCGAAAAATACCTCGAGGAGTCGCCGCAACTTAAAGAAGAGATCAAGGACCTGAGCGCCGATGATCAGCGCGACCAGATTCAGTGGGCATTCGAGGACGAGGCCGAGAGCCAGGGCTATCAGCCCTGGGAGCTGACCCTCAAGTACACCTCGACACCGGAAGAGTTCGAAGCGGCACGGCTGGCCTTGCATAAAGAGGCGGCTGAAGTGTTGGGTGTTGAGTGGGAAGAGTATTGCGAGATGAACGACTTGGTGGTCTAGAAGCAGCTGTGGTGAGCGGGGCAAGCCCGCTCACCACAGAAGTATTTTTGAACGCCTTAGATACTGAGGCGCATCGACAAATCCACCGCCTTCACATCCTTGGTCATCGCGCCAATCGAGATGTAATCCACCCCGGTCTCCGCAATGGGCAGCAGGGTGCTTTCATTGATCCCGCCGCTGGCCTCCAGCTTCGCCTTGCCGCCGTTCAGGCGCACGGCTTCACGCATATCGTCCAGGCTCAGCTCATCGAGCATGATGATATCCGCGCCCGCCGCCAGCGCTTCGCGCAGTTCATCCAGGCTTTCCACTTCGATTTCCACCGGCTTGCCGGGGGCGATCTTGTGGGCGGCCGTGATCGCCTGGGCAATGCCGCCGCAGGCCGCGATATGGTTTTCCTTGATCAGGAACGCGTCATACAAACCGATACGGTGGTTGTGGCAGCCGCCGCAGGTCACCGCGTACTTCTGCGCCAGGCGCAGCCCCGGCAAGGTTTTGCGGGTGTCCAGCAGCTTGACCTGGGTACTGGCGACAAAATCCGCCAGGAATTGCGCACGGGTGGCGACACCGGAGAGCAACTGCAGGAAGTTCAGCGCGCAGCGTTCGCCACTCAGGAGTGAACGTGCCGGGCCTTCAAGGTGGAACAGCACCTGGTTGGGGCTGACGCGCTCACCATCGGCCACCTGCCAATGCACCGCGACCCGTGGGTCCAGCTGGCGGAACACCGCATCCACCCAGGCCGTACCGGCGATAACAGCCGTGTCACGGGTAATGATGGTGGCCGTGGCCAGCCGTTCGGCCGGGATCAACTGCGCAGTGATGTCGCCGCTGCCGATATCTTCCAGCAGTGCGCGGCGCACGTTGGCTTCGATTTCGGCGGTGAGGTCGGCAAGACGGAGATTCGGCATAACAGGCTCCACAGACAAAGTGCCCCGATTATAGGGGCAGTGCGCGTTCGAACCCAGGCTCGCCACTCATTTACCGAGCAAAGGCAGAGTTTGCTGGCGCAACCCCCCTCATTTGCAAGATAATCTCGCGCCTTGCAATTGGCGTCATAGCTTTGACGTTCAGACCCATACCGCCGTTTCAGGAGGCCAGGATGCACAATGACGGAAAGGTGGTGCCCTTCAACAAGGCGCCCGCCACGCCATCGCCGCTCGCCCGACTGCCGGTGGTGTTGCTGCAGGTCCGCGACAAGGCGGCGCAACAGTTGCAGCAAGGGCTGCAGGATCTGTTTGATAACGCTGACGACACCTTGTTCGAAATGGCCGACAAGGCGCGTAACAACCTTGATCACCATATTTTCTTCGAAGCCATGCGCGACCTGCGCCTCAAGCGCAAGAATTTCGAGCGTGTGTTCATGGAGCGCCTGTTTGAAGCCTTCGCCAGTCTGGGTCAGGCAGGACGCGGAGAATTGCAGTTGGTGCCGGTGGTGTCCTACGACGCGGCACCGGGCTCATCCAGGGATGATCGCGAAAAAGCCGTGGCGCTTGAGGCTATGCTGGGTCGGGTGCGGCACCGTGATGGCCTGGCCCTGGGCCAACTCACCGCGCGCTTGAGCGCGTTGCTCGGCAACCGCCTGGATGATCGCGAAAACCCCCTGGGGCCTGCACTGTTGTGTGAATTTTTCCTGCGGGCGGGGCGCAGCCTGGGCGTAGAGATCCGCGTCAAGCTGATCATGCTCAAGCTGTTTGAAAAATACGTACTCAGTGACGCCGACCAGCTTTACGGCGAAGCCAATCAATTGCTGGTCGCGACCGGTGTGTTGCCTGAACTCAAAAGCGTACCGTCGCGGCGGCTTGAAGCGCGTGAGTCCCGTGAACTTGCGCGCGAGGAAGCCCTGCCGCCCGTTGACGAAAATGGCCAGCAAGCCTTTGCCGCGCTCCAGCAGTTGCTCACGGCGGTACGCGGTAGCGTGGCGCCGACGCTTGAAGCCAGCGCCGAACCCTTGCCCATTGCCACCCGTGACCTGCTGCGCCTGCTCTCCCATTTGCAGCAATACGTGCCGGAGCCTGAGGTCGAGGATGATTTCGACCTGCGCAACCAGCTTGAGCAGTTGCTCACGCGCGTCAGCGTCAAGAGTGGCAAGTCGCGGGTGGTGGAGGAGGCGGACGAAGATGTGATCAACCTGATCGCGCTGCTGTTCGAATTCATCCTCAACGACCGCGCCGTGCCTGATGCCTTCAAGGCCCTGATCGGTCGCCTGCAGATCCCGATGCTGAAAGTGGCGGTGCTGGACAAGAGCCTCTTCAGTCGCGCCAGCCACCCGGCGCGGCGTCTGCTCAATGAAGTCGCAACCGCCGCAATGGGCGGCAGCCAGCGCGACCATCTGTACCTGCGCATCGAGCAGGTGGTGCAGCGCTTGCTCAACGAATTTGTCGAAGACCCGGCGATTTTTTCCCAACTGCTCGCCGAGTTCAGTGCGTTCACCGCGGATGAGCGGCGGCGCAGCGATTTGCTTGAACAACACACCCGTGATGCCGAAGCCGGGCGCGTGCGCACCGAAGCGGCCCGCCAGCGCGTGGCCGATGTGCTGAACAAACGGCTGTTGGGCAAGACCCTGCCGCGTCCGGTCGTGCAGTTCCTGCAGCAGGCTTGGAGCCAGGTGCTGTTGCTGGCCAGTCTCAAGCATGGCGAGCAGTCGGTGCAGTGGCAGGCGGGGCTGCGCACCATGGACGAACTGATCTGGAGTGTTGGCCTGCAACAAGACACCGAAGCCGGGCGCCATCTGCTGGAGCAACTGCCGGGCTTGCTCAAGGCCCTGCGCGACGGCTTGACCAGCGCCGCGTTCGACCCCTTCAGCACCCGCGAATTTTTTGTGCGCTTGCAAGCCCTGCATGTCCAGGCACCTGAAGGCGTCGACGAGTTGATCGAAGTACGTGAGGCGTTTGTGCTGACATCGGCGTCACCCGACCCGGTCAGCGACTTGCCGGACAACGACCCCGACTTGCTTAAAGCCCGAGAACTCAAGGTGGGGGGATGGGTGGCGTTCGAGGAAAACGAAGCCACTACGCTGCGCTGCCGACTGACGGCGATCATGGCGCCGGCCGAGACCTATGTCTTCACCCGTCGCACGGGGCTCAAGGTGATGGAGAAAAGTGCCGGCCAACTGGCATTGGCGTTCAAGCGTGGCGTCCTGCATGCCCTGGACGATGGCCCCCTGTTCGAGCGCGCACTGGCCGCTGTGGTGAGCAAGCTGCGTCAACTCAATCACGGCAAGTGATCGCAACCTGAGGGTCGAACGCGGCATACTGGTCACACGTTGTCTCGTTAAAGGAACCTGTATGCAGTTGGACCCCACCAGCGGTTGGTGCCAGGGCATCCGTCATTGCCCTTCACCCAACTTCAACGAGCGCCCCGCCGGCGAAATCTCACTGTTGGTGGTGCATAACATCAGCCTGCCACCGGCGCAGTTCGCCACCGGTAAAGTGCAGGAGTTTTTCCAGAACCGCCTGGATGTCACGGAACATCCCTACTTTGAAGGGATTGCTGACCTACGGGTGTCTGCGCATTTTCTGATTGAGCGTGACGGGGCGGTGACGCAGTTTGTGTCCTGTCTCGACCGGGCCTGGCATGCCGGGATCTCCCAATTCGAGGGGCGGGAAACCTGCAATGATTTTTCCCTGGGGGTGGAGCTCGAAGGCACGGATGACCAGCCGTTCACTGACGCTCAATATGCGTCATTGATCGACCTGACCCGCCAGTTGCTGACGGCTTACCCCGGCATCACGCCCCAGCGCATTTGTGGTCACAGCGATATCGCTCCGGGTCGCAAGACCGATCCCGGCCCGGCTTTTGATTGGACGCGCTTTCGCAGCGCCCTGCAGGATGGAGGACACGCACGATGAGTTTCCTGGTGTTGGTGCTGGCGGTCTGGATCGAGAAATTCTCGGCCCTGCGCCAGCGATTGCAGCGTGATGGCGGTTGGCTGCGGGAACTGGCTAAGCTGGAATCGAGCCCGCGCATGGGCAGGCAGCCCTGGCTGATTCTGACGTTGCTGGTGTTGTTGCCGGTGGCTTTGCTGGCGTTGTTGCTGTTGGTGTTGGAGCCGGTGGCTTACGGGCTCTTGGCACTGCCAGTGCACCTGTTGGTGGTGATCTACAGCCTGGGCCGTGGTGATCTGCTCGCCGGGCTGGGTCCCTTTCGCGATGCCTGGCGACGGGGCGACCTGCAAGCCGCCGAGCATGTGGCCGAGCGTGACCTGAACTTGAGCGCCGACAGTGGCGAACAATTGCTTGAACGCGTCCAGGGCCATCTGTTGTGGCAGGCCTACCAGAGCTTTTTTGCCGTGATTTTCTGGTACTTCCTGTTGGGCCCGGTGGCTGCGTTGGCTTATCGCCTGCTCGCACTGGCCAGTGAACACAGCAAGAACCCTCTGGTGGCTGAGCGGGCCGGGCAACTGCGCCACGCATTTGACTGGCTGCCGGTGCGCCTGCTGGCGGCCAGTTTTGCCCTGGTGGGTAACTTCGTCGCGGTCGGCCGTGTGATGCTCCACGAACTGCTGAGCTGGGACATCAGCGCAGCCCAACTGGTGGAAAAAGTTGGCCTGGTCGCGGCAGAAATTCCGCCTCCAGCGGTCGGCCCCGATGGCATCAACAGCCTGGACCGACTGTGGGAGCTGCTGCTGCGCGCGGCGGTGCTGTGGTATGCCGGGTTTGCCATCTGGACGGTACTGCCCTGACGGCTGATCTCATTAACCTTAAGTTACAAAACTCCCTTTCAAATTGAGCTATACAGATGCTGGCTAACTGCCGCCCTGCGCCTCAATAAAAATAAAAGAAAGGGAGTTCACCTGTGAAGAGCTTGCTCTATCCCGCCGTCGCCCTGATGAATCGCCTGAGCTTCGGCATGAAGTTCAGCTTGATCAGCGTGTTGTTCCTGCTGCCGATGCTGGCGACCAACTATTACCTGGTGCGTGATTCGTGGCGTGAATTCCAGGGCACACGCGTCGAGCTGCAAAGCCTCGACTTGCTCGGCAGCAGCCTGGCCCTGCGCCGCGACCTGGAAACCCTCAACAACCAAGTGCAGATCAACGCCACGTTGGGCCAGTCCGGTAAGGCGGGCGACCTTGAGGGCAAGATCAGCGCTTTGGAACACAGCGTGCTGAACCGCCTGCAAAGCCTTAGCGCCATGACGACCGAACCCGAGCAAATCACCGCGTTTGACGCTAAACGCGACGAGTTGATCGCCGCCTTCAAGGCCCAACAACAGGAAACCTCGTTGCTGAGCAAAAGTGCCCTGATCGGCAAGTTGCTCAACAAGGCGCAGATGCTCAGCCAGATCATCGCCAGCCAGTCCGGCTTGAGTCGAGACTCCCAAAGCGACCTGCGCCAACTCAGTGAACTGATCACCAGCGTGACCCCGCAAGTCACCCAGACCCTGGGCGAAGGCCGGGCAATGGGCGCGTATTCCCTGGGCCAAGGTTTTCTCAACTCGTCGTCCAGCACACGCTTTGACGAGCTGTTGCAGCAATTGGAAAAACTCCAGGCCGAGTATGGCTTGAAGTTGCAGGATGCCTTGGGCTCCAGCAAAGCCGCGCACGCGGCCCTCGACAGCCTGGCCAAGGCCAGCAACGCCAGCCTCAAGCAAGGCAGCGAGTTATTCGAGGAGCAGGTGGTGATGGCCGAAACCCTTGATGCGCCCTGGCAGGGCTTTTACGACAGTGTCAGTCAGTTGATGGCCCAGACCTACCAGTTGGATGACGCCACGCTGACCTTTCTCGGACAACAGTTGGAACAACGCCTGGCACAGAACCGCACGCACATGGTGGTGCTGGTCTCGGCCCTGAGCGCGGTGTTCCTGTTGATTTTCTACCTGTACGCAGGCTTCTACGCTTCCACGCGCACCACGCTGCGGCGTCTGGGCGCGATGATGGATAAAGTGGCGGCCGGTGACATGACCGTCACCTTTGTGGCGCATAGCCGCGATGAGCTGGGTGACCTGGGCCAGGTGTTCAACGGTACCGTGGCGAAGATCCACGACTTGATCGAGCGCGTCGGACACACCGTCAGCCAGGTCGAGTTACAGGCCGGGCAGGTGGAGACGGTCTCGGCCCAGAGCAATCAGGCGGTTTCCGGGCAACGCACGCAGATCGAGCAGGTGGCGACGGCCATGAACCAGATGTCGTCCACTGCCCAGGAAGTCGCGCGCAGTGCGGCGGCGGCGGTGAGCAGTGCCCATAGCGTCAACGACGAAACCGTCAGCGGCCGTGGCCTGGTGCAGTCGCAGCAGGGCAGCATTGCGCGGCTCGCCACGGAAATCGATCAGTCGGTGCGGGTGATCAACCAACTGGCCACCGACAGCCAGTCCATCAGCAGCGTGTTGGAAGTGATCAAGAGCATCGCCGAACAAACCAACCTGCTGGCACTCAATGCGGCCATCGAGGCCGCGCGGGCCGGCGAGCAAGGGCGTGGGTTTGCGGTAGTGGCGGACGAGGTGCGTACCCTGGCACGACGCACCCAGCACTCCACCGAGGAAATCGAGCAGATGATCAGCCGCTTGCACAGCGGCGTGGCGGCGGCCGTGAAGGCCATGGGCAGCAGCCATGAAATGGCCAGTGGCACCGTGGGCCAGTCGGAAAAGGTCCAGCAAGCCCTGGAAAACATCCTCGGTACCGTAGGGATGATCGTCGATCAGAACCAGCAGATCGCCGCCGCCGTGGAGCAGCAAACCGCCGTCGCCCACGATATCGACCAGAACATCGTTGAGATCAATCGGGCTGGCGAACATGCCGCCCAAGGCGCACACCAGACCGAAGCGGCGAGCCGACAGCTGTCGATACAGGTGATCGAGTTGAAGCAATTGATCGGCGCGTTCCGCGTGTGAGATCAGAATGTAGGATTTGTCGTTTGCTGGCGTGGTGCTCGTCCTGATTTCTCAGCGTCTCTTTTCCGGGGTCTTGAATGAGTGAAAATTGTTTCACTCGATTTCAAGTCCTGGGGAGGCACAGCGATGAGCGCTGTAATCGGCATCAAGGGGCACTGCGCCCATTGCGACATCACCTTTAATCTCAAGCCTTGGCAACTGAACGCCATTGCCATCGAAGAGCCGTTCGATTGCCCGTATTGCCAGTGGATCTTGCAGTTGAACTGTCCTCGGCAATTGCGCCAATTCAGGTCGCTAGACCATTGGGCACTGGTGCGCCCGAGCATGGTGGTATTGACCTGCACGGCACTCATCGTGGCACTCGTGACGGAGTGGGTGGGGCTGATCAGTGTGATCGGCCAATTCAACATTTCGCTGATCGTGTTGCTGGTGCATTTCCTGGTGCTGCGATATGCCCGCTACCGTCAGCGGATAACGCTGGACCTGCAAGTGGTCTCGCCTTCTCTACCAATTGAACAGCTCGCACGCATTGCGTGTGCTCGCCTCGGCCAGCAATAGAGGGCTGGTATTCATGCGCTCGGCGAGCGCGGTGCAGATGTCCGGCAGGTGCTCGGGGCTGTTGCGTTGGCCGGGGTACATGGCGGGCGCCATATCCGGTGAGTCGGTTTCCAGTACCACCGCGTCCAGCGGCAGGTGGGCCAGCACCTTGTGCATGCGCAGGGCTTGAGGCCACGTGGCGGCGCCGCCCAAGCCCAGTTTGAAGCCGAGCTTGATGTATTCGCGGGCTTCTTCACGGCTGCCGGCAAAGGCGTGGATGATGCCGCCACGGGGCAGGCGAATGCGCTTGAGGGTTGCAATCACGGCGGCGTGGCTGCGACGCACGTGCAGCAGCGCTGGCAGTTGGAAGTCCGCCGCCAGTTTCAGTTGGGCTTCGAACAGGCTTTGCTGGCGTTCGCGGTCCAGCTGTTCGAGAAAGTAATCCAAGCCGATTTCGCCCACGGCGCACAGTTGCCGGTGGCCGTGCAGGCGGGTCAGCCAGTCGCCCAGTTCCGTCAGGTCGGCGGGGCGATGGTCGTCGAGGTACACCGGATGCAGGCCAAAGGCAGCGAACAAGCCTTCGTCCGCTTGCGCCAGGTCCCACAACCGCTGCCAATTCTGCTGATACACCCCCAATACCACCATGCGCCGCACGCCCAGGGCTCGGCTGTGGGCGAGGACGTCCCGGCGATCGCTGTCAAAGTCCGGAAAGTCCAGGTGGGTGTGGGTGTCGATCAGCTCCACGCTCAGGCCTCGTGAATACGCTGCTTGAACGTCCGGCCGATGGCATGCACGCCGGGCTGGTACTGTTCTTCTTCAATCGCGGCCAGGGCCAGGCGCAGTGCCGTCTCGGCGATCAGTTGATGTTGCTGGGCCATGGCGTTGACCGGCAGCGGCAGGAAGTCCAGCAACTGGGTATCACCAAAGGTGCCCAGGCGCAGCGGTCGTGATTTGAGCGGGAAGTCATGCAAGGCGTCGAACACGCCTTGCAGCAGTACGTAGGACGTGGTCACCAGCGCGTCAGGCAAATGCCCCAGTTGCTGCAGAAGTTGCTCCATCAACTGTCGGCCACAATCGCGACTGAAGGCTTCACCGTGTTCGACGATCACTTCACCGGTGAACCCTTCGAGGGCCTTACGGAAACCGGCGGCACGTTCCTGGCTGATACTCAGCTCGGGCCGTGCGCCGATCAATACGATCTGCTTGGGCAATGGCTGCAACAGGCTGCTGGTCAATTGCTGGCACGCCTGGCGGTCGTCGCTGACCACCGAGCAGAATTGATCCGCGCCCATCACCCGGTCAATGGCAATCACTGGCAGCCCCTTGGCCTGCAGCTCGCGATAACTGTCATCGCTGGCCGGCAGGCAGCTGGCGACAAATAGCGCGTCACAGCGCCGGGCGCGGAACAGTTGCAGCAGTTGGCGCTCGCTGTCGGCATCATCATCCGAGCTGGCGATCAGCAGTTGATAGCCGCGCGCCCGCGCACCTTGCTCCAGGAGCTTGGCGATGCGTGCATAACTGGGGTTTTCCAGGTCGGGCAGGATAAAGCCCAAGGTGCGCGTATGCCGACTGCGCAGCCCGGCGGCCTGGGGGTTGGGGGTAAAGCCATGGGCTTCGACCACGGCGCGCACTCGCTCGACGGTGGCGCTGCTGATGCGTTGCTGTTCAGCCTTGCCATTGATGACGTAGCTGGCGGTGGTCACGGACACACCGGCAAGACGGGCGATATCACTGAGTTTCAAACCGGGATTTCCTTGTTTTCTGGAGCTTGCCCCGACATTTTCTCCAATCGTAACCGATTCCTGTACACGACCAATGTCCTGGCTCAAGCGCCGAGTGGTTCTTCAAGGATGCGCAATTAACGCGTAGTCTTCCATAAACTATAGATTAAACGTTTCAGCCAGCGTATTTTTACGACGTTCGCGACTGAGTGGCTACTGCCAATTGACTGCTCAGTCAGTAAAACCTGAACACCCTTTACACTGTTTGTTTAAAACAATACCTAGTGCGCCACTGCACTAACTAGGAGAACGGCATGCTTGAGCTCACTGTAGAGCAGATTTCCATGGGCCAGGTGGCCGTGGACAAATCTGCTGCCTTGCACCTGCTCGCTGAAAAACTGGTGGCCGACGGCCTGGTCGCCGAGGGTTACCTCAGCGGTTTGCAAGCTCGTGAAGCCCAAGGCTCGACCTTTCTCGGCCAAGGTATCGCCATCCCCCACGGCACCCCCGAAACCCGTGACCAGGTATTCTCCACCGGTGTGCGCCTGCTGCAGTTCCCCGAAGGGGTGGACTGGGGCGACGGCCAGATCGTGTACCTGGCCATCGGCATTGCCGCCAAATCCGACGAACACTTGCGCCTGTTGCAGCTGCTCACCCGCGCCCTCGGCGAAACCGACCTGGGTCAGGCCCTGCGCCGTGCTGGCAGCGCCGAAGCGCTGTTGAAACTGCTGCAAGGTGCGCCGCAGGAACTGGCACTGGATGCGCAGATGATCAGCCTGGGCGTGTCCGCCGACGACTTCGAAGAACTGGTTTGGCGCGGTGCGCGGCTGTTGCGTCAGGCCGATTGTGTGAGCAATGGTTTCGCCGCCGTGTTGCAGCAGGTGGATGCGCTGCCCCTGGGCGATGGCCTGTGGTGGTTGCACAGTGAGCAGACCGTCAAGCGCCCAGGGCTGGCGTTTGTCACCCCGGACAAACCCATGCGCTACCTCGGCCAGCCGCTCAACGGCCTGTTCTGCCTGGCCAGCCTGGGCGAAGCTCACCAGACGCTGCTCGAACGCTTGTGCGCCTTGCTCATCGAAGGGCGCGGCCAGGAACTCGGCCGCGCCACCAGCAGCCGCGCCGTGCTTGAAGTGCTGGGCGGTGAATTGCCGCCAGACTGGCCCACCGCGCGCATCACCCTGGCCAACGCCCACGGCCTGCATGCGCGCCCGGCGAAGATCCTGGCGCAGTTGGCGAAAAGTTTTGAAGGCGACCTGCGTGTGCGCATCGTCGATGGCCCGGTCGGCGCCGTGTCGGTGAAAAGCCTGAGCAAACTGCTGAGCCTCGGCGCGCGGCGCGGCCAAGTGCTGGAGTTTGTCGCCGAGCCGACCATTGCCGGCGACGCGCTGCCCGCGCTGTTGGCGGCGGTGGAAGAGGGCCTGGGTGAAGAGGTCGAGCCACTGCCAACCCAAAGTGCCCCGCCTGAAGTCGTCGAGATCGAGCCGGTGCTCAGCGCACCCTTGGCCGGCAGCCAGATCCAGGCCATCGCCGCCGCGCCGGGCATTGCCATCGGCCCTGCGCATATCCAGGTGCAGCAGGTCTTCGATTACCCCTTGCGCGGCGAGTCTTCCGCCATCGAGCGCCATCGCCTGCACGGCGCCTTGGCCGATGTGCGCCGGGATATCCAGGGCCTGATCGAACGCAGCCAATCCAAGGCGATCCGCGAGATTTTCATCACCCACCAGGAAATGCTCGACGACCCGGAACTCACCGACGAAGTCGACACCCGCCTCAAGCAAGGCGAAAGCGCTGAAGCGGCGTGGATGAGTGTGATCGAAGCGGCGGCCAAGCAGCAGGAGTCGTTGCAGGACGCGCTGCTCGCCGAGCGCGCCGCCGACCTGCGTGACGTCGGCCGTCGTGTGCTGGCGCAGCTTTGTGGCGTCGAAAGCGCCCAGGAGCCGAGCGAACCTTACATTCTGGTGATGGACGAAGTCGGTCCGTCCGATGTGGCGCGTCTGGACCCGGCGCGCGTCGCTGGCATCCTCACCGCCCGTGGCGGCGCGACGGCCCACAGCGCCATTGTCGCCCGTGCGCTGGGTATTCCGGCGTTGGTCGGTGCCGGCGCGGCTGTGTTGCTGCTGGCCGCCGGTACGCCATTGTTGCTCGATGGCCAGCGCGGTCGCCTGCATGTGGACGCCGACGCCACCACCCTGCAGCGCGCCACGGTCGAGCGCGACACCCGCGAACAACGCCTGCAAGCCGCCTCGGCGCAGCGCCATGAACCCGCGCTGACCCGCGATGGGCATGCCGTGGAAGTATTTGCCAATATCGGCGAAAGCGCCGGCGTTGCCAGCGCGGTGGAGCAGGGCGCTGAAGGCATTGGCTTGCTGCGCACCGAACTGATTTTCATGGCCCACCCGCAAGCACCGGACGAAGCCACCCAGGAAGCCGAATACCGCCGCGTCTTCGATGGCCTCGCCGGTCGCCCGCTAGTGGTGCGCACCCTCGATGTGGGCGGCGATAAACCGCTGCCTTACTGGCCGATCGCCCAAGAAGAAAACCCCTTCCTCGGCGTGCGCGGCATTCGTCTGACCTTGCAGCGCCCGCAGATCATGGAAGCGCAACTGCGGGCGCTGCTGCGCTCGGCGGACAATCGCCCGCTGCGCATCATGTTTCCCATGGTCGGCAGTGTTGACGAATGGCGCGCGGCGCGCGACATGACCGAGCGCCTGCGCCTGGAAATCCCGGTGGCAGACCTGCAACTGGGCATCATGATCGAAGTGCCGTCGGCCGCGTTGCTCGCGCCGGTCTTGGCCAAGGAAGTGGACTTCTTCAGCGTCGGCACCAATGACCTGACCCAGTACACCCTGGCCATCGACCGTGGCCACCCGACCCTGTCCGCCCAGGCCGATGGCCTGCACCCGGCGGTGTTGCAACTGATCGACATCACCGTGCGCGCCGCCCATGCCCATGGCAAATGGGTCGGCGTGTGCGGCGAGCTGGCGGCGGACCCGTTGGCCGTGCCGGTGTTGATCGGCCTGGGTGTCGATGAGTTGAGCGTGTCGGCCCGCAGCATCCCCGAAGTGAAGGCGCGCGTGCGCGAATTCAGTCTCAGCGAGGCCCAGGGCCTGGCGCAACAAGCACTGGCGGTGGGTTCGCCCGCCGAAGTGCGAGCCCTAGTGGAGGCCGTGTAAATGGCAAGGATTTTGACCCTGACGCTGAACCCGGCGTTGGACCTGACGGTACGCCTGGCGCGCCTGGAGCCGGGTGAAGTCAACCGCAGCGAAACCCTGCTGACCCATGCTGCCGGCAAGGGCGTGAATGTGGCGCAGGTGCTGGCCGACCTGGGCCATCAGGTGAGCGTGGGTGGGTTTCTCGGTGAAGAAAACCCCCAGGCTTTCGACGCGCTGATCGCCCGCCGTCGATTTGGTAATGCGTTTATTCGTGTGCCGGGCGAGACACGCAGCAACATCAAGATTGCCGAGCAGGATGGCCGGGTCACGGATATCAATGCGCCTGGGCCGTTGGTGAGTGAAGAGGCGCAGAACGAACTGCTCAAACTCATCGCCATCGTCGGCCCGGAATTCGATGCGGTGGTCGTGGCTGGCAGCTTGCCGCGCGGCGTCAGCCCGCAGTGGTTTCAAAAAATGCTCGAACAATTGAAAAAGCTTGGCTTGAAAGTCGCCCTGGACACCAGCGGCGAAGCGTTGCGCGCCGGTTTGCAGGCTGGCCCGTGGCTGGTCAAACCCAATACCGAAGAACTGGCCGACGCCCTGGGTAATGCCCCGGATGCCATCAGCCAATTGCATCAACAGGGTGTGGAACACGTGGTGGTCTCCGACGGCGCTGCGGGCGTGAGCTGGTACAGCCCAGGCACATCGCTGCACGCCACGCCGCCCAAGGTCACGGTCGCCAGCACCGTCGGCGCGGGCGACTCGCTGTTGGCTGGGATGCTCCACGGTCTGCTCAATGGCTATACGCCGGAGCAAACCCTGCGCCGCGCCACGGCAATTGCCGCGATGGCAGTGACGCAGATCGGCTTCGGTATCAGCGATCACGCGCAGTTGGCGCGCCTCGAAAGCGGCGTCCATGTGCGTGCGCTGACAGAACAATAAGAGGGTTTGTGATGAAGTTAGCCATTGTTACCGCCTGCCCGAACGGCATGGTCACCAGTGTGCTGTGCGCCCGCTTGTTGGACGCTGCCGCGCAACGCCAGGGCTGGAGCACCAGCGTTGAAGTGGTGGATGTACAGCGCCCGGAACGCCAATTGTCCCAGGCCACGATCGACGATGCCGAATGGGTGTTGTTGGTCACCAGTACGCCGGTGGATATGCAACGGTTTGTCGGCAAGCGCGTGTTCCAGAGCACGCCGGCCCAGGCGCTGGCGGATGTCGACGCCGTGTTGCGTCGCGGCGCAGAAGAGGCGCAGGTATTTGTCGCCACGGCACCCGTGGCTAAAAATGCACCGCGCATCGTCGCCATTACGGCCTGCCCAACGGGGGTTGCCCATACCTTCATGGCTGCAGAGGCCTTGCAACAGACGGCCAAGCGCCTGGGCTACGACTTGCAGGTCGAGACCCAGGGCTCGGTCGGCGCGCGCACGCCCTTGAGCCCGCAGGCCATCGCCGACGCCGATGTGGTGTTGTTGGCGGCGGATATCGAAGTCGCCACCGAGCGCTTCGCCGGCAAGAAGATCTATCGTTGCGGCACCGGCATTGCCCTCAAGCAGTCCGAAGCCACCCTCAACAAGGCCCTGGCCGAAGGTGCTGTGGAGAGCGCGGCCAGCGGTGCGGTGGCCAAGCAAGAAAAGACCGGCGTGTACAAACACCTGTTGACCGGTGTGTCGTTTATGTTGCCGATGGTGGTGGCGGGTGGGTTGTTGATCGCCTTGTCCTATATGTTCGGCATCACGGCGTTTGAAGAGCAAGGCACCCTTGCCGCCGCGTTGAAGTCGGTGGGAAGCCAGGCCTTCATGTTGATGGTGCCACTGCTGGCAGGCTATATCGCCTACTCCATTGCCGATCGTCCCGCCCTGGCCCCCGGCATGATCGGCGGGTTGCTGGCGACGACATTGGGCGCAGGCTTCATCGGCGGGATATTCGCCGGTTTCCTGGCCGGTTACTGCGTCAAGCTGATCACCCGCGCGGTCAAGCTGCCGCAAAGCCTGGATGCGCTGAAACCGATCCTGATCATTCCGTTGCTGGCGAGCCTGTTCACCGGCCTGGCGATGATCTACCTGGTCGGGCCGCCGGTGGCGCGCATGCTGGTGAGCCTGACGGGCTTCCTCAACAATATGGGCACTACCAACGCCGTGCTGCTGGGTGTGCTGTTGGGCGGCATGATGTGCGTCGACCTCGGTGGGCCGATCAACAAGGCAGCTTATGCGTTTTCCGTCGGCATGCTTGCCGAGCACAGTGGCGCGCCGATAGCCGCAGTGATGGCGGCGGGCATGGTGCCGCCCATCGGCATGGGCATCGCCACCTTCCTGGCACGCCGCAAGTTTGCCCAGACGGAGCGTGAGGCCGGCAAGGCGGCGATCATTCTCGGCATGGTGTTTATCTCCGAAGGCGCGATTCCCTTTGCAGCCAAAGACCCGCTGCGCGTAATCCCGGCCAGTATCGCCGGTGGCGCGTTGGCGGGTGCGCTGTCGATGTACTTTGGTTGCAAGCTCGCGGCGCCCCACGGCGGCCTGGCGGTGCTGGTCATCCCGAATGCGATGAACCACGCGCTGCTGTACCTGCTGGCGATTGTCGCCGGTAGCGTGCTGACCGGCCTGGTGTATGCGCTGATCAAACGTCCGGAAGCGGTCGAGCTGACTGTCGCACCGGTGTCATAACCCCATGCTTTAGTGGCCCTTTTGATAATCAAGAGGGCACCTGCATGAGCCACTTCGATCTCGGCCGCCGCCGCGTGATGCAAGCTGTCGGCGCCGGCCTGTTGCTGCCGGGCCTGGCCCCGGCGGTGATCGCCTCGGTCAAGGACCGGCCGCAACTCACCGACGGCGTGCAGTCCGGCGACCTGCTCGGTGATCGCGCCATGATCTGGAGCCGCAGCGACCGCCCGGCGCGCATGGTGGTGGAGTGGGACACCCGCAGCGTCTTCAGCAACCCGCGTCGATTTGTTTCGCCCCTGGCCGACAACCGCACCGACTTTACCGCCCGCGTCGAACTCACCGGGCTGCCCGCCGACCAGGCGATTTTCTACCGCGTGCACTTCGAAGACGCCCAGACCGGCGTTGCCAGCGAACCCTGGTTTGGCCACCTGCGCAGCGTGCCGCAGCAGCGGCGTGACATCCGTTTTGTATGGAGTGGCGACACCGTCGGCCAAGGCTTCGGCATCAACCCGGACATCGGTGGCATGCGCATCTATGAAGCGATGCGCCTGCGCTTGCCGGACTTTTTTATCCACAGCGGCGACACCATCTACGCCGACGGCCCGGTGCCGGCCCAGCTCACGGTCGAAGACGGGCGCATCTGGCGCAACCTCACCACCGACGCCAAGAGCAAGGTGGCTGAAACCCTGGAGGAATATCGCGGCAATTACCGCTACAACCTGATGGACGAAAACGTCCGTCGCTTCAACGCCGAAGTGCCGCAGATCTGGCAGTGGGACGACCATGAGGTGGTGAACAACTGGTCGCCAAGCAAGCAGCTGGATGAGCGTTACCAGGTCAAGGACATCAACACCTTGGTCGGCCGTGCGCGCCAGGCCTGGCTGGAATATTCACCGATGCGCCGGCAGAGCGCCGATGGCGGCGGGCGCATTTATCGCAAGCTCAGCTACGGGCCGTTGCTGGATGTGTTCGTGCTGGACATGCGCAGCTATCGCGGACCGAACGATGACAACCTGGGCGGTGAAAAACCCTTCCTCGGCCGCGAGCAGTTGGATTGGCTCAAGCGCGAACTCAAGGGCTCGCAGGCGCAGTGGAAAGTCGTCGCCGCTGACATGCCAATTGGCCTGGGTGTGCCTGATGGCGAAGTGAGCCCCGGCGTGCCGCGCTGGGAAGCGATTGCCAACAACGACCCCGGCGCACCGCAAGGGCGTGAGCTGGAAATTGCCGAGCTGTTGGGCTTTTTAAGGGCGCAGAAGGTGCGTAACCATGTGTGGCTGACGGCGGATGTGCATTACTGCGCGGCACACCACTATCACCCGGATCGCGCGGCGTTCCAGGATTTCGAGCCGTTCTGGGAGTTTGTCGCCGGGCCGTTGAATGCGGGGAGTTTCGGGCCTAATCCGTTGGATAAGACCTTTGGGCCAGAGGTGGTGTTCGAGAAGGCGCCGCCGGCGCAGAACACCTCGCCATTCGCCGGTTTTCAGTTTTTTGGCGAGGTGAACATAGATGGGCAGACGGCGGAGTTGACCGTGATTTTGCGCGACCTGGATGGCGTTTCGGTCTTTGAGCAAAAACTCCAACCCAGCTGACTTGGAACACAATCAAACTGTGGGCGCTGGCTCCCACAGTTGCCAATCAGTAGACGTCGCGACGATAGCGACCTTGTTCGATCAACCGCTCCACGGCTTCACTGCCAAGGATGTCCACCAACGCCTGGTCCACCCCAGTCGCCATCCCCTGCAGGCTCCCGCACACATAAATCGCCGCGCCGTCGCTCAGCCACTTACGCAGTACTTCGGCTGACTCCCGCAGGCGATCCTGTACGTAGATTTTTTCCTCCTGGTCGCGGGAAAACGCCAGGTCCAGCAGCGCCAGATCGCCACTGGCCAGCCAGCCTTGCAGCTCGTCCTGGCAGAGGAAGTCATGCTTGATATTGCGTTCACCGAACAGCAACCAGTTGCGCTGTTGGCCGTCGGCAATGCGCGCCTTGAGCAAACTGCGCAGGCCGGCCAGGCCGGTGCCGTTGCCCAGCAGGATCAGCGGCACGGGGGCTTGCGGCAGGTGGAAGCCACTGTTGCGGCGCAGGCGCAGGCTGATGCTGGAGCCGAGGGCGGCATGTTCGGTGAGCCAGCCTGATCCCAGGCCCAGGCTGCCGTCGGGGTGGCGCTCCTGGCGCACGATCAATTCGAGTACGCCCTCGCTGGCAATCGAGGCGATGGAGTATTCGCGCATGCCCAGCGGCACCAGCGCGTCCACCAGCGCCTGGGCGTGCAGGCCGACCAGGTGAGCGCGATGCGTCGGCAGTTGGCGAGTGGCCAGGGCCTGGTCGAGGGTATGCGCCATGCCGTCGATCAACACACCGTCGCTGTTGGCCAGGCCCAGGCCCCCCAGGAAGTGCTCGATGGCCCAAGGGCAGTTGCGCGGCAGCACTTCCACCAGGTCGCCGGCCTGCCAGCTGTGTGGCGAAGGCGAGGTGAGGCCCAGCAAGTAGACATCGGCGCCTGCGCTGTCGCGGTTGAGCAGGGTGCGTTGGCTCAGTGTCCAGTTTTCGTATTGGGCGGTCGGCCAAGCGGCCGCCGGGGCGTGGCCGGTGAGCTGGCCCAGTTGTTGTTGCCAGTGCAGCAGGGCGGCGGTGTCACCGCTGTCGACTTCCACCGGGGCAAACAGCGCGTTGCCGCCCTGATGGGTCAGCCAGAAATGCAGGCGCCGCGCGAAGCCGCAGAAGTGTTCGTATTGGCGGTCGCCCAGGGCCAGGACCGAGTAGTTCAAGCCCTTTAGGGACAGGTCTTGGCCGAGCACGCTGCGCTCGAAACCGCGAGCACTGTCGGGCGCTTCGCCGTCGCCGAAGGTGCTGACCACGAACAGCGCATTTTCCGACTGGCGCAGGTCATCCTGGCTGACGCTGCCCAGGGATTGCACCTTCACCGGCAAGCCGGCCGCCTGTAATTGGCCAGCCGTTTGCCAGGCCAGTTGCTCGGCAAAACCGCTCTGGCTGGCAAAGCCGATCAGCCAGGCCGGGGCATCGCTGGCGTTGGCCGTGAGGCCTTTACGCGCGTCACGCACCTGACGCTTCTTGCGACGACGGTCCAGGTACAACAGCCAGCCGGTGATGAAGAACAGCGGCATCAGCACCGAGCTGAGCGTGAGGATGATCCGTCCTGCCAGGCCGAAGTAGCTGCCGGTGTGCAGCGCGTAGACGCTGGTCAGCAGTTGCGAGCCGAGGGTCTTGCTGGCGTAGCGGTCGTGGGATTTCACCTCGCCGGTCGCCGGGTCCAGGTTGATCTGGTTCAGCGCGCGGTCATGGGGCGAATTGTCCAGCAGGTAGTACACGGTGGCCGGTTGCCCGGCGACAGCTGGCATGCGGATGTTGTAGGCACTCAAGCCGGGGCCGGCGTTGCTGTAGATGCTGCTCCAGATCGCATCGTAATTGGCTACGGGCGCCGGGCCTTCGGGTGCCGGGCCGCGTTTGCGCACCCGTTCATTTTGTGGGGTGTCGGACAACAGTTTAGTCAGGCCCTGGCTGTACCAGTCGTAGGACCAATACAACCCGGTCAGTGCCGACAGCAGATACGCCAACAGGCACCAGGTGCCGAACACCGAGTGCAGGTCCCAGTTAAAGGCACGGCCTTTTTTACGCCAGTCCAAGGTCAGCCAGGCACGCCAGCTTGCCACTTGGCGCGGCCAGCGCAGGTACAACCCGGAGAGGCAGAAGAACACCAGGATCAGCGTGCACGCGCCGGTGATATTGCGCCCGGTATCGCCCATCACCAGGAAACGGTGGAATTGCAGCAGGAAGCCGAAAACCTCTTGGCCGACCACGTCGCCCATGTAGTCGCCGGTGTAGGGATCGAAATAGCGCAACTGGCCACGGCGTTCGCCGGGCGGCGGGGTGAAGAACACGCGGGCGGCGTTGCCGCTTTCGCTCTCCACGAACAGCATGGCCACGGTCTGGCCTTCGGTGGCTTCCAGCTTGCGCACCAGCTCGGCGGGCGGCAATACACCGGCTTCGCGTTTTTCCACGGTCAGTACGCTCGGGTTGAGCGCCCGTAGGATTTCATCCTGAAACGAGACCGCAGCCCCGGTGATCCCCATCAAGGCCAGCACCAGCCCGGCGGTAATGCCGAAGAACCAGTGCAACTGGAACAGGGTTTTCTTCAACACGTCTGACCGCCTCGTCTATCCGGATATGTAGGGCACGGCGCGCATTATGCCGTGGCTTGTCGAGAAACATTCTGTTTTACACGCAAAAGCCCCACGCATCCGATGCGTGGGGCTTTTTGCTGCGTGGTGTGGCTGTTTAGAAGTGGAAGCTGGTGGACAACAGTGCCGTACGACCGGCCGCCTGGTTGGCGAAGTGCGAGGCGTAGGCCTTGTCGTAATAGGTCTTGTCGGTCAGGTTCTGCACGTTCAGTTGCAGGTCGACGTTCTTGGTCAGCTTGTAGCTGGCCATGGCGTCGTAGCGGGTGTAGGACGGCACGTACACGGTGTTGGCCGCATCGCCGTAAACCTGGTCGACGTAGAACGCGCCGCCACCGATGGTCAGCTTCGGGGTCACGTCATAGGTGGTCCACAGGCTGAACGAGTTCTCCGGGGTGTTGGGCATCTGATTGCCTTTGTTGGAGCCGGCAGTGACGACACCCTGGCGGTTGCCGTTCTTGCCTGGGTCAACCAGCTCGGCTTTGAGGTAGCTGTAGCCGGCGAACACTTGCCATTGGTCCGTGATCTTGCCGCTGGCGGACAACTCCAGGCCGTCTACGCGGGATTCGCCTGCGGTTTGGTAGGTGTTGGAATCCACCAGGATGCGCGTGTTTTTCTTCTCGGTACGGAACACCGCAGCCGACAGCGACAAGCGGTTGTGGAACAGGTCCCACTTGGTGCCCAGCTCGTAGTTGACGGTTTCTTCTGGCTTGAGGTCGCTGGTGTTGATACCGGTCGGAATCGCGTTGTTGTCCACGCCTTCACCCACCAGGCCGCCGGCCGGCGAGGCCGAGGTAGCGTAGGAGGTGTAGATGCTGCCGTTGTCCAGTGGCTTCCAGACCAGGCCGGCCTGCCAGTTGAAGAACTGACTGTCGTCCTTGACCTTGCTGCGCGCCTGCACGGTGGACGTCGGCACGGCGTTGGTATTGGCTTCGGTGTCGAAGGTGTCGTAGCGCAGGCCGACGTTCAGCAGCCATTTCGGGTCGAGTTCGATGGTGTCGAACACATACGCGGCGCGGCTGGTGGCCTTGGTGTTGGTGCCCATGTAGTTGCGGGCGATGGAGCCGTTCCAGGCGTCATCCGGGTTCGGGTTGCCCAGCGAGGTGCACTGGCCGCCCTGGCTGCCGGCGGCCACGGTGCAGGTCGGGTTGCTGTTCGGGGTGACGGTGTAGCCGCTGACACGGGTTTCTTCGCCGGTGAATTCCAGGCCGGTGGAGTAGCTGTGCTTGAAGCCCAGGGCCTGGAAGCTGCCGAACAGGTCGGTCTGGTTGGTGGTGGTCGTGGTGGTGGACACGCGGGTGTTGGCCCGACGCCACACCGTGCCGAAGCGATTGACGTTGCGCTGGCTGTCATCCGGCTGGGTCAGCACGTAATCCTGGCCGGTGCTGCCGTGGCGCAGGGTGTTTTTCAGGGTCATGTTGTCGTTCAGGTCGTGCTCGACGGAGATCGTGCTGATGTCGGCGCGCGTCTTGCGGAAGTCACGGCTCTTGAGACCGTAGAAGTTGTTGCTGTCGCCGCCGTCAGTGGGTTTGTCATGCACGTGGGCGGTGGCGGTCGACGAGCTGTAGCCGTAGGGAATGCCCGAGTCCGGCAGGTCGTTGCTTTCCATGTGGTAGTAGCTGAGGTTGACGCGGGTCGGGGTGCCCAGGCCAAACGTCAGCGACGGGGCGACACCCCAGCGGTCGTAATTGATCGCGTCGCGACCGGCGACGTTCTGTTCGTGGCTCATCAGGTTCAGGCGGAACGCGGCGCTGTCGTCGAGGAACTGACGGTTCACGTCGAGCACATAGCGGCGGGTCTGGTCGGAACCGTAGGTGAAGCCGCCGTTGGTGAAGTCCCGCGCTTGTGGGGTCTTGCTCACCAGGTTGAGGCTGCCGCCAGCCGAGCCACGGCCGCCGAACGACGAGTTCGGGCCCTTGCTGACTTCTATCGATTCGATGTCGAAGATCTCGCGGCTCTGGCCGCCCGTGTCGCGCACGCCGTCCAGGTAGGTGTCGCCCTGGGCGTCAAAACCACGGATGAACGGGCGGTCGCCCTGGGGATTGCCGCCTTCACCAGCGCCGAACGTGATGCCCGGTACAGTACGCAAGGCGTCCTGCAGCGAGGTGGCGGCGGTGTCCTTGAGCACTTGTTGCGGCACCACGGTGACGGAACGCGGTGTATCCACCAGCGGCGCGGTGTATTTCTGCGACGAGGCTTTTTCGACCTGGTAGGAGGTGTTGTCCTGTTCTTCGCCGGTAATGCTGGTGGCGCCCAGGGAGATGCTGTTGCGCTGGCCTTTTTGTTCAGTGTCTTCGGCCGCTTGCGCCAGATGGGCGACAGAGCTGGCGCTGAGGGCAACGCCGATGGCCGAAGCCAGCATGCGTGGTGAACTGGCAGGTATTTTTGTAGTGGTGCGCGACATGACGTGTCCTTTCCCCAAGGATGTGAGGCCGCGGAATATAGTGTTAACAAGTATTTCTATCAATTGCGATACATTGCTAATTGCACTGAATTTACATTCTTTACACTTTTTGCTTACGGTTTTTACGAACTCATCCGTCCCGACGTTTTACAGGGCGGATAAGAATCAATACCATTGGCGCCTCTCTGAATTCAGGTATTGCCCATGCTGCTGCACATCCCCGGCCTGTTCTCTCGTGAGGAAGTGCAGCGCATTCGCCAGGCCCTGGAAACCGCCGATTGGGCCGACGGTAAAATCACTGCCGGACACCAGTCCGCCAAGGCCAAGCACAACCTGCAATTGCCTGAAGGCCACCCATTGGCCAAGGAAATCGGCGCGGCGATGCTGGAACGTTTGTGGCAGAACCCGCTGTTTATGTCGGCGGCGTTACCGCACAAGGTCTTCCCGCCGTTGCTCAATTGCTACACCGCCGGCGGCAGTTTCGACTTTCACATCGACAACGCCGTGCGCCAGCCCAAAGGCAGCCACGAGCGCGTGCGCACCGATTTGTCATCCACCTTGTTTTTCAGCGATCCCGAGGAGTACGACGGCGGTGAACTGGAGATCCAGGACACCTTTGGCCTGCAGCGTGTGAAGTTGCCTGCCGGCGACATGGTGCTGTACCCCGGTTCCAGCCTGCACAAAGTCAACGCCGTGACCCGCGGCGCGCGCTACGCCTCGTTCTTCTGGACCCAAAGCCTGGTGCGCGAAGACAGCCAGCGTACCCTGCTGTTCGAAATGGACGGTGCGATCCAGCAACTGAGCGCCGATGTGCCAGACCACCCGGCACTGATCCAGCTCACCGGCACCTACCACAACCTGTTGCGCCGCTGGGTCGAGGTCTGACATGGGCTTCTTGTTGCGCCGTGAAGAAGTGCTCAACGTCGAGCAACTGCAAAGCATGCTCGATGATTCCCCCGTGCGCGCCGCCCAGGCGATCCTGGTGGCCGCAAAGGAGGGTGTGGTCGATGCCCAGGCGCTGCTCGGGCAGATCCTCTTGGATGGCCGTGGCATTACGCGGGATGAAGCGCTGGCGTTGCGCTGGTTCCAGATCGCGGCCCAGGGTGGGCACTTGATGGCGCGCAATATGGCCGGGCGTTGTTTGGAGCATGGCTGGGGTGGTGCGGCGGATGAAACGGCAGCGGCGCGAGAGTACCGTTTGGCCGCCGAGGCCGGTTTGGATTGGGCGCAATACAACTACGCCAACCTGTTGGCGACCGGGCGCGGTGTGGCCGAAGACCAGCAACAAGCGCTGAGCCTATACCGCCAGGCAGCGGAACAAGGCCATGCCAAGTCGATGAACCTGCTGGGGCGTTATCTGGAAGACGGTCGCTTCTGTGGGCAGGATCTGGAGGCGGCGGTGGACTGGTATCGGCGCTCGGCCGAAGGCGGTGATTTTCGCGGGCAGTTCAGCTATGCGGCGGTGTTGGCCGACAGGGGTCAAATCGACGCGGCGCTGGAGTGGTTGCGCAAAGCGTTGGCGGGGGGGAATCTGAAGTTTTTGCGCACGGCGCACCAGGCGCTCTCAGCGGCGAGCGACCCGCAAATCAGAGCAATGGCAGAGGCCTACCGTGAGCGCGCAGGCAGCCTTTCTTAAGGCGTAAAAAAACCCATGAATTGTCATGGGTTTTTTAGCTGCAGCCGTCTTACACGTAGAACGACTTCAGTGGCGGAAAGCCATTGAACTCAACCGCGCTGTAGCTGGTGGTGTAGGCACCGGTCGACAACCAGTACAGACGATCACCAATTGCCAGGTTCAGCGGCAGGCCGTACTTGTAGTTCTCGTACATGATGTCGGCGCTGTCGCAGGTTGGGCCGGCAATGACCACTTCTTCCATCTCGCCTTTCTTCTCGGTCCAGATCGGGAACTTGATGGCTTCGTCCATGGTTTCGATCAGGCCGGAGAACTTGCCCACATCCGTATACACCCAACGCTCGACGGCGGTACGGGATTTACGCGCCACCAGCACCACTTCGCTGACCAGGATACCGGCGTTGGCAATCAACGAACGGCCCGGCTCCAGGATGATTTCCGGCAGGTCGTCGCCGAAGTCTTCCTTGAGGAAACGGATGATTTCTTCAGCGTAGGTTTCCAGGCTGTTGGTGCGGGTGATGTAGTTGGCCGGGAAGCCGCCGCCCATGTTGATCAGCTTGAGGTGGATGCCGTCTTCTTCCTTCAGGCGCTCGAAGATCACTTTGACCTTGGCGATGGCCGCGTCCCACACGCTGATGTCGCGCTGTTGCGAACCCACGTGGAACGAGATGCCGTAAGGCACCAGGCCCAGGTCACGGGCCAGGATCAGCAGGTCCATGGCCATGTCGGTCTGGCAGCCGAATTTACGCGACAAAGGCCAGTCAGCCGTGGTCGAGCCTTCGGTGAGAATACGTACATACACTTTCGAACCCGGCGCGGCCTTGGCGATGTTGCGCAGGTCGGCTTCGGAATCGGTGGAGAACAGGCGCACGCCCTTCTCGTAGAAGTAGCGGATGTCCTTGGATTTCTTGATGGTGTTGCCGTAGCTGATACGGTCGGCGCTGACGCCACGGTCCATCACTTTGTCCAGCTCGTAGATCGAGGCGATGTCGAAGCTCGAACCCTTTTCTTTGAGCAGGTCGATGATCTCGACAGCCGGGTTGGCCTTGACCGCGTAATACACCTTGGCGAATTCGAAACCGGCGCGCAGGTCATCGTAGGCCTGGCTGATCATCGCGGTGTCGATCACCACGAACGGGGTTTCTTGCTTGTCGGCGAACGCCTTCATTTTGTCAAAAGTGGCGCGCGCGAAATAATCTTCGACGTTGATCGACATGCTGGGAACTCCTAAGGGCAAACTAAATTGATCAATGGGTGCAAATGAACGTCCTCCGTATCCCCACTTTGGTTCGCCTACTTCCCAAGGCATGTCGCCGAAAGCAAAAAGGCCATGGGAATAACCGCTTCCCTTGGCCTTGCTGTCTCGTCGTCAGTACTTGAGCCGGATGGATCGTTTCCAGCATGGACGTTCGGCGCGAACTTTAGGGCGTGAGGGGCTTGAGATCAACTAAAAATGTCGCGTTTTTGCACGCGTTCGTCGCGCGAACCCGTGCAGCTACTTATGTAACCGACAGGTGTGACGGAATGATGTTCCCCGGATGGGGCAAATCAGGGGGATTTGTGGTGCCTTCATCGCGGGCAAGCCCGGCTCCCACAGGGGATTGCATTCCTACAGATGAATGCAGTCCATTGTGGGAGCCGGGCTTGCCCGCGATAGCGGTCTATCAGGCCAACGCAGTTTCGGCAGGCGAAACAATACTGGTCTTGCCCCCACGCGACTTGCCCGAGCTCAAGTACTCGGCAATCGACTCCTGCGTCACCTCACCCAGGAACACCCGCTCCGCATCCATCACCGGCAACCACGAACGGTTGAACTCGTACATGCGCGACAGCAGGATGCGCAGATGCTCGTCATACGCCGCCGTGGCGTTGAACTCGCGCAGGTACTGGCCGCAGGTGCCGGTCTGACGGTGCAGGTCGCGACGTCGTACATAACCCAGCGCCTTATTCTCGGCGCAGGTGACCACCACGTAGCGACGGTCGGTCTCGTCCATCAACTCCAGGGCATCGGCCACCGGGGTTTCCGGGCTTACCGAAGGGGCATTGTCCGCCGCGTCTTCGGCCTTCACCAGCAACAGGCGCTTGAGGGTGCTGTCCTGGCCCACGAAGTTGCTCACAAACTCGTCGGCCGGGTGCGCCAGCAGGGTGTCCGGATGATCGATCTGCAGCAGCTTGCCGGCGCGGAAAATCGCGATCTTGTCGCCCAGCTTGATCGCTTCGTCGATGTCGTGGCTGACCATGATCACGGTCTTGTTCAGCGCACGTTGCATCTCGAAGAACTCGTTCTGGATCATTTCGCGGTTGATCGGGTCGACCGCGCCGAACGGTTCATCCATCAACAGCAACGGCGCGTCGGCCGCCAGGGCACGGATCACACCGATGCGCTGTTGCTGGCCGCCCGACAATTCACGCGGGTAGCGATGCAGGTATTGCTTGGGTTCCAGCTTGATCATGCTCATCAACTCGCGGGCGCGGTCATGGCATTTTTGCTTGTCCCAGCCGAGCAATTTCGGCACGACCACGATGTTTTCCTCGATGGTCATGTTCGGGAACAGGCCGATCTGCTGGATCACATAACCGATGTTGCGACGCAGGGTCACTTCGTCGAGGTCGGTGGTGTCTTCGCCGTTGATCAGGATCTTGCCCGAGGTCGGCTTGATCAGGCGGTTGATCATCTTCAGCGTGGTGCTTTTGCCGCAGCCCGACGGGCCGAGGAACACGCAAATCTCGCCTTCATTGACGGTCAGGCTTACATCGTTCACGGCGGTGACAGTCTTGCCGTTGCTTTGGAAGGTCTTGGACAGGTTTTGAAGTTCGATCATTTGAGCAATCCTTTTGGAGTCAGCGAGCGTTGCAGCCATTGCAAGAGCAGGTCGGCAAAAATGGCCAGGAGACTGACCAGCACGGCGCCGACGATCAGCATCGACATGTCGCTGCGGCTGATGGAAGCCAGAATCAGTACACCCAGGCCACCGGCACCGATGGTGGCGGCGATGGTCATCACACCAATGTTCATCACCACGGCGGTGCGCACACCGGCGAGGATCACCGGCACGGCGATGGGTAGCTCGACCATGCGCAGGCGCTGGCCGAAGGTCATGCCGATGCCGCGTGCGGCTTCGCGAATACCCGGTTCCACGCCGGTGAGGGCGAGGTAGGTGTTACGCATGATCGGCAGCAGGGAGTAGAGGAACACGGCGGTGATCGCCGGCATTGGCCCAAGGCCCTGGCCGAACTTGGAGTAGAACGGCAGCAGCAGGCCGAACAGGGCGATGGACGGCACGGTCAGCAGCACCGTGGCGCTGGCTTGCAGCGGGCCGGCGAGCGTCGGGAAGCGCGTCATCAGGATGCCCAGGGGCACGCCGATCAGGATCGCGAGGATCACGGCGATACCCACCAGGGTGATGTGTTGTCCGGTCAGTTGTAGGACTTGGGCCCAATCAAGATGGGAAAAGGCGTTCAGGAATTCCATGTCTTCTCCTCTTATTAGTTGATCGGATGTTGGCGCAGGAAGTCGGCGGCAACCGCGGAGGGGCTTTCATGGTCGACGTCGACCCGCGCGTTCAGCTGGCGCATGGTTTCGTCGTCGAACAGCTCGGCCAATGGCTTGAGGTCAGCGGCCAGTTCCGGGTGCGCGTCGAGATACACCTGACGCACCACGGGCGCGGCGGTGTAGTCCGGGAAGTAGTGCATGTCGTCTGCCAGCAGCTTCAGTTTGAAGGCGTTCAGGCGACCGTCGGTGGTGTAGACCAGACCGGCAAACACCTGGCCATTACGCAGCGCGGTGTAGACCAGGCCCGCGTCCATCTGCCGGGTGTTTTTGCGCGTGAGGTTCATGTCGTACAGCTTGACCATGCCGGCCAGGCCGTCGGAGCGGTTGGCGAACTCGGTGTCCAGGGCCACCAGGCGGTTGCTCTTGGCGTCTTGCGCCACGGCCTGGGTCAGGTCGCTGATGCTGTTGATCTCGGGATGCTCAGCGGCAACTTTCTCTGGCAGCGCCAGGGCGTAGGTGTTGCTGAAGCGCGACGGGGAGAGCCAGACCAGGCCTTTTTTCGCGTCGAGTTCTTTCACCCGAGCGTAGGACTGTTCGCTGTCGAGCTTCTCGTCGACGTGGTTGTAGGCCACCAGCGACACGCCGGTGTATTCCCAGATCAGGTCCAGTTGCCCGCTTTCCTGGGCACTGCGCGCCAGGTTGCTGCCCAGGCCGCCGGTCACGCGGGTGTCATAGCCCTTGGTGCGCAGGTACTGGGAGGTGATTTCGGCCAGCAGGGTCTGTTCGGTGAACACCCGGGCGCCGATGCGGATGACGGGTTTTTCAGCGGCTTGCGCAAAACCTGCACACAGCAGGACGCAGCTCAGTATCAGTGTCAGCTTTTTCATGTCGGCTCCTTAAGACGCACGCAACCCGCGTTCCAGCCAGAGGCGGCTGGCCAGTGTCACCAAGCCGTCGAGCAGCAAGGCCAGCAACGCGGTACACGCGGCGCCGAGCAGCAATTGCGGCTGATTGTTCAGGGCGATACCAGGGAAGATCAGGCTGCCCAGGCTGTTGGCGCCGATCAGGAAGGCCAGCGGCGCGGTACCGACGTTGATCGCCAGGGCCACGCGCACGCCACCGATGATGATCGGCACGGCGTTGGGCAATTCCACGCGAAACAGCACCTGGCGTGGCGTCATGCCAATGCCGGTGGCCGCTTCTTTCAGCGAGCCTTGAACGTTTTTCAGGCCTTCGTAGGTGTTGCGCACGATAGGCAGGAGGGAGGCGAGGAACAGCGCGAAGATCGCCGGGCCGCTGCCGATGCCGAGGACGCCTAGGGCGATGGCCAGTACGGCCAGGGGAGGGACGGTGTTGCCGATGTTGAAGATCTGCATGAAGCGTTCTGCGCGCCCGATCATGTGCGGTCGGCTGAGCAGGATACCGGCGGGGATGCCCACAACAAGGGCGGCCAGCATGGAGACTAGAACGAGGATCAGGTGTGCTTGCAGGTAAAACAACAAATCGTCGCGGTACAGTTCGATCGTGTTGATGCCGATCCAGTGGACCAGCAGGGCCAGGAGGGCGACGACAACCGCTCCTCCTATCAGCCCTTTGCCATAGCGAATAGCCACAGGCGGACTCCTTTTTTCTTTTGTCGGCGAACACATTTCCGAGCGGCAATGCCATTCCTGGCTGTCGGCGAATGAGTTCGCGAAAAGCAGCTTGGTCATGTCGGTAAGACGACATGAGGTCAAGCCATGAGCGCAGCCTCGTCAGGCTAACTTGCTGATTTATCAGCCCCTGTTCCGAGTGCGGTAGCAGGGGAGTGGACGTCTCGACCTTTTAAAAGGTTCCATACTTGGCAGCATTTAGCCACCCCTAATCGGGTGAACGGTGGTCCGGCCCCTGGGGTTTGCGCTATACTCGCCGCCCTTTTTTGACTCACCTGCCAGGCGATTTCCCATGACCCACCAGGCCGCCGAAGTCGCGAAACGCCGCACTTTCGCCATTATTTCCCACCCCGATGCCGGTAAAACCACCATCACCGAGAAACTCTTGCTGATGGGCAAGGCAATCGCGGTGGCCGGCACGGTGAAATCCCGCAAATCCGACCGCCATGCCACCTCCGACTGGATGGAAATGGAAAAACAACGGGGTATTTCCATTACCACGTCGGTCATGCAGTTCCCGTATCGCGACCACATGGTCAACCTGCTCGATACCCCGGGCCACGAAGACTTCTCCGAAGACACCTACCGCACCCTGACCGCGGTGGACTCGGCGCTGATGGTCCTCGACGGCGGTAAAGGCGTCGAGCCACGTACCATCGCCTTGATGGACGTGTGCCGTCTGCGTGACACGCCTATCGTCAGCTTTATCAACAAACTCGACCGCGATATTCGCGACCCGATCGAGCTGTTGGACGAAATCGAAGCCGTGCTGAAGATCAAAGCCGCGCCGATCACCTGGCCGATCGGTTGCTACCGCGACTTCAAGGGCGTGTACCACCTGGCGGAGGACTACATCATTGTCTACACCGCCGGCCACGGTCACGAACGCACCGAAACCAAGATCATCGAGAAACTCGACTCCGACGAAGCCCGCGCCCACCTGGGTGACGAGTACGACCGTTTCGTCGACCAGCTGGAACTGGTGCAGGGCGCCTGCCATGAGTTCAACCAGCAGGAGTTCCTCGACGGCCAACTGACCCCGGTGTTCTTCGGTACCGCCCTGGGCAACTTTGGTGTCGACCATGTGCTCGACGCCGTGGTGGATTGGGCCCCGCGCCCACTGGCCCGTGTCGCCAACGAACGCACCGTGGAACCGGTCGAAGAGAAATTCACCGGCTTCGTGTTCAAGATCCAGGCGAACATGGACCCCAAACACCGCGACCGCATCGCCTTCATGCGCATCTGCTCCGGCAAATACGAAAAAGGCATGAAGATGCGCCACGTGCGTACCGGCAAGGACGTGCGCATCGGCGACGCCCTGACGTTCTTCTCCTCCGAGCGCGAACAGCTCGAAGAAGCCTACGCCGGCGACATCATCGGCCTACACAACCACGGCACCATCCAGATCGGCGACACCTTCACCGAAGGCGAAGCCCTGGGCTTCACCGGTATCCCGCACTTCGCCCCGGAACTGTTCCGCCGCGTCCGCCTGCGTGACCCGCTCAAATCCAAGCAACTGCGCCAAGGCTTGCAGCAACTGGCGGAAGAGGGCGCCACCCAGGTGTTCTTCCCCGAGCGCAGCAACGACATCATCCTCGGCGCCGTCGGTGTGCTGCAGTTCGATGTGGTCGCTAGCCGCTTGAAAGAGGAATACAAGGTCGAATGCTCCTACGAGCCGATCACCGTGTACTCCGCCCGGTGGATCGATTGCAGTGATAAGAAGAAGTTGGAAGAGTTCTCGAATAAGGCTGTGGAAAACCTCGCGGTCGACGGCGGTGGTCACCTGACCTACCTGGCGCCGACACGGGTTAACCTGGCGCTGATGGAAGAGCGCTGGCCGGATGTGAAATTCCGTGCGACCCGCGAGCACCATTAAGGTCTGAGCGGTATAGAAAAGGGCGAAGCTGTTATGGCTTCGCCCTTTTTTGTGGCGCGTCCTGATGAATGCGTGTAGTAGATATATAGAATATTGCTTGTAGTTATTTTCCCAAATAAGCGTAGGCAAAAGCACTCAATATAAGTGGCCAGATTCCTTTTTGACGTTGGCTTTCATTTTTATGGCGACAAGGTCTATTGCTACGTCTAGCTTTCATAGTGTGTTTAAACTTTGTGGAGGCTAAAGATGGGTCAGGCTAATGAGTTAGGTGCGTTAAAAAAAATAGAAGAGCACGGCAATAAGAATAAAAGGGTCGCCATTCTCGATCGCTATTATGATCTCCTTGTGAAAAGTGCTGCTGACTTTGAATTGTCTTGTCTAAATGGCGAATTCGAGCCTTTAATGGAGCTTCCTATATTAGATGAGCGTATGCGTCAGTTTCTTTCAGTGGCAACGGCACAGTTTTTTGAACTTGGAACGTATGGCGGCGTGCCCCTGCGGTTGCTTGACCTGAGGGGTAACCCAAACACTCAAACGACGAAAACACTGGCGTCGACTTTAATTGTGGCCCGTGCGGTCCGGCATATTCAGAAGACAGGAGAAAGTATTTTACTGTTTTCACCGTCATCAGGGAATAAAGCTATTGCATTGCGTGATGCGGTGTTGCGCGCACTACAAGCAAAGCTGGTTCATGAAGAACAGTTGCAAATTGTCACGCTAACTCCGGTCCAGACAGTAGAAAAGCTTCGCCGTAACGAGCTATATGAAAATCCGAGGCTTCGGGAGTTAAATCCAATCTTCGTGCTTCATACGGATTCACCAGAGCGGGTAAAGACTGTTGGTCAGGAATTTAAGGAAGGGTTTTCTGGTGTTGAGCGTACGGGACTAAGATTATGGCATTCGCTACGCCTTGAAAATTACCGGTTCTCCGATCAGTCGCGAGCTTTTTTTGACTTCGAATACGGAGACGCATGGGATGTAGATCGTAAGACAGTCCATGTGCATGCTGTCTCTAGTGCATATGGTCTATTAGGGTATTTGTCAGGAATAAAAGCCTTAAGGAAGAGCAATCATTCCGTGGCATCCCCATTATTTTTGTTAGTTCAACATTTGGCTACAAGTGACATGGTGCTGCACGTGTTGGACGGTGATTTTTCAGGCATGTCCACGCCTAACTATTCGCTCGTCTCGGGCGGACTGTGGGTGCAATCAGAGTCCCCGCATTTCCCTGCGACCACCTGGAGCCCTAATGAGGTTCTTGAGCCGACTTTTTACACGCATCATCCTGCCACTGCTGATGAGATGAGTGCAGCGATAAAACAAAGCGGTGGTTCAGGCATTGTTGTATCTCTTCACGAATGTTTGCAACGCTATAGCGAGTGCGTCCACCTATTAGCCCAGACGCCGGTGAGATTACCCTCTGATCCAAGGGATCTTAAGGAGTGGTCATTAGTTATGGCGATTAGTGGATGCTTGAACGCAATTGATCGGGGGCTGTTAATGGGAGTTGATGGATATACCATACATGCTTCAGGAACCTACTCGAGCCAAGATTACAAGCGCGTGCCTGATGAGGGACTGATTTATGTAAATACGGTCGAGGAAATGCTAGCGTATTTTCGCTAGTGATGGGAAAGTTTGACTATGAGTATATCGATAGATAAATTATGCCATTTTCGAGTCGTGAGAGGTCTTTCCAAAGTAGGGGAAGATGTTGAGATTACCTACGTGGGTGTCAGTGAGGGTTTAGTTTATATCGAGCCTTTTATAGAAGGATGTTACTTTGATCTCTCGTCGATCGTAAGTCAGGGCACCTTCGAGTGGAAAGATCTTGAGCGTTTTTTGAGGAGCACCAAAAGCGAGTTGGTGGTTATGATGGCGCCTGTGCCGACCATAAGCCAGTTTGTGTGTAAAACTGATGTTGTTGGTGTATGTCGTATTCATCAGGAGGTCGATGTCTCGCGAGGGTATGATCATATAAAGAGCCAGATATCCAGAAGAGAGGAAAAACGTAGAACTCAATGTATTGCGCAGGGATTTTATTACAACGTCTCAGTTGAGGATCGTGATTTTTACGAGTTTTATCATTCGATGCATTTGCCAACAATGAGGAATCGTTATGGAGATCTTGCACGAAGTGTGAAAGAAACAGAGGCATATACCGACTTGTTCAAAAAAGGTGTGTTGTTTCGCGTGTACAGAACTCAGGGGTGGGTCGCGGGGAGTGTTTCGCAAATTGATGAATCTAGTCGAATACTTAATGCTCGGCTGATAGGCGTTAAAGAGGGGTGTGATATATATCGCACTGATGGTTCTCAAGGCTTTGTCTATCACTCAATCATAGAGTGGGCGGCCCATAACTCAAGTATTGACTGTGTTGACTTTCAAGGCTGCGAGCCATTTTTGACCAAGGGGACATTTCAATACAAAAAGCGTTTTGGCGCGCGCGCAGTTATTCCTAAAAATAAATTTGGTGATTGGCGTTTGCTTATCCGTGTTGCATCGCTAAGCCTATCGGCTCGACATTTTTTAATAAATAATCCTCTCTTGGTGGAAGATGAACGGGGAGGGTTGAACGCGCAGTACTGCTTTGATGCAACTAACGGTCCGCGTAAAGATATTCCGTATGCCTCAGAGGGAATAAATGGCGCGGTATATCTCAATTTGGATAGTCTATATGACTAGATTAAAATTCATAGTGATGCAGTGGGTAAGGTATTTCAGTCCAGTCGCTTGGGTGCTCGCGTCAATTATTTTCATCAATCGACTGAGTGCCATGGTCAAACTGTTCATGGCGCTGTATCTCCGTCAGGTGCTGGATTTGCCTATTGAGTGGGTCGGTTGGATGTTGTCTGGGTACGGCGCAGGTCTTTTGTTGGGGTCACTAGCGGGTGGGATATTGAGTGACTTTTTTCCAACTGCACGTCTTACTGTTCTGTTGTTATCAGCCTGTAGTATTGCGCTGGCTTCATTAGGGTTCGTGATCGACGTATATCTACTCGCTGGACTGTTGGTGATGGGGGGGATTTTTGACGGTGCTGTTCGAACACTGCACCAACGTTTGATCATGGAGTATTGCGAAGTCTCGGATAGGCAACGGACGCAGGCGTTGAACCGCGTTGCAGCAAATTTGGGTATGGCAGTCGCCGGTTTGATGGGCGGTATGCTGGCGCAGATTGACTTTCGTTGGTTGTTCTTCATTAGCGCCATATTTATGGTTGTAGGACTTGTATGGTTTGCACGTACAATTCTGCATCGCGCCGTACAGGTATATGCAAGCACTCCATCAAGTAACGGCCAGCAGAGCCCTTACAAAAAACGAGAGTTTCGTTGGTTGCTGGTTGCTACTATTTTTCTCGGGCTTGCCTTCGAACCTGTTTATAGCATGCTCGGAAACTACCTTGCAGACTACTATCAGTTTGGTACAAACGTCATTGGATGGCAATTTGCATTGAATGCATTATTGATCGTAGCGCTGCAAGTACCGATTTCTCACTGGACTGAACATTGGGGAGTGCGTCAGCAGATTTTAACAGGCTGCGTGCTTCTGGCATGCGGGTTCGGTATGTTGCCATTTGGATCCGGTCTTTTTTTTGTATCGCTCTCAACAATACTTTGGACACTGGGAGAGATTTTATTTTTACCAGCGCTCAATATTCTTGTTATGCAATTCGCGCAATCAGGTAAAAGCGGACAGTACTTTGGCATTTTTTCGATGTGCTGGAGCGGTAGTGCTCTGGTATCGCCCACGTTGGGAGGGCAGATTTACGGTATGTTCGGTGGGCACAGTATTTGGGTGATCACATCCTTACTGGCTCTGTTTTCAATACCCTTTGTCTATCTGGCCGTCCGTTTCGAACCTCGAGGTGCACAGGGCCTTGTTGTGCCGCATTCCGTGGGCCCAAAAGGATCCACTAAGCGTTGAGCATTACAGGAGAAGGATGCAGTTTTTTTTGTGGCGAGAGTGGCACATCGGGTCTAGCGTTGCGGGTGTAGGAACTGCCCATTGACTGAGAAAGAGGAAGACGCTGTGCCTAGTGTCAAACGCGTCATCTGCTGGATGCTGTTAGCCAGTCTGGGGCTGACCACGGTCCCGGCACTGGCGGGCGCTGGAGCGCCGCAATGGAAAGACACCGGCCCGGTCACCAAGAAAAAACAGCAAGAGGTCAACTCCGGCAGCTGGAAACCGCAAGCCCAGCCCGCCCCGAAGGAAGACCAGGAAAACCCCTACAACGATGGCGAGGACAGTGAAACCTACGACGACGGCGAAACCTGACGCCTGGCGTAAACCCGGCATCGGGGCTAGCGTCAACGCTGGCGGCGGTGAACGGCTACCGCGTGGGATCTACCTACTGACTGGACGGAATCAACCATGAGTATTTTTCAACGTGTTGTGCTGTTGATAAAAGTGATGGTGTTGTTGTCGTTGGGAATGTCGTCGGCCTGGGCGCATAACCCGGTGCAGGGCGGTGTTGTGTCATCGGGGCATAGCCAGGATCTGCAATTGGCGAAGTCCGAGGCGGAACCTGGCGATAAGGACCAGGGTGGCAGCGAGGGTGATGATGACTCCACCACCGACGAGCCGGACAGCGATGATCCGGACGCCGAAGGCGACAGCCAGACGTAGGCTTCGCCCAAAAGAAAGCCCCTCCCGCCAGGCTGATGCGCAACCTGATGGGAAGGGCTGTAGAACACAGGCAATGCCCTGGGCTTGATCACCCAGGGCATTTTTGTTGCGATGTCACGCCACGAACTGCTCCGCGTAGTGGCAGGCCACCTGGCGGTTGTCCAAGGCGCGCAGTTGCGGCTCCTCGGTGCTGCACCGTGCGGTCGCGTACGGGCAGCGCTTGTGGAAGGCGCAGCCAGGCGGCGGGTTCAGCGGGTTGGGCAGTTCGCCGACGATCTTGATCTTCGGCTTGTTCGGGTCCGGGTGGATGGTCGGGGTGGCCGACAGCAGCGCCTGGGTGTAGGGGTGCAGCGGACGGGCGTAGATGTCTTCCTTGGGACCGACTTCCACCGGGCGGCCGAGGTACATCACCATCACGTCATCCGCGACGTGTTGCACCACCGCCAGGTTGTGGGAGATGAACACGTAGGCCGTGTTGAACTCCTGCTGCAGGTCCATGAACAGGTTCAGCACCTGGGCCTGGATCGACACGTCCAGTGCCGAGGTGGGTTCATCCGCCACCAGCACTTTGGGTTGCAGCATCATGGCGCGGGCCAGGGCGATCCGTTGGCGCTGGCCGCCGGAGAACATGTGCGGGTAGCGCTGATAATGCTCGGGGCGCAGGCCCACTTGCTTCATCATTGCCTGCACTTTTTCGCGGCGTTCGGCAGCGGACAGGTTGGTGTTGATCAGCAGCGGCTCGCCGAGTTGATCACCGACTTTCTGGCGTGGGTTCAGCGAGGCGTACGGGCTCTGGAACACCATCTGCACGTCTTTGCGCAGTTGCTTGCGCTGGGCCTTGTCGGCGCCGGCGACTTCCTGGCCGGCGATTTTCAAGGAGCCGGAAGACGGCTCTTCAATCAATGTGAGCGCACGGGCCAAGGTGGATTTGCCGCAACCCGATTCGCCTACAACGGCGAGGGTCTTGCCGGCTTCCAGCTCAAAGGACACGCCATTGAGTGCACGCACCAACGCATGGCCCTTGAACAGGCCACGGGACACTTCGTAGTGACGGGTCAGGTCGCGGGCGGTAAGAACGACGGCCATTACGCCACCTCCTGGTTCAAGGGGTAGAAGCAGCGCGCGAGACTGTTGGTTTTCGGATCAAGCCCCGGACGCTGGGCACGGCAGGAGTCCTGCACATAGGGGCAGCGCGGCGACAGCAGGCAGCCCTGCGGACGGTCATAACGGCCCGGCACGATACCCGGCAGCGTGGCCAGACGCGTGGCGCCCAGGCTGTGCTCGGGGATCGCCTTGAGCAGCGCTTCGCTGTACGGATGCGCCGGAATGTCGAACAACTGCGGCACCTGGCCGACTTCAACCGCTTGGCCGGCGTACATCACGCAGACGCGCTGGGCGGTTTCCGCCACGACTGCAAGGTCGTGAGTGATCAGCACCAGGCCCATGTTCTGCTCTTTTTGCAGGGCCAACAGCAGTTCCATGATCTGCGCTTGGATGGTCACGTCCAGTGCGGTGGTCGGCTCATCCGCGATCAGCAGTTTCGGCTCGCCGGCAATCGCCATGGCGATTGCCACGCGCTGGCTCATACCGCCGGACAGTTGGTGCGGGTAGGCATCCATACGGCTGGCGGCGCCTGGGATTTCAACCTTTTCCAACAGCTCGATGGCCCGCTTGCGCGCTTGCTTGCCGGACATTTTCAGGTGCAGGCGCAGCACTTCTTCAATCTGGAAACCCACGGTGTAGCTGGGGTTCAACGCGGTCATCGGGTCCTGGAACACCATCGCCAGGTCTTTGCCGACGATCTGGCGGCGCTGGCGGTTGCTCAGCTTGAGCATGTCCTTGCCGTCGAAGTTCAGCGCGTCGGCGGTGACGATGCCGGGGTGCTCGATCAGGCCCATCAGCGCCATCATGGTCACGGATTTACCCGAGCCCGACTCGCCAACGATCGCCAGGACTTCGCCTTTGTCGACCGAAATGTCGAGGCCATCGACCACCGGAACGGCGGTCTTGTCGCCGAAGCGCACGTTGAGATTCTTGATTTCTAACAGTGACATGGGAATCTCCTCAGGCGGCGTTCTTGAGTTTCGGGTCCAGCGCATCGCGCAGGCCGTCGCCCATCAAGTTGATTGCCAGCACGCTGAGCAAAATGGTCAAACCCGGCAGGCTCACCACCCACCAGGCGCGTTCGATGTAGTCACGGGCCGAAGCCAGCATGGTGCCCCACTCCGGGGTTGGCGGTTGTACGCCAAGGCCGAGGAAGCCCAGGGCCGCGGCATCGAGGATCGCCGAGGAGAAGCTCAAGGTGGCCTGTACGATCAGCGGCGCCATGCAGTTGGGCAGCACGGTGATGAACATCAGGCGTGGCAGGCCGGCACCGGCGAGGCGGGCGGCGGTCACGTAGTCACGGTTCAGTTCGCCCATCACCGCAGCGCGGGTCAGACGGACATAGGACGGCAGCGACACGATCGCGATGGCGATCACGGTGTTGATCAGGCCAGGGCCGAGGATTGCGACAATGGCCACGGCCAGCAGCAGCGAAGGCAGGGCCAGCATGATGTCCATCAAACGCATGATGGTCGGGCCGAGCAAACGCGGGAAGAACCCGGCGAACAGGCCCAGCAGGATGCCCGGAATCAGCGACATCACCACCGACGACAAGCCGATCAGCAGCGACAGGCGCGAGCCCTGGATCAGGCGTGAGAGCAAGTCACGGCCCAGTTCGTCGGTGCCGAGCAGGAACTGGATCTGCCCGCCTTCCAGCCACGACGGCGGGGTCAGCAGGAAATCGCGGTATTGCTCGCTCGGGTTATGCGGGGCAACCCAGGGGGCGAAGATCGCGCAGAACACGATCAGCACCATGAACAACAGGCCGGCAACCGCGCCTTTGTTCTTGGAGAAGGCTTGCCAGAATTCTTTGTACGGTGACGGGTACAGCAGGCTTTGATCGACTGCTGACACTGGAGTAGGTGTGGTCATGGTCTTGATCTCAGCGCTGGTGACGGATGCGTGGGTTGGCGAAGCCGTAGAGGATATCCACCACGAAGTTCACCAGGATCACCAGGCAGGCGATCAGCAGAATGCCGTTTTGCACCACCGGGTAGTCCCGCGCGCCAATGGCTTCGATCAGCCATTTGCCGATGCCGGGCCAGGAGAAGATGGTCTCGGTCAAAACCGCACCGGCCAACAGTGTGCCGACTTGCAGGCCAACCACGGTGAGTACCGGGATCAGCGCGTTACGCAGGCCGTGCACGAACACCACGCGCGCCGGCGACAGGCCTTTGGCCTTGGCGGTGCGGATGTAGTCTTCGCGCAAGACTTCGAGCATCGACGAACGGGTCATCCGCGCGATCACGGCCAACGGAATAGTGCCGAGCACGATGGCCGGCAGGATCAGGTGGTGCAGGGCGTCGAAGAACGCTTCCGGCTCGTCAGCCAGCAGGGTGTCGATCAGCATGAAGCCGGTGCGCGGCTCGATGTCGTAGAGCAGGTCGATCCGCCCGGAAACCGGGGTCCAGCCCAGGCTGACCGAGAAGAACATGATCAGGATCAGGCCCCACCAGAAGATCGGCATCGAATACCCCGCCAGGGAGATGCCCATCACCCCATGGTCGAACAGGGATCCTCGCTTGAGTGCCGCGATCACCCCGGCCAACAGGCCCAGGATACCGGCGAACAACAGGGCGGCCATGGACAGTTCCAGGGTCGCCGGGAAGAGGGCGGTGAATTCAGTCCACACACTGGTGCGGGTACGCAGCGATTCGCCCAGGTCACCCTGGGCCAGTTTGCCGACGTAATCCAGGTATTGCGCATACAGCGGCTTGTTAAGGCCAAGGCGTTCCATTGCCTGTGCGTGCATCTCGGGGTCGACGCGCCGCTCGCCCATCATGACTTCGACGGGGTCGCCAGGGATCATGCGAATCAACGCAAACGTGAGCAACGTGATGCCGAAAAACGTGGGGATCAGTAACCCCAGTCGGCGGGCAATAAAACTAAACATCTTGTCGTGTACCTCAATCAGCCGGTTAGGCAGGTTCGGCACCGCCAATGTCGACGGTGCCGAGCGTTTCTCTTATTTACTTCACCTGGGTGGTGGCGAAGTTATTTGTACCCAGAGGGCTTTGAGTGAAGCCTTCTACGTTCTTGCGCATGGCGGTGAACAGTTTCGGATAAGCCATGGGAAGCCAGGGTTGGTCCTTATCGAAAACGTCCTGTGCTTGTTCATAGAGTGCAGCGCGTTGGGCGGGTTCAGCGATGGCGCGCGCCTTGTCGATCAAGTCTTGAAACTCTTTGTTACACCAGCGGGCGTAGTTTTCGCCGTTTTTCGCCGCATCGCAACTCAGGTTTGGCGTCAGGAAGTTGTCCGGATCGCCGTTATCGCCCACCCAGCCAGCGGAAACCATGTCGTGCTCGCCGTTTTTAGCACGCTTGAGCATTTCGCCCCATTCCATGACTTTGATGTTCACTTTCAGGCCGATCTGCGCCAGGTCCGCCTGCATGCGCTGGGCGCCGAGCATCGGGTTAGGGTTGGTCGGGCCGCCACCGTTACGGGTGAACAGGGTGAACTCAGTGCCTTCCGGTACGCCGGCTTCCTTGAGCAGGGCGCGGGCCTTGTCCAGGTCGCGGGGCGGGTTCTTCAGCTTGTCGCTGAAACCCAGCAAGGTCGGCGGATAAGGGCCGGTGCCCACTACCGCATTGCCTTTGCCGAACAGGGCTTCGGTGTAGCCAGCCTTGTCGAACGCGATGTTGATCGCGTGACGCACCCGCGCATCGCTCATGTATTTGTGGGTGGTGTTCAGCGCGGTGTAACTGGTGGTCATCGCCGCCAGTTCATCGACTTTCAGGTTCGGATCTTTCTTGATGCTTGGAATGTCATCCGGCTTGGGGAACAACGCGATCTGACATTCGTTGGCCTTGAGCTTCTGCAGGCGCACGTTGTTATCGGTTGAGATCGCCAGGATCAGCGGGTCGACCTGCGGTTTGCCACGGAAGTAGTCGGGGTTGGCCTTGAACCGCGCCTGGGCGTCTTTCTGATAACGGGTGAAGACGAACGGGCCGGTGCCGATGGGCTTGGCGTTGAGGTCTTCGGTCTTGCCGGACGCGAGCAATTGGTCGGCGTATTCCTTCGAATGGATGGAAGAGAATGCCATGCCCAAGTCGGCCAAAAACGGTGCTTCAGGACGGGTCAGGGTGAAGACGACGGTGTGATCGTCGGTCTTTTCTACGCTCTTGAGCAGTTCCTTGAAGCCCATGCTTTCGAAGTACGGGTAGCCCACGAGGGACTTGTTATGCCACGGGTGATTCGGGTCCAGCTGGCGCTGGAAGCTCCAAAGCACGTCGTCGGCATTCAGGTTGCGCGTGGGTTTGAAGTAGTCGGTGGTGTGGAACTTGATGTCGTCACGCAGGTGAAAAGTGTAGGTCAGGCCATCGGCGCTGATCTCGGGCAGGGCTTTGGCCAGCGCGGGGATCACTTCGGTGGTGCCGGGCTTGAAGTCCACCAGGCGGTTGAACATGGTTTCGGCGGCGGCGTCAGCGGTCACGGCCGTGGTGTACAGGACCGGGTCGAAACCTTCCGGGCTGGCTTCGGTGCAGACCACCAGTGGTTTGGCCGAAACGCCGATCGCCACGCTCAACAGCGCGGCAGCCATGGCGGCTTGTAGTGGGAGCAATTTCATTCGGAGCCCTCTGCAATCGATGGGACCAGACAAGCGTAGACGGCGGGCTCGTCCTGAGCCCGCCGTCTACCTGGCGCTGATTAAAGAATGTTGAACGGGATGGTGGTGACCAGGCGGAACTCTTTGATGTTGCCGTCAGCCTGTTGGGCGCTGGCGCGGTGAGTCACGTAGGTGCCCCGGATAGTGGTGGCCTTGAGCGGGCCGCTCTGAATCGCGTAGGACGTGCCAACACCGTATTCCTGGTGCTTCTCGCCATCCATCAGGCGCAGGTCACTGCGCGATGCGCCGGCTTCGCCGTAAGCGGTGCCATTGTAGTGAGTACCGTCGATGCCCCAGCCGCGAGCCGAGTAGACGTTGAACTTCAGGCCTGGCACGCCGTATTCGGCCATGTTGATGCCGTAGGCGATCTGGAACGACTTCTCGTTCGGGCTGTTGAAGTCCGAGGTCAGGGAGTTGGCCAGGTAGATGCCGTTGGTTTCGTGCAGGTAGTCGAAGTACTCGTCACCGTTCACTTCCTGGTAGGAGAAGGTCAGGGTGTGCGCCTGGTGGGTCAGACCCAAGGACAACGAGTAAGTATCGTTGTCGATGTTGCCCATCTTCTTGCTGCCGGTATCGGTGGTCTTGTAGTAGTTCAGGCCGGTGGTCAGTGCCAGGGTCTGTGCATCACCCAGTTCGTGGGTCGCGCCGAAGTAGTACTGGTTCCAGAAGTCTTCGACGTTGGCGGCGAACACGCTGGTTTTCAGGCTCTTGAACGGCTGGTAGTTGAAGCCCAGGGTCTTGACCTTGTCGGTTTCCTGGCCATTGCCGTATTCAGAGCGGAATTTCGACAGGCTCTGTTCGGTACGCGGCGAAACGCGATCGAAGATACCGCCCTGGAACGACAGGTTGCTGAACTCTTCGCTGTTGAAGCTCACACCTTCGAAGCTCGAAGGCAGGGCACGGTTGCCGATGGTGTCGACGATACCGCTGCTGAAGTTCTGGCGGCCGGCGGTCAAGGTGGTGTTTGAAACACGGAACTTGACGTTGGCCAGGCCCAGTTTGCTCCACTGGCCTACTGCGTCGCCGAAGGAGTGAGCCAGGGTGCGGTTGGAGCCGCCGGCGATGTCTTTCTGGTCGCGGTCAAGTGCGATGTAGTTGTAGGCCGCTACTTCGGTGCTGACGCCAACGGTGCCTTGGGTGAAGCCCGAGGTGTAGTTGAGGATGGTGCCCTGGGCCCAGTTGTAACGGCGTGAAACACGGGTGCTTACGTCGTTGGCTTTATCTTCGGCGGTTTTGTAGTAGCCGAACTTCTGGCCACGAAACTTCATTTCGTTGGAGTACCAGTTACGGGTTGTACCGCCCAGGCTTTGACCGTCGATAAAGCCCTTGGCCTCGCTTTGGGCACTGGAACCGGCCAATGTGGTAGGAACGAAGTCCTGGCTGGCGGATTCAGCGTAGGCGGTGGCCGTGATGCTGCTGATGGCCAAGGCCAGAAGCGCTTTGCTGCTCAGTTTCATTGATGAAGCTCCTTTGGTTCTCTTTTTAATGCCGGTCTTTTTTGGTGATCCGGCTATTGGGTGTGTAACTCGTTCAAGCCTTTGCAAACGTTTGGCGTAGGAAATCTCCCAACAAAAGGCCGCGCGTTTGCAGCAAGGCGGTCTCCGCCTTGCGCAATCCGGTTATTTTCTTATGGGGTGATACTGACGCCCGAGAACACGTTGCGGCCGAAGGGGCTCACTTTGAAACCTTCGACCTTGGCGCTTAACGGCTGGTTGACCGTCGAGTGGGCGACGGGCGTGATCGGCACCTGCTGCTTGAGCAGTTGCTGCGCCTGTTTGTACAGAACAGTCCTTTGTTCGCGGTCGGTCACGACCTTGGCTTGCTTGATCAGCTTGTCGTACGCCGGGTCACACCACATGGAGTAGTTGTTCCCGCCGATGGCGTCGCAGCTGTAGAGGGTGCCCAGCCAGTTGTCCGGGTCACCGTTGTCACCGGTCCAGCCGATCAGGCTCACATCGTGCTCACCGTTCTTGGTGCGCTTGATGTACTCGCCCCACTCGTAGCTGACGATCTTGACCTTGAGGCCGATCTTGGCCCAGTCGCTTTGCAGCATCTCGGCCATCAGCTTGGCGTTGGGGTTGTACGGACGTTGTACTGGCATCGCCCACAGGGTGATTTCGGTGCCTTCTTTAACGCCGGCGGCCTTGAGCAGTTCCTTGGCTTTTTCCGGGTTGTAGGCAGCGTCCTTGATGCTGTCGTCGTAGGACCACTGCGTCGGTGGCATGGCATTGACGGCCAATTGCCCGGCGCCCTGGTACACGGCGTTCAGGATGCTTTGCTTGTTCACCGCCATGTCCAGCGCCTGGCGCACTTCGAGCTGGTCGAAGGGCTTGTGGCGCACGTTGTAGGCGATATAGCCAAGGTTGAAACCCGGCTTGGTCAGCAGTTGCAGGTTCGGGTCGGCCTTGAGGGCATCGACGTCAGCCGGGCGCGGATGCAGGGTCACCTGGCATTCGCCGGCCTTGAGCTTTTGCACCCGCACCGAGGCGTCGGTGTTGATGGCGAAGATCAACTGGTCCAGCTTGACCTTGCTCGGGTCCCAGTACTGTTTGTTGGCCACATAACGGATCTGCGAATCTTTCTGATAACGCTGGAACACGAAAGGGCCAGTGCCGATTGGCTTCTGGTTGATATCGCTCGGCTTGCCATCCTTGAGCAACTGGTCGGCGTACTCGGCCGAGAGGATCGCGGCGAAGCTCATGGCGATGTTCTGGATAAACGCGGCGTCGACCGTGTTCAGGGTTATCACCACGGTGTGCGGGTCGGTTTTGGCGACCTTGGCAATGTTCTTGTTCAGGCTCATCCCGTTGAAGTACGGAAACTCGGTGGGGTAGGCCTTGCGAAATGGATGGTCGGGGTCAAGCATGCGGTTGAAGGTGAACAGCACGTCGTCGGCGTTGAAGTCCCGCGTTGGCTTGAATTCCTTGTTGCTGTGGAATTTCACCCCCTCACGCAAATGGAAGGTGTAGGTCAGGCCATCTGGCGAAATATCCCACTTGGTTGCCAGCGCAGGTACGACACCGGTCTCGCCCTTTTCAAACTCAACCAGGCGGTTATACAGCGGCTCCGCTGCATCGTTATCGGTGGCGGTGGTGTATTGCGCGGTATCAAAACCGGCCGGGCTGCCTTCCGAGCAGAACACCAGGCTCTGCTTGTCGGCGGCGTGGCCCATCGTGGCCACAGCCAGCAGGCTGGTGGCAAACATTGCGGATAGAACGGTGGTATGGCGCATGACGATCCCGATCCTTGATTGTAGTTGTCATCAGCGAGCAATCACCCTGGCGTTTGGCCAGGGTGACATCACTGATCCCACACGCAGCAAGTGCCATTCCGAATTGGTTGCCTCTGCTGTCCTACGACGTTATGGGTCGCGGACCTGGCAGTAAATGCACCAAATCGGATTGACCTTGTAGGCAACGGAGTCACGCATCGCAGTTCATTGCTGTAGGACGCAACGGTTGCGAGTGTGGTCTGTTTCCTACGGTCTAGGCGGATGCAATAACGGCGACGTTATGAAACGTCGCCGCCAATGATCCTTACTTGCCGCTGACGCTCACGCCGTAGAAGGAGTTCAAGCCAAACGGGCTGATCTTGAAGTCCTGCACGGTGGAACGCATGGGTTGATACACCGTCGAGTGCGCGATAGGTGTCATCGGGACAGCATCTTTGAGGATATGTTGCGCCTGCTTATACAGCTCGGTGCGTTTGGCGACGTCCGACGTAGCCTTGGCTTCTTTTACGATGCCGTCGAATTTCTTGTCGCACCATTTGGAGAAGTTGTTGCCTTGCAGCGAGTCGCAGCCGAACAGCACGTTCAGCCAGTTGTCCGGGTCACCATTGTCACCGCTCCAGCCAATGATCATGGCCTGGTTCTCGCCACCTTTGGAGCGCTTGATGTACTCGCCCCACTCGTAGCTGGTGATCTTCACGTTGAGACCGATCTTCTTCCAGTCGTTCTGCAGCATTTCTGCCATCAGCTTGGCGTTCGGGTTGTACGGACGCTGAACCGGCATGGCCCACAGAACGATTTCAGTCCCTTCCTTGACGCCCGCTTCCTTGAGCAGCGACTTGGCTTTCTCAGGGTCGTACTTGGCGTCCTTGATGGTGGTGTCATACGACCATTGGGTTGGTGGCATGGCGTTGACGGCCAGTTGGCCGGCGCCCTGGTACACGGAGTCGATGATCTGCTGCTTGTTCACCGACATGTCCAGCGCCTGGCGTACGCGCAGGTCGGCCAGCGGGTTGGGCTGGTCGCTGCCCTTGACCTTGTCCATGACGTTGTAGGCGATGTAGCCCAGGTTGAAACCGGCTTGGTGCGGCAGTTTCAGGTCCTTGTCATCGCCCAGCGCCTTGAGGTCGGCCGGACGAGGGAACAGGGTGATCTGGCATTCGTTTTTCTTGAGCTTCTGGATACGCACCGACGGGTCGGTAGTGATGGCGAAGATCAGGTTGTCGATCTTCACGTCTTCAGGTTTCCAGTAGTCCTTGTTGCCGGTGTAACGGATGTTGGAGTCTTTCTGATAGCTCTTGAACACGAACGGGCCAGTGCCGACCGGCTTCTGGTTGATGTCCGCGGCCTTGCCTTCTTTCAACAGTTGGGCGGCGTATTCAGCCGACTGGATCGAAGCGAAGCTCATTGCCAGGTTCTGGATGAAAGCGGCGTCCACGGTGCCAAGGGTGAACTTGACGGTGTGCTCGTCGACTTTCTCGATGTTCTTGATATTGGTGTCCATCCCCATGTCCGTGAAGTACGGGAACTCGGTGGCGTAGGCCTTACGGAACGGATCGTCCTTGTTGATCATGCGGTTGAACGTGAACAGCACGTCATCGGCATTGAAGGGACGGGTCGGTTTGAAGTACGAGGTGGTGTGGAACTTGACGCCATCACGCAGGTGGAAGGTGTAGGTCAAGCCATCCGGGGACACGTCCCAGCTGGTGGCCAGCCCAGGAATCACAGCGGTGCCGCCGCGCTCGAACTGGGTCAGGCGGTTGAACATGGTTTCGGCCGAGGCATCGAAGTCTGTTCCGGTGGTGTACTGGCCTGGATCAAAACCGGCCGGGCTCCCTTCGGAGCAGAACACCAGGTTAGTCGCCGCTTGGGCGAAAGGAGCTGCGGCCATAAGGCCAGCGCTAACAATTAACGGAATGACTGCGTGTTTAAGCATGTTGGCCTCATGATTTGTTGTCATTTTTGGTGGTGAGGGCGACCTCGTGAGTCGGCCTGCGGATACTTATGCAGGCGCCATACCCATTGCAAGATGCTGAACCGTTACGAAGGTAAAACAGTGGTACGAACGTACAGGAATGTCGCAATTATGAAAGTTTGTACATATTTGCGTCTATTTCGAGGGTTTTTTCGGTGCAGGCGGCGCACCAAAAATGACCAACCGAGGCGTCTAGCGCACTCGGTTGGGGCGTCGCTGTTACTTCTCTAGACTCACGCCGTAGAACGGCGTCAAGCCGAAGGGGCTTATCTTGAAGTCCTTGACTTCCTTACGCAGCGGTTGGAAAACCGTCGAGTTCGCAATAGGCGTTATAGGTACTTGTTCCTTAAGGATTTTTTGTGCCTGTTGATACCACTTGATGCGTTGCTCGCGGTCGTTGCTGACCTTGGCTTGCTGCACCAGTTTGTCGTAGGCCGGGTTACACCATTTGGCGTAGTTGCTGCCCTTGACCGCAGCACAACTGTAGAGCACGCCCAGCCAGTTATCCGGGTCGCCATTGTCACCGGTCCAGCCATAAATCATGGCGTCATGCTCGCCATTCTTGGCGCGTTTGATGTATTCGCCCCATTCATAACTGACGATATTGGCCTTGATGCCGATTTTTTCCCAATCTTGCTGAATCATCTGTGCGGACATGCGCGCGTTGGGGTTGGAGGCGCGTTGTACGGTCATGGCCCACAGGTTGATGGTGGTACCGGGTGCAACCCCTGCTTCTTTTAGTAGCGCCTTGGCCTTGGCAGGATCGTGAGGCGCGTCCTTGATGCCGGGGTCATAAGACCACTGCGCAGGCGGCAGTGCGTTCTGCGCCAATTGTCCGGCGCTCTGGTACACGGCCTTGATGATTGCCGGCTTGTCGATTGCCATGTCCAGCGCCTGGCGCACCTTGAGCTGGTCCAGCGGCGGGTGGGTTACGTTGTAGGCCAGGAAACCCAGGTTGAAACCGGCTTGTTGTAGCACGCGCAAATTCGGGTCCTGTTTCATCACCTCGATATCCGCTGGGCGCGGGTATCCGCTGACCTGGCATTCACCGGCCTTGAGCTTTTGCAGGCGCGACGCCGCGTCTGGCGTGATGGCGAACACCAGGTTGTCGAGCTTCACATCCTCGGGTTTCCAATACTGTTGGTTGGCCACGTAGCGGATCTGCGAATCCTTCTGGTAGCGCTTGAATACAAACGGCCCGGTGCCTACCGGTTTCTGGTTGATCTCTTCGGCCTTGCCTTGCTTGAGCAGTTGCGCGGCGTATTCGGCGGATTGCACCGAGGCGAAGCTCATGGCCAGGTTCTGTACGAACGACGCATCGATGTTATTGAGGTTGAAGCGCACGGTGTGCTCGTCGAGTTTGTCGACGTTCTTGATCGTGGTGTTCAAGCCCATGTCGGTGAAGTAGGGCGATTCGGAAGGGTAAGCCTGGCGAAACGGGCTTTGCGCATCCAGCAGGCGGTTGAAGGTAAACAGCACATCATCCGCGTTGAAGTCGCGGGTAGGGGTGAAGAAATCGGTGGTGTGGAACTTGACGCCATCGCGCAGGTGGAAGGTATACGTCAGGCCGTCCTTGGACACGTCCCAGCTCGTCGCCAGGCCAGGCTCGACTTCGGTGCCGCCGCGCTTGAACTGGGTCAGGCGGTTGAACACGGTTTCGGCAGAGGCATCAAAATCGGTGCCGCTGGTGTACTGGCTGGGGTCGAAACCGGCGGGGCTGGCTTCGGAGCAGTAGACCAGGGTACTGGCCGCCTGGGCCAGTGGCATAAACGCCAGCAGGCCGGCAGCGAGGAGGAGCGGTTTTAAGGCAATTCTTTCCATGGAGACCCCTGAAGTGGCAGGCATATATAAGCTGCCCAAACGAAAACGGCGCTACCGAGGGTAACGCCGTTCAGGTTTATCAGGTAGGGGTCACGGCATCTGCACTTCAATCACGCCATCGGCGCTCATGTTGACCTGGCTGGTGCCGGCTTCCACTTCAGGCGTGGGTGCCGAATCGGCCATGGCCGCTTTCATCATCATGCCGCCACGGGCATACGGCATCGGGTAGCCGTTGGTGTTGAAGTTCAGGTTGACGATCTTGTAGCCCTTGCCACCCAGCGCATCGGTGGCCAGTTGCGCGCGTGCCTTAAATGCGGCGACTGCATCTTTGAGCAAGGCATCTTCGCTGGACTTGCGCGTGGCGTCGGCGATGGAGAACTCCATGTTGTCCATTTTCAGGGTGCTCTGCAGTTCGCCGGTGAGCTTGGACAATGCGGGGAAGTCCGCGCTTTCCAGGCGCAGTTCGGCGCGCTCACGCCAGCCGGTGATCTTCTGGTTCTTGCTGTCGTAGATCGGGTAGCTGTTGCGGCTGCCTTGGCGCAGGGTCACTGCTTTGACTTCGCGCGCCTGGCCCAAGGCCTTGTTCATGGTGGTGGTGATTTCGGCGGCGAGCTTGGCGGGGTCGCTGTTCTGGGATTCGGTGTACAGCGTCACGATCATCTTGTCGCGGGCCACCTCCTGGCTGACCTCGGCGCGCAGGGAAATCTGGTTGTAGTTCAGTGCGTCAGCGGCCAGTGCTGGCAGGCTGACCAGGGTGCCGACGCTGAGGGTGAGGGCGGCTGCACTGCGAGTGAAACGAGACATGGAAGCTCCTTGAGATAGTCGTGTTGGGTATGACTGTAGACGGTGGCATCGGGTTCTTCGGGTTTACACATTAGCTACAAGTTGTGGTGATGCCGACGAACGGTCATTGGCCTGACCTGCGGCAAAGAGCCACACGCGCCGTGCCAGCCCGCCTGCTTCGTTTATACTCCTGCCGATCCGCCTGCAGCGCTCACCGGGAGAGCACATGCTCGCCGCCGTAAAACTGACTTCCGCCACCCGCCAGAACCTCTGGCGCCTGACGTTCATCCGTACCCTGGTACTGGCCGCACAGGCCGGCTCCGTCGGGCTCGCCTATTGGTTCGACCTGCTGCCGCTGCCGTGGCTGCAACTGGGCGTGACCCTCGGTTTCTCCACCGTGCTCTGTGTGTTTACCGCGATCCGGTTGCGTACCACGTGGCCGGTAACCGAGCTGGAATACGCCCTGCAATTGGCCTGCGACCTGTTTATCCACAGTGTGTTGCTGTATTTCTCCGGCGGTTCCACCAACCCGTTCGTTTCGTATTACCTGGTGCCACTGACTATCGCTGCCGTGACTCTGCCGTGGCGCTATTCGGTGGTGCTGTCGGGTATTGCCCTGACGCTTTACACCTTGCTGCTGGCGCGGTTCTACCCGTTGCAAACCTTCCCGATCGCCCGGGAAAACCTGCAGATCTACGGGATGTGGCTGAGTTTCGCGCTGTCCGCTGCGGTCATCACCTTCTTCGCCGCACGGATGGCCGAAGAACTGCGTCGCCAGGAAGAACTGCGCGCCATTCGCCGTGAAGAGGGCCTGCGCGACCAGCAACTGTTGGCCGTCGCCACCCAGGCTGCCGGCGCCGCCCATGAGCTGGGCACACCCTTGGCGACCATGAGCGTGCTGCTCAACGAAATGACCCAGGACCATCACGACCCGGCGCTGCAAGAAGACCTCGGCGTACTGCGCGAACAGGTCAAGCAGTGCAAGCAGACCCTGCAGCAACTGGTGCGCGCCGCCGAAGCCAATCGCCGCCTGGCGGTGGAAATGCAGGACGTGACCCAGTGGCTCGACGAAGCCCTGAACCGCTGGCACCTGATGCGCCCCGAAGCCAGTTACCGTTTCCACCTGCTGGGCCAGGGCAGCGTGCCGCGCATGGCGCCGCCACCGGACCTGACCCAGGCGCTGCTCAACCTGCTGAACAACGCCGCCGACGCTTGTCCCGAGGGGTTGGGCGTACAGTTGGATTGGGACGCCGAAGACGTGACCATCAGCATTCGTGACCACGGCGCGGGTGTGCCGCTGGCCATTGCCGAGCAGATCGGCAAACCCTTCTTTACCACCAAGGGCAAAGGCTTCGGCCTCGGCCTGTTTTTGAGCAAGGCCAGCGTGACCCGCGCGGGCGGCTCAGTGAAGCTCTATAGTCATGAGGAAGGTGGCACGCTCACCGAGCTGCGCCTGCCCCGTGTCGCACGAGGAGATATCGATGAGTGACGAGATCCAAGTCGAAGGCGAAGAACTGCCGCATCTGTTGCTGGTAGATGACGACGCCACCTTTACCCGCGTGATGGCACGCGCCATGAGCCGTCGCGGTTTCCGCGTCAGCACCGCAGGCTCGGCCGAGGAAGGCCTGACCATCGCCCAGGCCGACCTGCCGGACTACGCCGCGCTGGACCTGAAAATGGACGGCGACTCCGGCCTGGTGCTGCTGCCCAAGCTGCTGGAACTCGACCCGGAAATGCGCGTGGTGATCCTCACCGGATACTCCAGCATTGCCACGGCCGTCGAGGCGATCAAACGCGGTGCCTGCAACTACCTGTGCAAACCGGCGGACGCCGACGACGTGCTGGCCGCCTTGCTCTCCGAGCACGCCGACCTGGATACCCTGGTACCGGAAAACCCGATGTCGGTGGACCGCCTGCAGTGGGAACACATCCAGCGCGTGCTGACCGAGCACGAAGGCAATATCTCCGCCACTGCCCGCGCCCTGGGCATGCACCGCCGTACCTTGCAGCGCAAGCTGCAGAAGCGCCCGGTACGCCGCTGAGCCTGATCTGAACAACAGCTGAACAATCTGCTTCAGGCCGCACGGAGCTGCGAACCGATCAACTATGATCGGTTCGAACGCCTGTCATCTTTTCCCTACCGAGCCTGAACGATGAATCAGAACGCTGAGTACTCCGCGGTCAACGACGCGGTGCGTGGGCAATTTTTACGGCGGGTGTGGGGGTTGATCACGCCTTACTGGCGCAGCGAAGAAAAGGCCAAGGCCTGGCTGCTGCTGTTGGTGGTGCTGGGGTTGTCGCTGTTCAGCGTCGCCGTGTCGGTGTGGTTCAACAGCTGGAACCGCGATTTCTACAACGCGCTGGAAAACAAGGACTACGACGCCTTTACCCATCTGCTGATGTACTTCAGCGTGATTGCGGTGGTGTCGATCGTGACCGGCGTGTTCACGTCCTACCTGCAACAGATGCTCACCATCCGCTGGCGCCGCTGGCTGACGGAAACCTATTTCGCCCAGTGGCTGGGCCACAAGAATTACTACCATCTGGAATACGGCGGCTACACCGACAACCCCGACCAGCGTATCTCCGAAGACCTCAACGCGTTCACCAGCAGCACCCTCACGCTGGGGCTGGGCTTTATCGCCAATTTGGTGAGCCTGGTGTCGTTCTCGGTGATCCTGTGGGGCGTGTCCGGCAGCATCGAAATCTGGGGCATTACCATTCCCGGCTACATGTTCTGGGCGGCATTGATCTACGCGGTGATCGGCAGTTGGTTGACCCACTTGATCGGTCGCAAGCTGATCGGCTTGAGCAACCGCCAACAGCGCTTTGAAGCTGACTTGCGTTTCAGCCTGGTGCGGGTGCGGGAGAACGCGGAAAGCATCGCGCTGTTCAATGGCGAGCCCAACGAACATCAGCAATTGAGCGCACGCTTCGGACGGGTGTGGAGCAACTTCTGGAACATCATGCAGCTCAAGAAGCGCCTGAACTTCTTTACCAGCGGTTACTCCCAGATCGCGATCATCTTTCCCTTTGTGGTCGCGGCGCCGCGTTACTTTTCCGGCAAGATCGAACTGGGCGTGCTGATGCAGGTGGCCCAGGCGTTCGGCAGTGTGCAGGGCAGCCTGAGTTGGTTTGTCGACGCCTACACGCTGTTGGCCAGTTGGCGCGCGACCTGTGATCGTCTGTTGAGTTTCGGCCAGGCCATGCAGGAAAACGAAAGCCGCACGATGGGCATTGGCTTGCAACACCAGGGTGGCGACTTGCAGGTCACGGACCTGAGTCTGGACCTGGCGGACGGCCGGCATTTGCTGCAAGGCGCCGACCTGACGGTGGTTGAAGGCGAGCGGCTGATGCTCAGTGGGCGTTCCGGCAGCGGCAAGTCGACCTTGCTACGCGCCATGGGCAACCTGTGGCCCAACGGCCACGGCACTATCCGCCTGCCAGCCGAGCGCTACTTGTTCCTGCCGCAAAAACCTTACCTGCCGATTGGCACGCTGAAGGCGGTATTGAGTTATCCACAGGACGACAGTGTCTACCCGGCCGAACGTTATGCACAGGTCCTGGAAACCTGCCGCCTGCCGCATCTGATTGGCCGGCTGGAGGAGGCCAATCACTGGCAACGCATGCTCTCGCCGGGCGAGCAGCAACGCCTCGCCTTTGCCCGTGCGTTACTGTTCGCGCCGCAATGGCTGTACATGGACGAAGCCACGTCGGCCATGGATGAAGAGGACGAGGCCACGCTGTATCAGGCGCTGATCGATGAGCTGCCGGGGCTGAGCATCGTCAGCGTCGGCCATCGCAGCAGCCTCAAGCGTTTCCATGGTCGGCATGTGCGGATCGAGGGTGGGATGCTGCAAGAACAGCCGGTGTAAACGCCAGCCAACAAAAAGCCCGGCTGATCATCGATCAACCGGGCTTTTTAGTGCTTGAAGATTAAGTTACTTCTTCAAACCGTAATGCTCATCCAGCATGCCTGGGGCGTTCGGCGTTTTTGGCGCGTAGTCCCGTGGTGGCTCCTGGTTTTCCCGTGGCGGTGTCAGGCGCTCCCGTGGGGTTTGCGGTGCATCGGAATGCAACGCGGCCAGCAGGCGCTGGCGGGTGATGTCGTCGAGGGCCAGGCGGTTTGCGCCATCGGCGAGATGATCCTGTACTTCCTGGTAGCTCTGGGTGAGCTTCTTGACCAGGGTCGCGGTGCTGTTGAAGTGGGTAACAACCTCGTTCTGATAACTGTCAAAACGTTCCTGAATGTCATCCAACTGACGCTGCGTGCGGTTAGGCGCGGCATTCGGCAGCAAGCGAGCAACCAGGAAACCAATGGCGACACCGGCAACCAGGGCAAGAGTCGGCAACAACCAAACTAAGAGCGAGTGTTCCACGAGTCCTTCCTCTATAAACGGCTTTGCTTTACGTTAACGGCTCAAACCTGCGCTGTATACCGCGATTAAGCTCGCAATGATGCCAAGCACAGACTTTTAGCTAGACGAGTCGACCCTTTGTGAGGTCACGGAGTTCATCTCTTGCTCATGCGTGAAACCCCCGTTTTGATCGATGGCCCGGTAGGCCAATTGGAAGCCCTGTACCTGGATCACCCCGAGCCACGTGGCCTGGCGCTGATCTGCCACCCCAACCCGGTGCAGGGTGGGACCATGCTCAATAAAGTGGTATCGACCCTGCAACGCACCGCCCGCGATGCCGGTTTGATTACCTTGCGTTTCAATTACCGTGGCGTTGGCGCGAGTGCCGGCACCCACGACATGAGCACCGGTGAAGTGGATGACGCCGAAGCGGCCGCCACCTGGCTGCGGGAAAAACACCCGGACCTGCCGATCACCTTGCTTGGCTTTTCCTTCGGTGGCTACGTGGCCGCCAGCCTCGGCGGTCGCCTGGAAGCCAAGGGTGAAAAGCTGTCACATTTGTTCATGGTTGCCGCAGCGGTGATGCGCCTGCGCGATGCCGATGCGCTGCCACAGGGTTGCCCATTGACCCTGATCCAGCCGGAAACCGACGAAGTGGTCGACCCACAGACCGTCTACGACTGGTCCGCCGCCTTGAATCGCCCCCATGAGCTGCTGAAAGTGGCAGAATGCGGACACTTTTTTCACGGCAAGCTCACCGATCTGAAGGATCTGGTGCTGCCGCGACTCTCGAATTGATAGCAGTCTGATAAGCGATTACCCATGACGACTCGTACCCGTATCCTCACCGGCATCACCACCACCGGCACGCCGCACCTGGGCAACTACGCCGGTGCGATCCGCCCGGCGATCCTCGCAAGCCAGGACGCCAATGCCGACTCCTTCTACTTCCTGGCCGACTACCACGCCCTGATCAAGTGCGATGACCCGCAGCGCATCCAGCGCTCGCGCATGGAAATCGCCGCGACCTGGCTGGCCGGTGGCCTGGATGTGAACCGGGTGACCTTCTACCGCCAGTCCGACATCCCGGAAATCCCCGAGCTGACCTGGCTGCTGACCTGTGTGGCCGCCAAGGGCCTGCTCAACCGTGCCCATGCGTACAAGGCCTCGGTGGACAAGAACGTGGAAGCCGGCGAAGACCCGGATGCGGGCATCAGCATGGGCCTGTACAGCTACCCGGTGCTGATGGCGGCGGACATCCTGATGTTCAACGCACACAAGGTGCCGGTCGGTCGCGACCAGATCCAGCATGTGGAAATGGCCCGTGATATCGGCCAGCGTTTCAACCACCTGTTTGGCAACGGTAAAGAATTCTTCACCATGCCCGAGGCGCTGATCGAAGAAAGCGTCGCCACCTTGCCGGGCCTGGATGGCCGCAAAATGTCGAAAAGCTACGACAACACCATCCCGTTGTTCACCAGCGCCAAGGACATGAAGGACGCGATCTCGCGGATCGTCACCGACTCCCGCGCGCCGGGCGAAGCCAAGGATCCGGACAATTCGCACCTGTTTACCCTGTACCAGGCATTTGCCAGCAAGGCCCAGGAAGAAGAGTTCCGCGCCGACCTGTTGCAAGGGCTGGGCTGGGGCGAGGCGAAGAACCGTCTGTTCCAACTGCTGGATGGCCAACTGGGCGAAGCCCGCGAACGCTATCACCAGTTGATGTCGCGCCCTTCGGACATGGAAGACTTGCTGCTGATCGGCGCCAAGAAAGCGCGCGCCGTGGCTGCACCGTTCCTGGCTGAGCTGCGTGAGGCAGTTGGTCTGCGTTCGTTCGTCGAGCAGGCCGCAGCCCCGGTCGCGACCAAGAAGAAAGCCGCAAAAGCCGCGCGCGTTGTGAGCTTCCGTGATGACGATGGCAATTTCCGTTTTCGGTTCTTCACCGCTGATGGTGAGCAACTACTGTTGTCGCGAAAGTTTGCCGACGGTAGAACGGCGGGAGGTTTCGCCAAGTTGTTGCAGGCGGACGAGCAGGTGGAAGTGCGTCCCGAGGCTTTGAGCTTCAGCGTATGGATAGGCGGCGCGGCAATCGCCGACAGCGCAGTGTTCTCTGACGAAGCGTCGCGCGATGCGGCCATCGAAGCGTTACGTGCTGCGCAAACCCCCCTCGAGGATTAACCCGACCAAGGGTTGATTGCCATTATCCGGGGCCGTCGTTACAGTGACGGCCCGTTTTTGTTGCCTTGCTAACGAAATTATGACGCCCCTAGAACGATATCAAGCTGATCTGAAACGCCCTGAATTCTTCCATGACGCGGCCCAGGAAAATGCGGTGCGTCATTTGCAGCGCCTGTACGACGACCTGCTCGCGGCCTCGCAAAGCAAGCCGGGGATGTTCAGCAAGCTGTTTGGCAAGAAAGACCACACGCCGGTCAAAGGCCTGTACTTCTGGGGCGGCGTGGGGCGGGGCAAGACTTACCTGGTCGACACCTTCTTCGAAGCGCTGCCGTTCAAGGAAAAGGTGCGCACGCACTTCCACCGCTTCATGAAGCGCGTGCACGAAGAGATGAAGACCCTGCCGGGCGAGAAAAACCCGCTGACCATCATCGCCAAGCGTTTCTCCGAAGAAGCGCGGGTGATCTGCTTCGATGAGTTCTTTGTCTCCGACATCACCGACGCCATGATCCTCGGCACCCTGATGGAAGAACTGTTCAAGAACGGCGTGACCCTGGTGGCCACCTCGAACATCGTGCCCGACGGCTTGTACAAGGACGGCCTGCAACGTGCGCGCTTCCTGCCGGCCATTGCGCTGATCAAGCAGAACACCGAAATCGTCAACGTCGACAGCGGCGTCGACTACCGCCTGCGTCACCTGGAGCAAGCGGAGCTGTTCCACTTCCCGCTGAACGAAGCGGCCCACGAAAGCCTGAAAAAGAGCTTCCGCGCCCTCACGCCGGAATGCACCCAGGCGGTGGAAAACGACAAGCTGATGATCGAGAACCGCGAAATCATCGCGCTGCGTACCTGCGATGACGTGGCCTGGTTCGAGTTTCGCCAGCTGTGCGACGGCCCGCGTAGCCAGAACGACTACATCGAACTGGGCAAGATCTTCCACGCGGTAATCTTGAGCGGTGTGGAACAGATGAGCGTCACCACCGACGACATCGCGCGACGTTTCATCAACATGGTCGACGAGTTCTACGACCGTAATGTGAAGCTGATCATTTCGGCGGAAGTCGAGTTGAAGGACCTGTACACCGGCGGGCGCCTGAACTTCGAGTTCCAGCGCACGTTGAGCCGCTTGCTGGAAATGCAGTCCCACGAATTCCTGTCGCGTGGGCACAAGCCGTAAGAACGCTGTAGATCAAATGTGGGAGCGGGCTTGCTCGCGAATGCGGAGTGTCAGTCACTTGAAGTGTTGACTGATCCACCGCATTCGCGAGCAAGCCCGCTCCCACATTTTTTACCGCGTTCAACCTTATCTATGCGGCCTGCTGAAACTGCTGGCGATACTGGTTCGGCGACAGTTCCGTGTGCTGCCTGAACAGCCTGGCAAAGAAACTCGCATCGTCATACCCCACCTCATAACTGATGGTCTTGATGCTCTTGCGGCTGCCCGAGAGCAGTCCCTTGGCCGTCTCGATACGCAGCCGTTGCAAGTAATGCAGCGGTTTGTCACCGGTAGCGGTCTGGAAGCGGCGCATGAAGTTGCGGATGCTCATGCCGTGTTCCCGGGCCACGTCTTCGAAGCGGAATTTGTCGGCGAAGTGTTCCTCCAGCCAATGCTGGATCTGCAGGATGATTACGTCCTGGTGCAGCTTCTGTCCGCCAAACCCGATGCGACCCGGTGAATAGCTGCGCTGCACCTCGTAGAGGATATCGCGGGCCACGGCCTGGGCGATGTTGGCGCCGCAGAAGCGTTCGATCAGGTAGATATAGAGGTCGCACGCCGAAGTGGTGCCGCCGGCGCAATACAGGTTGTCAGCGTCGGTAAGGTGTTTGTCCTGGTTGAGCTGAACCTTGGGGAAGCGTTCGCTGAAGGCATTGAAGAAACGCCAGTAGGTGGTCGCTTCCTTGCCATCGAGCAAGCCGGCTTCGGCCAGCCAGAACACCCCGGTGGCTTCGCCGCACAACACGGCGCCGCGTGCATGTTGCTCACGCAACCATGGCAGCACTTGCGGGTAGCGGGTGCACAGGGCGTCGAAGTCATCCCAGAAGGCCGGTAGCACGATGATGTCGGCGTCTTCCAGGCCGCCGTCCACCGGCATGATCACATCACTGAAGCTGCGCACTGATTGCCCGTCGGGGCTGACCAGGCGCGATTCGAAGGCGGGCGTGAGGCCCAGGCCTTGCTGTTTGCCGTAACGCAGGCTGGCGAGGTGGAAGAAATCCTTGGCTTGCATGAGGGTTGAAGCGAATACCCGATCAATGGCCAAAATGCTGACGCGCCGCAACGGCGTGGAGATTTGGTTAGACATAATTTCATTTATTCTTATAGGGGAAAGTGGTCACCAGACGGCTGGATCGTCTTATTTTTTGTCGCATGTGTCCAGTGTCCCGTGCTGCCTTCGCGGCATAGTCTCTGTGGGCTCGTCCTTGTCCGACAATCCACGCAGGTGACCCATGATTCCCAGAACCTTGTTCAGCCCGGAACACGAACTCTTCCGCGAGAGCGTGCGCACCTTCCTCGAAAAAGACGCCGCGCCGTTTCATGGGCAATGGGAAAAACAGGGCTATATCGACCGTGGCTTGTGGAGCAAGGCGGGGGAGGCGGGGATGCTGTGTTCCCATCTGCCGGAAGAATATGGCGGGCTGGGCGCGGACTTTTTGTACAGCGCGGTGGTGATCGAAGAGATCAGCCGGCTGGGGCTGACCGGCATCGTTTTTTCCCTGCATTCGGATATTGTTGCGCCATATATCCTGCATTACGGCAGTGAGGCGTTGAAACACAAATACCTGCCCAAGCTGATCTCTGGGGAGATGGTCACGGCCATTGCCATGACCGAGCCGGGCGCCGGTTCCGACCTGCAAGGGGTCAAGACCACCGCCGTGCTGGACGGTGATGATTACGTGATCAACGGCTCCAAGACTTTTATCACCAACGGTTATCTGGCCGAGTTGGTGATTGTCGTCGCCAAGACCGATCCCAAGGCCGGCGCCAAGGGCACCAGCCTGTTTCTGGTGGAGGCCGACACGCCTGGCTTTGACAAGGGCAAGCGCCTGGAGAAGGTCGGTATGAAGGCCCAGGACACGTCGGAGCTGTTCTTCCAGGATGTGCGGGTGCCCAAGGAAAACCTGCTGGGCCAGGCGGGCATGGGCTTCGCCTATCTGATGCAGGAGTTGCCTCAGGAGCGACTGACGGTAGCCATTGGCGCGCTGTCATCCGCCGAGGCGGCGCTGGAATGGACCCTGGAATACACCCGCGAACGCAAGGCGTTCGGCAAGGCGATTGCGGACTTCCAAAACACCCGGTTCAAGCTGGCGGAGATGGCCACCGAGATTCAGATCGGTCGGGTATTTGTCGACAAGTGCATGGCGCTGCATCTGGATGGCAAGCTGGATGTGCCCACGGCGGCGATGGCCAAGTACTGGGCCACGGACCTGCAATGCAAGGTACTCGATGAGTGCGTGCAGTTGCACGGCGGTTACGGCTTCATGTGGGAGTACCCGATTGCACGGGCGTGGGCGGATGCGCGGGTGCAGCGGATTTATGCGGGGACCAATGAGATCATGAAGGAGATTATTGCGCGGGCGCTTTGATGATTTAGTTGTGCTGTTGAGGGCCTCTTCGCGAGCAAGCCCGCTCCCACATTTGACCGCATTCTCATGTCTGAGCTCGGTCAAGTGTGGGAGCGGGCTTGCTCGCGAAAGCGGTTTACCGGTCAATCAAGGCGCAGGGTTCGGGTGATCCTTCTGAATCGCCTCAATCCCCTCCAGCACCTCTTTCGACAACTTAAGGTCGGCACTGGCAATGTTGCTATCCAGTTGCTCCAGCGACGTGGCACCAATGATATTGCTGGTCACAAACGGCTGCTGCGTCACAAACGCCAACGCCATCTGCGCCGGGTCCAGGCCGTGCTCCCGTGCCAACGCCACATAACGGCTGCACGCCGCTTCCGACTGCGGGTTGAAGTAGCGGCTGAAGCGGCTGTACTCGGTCAGGCGCGCCTTGGCTGGGCGTGCGCCGTTTTCGTACTTGCCGCTGAGCATGCCAAACGCCAGTGGCGAATACGCCAGCAAGCCGCACTGTTCACGGATCGCAATTTCCGCCAGGCCCACTTCAAAGCTGCGGTTAAGCAGGTTGTAAGGGTTCTGGATCGACACCGCGCGGGTCCAGCCGCGGGCTTCGGCCAGGGCCAGGAATTTCATGGTGCCCCAAGGGGTTTCGTTGGACAGGCCGATGTGGCGGATCTTGCCGGCTTTCACTTGCTCGTCCAGCGCTTCGAGGGTTTCTTCCAGTGGGGTGAGGTCGTCTTCGTCCTTGTGCTTGTAGCTCAGTTGGCCGAAGAAGTTGGTGCTGCGTTCCGGCCAGTGCAGCTGGTAGAGGTCGATCCAGTCGGTCTGCAGGCGTTTGAGGCTGGCATCCAGGGCGTCGACGATGTGCTTGCGGTTGTGGCGCAGGTGGCCATCGCGGATGTAGTCGATGGTGTTGCCGGGGCCGGCGATCTTGCTGGCCAGGATCCAGTCGGCACGGTCGCCACGGCTTTTGAAGTAATTGCCGATGTAGCGCTCGGTGGTGGCATAGGTGTCGGCCTTGGGCGGCACCGGGTACATTTCGGCCGTGTCGAGGAAGTTGATCCCCGCGCCCTTGGCCCGCTCGATCTGCGCGAAGGCCTCTGCCTCGCTGTTCTGCTCGCCCCAGGTCATGGTCCCCAAGGCTATCGCGCTCACGTTCAGATCCGTACGGCCCAGCTGTCGATAATCCATCGGGTACTCCTTCAGGGAAAACAATCATAAAAGCAGGTTGAATTTTTTTTCGCAATCTGCATAATTGCCCACCTCTTTCTGCAGTGGAAGTGATGCGCCGCCTGCCGAAGAATCTTGCCGTTGAACGGACGCGCCGACCCGAGCCCCCGATAGCGTCTGTATCCGGCTGCCTTTGACTTGTCAAAGTACGCACTATTCAGTAAGATCCGCCGTCTAATTTACAGGGCGGCCCCTGAGGCTATTAAAGAATGACAACTTTTACTGCAAAACCGGAAACAGTTCAGCGCGACTGGTTTGTCGTCGACGCCGCTGGTCAGACCCTGGGTCGTCTGGCCACTGAAGTCGCCAGCCGTCTGCGTGGCAAGCACAAGCCTGAGTACACCCCTCACGTTGACACTGGTGACTACATTGTCATCATCAACGCTGAGCAGGTTCGTGTAACCGGCAACAAAGCAAGCGACAAAATGTACTACCGTCACTCCGGTTTCCCAGGCGGTATCAAGTCTTCCAACTTCGAAGGCCTGATTGCCAAGAAGCCTGAAGCCCCGATCGAAATCGCGGTCAAAGGCATGCTGCCTAAGGGCCCACTGGGTCGCGATATGTTTCGCAAGCTGAAAGTCTATGCGGGCGCTGTACACCCTCATGCTGCTCAGCAGCCCCAAGAACTGAAGTTTTAACGGAATAGTTCATTATGTCGGCGACTCAAAATTACGGCACTGGCCGTCGCAAAACCGCAACCGCTCGCGTTTTCCTGCGTCCGGGTACTGGTAACATCTCGATCAACAACCGCTCCCTGGACAACTTCTTCGGCCGCGAAACTGCCCGCATGGTAGTTCGTCAGCCGCTGGAACTGACCGAGACCGTTGAAAAGTTCGACATCTACGTCACCGTTATCGGTGGCGGTGTAAGTGGTCAAGCTGGCGCAATCCGCCACGGTATCACTCGCGCTCTGATGCAGTACGACGAAACCCTGCGTGGCGCTCTGCGCAAAGCTGGCTTCGTGACTCGCGATGCTCGTGAAGTTGAACGTAAGAAAGTCGGTCTGCGTAAAGCGCGTAAGCGTCCGCAGTACTCGAAGCGTTAATTCGCTTTACGTTCCACAAAAACGCCCAGCCTCCTCACGGAGCTGGGCGTTTTTTATTGCCTGCGATTTATGCATAAAAATCGCCGTGACAACTTGCCACATCCGTAGACCCCCTATACTACAAGGCCTGGAGGCTGAGCTCCCGGCAATTCCCTTGTCAGACGTGGGGCTTTTCATTACCATTCGGCAAAATTTTTATAAGTAAAGATTCAACACTTAGTAGACGCCTGATTTAACAGGCCAAAAAGCTGATGGGAGAGGACTGAATGAGCAATGACGGCGTGAATGCAGGCCGGCGTCGCTTCTTGGTAGCAGCCACATCCGTGGTGGGTGCTGCAGGAGCGGTGGGGGCTGCGGTCCCGTTCGTGGGGTCATGGTTTCCCAGTGCCAAGGCGAAAGCCGCAGGTGCACCGGTGAAGGTGAATATCAGCAAGATCGAGCCAGGGCAGCAGATGATTGCTGAATGGCGCGGCCAGCCGGTCTTCATTGTTCGTCGTACCGAGGAAATCCTGGGGAATCTCAAAAAGATCGAAGGCCAGCTGTCTGACCCTAAATCCGAGAAGTCCGACCAACCCGCCTACGCCAAGAACGAAGTGCGTTCGATCAAGCCAGAGATCCTGCTGCTGGTCGGTCTGTGTACCCACTTGGGTTGCTCGCCTACCTTCCGCCCGGAGGTGGCTCCAGTCGATCTGGGCAAGGATTGGGTCGGCGGCTATTTCTGCCCATGCCACGGCTCCCACTACGACCTTGCTGGCCGCGTCTACAAGTCCCAGCCTGCTCCTTTGAACCTGCCGGTTCCTCCGCACACCTACGAAACTGACGACCTCATTGTCATTGGCCTCGATAAGGAGAACGCGTGATGAGCAAGTTCATGGATTGGGTGGATGCGCGTTTCCCCGCCACTAAAATGTGGGAAGACCATCTCAGCAAATATTACGCGCCAAAAAACTTCAACTTCTTCTACTTCTTTGGCTCCCTGGCATTGCTGGTGCTGGTCAACCAGATCGTCACCGGCGTTTGGCTGACGATGAGCTACACCCCGTCGGCGGAAGAGGCATTCGCCTCCGTCGAGTACATCATGCGTGACGTCGAGTACGGCTCGATCCTGCGCTTGCTGCACTCCACCGGCGCGTCAGCGTTCTTTATCGTCGTCTACCTGCACATGTTCCGTGGCCTGCTCTACGGCTCGTACCAGAAGCCCCGCGAGCTGGTGTGGGTGTTCGGCATGCTGATCTACCTGGCGCTGATGGCCGAAGCCTTCATGGGTTACCTGCTGCCGTGGGGCCAGATGTCGTACTGGGGCGCCCAGGTGATCATCTCGCTGTTCGGTGCGATTCCGGTGATCGGCAACGACCTGACCCAGTGGATCCGGGGTGACTACCTGATCTCGGGCATCACCCTGAACCGCTTCTTCGCCCTGCACGTGGTGGCCTTGCCGATCGTGATCCTGGGCCTGGTGGTACTGCACATCCTGGCGCTGCACGAAGTGGGTTCCAACAACCCGGATGGCGTGGACATCAAGAAGCACAAGGACGAAAACGGCATCCCGCTGGATGGCATTCCGTTCCACCCTTACTACACCGTGAAAGACATTGTCGGCGTGGTGGTGTTCTTGTTCGTGTTCTGCTCGATCGTGTTCTTTTTCCCGGAGATGGGCGGTTATTTCCTGGAGAAACCCAACTTCGAACAGGCCAACGCCTTCAAGACCCCTGAGCACATTGCCCCGGTCTGGTACTTCACGCCGTTCTACGCGATCTTGCGGGCGATCCCCGACAAGCTCATGGGCGTGATCGCCATGGGCGCGGCCATTGCAGTGCTGTTCGTGTTGCCTTGGCTCGACCGAAGCCCGGTCAAGTCCATGCGCTACAAGGGCTGGCTGAGCAAGATCTGGCTGTGGGTGTTCTGCATCTCCTTCGTGATCCTGGGCGTACTCGGTGTATTGGCGCCGACCCCAGAGCGTACGTTGCTGTCGCAGGTCTGCACCTTCCTGTACTTCGCCTACTTCATTCTGATGCCGTTCTACACCCGGCTCGAGAAGACCAAACCGGTTCCGGAAAGGGTGACTGGCTGATGAAAAAGTTATTCGTTGCATTGATGCTTGCGGCCCTGCCGCTACTGTCCTTCGCTGCCGAGCACGGCGGACCGGAACTGGAAAAAGTCGATATCGACGTGTCGGACAAGGCTGCCATGCAGGACGGCGCACGCACCTTCGCCAACTACTGCATGGGCTGTCACAGCGCCAAGTTCCAGCGTTACGAGCGGGTGGCCGATGACCTCGGTATCCCCCATGAAATGATGCTGGAAAAACTGGTGTTCACTGGCGCCAAGATCGGCGACCACATGACCATCGGCATGAAGCCGGCGGACGCCAAGACCTGGTTCGGCGCAGCGCCGCCAGACTTGACCCTGGTCGCCCGTGTACGCGGCACCGACTGGCTCTACGGCTACCTGAAATCCTTCTACGAAGACCCGGCGCGTCCGTATGGCGTGAACAACCGTGTGTTCCCGAACGTCGGCATGCCTAACGTTCTGGTCGGCCTGCAAGGCAAGCAAGTGGTAGGATGCAAGCAGATCCAGGTCGTTGAAGACGGCAAGAAGCAATACGATCCGTTGACCGGCACGCCGTTGACTCATGAAGCGTGCGATCAACTGAAGATAGAAACCCCAGGTTCGTTGACAGACGAGCAGTTCGACGAGAAGGTCAAGAACCTCGTGACCTTCCTGGCCTACTCGGCCAACCCGGTCAAACTGGAGCATCAGCGCATTGGTACCTATGTGCTGCTGTACCTGGCCTTCTTCTTCGTATTTGCCTACCTGCTCAAACGCGAATACTGGAAGGATGTGCATTGATCCAACCGTAAGCAATTGCTGTTAATCTTGCGCGCCCAGCGGCATCTCTGAATACGTAGCGACCTGGTTTAACCGGTTGTTACAGGGATGCTCTCTGGGCGCGCTCGTTTTTGAGCTTTCGATAATTTCAACAAGCGAGGAGGACCGCCATGGGCGTGACCAATCGGTTGGCCTGTTACTCCGACCCCGCCGACCACTATTCCCACCGAGTGCGCATCGTGCTCGCAGAGAAGGGTGTCAGCGCCGAGATCATCAGTGTGGAGGCGGGTCGTCACCCACCGAAACTGATCGAAGTGAACCCTTACGGCAGCTTGCCCACCCTGGTCGATCGTGACCTGGCGTTGTGGGAGTCGACCGTGGTGATGGAATACCTGGATGAGCGTTACCCGCATCCGCCTTTGCTGCCGGTGTACCCGGTGGCGCGTGCCAACAGCCGCCTGCTGATCCATCGGATCCAGCGTGACTGGTGCGGGCTGGTGGATGTGATTCTGGATTCGCGTACAAAAGAAGCCGTTCGGGTACAGGCGCGTAAGGAATTGCGCGAGAGCCTGACCGGCGTTTCGCCGTTGTTCGCCGATAAGCCTTTTTTCCTCAGTGAGGAACAAAGCTTGGTGGATTGCTGCCTATTACCGATACTCTGGCGTTTGCCGATTCTCGGTATTGAACTGCCGCGGCCTGCCAAGCCGCTGCTTGATTACATGGAGCGCCAGTTTGCGCGTGAGGCTTTCCAGGCGAGTCTGTCTGGTGTCGAACGCGATATGCGCTAAGGCTTAAGGAGCCGCTGATGAACTCCAGTCGACCCTACTTGGTCCGCGCGCTCTATGAGTGGATTGTGGACAACGATTGCACCCCGCACATGCTGGTCAATTCCGAATTTCCTGCGGTTCAGGTGCCGGATGGTTTTGCCAGTGATGGGCAGATTGTGTTGAACGTATCGCCGAGTGCCGTGCGCCACCTGCACATGGACAACGAAGCCGTAAGCTTCGAAGGGCGTTTCGGCGGCGTGCCGCATACGCTGTTCGTGCCGATTGGCGCCATCCTCGGCATCTATGCCCGGGAGAACGGCCAAGGCATGGTGTTCGATCTGGAGTCGCCTTTCGAGGATGACGAAACGATCGAAAACGAAGAGGGCGATGACCTGCCGCCACCGGATTCCGAGCCACCGCGCCCCAGCGGCCGGCCGAGCCTGAAAGTGGTGAAATAACGCGCGCCCCTCTCGGGATGCGCTGAGAAAATGCCTCGACCTGTGTCGGGGTATTTTTTTGCGCGAAGGATAAGGATGAAAGTCGCGCCTGGACGGTGATCGTACAACCACCATGGGCTATGATGCGTGCTCAAGCTCACCGAGAAAGATGATCCATCATGGAAAACGCCAACACCGCCCCTCGTCTTCCCCGCAAGCGCCGCAGCCTTGCCCAGGAATTGGTCACGGTGTTGTCCGAGCAGATCCGCGATGGCCAGCTCAAGCGGGGCGACAAGTTGCCCACCGAGTCGGCGATCATGGAGGCCCATGGGGTCAGTCGCACGGTGGTGCGTGAAGCCATTTCACGCTTGCAGGCGGCGGGGCAGGTCGAAACCCGGCATGGCATCGGCACCTTTGTGCTGGATACGCCGAGCCCGAGCGGTTTCCGCATCGATCCGGCCACCGTGGTGACCCTGCGTGATGTGCTGGCGATCCTGGAGTTGCGGATCAGCCTGGAAGTGGAGTCCGCAGGTCTGGCCGCATTGCGCCGCAGCGACGAGCAACTGGCCGCCATGCGCGCGGCGCTCGATGCCCTGAATGAAAGCGCGGCACACGCCGGCGATGCGGTGGCCTCCGACTTTGCATTCCACCTGGAAATTGCCCTGTCCACCGGCAACCGCTACTTCACCGACATCATGACGCACCTGGGCACCAGCATCATTCCGCGCACCCGCCTGAATTCGGCGCGCCTGGCCCATGATGACCAGCAGCACTACATGGGGCGCTTGAGTCGTGAGCATGAAGAGATTTACGAAGCGATTGCACGTCAGGATTCGGACGCGGCGCGGGCAGCGATGCGGTTGCATCTGACCAATAGCCGGGAGCGGCTGCGCCATGCCCATGAAGAGGCGCAGGCGCAGCGAATTTAGAGAGTCCTGTCAGGCTTCAGCCAGCTCGAATTCAACGCCAGTGAAGACATCGTTCTCCGAGTAGAACGTTTTCTTCACAACGACAAAAAGATGCCCATCTTGGTTGATATAGTCACCTTTGATGGGCAGTTCGCTAATGTCGACGTTTGAGGTGCTGTTTTTCTTGGGGCTTTTAAATTTAGCTTGGATTTTAGTCGCCATGATTAGGCCTCATTGAGCAAGAAGACGATTGGGTGAGTGCCCGCACGTCCAGTGCGGGCACATCCACGTTAAGAGGGCTATTGAAGTGTCGATACTGTCAGAATTCACAGTTCTGACGAGCGGTATCGAATTCGCCTGTGGCAAACTCAACTCAAGACTTCGGCGTATTCGGCTTGTAGTCCTTCAACAACAAATACGTACTCCACCCCCACCAATCATTCGTCCAGTGCTTGTCGTTCAGGTCATTCACATCCTTGCGACGCAGCACCTTGTCTCCCTCCGTCTTGAACAGCGGCGAAAAATTATTCGCCGGGTTCTGCGCCGCATTCAGGTCCGGCACATACAACGGCGCCTTGAAATTGGCCGGGGACGGCGCGACTCCGCTGATGAAGGTTTCGAAAATTTCATCCGCCGAAGCCTGCACGGCACGTTTGACCTGCACCCGATTGTCCGCATCAATCGCGTCGAAGTAGCGCTTATCCCCATAGGCGTGCCATTGATCGCCCATGGCATTGCGCACCTTGAGCCCGAACTTACTGTCTTCGTCGTGCATGAAGCGGCTGATCAGCGAGCCAAGCTCACCGGGTGTCACCACGGCGGCGAGTTGTTTGCGCGGTACACGCAAATGGCCGGCCGAGAACAGATCTGTCAAAAAGTGATCAGCAAAACTGTTCATGGCATACGCCAGTTCCAGCGCCTGGTCGGTGCCGGTCTGGTGCGCCACGACGGCTTGTTGCAGTGCTGCCGTGTGCCCCGCCAGGTAGGCTGACAGCGCCCATTCACCGAAATGGTCGGCATTGTCCGCCGCCAGTTTCAGATAACGTCCTAATGGAATCAGCGCCGAAACTGCGCTGCCGCCGCCAGTGATGCGGTTCCATTCCTCGGACAACGTATCACCCAAGGCGTCGTAGGCTTCATGGGCTTGTTTGCCGTCCTTGATCGCCTGCTTGACCGCAGTGATCTCCTTTTGCATCACCGCGAGGATCTTGTGCGCTTCCTCCCGGGAGGCAGGCAGTACTGCCAGGCTGTTGAAGGCGGCAGTGAAGCGTTGAATGCGGTCGGCAGGGGAGGCGCCATCGCTGATCGGTTGGCCGGGAATGCCATAGAAGTCGCCGCCCAGGGCGATTACCTGACCATAGGTCAGCGCCAGCCCGTTGGGCAGGTGCAGCTCGACTTGATGTGCGGGAATTGCCGGGGCGTCCTTGGCGAAGCGCAACAGGGTTTCATCGCCGATGGCAGTGTGTTCACCGCCTTCGAAGCGCAGAGTCGGAGGGTTTTTTTCGGGTGCCGCGAGTTCAAGACCTGACATGTTAGCTCCTTGCTATGCCGTAGGAATCTTCCGTAATAACTGTATGTATATACAGTTAAGTCGAGCATAGAGGAAAAAATTCCTACGTCAAGCAGGCGTACATCCACAGCGCCCACAATGAAGTCTGATGAATTGCAGTTGACGAATCTTTTTATAGTTGTACGATGACGTACGACATCACCAAAACCAACAACAACCTTTCGACAGAAAGTCTTCGCCCAGGGTGTTCGAATAATGAATCCACAAGAACTGAAGTCCATCCTTTCCCACGGTCTGCTGTCTTTCCCGGTGACCGATTTCAACGCCCAGGGTGACTTCCACCAGGCGGGCTACATCAAGCGCCTGGAATGGCTGGCCCCATACGGCGCCACCGCCTTGTTCGCGGCCGGCGGCACCGGTGAGTTTTTCTCCCTCGCCGCCAGCGAATATTCCCAAGTGGTGAAAACCGCCGTTGATACCTGCGCCACCAGCGTGCCGATCCTGGCCGGTGTCGGCGGTTCGACCCGCCAGGCCATCGAATACGCCCAGGAAGCCGAGCGCCTCGGCGCCAAAGGCCTGCTGCTGCTGCCGCACTACCTCACCGAAGCCAGCCAGGACGGCGTTGCCGCCCACGTTGAAGCCGTGTGCAAATCGGTCAAGATCGGTGTGGTGGTCTACAACCGTAACGTCTGCCGCCTGACCGCGCCGCTGCTGGAACGCCTGGCCGAGCGCTGCCCGAACCTGATCGGCTACAAGGATGGCCTGGGCGATATCGAGTTGATGGTGTCGATCCGTCGCCGCCTCGGTGATCGTTTCAGCTACCTCGGCGGCCTGCCGACTGCAGAGGTTTATGCCGCTGCCTACAAGGCCCTGGGGGTTCCGGTGTACTCCTCGGCGGTGTTCAACTTCATCCCGAAAACCGCGATGGACTTCTACCACGCGATTGCCAAGGACGATCACGCCACCGTTTCCAAGATCATCGACGACTTCTTCCTGCCTTACCTGGACATCCGCAACCGCAAGGCCGGGTATGCCGTGAGCATCGTCAAGGCCGGTGCAAAAATCGCCGGCTACGACGCAGGCCCGGTGCGCACGCCGCTGACCGACCTGTTGCCGGAAGAATATGAAGCCCTGGCCGCGCTGATCGACAAGCAAGGCGCGCAATAACTTATCAACAAGGCCGCTGAGAGATCAGCGGCCTTTTGCGTCAGGAGAAGATTAGTGTCCCAAGCCCAACGTTTTGACAACTACATCAATGGCCAGTGGGTGGCCGGTGCCGACTACTGCGTCAACCTCAACCCGTCGGAGTTGTCCGATGTCATTGGCGAATACGCCAAGGCGGATGTTGCCCAGGTCAACGCCGCCATCGATGCAGCCCGCGCGGCATTCCCGGCCTGGTCCACTTCCGGGATCCAGGCTCGCCATGATTCTTTGGATAAAGTCGGCAGCGAAATCCTCGCCCGCCGCGAAGAACTCGGCACTCTACTGGCCCGTGAAGAGGGCAAGACCCTGCCTGAAGCCATCGGTGAAGTGACCCGCGCCGGTAACATCTTCAAGTTCTTTGCGGGTGAATGCCTGCGCCTGTCTGGCGACTACGTGCCGTCGGTTCGACCGGGCGTGAACGTCGAAGTCACCCGTGAAGCTTTGGGTGTGGTCGGCCTGATCACGCCGTGGAACTTCCCGATCGCCATCCCCGCCTGGAAAATCGCCCCGGCCCTGGCCTACGGCAACTGCGTGGTGATCAAGCCCGCCGAGCTGGTGCCGGGCTGTGCCTGGGCCCTGGCCGAAATCATCTCCCGTGCCGGTTTCCCGGCGGGTGTGTTCAACCTGGTGATGGGCAGCGGCCGCGTGGTCGGCGACGTGCTGGTCAATAGCCCGAAAGTCGATGGCATCAGCTTCACCGGTTCTGTGGGTGTCGGTCGTCAGATCGCTGTCAGCTGCGTGTCGCGCCAGGCCAAAGTGCAGTTGGAAATGGGCGGCAAGAATCCACAGATCATCCTCGACGACGCCGACCTCAAGCAGGCCGTCGAGCTGTCGGTCCAGAGCGCGTTCTACTCCACCGGCCAGCGTTGCACCGCTTCCAGCCGCTTGATTGTCACCGCCGGTATCCATGACCAATTCGTCGCGGCCATGGCCGAACGCATGAAGTCGATCAAAGTCGGCCACGCCTTGAAAAGCGGCACCGACATCGGCCCGGTGGTTTCCCAGGCGCAATTGGACCAGGACCTCAAGTACATCGACATCGGCCAAAGCGAAGGTGCGCGGTTGGTCAGCGGTGGCGGCCTGGTCACCTGTGACACCGAAGGTTACTACCTGGCGCCAACGCTGTTTGCCGACAGCGAAGCGGCCATGCGCATCAGCCGTGAAGAGATCTTCGGGCCGGTGGCCAACGTGGTGCGCGTGGCGGATTACGAAGCGGCGCTGGCCATGGCCAACGACACCGAGTTCGGTTTGTCGGCGGGCATTGCCACCACCTCGCTCAAGTACGCCAACCACTTCAAGCGCCACTCCCAGGCGGGGATGGTGATGGTCAACCTGCCGACCGCCGGTGTGGACTATCACGTTCCATTCGGTGGCCGTAAGGGCTCATCCTATGGTTCGCGTGAGCAAGGTCGCTATGCGCAAGAGTTCTACACCGTGGTGAAGACCAGCTACATCGGTTCGTAACGCGCAAGACCTTGTGGGCGCCGGTTCCTGTGGGAGCTGGCTTGCCTGCGATGGCATCGCCGCGGTGTACCTGACACTGCGCGGTGCCTGTATCGCAGGCAAGCCAGCTCCCACATAAAGCGGTTCCCACAGCACAACTTGATTACCCGCAAAAAAAATAATTAGTGGGAGTACTTCTACATGCAAGCGACCAAGCCGACCCACGTCCGCTATTTGATCCTGCTCATGCTATTCCTGGTGACCACGATCAACTACGCCGACCGGGCCACCATCGCCATCGCGGGCTCCAGCCTGCAAAAAGACCTCGGCATCGACGCGGTCACCCTCGGTTATATCTTCTCTGCATTCGGTTGGGCCTACGTGGCCGGGCAAATCCCCGGCGGCTGGCTGCTGGACCGGTTTGGCTCGAAAAAAGTCTATGCCCTGAGCATCTTCACCTGGTCACTGTTCACTGTGCTGCAAGGCTATGTCGGTGAGTTTGGTGTCTCCACCGCCGTGGTTGCGCTGTTTATGCTGCGCTTTATGGTCGGCTTGGCCGAAGCGCCATCGTTTCCCGGAAATGCCCGTATTGTCGCGGCGTGGTTTCCTACGGCTGAGCGCGGTACGGCTTCAGCGATCTTCAACTCGGCCCAATACTTCGCCACGGTGTTGTTTGCACCGCTGATGGGCTGGATCGTCTACCGCTTCGGCTGGCAGCACGTGTTTATCGTGATGGGTGTGATCGGCATCGTGTTCTCGCTGATCTGGCTGAAAGTTATCCACAGCCCGCGCCAGCACCCGCTGATCAACGAAGCTGAGTTCAATCACATCGCCGCCAATGGCGCGATGGTCGATATGGATCAGGACAAAGGCAAGGGTAAAAAAACCGACGGGCCAAAGTGGGATTACATCCGCCAGTTGCTGACCAACCGCATGATGCTCGGCGTGTACCTGGGCCAGTATTGCATCAACGGTATCACCTACTTTTTCCTCACCTGGTTCCCGGTGTACCTGGTGCAGGACCGTGGCATGACCATCCTCAAGGCCGGTTTCATCGCCTCGTTGCCAGCGATCTGCGGGTTTATCGGCGGCGTGCTCGGCGGGGTGATTTCCGATTACCTGCTGCGCAAGGGCCATTCCCTGACCTTCGCCCGTAAAGCGCCGATCATTGGTGGCCTGCTGATCTCCAGCAGCATCGTGGCCTGTAACTACGTGGATATCGAATGGATGGTGGTGGGCTTCATGGCCTTGGCCTTCTTCGGTAAAGGCGTTGGCGCACTGGGTTGGGCGGTGGTGTCTGACACCTCGCCGAAACAAATCGCAGGCCTCAGTGGTGGCCTGTTCAACACCTTCGGTAACCTGGCTTCGATCACTACCCCTATTGTGATTGGCTACATCATCAGCACCACCGGTTCGTTCAAATGGGCCCTGGTGTTCGTCGGCGCCAATGCGCTGGTGGCGGTGTTCAGCTACCTGGTCATCGTCGGCCCGATCAAACGTGTAGTACTCAAAGAGCCGCCTACCAAAGGGCCTGAGTTGACCAACCTAACCGAAGCGCATTCCTGAGGGGCCGTGTGATGCAGTTGATTGAACATGCCGACTCGCCGCGCTCGATTCGTTTGCACGAACGCGACAACGTAGTGATCGTGGTCAATGACCAGGGCGTTCCGGCCGGGACCGAATTCCCGGACGGCCTGGTGACCGTGGATTTCATCCCCCAGAGCCACAAGGTGACCCTGGAAGACATCCCCGAAGGCGGCCAGATTATTCGCTACGGCCAGACCATCGGTTACGCCCTGGCACCGATCCCGCGCGGCAGTTGGGTGCAGGAAGATCAACTGCGCATGCCCACTGCGCCGCCGTTGGACAGCTTGCCGCTGTCCACCGAGGTGCCTGAGGCCCAGGCACCGTTGGAAGGGTTTACCTTTGAGGGTTACCGCAACGCGGATGGCACGGTGGGCACGCGCAATATCCTGGGCATCACTACCACAGTGCAATGCGTGACTGGGGTGCTGGACCATGCGGTCAAGCGCATCAAGGACGAATTGCTGCCCAAGTACCCGCACGTCGACGACGTGGTGGCGCTGACCCACAGCTACGGCTGCGGCGTGGCGATCACCGCCACCGATGCCTACATTCCGATCCGCACCGTGCGCAACCTGGCGCGCAACCCGAACCTGGGCGGCGAAGCCCTGGTGATCAGTCTGGGGTGCGAGAAATTGCAGGCCGGGCAGGTGATGCACGACAACGACAGCTCGGTCGACCTGAGTGAGCCCTGGCTGTATCGGTTGCAGGATTCCAGCCACGGCTTTACCGAGATGATCGAGCAGATCATGGAACTGGCCGAGACGCGCCTGAAGAAACTCGACCAACGCCGCCGGGAAACCGTGCCGGCCTCGGAGTTGATCCTGGGCATGCAGTGTGGCGGCAGTGATGCGTTTTCCGGCATCACCGCCAACCCGGCGCTGGGCTATGCCTCGGATTTGCTGTTGCGGGCCGGCGCGACGGTGATGTTTTCCGAAGTGACCGAAGTCCGCGATGCCATCTACCTGCTGACGTCTCGCGCGCAAAGCAAGGAAGTTGCCCAGGAACTGGTCCGGGAAATGGACTGGTACGACCGTTACCTGGCCAAGGGCGAAGCGGATCGCAGCGCCAACACCACGCCCGGCAACAAGAAGGGCGGGTTATCGAACATTGTCGAGAAGTCCCTGGGCTCCATCGTCAAATCTGGCAGCAGCGCGATCAATGGCGTGCTGGGCCCTGGCGAGCGTTTCAAGGGCAAGGGCCTGATTTTTTGCGCCACGCCCGCCAGTGACTTTGTATGCGGCACTTTGCAACTGGCGGCGGGGATGAACCTGCATGTGTTCACCACCGGGCGTGGCACGCCGTATGGGCTGGCGATGGCGCCGGTGGTGAAGGTCTCGACGCGTACGGAGCTGGCGCAGCGCTGGCCGGACTTGATCGATATCGATGCTGGGCGCATTGCGACTGGGCGGGCGAGCATCGAGGAGCTGGGTTGGGAGTTGTTTCACTTCTACCTGGATGTAGCCAGTGGCAGGAAGCAGACGTGGGCGGAGCATCACAAGCTGCATAACGACATCACGTTGTTTAACCCAGCGCCGATTACCTGAAGTGGACACGGACTCTGTGGGAGCTGGCTTGCCTGCGATAACGGTGTATCAGTAACAGATAGATCGACTGACACACCGCTATCGCAGGCAAGCCAGCTCCCACATTAGATTGGTGTTGTCCATGCGAGCTTGCTCTTACTGGCTTATCATTAGCCACCTAACGACGCTCACCAAGGTTCTCCCCGGCATGCTGGCAATTTTCCTCACGACCCTGACCATCACCGCGCCGGTGTTTGCCATGCTGTTCCTGGGGGTGTTGCTCAAGCGCATCAACTGGATCAACGACAATTTCATCCACACGGCCTCGTCCCTGGTGTTCAACGTCACCATGCCGGCGCTGCTGTTCCTCGGCATCTTGCATGCCGACCTGCACTCGGCGCTCAAGCCGGGGCTGCTGATCTACTTTGCGGTTGCGACCTTGCTCAGCTTCGCCCTGGCCTGGGGCTGGGCGATCTTTCGTTGCCCGCGTGAAGACCGGGGCATCTACACCCAAGGCGCGTTTCGCGGCAACAACGGCGTGATTGGCTTGGCGCTGGCGGCCAGCATGTACGGTGACTATGGGATTTCCCTTGGTGCGATTCTCGCGGCGCTGGTGATCCTGTTCTACAACACGCTGTCGACCATCGTGCTGGCGGTGTACAGCCCGGTGATCAAGTCCGATCCGTGGAGCATCTGCAAAAGTGTGGTGGCCAACCCGTTGATCATCAGCGTGATCGTGGCGGCGCCGTTCGCTTATTTTCAGATTGGCCTGCCGGGCTGGTTGGAAAAATCCATGCAGTATCTGGCCGATACCACCTTGCCGTTGGCCTTGATCTGCATTGGCGGCACCTTGTCCCTGGCAGCGTTGCGCAAGAGCGGCAATAGGGCGCTGAGCGCGAGTTTGATGAAGATGGTCTGGCTGCCGGTGGCGGCGACCTTGGGCGCGTGGTTGCTGGGCTTTCGCGGGCCAGAGTTGGGGATTCTGTTCCTGTACTTTGGTGCGCCGACCGCAGCCGCCAGTTTTGTGATGGCCAGGGCGGCCGAGGGTAATCATGAGCTGGCGGCGGCGATTATCGTGATCACCACCTTGATGGCGGCGGTGACCACGAATATCGGAATCTTCGTGTTGCAGGCCGGCGGCTGGATCTAGCCTTCTTTCTGGTAGGTGTCGATCACGTCCTGCGCCGCACGGAACGCATCAATCGCCGCCGGCACACCGGCATACACCGCACAATGCAGCAGCGCCTCGCGAATCTCCTCCACGGTACAGCCATTGTTCAGTGCGCCGCGCACATGGCCTTTGAGCTCCTGCGGGCACTTGAGTGCGGTCAGGGTGGCGAGGGTGATCAGGCTGCGGGTTTTCAGCGGTAACCCTTCCCGGTTCCATACACTGCCCCAGGCGTGCTCGTTGACGAAATCCTGCAGCGGCTGGGTGAACTCGGTGGCATTGCCCAGGGCGCGGTCGACGAATACATCGCCCATGACCTGGCGACGCATCTCAACCCCGGGCTTTTTCTGATCGGTCATTGCGATTCCCTCTTGTGTTGGCGGCGCCAGGCTCGCAGCGTGCTGAACAACAGAAAAGCCACCAGCACTGGCAGGACGTAGTACAGCATCAGTTGTTCAAGCTTGGTGGCCAGGGGCATGCCCGTGGTGAACGCCATTACATGCAGCCCGTACGCCAGGTACAGGCCCAGCAACACCAGGCCTTCGGCGCGGGTCACCCGGTAGCCGGTGTAGAACACCGGCAGGCACAGCACCACCACGCCGAGCATCACCGGCAGGTCGAAGTCCAGGGCATTGGGCGATACCGACAGCGGCGAGGGCGCGAGCAGGGCAGTCAGGCCCAATACGCCCAGCAGGTTGAACAGGTTGCTGCCGATCACGTTGCCCACGGCGATGTCCCGCTCGCCGCGCAGGGCGGCAATCAGCGAGGTCGCCAGGCATGGCAGCGATGTGCCGACGCCGATCAAAGTCAGGCCGATCACACGTTCCGACAGGCCCAGGTCACTCGCCACATCCACCGCGGCGCCCAACAGCAAATGGCCGGCCAGCACCAGGATCAGCAGCCCGCCGAGCATCAGCAACACGCTGCTCAGCCAGGGCGCGCGGGCCACGGTGTCCAGCGTGCGTGGGCGGCGGGAATGGCGCGTCTGGTAATGCAGTACGCCGAGGTAGGCGACCAGGGCAATCAGCAACAGCAAGCCATCGAGCGGGGTGAGTTCTTCGTTGGCGGCGAGGGTGAACACCAGCAGCCCGGCCAGGATCATCACCGGAATATCAAGGCGCACCAGTTGGCGCGAGACCCGCAGCGGAATGATCAGCGCCGACAGCCCGAGGGTCACCAGAATGTTGAAGATGCTGCTGCCGATCACACTGCCCACGGCGATATCGGTGTTGCCGGCCAGGGTGGCTTGCAGGCTGACGGTCATCTGCGGCGCGCTGCTGCCGAAGGCGACGATCGTCAGGCCGATGATCAGCGGTCGCACCTTGAGGCTCGCGGCCAGGCGCACGGCGGCGCGCACCAGGATTTCGGCGCCGATGATCAGCAGCACCAGGCCGCTGACCAATTCCAGCAGGCTCCAGGGCGAGAGGGCGGTTAATCCGAAAATGGCCTGGGCTCCGTTTAGTTGCTTAGCGCTTGTACGCGCACTCGCGCCGTACCGCTGCTGATCATACCCAGCTGTTCGGCCGCCTTGCGTGAAAGATCGATCAGGCGTCCACGGGTATGCGGGCCGCGATCATTGATGCGGACAACCACGGATTTGTCGTTGTCGAGATTGGTGACCTTGACCTGGGTGCCGAACGGCAATTGCCGGTGGGCGGCGGTCAGGGCGTTCTGGTTGAAGGGTTCACCGCTGGCGGTCTTTTTGCCATGGTGTCGGGCGCCGTAATAGGAGGCGGTGCCGGTTTCGTCGTAGCCGTTGGGGTTGATGACGCCGCTGGCGCAGCCGGCCAACAGGGAGAACAAGGCCAGGAGGCCGAGTAGACGCTTCATGCAAGGTGTCCCCGAAAAAGTGCGCCCCCGAAGGGGCGCGTGTCGCTGGTCAGCCTTCGAGCTTGCTTTTCAGCAATTCGTTCACCTGTTGCGGGTTGGCCTTGCCCTTGGAGGCTTTCATCGCTTGACCCACAAAGAAGCCGAACATCTTGCCGCGCTTGGCTTCGTCTGCCGCACGGTATTGCTCGACCTGCTCGGCGTTGGCCGCGAGCATTTCATCCAATACGGCCGAGATCGCGCCGCTGTCGGTGACTTGCTTGAGGCCACGCTGCTCGATGATCTCGTCCGCGCTGCCTTCGCCTGCGGCCATGGCTTCGAACACGGTCTTGGCGATCTTGCCGGAGATGGTGTTGTCCTTGATGCGCAGCAGCATGCCGCCCAACTGCTCGGCAGTGACCGGGGCTTCGTCGATCTCCAGGCCTTGCTTGTTCAACAGGCTGCCCAGCTCAACCATCACCCAGTTGGCCGCCAGCTTGGCGTCGCCGGCAATGCTCACGACTTTTTCGAAGTAGTTGGCTTGTTCACGGCTGGAGGCCAAGACGCTGGCATCGTAGACCGACAGGCCGAACTGCGCCTGGAAGCGCTCGCGTTTCTGCTGCGGCAGTTCCGGCAGGGTGGCGCGCACGTCATTGAGGAACGAGTCCTCGATGACCACCGGCAACAGGTCCGGGTCGGGGAAGTAACGGTAGTCGTTGGCTTCCTCTTTGCTGCGCATGGCGCGGGTTTCGTCTTTGTTCGGGTCGTACAGGCGGGTCTGCTGGATGACCTTGCCGCCGTCTTCGATCAGCTCGATCTGGCGACGCACTTCGCTGTTGATCGCTTTCTCGATGAAGCGGAACGAGTTGACGTTCTTGATCTCGCAGCGAGTGCCGTACTCGGCTTGGCCCTTTGGACGGATCGACACGTTGCAGTCGCAACGCAGCGAGCCTTCGGCCATGTTGCCGTCGCAAATGCCCAAGTAACGCACCAGCGCGTGGATGGTCTTGACGTAGGCCACGGCTTCCTTGGCGCTGCGCATGTCCGGCTCGGAGACGATTTCCAGCAGTGGCGTACCGGCACGGTTCAGGTCGATACCGGTGGCACCTGGGAATTCTTCGTGCAGGCTCTTGCCGGCGTCTTCTTCCAGGTGCGCACGGGTTACGCCGACGCGCTTGATGGTGCCGTCTTCCAGGGGGATGTCCAGGTGGCCCTTGCCGACGATCGGCAGTTCCATCTGGCTGATCTGGTAGCCCTTGGGCAGGTCCGGGTAGAAGTAGTTCTTGCGCGCGAACACGTTGTGCTGGCCGATCTCGGCGTCAATCGCCAGGCCGAACATCACCGCCATGCGCACCGCTTCCTGGTTCAGCACTGGCAAAACGCCGGGCATGCCCAGGTCGACCAGGCTGGCCTGGGTGTTCGGCTCAGAGCCGAACGTGGTGGCGCTACCGGAGAAAATCTTCGATTGGGTGGCGAGCTGGGTATGAATCTCCAGCCCGATCACAACTTCCCATTGCATAGTGTTCTCCTCAGAAGCCGGTAGGGGTGCGAGTGTGCCAGTCGGTGTTCAACTGGTACTGGTGCGCCACATTGAGCAGGCGGCCTTCCTGGAAATACGGGGCGAGCAATTGCACGCCGACCGGCAGGCCATCGACGAAACCGGCTGGCATGGACAAGCCCGGCAGGCCCGCGAGGTTGGCGGTGATGGTGTACAGGTCTTCGAGGTACGCAGCCACCGGGTCGCCGTTCTTGGCGCCGAGCTTCCAGGCCGGGTTCGGCGTGGTTGGGCCGAGGATCACGTCGACCTGTTCAAAGGCGGCCATGAAGTCGTTCTTCACCAGGCGACGGATTTTCTGCGCCTTGAGGTAGTACGCGTCGTAGTAGCCGGCCGACAGGGCGTAGGCACCGACCATGATGCGGCGTTGGACTTCGGCACCGAAACCTTCACCACGGGAGCGCTTATAAAGGTCGGTGAGGTCTTTCGGGTTCTCGCAGCGGTAGCCGAAACGCACGCCGTCGAAACGCGACAGGTTGGAAGAGGCTTCTGCCGGCGCGATCACGTAGTACGCAGGAATCGCGTGTTGGTTGTTCGGCAGGCTGATTTCCTTGATCACGGCACCCAGGCTTTCCAGCGTCTTGACGCTGTTGTGCACCAGCTCAGCAATGCGCGGGTCGAGACCGGCACTGAAGTATTCCTTCGGCACGCCGATGCGCAAGCCCTTGAGCGAGGTGTTCAGGCTGGCACTGTAATCCGGCACTGGCTCATCGATGCTGGTGGAGTCCTGTTTATCGAAGCCTGCCATGCCTTGTAACAAAATTGCGCAGTCTTCGGCGGTGCGCGCCAAAGGGCCACCCTGATCGAGGCTGGAGGCGTAGGCGATCATGCCCCAACGGGAAACGCGACCGTAGGTCGGCTTCAGGCCGGTGAGGTTGGTGAAGGCTGCTGGCTGGCGGATCGAACCACCCGTGTCGGTGGCCGTAGCCGCCGGCAGGAAGCGCGCGGCAACCGCGGCTGCCGAACCGCCGGACGAACCGCCGGGCACGTGCTCCAGGTTCCACGGGTTTTTCACCGCGCCGTAGTAGCTCGACTCGTTGGCCGAACCCATGGCGAATTCGTCCATGTTGGTCTTGCCCAGGGTCACGGCCCCGGCGGCAGCCAGTTTGGACACCACGGTGGCGTCGTAGGGTGCTTTAAAGTTGTCGAGCATCTTCGAGCCGCAGCTGGTGCGAATGCCCTGGGTGCAGAACAGGTCTTTGTGGGCGATTGGAGCGCCCAGCAGCGCGCCATTTTCACCGTTGGCGCGACGTGCGTCGGCAGCCTTGGCCTGGCTCAGGGCCAGTTCTTCGGTGAGGCTGATGAAGCTGTTGACCGCAGGATCCAGCTCGGCGATGCGCGCCAGCAGGGTCTTGGTCAGCTCTTCGGAAGAAAACTTTTTGTCGGCGAGACCGCGGGCGATCTCGGCCAGAGTCATGTGATGCATTGCAGGCTCTTTCCCTTTAGTCGATGACTTTCGGAACCAGGTACAGGCCGTTTTCGACCGCTGGCGCGATGGACTGGTAGGCCTCGCGATTATTACTCTCGGTCACGACGTCTGCGCGCAGGCGCTGGCTGGCTTCCAGCGGGTGAGCCAGGGGCTCGATACCGTCGGTATTCACGGCCTGCATTTGGTCGACCAGCCCGAGAATGCTGTTCAGGGCTGCGGTGGTCTGTGGAAGATCGGCATCATTGAGGCCAAGCGAGGCCAGGTGCGCGATTTTTTCCACGTCGGAGCGTTCAAGCGTCATGGGAATCTCCAGTGGAAAACAGAACGGAGGCTGTCCGTGTGTTAGATTGTCGGAACACTACCGCATTTCTACGGTCTTACGGCCGCGATTGTGGGGTTAGGTGCACAGAAAGTCGGCCAATTTAGCACATTGGCGCCTTGCCCAAAATCCCTGTCGTTGTTAGAGTTTGCCGCACTTTTTTACCCACGCGTTGCCTAGGGTCCCTTTCCCATGTTCAAGAAACTGCGTGGCATGTTTTCCAGCGATCTTTCCATTGACCTGGGCACTGCCAACACCCTTATTTACGTGCGCGAGCGCGGTATCGTCCTGAATGAGCCATCGGTTGTGGCTATTCGGACGCACGGTAACCAGAAAAGTGTCGTTGCCGTCGGCACCGAGGCCAAGCGCATGCTCGGCCGTACACCGGGCAATATTGCCGCCATCCGTCCGATGAAAGACGGCGTGATCGCCGACTTCAGCGTCTGCGAGAAGATGCTGCAGTACTTCATCAACAAGGTTCACGAAAACAGTTTCCTGCAGCCCAGCCCTCGTGTGCTGATCTGCGTTCCGTGCAAGTCCACCCAGGTTGAGCGTCGTGCCATCCGTGAATCGGCCCTCGGTGCCGGTGCCCGTGAAGTGTTCCTGATCGAAGAGCCGATGGCTGCTGCGATCGGTGCCGGCCTGCCGGTTGAAGAAGCACGCGGTTCGATGGTGGTGGATATCGGTGGTGGTACCACTGAAATCGCCCTGATCTCCCTGAACGGTGTGGTGTATGCCGAATCCGTCCGCGTCGGCGGCGACCGTTTCGACGAAGCGATCATCACCTATGTGCGTCGTAACTACGGCAGCCTGATCGGTGAATCCACCGCTGAGCGCATCAAGCAGGAAATCGGCACCGCCTACCCAGGCGGCGAAGTGCGCGAAGTTGACGTGCGCGGTCGCAACCTGGCCGAAGGCGTTCCACGTGCCTTTACCCTGAACTCCAATGAAGTGCTGGAAGCTCTGCAAGAGTCCCTGGCCACCATCGTTCAGGCGGTGAAAAGCGCCCTGGAGCAATCGCCGCCGGAACTGGCTTCCGACATCGCCGAGCGTGGCCTGGTGCTGACCGGTGGTGGCGCCTTGCTGCGCGACCTCGACAAGCTGCTGGCCCAAGAGACTGGCCTGCCGGTGATCGTCGCCGAAGACCCGCTGACCTGCGTTGCCCGTGGCGGTGGTCGTGCACTGGAAATGATGGATAAACACACCATGGACCTGCTCTCCAGCGAATAAGTCATTGCTGGTTAGCCCATGTTTCGCCCGCAGGCAGCACTTTGCAGTGCTGCCTGTTGGCGTTTATCTTCTTCAATCTGCATCCAGGCCGGTTAGATGCCGTATGAATAAAGAGAACATTTGCCTGGGAGGAGCGGCTTATTAAACCGCTTTTCGCCAAAGGCCCCTCATTGGGCGTGCGCCTGTTGGTGCTGGTCGTGCTTTCGGTCGCGCTGATGGTGGTCGATGCCCGTTTTGCACTGCTCAAGCCCGTGCGCAGCCAGATGTCGCTGGTGTTGATGCAGACTTACTGGATCACCGACCTGCCGCAACGTCTGTACCAGGGCGTGGCCAGCCAATTTGGCAGCCGCACCGAACTGGTCGCCGAAAACGAAAAACTCAAGACCGAAAACCTGCTGTTGCAGGGGCGCATGCAAAAGCTCGCGGCCCTCACCGAGCAGAACGTTCGGCTGCGCGAGTTGCTCAATTCTTCCGCGCTGGTCAATGAAAAGGTCGAAGTGGCCGAGTTGATCGGCATGGACCCCAACCCCTTCACCCATCGCATCATCATCAACAAGGGTGAGCGCGACGGTGTGGTCCTGGGCCAGCCGGTGCTCGACGCCCGTGGCCTGATGGGCCAAGTGGTTGAGCTGATGCCCTACACCTCGCGGGTATTGTTGCTGACGGACACCACCCACAGCATTCCGGTGCAGGTGAACCGCAACGGCCTGCGCGCGATTGCCAGCGGCACCGGTAACCCGGAGCGCCTGGAATTGCGCCATGTGGCGGACACCGCTGACATCAAGGAAGGCGACCTGCTGGTCAGCTCCGGCCTGGGGCAGCGTTTCCCTGCGGGCTACCCGGTGGCGACGGTGAAGGAAGTGATCCACGATTCCGGTCAGCCGTTCGCCATTGTGCGTGCCGTGCCGACGGCTGCGTTGAACCGCAGCCGCTACCTGCTGCTGGTGTTCAGCGACAACCGTACGCCGGAAGAGCGCGCCAATGACGCCGCGCAGGCCCAGGAAGCGGAAGACAAGCAAAACGGTACAGCGCCGATTGTTCCGGCAACCGTGCCCAAGCCGGCATTCGTCGGGCCGCCTGCACCGACGGCGGCTCCGGCAGCACCCGTAGCCACCCCGGTCAAGCCGGCCGCTCACACCACGCGCCCCGCCAAGCCAACCGTGACTAAACCACCGGCCGCGACCCCGGCTGCCAAGCCTCCGGCAACTGCCCCGGCAACCACGCGGCAGAGGGAGGAATAATGGCCAGTACTCATTCGCGCAACGGCTGGATCGTCTGGCTCACCTTTGCTATCGGTATGCTGCTGAGCGTTTCGCCCCTGCCGCAGTTCATGGAAATCCTGCGTCCGCTCTGGCTGGCACTGTTGCTGGCGTTCTGGTCGTTGAACCTGCCGCATAAGGTCGGCATGGTCACGGCGATGTTCCTGGGCTTGGCGGAAGATGTGCTCTATGGCACCTTGCTGGGCCAGAACGCGTTGATCCTGACGCTGATCACCTTCCTGGTGCTGTCGTTGCAACAACGCCTGCGCATGTTCCCGATGTGGCAGCAATGCCTGGTGATCCTGGTGATCTTCGGCCTGGCGCAGTTGGTTCAGCTATGGCTGAGTGCGTTGACCGGTAACCGCCAGCCAACCTTGGCGCTGGTATTGCCGGCGCTGGTCAGTGCCTTGCTGTGGCCATGGATCAGCTTCGGTCTGCGTGGGTTGCGTCGCCGCTATAAAATCAATTGAATGGATTGCGAGGCTCTGCCTGGTTATCGAACCCTACAGGGAGAGTCTGCAATGAATTCGCTTTACCTGGCCTCGGGCTCCCCGAGGCGGCGTGAACTGCTGACCCAGATCGGTGTGCCTTTCACCGTGGTCAGTGCCGCTATCGATGAAACTCCTCTTACAAACGAATCCGCCGTTTCCTACGTCGAGCGCCTTGCGCGTGGCAAGGCGACGGCGGGTTTGGCTGTGCTCGAAAACACCTCCGACGCCTGTGTGTTGGGTGCCGATACCGCCGTAATCGTCGATGGAAAAATCCTCGGTAAGCCCGTCGATCAGGCCGATGCCCTGGCCATGTTGATGGCGCTGGCGGGGCGTGAGCATGAAGTGCTCACCGCCATTGCCCTCACCGATGGCCAGCGCTGCGAGACTGTTTGTGTAAGCAGTCGTGTACGGTTTCGCGAGATTTCCGTCGAGGAAGCAACCACCTACTGGCACAGTGGCGAGCCCCAGGACAAAGCGGGCGGCTATGCTATCCAAGGATTAGGCTCGGTGTTCGTCGCAGGGCTCAATGGCAGTTATTCCGCCGTGGTAGGCCTGCCGGTGTGCGAAACCGCGCAACTGCTCGGCCAATTCGGCATACCCTGTTGGCAAAACCTTACCGCGCGCTGAACGCCGTACTCCAGCGCCCAGCCTTAAGCGATCGGTCACTATTGTGAAAACGCCTGAACGAGACCCAGCCATGAGTGAAGAGATTCTGATCAATATCACGCCGATGGAATCGCGCGTGGCGGTGGTAGAGAACGGTGTTCTGCAAGAAGTGCACGTGGAGCGCACCCAGAAGCGCGGGATCGTCGGCAATATCTACAAAGGCAAGGTGGTGCGGGTTCTGCCAGGCATGCAGGCGGCCTTCGTCGACATCGGCCTGGACCGTGCCGCGTTTATCCATGCTTCAGAAATTTCCCTGCGTGAAGGGCCAGCGGTAGAAAGCATCAGCGCCCTGGTACACGAAGGGCAGAGCCTGGTGGTGCAAGTCACCAAGGACCCCATCGGCTCCAAAGGCGCGCGCCTGACCACGCAACTGTCGATTCCGTCGCGTTACCTGGTGTACATGCCACGCACTGCCCATGTCGGCATTTCCCTGAAGATCGAAGACGAAGCCGAGCGCGAGCGCCTGAAAAAGGTGGTCAGCGACTGCGTGGCGGCCGAAGGTATCAAGGAGGCGGGCGGTTTTATCCTGCGCACTGCCGCTGAAGGCGCCGGCGCCGATGAGATTCTCATGGACATCCGCTACCTGCGGCGCCTGTGGGACCAGATCGGTGCCCAGATCAAGACCATCGGCGCGCCCAGCGTGATCTATGAAGACCTCGGCCTGGCCCTGCGCACGCTGCGCGACCTGGTCAGCCCGAAGATTGAGAAAATTCGCATCGACTCGCGGGAAACCTTCCAGCGCACCACGCAGTTTGTTGCCGAGTTGATGCCGGAAATTGCCGACCGCCTGGAACACTATCCCGGCGAGCGACCGATCTTCGACCTGTATGGCGTCGAAGACGAAATCCAGAAAGCCCTGGAACGCAAAGTGCCGCTCAAGTCCGGCGGGTACCTGGTAGTGGACCCGGCGGAAGCCATGACCACCATCGACGTCAACACCGGCGCGTTCGTCGGCCATCGCAACCTCGAAGAAACCATCTTCAAGACCAACCTCGAAGCGGCCACCGCGATCGCGCGCCAACTGCGCCTGCGTAACCTGGGCGGCATCATCATCATCGACTTCATCGACATGGAAGATGAAGAACACCAGCGCCAGGTGCTGCGTACCCTGGAAAAACAGCTGGAGCGCGACCACGCCAAGACCAACATCATTGGTATCACCGAGCTGGGCCTGGTGCAGATGACCCGCAAGCGTACCCGCGAAAGCCTGGAACAGGTGCTGTGCGAGCCGTGCAGCAGTTGCCAGGGCCGCGGTAAATTGAAGACCCCGGAAACCGTTTGCTACGAGATTTTCCGCGAAATCCTGCGAGAGGCGCGAGCCTACCAGGCCGAAGGTTACAGGGTGCTCGCCAACCAGAAAGTGGTCGACCGGCTGCTGGATGAAGAATCCGGTAACGTTGCCGAGCTGGAGGGGTTTATCGGGCGCACGATACGCTTCCAGGTCGAAACCATGTATTCCCAGGAACAATACGACGTGGTGCTGCTCTGATCCCCATTCGCTTACCTTTTATGAGACAGGCAGGCTTTGATCTGCCGTCCGACTACTGCCTTGAGGGTCGCCTGACATGGAGCGTCTGATACGCTTTTTTGCCGCTTTGACCCGTTGGGGCCTGGGCCTCTGTGCCTTGCTGCTGGTATTGGCAGCAGTGTATGTGAGCCTGGGTCGAGAGTTGACGCCACTGGTGGCCGAGTACCGTGCAGAGATCGAGGCCAAGGCCCAGGCCGCGGTGGACATGCCGTTGCACATTGGCAGTCTTGAGGGCCGCTGGAGCGGCTTCGCGCCGGTATTGCGGGCCCATGATGTGATGGTAGGCGAGGGCAGCAGTGCCTTGCGCCTGGACCAGGTCGAAGTGGTGCCGGACATGTGGGCCAGCCTGATGGCCCGCGAAGTGCGTATTGCTCATCTGCAGGTCAGTGGCTTGCAGCTCAGCGTCAAGGAAGACAAGGACGGCAAATGGGCCTTGCAAGGCCTCCCTGTGCAGGACGACCAACCCGTCGACCCTGAGCAACTGCTCAAGAACATGCAAAAGGTCAAGCGCGTGTCGCTGCTCGACAGCCAAGTGACCTTGCAGCCGTTTGACCAAGCGCCTGTGACCCTGACGTATGTAGGCCTGAGCCTGCACACCGGCGTCACCCGCCAACGCCTGGATGCGCGTCTGACCCTGCCCGACGGCCAGCCCTTGGCGGTGAGCCTGCGCACGCGTATCCGCGCCAGCCAGTGGAAGGACGGCGAGGTCCAGGCTTACCTGAGCCTGCCGCAAAGCGACTGGGCCAAGTGGATTCCGGCCAAGCTGACCCAGCAATGGAAGCTCACCCAATTCAAGGCCGGCGGTGAATTTTGGCTGACCTGGGCCAAAGGCGCTGTGCAGAGCGCAGTAGTGCGCCTCAACTCGCCGCAGGTAAAAGGCAGCTACGCCGACCGCAAACCTGTGCATATCGAGAACCTGGCGCTCACCGCCTACCTGCAACGCAGCGAAACCGGTCTCAAGGTGCTGTTTGACTCACTGGCGATGAACCTGGGGGAAACCCGTTGGGAATCGCGCCTGCAACTTCAGCAAACCCTGGCCACCGACAAGGATCAGGAAGTCTGGAAGCTCCAGGCCGACCGCCTGGACCTCACGCCGATCACGCCGCTGCTCAATGCCCTGGCGCCGCTGCCGGAAGGTTTTGCCAAGACCATTCAGCACCTCAAGGCCACGGGCCTGCTGCGTAATGTGCTGGTGGATTTTCGCCCTCAAGACACCACCGATCAAAAAGTCAGCTTCGCCGCCAACCTCGAACGCATCGGTTTTGATGCCTACTTTGGCGCACCGGCCGCGCGCAACGTGTCCGGCAGCATCAGCGGTGACCTGGGCCATGGCGAGTTGCGCATGGACAGCAAGGACTTTTCCCTGCACCTAGACCCCATCTTTGCCAAGCCGTGGCAGTACATCCAGGCCAATGCACGCCTGACGTGGAAGCTCGACAAGGAAGGCTTCACCCTGATCGCGCCCTATATCAAGGTGCTGGGTGAGGAGGGCAAGATCGCTGCTGATTTCCTGATTCGCCTGCATTTCGATCACAATCAGGAAGACTACATGGACCTACGGGTCGGCATGGTCGATGGCGATGGACGATTCACCTCCAAATACCTGCCGGCGGTGTTAAGCCCGGCGTTGGATGAGTGGCTGCGCACGGCGATTCTCAAGGGCGCGGTGGACCAGGGTTTCTTCCAGTACCAGGGCTCGCTGAACCACGACGCACTGCCGGCCTCGCGCAATATCAGCCTGTTCTTCAAGGTGCATGACGCCGAACTGGCGTTCCAGCCGGGCTGGCCGCATGTGAGCAAGGTCAATGGCGAAGTGTTTGTCGAGGAGAGCGGCGTGCGCATCCTGGCCAGCAAGGGCCAGCTGCTCGACACCAAGGTCAAGGACATCTACGTCAATATCCCCCACGCGCCGGAGGGCAAGGACAGTCATCTGTTGCTGACCGGCGGGTTTGCCGGTGGTTTGGGCGATGGTTTGAAAATCCTCCAGGAAGCGCCGATCGGCACCGCATCGACCTTTGCCGGCTGGAAGGGCGAGGGCGACCTGCAGGGCAGTCTTGACCTGGATGTACCGTTGGCCAAGGGCACTGATCCTAAGATTGTGGTGGACTTCAAGACGGACAAGGCACGCCTGCAACTGGCCGAGCCGACCCTGGACCTCACTCAGCTCAAGGGCGACTTCCGCTTCGACAGCGCCAAAGGCCTCAGTGGCCAGAACATCACGGCCCAGGCGTTTGACCGGCCGATCACGGCGCAGATCGTTGCCGATGGCAAGCCGGGCAATATCAGCACGCGTGTGAATGCCAGAGGCCAAGTGACGGTCAAGCGGCTGACGGACTGGTTGAAAATCAGCCAGCCGTTGCCGGTGTCCGGCGATATTCCCTACCAGTTGCAACTGACCCTCGACGGCGCCGATAGCCAACTGATGGTCAACTCCAACCTGAAAGGCGTTGCCGTGGACCTGCCGGCACCGTTCGGCATGCCCGCCAGCCAGGGGCGTGACAGTGTGTTCCGCATGACCTTGCAGGGGGCGGAGCGGCGTTATTGGTTCGATTACGGAGAGCTGGCCAACTTCACGTTTGCGGCGCCGCCGGACAAATTCAATGAAGGGCGCGGTGAGCTTTTCCTGGGTGATGGCGATGCCGTGTTGCCTGGGGCGAAGGGCTTGCGCATTCGCGGCGTGCTGTCTGAACTCGATATCGATCCGTGGAAGAAGCTGGTAGACCGCTACGCGGGCAACGATCCGGGCGGCAGCGCCAAGCAGTTGCTCAGCGGCGCTGACTTCAAAGTGGGCAAGCTGACCGGTTTTGGCACCCAGTTTGATCAGGTCAATCTACAGCTGGACCGCAAGCCTGCGGCGTGGGGCCTGCAACTCGACAGTCAGCAGGCCAAGGGCACGGTCAACCTGCCGGACGCCAAGGGCGCACCGATTGCGGTCAACCTGCAATATGTGAAGCTGCCGGCGGTGGATCCTACGGTGCAGGCTGACGAAAACGCGCCGGACCCCTTGGCGGGCATCGACCCCAAGGACATTCCGGCGCTGGATATCGGTATTGATCAATTGTTCCAAGGACCGGATCTGATAGGCGCCTGGTCGCTGAAAATCCGCCCGACAGCCAAAGGCCTGGCCTTCAATAACCTGGACCTCGGCCTCAAGGGCATGCAGCTCAAGGGCGCGGGCGGTTGGGAAGGTACGGCAGTCGACAGCAGTAGTTGGTACAAGGGTCGCCTGGATGGCAAGAATATCGGTGATGTACTCAAGGGTTGGGGTTATGCGCCCACTGTCACCAGCCAGGATTTTCACCTGGATGTCGATGGTCGCTGGCCCGGTTCGCCGGCCTATGTCGGGCCCAAGCGTTTTTCCGGCAGCCTGGATGCAGCGTTCCGCAATGGCCAGTTCGTCGAAGTGGAAGGTGGCGCCCAAGCGCTGCGGGTGTTTGGCCTGCTGAACTTCAACTCCATTGGGCGCCGTCTGCGCCTGGACTTTTCGGACTTGCTCGGCAAGGGCTTGAGCTATGACCGGGTCAAAGGGTTGCTGGCGGCGAGCAACGGCGTGTTCGTGACCCGTGAGCCGATCACCATGACCGGGCCTTCGACGAACCTGGAACTCAACGGCACCCTGGACCTGGTCGCAGACCGTGTCGACGCCAAGCTGCTGGTCACCTTGCCGGTGACCAATAACCTGCCGATCGCCGCGCTGATCGTAGGCGCGCCTGCTATCGGCGGTGCGTTGTTCCTGATCGACAAGCTGATTGGTGACCGTGTTGCGCGCTTCGCCAGTGTGCAATACAAGGTGGAAGGCCCGTGGAAGGACCCGAAAATCACCTTCGACAAGCCATTTGAAAAGCCAAACTGAGGGCCTGTGGAGTAGCATGGCCGCATGCCCTTGACGGAGAGACGGCCCATGTCCTTTGCGGTAATTCAAATGGTCAGCCAGAGCGATGTGCTGGCCAACCTGGCCCAGGCCCGGCGTCTGCTGGAACAAGCGGCGGCGGGTGGTGCGAAGCTGGCGGTATTGCCGGAAAACTTCGCCGCCATGGGCCGCCGCGACGTGGCCGACATCGGTCGCGCCGAAGCACTGGGCGAGGGCCCGATCCTACCGTGGTTGAAACAGACCGCCCGCGACCTCACCTTATGGATAGTGGCAGGCACTTTGCCGCTGCCACCAAAGGACCAGCCAAACGCCAAGTCCAATGCCTGCTCGTTGCTGGTCGATGATCAGGGTGAAATCGTTGCCCGTTACGACAAGCTGCACCTGTTCGATGTAGATGTCGCCGATGCCCGCGGTCGTTATCGCGAATCCGACGACTATGCTTTCGGAGGCAATGTAGTGGTGGCGGACACGCCCGTCGGCCGCTTGGGCCTGACGGTGTGTTACGACCTGCGCTTCCCCGAGCTGTACAGCGAGTTGCGTGCGGCTGGGGCTGAATTGATTACCGCGCCGTCGGCGTTTACGGCGGTGACCGGCGCGGCGCATTGGGATGTGCTGATTCGCGCACGTGCCATCGAGACCCAGTGCTACCTGCTGGCGGCCGCTCAAGGCGGTGTGCATCCGGGACCACGGGAAACCTATGGTCATGCGGCGATTGTCGACCCTTGGGGGCGTGTGCTGGCACAACAGGATCAAGGCGAAGCGGTGTTGCTGGCCGCACGCGATAGCACTGAACAAGCGTCGATAAGGGCGCGCATGCCGGTGGTCAACCATCGGCGCTTTTTCTCGCAGGGCGCACAGCGACCTGCTTCGGAACGATGAATTTAAGGCCATTCCTATGAGCGAGTTGTTGTCCTCAGTCAGTGATCACCTCCTGGCACCCGGTGGCGTGACCATCGAAAGCTTGCAAACCGTACTCGGCGACCTGGCCGGGCCGGGCATCGACGCGGCTGACCTGTATTTCCAGGGGCAGATTTCCGAGTCCTGGGCCCTGGAAGACGGCATTGTCAAGGAAGGCAGTTTCAACCTCGATCAGGGGGTGGGCGTGCGCGCGCAATCCGGCGAGAAAACCGGTTTTGCCTACAGCAACGCGATCACCCTGGAAGCCTTGGGCCTCGCCGCGCGTGCCGCGCGCTCGATCTCCCGGGCCGGGCAAAATGGCACGGTGCAGGCGTTCAGTACTCAGGACGTGGCGCAGTTGTACGCGCCGGATAACCCCCTGGAAGTGATCAGCCGTGCGGAAAAGGTCGAGCTGCTCAAGCGTATCGACGCCGCCACCCGCGCCCTCGACCCGCGTATCCAGCAGGTCACCGTGAGCATGGCCGGTGTCTGGGAGCGCATTTTGGTGGCGTCCACCGACGGCGGCCTGGCGGCGGATGTACGCCCGTTGGTGCGTTTCAATGTCAGTGTGATCGTCGAACAGAACGGTCGCCGCGAGCGCGGTGGCCATGGCGGCGGCGGGCGTACCGACTACCGTTACTTCCTCACTGACGACCGTGCCATGGGTTACGCCCGTGAAGCGTTGCGCCAGGCGCTGGTCAATCTGGAAGCCATTCCAGCGCCGGCCGGCACTTTGCCGGTGGTGTTGGGTTCGGGCTGGTCCGGCGTGCTGCTGCACGAAGCGGTCGGCCATGGCCTCGAAGGTGACTTCAACCGCAAGGGCAGTTCGGCCTACAGCGGGCGCATGGGTGAAATGGTTGCGTCCAAGCTTTGCACCATCGTCGATGACGGCACCCTGGCCGGTCGCCGGGGCTCGCTGAGCGTCGATGACGAAGGCACCCCGACCGAGTGCACCACCCTGATCGAAAACGGTGTGCTCAAGGGCTACATGCAGGACAAGCTCAACGCCCGCCTGATGGGCGTGGCGCGCACTGGTAACGGACGCCGTGAATCCTATGCGCACCTGCCGATGCCGCGCATGACCAACACCTACATGCTCGGTGGCGAAAGCGACCCGGCCGAGATCATCGCTTCGGTGAAACGCGGTATCTACTGCGCCAACCTCGGTGGTGGCCAGGTAGATATCACCAGCGGCAAGTTCGTGTTCTCCACCAGCGAGGCGTACCTGATCGAGGACGGCAAGATCACCGCGCCGGTCAAAGGTGCAACGTTGATCGGTAACGGTCCGGAAGCCATGAGCAAGGTGTCGATGGTCGGTAACGACCTGTCGCTGGACAGTGGCGTAGGCACCTGCGGGAAGGACGGGCAGTCGGTGCCGGTGGGTGTCGGCCAGCCAACGCTGAAGATTGATGCGATCACCGTGGGTGGCACGGGGTCGTAAGAAAGGTGGAGCTTCGGGTGGCGAAAACCGCCACCCGAGGAAGAGGATCAGCGCAGGCCGCGTTGAGTCTCGTCCAGCTCACGGATGTACTTGAAGATTTTACGGCTGGTGGCCGGCGCCTTGTTATGCGCCAGTTCGTGCTGGGCCTGACGGATCAGGGAGCGCAGTTGCTGGCGGTCCGCGTCCGGGTAGTCCACCACGAATTTCTCCAGCACCGCGTCATCGCCCGAGATCAGGCGGTCACGCCAACGTTCCAGGTTATGGAAGCGTTCGTTGTACTGGCGAGTCGAGGCATCGGTTTGATCGAGCAAGGTCAGAATGGCGTCGATGTCCTGATCGCGCATGAGTTTGCCGATAAACGAGATGTGCCGTTTACGCGCGATATTCGCGGTGTGCTTGGGTGCATCGGCCAGGGCACGACGCATTTCGTCGGTCAGTGGCAGTTTTGCAATCAAGTCTTTTTTGAGCGTTGTAAGGCGCTCGCCGAGGTCAACCAGAGCATGCAGCTCACGTTTGACCTGGGTTTTGCTTTTCTCCCCATCGAGGGAGTCGTCGTAAGAATCAACCATGGTGGCAGTCCGCAAAGAAACGCCGCCATGATAACCAGTCGGGGGCCGCTTGTCCGGCCCGGTCGCTCGATGGCCTTAACCGAAAGCAGAATTTGAGTGGAGAAAACCATGAGTGCAGCCCAAAGCGTCGGTCCGCAAGCGTTACCGGCACTGCAGGAACAAGTCGAGCAGATCCTTGCCGAGGCCAAGCGCCAGGGGGCCAGTGCCTGTGAAGTGGCGGTGTCGCTGGAGCAAGGGCTGTCGACGTCGGTGCGCCAGCGGGAAGTGGAAACCGTTGAGTTCAACCGCGACCAGGGTTTTGGTATCACCTTGTATGTCGGGCAGCGCAAAGGTTCGGCCAGTACCTCGGCCAGCGGTCCGGAAGCGATTCGCGAGACAGTGGCGGCTGCGTTGGCAATCGCCAAGCACACCTCCGAGGACGAAAGCTCGGGCCTGGCCGACAAGGCGCTGATGGCCAAAGACCTGAAGGACTTCGATCTGTTTCACGCCTGGGGCATCACCCCCGAACAGGCCATTGAAAAGGCGCTGATCTGCGAAGCCGCCGCGTTCGACGCCGATGCCCGCATCAAGAATGCGGATGGCACCACGTTGAGTACACATCAGGGTTGCCGTGTGTATGGCAACAGCCATGGCTTTATCGGTGGCTATGCGTCCACCCGCCATAGCTTGAGCTGCGTGATGATCGCCGAGGCTGATGGCCAGATGCAGCGCGATTACTGGTATGACGTGAACCGCCAGGGCGAGTTGCTGGCGGACCCGATCAGTATTGGCCAGCGCGCCGCGCAGCGTGCGGCGAGCCGTCTGGGTGCACGCCCTGTACCGACCTGTGAAGTGCCGGTGCTGTTTTCGGCAGAACTGGCCGGTGGGCTGTTTGGCAGTTTCCTGGGGGCGATTTCCGGTGGCAACTTGTACCGCAAGTCTTCGTTCCTGGAGGGGGCGATTGGCCAAAAGCTGTTCCCGGAATGGCTGACCATCGATGAGCGCCCGCACTTGATGCGCGCCATGGGCAGTACGTCGTTCGACGGTGATGGTTTGGCGACCTATGCCAAGCCGTTCGTCGAGAAGGGCGAGTTGGTGTCTTACGTGTTGGGCACCTACGCCGGTCGCAAGCTGGGCCTGCCAAGCACCGCAAACTCCGGTGGTGTACACAACTTGTTCGTCACCCACGGCGATGAAGACCAGGCAGCGCTGCTGCGGCGCATGGGGCGCGGCTTGCTGGTGACTGAGCTGATGGGCCATGGCCTGAACATGGTCACCGGTGATTACTCCCGCGGCGCGGCGGGTTTCTGGGTGGAAAATGGTGAGATCCAGTTTGCCGTCCAGGAAGTGACCATCGCCGGCAATATGCGCGACATGTTCAAGCAGATCGTCGCCGTGGGTAATGATCTGGAACTGCGCAGCAACATTCGCACAGGTTCGGTGTTGATCGAGCGGATGACTGTCGCCGGCAGCTGATCCCTCTAACGCGTAAGCCAAAAAGGCGCGCCATCCATCAGGTGGCGCGCCTTTTTTTGTGGGCGTTTTGCAAGCGGATCAATCTGCCGCTATTGTTTTGATTCTCAATATCATTTAATAATAAATATCATTACCGAATGAGTGTGGATCATGAGTTCTGTCCTGCATGAGGATCCTTATCTGGAAAGCTGGCGCTGGATGAGTCGCCAGATTCGCTGCGGCCTCGACCCCAACGAGCCGCGCCTGATCGAACATTACCTCAATGAGGGTCGATACCTGGCGTGCTGCACCGCGACCCATCCGTGGACGATCGCAGAAACCTCATTCCGCTTGCTGCTCGACACCGCCAGCGACATCGCGCTGCCCTGGCATTGGCGCTCCCTGTGCCTGGACCAGGCCTGGCGCCCGCTGCGCGACCTGGAAAAACTCTCCCACTGCGCCTGCCGCCTCAAGCGCTGGCAGTCCTTTGCGTGGCGATTGGCGACCTGCGAATTGCTGCCCTCCCTTTCTGTTTCTGACCTGGTGCAAGGATCTAACGATGAGTAACACCCGTATCGAACGCGACAGCATGGGCGAACTGCAAGTACCTGCCGAGGCCTTGTACGGTGCGCAAACCCAGCGCGCGGTGAACAATTTCCCGATCAGTCATCAACGCATGCCGGCGCAATTCATTCGCGCTCTGATCCTGGCCAAGGCGGCTGCCGCCAAGGTCAACGTCGACCTCAAGCAAATCAGCGAAGGGCAGGGCAAGGCCATCATCGACGCCGCCCAAGGTTTGCTGGAAGGCGACTTCATGCCGCATTTTCCGGTGGATATCTTCCAGACCGGCTCCGGCACCAGCTCCAACATGAACGCCAACGAAGTGATTGCCACCCTGGCCACGCGCTTGCTCGGCGAGTCGGTCAACCCCAACGACCACGTGAACTGCGGCCAGAGCAGCAACGACATCATCCCGACCACGATCCACGTCAGTGCCGCGCTGGTCCTGCATGAGCAAACTCTCCCGGCCCTGCTGCACCTGGTACAGGTCATCGAGCGGAAAGCCGAAGAGGTTCACCCGTTCATCAAGACCGGCCGCACGCACCTGATGGACGCCATGCCCGTGCGCATGAGCCAGGTGCTTAACGGTTGGGCTCAGCAGCTCAAGGCCAATATCGGTCATCTGCAGGACCTTCTGCCGAGCCTGCAAGCACTGGCCCAAGGCGGTACGGCGGTCGGCACCGGAATCAACGCACACCCTGAATTCGCTGCACGGTTCAGCCAGCAGTTGAGCAGCCTGACCGGCGTGAAATTCACTCCCGGCAAGAACCTGTTTGCCCTGATCGGCTCCCAGGACACAGCCGTCGCAGTCTCTGGCCAGTTGAAAGCCACCGCCGTGTCGCTGATGAAAATCGCCAACGACCTGCGCTGGATGAACTCCGGCCCACTCGCCGGCCTGGGTGAAATCGAGTTGGAAGGCCTGCAGCCGGGCTCTTCGATCATGCCTGGCAAGGTCAATCCGGTGATTCCGGAAGCCACGGCAATGGTTGCCGCTCAGGTCATCGGCAATGACACAGTGATCACCGTCGCCGGTCAGTCGGGCAACTTCGAGCTGAACGTGATGCTGCCGATCATCGCGCAGAACCTGCTCAGCAGCCTGGAATTACTGGCCAATTCCAGTCGTTTGCTCGCCGACAAGGCCATCGCCAGCTTCAAGGTCAACGAAGCCAAGCTCAAGGAAGCGCTGTCGCGCAACCCGATCCTGGTGACCGCACTCAACCCGATCATCGGTTACCAAAAGGCCGCTGAAATCGCCAAGAAGGCCTATCAGCAAGGCCGTCCGGTGATTGATGTTGCCCTTGAACACACCGACTTGCCACGCAGCCAACTGGAGATCCTGCTGGACCCGGAAAAGCTCACGGCTGGCGGCGTGTAATCACCGACCCTGCTTTGGAGGCTCACCATGGAGCACTGGAAACGCACGATCGAACGGGCCAATCGCTGCTTTATGGCGGGCGAGTTGGTTGATGCTCGCGAGGCCTATTTGCAAGCCCTGGCCCTGGCCCAAGTGTTGTTCGAACGCTGGGCGGATGCCGACGAAGCAGTGGCGGCTTGCGTCATTTCCCATCACAACCTGGCGGACCTGCACCTGCGCCTGAACCAGCCGGAGGAAAGCGCGGAATACCTGTGCGCTATCCATCAGCGCCTGCTGCAGACCATGCAGGACCCGCGTCTGAACCCGCAATTGCGCGAAGCGGCGCTGCGCCAGAGCAGCAAGACCTACGTCGAGCTATTGAATTTCATCAGCGATCACGGCGAGTACCCGCGTACCCATCGCCTGTTGGGTGGCGCTGCGGCGCAACCCGCCACTCCTCATTACGGAGCACATTGATATGACTTATACCTTGCCTGCATTGCCTTACGCCTATGACGCCCTGGAACCGCATATCGATGCGCAAACCATGGAAATCCACTACACCAAGCACCACCAAACCTACATCAACAACCTCAACGCTGCCGTCGAGGGCACCGAGTTCGCCGGTTGGCCGGTCGAGAAGCTGGTCTCCAGCGTGCAGCAACTGCCAGAAAAACTGCGCGCAGCGGTGATCAATCAGGGCGGTGGCCATGCCAACCACTCGCTGTTCTGGGCGGTGATGTCGCCTAAAGGCGGCGGCAAGCCCGAAGGCGCACTGGGCAAAGCCATCGACGAACAACTGGGCGGCTTCGACAGCTTCAAGGAGGCTTTCACCAAGGCTGCGTTGACCCGTTTCGGCAGCGGCTGGGCCTGGCTGAGCGTCACCCCGCAAAAGACCCTGGTGGTGGAAAGCAGCGGTAACCAGGACAGCCCGTTGATGAACGGCAACACGCCGATACTCGGTCTGGACGTGTGGGAGCACGCCTACTACCTGCTGTACCAGAACCGCCGCCCGGAATACATCAATGCCTTCTACAGTGTCATCAACTGGCCAGAAGTCGCCGCACGCTATCAGGCCGCCGTGGCCTGATATTCACTTTCATAACAAGATCTAAGGCCGACTATGGGCACTGAAACACTGGCGATCAGCAGCGGGCGAATGTTTCGTTATGCGTTTGGCTCGCTGTTGCTGTTGGCAGGTACTGCATTGCTGGTGGCCCATGGGCTGGCCTGGCTGAACCTGGAACCGCGCATTCTGCGTGCCCTGCAGGGCGGATCCATCTGCGCACTCGGCACGGCGCTCGGTGCGGTGCCGGTGCTGGTCATTCGACGGATGCCGGTGGCGTTGAGCGATACGCTGCTGGGCTTCGGGGCTGGGGTCATGCTGGCAGCGACCGCATTTTCGCTGATCGTGCCGGGCATTGCCGCGGCTGAAGGCCTGGGGCTTTCGCCCTGGGGCGCCAGTGGTTTGATCAGCTTCGGCATCATGCTGGGGGCATTCGGGCTGTATCTGGTGGACCGCAAGGTCTCCGGTGCCAGCCCGGAAATGCTGGTGGGCACGCCAGAAAAGCCGGTGATTCCGCCGCGTATCTGGCTGTTCGTGTTTGCCATCATCGCCCACAACATTCCGGAAGGTATGGCGGTCGGCGTCTCGGCGGGCGGTGGCATGCCGGATGCCGACAGCCTGGCCATGGGCATTGCCTTGCAGGACGTGCCCGAAGGGTTGGTGATTGCGTTGGTGTTGGCCGGGGCAGGGATGTCGCGGGTCAAGGCGTTCCTGATCGGCGCGGCATCAGGTCTGGTGGAGCCGGTATTTGCTGTGCTCTGCGCCTGGTTGGTGAGCTTGGCCGAGGTGCTCTTGCCGCTGGGATTGGCCCTGGCAGCTGGCGCGATGCTGTTGGTGGTGACTCACGAAGTGATCCCCGAGTCGCGACGCAATGGCCACGAAAAACTCGCCAGCCTGGGGCTGTGCATCGGGTTCTGCTTGATGATGGTGATGGATACCGCGATGGGGTGAAGCCGTTGCGGCTTCACGCCTGTCTCAAAGGGTGAGCTTACTCACCCTCATCAAAGAAGTTATTGATCAGCGCGACCAGTGCGGCCATCGCTTCGTCTTCCTGCTCGCCTTCTGTCTTCAAATGAATCTTGGTGCCTTTGCCGGCTGCCAACATCATCATGGCCATGATGCTTTTGCCATCGACCATGGACTCCGGCGTGCGACCGGCGCGGATCTGGCAGGGAAACTGCCCGGCCACGCCCACGAATTTGGCCGAGGCGCGGGCGTGCAGGCCCAGTTTGTTGATGATTTCAATTTCCAGAGCGGGCATCGCGAAGGTGTTCCTTTCAGCTAAGGTCGCGGTGGCGGACCTGGACGTTCTTGAGGGTTTGTTGCAACACCTGGCCCAGGCGTTCGGTCAGGTAGACGGAACGGTGGTGCCCGCCGGTGCAGCCGATGGCAATGGTGACATAGGCGCGATTGCTTGCGGCAAAACGCGGTAGCCATTTGAGCAGGTAGCTGGAGATGTCCTGGAACATCTCCTCCACATCCGGTTGCGCGGCCAGGTAATCGGCCACGGGCTGATCCAGCCCGGACTGTTCACGCAGTTCCGGCTTCCAGTAAGGGTTGGGCAGGCAACGTACGTCGAACACAAGGTCGGCGTCCACAGGCATACCGCGCTTGAACCCAAACGACTCCACCAGAAACGCGGTACCCGGCTCCGGCTGGTTCAGCAGGCGCAGCTTGATGGCATCCCGCAACTGGTACAGGTTGAGGCTGGTGGTGTTGATCTTGAGGTCGGCGAGGTCAATGATCGGGCCCAGCAGCTTGGTTTCGTCTTCGATGGCTTCGGCCAGGGAACGATGAGGGCTGCTGAGGGGGTGGCGCCGGCGGGTTTCGGAGAACCGCTTGAGCAGAGTCTCTTCATCGGCGTCCAGGTACAGCACGTCGCAATGAATGTGCTTGGCCCGCACTTCCTCGAGCAATTGCGGGAACCGCTCAAGGTGGCTGGGCAGGTTGCGGGCATCAATCGAAACGGCGACCAGGGGTTGCGCCAGTTCGGTGTGAATCAACGCGCGTTCCGCCAGTTCCGGCAGCAGGCCGGCGGGCAGGTTGTCGATGCAATAGAAACCGTTGTCCTCAAGCACATTGAGGGCGGTACTTTTACCCGAGCCGGAGCGGCCGCTGACGATGATCAAACGCATGATTACTGCCCGTTCTGTTCATCCAGGACAACCTGATACAGCGCCTCGTTGCTGCTGGCGCTGCGCAGTTTGTCACGTACTTCCTTGCGGTCGAGCATGCTGGCGATCTGCCGGAGCAGTTCCAGGTGCGCATCGGTGGCAGCTTGCGGGACCAGCAGAACGAACAGCAGGTCAACCGGGGCGCCGTCGATCGCATCGAAATCGATGGGGGCTTCCAGGTGCAGCAGGGCGCTGACGGGGGTTTCGCAGCCCTTGAGACGGCAGTGAGGAATGGCGATGCCGTTGCCAAAACCGGTGGAACCGAGTTTTTCACGGGCAATCAGCGCGTCGAAGACATCTTGCATCTCCAGATCCGGCACTTCGCGCGCGATCAGGTTGGCAATTTGTTCGAGGGCTTTCTTCTTGCTGCCGCCCGGCACGTTCACGAGGGAACGGCCGGGGGTCAGGATGGTTTCAAGTCGGATCATGGGGGGAGGGTTAACGACCTGTACCTTGCATCAGGTGCAGATTCTTTTCCTTATGCTTTATGAGTTGGCGGTCGAGCTTGTCGTAGAGCGAGTCGATCGCCGCGTACATGTCTTCATGCTCCGCATTGGCGACCAGCTTTGCATTCGGTACGTGCAGGGTGGCCTCGATTTTCTGCTTGAGCTTATCGACCTCCATGATGACCTGCACGTTGGTGATCTTGTCAAAATGCCCCGCCAGCTTGTTCAGCTTGCTTTCGGTGTATTCACGCAGGGGTTTGGTGACTTCCAGCTGGTGTCCACTGATGTTGACTTGCATACAGCTTCTCCTTCGTTGCCAGTGCATAAAGCGGTGGGCAGGAATACCCACCACTGGAACGCTGTGGCCCGCCCGTCACATCAAACGCTTACGCTCGCTGGAAGGCGCGATCCCGAGGGACTCGCGGTACTTGGCGACGGTTCGACGGGCGACCTGAATGCCTTGTGCCTCCAGTAAACCAGCGATCTTACTGTCACTCAATGGCTTTTTCTGATTTTCCGCGGCAACCAGTTTTTTGATGATCGCGCGGATCGCCGTGGACGAGCATTCACCGCCTTCGGAGGTGCTGACGTGGCTTGAGAAAAAGTATTTCAGTTCATAAATACCCCGTGGGGTATGCATGAATTTCTGCGTGGTGACCCGGGAAATCGTCGATTCATGCATGCCCACCGCTTCGGCGATGTCATGCAGCACCAGCGGTTTCATGGCTTCGTCGCCGTATTCCAGGAAGCCGCGCTGGTGCTCGACGATCTGGGTGGCCACTTTCATCAGGGTTTCGTTGCGGCTTTGCAGGCTCTTGATGAACCAGCGCGCTTCCTGCAACTGGTTGCGCATGAAGGTGTTGTCGGCGCTGGTGTCGGCGCGACGCACAAAACCGGCGTATTGCGGGTTGACCCGCAGGCGTGGCACCGACTCCTGGTTCAGCTCCACCAGCCAGCGCTCGTTGTCCTTGCGCACGATCACGTCAGGCACCACGTATTCGGCTTCGCTGGACTCGATTTGCGAGCCTGGGCGCGGGTTGAGGCTCTGTACCAGCTCGATGACCTGGCGCAGGTCGTCTTCCTTGAGCTTCATGCGGCGCATCAACTGGCTGTAGTCGCGGCTGCCCAGCAGGTCGATGTAATCGGTGACCAGGCGCTGGGCCTCGGCGAGCCAAGGTGTCTTGGCTGGCAGTTGGCGCAATTGCAGCAGCAGGCATTCGCTGAGAGTGCGCGCGCCGATTCCAGCAGGCTCGAACTGCTGGATGCGGTGCAGGACGGCTTCAATCTCGTCCAGCTCGATATCCAGTTCCGGGTCGAAGGCTTCAAGAATCTCTTCAAGCGTCTCGTCTAGATAACCCTGGTTGTTGATGCAGTCGATCAGGGTTACGGCGATCAGACGGTCGGTGTCCGACATCGGCGCCAGGTTCAGTTGCCACAGCAAATGGCTCTGCAGGCTTTCGCCGGCGGAGGTGCGGGTGGTGAAGTCCCACTCGTCATCGTCGTTGCTGGGCAGGCTGCTGGCGCTGGTCTGGTAGACGTCTTCCCAGGCCGTGTCGACAGGAAGCTCATTGGGGATGCGTTCGTTCCATTCGCCTTCCTCAAGGTTATCCACCGTAGGGGCGGTTTCCTGATAGGAGGGTTCCTGCACGTCGGAATTGGGTTTTTGCTCGATGTTATCGGCCAGCGGGTCTGCGTTATCGAAGTCGTCGCCTTCTTCCTGGCGTTCGAGCATCGGATTGGACTCCAGGGCCTCCTGGATTTCCTGTTGCAGGTCCAGGGTCGACAATTGGAGCAGGCGGATGGCCTGTTGCAGCTGCGGTGTCATCGTCAGCTGCTGGCCCATTCTCAGGACTAGCGATGGTTTCATGGCAGGGGCTTAACACCTTATTCGCCGGCGCAATGCGCCATCCACGACAGGGCGCGTGAGCGCCAAACATAAGCAAATTATATGCCTGATGTCGGGGGCTTTGCCTAGAGCGCGGTAACAATAAAAATCCGGAGGTTTTCATTGACTCCCGCGCACCTCGGCAAACGGCCGTGACACCACGGTGTTTACAGGCGGAACTCGTGACCCAGGTACACTTCCTTGACCAGTTCGTTGGCCAGGATGGTGGCTGAGTCACCTTCGGCGATCAGTTGACCATCGTTGACGATATACGCGGTTTCGCAGATATCGAGGGTCTCGCGGACGTTGTGGTCGGTGATCAACACGCCAATGCCCTTGGCCTTGAGGTGATGGATGATCTGCTTGATGTCGCCGACCGAGATCGGGTCAACGCCGGCAAACGGTTCGTCCAGCAGGATGAACTTGGGTGCCGTAGCCAGGGCGCGGGCGATTTCCACACGGCGACGCTCACCACCAGACAAGCTCATACCGAGGTTGTCGCGGATGTGGTTGATGTGGAATTCCTGCAGCAGGCTTTCCAGCTCCTTGCGACGGCCATCACGGTCGAGCTCCTTGCGGGTCTCGAGGATCGCCATGATGTTATCGGCGACCGACAGTTTGCGGAAGATCGACGCCTCCTGCGGGAGATAGCCGATACCGGCGCGCGCACGGCCGTGCATCGGCTGGTGGCTCACGTCGAGGTCGTCGATCAACACGCGACCCTGATCCGCCTGGACCAGGCCGACGATCATGTAGAAGCAAGTGGTCTTGCCGGCGCCGTTGGGGCCGAGCAAGCCGACGATCTGGCCGCTGTCGATCGACAGGCTGACGTCGCGCACGACCTGACGGCTTTTATAGGCCTTGGCCAGATGCTGGGCTTTCAGGGTTGCCATTACTCGGCCTTCTTCTTCGGCTGGATAACCATGTCGATGCGTGGACGAGGCGCGGTGACCTTGTTGCCATTGGCACGACCGGCGTTAGCGATCTGTTTCACGGTGTCATAGGTGATTTTCTCACCTTCCGTGGAGTTGCCATCGGGGCTGAGCACCTTGGCCTGGTCGATCAGCACGATGCGGTTTTGCTGGGCGTGGTACTGGATGGTCTTGCCATAGCCTTTCATCGGGCCCGTGTCGGTGGGCGACTGCTTCTGTTCGAAGTAAGCCAGGTTGCCTACCGAGGTCACGACATCGATATCGCCGGTCTTGGTGCGCGTAAGCGTCACGGTATTACCGGTGATTTTCATCGAACCCTGGGTGATGATCACGCCGCCGGTGTAGGTGGCAACGCCTTGCTTGTCATCCAGCTGCGCATCGTCGGCCGAAATGTGGATCGGCTGCTGGCTATCGTTCGGCAGAGCCCAGGCGCTCACGCTTCCCAGTGCTGCGCCCAGACTGAGCAAAATAGGGAGAGTTTTAACGAGCCTCATACTGTCCTCTTACGTTCGATAGCAGGTGTATCCTGCTTTCTTTCAAATACGCTTTCATTCCCTTGCCAGTCGATACACCGCCAGCGCCGTCGATTCTAACGTCTTGCTCGGTCTGCGCATATTGCTTCTGCGGGAATACGGTCATGCGACTGCTGGTAATCACGGTCTCACGATTTTTATCGTCGGTGCGCGCAACGCGCACCGAGTCGATCAGTTCCACCTCGGTACCGTCCGGGTTGACCTCGCCACGCTTGCTGGTGACGTGCCACGGAAACTCGGTGCCGCGGTAAATATTCATGTCCGGGTTGGTCAGCAGGGTGATTTCGCTGGCCTTGACGTGCTCGACCTTGTCCGAGGTCATCTCGTACTGCACCTTGCCGTCGGGCAGGAACTGCACGCTCTTGGCATTGGTGGCGTAATAGTCGATAGCCCCCTCGTCAACCTGCGCAGCAGGCTGGTCGAGAAAGCGCTCCGGGCTGATATTCCAGTAGCCCACCGCCAGGAACAGCGCGGCGATGACCCCGAATAGCAGGAAGTTGCGAATCTTTTTGCTCAGCATAAAACGCTCTATAAGTAGGCGGCGTGGGCCGCTTCAAGGCTGCCCTGGGCACGCAGGATCAGCTCGCAGAACTCGCGGGCGGCACCTTCGCCGCCACGGGCGGTGGTGATGCCATGGGCGTGCTCGCGAACAAACGCCGCCGCATTGGCGACGGCCATGCCCAAGCCCACTCGACGGATCACCGGCAGGTCTGGCAGGTCATCGCCCAAGTAGGCGACCTGCTCATAGCTTAGGTTGAGTTGGCCAAGAAGCTCGTCCAGAACCACCAGTTTATCCTCGCGGCCCTGATACAGGTGAGGAATCCCCAGGTTTTGTGCGCGGCGTTCCACAACCGGGGTTTTCCGGCCGCTGATAATCGCCGTTTGCACGCCCGACGCCATCAGCATCTTGATGCCTTGGCCGTCGAGGGTGTTGAACGTCTTGAATTCGCTGCCGTCTTCGAGGAAGTACAGGCGGCCATCGGTCAGCACGCCATCAACGTCGAAAATCGCCAGTTTGATGTTCTTGCCGCGTTGCAACAGGTCGCTGGTCATTTACATCACTCCCGCACGCAGCAGGTCGTGCATGTTCAGGGCGCCGATCGGGTGGTCATTGCCATCGACCACCACCAGTGCGCCGATCTTGTGGTCTTCCATGATTTTCAAGGCTTCGGCTGCCAGCATCTCGGGACGGGCGGTCTTGCCGTGGGGGGTCATCACCGCGTCGATGGTGGCGGTGTGGATATCAATGGTGCGATCCAGGGTGCGGCGCAGGTCGCCGTCGGTGAAGACCCCGGCCAGGCGGCCGTCGGCTTCCAGGATCACGGTCATGCCCAAGCCCTTGCGGGTCATTTCCATCAGCGCGTCCTTCAGCAAGGTGCCGCGCTGGACGTGGGGCAATTCATCACCGGAATGCATGACGTTTTCCACTTTCAACAGCAGGCGACGGCCCAAGGCGCCACCCGGATGGGAAAACGCGAAGTCTTCCGCGGTAAACCCGCGGGCTTCCAGCAGCGCCACGGCCAGGGCGTCGCCCATCACCAGTGCGGCGGTGGTGGAGGAGGTCGGTGCCAGGTTCAGCGGGCAGGCTTCGTGGGCCACGTGAACATTCAGGTTCACTTCGGCGGCCTTGGCCAGCGTCGAATCCGGATTGCCGGTGAGGCTGATCATCTGGATGCCCAGGCGCTTGATCAGCGGCAGCAGGGTCACGATTTCGTTGGTGGTGCCGGAGTTGGACAGCGCCAGGATGATGTCATCCTTGGTGATCATGCCCATGTCGCCGTGGCTGGCTTCGGCCGGGTGCACGAAAAAAGCGGTGGTCCCGGTGCTGGCCAGGGTGGCGGCGATCTTGTTGCCGACGTGGCCCGACTTGCCCATGCCGACCACGACAACGCGGCCTTTGCTGGCCAGAATCATCTCGCAGGCGCGTACGAAATCTGCGTCGATATGCGCCAGCAAGCCTTCCACGGCTTCAAGCTCGAGGCGGATGGTGCGTTGTGCGGATTGAATAAGGTCGCTGGATTGGCTCATGTCTGAAATCGTATAGCCTGACGAAAAGTCGGCGATTATAGCGGTAATGATCAATTCCCTCACGCTAGTTCGTCAGGGTTTGTTCGCAATGCGCCTGAGATTCATCCTAAGCAACAATTTTTCCCTGTCCCCAATCTGAACAAGCGCTGTTCCGGCCTTGGGCGCCTTGTACCAGCAGTGATATAGTTCGCCGCCAGTTCGGTCCGCCCAGCCCACGTGCCAACTATTGCACAACGGTTGCAAACGTTTGTCGCAAGCGTGGTGTCTGAGTGAGAGGCTGCATCCCAAGGAGTTTAGATGAGTGCCGATAACGCCTACGCGGTCGAGCTGAAGGGACTGACCTTCAAGCGCGGGACGCGCAGCATCTTCAATAACGTCGATATCCGCATTCCGCGCGGCAAGGTCACGGGCATCATGGGGCCTTCCGGTTGCGGCAAGACCACCCTGTTGCGCCTGATGGGCATGCAATTGCGGCCCAGTGCCGGCGAAGTGTGGGTCAATGGCCAGAACCTGCCGACGCTGTCGCGCAGCGATCTGTTCGATGCGCGCAAGCACATGGGCGTGCTGTTCCAGAGCGGTGCGCTGTTTACCGACCTCGATGTGTTCGAGAACGTGGCTTTTCCGCTGCGGGTGCATACCCAGCTGTCCGATGAAATGATTCGTGACATTGTGTTGCTGAAACTGCAGGCCGTAGGCCTTCGCGGTGCCATCGACCTGATGCCTGACGAGCTTTCCGGCGGCATGAAGCGCCGTGTGGCGCTGGCGCGCGCCATTGCCCTCGACCCGCAGATCCTCATGTATGACGAGCCCTTCGTCGGCCAGGACCCCATCGCCATGGGCGTGCTGGTGCGCTTGATCCGCCTGCTCAATGATGCGCTGGGTATCACCAGCATCGTGGTCTCCCATGACCTTGCAGAAACCGCGAGCATAGCCGATTACCTCTATGTCGTCGGCGATGGCCAGGTGCTGGGGCAGGGCACGCCTGAAGAGCTGATGAACGCCGACAACCCGCGCATTCGCCAATTCATGACCGGCGATCCCGATGGCCCGGTGCCTTTTCACTTTCCGGCAGCGGATTACCGCTCAGATCTTCTGGGGAAGCGCTGATGCGCAAGACATCTTTTATCGAGAAGGTTCGCCTTTTCGGTCGCTCGGGTATCGACATTGTCGAAGTGCTCGGCCGTTCGACGATTTTCCTGTTCCACGCCCTGCTCGGTCGCGGCGGCATTGGTGGCGGCTTTGGCCTGCTTATCAAGCAGCTGCATTCGGTCGGCGTGATGTCCCTGGTGATCATTGTGGTCTCCGGGGTGTTCATCGGCATGGTGCTGGCGTTGCAGGGCTTCAATATTCTTTCCAGCTACGGTTCGGAGCAAGCGGTCGGGCAGATGGTCGCCCTGACGCTGTTGCGTGAACTGGGGCCGGTGGTGACCGCCTTGCTGTTCGCCGGGCGTGCGGGTTCGGCGCTGACTGCCGAAATCGGCAACATGAAGTCCACCGAACAGCTGTCCAGCCTTGAAATGATCGGCGTGGACCCGCTCAAGTACATTGTTGCCCCGCGCCTGTGGGCCGGCTTCATTTCCCTGCCACTGCTGGCGATGATCTTCAGCGTGGTGGGTATCTGGGGCGGTTCGTGGGTGGCGGTGGACTGGCTGGGCGTCTACGACGGCTCCTACTGGGCCAACATGCAAAACAGCGTGACCTTCAGCGGTGACGTGCTCAACGGCATCATAAAGAGCATCGTCTTCGCCTTCGTCGTCACCTGGATCGCCGTATTCCAAGGCTACGACTGTGAGCCCACTTCAGAAGGGATCAGTCGCGCCACCACCAAGACCGTTGTGTACGCCTCGCTGGCGGTACTGGGCCTTGACTTCATTTTGACCGCCTTGATGTTTGGAGATTTCTGATGCAAAACCGCACTGTGGAAATCGGTGTCGGCCTTTTCTTGCTGGCTGGCATCCTGGCTTTATTGTTGTTGGCCCTGCGCGTCAGTGGCCTGTCGGCGAGCCCCACCGCCGATACTTATAAACTTTACGCGTACTTCGACAATATCGCCGGTTTGACTGTCAGAGCTAAAGTGACCATGGCCGGTGTGACCATCGGCAAGGTCACGGCAATCGATCTGGACCGCGACAGCTTCACCGGGCGAGTGACCATGCAACTGGACAAGAAGGTAGATAATCTGCCGACTGACTCCACTGCATCTATCCTCACTGCGGGTCTGCTGGGCGAAAAATACATCGGTGTCAGCGTGGGTGGGGAAACAGCCCTGCTCAAGGATGGCTCGACAATCCACGACACACAGTCGTCGCTGGTGCTTGAAGACCTGATCGGTAAATTCCTGCTTAATACGGTCAATAAAGACGCCAAATGAGGAATCTGTTCATGATCTCTACCTTGCGACGTGGCCTGCTGGTGTTGTTGGCAGCGCTGCCGCTGATGGCTAACGCTGCAGGTTCTGCCCACGACCTGGTGCAGGACACGACCAGCAAAATGCTGGCTGACCTGACTGCCAATAAAGAGCAGTACAAACAAGATCCGAGTAAGTTCTACGACGCGCTCAACACCATTGTCGGCCCGGTCGTCGATGCCGAGGGCATTTCCCGCAGCATCATGACCGTCAAGTATTCGCGCAAGGCGACCCCGGCGCAGATGCAGACCTTCCAGGAAAACTTCAAGCGTGGCCTGTTCCAGTTCTATGGCAACGCTTTGCTTGAGTACAACAACCAGGGCATTACCGTCGCTCCCGCCGGTGATGAGTCCGGTGATCGCACCAGCGTCAACATGAGCGTCAAGGGCAACAACGGCGCCGTCTACCCGGTGCAGTACACCCTGGAGAAGGTCAACGGCGAGTGGAAGCTGCGTAACGTGATCATCAACGGTATCAACATCGGCAAGCTGTTCCGTGATCAGTTCGCCGACGCCATGCAGCGCAATGGCAACGACCTGGACAAGACCATCAATGGTTGGGCCGGTGAAGTCGCCAAGGCCAAGGAAACGTCCGATAAAGAAGCCGGGAAGCCTGCGCAATGACTGAAGCGGCTGTTCGTCTAGGCAATGCCGGCGAGCTGTTCATCAGCGGCGTGCTGGATTACCGCACCGGTCCTGACCTGCGCAAGCAGGGTCAGGCACTGATCAAGGCCAGCTCCGCACCCGCGCTGGTGCTGGATTGTTCGGCGGTGACCAAGTCCAGCAGCGTCGGTTTGTCGTTGTTGCTGTGCTTCTTGCGCGATGCTGAGGCGGCCAAAAAGCCGGTCAGCATTCGTGCAATGCCCGAAGACATGCGTGAAATCGCCGAAGTTTCCGGCTTGACCGAGCTGCTGGCGCATCCTTAATACACATTATTAGAGAGGCCCCCCGTCAGAGTCCTGCTATGCGGGGTTCGCAGGCGCGGGGCTTTTTTGTATGATGTGCGACCCGCGCGCACTGGGCGCCGATAGAGGTTGAGCATGCAGGCCCTAGAAGTTAAGAGCTTTCTTGAAGGAAAGCTGCCGGAAACGACCGTTGAAGTTGAAGGCGAAGGCTGCAACTTCCAGCTGAACGTGATTAGCGATGAACTGGCGGCACTGAGCCCGGTCAAGCGTCAACAGCAGATCTATGCCCATTTGAACCCGTGGATCACCGATGGCAGCATCCATGCGGTCACTATGAAATTTTTCAGCCGCGCGGCCTGGGCCGAGCGCACCTGAGCCCCCAAGGCGTCGAGATTCTTATGGATAAATTGATTATTACCGGCGGTGCCCGCCTTGATGGCGAGATTCGCATCTCCGGTGCAAAAAACTCCGCCTTGCCGATCCTGGCAGCGACCCTGCTGTGCGATGGCCCGGTCACTGTGGCCAACCTGCCGCACCTGCACGACATCACCACCATGATCGAGCTGTTCGGTCGCATGGGCATTGAGCCGGTGATCGACGAGAAGTTGGCCGTCGAAATTGACCCGCGCACCATCAAGACCCTGATCGCCCCGTACGAACTGGTGAAAACCATGCGTGCGTCGATCCTGGTGCTGGGCCCTATGGTTGCCCGTTTCGGTGAAGCCGAAGTCGCTTTGCCTGGCGGTTGCGCCATCGGCTCGCGTCCGGTGGACCTGCACATCCGTGGCCTTGAAGCCATGGGCGCGGTCATCGACGTCGAAGGCGGCTACATCAAGGCCAAGGCGCCGGAAGGCGGCCTGCGTGGCGCGAATTTCTTCTTTGATACCGTCAGCGTGACCGGTACCGAGAACATCATGATGGCCGCTGCCCTGGCCAAAGGCCGCAGTGTGCTGCAGAACGCCGCGCGCGAGCCGGAAGTGGTCGACCTGGCCAACTTCCTGAATGCCATGGGTGCCAAGGTTTCCGGAGCCGGCACCGACACCATCACCATCGATGGTGTAGAGCGCCTGCACACCGCAACCTACAAAGTGATGCCGGACCGCATCGAGACCGGCACCTACCTGGTTGCCGCCGCCGTGACCGGTGGCCGCGTCAAGGTCAAGGACACCGATCCGACCATCCTGGAAGCGGTCCTGGAAAAACTGCGCGAAGCCGGTGCCGAAATCACTACTGGCGAAGACTGGATCGAGCTGAACATGCACGGCAAGCGTCCTAAAGCCGTCAACGTGCGAACGGCTCCGTACCCGGCGTTCCCGACCGACATGCAGGCGCAGTTCATCTCCTTGAACGCCATTGCCGAAGGCACCGGTGCCGTGATCGAGACCATCTTCGAAAACCGCTTCATGCACGTGTACGAGCTGCACCGCATGGGCGCGAAGATCCAGGTTGAAGGCAACACCGCCATCGTCACCGGTACCGAGAAACTCAAGGGCGCGCCAGTGATGGCCACCGACCTGCGGGCTTCGGCCAGCCTGGTGATCTCGGCGCTGATCGCCGAAGGCGACACATTGATCGACCGCATCTACCACATAGACCGTGGCTACGAGTGCATCGAAGAAAAACTGCAGATGCTCGGCGCAAAAATCCGCCGCGTACCGGGCTAGTTGCTGTTGTAGTGAGCGGGCTTGCCCCGCGCTGGAGCGCAAGCGCTCCCAAGATTTTTAGGGCCGCTTCGCAGCCGAGCGCGGGGCAAGCCCGCTCACTACAAATTAAAGAAGCAGTATGCTGAATTTGTTCCAAATCGAGGCTGTAATGGCCTCGATCTGTGTCCGGCGCCGTTTGCGACCGGGCAGCAATAGCCTGATGAAGGACTGACGTTTCCCATGTTGACCATCGCACTGTCCAAGGGCCGCATCCTTGACGACACTTTGCCGCTTCTGGCTGAAGCGGGCATCGTGCCGACCGAGAATCCGGACAAGAGCCGCAAGCTGATCATCCCCACGACCCAGGACGACGTTCGCCTGTTGATCGTGCGGGCTACCGACGTGCCGACCTACGTTGAACATGGCGCGGCCGACCTCGGTGTCGCCGGTAAGGACGTGCTGATGGAATACGGCGGCCAGGGCCTGTACGAGCCGTTGGACCTGCGTATTGCCCTGTGCAAGCTGATGACCGCCGGCCGTGTCGGCGACGTCGAGCCTAAAGGCCGCCTGCGCGTGGCGACCAAGTTCGTCAACGTTGCCAAGCGTTACTACGCCGAACAAGGTCGTCAGGTCGATATCATCAAACTCTACGGTTCGATGGAGCTGGCGCCGCTGATCGGCCTGGCCGACAAGATCATCGACGTGGTCGACACCGGCAACACCCTGCGTGCCAACGGCCTCGAGCCGCAAGACTTCATTGCCGACATCAGCTCCCGCCTGATCGTCAACAAAGCCTCGATGAAGATGCAGCACGCCCGTATCCAGGCGTTGATCGACACCCTGCGCAAGGCAGTGGAGTCGCGACACCGCGGTTGACTTACCCGCGTAGCCGGAAGGCTGCGCCCGTCTATCCGCCTCATAGCCAGAATTCTCAGGTGCCCAAGCGGAAACGACTGCTAGTTTAGGGCGCCTGAGTTTTTGCCAATTCTATTGAGGCCCTCGCTATGACCACGTCCACTGCAATTGCCCGACTCAACGCTGCCGACCCGGATTTCGCCCATCATCTGGATCATCTGCTGAGCTGGGAAAGCGTGTCCGACGAGTCGGTCAACGGGCGAGTGCTTGACATCATCAAGGCCGTGCGCGAGCGCGGTGATGCGGCGCTGGTGGACTTCACCCGCCAGTTCGATGGCCTGGACGTTGCGTCGATGTCCGACCTGATCCTGCCCCGTGAACGCCTGGAACTGGCCCTGACACGCATTACTGCACCTCAGCGCGAAGCCCTGGAAATCGCGGCGGCACGGGTGCGCAGCTACCACGAAAAGCAGAAACAAGACTCCTGGAGCTACACCGAGGCCGACGGCACCGTGCTGGGCCAGAAGGTCACGCCGCTGGACCGTGCCGGCTTGTACGTGCCAGGCGGTAAAGCTTCCTACCCGTCGTCGGTATTGATGAACGCCATCCCGGCCAAAGTGGCAGGCGTGACCGAAGTGGTCATGGTCGTGCCGACCCCGCGCGGTGAAATCAACGAATTGGTGCTGGCCGCCGCCTGCATCGCCGGTGTCGACCGCGTGTTCACCATCGGTGGCGCCCAAGCCGTCGCGGCCTTGGCTTACGGCACAGAGAGCGTGCCGAAAGTGGACAAGGTGGTCGGCCCTGGCAATATCTACGTCGCCACCGCCAAGCGTCACGTGTTTGGCCAGGTTGGTATCGACATGATCGCCGGCCCGTCGGAAATCCTTGTGGTGTGCGACGGCCAGACCGATCCGGACTGGATCGCTATGGACCTGTTCTCCCAGGCCGAGCACGACGAAGACGCCCAGGCGATCCTGGTCAGCCCGGACGCCGCGTTCCTCGACCAAGTCGCCGCCAGCATCAACAAGTTGCTGCCGACCATGGACCGCGCCGAGATCATCGAGAAGTCGATCAATGGCCGTGGTGCGTTGATCCTGGTGCGCGACATGGAGCAGGCCATCGAAGTGGCCAACCGCATCGCGCCGGAGCACTTGGAGCTGTCCGTCGCCGATCCGCAAGCCTGGCTGCCGTCGATCCGCCACGCCGGTGCGATCTTCATGGGCCGCCACACCAGCGAAGCCCTGGGCGACTACTGCGCGGGCCCGAACCACGTGCTGCCGACGTCCGGCACCGCGCGTTTCTCGTCGCCGCTGGGGGTGTATGACTTCCAGAAGCGTTCGTCGATCATCTTCTGCTCGCCGCAGGGCGCCTCCGAGCTGGGCAAGACCGCCTCGGTGCTGGCCCGTGGTGAATCCCTGAGCGCCCACGCCCGTAGCGCCGAATACCGCATCCTTGAAGAAAAGGGGAACTGAGACATGAGCAAATTCTGGAGCCCCTTCGTCAAGGACCTCGTGCCTTACGTGCCCGGCGAGCAACCCAAGCTGACCAAACTGGTCAAGCTCAACACCAATGAAAACCCCTACGGCCCATCGCCCAAGGCGTTGGCGGCGATGCAGGCGGAGTTGAACGACAACCTGCGCCTGTACCCGGACCCCAACAGCGATCTACTCAAGCAAGCGGTCGCCAAGTATTACGGGATCGATGCTGGCAAGGTGTTCCTCGGCAACGGTTCGGACGAGGTCCTGGCGCACATCTTCCACGGCCTGTTCCAGCACGACCTGCCGCTGCTGTTTCCGGACATCAGCTACAGCTTCTACCCGGTGTATTGCGGCCTGTATGGCATTCAATCCGACCCGGTGCCGCTGGACGAGCAGTTCCAGATTCGTGTGGCGGACTACGCCAAGCCCAACGGTGGGATCATTTTCCCCAACCCGAACGCGCCGACCGGCACCGTGCTGGCGCTGGATGCGGTGGAGCAGATCCTCAAGGCCAGCCCGGATTCGGTGGTGGTGGTTGATGAAGCCTATATCGACTTCGGCGGCAAAACCGCGATCAGCCTGGTGGACCGTTACCCGAACCTGCTGGTGACCCAGACCCTGTCCAAATCACGCTCACTGGCCGGTTTGCGCGTGGGCCTGGCCGTGGGCCATCCGGACCTGATCGAGGCGCTGGAGCGCGTCAAGAACAGCTTCAACTCCTATCCGCTGGATCGCCTGGCGATTGTCGGTGCGGCGGCGGCGTTCGAGGACCGTGAGTATTTCGACAAGACGTGTCAGTTGGTGATCGACAGCCGCAACAAGGTGGTCGGGCAGTTGGAGGCGAAGGGCTTTGAAGTGTTGCCGTCGGCAGCGAACTTTATTTTTGCTCGTCACCCCAAGCACGACGCTGCCGGCCTGGCGGCCAAGTTGCGTGAGCAAGGTGTGATCGTGCGGCACTTCAAGCAGGCGCGGATTGCGCAGTTCTTGCGGATCAGCATTGGTACGCCGGAGCAGAACCAGGCGTTGATCGATGGCCTTGGTGAGCTCTAAGCCACACTGAAGATCAAAAAAATGTGGGAGCGGGCTTGCTCGCTCCCACATTTGGTTTTGCGGTGTTAGTTACAGCAGCGGTTCGTCAGGCTTCTTGTTCTTCCAACCATCATTGCCCGGCAGCAGCAGGTTCAAACCAATCGCTACCACCGCACACAGGGCGATGCCCTTGAGGCCGAAATCGTCCGGCCCGGTGCCGGTGCCGACCAGCACACCGCCAATCCCGAATACCAATGTCACCGACACGATCACCAGGTTGCGCGCCTCACCCAGGTCGATCTTGTGGCGGATCAGCGTGTTCATGCCCACCGCCGCAATCGAACCGAACAGCAGGCACAGGATCCCGCCCATCACCGGCACGGGGATGCTCTGCAGCAGTGCGCCGAACTTGCCGATGAACGCCAGGCTGATGGCAAACACCGCCGCCCAGGTCATGATCTTCGGGTTGTAGTTCTTGGTCAGCATGACCGCGCCAGTCACTTCCGCGTAGGTCGTGTTAGGCGGGCCACCAAACAGGCCGGCGGCCGTGGTGGCAATACCGTCGCCCAGCAGGGTGCGATGCAGGCCGGGCTTCTTCAGGTAGTCGCGACCGGTCACGCTGCCGACCGCAATCACACCACCGATATGCTCGATTGCCGGGGCCAGGGCCACCGGGACGATGAACAGGATCGCCTGCCAGTTGAATTCCGGCGCGGTGAAGTGGGGCAGGGCGAACCATGGCGCGGCGGCGATCTTCGCCGTGTCGACCACGCCAAAGTAGAACGACATGGCAAAACCCACCAGCACGCCGGAGATGATCGGCACCAGGCGGAAAATACCTTTGCCGAACACCGCCACGATCAACGTGGTCAGCAGTGCTGGCATCGAGATCATCATCGCCGTCTGGTAATGGATCAGCTCGGCACCATCGCCGGCTTTACCCATCGCCATATTGGCGGCGATGGGCGCCATGGCCAGGCCGATGGAAATAATCACCGGCCCGATCACTACTGGCGGCAGCAGCCGGTCGATAAAACCGGTGCCTTTGACCTTCACCGCCAGACCCAGGAAGGTATAAACGAAACCGGCCGCCATCACGCCGCCCATGGTCGCCGCGAGGCCGAATTGGCCCTTGGCGAGAATGATCGGTGTGATAAACGCAAAGCTCGACGCCAGGAATACCGGCACCTGCCGCCCTGTCACCACCTGGAACAGCAACGTGCCCAGGCCCGCGGTGAACAGTGCGACGTTTGGATCAAGACCTGTGATCAGCGGCATCAACACCAGCGCGCCAAATGCTACGAAGAGCATTTGTGCGCCAGACAGGATCTGGCGCCAAAGCGGGTCGTTGAATTCATCCTGCATGCTCACGCGTCCTTCTGCTTGGTGCCGAAGATCTTGTCACCGGCATCGCCCAGGCCTGGGATGATGTAGCCGTGTTCGTTCAGGCGCTCGTCGATGGACGCGGTGTAGATCTGCACGTCCGGGTGGGCCTTCTCGACGGCCGCAATGCCTTCGGGCGCAGCGACGAGGACCATGGCGCGGATGTCCCGGCAACCGGCTTTTTTCAGCAGGTCGATGGTGGCAACCATGGAACTGCCGGTGGCCAGCATCGGGTCGATGATCATCGCCAGGCGCTCGTTGATTTCCGGAACGAGTTTTTCCAGGTAGGTGTGGGCCTCCAGCGTCTCTTCATTGCGGGCTACGCCCACGGCGCTGACCTTGGCGCCCGGGATCAGGCTGAGCACGCCTTCGAGCATGCCGATACCGGCGCGCAGGATCGGGACCACGGTGATTTTCTTACCAGCGATTTTCTCCACCTGGACGGGACCGGCCCAACCGGGGATCTCGTAGGTTTCCAGGGGCAAATCCTTGGTGGCTTCGTAAGTGAGCAACGCTCCGACTTCCTGAGCAAGCTCACGGAAGTTCTTCGTGCTAATGTCGGCGCGGCGCATAAGGCCGAGCTTGTGTCGGATCAGCGGGTGGCGGATCTCGCGAGTGGGCATGGGAAAGGCTCCGGCGGCGGGCAAAAAAACCGGCCTAGATTAATCTATCCGAGGGTGTTGTCCTATAGACATCTAGTACGTTAGTCCATTAAGGCTTGCTCGGAGCGCACGAGAAGCGTACCTTCGCCCGCTTTTCTTGCCACAGCACCCCCTTGGAGAGCGCCATGTCCGCTGATCTCGAGCATATCCGTCAAATCATGCGCGAGGCTGACTGCCTGTACACCGAAGCGCAAGTCGAAGAGGCGATCGCCAAGGTCGGCGCGCACATCACCCGCGAAATGGCCGACACCAACCCGGTGGTCTTCTGCGTGATGAACGGTGGCCTGATCTTCGCCGGCAAATTGCTGACTCACCTGCAATTCCCGCTGGAAGCCTCCTACCTGCACGCCACTCGCTATCGCAACGAAACCAGCGGCGGCGACCTGTTCTGGAAAGCCAAGCCGGAAGTTTCGTTTATCGACCGCGACGTGCTGATCATCGACGACATCCTCGATGAAGGTCACACCCTGGGCGCGATCATCGACTTCTGCAAACACGCCGGCGCGCGCAACGTGCACACCGCCGTGCTGATCGACAAAGACCACGACCGCAAGGCCCGCCCAGACCTCAAGGCCGATTACGTCGGCCTGCCGTGCATCGACCGCTACATCTTCGGTTACGGCATGGACTACAAAGGCTACTGGCGCAACGCCAATGGCATCTACGCCGTCAAAGGGATGTAAGCCATGGCCCGCTTTCTGGATCAGACGCTGTTTGCCGAACTGGCCGAGAAAGCGGGCGCCAGCCCTCGTGGCCGGCACCATCACAACTTCCACCAGATGGAAGAACCTTGCCACCGTCTGGCCGTAGGGCTGCAACCCAGCACTTATGTGCCGCCGCATCGTCACCTGAGTGCGGACAAGGCGGAAACCTTGCTTGTGCTGCAGGGCAGCCTGGGTTTGCTGGTGTTCAGTGAGTCCGGCGAAGTGCTCACCAAGCGCGTGATGCAGGCTGGTGGTGAATGCGCTGGGGTCGATCTTCCACCTGGCGTGTTCCACGGCCTGGTGGTGCTTGCGCCCGACACGGTGATGTTTGAGTGCAAGGCTGGCCCGTATCGCCCGGTGGGCGAAGGCGAACTGGCCGACTGGGCCCCCCGCGAAGGCGATGCCGGCGTGGCCGAGTATCAACGCTGGATGCTTGCCCAGTTCGATTGAGCTACAGTGCTGGGCCCATCTTGCCGGAGCGGCCCATGAGCCTGTTGATACGCACCTGCGCCGCCCTGGCGCTGACCCTCAGCCTGCCGCTGGCTGCGGCGCCGGCACCGATGCACAGCCAATTCCTGCCGTCGGACGATCTGGCCATGCGTGCCGAAACGCCCGATCAGCAACAACTGCTGCAAGTCACCGAGTATGCGGTGGTAGTCGGCAACCAGCGCCAGTCCAGCCAGCAGCCGATCCCGGTGACCTCGCCGCTGATGATCCGCCTCAAGGGAAAGTCCCTGAACAAAGGCGCCTCTATCGCTCAAGTGGTGCTCAATTTCGACGCCGAAAGCAAAAGCCTGAAAAAACCGGCCTACGATGACAAGAGCAAAACCCTGACACTGTCCTACCCGGTGGCCCAATACCGCGTGATTGTCGACCTGCTGCGCAATGACACGGTGTATGTGCAGTTTCTCAGCTACGCCAATGGCCACATCTGGGCGGATCTGCACACCGGCGCTGTAAAGGCCAGGTAGCCCCGCCTACACAAGCCCGCGCCCCGCAGGTAGACTTCAAACCCCGTGTAAATGTCTGCAGGCTGGAGTCGGTAATGCGTAAAGATAAGAAACAGGTGATTGGTGACGAGATCGGCGACGATCAGATCAAGTTGTTCCTGGACTTCGAGCCGGTCGACGCGACTTCCCCGTCCCTGCACAAACTGATCAAGGCCTACCGTGGCCTGCGTATCGACGATTTCGAGCGGTTCCTGGGCTTTTTCAAGGAAGCGGGCCTGGACCTCGACGGCAAGGATGAGCATGGCCAGACCTTCGTCGACCTGATCAAGGACCAGCGCAACGCGGACGAGTACATCGAACTGATCGAAAACGCTCGCGGCTGATTATCCGAGACATAAAAAAACGCCCCGTCCTCAGGTTGAGAGCGGGGCGTTTTTTATGGTGCTTCAAGCGTAGCTTTCGGTCTCGGCGGCAGGTTCAACCAGCTCCAGGCTGATGTTGTTCTGCGCGTTGATCTTGCGATACAGCTCGGCGTCCGTCTCCAGTACCTTTTCCCGTGCCGGGAAAATTTCCTGCAACTTGGCGGCCCATTCACCCGCTGCTTTGCCTGGGAAGCACTTCTCGATCAATTCCAGCATGATCGAAACGGTCACCGAAGCACCCGGGGACGCGCCCAGCAGCGCAGCCAGCGAGCCATCTTTGGCTGCGACCAGCTCAGTGCCGAATTGCAGCACGCCGCCTTTTTTCGGATCTTTCTTGATGATCTGCACCCGTTGGCCGGCCACTTCCAGGCGCCAGTCTTCGGCTTTCGCCTCCGGGTAGAAACGACGCAGGGATTCCAGGCGCTGTTCCATGGACTGGCGTACTTCGCTGACCAGGTACTTGGTCAGGTCCATGTTGTCGCGGGCCACGGCCAGCATCGGGCCGATGTTGCCGGCGCGAATCGACATCGGCAGGTCGAGGAACGAGCCGTGCTTGAGGAACTTGGTGGTGAAACCGGCGTATGGCCCGAACAGCAGGGACTTCTTGCCATCCACCACGCGGGTGTCCAGGTGCGGCACGGACATCGGCGGCGAACCCACGGCGGCCTGGCTGTAGACCTTGGCCTGGTGGTGCTTGACCACGTCCGGGTTGTCGCAACGCAGCCACTGGCCGCTGACCGGGAAGCCGCCAAAACCTTTGCTTTCCTCGATGCCCGAGGCTTGCAGCAGCGGCAGGGCCGCGCCACCGGCGCCGAGGAACACGAACTTGGCGTCCACTTCACGGCTGTTGCCGCTGTTGACGTCCTTGATGCTCACGGTCCAGCCCGCGCCGTTGCGCTTGAGGCCGGTGACGCGCTTGCAGTACTTGACCTGAGCGTCGGGCGAGCTGGTCAAGTGGCTGAGCAGTTGGTTGGTCAGCGCGCCGAAGTTGACGTCGGTGCCGTTCATCACGCGGGTGGCCGCGATTTTTTCGTCGAGCGGGCGGCCCGGCATCATCAGCGGCATCCACTCGGCCATTTCGCTACGGTCTTCGGTGTAGTGCATGTCCGAAAACGCGTGGTGCTGGCTGAGAGATTCAAAGCGCTTCTTGAGGAAATCCACGCCTTTGTCGCCTTGCACGAAGCTCAGGTGCGGCACCGGACTGATAAAGGACTTTGACGAGCCAAAGGTGCCCTTTTTGGTCAGGTACGCCCAGAACTGCTTCGACACCTCGAACTGGGTGTTGATGTGCACGGCTTTCTTGATGTCGATGGAGCCATCGGCGGCCTTCGGCGTGTAGTTCAGCTCACACAGCCCGGCGTGGCCGGTCCCGGCGTTGTTCCACGGGTTGGAACTTTCCGCGGCACCCGAATCCATCAGCTCAACGACTTCCAGCTTGAGGCCGGGGTCGAGCTCTTTGAGCAGTACGGCCAGGGTGGCACTCATGATGCCGGCCCCTACCAGTACTACGTCGACTGCTTCGTTATGCGCCATTTAACGCGTCTCCAAAATCTGCAGCACCAAATTGACGGCATGGCTGCCAGGAGTGACGGGGCGGTTCACGTGTTGCCCCAGGTTACCCATGGCCAGGATCGCCATGTCCGATTCGCAATTCTTTGCATGTTCAGCGCACGCTTCCTGCCGGGCTAATCTGCCTATGAACGCATTCATGGGCGCCTGTGGCAATTCGACTTATGGTCAAAGCGTGCGATTCGTGCAACCAATCCGTAGCGGACAGGCTCAAGCTCCGGTTTTTAAGGCGTGCTCGGTCCTGTGTGGTTGGGCTGTTCCAGACGCTGATGGTGCTTGTACAAACGCCAAACTATTCATTTGCTCGCCACACTCTTGTGAAGTTGTGAAAACCCGTTTTTTCACGCTCTTTTGAAGACGTGAACCTCAAAAAAGGGCTGCCCCAGCCTGGCACCTGGCCCCTAGCCGACACGCGGCAAAACGGGCAAACAACTCAAGTGGCCGAGCGCAATGGCAGCTCTGGCAGATTCGGTAAAGGCGGGTGGTTTGCAAAGAAAACAGCAAGCGCGCCAGCTTCACTCGATCTGTGTGGGCGGCTCTCTGTGGGCGATTGGGGGGTTAGTGCCGAGGCATTAACGATGCTGCGAGGCCCGATCAGGAGACGTCCTTATAATCGGGGGGAGATTGTAGCGAAGAACGCCAGGGAAATGGGCGTGTTTTATGACTTTTATTAGGCGTTCGGTCAGGCGGCCAACGGCTGATGCCGGGGCGACCGCGCAGGACGTGGGCTGACGCGGGCACGGGCTGGCAGCGGGTGGTGCATCCAGCTCAGGCGGATTTCATCGATTTCTACCCAGCCATCGCCAACAGGCGGCTGGCTGCATTCTTTGAAGGCCTGGCAACGACCTTGCACATCGAGCAGGGCGAACTGGCGAAGGGCGGGCTTGCGCGTAAACAATGACCAGAGAAAATGCATGGGGATCAACCTCCTGAGATTGGGACCCAGCATGCCTGGCCGGGATGACGAGCCCATGTAACGGGTGTGACATATCGGTGACATCGAACCGCCGCCCAGCCAACCGGTCTCAGGTTGTAACTGATGCTAGTTCCCCGCAGTGGCGCCCCGCTATACTGCCGGCCTGTCGGATCCTGATTTCTGGAGAGAAGCGCATGTTGCAACGCCTGTTGTTCGGTTTGATCACTGTGACCAGTTTGACGCTGGTTGGCTGCGCCAACAGCCCGCAACAACTGACCCCTGAGCCGAAAATCACCACGCAGCTGGCCCCAGTGGGCCACGGCCAGCCGGTGTCGGTGCGGGTGGTGGATGGTCGTCCATCGCCGACCCTCGGCTCGCGCGGTGGCCTGTACCCGGAAACCGCCCTGGTCTCGGTGAATGCCCAGGACGTGCTGCCCAAGCTGCAGGCCCAGGCAGAAGCCGCCGTGCGTCTGCTGGGTTTCACCCCGAGCGCGAATGCACCGGGTGCGCCGCAGTTGACCATCACCCTGGCTGAGCTGAAGTATCAATCGCCTAAAGACGGCCTGTACGTGACCGAAGCGTCCATCGGCGCGACCTTCAAGTCCGATGTCAGCGCCGGCACCCGTCGCTACAGCGGTCGTTATGGCGCGTCCCTGAACCAGCGCTTCGGCATGTCGCCGAACCAGGAAACCAACACCAAGCTGGTCAGCGACGTCCTCAGTGATGCCTTGACCCGCCTGTTCAAGGATCCAAGCATCGGTTCGTTGCTCAGCTCGCAATAAGCGATCCCACAAAAAGCCGGGCTCAGTGATGAGCCCGGCTTTTTTTCGTCTCCAGTTTCATGCGGCGCTGTCGATACAGAAATCCAGCAGGCTCACCCCTGTCAGCAGATCGGTCTCCGGCAAGTCCGCATGCTGGTGTCCGCCGAGGGCGCAATACACCAGCCAGTGGCGGTCCTGGACGTTGAATGCGAGGCCGCCGACCAGTGCTTCTTGCTCATCACTCTGGGCGATCAGGTACAGCCGATCCTGGTTTTGCGCGTGCAGCATGACAAGCTCCTAAGCGTCGAAGGGCAACAGAGTGGCTTGTTAAGGTGACGTTCAGGTGACGGCGTAAATTACTGGATACATTACCCGTCAATGGGGGAGGGAGCATTTACGGCGCCGGAGGCCACTATCGTTCAGGTTTGTATCTGAACTGATACCAAAACACTGTTTTACCGAGGTTTGCGATGGCGCTGCCCGCATTATTGACCAATGTTGTTGCGTTAGCAGTGGCCTGCCCGGGCGCTGCGCTGCTGTTCCTTACTCGCCTGCGCGAACAGCGCGCACTGGCCGACCTGACCGCGCAAGGTGAAGACCGTGCGATCGACCAACCGATGTTGTTTCTGGATGTGCGCACCGAACGGGCGCATCGTCTGGCTTACCGCATCGGGTTTGCCTGCCTTGGGCTGGCGCTGGCCATCTCCTGGCTCAGCACCCGCCTTTAGGCCCTACAGGGCAATCCCGGCCTTGACCCGATACTGATTACGCACCGGCGTTGCATATTGCACCACCAGGAAAGGGCGGTGCTCGGCCGGGCATTCGTTCAAGCGCCGCTCCCACTCTGCCTTGGCCTTGGCCAGTTCGTCCGCCGGGAACACTTCGGCGGCGGTCGGCACCTGCAATTGCGGGTCGGCATCGCTCCACTGGGCGTAGGCCAAGTAATGCACCGGGAACAAACGGTATCCGCCGAGAATCTGCCGGTCCATCTCTGCGGCCAGCAGCTTGGTGTCTTCGAAGCGCTCGGTGATCGGCGGTGCAAAGTTCACGTGCACCCGACCTTTATAGCCGGTGATGCCCAGCGCAATGCTCACGTCATCCTCGCCCGGCGCCTTGCTGTAGGTGCCGGTGGTGGCGCGGATGTACAGTTCGCGGGCCTTGGCTGAATCGCACGGGTCGTATTCGTAGCTGATAGACACTGGCGTCAGGTTCAGCGACTGGATCACCTCGGCAAACGGCTCATCCTTGCGGCTGACGTGGAACATCTTGAGGATCGCCGACTCGGTGCGATCATCCCCATCCTTGGCGCGCCCTTCAGCCTGGGCGATCCAGATCGACGCACCGTCGTTGCGGATCGAATGGTTGATGTACGCCGACAGCAGCTGATAGGCCGCCATCTTCTCTTTGCGCCCGGTGATCGAGCGGTGCACGATGAAGCTCTTGTTCAGGCGCATCAGGTCGCTGACAAACGGCTTTTGCAACAGGTTGTCGCCGATGGCGATACGTGGCGTCGGCAGGCCGGCGTGGTAAACAGCGTAGTTGACGAAGGCCGGGTCCATCACGATATCGCGGTGGTTGGCCAGGAACAGGTAAGCCGTGCCGGACTTGAGCTGCTCGACGCCCGTGTAGGTCACGCCGTCGGTCGCCCGATCAATGGTGTGGTCGACGTAGTACTCGACTTTGTCCTGCAGCGTGGCCACGGTGGTGACGCCAGCGAACTCGCGGCGCAGTTTGCGGGCGATCATCGGCTTGAGCAGCCAGCCCAGGGCGCCGGCAAAGCGCGGGAAGCGGAAGTGGGTCAGGATGTCCAGAAAGGCCTTGTCACTGAACAGACGTGCCAGCACTGCCGGGACTTCGCTGTCGTTGTAAGGTCGGATGGTATCGAATTCGCCCATCATGCTCTCTTGTTAGAAACGGCTAGGGTAAGTAAAGGAAATACCAGGGGGCGGACTGAGGAATGGCCTCAGCCGAAAATAGCCCTGTCAATAGACCGGCGATTATACGCACAAGTCACCTTGGAGGCTGCGATGCTGGAAAACGCGACGTACGATTGTCCTTATTGCGGTGAAGTGGTCGAGACAACTGTGGATTTATCTGGCGGTGACCAGCGCTATATCGAAGACTGCCAGGTCTGTTGCCGGCCGATCATTTTCGATCTGCAGGTACATGGGGAAGAGTGGATGCTCGAAACCCGAAGCGAAAACGAATAACGGATACACCCATGCAGCGAATCTACGAACCGGAAAACCTGATGGAAGGCGAGTTGCTGCAACAGATGCTCGCCAGCGAGGGCATCGAGGCGCATCTGGTGGGCCGTCATTTGCTCGGCGGCACTGGCGAATTACCTATTTTCGGCCTGCTGGGCCTGGAGGTGGACAACGACCGCGCCATGGACGCCCGTGAGCTGATTACTGCTTATATCGGCGCACAACCGCTGCCCGGTGATGAACCCGACAGCTTCCCCGATGTGCTGGTCTGTTAGGCTGTCGGTCGGTTTACCCAAGAGTCGTGTTGCCCCATGTGTGGACGTTATGCCCTGTTTCGCTGGAACCCCGCCTTTGCTGCCTTGCCGGGCTTCCCGGCCGACCAGCAGGCCCAGTGGAATATTTCCCCGAATGATTCGGTGCTGATCCAGCGTGTCACCGATGGTCAGCGCACCCTGGCCCGCGCCCGCTGGGGCCTCACGCCGCCGTGGTTGACCGATCTTTCCCGCACGCCCGCCCATGCCCGCGCCGAAACCCTGGCCGAACAACCGATGTTCCGCGAAGCATTCCGCCAGCGCCGTTGCCTGCTGCCCGCCAATGGGTTCTACGAATGGCGCGGCACCCAGCGCAAACGCCCGTACTGGCTGACGCCGGGGGAGGGCTCCACGCTGTTTTTCGCCGCGATCTGGGAAGCGTATCCGGTGCAGGAACAGGTGTGGCTGAGTACGGCGGTGGTGACCCAGGCCGCGCATGCTCAGCGTCGCCCGCTGATTCTGGATGAGGCCGGGCAGGCCGCCTGGCTCGATCCCGAGACGCCGTTGCATGTATTGCAAGGCCTGCTGGCCAGTGAACCCGTCGCGTTGCGCGAGCGGGTGCTGGCCAACATGGTCAACGATCCCAAGCTCAATGGGCCGGAGTGCCTGACCCCGGCTTAGACCTTGAACTGATTGATCAGCCGGCGCTGCTGCTCCGCCAGCTTGGTCAAGTCCGCACTGGCCGCGCTGGATTCATCCGCGCCGCCCGCCACTTCATTGGCCACCTGGCCGATATTGATCACGTTACGGTTGATGTCCTCGGCCACTGCGCTCTGTTCCTCGGCGGCACTGGCGATCTGGGTGTTCATGTCGTTGATCACCGAGACGGCCTGGGTGATCGTCTCCAGCGCTTCGGCCGCCTTAGCCGCGTGTTGCACGCTTTCATCGGTGCGGTTCTGGCTGTCCTCCATCACCCGCACCACGTCCCGCGTGCCTTGTTGCAACTGCTGGATCATGGTCTGGATTTCTTCGGTGGCTTTTTGGGTCTTCTGCGCCAGGTTGCGCACTTCGTCGGCGACCACCGCAAATCCACGACCTTGCTCACCGGCCCGTGCTGCTTCGATGGCGGCGTTGAGCGCCAGCAGGTTGGTCTGTTCGGCAATCCCGCGAATCGCGGTGAGGATGGCGTTGATGTTCTCGCTGTCCTTGGCCAGGGTTTGCACCACGCTGACGGCCTTGCCGATTTCCTCGGCCAGCGCGCCGATGGAGGTGGAGGTGTCGCGCACGATGCGCATGCCTTGGCTGGCGGCCTGGTCGGCATGGCTGGCAGCTTGGGCGGCCTGGGTGGCGTTGCGCGCAACGTCTTGCGCGGTGGCGGTCATCTCATGCACGGCGGTGGCGACCTGATCGATTTCCACCATCTGCTTATGCACGCCCTGATTGGTACGGATCGCGATGTCGGCGGTGTGTTCCGAGGAATCGCTGACCTTCTGCACCGAACTCACCACCTGGGTAATCATGCCTTGCAGCTTGATCAAAAAGGTGTTGAAGCCGGTGGCGATCGCGCCCAGTTCATCGGCGCGGTCACTGGTCAAGCGCCGCGTCAGGTCACCTTCGCCTTGGGCGATGTCATTGAGCATGGCCACCATTTGTTTGAGTGGGCGGGCAATGCCGTGGCCGACCAGCCAGATCACCAGCAATCCAATACCCGCGATCAGCAGACCGGCGATGGTCATGCCGAAGATGTCGGTCTTGCGCTGGGCTTCCAGGTCGCTTTGCAGCTTCTGCGAATCGGCCATCACGGCGCTGAGCGGTAGTTGCAGCATCAGCGTCCAGCGCGCGTCGGCCTGGCCGATATTGAACGGCAGGAACAGCTCGATGTGCCCGTGTTCCTTGTCGATGTCGTAGCGCACTTCGCCGACTTTCAGTTGGCCGAGGTTCGCCAGTTCGTTGCTGTCGAGCAGGTCGGTGGCCTTTTCGCCGAGCTTGCTGGGGTCCTTGGTGTAGGCCACCAGGCGACCGTTGCTGGAGATCAGCGCCAGTTCACCCGCGCCGTTGTAGAGTTTTTGATCGGCACTGGTGAGCATGTCCTGGATGAAGTTCACCGACAGGTCGGCACCGACGATGCCTTGGAACGCGCCGTCGATCATGATCGGCTCGATGAACGAAGCCAGCATCACCATCGCATTGCCCACCTTATAAGGGGCGGGGTCGATGGCGCAGGCCTTTTTATTTTCCTTGGAGCACAGGTAGTACTCACTGGCGCGTACGCCGGTGGAGAGGATGTTTTGGTCGTTGACGTCGGCAAGCTTGTCCAGGCCCAGGCTGCCATCGGCGTTGCGATACCACCACGGCAGGAAGCGGCCGTCGGCGGCCATGCCGACAATGGGGCTGTTCACATAGGCCGCGTCGTTATGATCGATCGCGTTGGGCTCCCAGCCAATGTAGGCGCCGAGGATCTTCGGGTTGCGCACCACGGTTTCATGCAGCAGGTTGATCAATTGCTCGCGGCCGACTTGCAGGGCCGGCTCGCTCTTGGTGTCTTTCATGCCGAGCAGGGCGTTGGCGGTGGCCAGGCTCTTGGCGGTCACCAGCGGCGCTTCGAGTTCGCGCTGGATCAGGGTGGCCTGGGTCTGGGCCAGGGCGGTCAGGCGTTGCTCGATGATCTGTTCAAACTGCACCTGGGTGCGATCCTGCACCATCTCTTGGGTCCGCGCTCCGGCAAACAAGGCGTACAGCACCAGCACCGCGACCACGCTCAGGACAATCGCCCCGGCCAGTGCCGCGACAGAAAATTGGATCGACTTGAATTTCATGAAGGCTCCGGGCACAGGGGAGAGAATCCGCCTTTTTGTATCGGCCACGGGCGCGCAGGGCATTAGGGGGTGTCCTACAAAAATGTTTGGAGTGTCGCAAATGGAATGCCCGCCGCCGTTGTGGGGGCGGTGGGATGTATCTGAAAATCAGCGGTTACACGTCTGGTGTATCTGGCGTCGATACAAACGAGCGCCTACGATACGCGCCATGTTTTAAGGGCGTGTTTTCAGGGAGAGGTTCATGAAGAAGTCATTGGCAGTTAGCGGCCTGGTTGCAGCGATGCTGCTGGCCGGGTGTCAGTCGGTCAACACCACCAGCGGCGGCGCCGTTGGGGTTGAGCGCAAGCAGTACATGTTCAGCATGCTGTCGAGTCAGGAAGTCGACCAGATGTATGCCCAGTCGTACCAGCAGACGTTGGGCGAAGCCAATAGCAAGGGCCAGGTGGACAAGACCAGCGCCAACGCCAAGCGCGTGCAGGCCATCGCCAACCGCTTGATCGCCCAGGCGCCGACCTTTCGTGCGGATGCCGCGCAGTGGAAGTGGGAAGTGAACCTGATCAAGAGCGACGAGATGAACGCCAACTGCGGGCCTGGTGGCAAAATCTTCGTGTACAGCGCCTTGATCGACAACCTCAAGCTCACCGATGACGAACTGGCCGCTGTGATGGGCCACGAAATCGCCCACGCCTTGCGTGAACACGGCCGTGAAGCCATGTCCAAGGCCTACGGCATCGAGATGGCCAAGCAGGGCGCCGGTGCGTTGTTCGGTCTTGGCCAGGACAGCCTGGCATTAGCCGATACCGTGGCCAACTACGGCATGACCTTGCCCAACAGCCGCAGCAATGAAAACGAAGCGGACCTGATCGGCCTGGAGCTGTCGGCCCGTGCAGGCTACAACCCGAACGCTGCCATCACCTTGTGGAACAAAATGGCTAAAGCCTCGGAAGGTGCGCCGCCGGAGTTCATGAGTACTCACCCGGCTTCTGACAGCCGAATCGCCTCGTTGCAGGCGGCGATTCCGAAGGTGATGCCGCTGTACCAGCAGGCCAAAAAGTCCTGAAGGGTTGAGGGTTCCCATGCCGGGCATGGGAACCCTCATCGGTTTAGATCCAACCGCTGCTCTGCATGGCCTTGTAAACCGCCACAATCGCCAGGATGAAGAACGCCGACGCCGCCAGTCGACGAATCAAGGTCAACGGCAGTTTCTCCGCCGCAAAATTCCCCGCCAGGACCACCGGCACGTTGGCAATCAGCATGCCCAGGGTCGTCCCGATAATCACCAGCCACAACTCCGGGTACTGCGCCGCCAGCATCACCGTGGCGATCTGCGTCTTGTCACCGATTTCCGCGAGGAAGAATGCGATCAGGGTAGTCAGGAACGGACCGAATTTGCGCGTGGTACTGGCTTCGTCATCGTCGAGTTTGTCGGGCACCAGGGTCCACAAGGCCGTGGCGCAGAAGCTCGCCGCGAGGATCCAGTGCAACACCGCATCCGAGAAGAAACTGCCGAACCAGGCCCCCACGGCACCGGCGGCCGCATGGTTGGCCAGGGTCGCGGCGACGATGCCGGCGATGATCGGCCAGGGTTTGCGAAAGCGTGCGGCCAGGATGAGCGCGAGCAGTTGCGTCTTGTCGCCGATTTCGGCCAAGGCAACGATTGCGGTAGGAACGAGTAATGAATCCAGCATCAGGTAGGTTTCCAGGGGCGGGTCGACACGGCTATGACACGTACAGCCTTCCCGCCCCGGGTAAGGTGTGCGTGTCATAGGTCTTGTCAAACCCCGGTCCGTCTGTGCGGACTCCTGGGTCGCATACGCCATGGTCTGCTGACCAAGTATGTTGACGTATGCCGGACGAGCGTGGCGCTCGTGGGAGACTACTCCCCTAGGACGGAGCGGATTCTGCCTAGGCAAAATCCATTCGGCAAGCCTTCTTTTTCAAACGCCCGTCAGCCGCGCTTGGCGCGGTAGATGCGAAAACCATTGCCCTCGGCCTTGATCGCGCACACGCCCAGGTGCTCTTCGATCAGCGGTTGGTACTTGAGGAAGCTGTTGGCGACCAGGCGAAGTTCGCCACCTTTTGCCAGGTGTTTCGCCGCTTTTCGCAGCAGGTTTTCAGTGGCGAAATAATCGGTGTGTACGCCGACATGGAACGGCGGGTTGCTCAGAATCGCGTTCAAACCCATAGGCGCCGCGTCGATGCCGTCACCGGTCAGCACGTCGGCTTCCAGACCATTGGCGGCCAGGGTCAAGCGACTGCTGGCGGCGGCGAAGGCGTCCACGTCGAGCATCGTCACCGTGTTGTGCGGGTAGCGACGTTTGACCGCAGCCCCCAGCACGCCCGCGCCACAACCGAAGTCCAGCAAATGGCCGCTTGGCAGTTTGTCCAGATGCTCCAGCAACAACTCGGTACCACGATCCAGGCGCCCGTGGCTGAACACGCCTGGCAGACTCACCACTTTGAGTGGGCCCTCGGCCAGCGGCACGTCGAAGACCTGGGCGAGGCTCTCCAGCTCGACCGCCTGCGGGGCGTTGGCCACGGTGATCTGCCACAGCTGGCAATGCCGCGCACTGTCGAGCTTGCGCGGTTTGCCGAAGGGGATCAGCTGCTTGGCGGCGCTTTCGATCCCGGCTTTCTTCTCGCCGACCAAAAACACCTCGGCGCCGGGCAGGCGCGAGGCCACGGCGTTGAGCAGGTAGTCGGTGAGGTCCTTGGACTTGGGCAGGAAGATCACCGCCACATCAAACGCCCGCTCCGGCACGTTCACGCCGAACTGGCTGCGCTCGGGGAAACGAGCGTCGAGTGCCGCCTGATCGCCGGCATGCCAGCACCAGCCGTGGGCGTTGGGCAGGCGACCCAGCAGGTCGTCGGCAGGCAAGCCCACCAGCAGCAGGTTGCCTTGAAAAAGTTCGGCCTGACGAAGCAGTACTTCACTGCGCGGATCCATGGTCTGCTCCTTGAAAAGGGGCGCAGTTTATCAACTGACGACGCGCAGCGGGGCCCCGTTGAAAAAGCCCCGCGCGTTTTCCGCCAGTTGGCCGACGATGCGCTGGCGCGCTTCGCGACTGCCCCAGGCGTTGTGCGGGGTGACGATCAGCCGAGGGATGTCGCCGGCCAACAGTGGGTTGCCATTCACCGGCGGTTCCACGCTCAGCACATCGGTGGCCGCGCCGCCCAGATGGCCGCTGCGCAAGGCGTCCGCCAGGGCCTGCTCGTTGATCAAGCCACCGCGCGCCGTGTTGACCACAAACGCGCCAGGTTTAAGCAGTGCCAATTCGCGGGCGCCGATAAAGTCGCGGGTGTGTTCGTTGAGTGGGCAGTGCAGGGTGAGTGCGTCCACCTGGGCCAGCAGTTCATCCAATGGCACGCGGTCGGCACGCGCTGGCCGGCCTGGAATAGCGCCGAGCACAACACGCATGCCGAACGCTTCAGCCAGTCGCGCGACGGCGCCGCCCAATTCGCCATGACCGAGCAGGCCGAGGGTCTTGCCTTCCAGCTCGACAATCGGGTGGTCCAGCAGGCAGAACTGCTTGGCTTCCTGCCACTTGCCGGCGCTGACGTCCCGTTGATAATCCTTCAAGCGCGTCGCCAGGTTGAGCAACAGCATGATCGTGTGCTGCGCCACCGACGGCGTGCCGTAGCCCTGGCAGTTGCTCACGGTGATGCCGTGGGCGCGGGCGGCGTCGAGGTCGACGTTGTTAGTGCCGGTGGCCGACACCAGGATCAGCTTGAGTTCCGGGCAAGCCGCCAGGGTTTCGGTACTGAGCGCGATCTTGTTGCTGATGACCACGTGGGCGCCTTGCACGCGTTCAATCACGTTCTGCGGCGTGGTGCCGGTAAACAACTGCAACTCGCTGAAGCTGTCTCGCAGCTCGCTGAGGTCGAGGTCCCCAAGGTCCAGGGACGGGTGATCAAGGAAGACGGCGCGGCGATTGTTCGTCATCAACTGTACCTTTTGCGACAGGGTTCGAAGGCGTAATCTCTTGAGCCTATCAGATGAAATAATCAGTTACTTAATTGGAGTGAGCATGTACGCCGCCGAGTTCTTGACCGTAGCCCTGATTCACTTATTGGCGGTGGCCAGCCCCGGCCCGGATTTCGCGGTGGTGGTGCGTGAAAGTGTGACCCACGGCCGTCGCGCCGGCACCTGGACTGCGCTGGGCGTCGGTTCGGCAATTTTCCTGCACGTGGGTTATTCGTTGCTCGGTATCGGCTTGATCGTGTCCCAGTCCATCGTGCTGTTCAACGCCTTGAAATGGGCGGCGGCGGCCTACCTGCTGTACATCGGCTTCAAAGCCCTGCGCGCGCAGCCGGCCAAACCTGCCGCCGAAGGCGAGTTGCACCGCGAAGCCGGCGAGCGCACCCCGCGTGGCGCGTTTACTGCCGGTTTCGTGACCAATGGCTTGAACCCCAAGGCCACGCTGTTCTTCCTGTCGTTGTTCACCGTGGTGATCAACCCCCACACACCGCTGGCGATCCAGGCGGGTTACGGCGTTTACCTGGCGGTAGCGACGGCGCTGTGGTTCTGCCTGGTGGCCATGCTGTTCAGCCAGCAGCGCGTGCGCGCCGGGTTTGCGCAGATGGGGCACTGGTTTGATCGGACCATGGGCGCGGTGTTGATTGCCATCGGCGTGAAACTGGCATTCACCAGCATGAAATAGGCTGGATGCTGGCGCAAAGCTAGCATTCATCGGGTTCTGCAAATCATTCCTTTGGCTGATTTGGCTGAAACATATGCGCTCTACAGTGCAGTTCTTTCAGCCAAGACCGTGCAGTCATAAAAGGGATTCGTATGTTGCAGACCCGCGTCATTCCGCCCGCCGAAGGTGCGTACCAATACCCGCTGTTGATCAAACGCCTGTTGATGTCCGGCACCCGCTATGAAAAGACCCGGGAAATCGTCTACCGCGACAAACTGCGCTACACCTACCCCACCCTGATCGAGCGCGTTGCCCGCTTGGCCAATGTGCTGACTGAAGCGGGCGTGAAGGCCGGTGATACCGTGGCGGTGATGGACTGGGACAGCCACCGTTACCTGGAATGCATGTTTGCCATTCCGATGATTGGTGCGGTGATCCACACCATCAACGTGCGCCTGTCGCCGGAACAGATCCTCTACACCATGAACCACGCCGAGGACCGCTTTGTGCTGGTCAACAGTGAGTTCGTGGGGCTTTACCAGGCGATTGCCGGGCAGTTGACCACGGTCGACAAGACCCTGCTGCTCACCGACGGTGAGTCCAAGACCGCCGAACTGCCTAACCTGGTGGGCGAGTACGAAACCCTGCTGGCCGCCGCCAGCCCGAAGTACGACTTCCAAGACTTCAACGAAAATTCTGTCGCCACCACTTTCTACACCACCGGTACCACCGGTAACCCCAAGGGCGTGTATTTCACCCACCGCCAGTTGGTGCTGCACACCATGGGCGTGGCGACCATCATGGGCAGCGTCGACAGCGTGCGGTTGCTGGGCACCAACGACGTGTACATGCCGATCACGCCGATGTTCCACGTGCATGCCTGGGGGTTGCCGTATGTGGCGACCATGCTCGGCCTGAAGCAGGTCTACCCTGGCCGCTACGACCCGGAATACCTGGTGGAGCTGTGGCGCAAGGAAAAGGTCACCTTCTCCCACTGCGTACCGACCATCCTGCAAATGGTGCTCAACGCCAAGGCGGCTCAGGACGTGGATTTCGGTGGCTGGAAAATCGTCATCGGCGGCAGTGCGCTTAACCGTTCACTGTACGAAGCGTCCAAGGCCCGTGGCATTCAGTTGACCGCCGCCTACGGCATGTCCGAGACCGGGCCATTGGTGTCCTGCGCCCACCTCAACGAAGAACTGATGGCTGGCAGCGAGGATGAGCGCACCACTTACCGCATCAAGGCCGGCGTGCCCGGGCCGTTGGTGGAAGCGGCGATCATCGACGGTGATGGAAACTTCTTGCCCGCTGATGGCGAGTCGCAAGGTGAGCTGGTGCTTCGCGCGCCATGGCTCAGCGAAGGCTATTTCAACGAGCCGCAAAAAGGCGCCGAGCTGTGGGAAGGCGGCTGGATGCACACGGGCGACGTAGCCACGCTGGATGCCTTCGGCGTGATCGACATCCGCGACCGCATCAAGGATGTGATCAAGACCGGCGGCGAGTGGATCTCCTCCCTGGCCCTTGAAGACCTGGTCAGCCGTCACCCGGCGGTACGCGAAGTAGCGGTGGTGGGCATCGCCGACCCGCAGTGGGGCGAGCGCCCGTTTGCCTTGCTGGTGGTGCGAGATGGCCATGTGATAGGGGCCCGTGAGCTCAAGGAACACCTCAAGCCGTTCGTGGAACTGGGCCACTTGAGCAAGTGGGCGATTCCGAGCCAGATTGCCGTTGTTACTGAAATTCCCAAGACCAGTGTCGGCAAGCTCGACAAAAAACGTATCCGCATCGACATCATCGAATGGCAGGCCAATAACAGCACCTTCCTCTCCACCCTCTGACGCCCCTCGCCGTGCCCGTTCGGGCACGGCAATGCTCTATCTGGCACCTCTACTTGTGATTTGCCGATTTTCAGCCATCCTTGCCGCGTCGGCCTTCGTCGACGTGGCGAAAGGGTCGTGGCAGACGGGTCGGTGATGCAAATCACACTTTAGAGGGATCAAGCACTACCCCCTGCTGGCTATAGTCCCTTCCAGAGTTTTTCAAGGATGTTCCGCTTCGGGCCATGGGGGCTCGGCTGCCGAGCGGCATTGGAATCGTTGTATTCCGGCCGTTACACGCATCACAGAAAGAACTCACTGCCATAACAATAATGCACATGGAGTAGCGTCGATGACCTCAGTAAACCAGTTCTGGCGCCGGGCAAGACTGCCCCTGGCCGTCAGTCTCGCTTCTACGCTCGCCGGGCCCGCATTCGGCGTCAGTTTCAACATTGGTGAAATCGAAGGGAGTTTTGACTCGTCGCTTTCCGTGGGCGCCAGTTGGTCGACAGAAAAAGCCAACAAGAACCTCATCGGTTCCAACAATGGCGGGCATGGTCTCTCGCAGACCTCTGACGACGGGCACTTGAACTTCAAGCGCGGGGAAACGTTCTCGAAGATCTTCAAGGGCATCCATGACCTGGAACTGAAGTACGGCGATACCGGTGTGTTTGTGCGCGGCAAGTACTGGTATGACTTCGAACTCAAGGACGAAAGCCGTCCGTTCAAGGACATCAGCGACAGCAACCGCAAAGAGGGCGCCAAGTCTTCGGGGGCGCAGATCCTCGATGCGTTTATCTACCACAACTACAACATTGCTGATCTGCCGGGTTCGGTGCGCTTCGGCAAACAGGTAGTGAGTTGGGGTGAAAGTACCTTCATTGGTGGCGGTATCAACTCCATCAACCCGATCGACGTGTCTGCGTTCCGTCGTCCGGGTGCCGAGATCAAGGAAGGTCTGATTCCGGTCAACATGTTCTATCTGTCTCAGAGCATTACCGACAACCTTTCTGCCGAAGGCTTTTATCAGCTCGAATGGGACCAGACCGTCACCGACAACTGCGGCACCTTTTTCTCGCAGCCCGACGTGATTTCTGATGGCTGCGATAAAAACCTGGCTGTTCTGGCCACGCGTAATAATTTGAACAATGGGTTGGCTGGCCGAGGTATTCCCGCCAACTTCCGTAATTCGATCATCAATACGCTGCAGGCGCGAGGCGTGAATTTCGGCAGCCCGGACGAAGGGACTATCGTGAAGCGCGGGCCTGACCGCGATGCGCGTGACAGCGGCCAGTTCGGTCTGGCGTTGCGCTACATGTTTGAGCCGCTGGACACCGAGTTCGGCGCCTACTTCATGAACTATCACAGCCGTGCCCCGATCTTCAGTGGCAGAGGGGCGCCTGCAAGCGCCTACAGTCCTACTGCATTGGCCGGATCCTTGATTGGTGCGGGTGTTCCGGGCGCGATCGCAACCAACCCCGCGCTACTGGCATCCCTGATGCCGTTGGTGGTTGCGGGCAACTCCAGCTACTACGTCGAGTACCCTGAAGATATTCGTCTCTATGGGTTGAGCTTCTCCACCACGTTGTCCACCGGTACGGCCTGGAGCGGTGAAATCAGCTATCGCCCGAATGCGCCTGTACAACTCAATACAACCGATATCCTCTATTCCGGCCTGACACCGCTGGACCCGAATGCGTCGGTTCTGCAAGGCAAGGCAGATACCGATCAGCCGGGCTACCGCCGCAAGGAAATCACCCAACTGCAAACGACGTTCACCCACTTCTTCGACCAAGTCATGGGCGCCGAGCGGCTGACGCTGGTTGGCGAGATCGGCTTCACCCACGTAGGTGGGTTGGAAAGCACGTCCAAAGCGCGTTATGGCCGCGACCCGGTTTATGGGCCAGGTCCTTTGCCTAATGGTCGTTGCCAGACCCTGAACGCGAGCACATTGGCGGGCGCAGCCATGAACAACGTTTCGCGCTACTGCGAAAACGATGGCTTCACCACGGCCAACTCCTGGGGTTATCGCGGACGGGCGATCTGGGACTACAACAGCGTATTCGCGGGCGTCAACCTCAAGCCTAGCGTGGCGTGGTCCCATGACGTGAGCGGTTACTCACCTGGCCCTGGTGGCAACTTCGAAGAAGGCCGTAAAGCCATCAGCCTGGGCCTGGACGCCGAATACCAGAACACCTACACCGCAGGTCTTTCGTACACCAACTTCTTTGATGGCAAGTACACCACTGTGGATGACCGAGACTTTGTTGCGCTCAGCTTCGGTATGAACTTCTAAGCGACCGTATTTCAGGAAGACCAGAACATGAAAATAACTAAAAGTCTGTTGCACGTGGGTGTGCTTGGGCTGTCGATCCTGGCGAGCAACGTCATGGCGGCAGTGTCGGCGGATGAAGCCGCCAAGCTGGGTACGACCCTGACACCGATGGGCGCTGAAATGGCCGGTAACGCGGCGGGCACCATTCCTAAATGGTCACCGCTGCCCACCAACGCAGGCGCTGTCGACGCCCGTGGGTTCCTGGCCAACCCTTACGCCAGTGAGCAACCACAATTCACCATTACCGCGGCGAACGTCGAGCAGTACAAGGACAAGCTGGCGCCGGGGCAGTACGCGATGTTCAAGCGCTACCCGGACACCTTCAAGATGCCGGTCTACCCGACCCATCGTGGCGCTACCGTGCCGGCGGATGTGTTCGCAGCCATCAAGAAGAACGCCACCACCACCAACCTGGTGTCTGGCGGCAACGGCCTGGAAAACTTCGAAACCGCCGTACCGTTCCCGATTCCGAAAAGCGGCGTGGAAGTGATCTGGAACCACATCACCCGTTACCGCGGTGGCAGCGTGACCCGTCTGGTGACCCAGGCCACGCCGCAAACCAACGGCTCGTACAGCCTGGTTTATTTCCGCGACCAGTTCGTGTTCCGCGACAAGATGAAAGACTTCGACCCGAAAAATCCGGGCAACGTGCTGTTCTACTTCAAGCAGCAAGTGACCGCGCCGGCACGTCTGGCCGGTGGTGTGCTGCTGGTGCACGAAACCCTGGACCAGGTGAAGGAGCCGCGTTCGGCCTGGGTCTACAACGCCGGCCAGCGCCGTGTGCGCCGGGCGCCGCAAGTGTCCTATGACGGGCCAGGCACCGCAGCCGACGGCCTGCGTACCTCCGACAACCTCGATATGTACAACGGTGCGCCGGATCGCTACGACTGGAAGCTGGATGGCAAGAAAGAAATCTACATCGCCTCCAACAGCTACAAGATCGATGATCCGAAGCTCAAGTACGCCGACATCATCAAGGCCGGCCACATCAACCAGGACCTGACCCGCTACGAGTTGCGTCGCGTCTGGCACGTGGTCGCCACTTTGAAAGAAGGCCAGCGCCACATCTACGCCAAGCGTGACTTCTTCATCGACGAAGACACCTGGCAAGCCGCCGTGATCGACCACTACGACGGTCGTGGCCAACTGTGGCGCGTGGCGGAAGCCCATGCCGAGAACTACTACGACAAGCAAGTGCCGTGGTACGCCCTGGAAACCCTCTACGACCTGCAGTCCGGCCGTTACCTGGCGCTGGGCATGAAGAACGAAGAGAAGCAGGCGTATGACTTTGGCTTCACCGCCACCACCAGTGACTTCACCCCGGCGGCCCTGCGCCAGGATGGTGTTCGCTAACGTGCGTTAACCGAGGCCGCATCCTCGCAAAGAAGCCCCGACCGGTTCGGGGCTTTTTTGTGCGCGTATTTTTTTGTCGCAGTTCTTTTTCAGTCATTTGTAGCAAAGATCTACAAACCGGCGGCTTTTACCGCTAGTCTGCGGACATCTGCAATGCCGACAACAGCCTTCTACAAGAGCCCGGCGATGACTGATCTGTCCCGAATCCAAGGGCCTGCCAGTGCGGTAATCCCGACCCTGGAAGGTCGCTTCTACAGGCCTCCGCTGCCTGACGGCTATGTGCTGCGCCCGCGCCTGTGCGAACGCCTGAGCGCCGGGCTGGAAGGGCGGCTGTTGCTGGTCAGTGCACCGGCTGGTTTCGGCAAGAGTTCATTGGCGGTGGAGTTCTGCCAGGGCTTGCCGGCCCATTGGCAAAGCCTGTGGCTGGGCCTCAGCCCACGGGACAACGACCCTGGGCGTTTCCTCGAACGCCTGCTCGACGGCTTGCAGCAATTCTTCCCGCAACTCGGCGCCCAATCCCTGGGCTTGCTGAAAATGCGTCAGCGTCATCAACCCTTTGCCTTTGAAGAATGGCTCGATGGCCTGCTCGACGAGCTGGCGGTGCAGCTGTCCTTGCGTGCACCGCTATTGCTGGTGCTGGATGACTACCATCTGGCCCAGGGGCCCGTGCTTGACCGTTGCCTGCAATTTTTCCTCAATCATCTGCCTGATGGCCTGGTGGTATTGGTCACCAGCCGTCAGCGGCCGGACTGGCATCTGGCGCGGCTGCGGTTGTCGCGTCACCTACTGGAACTGCACGAACAGGATCTGCGCCTGACGCACGAGGAATCACTGGCCGTGCTGGATCGTCACAGCAGTTCCTTGCGCGGCGAAGCTCTCGACAACCTGATCCGCCGCAGCGAAGGCTGGGTCGCCGGCCTGCGTTTCTGGCTGTTGGCCGCCTCCGAGGCTGGCAGCGACGGCGCCTTGCCGCAGAGCCTGCATGGCGGCGAAGGGCTGATCCGTGATTACCTGCTGGAAGAAGTCATCGACTGCCTGCCGGCCGACGTGCAGGCGTTTTTGTACGACACCGCGCCTCAGGACCGATTTTGCAGCGAACTCTGCGACGCGGTGCGTGAAGCCCACGACAGCGCCGAAATCCTGCGTTACCTGCAGGCGCACCAAGTATTCCTGGTGCCGCTGGACGACCTGGGGCATTGGTACCGTTATCACCATCTTTTTTCGGACTTGCTGCGCACGCGGCGCGCCAGCAGCAACGTGCTGCCGGCGGCCAGCCTGCACCTGCGCGCGTGTCGCTGGTTCAATGCCCAAGGTTTGATCGACGAGGCGGTGGAGCAGGCGTTGCGCGCCGGTCACCTGGATGTGGCGGCCAACCTGGTGCAGAACCTGTCCGAGGAGCAACTGCTGGCCGAGCAGAACGTGGGCATGTTGCTGCGCTGGAAAATGGACTTGCCCGACAGTCTGCTGATCAGCACGCCGCGCTTGATCGTGCTCTACAGCTGGGCCTTGGGCCTGGCCTGCCAACTGGATGCGGCGGAGGAGCTGTCCAGTTACCTCAGTCGCTTCCTGCCGGCGCCGTCGGCCACTGCGCAAAAGTCGATGTTGGCCCAGTGGCTGGCGTTGAGCGGGATCATCGCCCGTGGCCGTGGCGATCGCGAACTGACCCAGCGCTATTGCAGCGAAGCGCTGGAAAGCTTGCCGCAACGGCGTTACGGCCAGCGGTTGATGTGCTTGTCGACCCTGTCCAACCTGGCCATTGTCGATGCCGACCTGTGGCGTGCACGGGGCTTGAATCGTGAATCCCTGGAACTGGCGCAGCGCGTCGGCAACCCCTTGTTCGAAGCCCTGGCCCATTACGACCGTGCGCGGGTGTTGCAGGCGCGCGGCGAGATCCTGCGTTCCCTGGATGAAGTGCGCCAGGGCCTGCAACGCCTGCACGGCCTGGCGCCGCAGCGCTTGTACGCGGTGCGTGCACGGTTATCGCTTTACGAGGGTTTTTTGTTGCTGGTGCGGCTCCAGCCCGAAGCGGGCCTTGCCCGTTTGCGCACCGGTCTTGCTGAAGCCCGCGCTTGCCGCGATATCAGTGTGTTGATCGGCCATTGTGTGATCGCCAATTTCGAGGGGCGCCGGGGTGACTTTGCCAAAGCCTTCGCCGAACTGGCCGAGGCCGAACGCCTGATGCATATCTGGGACGTGCCGCCGATCTACTACCTGGCAATGATCACCCTGATCAAGTGCGAGCTGTGGCTGGCCCAGGGCCGCACTGATCTGGCCGACGCCTGGTTGACGCGCCTGGGGCAAACCTACAACGGCGAACACGCTGCTGCCGCGCCGGAGTTCCACCCACACTTGCCGCAGCATATCGGGCTGCAACAGGCTGCGTTGGACGCGACTCGCCATCAACCTGCAGCAGCGTTGCAGCGCCTTGAAGAACTGGCGCAACAGGCGCACAACAGCGGGCGTCAGATGATCGCGCTGATGGCCCTGACCCAGCGGGTGCAACTGCTGCTGGAGGACGGCCAGGAGGCCAAGGCGCGCCCGGTGTTTGCCAAGGCCCTGGAGGCCGGCATAGGTGGCGCGCTGCAACCCTTCCAGCGTTTGCTGGAGACTCATCCAGACTGGATGCGTGAGCAGCTTGCCAAAGATCCCCATGGGCTGCTGAACCAGAGCCTGCTTGCGTTGTTGCCGTCGGTCGTGGTGGTGGAGGCCGTTTCAACCCATGAGACGTTGAGCACGCGGGAGCTGGCGGTGTTGCAATTGATTGCTCAGGGGTGTTCCAACCAAGAGATCAGCAACCGGTTGTTTATCTCCCTGCACACGGTCAAGACACACGCGAGCCACATCAACAGCAAGCTGGGTGTGGAGCGGCGCACCCAGGCGGTGGCTAGGGCTCAAGAGCTGAGGTTGATCGGCTAGGAGGGGCCCAGTCTGTTTTAATGGTGCAATTATTCTGGCGATACTTGCCCGGAATCGATATTTCACTTGCACGACAGGACCCTGAATGGAAACCGCCAAGCCGACCCTCATCCGCGAAACTTTTCCCGTCGGCCCTTTGCAATGCAACTGCACCATCATCGGCGATCCGATCAGCAAAAAGGCCATCGTGGTCGACCCAGGCGGCAATCATGAGTTGATCCTTGCGAGGCTAGATGCCTTGGGATTGAAGGTGGTGAGCATCATCCACACTCATGCCCACCTGGATCACTTTCTGGCATCCGGCCAGCTGAAAGAGAAGACCGGTGCCACCTTGCACCTGCACAAAGAAGATCAATTCCTTTGGGACAATCTGGAAATGCAATGCCAGATGTTTCGTGTGCCCTACATCCCGGTGCCTTCGCCGGATCGCTGGCTGGAGCATGATGAGGAGTTGGCCTGCGGCTGTGGCGTGGCGTTGCACACCCCAGGCCACACGCCGGGGTCGATGAGCTTCTGGTTTGCCGATGCCAAGCTGCTGATTGCCGGCGACACGTTGTTTCGTCGCGGCATCGGGCGTACGGATTTGTGGGGCGGTGACCAGGCGACCATCGTGCGCTCGATCAAGCAGCGCCTGTATACCCTGGACGAGGGCGCGACGGTGGTGACCGGTCACGGGCCGGATACCCGACTGGGCGATGAAATGCGTGAGAATCCTTTTGTGCGTGCGTGAAGGAGTAATTGCCCGGCAGCACGCGTTCTATAACAGGCAAGCCTTGTAGCAAAAACTCAGGTCGTGTTCAGCGTGCGTCTGCTACGGTTTCTGTAGCCACGGAATTTTTACCGTTTGTCGCGTTCCAAACTCGGCACAGGTCCATTGCCAATGTCCTTTGCACCATAGAATGCAAAAGTAGGAGCTCCCTTCATGTTCACTTCGCGTCGTCTGCTTGTTGTCGCTACCGTCGTAGCCCTGTTGTCCGGCTGCGCATCACCTAACCCTTATGACGGCAGCAGCCAGGGACAGGCGAGTAATGAATCCGGCGGTATGAGCAAGACCGCCAAGTACGGTGGCCTGGGTGCCCTGGCCGGTGCATTGGCGGGTGCGGCCATCGACCACAACAACCGTGGCAAGGGCGCACTGATCGGTGCGGTCGTTGCGGGTGCCGGTGCTGCGGGTTATGGCTACTACGCCGACCAGCAGGAAAAGAAACTGCGTGAAAGCATGGCCAATACCGGTGTTGAAGTTCAGCGCCAGGGTGACCAGATCAAGCTGATCATGCCGGGCAACATCACCTTCGCGACCAACTCGGACGCGATCTCCAGCAGCTTCTACCAGCCGCTGAACAACCTGGCCAACTCGCTCAAGCAGTTCAACCAGAACACTATCCAGATCGTTGGCTACACCGACAGCACGGGTAGCCGCCAGTTGAACATGGACCTGTCCCAGCGTCGCGCCCAGAGCGTGGCCAACTACCTGACGTCCCAAGGCGTCAACGGCGCCAACCTGAGCGCTCGCGGTGCCGGCCCGGATAACCCGATTGCCAGCAACGCCGACGTCAACGGCCGTGCCCAGAACCGTCGCGTAGAAGTGAATCTTGGCCCGATCCCAGGCCAGCAGTATGGCCAGCCAGGCGCCCAGCAACAGGCACCACAGCAGAACAACCAGTTCCAGGGCAATCCGTACTCGCAGTACCAGTAATCAAGCAGCCACAAAAAAGGGCGCCGTGCGGCGCCCTTTTTTGTGGCTGCTTGATTACTTCAGTCGATGTACTCGAACACCTTGACGATTTTCTGCACACCGGACACACCCTGCACCAAGTTGGCTGCGCGAGTGGCTTCGGCCTGGGTGAGCAGGCCCATCAGGTAAACGATACCGTTGTCGGTCACGACCTTGATGCGCGAGCCAGGGATCGCGTTATCGGTGAGCATCTGCGCCTTGATCTTGGTCGTCAGCAGCGCGTCGTTGCTGATGGCCAGCAGGGTGATCGGGTCCATCACCTGCAATTCGTTGTGCACCTTCTTCACGCGCTGTACAGCGGCGGCGGCTTGTTCGGCCTGGGCCTTGAGGTCGGCGCGGGGCGTCTGGCCGGCGAGCAGCACGACGCCGTTGAAGCTGGTGACCACAATGCGCGAGGCGCCGTTGCCCAGGTCGGTGGCGGCCTTGGCGACGTTGACTTCAACCTTGGTTTCGATCAGCGAGTCATCGATCTTGCTGCCGAAGGTACGGGTGCCCTTGTCATCCTGAATAGGGGTGTCGCGTGTTGCAGTGATGGCCGTACTGCAGCCGCTGATAGCGAGGCACAGGGTCATGGCCAAAAGGCTGAGGCGGTTAACGGTCATTCTTCACTCCCAAACAGTTGGCTGTCGATCAGATCGCACAGGCAGTGGATCGCCAGCAGGTGGACTTCCTGGATACGTGCGGTGACATTGGCCGGGACGCGAATCTCCACATCTTCAGGCAACAGCAGCGAAGCCATGCCTCCGCCATCGCGTCCGGTCAATGCTACGACAATCATTTCGCGATCATGTGCGGCCTGGATTGCCTGAATAATATTCGCCGAGTTGCCGCTGGTAGAAATCGCCAGCAACACATCGCCGGGTTGGCCCAGGGCGCGGATCTGCTTGGAGAAGATCTCGTTGTAGCTGTAGTCGTTGGCGATCGAGGTGATCGTCGACGAGTCGGTGGTCAAGGCAATGGCCGGCAGGCTAGGGCGCTCACGCTCGAAGCGGTTGAGCAGCTCGGACGAGAAATGCTGGGCATCGCCGGCCGAACCGCCGTTGCCGCACGAAAGCATTTTGCCCTCGTTGAGCAAGGCATTGACCATGACCTGACTGGCTTGCTCGATGTGCGGTGCAAGTACGTCCATCGCCTGTTGCTTGGTGTCGATGCTGGCCTGGAAAAGCTGGCGAATTCGGGATTGCATGTCCATCTGTGTGACCTTAAGTAGCGCGGCTGTTTGGCACAGGAATGTGCAGCCCGCAAAGCAAAGAGCAAAAGTGTGTGGTGAAGATGTCCGGCGAATCAGCTGTCGAAGGCATTTTTCAGCCAGTTCAGATCAGCCTGACCAGACGGTGTGCTTTCTATGGCAACCACATCGAAACGGCAGGGGGCGTCGGCCCAGCGATGCTCTTTTTGCAGGAAAAACTGCGCGGCGAGTATCAGCTTTTGACGCTTGCGCCCGTCAATACTGGCGAGCGCGCCACCCCATTGTGCGTGTTTTCTGTAGCGGACTTCGACGAATACTACTGTATCGCCGTCAAGCATGACCAGATCAAGCTCGCCGCGTTTACATAACCAGTTCTGCGCCAGCAGGCGCAGACCCTGTTGTTGCAAGTGTTTCAGAGCTTGTAGTTCGGCATCCTTGCCGCTTTGTGCGCTGGACCGCTCAGGCATCAGCGCGGGGTGTCCGGCAGGCGCTGGATCTCGCCGCCGACAAACTTGGCCCATGGCATCTGGCGATCAACGCGCTGGTTGGCGCTGATGCCCAGGTTGCCCGACAGGCCTTCAACACGGGTGTCCGGCAGCGCCTTGAGTTGCCCCAGGCGCGGAGCCAGGCGGTAGGCATCGACGCCCATCGCGTACAGTCGGCCGAGGCTGCCATTGGCTTGCGGCCATTGCGCGGCAACCTGGTTGCGCAGTGGGTCGGTGGTGTTGAGCAGCCAAGGGGTTTCGCAGAACATCACGTTGGTCATGTCCAGGTACTGGTTCTTGTCGCCGCTGGCGCTGAACACGTGGGACGTGGCGTACACCGGCACATCGCCGGCATATTGGAAGTTCAGGGTTGGCTTGATCTGTTGGGCCAGTTGCGGCGTCACGGCCAGGAAGATGAACTCGATGTCCTGGCGACGCGAAGGTTGCGCGGCGACGTCGGTGCCGACGGTGCTTTGCAGGCTCTTGGCGCGGCCTTCGCTTTTACGTAGTTGGAACAGGTCGGCAATTTGCTGGGCAAGGGCGACGGGCTGATCGACATACTCGACCCCCATGACCTGGCCGCCATTGGCTTCCCAGTCCTGGCGGAAGGCCTTGTAGACTCGCTCGCCCCATTCGCCACGGGGCACCATCGCGGCCGCACGGTGCAGGCCGTCGGCACGGGCGCGGCGCGATACTTCGCGGGCTTCGTCTTCAGCGGCCAAACCGAACTGGAACAGTTGCGCCGGGCTACGATCGGTCTCGCTGTAGTTCAGTGCCAGGGTGGTGATTGGTAACTGCGGACGTGCGCTGAGCTGTTTGACCAGCGGTTTTTCCAGCGGGCCGACCACCAGTTGCACGCCGGAAGCCTGGGCCTTGGCGTAGAAGTCATCGAGGGAGTTGAGGCGCGAGCTGTCATAGAACTCGATGACCGGCGGCTTCTGCCCGGCTTGTTCAGCCTGGTAGTGCGCCGCCATGAAGCCTTCACGCAGCGCCTTGCCGACGGAAGCCAGCGGGCCGTCCTGTGGCAGCAGCAGGGCAATCTTGGTCAGTGGCTGGCTCGCCAGCTCCTTGAGCTTGGTCAGTGGTGTCGGCAGTTGCACGGCTGCCGGGTGACCCGGGTTCTGCGCGCGCCAGGTGTCGATAGCGGCTTGTTGTTGCTCCAGTGTGCCGGCGCCCTTGACCGCCTGGGCCAGGGTGATCCAGCCGTCGAGCGTCGGGTTGCCGCTGGCTTGCAGCTGTTCAGCCGGCAGGGCGGCAATCAATACCCAGATGGCTTCGTGGTTGCTTTTGGCGGCATCGCCCGTGAGCAGCGGGGCCATGGCCACACGTTCGCGGGCGGCGGCCAGGGTCTGGCCATCCGCTTCATACGCACGGGCGTGCACGCTCCCGGTGCGGACCTGCTGTTCAGGTGGCAGGTCCTTCAGGCTTTGCAGGCTCGGGTGGTTCAGGGCGGTCAACGCGGCCTTGGGCTGGTTGCGCGCCATGGCCAATTCGGCGGCCAAGGTGCTGGCAAACACTTGCGCGGCGGGCTTGAGGGCATCCAGAGGCACCTGCGCAAGAATCTGCGACGAGCGGCCAGGGTTGTTCTGCTTGTAGGCCATGTCTGCCGCACTCAGGCGCAGTAATGCGGCCTTTTCTGGCGTCTTGGCGGTGGTGGCCTGTTCGAGCAGTTGCTCGATACTGGCGTCCGGGGTCCGTGGAAGGTCGCCAAGGCTGGACGAGGGCGAGCTGGCACACGCGGCCAACAAGGCAGCGAGGCAGAGGGCGGAGAGCAGCCGCAGGCAAGCGATCATGTAAGTGTTCCTGATACCGATCAAATTAGCGTGGAATTGTACCCAAGCACTGGCCCAGGCGCGATGTTACTGGCGTGAAACCGTCGATTTAGGTCGTGCAAATGTTGCAGTTGGCTTTAAACGGCTGAAAAGGCATCGGCCGTGATGGCATATTTTCCAGGCGCCTACGCGCTACAATGTCGCTTTTGCCAACCATCGAGGTGTGCGTTTTGACTGCTCCAGGTCCTTTGAATTCCACTGCAGGCTCGCTTTTTGTCGTGGCGACGCCCATTGGCAACCTGGACGACATCAGTGCGCGAGCATTGAAAGTGTTGCGCGAGGTTAAATTGATCGCGGCTGAAGACACCCGTCACTCCCAGCGGTTGATGCAGCATTTTGGAATCAGCACGCCATTAGCGGCTTGCCATGAGCACAACGAGCGCGAGGAAGGCAGTCGCTTTATCGTGCGTCTGCTGGCCGGCGACGATGTGGCGCTGATCTCCGACGCGGGCACGCCGCTGATCTCCGATCCCGGCTACCACTTGGTGCGCCAGGCGCGAGCCGCTGGTATCAATGTAGTGCCTGTTCCGGGAGCGTGCGCGCTGATCGCTGCATTGTCGGCGGCGGGGCTGCCGTCGGACCGTTTCATCTTTGAAGGTTTTCTGCCGGCGAAGGCCGTTGGGCGTCGTGCGCGCCTTCAAGCGCTGAAGGAAGAACCCCGCACCTTGATCTTCTATGAAGCCCCGCATCGCATCCTTGAATGCCTGCAGGACATGGAACTGGTGTTTGGCGGCGAGCGCCTGGCGCTGCTGGCCCGCGAGCTGACCAAGACCTTCGAAACCCTCAAGGGCCTGCCATTGGAAGAGCTGCGTGCGTTCGTCGAGGGCGACAGCAACCAACAGCGCGGCGAGTGCGTGGTGCTGGTGGCGGGCTGGACCGCGCCAGAGGACGAAGACGCCGTGGGCAGCGAGGCCATGCGCGTCCTGGACTTGCTGCTCAAGGAGATGCCGCTCAAGCGAGCCGCAGCCCTGGCGGCGGAAATTACCGGTGTGCGCAAGAACCTCTTATATCAAGCGGCGCTGGATAAGCAGAAAGCCGAATAGTTCCGGTGTTAAATCGGTATTGCGTCTGAACGTGATGGCAATTCTGAACTTTTATTACTTGTCCTAAGTCCGTCGTGCCGTTAACCTGCGCGGCGGAGAGTCGATTGGACAGTCGCTGCCCTCTATGAAAATTAGGGGGGGGAGGAAAGTCCGGGCTCCATAGGGCGAAGTGCCAGGTAATGCCTGGGAGGCGTGAGCCTACGGAAAGTGCCACAGAAAATAACCGCCTAAGCACTTCGGTGCCGGTAAGGGTGAAAAGGTGCGGTAAGAGCGCACCGCACGACTGGCAACAGTTCGTGGCTAGGTAAACCCCACTTGGAGCAAGACCAAATAGGGTCCCAAGGCGTGGCCCGCGCTGGGACCGGGTAGGTTGCTAAAGATGTCCAGTGATGGCCATCGTAGACGAATGACTGTTCAAGACAGAACCCGGCTTACAGATCGACTCTCCACCTTTTTCCTTCTGTCCGAATCTCGTGCAGAAAACCGGTAGTAACGCAAGAATCCCTCCCTGCCGAATCATTGGCAGATGCATCTTCGTAATACCAAAAAAATCTTACTCTTAATAAATTACTTTAACTTCGAGCTATAGCTCTTTGAGCTATTTGCGCTTGTTGGGCCAAAAACATCGCCGAACTCTGGTTTCTCCTCCCTTTACGCTCCTAAATCTCCGTTCTGTAAGGCTTTTCCTTGAATCCGCGCCTTGACGGTGTGGTGGGCGCATTCCTATAGTGTGCGCAAGTGGCGGAAAGTGGCACAAAGTGGGTTTTTTGAACGTAAAACGCTAAAATTTGGAGAAACGCATCTGTGTTTCGCGGAGCTAACGCTATCAGTCTCGATGCAAAAGGCCGTCTCGCCATGCCGAGCCGGTATCGTGACGAGCTGATTTCGCGAAGTTCTGGACAGTTGATCATCACGATCGATGCCGTTGACCCTTGTTTATGTGTTTACCCCCTCGATGAGTGGGAGTTGATTGAAACCAAACTGCGCGCCCTGCCTTCATTGCGTGAAGAGAACCGTCGCCTGCAGCGTTTGCTGATTGGTAACGCCGTCGACCTCGAGTTGGATGGCAGCGGTCGCTTCCTGGTGCCTCCGCGTCTGCGCGAGTACGCCAAGCTGGACAAGCGCGCAATGCTGGTTGGCCAACTGAACAAGTTCCAATTGTGGGACGAAGATGCCTGGGATGCTGTTTCTGCAGCTGACCTGGCTGCTATTCAACAACCGGGCGCCATGCCTGATGAACTGCGTGATTTGATCCTGTGACTATTGATAGCGGCTTTAACCACATCACCGTACTGCTTGACGAAGCCGTTGAGGCTCTCGCCGTACGCGCGGATGGCTGCTATCTGGATGGCACCTTCGGCAGGGGCGGGCATAGCCGGTTGATACTCAGCCAGCTCGGGTCCGACGGCAAACTCCTCGGGTTTGATAAAGACCCTCAAGCGATTGCCACCGGGCAAGCGCTAGCGGCCGAAGACGGCCGCTTTGTCGTTGTGCAGCGCAGCTTTGCCGAACTAGGCGCCGAAGTCGCCGAACGTGGCATGGCGGGCAAGGTGGCCGGGGTTTTGCTCGACCTGGGCGTGTCTTCGCCACAGCTCGACGACCCGGAGCGCGGCTTCAGTTTCATGAACGATGGCCCGCTCGATATGCGCATGGACCCGACTCGGGGCATCAGCGCAGCGGAGTTCATTGCGACCGCGCCCCATGAAGAAATCACCCGCGTGTTCAAGGAGTACGGTGAAGAGCGTTTCGCCGGTCGCATGGCCCGTGCCGTGGTCGAGCGCCGTGAAATCCAGCCGTTCGAACGCACCGCCGACTTGGCCGAAGTGCTGAAGGTCGCCAACCCCGCGTGGGAAAAAGGCAAGAACCCGGCGACCCGTGCGTTCCAAGGTCTGCGCATTCACGTCAACAACGAATTGGGCGACCTGGAGACCGGCCTTGAGGCTGCCCTCGAGGCGCTGGAAGTGGGCGGTCGCCTTGTCGTGATCAGCTTCCACTCCCTGGAAGATCGTATCGTCAAACTGTTCATGCGTCGCCTGGTCAAGGGTGAGTCCGACAACCTGCCGCGCAATCTGCCGGTGCGTTTCGAAGCCTTTGTGCCGAAAATCAAAATCCATGGCAAAGCGCAGTTCGCTTCCGAAGCCGAGCTCAAGGCCAACCCACGTTCCCGCAGCGCCGTCATGCGCGTTGCCGAGAAGCTGCGGTGAGCAAGCTTTTTGCCAAGCCCCTCCCGGGCGGCAGCTTCTTTATGATGCTGCTGTTTGTCGGTGTACTGGTTTCCGCGATTGCGGTGTCCTACAGCGCCCACTACAACCGTCAACTGCTCAATACCCTGTACGGGGAACTGAGTGTGCGTGACAAGGCACAAGCGGAGTGGGGCCGGTTGATCCTGGAGCAAAGCACCTGGACGGCCCATAGCCGTATCGAAGTGCTGGCCACCGAACAGCTGAAAATGCACATTCCTGGCGCGGCTGAAGTCCGCATGGTGGCGCCATGATGAAACTCGAGGGCGCACTCTACCCCTGGCGCTTCCGCCTGATGCTCGGCTTGCTGGCATTGATGGTGGGTGCGATTGCCTGGCGGATCATCGACCTGCAAGTGGTCGATCGCGACTTCCTGATCGGCGAGGGTAATGCCCGTAGCCTGCGTCATATTCCGATTCCTGCACACCGCGGCCTGATCACCGACCGCAACGGCGAGCCCTTGGCCGTTAGTACCCCGGTGACCACCCTGTGGGCGAACGCAAAGGAATTGCAGGTCGCCAAGGATCGTTGGCCGGCCCTTGCCTCTGCATTGGGACAAGATCCGAAAGCCTTGGCTGAGCGCCTGGAAGCCCAGGCCAATAAAGAGTTTATCTACCTGGTTCGCGGGCTGACCCCTGAACAAGGCCAGCAAGTGCTCGACCTTAAAGTCCCCGGTGTCTACGGCATCGAGGAATTTCGTCGTTTCTACCCGGCGGGTGAAACCACTGCGCATATGGTCGGCTTCACCGACATCGATGACCATGGCCGCGAAGGCGTGGAACTCGCCTACGATGAATGGCTCGCCGGGGTTCCCGGCAAACGACAAGTCATCAAGGATCGGCGTGGCAGACTGATCAAGGATGTCCAAGTCACCAAAAACGCCAAGGCCGGTAAGCCCTTGGCGTTGTCGATTGACCTGCGCCTGCAATACCTGGCCAACCGCGAGCTGCGTAACGCGATCATCGAAAACGGCGCCAAGGCCGGCAGCCTGGTGATCATGGACGTGAAGACCGGCGAGATCCTCGCCATGGTCAACCAGCCGACCTACAACCCGAACAACCGTCGCAACCTGCAACCGGCGATGATGCGCAACCGCGCGATGATCGACGTGTTCGAGCCGGGTTCGACCATGAAAGCCATCTCCATGAGTGCCGCGCTCGAAACCGGACGCTGGAAGCCCAGCGACAAGGTCGAGGTGTATCCAGGCACCTTGCAGTTGGGCAAATACACCATTCGTGACGTGTCCCGCACCGAAGGTCCGGTGCTGGATTTGACAGGTATCCTGATCAACTCCAGTAACGTGGGCATGAGTAAGGTCGCCTTCGATATCGGCGGTGAAACCATCTACCACCTGGCGCAGAAGATCGGTCTGGGCCAGCCCACCGGCCTCGATTTCCCAGGCGAGCGCGTGGGCAACCTGCCGAACTACCGCGACTGGAAAAAGGCCGAGACCGCCACGCTTTCCTACGGCTACGGCCTGTCGGTGACGGCGATCCAGCTGGCCCACGCTTTCTCTGTATTGGCGAATAATGGCCGGATGGTTCCGCTGAGCCTGATCCACGTCGACGAAGCACCTAAAGCCACCCAGGTGATCCCGGAAAACGTCGCCAAGACCATGCAAGGCATGCTGCAACAAGTGATCGAAGCACCGCGCGGCGTATTCCGTGCACAGGTGCCGGCGTATCACGTGGCCGGCAAGTCGGGTACGGCGCGTAAAACCTCGGTGGGCACCAAGGGCTACGCCGAAAACTCCTACCGTTCGCTGTTCGCCGGTTTCGGCCCGATGAGCGATCCACGCTACGCCATCGTCGTTGTGATCGATGAGCCGAGCAAAGCCGGTTACTTCGGTGGCCTGGTATCGGCGCCGGTGTTCAGCAAAGTGATGTCGGGCACCCTGCGCCTGATGAACATCACGCCGGACAACCTGCCGCCGACCCAACAAGCGAACGCCGGACCACCGGCCGCTGCCGTAAAAGCCAATGGAGGGCGCGGCTGATGTCTCTTAGCCTGAACAAGATTTTTGCCCACGCCGGTCGCGATCTGCTGATTCGCGAGTTGAGCCTGGACAGCCGCAATGTGCGTGCCGGTGACCTGTTCCTGGCCGTGCCTGGCGGTAAATTCGATGGCCGAGCGCATATCGCGGATGCGTTGCAACGCGGTGCGGCCGCTGTGGCTTATGAAGTGGAAGGCGCCACCGTGCTGCCGATCACCGACGTGCCGTTGATTCCGGTCAAAGGTTTGGCCAAGCAGCTCTCGGACATCGCCGGGCGTTTTTATGGTGACCCAAGTCGACACGTCAATCTGGTCGGCGTCACTGGCACCAACGGCAAGACCAGCGTGACTCAACTGATCGCCCAGGCGCTTGACCTGCTGGGTCAGCACTGCGGCATCGTCGGCACACTGGGCACCGGTTTCTACGGCGCGCTGCAAAGCGGCCTGCACACCACGCCGAATCCAATCGCCGTGCAAGCGACCCTGGCCGACCTGAAAAAGGCCGGCGCCAAGGCGGTTGCCATGGAAGTGTCGTCCCATGGTTTGCATCAAGGCCGCGTGGCTGCGCTGGCGTTTGATGTGGCGGTGATGACCAACCTGTCCCGTGATCACCTCGACTACCACGGCACCATGGAAGCCTACGCTGCGGAAAAGGCCAAGCTGTTTGCCTGGAACGACCTCAAGTGCCGCGTGGTAAACCTGGATGACGCATTCGGCCGCCAACTGGCCGCCGAAGACCGTGAATCGCGCCTGATCAGCTACAGCCTGGAGGATTCCAGCGCGTACCTGTACTGCCGCGAAGCCCATTTCAACGACGAAGGTGTGCGCGCCACACTGGTGACGCCGCAGGGCGAGCATCATTTGCGCAGCAGCCTGCTCGGTCGCTTCAACCTGAGCAACACCCTGGCGGCAGTCGGTGCATTGCTCGGCCTGGATTACGCCCTCGACGAAATCCTGCGTGTACTGCCGAAGCTGGAAGGCCCGGTCGGTCGCATGCAGCGCCTGGGTGGCGGCAAGCAGCCGTTGGTGGTGGTCGACTACGCCCACACGCCGGATGCCCTGGAAAAAGTCCTGGTGGCTTTGCGTCCGCACGCCAAAGGCAAGCTGCTGTGCCTGTTCGGTTGCGGCGGTGACCGTGACCGCGGCAAACGCCCGTTGATGGCCGAGATCGTCGAGCGCCTGGCCGATGGCGTGCTCGTCACCGACGACAACCCGCGCAGCGAAGACCCGAGCCAGATTTTCGACGACATTCGTGTCGGCTTCAAAGACGTGTCCAAGGCCTCCTTTGTCGCCGGTCGCGGTGCAGCCATCGCCCAATTGATCGCCAGCGCTGGTGCTGACGATGTGGTGGTGCTGGCAGGTAAAGGTCACGAGGACTATCAGGAAATCAACGGTGAGCGCCACGCCTTTTCCGATCTGGTCGAGGCCGATCACGCCTTGACCGCCTGGGAGGTCGCCCATGCTTAAAGCAATGAAATTCAGCGAACTGACCGAGGCCCTGTCGGCCCGTGTGTTGTCGAGTGATTGCAGTTTCGACGGCGTCAGTATCGACAGCCGCGCCATCAAGCCAGGGCAATTGTTTGTCGCCCTGGCGGGCCCGCGTTTCGATGGTCACGACTACCTGAATGACGTCGCCGCCAAAGGTGCCGTCGGTGCCTTGGTGCAACGCGAAGTGGCGGATTCCACACTGCCACAACTGCTGGTTGCCGATACCCGCTTGGCCTTGGGTCAACTGGGTGCGCTGAACCGTGCAGCCTTCGACAAGCCTGTTGCAGCCATCACCGGCTCCAGTGGCAAGACCACGGTCAAGGAACTGCTCGCCGGTGTGTTGCGTACACGCGGCCCGGTTCTCGCGACCCGTGGCAATCTGAACAATGATTTCGGTGCTCCGCTGACCCTGCTTGAATTGGCCCCGGAACACACCGCTGCCGTGATCGAGTTGGGCGCATCGCGCGTCGGCGAAATTGCCTACACCGTGGCGCTGACCAAGCCCCACGTGGCGATCATCAATAATGCCGGTACCGCCCACGTTGGCGAGTTCGGTGGCCCGGAGAAAATCGTCGAAGCCAAGGGTGAAATCCTTGAAGGCCTCGATGCCTCGGGCACTGCTGTGTTGAATCTCGACGACAAGGCCTTCGAAACCTGGCGTGTACGCGCCGCCGGGCGCAAGGTCCTGACGTTTGCCGTGCTCAACGCCGCAGCTGATTTCCATGCCTCCAATATTACCGTTGATGCGCGTGGCTGTCCGTCCTTTACCTTGCACACTCCGCAAGGCAACGAACACGTGCAACTGAACCTGCTGGGCAACCATAACGTCGCCAATGCCTTGGCCGCCGCCGCTGCCGCGTACGCCCTGGGCGTGTCGCTGTTCGGTATCGCCACAGGTTTGGGCGCAGTGCAGCCGGTCAAAGGGCGCACCGTGGCGCAGTTGGCCAGCAACGGCATGCGCGTGATCGACGACACCTATAACGCCAACCAGTCCTCCATCTGCGCCGCCATCGACCTGCTCAAAAGCTTCGACGGCCGCAAGGTGCTGGTGCTGGGCGACATCGCTGAACTGGGTGAGTGGGCCGAACAGTCCCACCGCGACGTCGGCGCCTATGCCGCTGGCAAAGTCGACGCGCTGTACGCCGTCGGCCCGCACATGGCGCACGCCGTCAGCGTATTCGGCCCTGGTGCCCGCCATTTCGCGACCCAGGCCGAGCTGATCCAGGCGCTGACGGCGGCTGAACACGACAAACACACAACCATTTTGATCAAGGGATCGCGCAGCGCGGTGATGGAAAACGTCGTCGCGGCCTTGTGTGGCTCAAGTACGGAGAAACATTAATGCTGCTGCTGCTGGCTGAGTATCTGCAACAGTTCCACAAAGGCTTCGCGGTCTTTCAGTACCTGACCCTGCGCGGGATCCTGGGTGTGCTGACCGCGTTGTGTTTGTCGCTGTTCCTGGGGCCGTGGATGATCCGCACCCTGCAGAACCTGCAAATTGGTCAATCGGTTCGTAATGACGGCCCGCAGTCGCACCTGTCCAAATCCGGCACCCCGACCATGGGCGGCGCGCTGATCCTGTCGTCCATCGGCATCAGCACGTTGCTGTGGGCCGACCTGCACAACCGTTATGTGTGGACCGTTCTGTTGGTGACGCTGCTGTTCGGCGCCATCGGCTGGGTGGACGACTACCGCAAAGTGATCGAGAAAAACTCGAAAGGGCTGCCAAGCCGCTGGAAGTATTTCTGGCAGTCGGTGTTCGGCCTCGGCGCTGCGATCTTCCTTTACACCACAGCGCCAAGCGCCGTGGAAACCACTTTGATCATCCCGATGCTCAAGGACGCCAGCATTCCCCTGGGCATCGGCTTCGTGGTGCTGACCTACTTCGTGATCGTCGGCTCCAGCAACGCGGTCAACCTGACTGACGGCCTCGACGGCCTGGCGATCATGCCGACGGTGATGGTGGGCGGCGCGCTCGGTATCTTCTGCTACCTGTCGGGTAACGTGAAATTCGCTGAATACCTGCTGATCCCCTATGTGCCGGGCGCAGGTGAATTGATCGTGTTCTGCGGTGCGCTGATCGGTGCCGGCCTGGGCTTCCTGTGGTTCAACACGTATCCCGCACAAGTCTTCATGGGTGACGTCGGCGCACTGGCGCTGGGCGCGGCCCTCGGCACCATCGCCGTGATCGTTCGCCAGGAAATCGTGCTGTTCATCATGGGCGGCGTGTTCGTGATGGAGACCCTGTCGGTGGTCATCCAGGTGGCGTCCTTCAAGTTGACCGGGCGCCGCGTGTTCCGCATGGCGCCGATTCACCACCACTTTGAACTCAAGGGCTGGCCTGAGCCACGTGTGATCGTCCGCTTCTGGATCATCACCGTGATTCTGGTGCTGATCGGCCTTGCCACCCTGAAACTGAGGTAGAAACGAGTGTCCCTGATCGCTTCAGACCACTTCCGCATCGTTGTCGGCCTCGGCAAGAGCGGCATGTCCCTGGTTCGCTTCCTGGCGAACCGGGGCAAGCCGTTTGCCGTGGCCGATACGCGGGAAAATCCACCGGAGCTGGTCACGCTGCGCCGTGACTACCCGCACGTGGAAGTGCGTTGTGGCGAGCTGGATGTCGAGTTTCTGTGCCGTGCCGACGAGCTCTACGTGAGCCCCGGCCTGGCCATCGCGACCCCGGCCCTGCAAGCTGCCGCCGCCCGTGGCGTGAAGCTGTCGGGCGATATCGACCTGTTCGCGCGTAACGCGCAGGCGCCGATCGTGGCCATCAGCGGTTCCAACGCAAAAAGCACCGTGACCACCCTGGTCGGCGAGATGGCGGCTGCGGCCGGCAAGCGCGTGGCCGTGGGCGGCAACCTCGGCACGCCGGCGTTGGACCTGCTCAGCGACGACGTCGAGCTGTATGTGATGGAGCTGTCGAGCTTCCAGCTGGAAACCACCCACGACCTCGGTGCCGAAGTGGCGACCGTGTTGAACGTGAGTGAAGACCACATGGATCGCTACAGCGGGCTGCCGGCGTACCACCTGGCCAAGCACCGGATCTTCCGTGGCGCCAAGCAAGTGGTGGTCAATCGTCAGGACGCGTTGAGCCGTCCGCTGATGGGCGAGGGCCTGCCATGCTGGACCTTCGGCCTGAGCAAACCTGATTTCAAAGCCTTCGGTATTCGCGAAGAGAACGGCGAGAAATACCTGGCCTTCGAATTCCAGAACCTGATGCCGGTGCGTGAGCTGAAAATCCGTGGCGCCCATAACCAGTCCAACGCCCTGGCGGCTCTGGCGCTGGGGCATGCCGTGGGCCTGCCGTTCGACGCCATGTTGTCGGCCCTGCGTACATTCGGCGGCCTGGAACATCGCTGCCAGTGGGTGCGCGATCTCGACGGCGTCAGCTATTACAACGACTCCAAGGCCACCAATGTCGGTGCGGCCCTGGCGGCTATCGAAGGCCTTGGCGCCGATATCGACGGCAAGCTGGTGCTGATTGCCGGTGGCGATGGGAAGGGTGCCGACTTCAAGGACCTTAAAGGCCCGGTCGCCGAGCATTGCCGCGCCGTGGTGTTGATGGGCCGCGACTCCGATTTGATCGCCGCCGCCTTGGGTGATGCCGTGCCGCAAGTGCGTGCCACCTCCTTGGACGACGCCATTGCCCAATGCAAAGCCCTGGCCCAGCCGGGCGATGCGGTGCTGCTGTCGCCGGCGTGCGCCAGTTTCGACATGTTCAAGAACTACGAAGAGCGCGGCCAGCTGTTCGCCGCCGCCGTGGAGGCCTTGGCATGAGTATCAACTTCAGAAATATCATCAAGCCGTACCCATCGCCGATCATCACCGGGCGCGGTATCGACCTCGATTTCCCGATGCTCGCCGGTTGCCTGGCGCTGTTGGGCCTGGGCCTGGTGATGATCACCTCGGCTTCGTCCGAAGTGGCCGCCGTGCAGTCGGGCAACACCCTGTACATGATGATCCGTCACCTGGTGTACCTGGTGATCGGTCTTGGCGCGTGCATCGTGACCATGATGATCCCTATCGCCACCTGGCAACGCCTGGGTTGGCTGATGCTGATCGGTGCGTTCGGTTTGCTGATCATGGTGATCCTGCCCGGCATTGGCCGCGAGGTGAACGGTTCGATGCGCTGGATCGGCTTCGGCGCGTTCAACGTGCAGCCGTCGGAAATCGCCAAGGTGTTCGTGGTGATCTACCTCGCCGGTTACCTGGTACGTCGCCAGAAAGAAGTGCGCGAAAGCTGGATGGGCTTTTTCAAGCCCTTCATCGTGCTGCTGCCGATGGCCGGCCTGTTGCTGATGGAGCCCGACTTCGGCGCCACCGTCGTAATGATGGGCGCAGCGGCGGCGATGCTGTTCCTCGGCGGCGTGGGCCTGTTCCGCTTTACCTTGATGGTGGTGCTGGCCGTGGCGGCCGTGACCATCCTGGTCCAGGCGCAACCCTACCGGATGGCGCGTCTGATCACCTTTACCGACCCCTGGTCCGACCAGTTCGGTTCCGGCTACCAGTTGACCCAGGCGCTGATCGCCTTCGGTCGCGGCGAATGGCTGGGCGTGGGCCTGGGCAACAGCGTGCAGAAGCAGTTCTACCTGCCGGAAGCGCACACCGACTTCGTGTTCTCGGTACTTGCCGAAGAGCTGGGCGTGGTCGGCTCGCTGTGCACCGTCGCGTTGTTCGTGTTCGTGTGTGTACGCGGCATGTACATCGGCTTGTGGGCCGAAAAGGCCAAACAGTATTTCGCTGCTTATGTGGCGTACGGCTTGTCGTTCCTGTGGATCGGCCAGTTCCTGATCAACATCGGGGTGAACGTCGGCCTGCTGCCGACCAAGGGCCTGACCTTGCCGTTCCTCAGCTACGGCGGCAGTTCGTTGGTGATCTGCTGCGCGTGCCTGGGCTTGTTGCTGCGCATCGAGTGGGAGAGTCGAACCCACCTGGGCAGCGAAGAGATGGAATTCAGCGAAAGCGATTTTGCCGAGGAGCCGACCCATGGGCGCTAACGTGCTGATCATGGCGGGCGGCACCGGGGGCCATGTGTTCCCGGCCTTGGCCTGTGCGCGGGAATTCCAGAACCGTGGCTACACCGTGCACTGGTTGGGTACCCCGCGTGGCATCGAAAACGAATTGGTGCCGAATGCCGGCTTGCCGCTGCACTTGATCAACGTCACGGGCCTGCGTGGCAAGGGCAAGTTGTCCCTGCTCAAGGCGCCGTTCGTGTTGCTCAAAGCGGTGTGGCAGGCGCGCAAAGTCATTCGTGAACTGAAGCCGGTGTGTGTGCTCGGTTTTGGTGGGTATGTGACCGGTCCTGGTGGTGTTGCCGCCAAGCTCGCCGGTGTGCCGGTGATCGTGCACGAGCAGAACGCCGTCGCCGGTACCGCCAACCGTCTGCTGGTGCCGTTGGCTGCGCGGGTGTGTGAAGCATTTCCGAAAACCTTTGGTGCCTCGGACAAGCTGCGCACCACCGGCAACCCGGTGCGTACCGAACTGTTTATGGACATCGCCCGTGAAGCACTGCAAGGGCGCAAGCCGCACCTGCTGGTCATGGGCGGCAGCCTGGGCTCCGAGCCTTTGAACAAACTGCTGCCGGAAGCCCTGGCGCAACTCCCTGTGGAATTGCGCCCGGAAGTCTTCCATCAGGCTGGCAAAGATCACGGTGAAGTCACCGCCACGCGTTATCGCGAAGCCGGTGTTGAGGCGAACGTACAGCCCTTCATCAAAGACATGGCCCACGCCTATGGCTGGGCCGACCTGGTGGTCTGCCGCTCCGGTGCGCTGACTGTCAGTGAACTGGCTGCCGCCGGTCTGCCGTCCTTGCTGGTGCCTTTGCCCCACGCGATCGACGATCACCAGACCCGCAACGCCGAATATTTGGCCGGGGAGGGCGCTGCCTTCCTGCTGCCGCAAAGAACGACTGGCGCCGCCGATTTGGCCGCACGCCTGACTGAGGTTTTGATGCAACCGGAACGACTCAATAGCATGGCGAGCACCGCAAGCCGCCTGGCCAAACCTGACGCAACCCGCACCGTGGTCGATATCTGCCTGGAGGTGGCCCATGGTTGAGAATCAGAAAGCCATGCCACAACCGGAAATGCGCCGCATCCGTCGTATCCACTTCGTTGGTATCGGTGGCGTGGGCATGTGCGGCATCGCTGAAGTGTTGCTGAACCTGGGCTACCAGGTGTCCGGCTCCGACTTGAAAGAGTCGCCGGTCACCGATCGCCTGAAAAGCTTTGGCGCACAGATCTTCATCGGCCACCGTGCGGAGAACGCCTCCGAGGCTGACGTGCTGGTGGTATCCAGCGCCGTGAACACCTCCAACCCGGAAGTGGCCACCGCCCTGGAGCGTCGCATTCCCGTGGTGCCGCGCGCCGAGATGCTGGCCGAGCTGATGCGTTATCGCCACGGCATCGCCGTCGCCGGTACCCACGGCAAAACCACCACCACCAGCCTGATCGCCTCGGTGTTCGCGGCCGGTGGCCTGGACCCGACGTTCGTCATCGGTGGCCGCCTGAATGCAGCCGGCACCAATGCACAACTGGGCACCAGCCGTTACCTGATCGCCGAAGCCGATGAAAGCGACGCGAGCTTCCTGCACCTGCAACCACTGGTCGCCGTCGTCACCAATATCGACGAAGACCACATGGCCACCTACGACGGCGACTTCAACAAGCTGAAGAAAACCTTCGTCGAGTTCCTGCACAACCTGCCGTTCTACGGCCTGGCCGTGGTCTGCCTGGACGATCCGGTGGTGCGCGAAATCCTGCCACTGGTCAAACGTCCGACCGTGACCTACGGCTTCAGCGAAGACGCCGACGTGCGCGCCATCAATGTGCGCCAGGAAGGCATGCAAACCTTCTTCACCGTGCTGCGTCCCGACCGCGAGCCGCTGGATGTGTCGGTGAACATGCCGGGCAACCACAACGTACTCAATTCCCTGGCGACTATCTGCATCGCCACCGACGAGGGCGTCAGCGATGAAGCCATCGTCGAAGGCCTGTCGCGCTTTGCCGGCGTGGGCCGTCGCTTCCAGGTCTACGGCCAGTTGCCGGTAGAAGGCGGTGACGTGATGCTGGTGGACGACTACGGTCACCACCCGACCGAAGTCGCTGCCGTGATCAAGGCCGTGCGCGGTGGCTGGCCGGAGCGCCGCCTGGTGATGGTGTACCAGCCGCACCGCTATAGCCGTACCCGCGACCTGTACGACGATTTCGTCAATGTATTGGCCGATGCCAACGTGCTGCTGTTGATGGAGGTGTACCCGGCCGGTGAAGAACCGATTCCGGGCGCTGATAGCCGCAAGCTGTGCAACAGCATTCGTCAGCGTGGCCAGTTGGACCCGATCTACATCGAGCGTGGTGTGGACCTGGCGCCGATCGTCAAGCCGCTGCTGCGTGCGGGTGATATTTTGCTGTGCCAGGGCGCCGGTGACATCGGTGGTCTTGCGCCTAAGTTGCTGGCAAGCCCGCTGTTTGCTGCTGCGAAGGGGAAGTCGAAATGACCAACGACTACGGCTCCCTGTTTTCCACAATCGCACCCGCTGACTTCGGCCGCGTTGCGGTGTTGTTCGGCGGCAAAAGCGCTGAGCGCGAAGTGTCGCTCAAGTCGGGCAACGCTGTGCTCGAAGCCCTGCAAAGCGCCGGCGTGAATGCCTTCGGCATCGACGTGGGCGATGATTTCCTCGCTCGCCTGCTGGCCGAGAAGATCGACCGCGCCTTCATCATCCTCCACGGTCGTGGCGGTGAAGATGGCAGCATGCAAGGCCTGCTGGAGTGCGCTGGCATCCCTTACACCGGCAGCGGCATCCTCGCTTCTGCGCTGGCGATGGACAAGTTGCGCACCAAGCAGGTGTGGCACAGCCTGGGCATTCCCACCCCGCGTCACAGTGTTCTGTGCAGCGAAGACGATTGTATTTCTGCAGCCAAGGAACTGGGCCTGCCTTTGATCGTCAAACCTGCCCATGAAGGCTCCAGTATCGGCATGGCTAAAGTGAACTCGGCCGCCGAATTGATCGACGCATGGAAAGCGGCAAGTACCTACGATTCGCAAGTGTTGGTGGAACAGTGGATCCAGGGTCCCGAGTACACCATCGCCACCCTGCGTGGCCAGGTATTGCCGCCTATCGCATTGGGCACGCCCCACACCTTTTACGACTACGACGCCAAGTACCTGGCTTCCGATACCCAGTACCGGATCCCGTGCGGCCTTGACGCAAGCAAAGAACAGGAATTGATGGACCTCACGGCGAAAGCCTGTGAGGCGCTGGGTATCGCCGGTTGGGCGCGGGCAGACGTGATGCAGGATGACCAAGGGAATTTCTGGTTCCTGGAAGTCAACACCGCACCGGGCATGACCGACCACAGCCTGGTTCCCATGGCAGCCCGTGCGGCCGGTCTGGACTTCCAGCAGTTGGTGCTGGCGATCCTGGCCGACAGCATTGAGCCAAGAGGCTAAGGACATGAAAGGCGCATCGCTTCGTCATCAGCCCCCACAAGCACCGAGCCGCAAGCCGGTGCCACGGGGTGCCAGCCGAATGGTGGCTAAAGAGCCGATGTCGGCGCGCCTGCCGAAAGCCAACTTTGGTTTCCTCAAGGCGCTGTTCTGGCCGGTGTTGCTGGTGGTGCTGGGTTTCGGAACCTACGAAGGCGCGCAGCGTCTGTTGCCGTATGCCGACCGGCCGATCACCAAGATCAGCGTGCAGGGCGACTTGAGCTACATCAGCCAGCAAGCGGTGCAGCAGCGCATCGGGCCGTACCTGGCGGCGAGCTTCTTTACCATCGACCTGGCCGGTATGCGCGCCGAGTTGGAGCAAATGCCGTGGATCGCCCACGCCGAAGTCCGCCGCGTATGGCCGGACCAGGTGACGATCCGCCTGGAAGAACAACTGCCCGTGGCCCGTTGGGGCGACGAAGCGCTGTTGAACAACCAGGGCCAGGCGTTCACCCCGCGTGAGCTGGCCAACTATGAGCACCTGCCGCAGCTGTTCGGGCCGCAGCGGGCGCAGCAACAAGTGATGCAGCAGTACCAGGCCTTGAGCCAGATGCTGCGTCCCATGGGCTTCTCCATTGCACGCCTGGAACTGCGTGAACGGGGTAGCTGGTTTTTGACGACCGGGGCAGGCAGTTCCGGCCCGGGCATCCAGTTGTTGCTGGGACGCGACCGCTTGGTGGAAAAGATGCGCCGCTTCATTGCCATCTATGACAAGACCTTGAAAGAACAGATTACGAACATTGCGAGCGTCGACCTGCGTTACGCCAACGGCCTGGCCGTCGGCTGGCGTGAACCGGCAGCGCCCACGGCAGCGCAACCCGCTGTCGCGAAGAATTAAGAAGAGGCAGGACCCATGGCAAACGTGCAAAGCGGCAAAATGATCGTCGGTCTCGACATCGGCACCTCCAAAGTGGTGGCGCTGGTGGGCGAGGTCGGGGAAGACGGCGTTATCGAAATCGTCGGTATTGGTACGCATCCGTCCCGGGGCCTGAAGAAGGGCGTGGTGGTGAACATCGAGTCCACCGTGCAATCGATCCAGCGCGCCATCGAAGAAGCGCAGCTGATGGCCGGTTGCCGGATCCACTCGGCGTTCGTTGGCGTGGCGGGCAACCATATCCGCAGCCTGAACTCCCACGGCATCGTGGCGATCCGCGACCGCGAAGTCAGCTCCGCCGACCTTGAACGCGTGCTCGACGCCGCCCAGGCCGTGGCGATCCCGGCTGACCAGCGCGTGCTGCACACGTTGCCGCAGGATTACGTGATCGACAACCAGGAAGGCGTTCGCGAGCCCCTGGGCATGTCGGGCGTACGTCTGGAAGCCAAGGTCCACGTGGTGACCTGCGCCGTCAACGCCGCACAGAACATTGAAAAATGCGTGCGCCGCTGCGGCCTGGAAATCGACGACATCATTCTTGAGCAGTTGGCCTCGGCCTATTCGGTACTGACTGACGACGAAAAAGAACTGGGCGTATGCTTGGTTGACATCGGCGGCGGCACCACTGACATCGCGATCTTCACCGAGGGTGCGATCCGTCACACCGCCGTGATCCCGATTGCCGGTGACCAGGTGACCAACGACATCGCCATGGCGCTGCGTACACCGACCCAGTACGCCGAAGAAATCAAGATTCGCTACGCCTGCGCCCTGGCCAAACTGGCCGGTGCCGGCGAGACCATCAAGGTGCCGAGCGTGGGCGACCGTCCACCGCGCGAACTGTCGCGCCAGGCCCTGGCCGAAGTGGTCGAGCCGCGCTACGACGAACTGTTCACCCTGATCCAGGCTGAACTGCGCCGCAGCGGCTACGAAGATCTGATCCCGGCCGGCATCGTGCTGACCGGTGGCACCTCGAAGATGGAAGGCGCGGTCGAACTGGCCGAGGAAATCTTCCACATGCCCGTCCGCCTGGGCGTGCCCCATGGCGTCAAAGGCCTGGGCGACGTGGTGCGCAACCCGATTTACTCCACCGGTGTGGGCTTGCTGTTGTACGGGCTGCAAAAGCAGACCGACGGCATTTCCCTGTCGGGCCCGAGCAATCGTGACAGCTACCGCAGTGACGACGAGGCGAAAGCGCCGTTGTTCGAGCGGTTGCAGGCATGGGTCAAAGGCAATTTTTAAAGATTTACCGCGACACCGTTGTAAGCAGTAGGCGAAAAAACTAGAGAAATGAAAGGAGAGGGAACATGTTCGAACTCGTAGACAACATCCCCGCAAGCCCGGTTATCAAAGTAATCGGTGTCGGCGGTGGCGGCGGCAACGCTGTCAACCACATGGTCAAGAGCAACATTGAAGGCGTTGAATTCATCTGCGCCAACACTGATGCCCAGGCGCTGAAAAGCATCGGCGCGCGGACCATCCTGCAATTGGGCACAGCCGTGACCAAGGGCCTCGGCGCTGGCGCCAATCCGGAAGTCGGCCGTCAAGCCGCCCTGGAAGACCGCGAGCGTATTGCCGAAGTGCTGCAAGGCACCAACATGGTGTTCATCACCACCGGCATGGGCGGCGGTACCGGTACTGGTGCTGCGCCGATCATCGCCGAAGTGGCCAAGGAAATGGGCATTCTGACGGTCGCTGTCGTGACCCGTCCGTTCCCGTTCGAAGGTCGCAAGCGCATGCAGATCGCCGACGAAGGTATCCGTCTGCTGTCTGAAAGCGTCGACTCGTTGATCACCATCCCCAACGAGAAGCTGCTGACCATCCTGGGCAAGGACGCCAGCCTGCTGTCCGCGTTCGCCAAGGCTGACGATGTACTGGCCGGTGCCGTTCGCGGTATCTCCGACATCATCAAGCGCCCAGGCATGATCAACGTCGACTTTGCCGACGTACGCACCGTGATGAGCGAAATGGGCATGGCGATGATGGGCACTGGCTGCGCCAGCGGTCCGAATCGTGCACGTGAAGCCACTGAAGCGGCGATCCGCAACCCGTTGCTGGAAGACGTGAACCTGCAAGGTGCACGCGGCATCCTGGTGAACATCACCGCCGGTCCTGACCTGTCCCTGGGTGAGTACTCCGACGTGGGTAGCATCATCGAAGCCTTCGCTTCCGAGCACGCGATGGTCAAAGTCGGCACCGTGATCGATCCGGACATGCGCGACGAGCTGCATGTGACCGTGGTTGCGACCGGCCTGGGTGCAAAAATCGAGAAGCCTGTGAAGGTGATCGACAACACCCTGCACAACGCCCAAGCCAGCCACGCGAGCCAAGCGGCTGCCGCTCCAGCGCCTTCGCGCCAGGAACTGCCGTCGGTGAACTACCGTGACCTGGACCGTCCGACCGTGATGCGCAACCAGGCTCAAGCCGGTGCTGCGGCGTCCCGTAGCCCGAATCCGCAAGATGATCTGGACTACTTGGACATCCCGGCATTCCTGCGTCGTCAGGCCGATTAATGGAATGTATCAGGGCTATGAAGGTGATTGGTGTTCAGCAAAGGTCTGGTCTGCTATTATCGCCAGCCTTTGTTGATACCAGTTCGCAATTTGCGCTCAAGCGGTCCAAGCCATGATTAAACAACGCACCCTGAAGAATATTATCCGTGCCACAGGTGTAGGTCTGCACTCCGGGGAGAAGGTATACCTGACCCTCAAGCCCGCACCTGTCGACACCGGCATCGTGTTTGTTCGTGCCGACCTGGACCCTGTGGTGCAGATTCCTGCTCGCGCGGAAAACGTTGGCGAAACCACGATGTCGACCACATTGGTCAACGGTGACGTCAAAGTGGACACGGTGGAGCACTTGCTCTCGGCCATGGCTGGCCTGGGCATCGATAACGCCTACGTCGAGCTCTCCGCGTCCGAAGTCCCGATCATGGATGGCAGCGCTGGACCCTTCGTATTCTTGATTCAATCTGCCGGCCTGGAAGAACAGGACGCAGCCAAGAAGTTCATTCGCATTCTGCGGGAAGTGACAGTAGAAGACGGCGACAAGCGCGCCACCTTCGTCCCGTTCGAAGGCTTTAAAGTGAGCTTTGAGATCGATTTCGATCACCCGGTATTCCGTGACCGCACCCAAAGTGCAAGCGTGGATTTTTCCAGCACTTCGTTCGTAAAAGAAGTCAGCCGCGCCCGTACCTTTGGTTTCATGAGTGACATCGAGTACCTGCGCAAGCACAACCTCGCACTCGGCGGCAGCGTTGAAAACGCCATTGTGGTCGACGCGGATGGTGTACTGAACGAAGACGGCCTTCGCTACGAAGACGAATTCGTGAAGCACAAGATCCTCGATGCAATCGGTGACCTCTACCTGCTGGGCAATAGCCTGATAGGCGAGTTCAAAGGCTTCAAGTCGGGCCACGCCCTTAACAACCAGCTGCTGCGCAAGTTGATTGAGCAGACAGACGCTTGGGAAGTCGTGACCTTCGAAGATGCCAGCACCGCACCGATCTCTTACATGCGTCCCGTTGCGGCGGTGTAAGTAACAACTCTCTTTCTTTAGTTTTGAAAGGCTGCCTTCGGGTGGCCTTTTTTTATGCCTGGTTATTCGCATCCACAATACGGTTACGCCCGGTGTGCTTGGCTTCGTAGAGCGCCTGATCCGCACTCAGCAACAACGCCTCCAGCGACTGACGGCTGCGCTTGTCCCAAGTGCTCATGCCAATGCTCACCGTAATCGGCTGTTCATCTCCTCCCACCCTCGGCAAGTGCTCGATACCGCTGCGGATATGCTCGGCAATCACCCAGGCGCCCTTGGCATCGGTCACCGGCAGCACCACCGCAAACTCTTCGCCGCCATAGCGCGCGGCCAGGTCGGCCGGGCGGCGGATATTGGTACCGATCACCTGAGCGACAGTGCGTAATGCTTCATCGCCGCCGTGATGGCCGTGGCGGTCGTTGAACGCCTTGAAGTGGTCCACATCGATCATCAGCACCGTCAGCGGCTCGGTCGAACGTTGCGCGCGATCCCATTCCAGGCGCAGGCGTTCGTCCAGGATACGGCGGTTGGCCAGGCCGGTGAGGGCGTCGGTGGCTGCCAGTTCTGACAGCACGCGTTCGGTGCGATAACGGCGGCGCAATTCCCGGCGCAGCATCCAGGTCAGCCAGAGCAAGCCGACACAGAGGATGCCGGTGGCACTGCTGACCAGCAGCGCGGCGCGTTGCCAGGGCGCGAATACGTCATCGGCGGAGAGCGCCACCACCACAATCAGCGGCAACTCACCGACGTTGCTGAACGTATACAGGCGTTCCTGGCCGGAAAGGGCGGAGATCGCCCGGAAACTCCCTTCGCCCTCGCGCAGCATGCGTTTGAAGTTGGGGCGATCGCTCAGGTCTTTGTCGATCATGTCGCGTTCCAGCAACGGCTGCTGGGCCAGGAGGATGCCGTGGGTATTGAGCAAATTGACAGAGCTGCCATTGCCGATGGCCAGGCGGTTGAACAGTTGATCGAAATACGCCAAGCGCATGGTCGCCACGGCCACACCGGCAAACTCACCGTTGGGGCCGGAAACCCGGCGGCTAAATGCAATGCGCCACACCTGGTCGCAGGCACAGTGGATCTTGAATGGGCGACTGATGAACAACCCGGCCTGGGATGTACGTTGATGGGCCTGGAAGTAATCGCGATTGGCAAAGTTGCGCGGCGTCGGCCACAGCGTCGAAGAGTCGGCAATCACCGCACCGTTGGCGTCCAGTAACAGCACTTCACCTTTGAAGGGGGCCGCTGTGGATTGATCAAACTGCACCAGATGCCGGATGTCCGGCGAAACCTGACTCAAGTCCTGCCGCGTAGTGGCAGCGATAAGCCCTTGCAGCGCCAAGTCGTAGAGTTCGACGTTGCGCAGCACATCGGCATTGATCAGTTGGGTGATGTTGCTGGTGGCGCGCTTGGCGGCCTGCAAGGTGCTGGCATGTTCGCGGATCAGCAGCGCCGCGACGATCACCACAATCAGGACGACAGTGAGGCCACTGCCCAGCATCAGAAACAGCTCCGGGCGTGCCGGCAGGGTGCGAGAACTGGATTGACTCATCGGGCAGACTTCAGCGGTGAGGATGCTGGCAGTTTAGTTCTACCCGATGAAAATTAAATACTTGGTTAAAAAGAAAGATCTGTCCGTCAGAACACGTTGATCGGGTAATCGACGATCACCCGGTATTCATCCACGTCGCGATCCACCGCCGAGTAGCCGTTACTGCCGCGATTGGTCGCCCATTGCAGGCGCACGGCCAAGTCCTTGGCCTTGCCGCCCTGTACCACGTACTTGAGGTCGATGTCCCGTTCCCAGTGCTTGGCATCTTTGCCATCGGCGCTGTACCAGGCGCTGTAGCCACGGCTTTGCGGGTCGACCTTGGTCAGGTCGGTCTTACCGCTGATGTAGGACACGGCCGAGGTCAAGCCGGGCATGCCGAGGCCGGCGAAGTCGTAGGCGTACTTCAGCTTCCACGAGCGTTCGTTGGGGCCGTTGAAATCGGAATACTGCTGGGAATTATCCAGGTAGATGCTGTCGCCCTGGGCAATGTAGTCGAACGGCGTGTTGCCGTTGACTCGCTGGTAGGTGGCTGTGACGCTGTGGTTTCCCACGCCGACGGTGAAGTGCAGGCTGTAGGTGTTGTTGTCGATATCCCCCAGCAGTGACTGGCCGGTGTCTTGGGTGTGATAGTAGTGCAGGCCTGGGTTGAGGCTGATCAGGTCATTCAGCGCGTAGGTGTAGTCCAGGTCGTAGTAGTACTGGTTCCACACGTCCTTGAGTTCGGAGGCATAGAGGTTGCTGGTCAGCCCTTCAATGCCGCTGAACGATACACCGGCCCAGTTCATGTGCTGGCTATCGGTGTTGTTCGGCAGAGCGCCGTAGCTGGTGCCGATGCGGCGATGGCCGCTCTGGTTGTAGAGCTTGGTGAAACTGGCCTGGCCGCCTTCGAACATCCAGCCATCGAGGCTGTGGTTGGTCAGGCTCACACCGCGAAAGGTCTGCGGCAGCATACGGGTCATGCCGCCGGCGATCACTGGGTTGTTGAGGAACAGGTCGCCGGCTTTCAACTCGGTATCGAACGCACGCATTTTCAAGGTGCCGCCGGCCGTCGAGAACGAGCCGGGCGCCTTGCCGTTGCCACTGCCGTACGGAAGGATGCTGGAACCATCGGTGCCGCCACCGCCGTCCAGTTTGAGACCGAGCATGGCGTGGGCGTCCAGGCCGAAACCGACGGTGCCTTGGGTGTAGCCGGATTCGAAGGTGCCGAGAAAACCCTGGCCCCATTCCTTGCTGTCATCGGTGTGAATGTCGCGACGGTCGCGGTTCATGTAGTAGTTGCGGGTGTTGATGGTGAGGTGGGCGCCTTCGACAAAACCGTCGGCGGGGGTGGTGTCTGCCGCGTGGGCAAGCGGGGCAATCGTTGCTGCAATTGCGAGGAATAACGGGGTGAACGTCAGCGAGTTCTTCACCGGTGGAGCTCCTTTGGTCAATCGAAAACGGCCAATGTCGTTGGGTGTGCCTGGCCTTTTTTACGGCAAAAAAAAGCCGCTGAAGTCAGCGGCTTTAAGACAGATTCCCAGTGTAGAGCCCTGGAAAAAAGTCGAGGGAAATTCGGGTAAGCGGAGACTGCCTTTGCCGTCGCGCTCATCGATGCGTCAAATTAACGCAGGCGAGCGGTACGATACAGAGTGTAACAAGATAATGACTGTTGCCCAAATCGCAACAGTCATAGGTTAGACCGGCAGGGTGATGCCAAACGTATTCCCGCCGCCGTCGCTGCGCACGAACACATCACCGCCGTGCATCAAGGCAATCGCCTTGACGATGGCCAGTCCCAGGCCGTGATTGGCCCCGCTGTTGCTGCGCGACGCGTCCACCCGATAGAACCGTTCGAACAGGCGTGGCAGATGCTCGCTGGCAATCGCGTCACCGGGGTTGGTCACGCCGATGGCCACCTGGTGTTCCTGCACCTCGATGTTCACAACGATGACCTGTCCGGGCGCGGTGTGTTGTACCGCATTGCTCAGCAGGTTGATCAGCGCACGGCGAAGGTGGGCTTTTTCGATCTGCACCATGGCATCGCCGCGTACCTGCACCTCGACCTGGGCGTCTTCGAGGATGAAGTCCAGGTAATCGAGGGTGGTGGCCACTTCATCGGCCAGGGAGCTTTCGATCAGCTTGGTGGCCTTGCTGCCCTGGTCGGCGCTGGCGAGGAACAACATGTCATTGATGATTGAACGCAGGCGCTCCAGTTCTTCGAGGTTGGATTGCAGCACTTCGAAGTAATGCTCGGCCGAACGCCCGCGGGTCAGGGCCACCTGGGTCTGGCCGATCAGGTTGGTCAGCGGCGAGCGCAGTTCATGGGCCACGTCGGCGTTGAACGACTCCAGGCGCGAATAGGCCTGCTCGACGCGATCCAGGGTGGAGTTGAACGAGTTGACGAACTGGCTCAGTTCCGGCGGCAACGGCGACAGCTGCAGACGACCGGAGAGCTTGGGGGGGGCGAGTTTCTGCGCCTCATCCGAGAGCTTGCCCAACGGCTTGAGGCCGATGCGCGCGACCCAGAAACCCAATAGCGAAGCGAGTACCACGCCGACCAATGCGAGGCTGACCAACGCGACCAACAGATGGTGCTGGGTGGCCCGGAAATTCTCGGTATCGATGGCGATCATGAAACGCAGCGGCGGGCGCTGATCCTTGGCCGGGAACTGGCTCACCAGCACCTTGAACGGGTATTTGCGCCCCGGCAAGCGCAAGTCGCGCTTGCCCGTCGGCCCCTCGGCAAAGGCGCGGATCTGCGCGTCGGGGTTGCCATACTCGTAGTTCGGATCGCTGCTCACTACCCAGAAGCGGATGCGTTTGTCTTCCTCGCCCAGCAACTTGAGCTTGGCTTGCATCTTCACCCAATGGTCCGGCGTGCCGAAGCGGTTGACCGAAGACTCCAACACGCTATAGCGCGCATCCAACTCGGCGCCCGGCAACAAACCCAGGCTGCGGTCCACCTGCTGATACAGCGCGCCGCCGATCAACAGGAAGATCAACGCCGCTACCAGCGTGAACATGCTGCTGAGGCGCAGGGCGATGGAGTTAGCCGACACTACGACTCTCCAGCACATACCCCATGCCCCGGATGGTGTGCAGCAGTTTGGTGTCAAACGGCCCGTCGAGCTTGGCGCGCAGGCGCTTGATCGCCACTTCCACGACGTTGGCGTCGCTGTCGAAATTGATGTCCCAGACCATTTCCGCAATCGCGGTCTTGGACAGGATTTCGCCTTGGCGCCGCGCCAATACGCTGAGCAGCGAGAACTCCTTGGCAGTCAGGTCCAGGCGCAGGCCGTTGCGGCTGGCCTTGCGGCTGATCAGGTCGATCCACAGGTCCGCGACGGTCACCTGCACTGGTTCATGCCCACCGCTGCGGCGGGTCAGGGCTTGCAGGCGGGCCACCAGTTCCAGGAAGGAAAACGGCTTGCCCAGGTAGTCGTCGGCGCCTTCGCGCAGGCCACGGATGCGGTCTTCCACACGCTCGCGGGCAGTCAGCATGATCACCGGTGTCTGCTTGCGCGCACGCAGCGCTCGCAACACGCCAAAGCCATCGAGGCCGGGCAGCATCACGTCGAGCACGATTACCGCATAGTCGTTTTCCAGCGCCAGATGCAAGCCTTCGACGCCTTCGCGCGCCACGTCGACGGTGTAGCCTTGCTCTGTCAGGCCGCGATGCAGGTAATCCGCGGTTTTTTCTTCATCTTCAATAATCAGGACGCGCATGAGCCTTCTGCTCCAGGCCGGGGCCTCAGCCTCATTGTGTGGCCGCCAACGCGGGCGTTGGTTTGGGCTTGTGGAAAAACTTCTCAAGGTACAAGTATATGACCGGCGTGGTGAACAGCGTCAGCGCCTGGCTCACCAGCAGGCCGCCGACCACCGAGATACCCAGCGGCTGGCGCAGTTCCGCACCGGCGCCATAGCCGAGCATCAGGGGCAGGGCGCCGAGCAACGCGGCCAATGAGGTCATGATGATCGGCCGGAACCGTGTGATGCAGGCTTCGAAGATCGCATCATGGGGCGACAGCCCCCGTGTGCGCTGGGCATCCAGGGCGAAGTCGATCAGCAGGATACCGTTCTTCTTGACGATACCGATCAACAGCACCAGGCCGATCAGCGCCATGATCGAGAAGTCCTGGCCCAACAGCCACAACATGATCAGGGCGCCCAGGCCGGCCGAGGGCAACGTCGAGATGATCGTCAGCGGGTGCACGAAGCTTTCATACAGCACACCGAGAATGATGTAGACCGCCACCAGCGCCGCAAGGATCAACCAGGGTTGGCTGGCCAGCGAACTCTGGAACGCCTGCGCCGCCCCCTGGAAGTTACCGATGATCGAGGCGGGCATGCCGATTTCGTTTTTCGCCTGGTTGAGCAGGATCACCGCATCGCCCAACGCCACACCGGGCGCCAGGTTGAAGGACAGGTTGGCGGCCGGGAACATGCCGTCGTGGCTGATGGACAACGGCCCGACGGTGGGCGCATCGACACTGGCGACTGCCGACAATGGCACCATTTCGTTGGTGAGCGGCGAGCGCAGGTAGAAGTAATTCAGGCTTTCGGCCTTGCCGCGCTGCTGGGTGTCCAGTTCCAGCACCACCTGGTATTGGTTGATTTCGGTCTGGAACTCATTCACCTGGCGTTGGCCGAAGGCATCGTAGAGCGCCTGGTCGACGTCGGTGGCGGTCAGGCCGAAACGTGCGGCGGCGCGACGGTCGATGGTGATGTGGGTAATGCTGCCGCCCAGTTGCAGGTCGTTGGAGATATCGCGGAACGCGGGTATGGAGCGCAATTTCTCGGTCAGGCGCTGGGTCCAGGTGTTCAGCGTTGCGCCGTCGTTACTCTTGAGTACGTACTGGTATTGGCTACGGCTGGGGCCGGAGCTCAGGTTGATGTCCTGGCCCGCACGCAGGTACAGCACGATGCCCGGCACCTTGGCCAGCTTGGGGCGGATGCGATCGATGAATTGGCTGGCGGAGACATCCCGGTCGCCTCGGGGAACAAGGGAAATCCAGAAGCGACCGTTGGCGATGGTCTGGTTGCTACCGGTCACGCCGACGGAGTGGGAGAACGCGCGCACAGCCGGATCAGCCTTCATGATCTCAGCCAGCGCCTTGTGCTTTTCGACCATGTCCGGGTAAGACACGTCCGCAGCTGCCTCGCTGGTGCCAAGGATGAAACCGGTGTCCTGTACCGGGAAGAATCCCTTGGGGATAAACACATAGCCGGCCACGGCCAGCGCCAGGGTCAGCATGAAAATGCCGGCCATGGTGCGCTGATGGGCCAGGGCGCGGCGCAGGGTTCTTTCGTAGGCTGCCAGCAGCCTTTCACCAAAGCCGGGTTTGTCATGGGGACGATGGCTGGGCGCATTCATGAACAATGCGGCCAGGGTCGGCGCGAGTGTCAGGGACACCACCACGGAAATCAGGATGGTCGAGGTGGCGGTCAAGGCAAACTCCTTGAACAGCCTGCCGACCACGCCGCCCATGAACAGCAGCGGGATGAACGCCGCCACCAGGGACACGCTGATGGACACCACCGTAAAGCCAATTTCGCTGGAGCCCTTGATTGCCGCCTCGCGTTTGTCCAACCCTGTCTCAAGGTGGCGATGAATGTTCTCCACCACCACAATTGCATCGTCCACCACAAACCCCACGGCCACCACGATGGCGACCAGGGTCAGGTTGTTCAGGCTGAAGCCCATCACATACATCAAGGCAAAACTGGCGATCAACGACACACCCAGCACGCTGGACACAATCACGGTTGCCGACCACTGGCGCAGGAAAATCGCCATCACGCCGATCACCAGTAACACGGCGATCAACAGGGTCATTTCCACTTCGTGCAGCGAGGCGCGGATGGTGGTGGTGCGGTCCATCAACACGCTGACCTGCACCGAGGCCGGCAGCATGGCCTCCAGGCGCGGCAGTTCGGCCTGGATGCGCTCCACGGTCTCGACAATGTTGGCGCCAGGCTGGCGGGTGATCACCAGGTTGACGCCGGGTGTATCCACGGCCCAGGCCTGAACGTAGGCGTTTTCTGAACCATCAACCACCTTGGCCACGTCGCGCAGTTGAACAGGGGCGCCGTTCTTGTAGGAAACAATCAGGTCGCCGTATTCATCCGGGTGGAACAGTTGGTCGTTGGTTGCCAGGGTGGACACGCTGTTCTTGCCGTACAACGCACCTTTGGCCAGGTTCAGGCTCGATTGCTGGATCGCCAGGCGGATGTCGGCCAGGGTCAAGCCGATGGCGGCGAGCTTGTCGGGAGACGCCTGCACGCGAATCGCCGGGCGTTGCTGGCCGGTAATGTTGATCTGGCCAACGCCGTCGATCTGGCTGATCTGTCGGGCCAGCAGGGTTTCCACCAGATCACTCAGTTCGGTGCCTGGCATGTCATGGGAGCTGACGCTGACGATCAGCACCGGGCTGTCTGCCGGGTTGACCTTGCGCCAGGTCGGCAGGCTTGGCATGTCGCTCGGCAGTTTGCCGGCGGCGGTGTTGATGGCGGCCTGCACTTCCTGTGCAGCGGTGTCGATGCTCTTATCGAGGGTGAATTGCAGGGTCAGCAGGGTGGAGCCCAAAGCACTGCTGGACGTCATCTGGGTCATGCCGGGGATGGCGCTGAACTGCACCTCCAGCGGGGTCGCAATCGACGATGCCATGGTGTCGGGGCTGGCGCCGGGCAGTTGCGCGGTCACTTGGATCGTCGGGAATTCTGCCTCCGGCAACGGGGCGATGGGCAGCTTGGGAAAGGCAATCAGCCCGAGCAGTACCAGGGCAAAGGTCAGCAAAAGGGTGGCGACCGGACGGTCGATGCACCAGGCGGAAATCGATCCCCGCGATGTCGTCATGGCTGCACCTTGGCGTCAGCGGTCTGGATCGCCTGGGGTGGCTCTTTGAGAATGTCGACCTTGGCGCCGGCCTTGAGCCGCGACTGACCATCGCTGACCAACACATCGCCCACCTGGATGCCCTTGAGGATATTGCGGTCGCTGTCCTGATACACCACTTGCACTGGCACGATGTCGACCTTGTCGCCGTTGACGCGGTACACGAAGTGCGAGTCCAGGCCGCGTTGCACCACGCTGGGCGGGACTGCCAAGGCATTGCGATCGAGGGCGGTCTGGATCTTGATCGTCACCAGTTGGCCCGGCCAGAGTTTCTGCGTGCTGTTGCTGAATTCGGCCTTGGCGCGGATGGTGCCGGTGGTACCGCTGATCTGGTTGTCGATCAGGCTCAAGCGGCCCTGGCCCAGCAGGTCGGAGTTTTCACTTTCGGTATCGGCACCGAGGTAGGCGTCCACGCGTGCTGGATAAGCGGCCGCGATCAGGCCTTGCAGCGTCGGTAGCATCTGCTGCGGCAGGGAGAATTCGATGGCAATCGGGTCGATCTGGGTGACCGAGAACAGCCCCTGAGCATCGCTCATGCGCAGGAAGTTGCCTTCATCCACGCTGCGGATACCGACGCGGCCGGTGACCGGTGAGCGAATCTGCGTGTACGACAGCTGTACCTGGGCCGCGTCGATGGCGGCTTGATTACCTTGTATCGTCGCTTTCAGTTGGTTGACCAGTGCCTGTTGCTGGTCGTATGTCTGCTTGGAAATGCCGTCATCAACGCTCAGTTCCTTGTAGCGCTTGAGGTTGACCACGGCCACTTGCAACTGCGCCTGGCTCTCGCCCAGTTGCGCCTTGGCCTGGTCAAGGCTGGCGCGGATCGAGCGGTCATCGATGGTCGCCAATAGATCGCCAGCCTTGACCAGTTGCCCTTCCTTGACCAGCAATCGCGTGAGGATGCCGTCGATTTGCGGGCGGATGACCACGCTGTGCAACGACAGCACCGAGCCGATGCCCGTGACGTAGCGTGGCAAATCCTGTTCCACCACTTTCATCACGCGGACCGGCACGGCCGTGGAGGCGACCAGCTTGGTCTTGGCGGGCCGGGTCAGCGCCCAGGCCGCCACGGCCAGTAGGATGAGGACTCCCACGATCACTGCAGTTTTTCTTCTAGGAATGTGCATGCGGTAAGGCGCCAGGACGAAGGGAAAGAGATGGGGTGAGTATTTATAGCCTGCGGACCCGGTCAGTAAAGTGACCGCTATCTGACAGCCGCGTCAGTAAAGGCCTGACCACTCGTACGACGCAGGTCAAAGATTTGCGTTGCGCAGGTATACTTCCTACATACGTGGCCCTTAATGTGTGCCCGCATCACTTCCTGCACGCCCCGGAGCTTTCATGACATCCCCGACACAATCCCCTGTTGAAGCGACCGATCTCGTCGATTCGGCCAGCGCCGATGGCGTTGAAAAAGCCGAGATCCCGGCGTTCAAGTTTCCTTTCAAGCCGGGTGAGCTGGAGGGGAGCAAGAATAACGCCCAGCCCTGGTACAAGAACGGCGCCAAGAACGGTCATACCAAGACTCCAGGCATGGCACCGCCGGGCACTCGCCGCTCCATGGGTAAACGTTAAGAATAATTCGCTGAAATGTTTCGCGGACGTTGCCTACGCTGATCGCCGAACTTTCTGCTTGTAGGCCTGCGATCCTTTCTTGAAAGCTTGCACAGTTTCTGTCCAGCCCTGATTTTTTACCCGGCTGGGCAGGAGGGAGCTCTTTCCGGAAAAGGACGTATCCTGTGGCCTTTGTACGCCTGTGTGTAGCGCTTGCCCTGTTACTTGCAGTGGATGCCGTCGCTGGCCTGGATCAACCGCGACGTGAAATCCGTTTCGCCGTCGCCGCGCAATTTCCGCCCTTCCAAAGCCGTAACCCGCAAGGGCAGTTGGTCGGCCTGAATATCGAATTGGGAAATGCCCTTTGCCAGCAATTGAATGTGCGCTGTACCTGGGTCGACCAGGTGCTGGTGGAGAACTTCGCAGACCTTGAAGCCCGCCAATTCGACGCAATCATGGGGATCGCGCCAACCCCGAAGCGGCGGCGCTGGGTGAGTTTCACCGATATCCTCTATCCCTTCACGACACGGCTGGTGGCACGCCGAGACTCAGGGCTGACGCCAACCACAACGTCCCTCAAAGGCAAGCGGGTCGGTGTGCTGCTGGGCAGCAATCGCGAAGCCTTCGTTCGGACTCAGTGGGCCGGAAAAGGGGTGATCATCAAAAGCTTCTGGCTCAACGACGAATTGATCCGCAGCCTGGTGGCAGGCGATATCGATGCAACCTTGCAGGGCACCGTCGAAATGCGCAGCGCGTTGCTCGACACAGCAGCCGGCGAGGATTTCGACTTCATGGGCGCCGCCGTATCCGCCGAGATGTTGGGTGATGGTGTAGCGATTGCGCTGCGCAATACCGACACGGCCTTACGCACGGAGCTCAACCGCGCCCTCGAACAGCTCAAGCACAATGGCGAATACCAACGGATCCTTGCGCCTTATCGATTGGCCCCACAATGATGGCTAATTAATTGCGCGGAACATGAGCTGGATCAGTATTTGCCCTCTCGGTGCGCTTAGAGTCGACGCCCTGCCGACTCCTCCAACAATCACGAGCGCGCTTCTCCATGAAGATCAATCTGCCGGTCACCGGTCGGAATGTGGACGTTGCCCCCGACGCCAACATCCTTTCGACCACCGACCTGACCAGCGCGATGACCTACGCCAACCAGGATTTCATCGACATCAGCGGCTACAGCCGTGACGAGTTGCTGGGCATGCCGCATAACGTGCTGCGCCACCCGGATATGCCACCCGAGGCATTTGCCCATATGTGGCAAACCCTCAAGGGCGGGCGGTCGTGGATGGGCATGGTGAAAAACCGCTGCAAGAACGGCGATCACTATTGGGTCAGCGCCTATGCCACGCCGGTCACCCGCGACGGAACGACGGTGGAGTATCAATCGGTGCGTACCAAGCCGGATGCCCGCAGTATTGCCCTGGCAGAGCGGGCCTACGCACGCTTGCGAGCCGGCAAGCGCCCGGCGTGGCCGGCCATCGGCATGGGCATGAAACTGGTGGCGTGGGTCGCGGTCACCTGTGGTGGGACCTGGGCGCTGGGCCTGGGCTTGGTGGAATATGCGTTGCCTTGGCAATTACTGGCGCTGTTGGTGGGCTGTGCGGTCGGGGCTGTGGGTGTGCAAGTGATCCTGCGGCCCCTGGCCCAGTTGCAAACGCGGGCGCGCCGTATCGCCGACAACCCCTTGAGCCAGGCGATCTACACCGGACGCCGCGACGAGTGCGGGCAGGTCGAGTTTGCCTTGCATATGCTCGAAGCCCAGGTGGGCGCCGTAGTGGGCCGTATCGGCGATGCGTCCCAGCGCCTGTCTGGCCATGCCGCGCAATTGGTGCGGCACCTCGACAGCAGCCACGCCAGTAGCTTGGGGCAGCAAACCCAGACCGACCAAGTGGCGGCGGCGATCCACCAGATGGCCGCCAGTGTGGCCGAAATGGCCAATCATGCGCAGCAGGCGTCCAAGGCTGCCGACCAGGCTGGCAGCGAAACCCGCGAAGGCCATCAGCGCGTGGATCAAAGCCGTGATGCCGTGTTGCGCCTGTCCCAGGAACTGGCGCGGGCGACTGAGGTGATTCACCAGTTGGAAAGCCACAGCGGAGAGATCAGCAGCGTGCTGGAAGTGATCCGCACGATTGCCGAGCAGACCAACCTGCTGGCGCTGAATGCCGCTATCGAGGCTGCACGCGCGGGTGAGCAGGGGCGCGGGTTTGCCGTGGTGGCCGATGAAGTGCGCGGCCTGGCCCAGCGCACCCAGCAATCGACCGATGAAATCCAGCGCATGATCAGCACCCTGCAAGGCGGCGCGCGGGACGCGGTGCAGGCCATGGCGCAAAGCAGTGAGCATGTCGAGGCCAGTGTCGAACAAGCGCAACGGGCCGCCGCCGCGCTGGATGGAATCAGCCAGCGCGTCACGCAAATCACCGCCATGAGCCAGCAGATCGCAACAGCTGTGGAGGAGCAGAGCGCGGTGAGCGAAGACATCAACCGCAATATCGTCGGCATCCGAAACGCCGGGGAGGCCACCGTCAGCGCCGGGCAGCAGAGCCAGCTCAGCTCAAGCGATGTGGCGGCGCTGGCGGAGGATTTGCGTCAGTTGGCGCGAGAGTTCTGGTCTAAGCCGCGCGTAGCGGGATAAACGCATAGTTGGCCGGCACTTCGGTGGCAATCTGCGCCCCGGCATCCAGCACCTGTTCGGCGATATCCATTCCCGACACATGGAACACCCATTCATTGGCCACGGACGGCTGATTCATCGCCAACTCAATCGCCTGGGCGAAGGCGCCCATGTCCGGCAAGTAAGCGGTAAATCCATCACCCTTGAGCGCCGTGGTGCGAATGCCCAGCAAAGCGCACACCGCCTCTTTGGTCTGCACATCGTCGCGGTCGGCCTGGCGCGAGCGGCGGATCAGTTCAGCCAGTTCCTGGTCCATCAGCTCACCGCCGACGATCAGTGCCGGCCCCTGTTCCCAAGATTCCGGCGGGCAATCCTTGGCGGCGGGGTTCAACGGGATATGCGGGTTGATTTCCATCGGGTAGATGCGGCACACCAATGGGCGGCGCTCATAGATGCGGCACCGGTTGTCGTCGTCAAGATTCCGGCAGCGTCCGGCGTTGTAGGCGGCAAAGGTGATTGCCACAAACGCCTCGGTATTGCCGCTGGGCACCACCACCGAACGGCGCTCGGCATGTTCGCGTTGCTGCTGGGGCAGGCCCAGGCCATTGCCTAGGAAACCCTCCACCAGAACGATAACGCTACCGCCGTCCGCCGCCCACATCCGGGCTTCTGCGAGGGTCAGGGGCACGTGGTGGTCGGAGCAGCATTTGCCGCAACCAACGCAGGAAAATTGAGTATTCATGGCGGATCTGTCACCAGGCTAGGTCAGAGGGCACGCAAGAACGGTGACGGGTTTTTACCTCTGTTCACCGATTCGCTCTCTGGAAGCAAGTTACACGCCAGTGCGTGTCAGTCCTGACTGACTAAGTCGCGTAGGACAAATGTCATCCCCGCGCTTTCATACAGCTGGCGAGCACGCCCATTGCTCTCCAGCACCTTGAGGTCCACATAGGGCTCACCGCGTTGCTTGAACACCTGGAAGCTGTGCAGCAACAGGGCACGCCCCAGCCCTTGGCCTTGGGCGCAAGGGTGGATGGAGAGGTTCTTGATAAAGGCACTGGTCCAGCACTGGGCCACGCCGAGAATGCCGTCGTTGTTGCTGACCACCAGGCACAGGGTGGGATCGAACTCGGCATCGGTGGTGAATTGGTGCTGCCAGGTTTCCAGGTTGGGCACGCGACCGCCGCCCTGTTCCTGGGTCAGGCACAACACGGCATGAATCGCTGGCGCCAGGTTGTCGCGGTAGTGGTCCAGCTGCACCCCGGCGGGCCATTGCGGGGCGGGCAGGCTGCCAGCGAGGTCGCGCCGCAGCAGTTGGAAATAATCGCTCACAGGCCTTTTTGCGCCACCGTTTGCGCGGCCACCACCAGGCACTTGGTCAGCTCTGGCGAGGAGAATTTGGTAAGTACTGCGTCGGCGCCGGCCAAGCGGGCTTTTTCGCTGTTCATCGCACTGTCCAGGGAGGTGTGCAGCAGTACATAGAGGTGTTGGAAATCCGGGGTTTCGCGCAGGGTGCGGGTCAGGGCGTAGCCGTCCATTTCCGACATCTCGATGTCCGACACCACCACATTGATCTGCTCGACCGTGCCTTGCAGCTCCAGCAACACATCGATGGCTTCCTTGGCACTGCGCGCGGTGTGGCAGGTGAGGCCGAGGTTACGCAGAGTGTGCACCGATTGCTGCAGGGCGACCTGACTGTCGTCCACCACCAGGATGCGCGCGTTGCCGAGCACTTCGGCTTCTTCCATGGTCAGGTCGGTCGGCGCCGCTTCGATGGGTGCCGGCGCGATGCCGTGGATGACTTTCTCGATATCCAGCACCTGTACCAGGCCACCTTCCACTTGGGTGACCCCGGTGATGAACGCGCGGTTGCCGCCAGAACCATAGGGCGGTGGGCGGATGTCGGTGGTCAGGCAATGCACGATCTTGCTCACCGCCTGCACGTGCAACCCTTGTTTGGAGCGGCTTACGTCGGTGACGATCAGGCAGCCGCCGTCGGGGTCTGCCAGAGGCATTTCGCCGAGGGCGCGGCTCAGGTCGATCACCGCCAGCGAGTTACCGCGCAGGGTGGCGATGCCTTTGACGTGGGGGTGGGACTCCGGCAGCTTGGTCAGCGGCGGGCAGGGAATGATTTCGCTGACTTTCAGCAGGTTGATCGCCATCAGCTTGCCGCTGCGCAAGGTAAAGAGCAGAAGCGAAAGTGAGTCTGCGCGGGCTTTGGTGGTGGACATAAAAACCTTCTGTGGATCAGGGATGACGATCTATGGAAGGTTATCGACTTGAGAGGCCCATGCTTTAGGGGCATGGGCCCTTAAAGTCAGCCCTTCCACACCTGCGGGTTCACCAGGTCCTGCGGACGTTGGCCCAGCAGGGCGCTGCGCAGGTTTTCCAGGGCGCGGTTGGCCATGGCTTCGCGGGTTTCGTGGGTGGCCGAGCCGATGTGCGGCAAGGTCACGGCATTGCTCAGTTGGAACAGCGGCGACTCTGCCAGCGGCTCCTGCTCATACACATCCAGCCCGGCGCCACGGATTGTCTGGTTTTGCAGGGCTTCGATCAGCGCCGGCTCGTCGACTACCGGGCCACGGGAGATGTTGATCAGGATCGCGCTGGACTTCATCAAGCCCAGCTCGCGGGTGCTGATCAGGTGACGGGTCTTGTCGCTCAACGGCACCACCAGGCAGACGAAATCCGCCTCGGCCAGCAACTGATCCAGGCTGCGAAACTGTGCGCCCAGTTCCTGCTCCAGTGCTGGCTTGCGGCTGTTGCCGCTGTACAGGATCGGCATGTTGAAACCCAGGCGCCCACGCCGCGCCACGGCCGCACCGATGTTGCCCATGCCGACGATGCCCAGCGTTTTGCCATGCACGTCGCAACCGAACAACGGTGCGCCGACGCTGGCTTTCCACTGGCCGGCCTTGGTCCAGGCGTCCAGCTCGGCCACCCGGCGGGCGCTGCTCATGAGCAGGGCGAAGGCCAGGTCGGCGGTGCTTTCGGTGAGCACGTCGGGGGTGTTGGTGAGCATGATCCCGCGTTCGTTGAAGTACGCCACATCGTAGTTGTCGTAGCCTACCGACACGCTGGACACCACTTCCAGCTTGCTCGCGCCCTGCAACTGTTCGCGCCCCAGCTTGCGGCCCACGCCGATCAGGCCGTGGGCGTGGGGCAGGGCTTCATTGAATTGAGCGTTGAGGTCGCCCAGCTTGGGGTTGGGCACGATCACCTCGAAATCCTGTTGCAGGCGTTCGATCATTTCCGGGGTGACGCGGCTGAAGGCGAGGACAGTCTTTTTCATTGCAGGCGGGCTCATCGACTACGGAAGAATGCCAAGCACGCTAACATTCCTGTTGCGGATTGTCAGTTCGCCATCCGCACGCCGCTGAGGCTGCCACTCAACTCATACGCCACCAGTTCCGCCTGGTGCGCCGCCAGAATTTCCGGCAGCGAACCGCGCAAGTATTCCACCCAGGTCTTGATCTTCGCATCCAGGTATTGGCGCGACGGATAGATGGCGTACAGGTTCAGTTCCTGGGAACGGTAGTTGGGCATCACCCGCACCAGGGTGCCGTTGCGCAGGCCTTCGATGGCCGCGTACACGGGCAACAGGCCGACGCCCATGCCGCTGGTGATCGCGGTTTTCATCGCATCGGCGGAGTTCACCAGGAACGGCGAGGTATTGATCGCCACGCTTTCCTGGCCTTCAGGGCCGTTGAAGGTCCATTTATCCAATTGGATCACCGGGCTGACCAAGCGCAGGCAGGCGTGGTTGAGCAAGTCCTGTGGGCGCTGTGCGCAACCTTTGGCCTTGACGTAATCCGGCGAGGCACACGCGATGCTGTAAGTAATGCCCAGGCGCTGGGAGACAAAACCCGAGTCCGGCAGCTCGCTGGCCAGCACGATGGAGACGTCGTAGCCCTCATCGAGCAGGTCCGGCACACGGTTGGCCAGGGTCAGGTCGAAGGTCACGTCCGGGTGAGTACGGCGATAGCGCGCAATCGCATCAATGACGAAGTGCTGGCCGATACCGGTCATGGTGTGCACTTTCAACTGCCCGGCGGGGCGCGCGTGGGCATCGCTGGCCTCGGCCTCGGCTTCCTCGACGTAGGCCAGGATCTGTTCGCAGCGCAGCAGATAACGTTTGCCAGCTTCGGTCAGCGCGATGCGGCGGGTGGTGCGGTTGAGCAAGCGGGTTTGCAGATGGGCCTCAAGGTTGGAGACCGCGCGCGACACATTGGCCGTGGTGGTATCCAGTTGCACGGCGGCGGCGGTGAAGCTGCCGGCTTCGGCCACGCAACTGAAGGCGCGCATGTTTTGCAAAGTGTCCATGGAGTGTTCTCAGGGGAGATAACAAATTGTGACAGAAAGTTACGCCGTCCAGTGATCCCTACCAACGGATTATCGCCTGAACGGTAACAAAGATTCACAGGAATACCAGCTTATCGTCCTTTATGCCGCCCCCTAGAATTGCGCCACCTACCTCGCACCACCACCTCAGGAAGTCGCTTGCCGTGCCGCGTCGCATCAACAGAGAGCTGAAGACTCTCAGTGTCTGGGCTCTATCGTTAGCAATCAGCGGCTGCATCGGAACCGGAGGAATCGCCCCACAAGGCCAATCTCTCGACGCCAACCACCTGGCCACCGATGAAGCCATCCAGAGCGCCGCCCAGGACGCCCGCTGGCCCACCGGGCAATGGTGGCAAGCCTACGGCGACACGCAACTGAACCGCTGGGTCGACCTGGCCACGCAACACAGCCCGAGCCTGGCCATGGCCGCCGCGCGAGTGCGTGAAGCGCGGGCCATGGCTGGGGTTGCCGAGTCGGCCGAGTCGCTGCAGATCAACAGCGACACCACCCTTAAGCGCCACAACTGGCCGAAGGATCAGTTCTATGGTCCCGGCGAGCTGAGCGGTGCCAACACCTGGGACAACAATGCGTCCCTCGGCCTGAGCTACGCCCTCGACTTGTGGGGGCGCGAAAGCAATGCCACCGAACGTGCGGTCGACCTGGCGCACATGAGCGCCGCCGAAGCGCGTCAGGCCCAGCTCGAATTGCAGAACAACATAGTGCGCGCCTATATCCAGTTGTCGTTGCACTACGCCAACCGCGATATCGCCGCGGCGACCCTGGCGCAACAGCAGCAGATCCTCGACCTGGCCAACAAGCGCTTGAATGCCGGGATCGGCACCCACTTCGACGTCAGCCAGGCCGAAACCCCGTTGCCGGAAACCCATCGCCAACTGGACGCCCTCGACGAAGAGATCGCCCTGAGCCGTAACCAGTTGGCGGCCCTGGCGGGCAAAGGCCCGGGGGAAGGCGCGCAGTTGCAACGCCCGAGCCTGTCCCTGGCCGCACCGTTGAAATTGCCGTCGAGCCTGCCCGCGCAGTTGCTCGGCCAACGCCCGGATGTGGTTGCCCGCCGCTGGCAAGTCGCGGCCCAGGCCCGTGGTATCGATGTGGCCCACGCCGGTTTCTACCCCAACTTCGACCTGGTCGGCAGCCTCGGCTACATGGCCACCGGTGGCGGCATGCTGGAATTCCTGGCGGGCAAGAAATTCAACTACAACGTGGGACCTGCGATCACCTTGCCGATCTTCGACGGCGGCCGCCTGCGTGCGGAACTGGGCGAAGCCAGCGCCGGTTATGACATTGCCGTCGCCCAGTACAACCAGACCCTGGTCAATGCGCTCAAGGGCATCAGCGACCAATTGATTCGCCGCGAATCGATGGATAAGCAAGCCGCCTTCGCCGCGCAGTCGGTGGCTTCGGCGCGGAAGACCTACGACATCGCGATGATCGCCTATCAACGTGGCCTCACCGATTACCTGAATGTGCTGAATGCGCAGACCTTGCTGTTTCATCAGCAACAGATCGAGCAACAGGTGCAGGCCGCTCGCCTGAGCGCCCACGCAGAACTGGTGACGGCCCTGGGCGGTGGCCTTGGCGCTGGCAACGATGTGCCGCAAGACGCCAAGACCCTTCCGAGCAAGACCCCAGCGGCGCTGGCCGTATTTGATCACTGAGTAGGATGCGATGACTCCCTTGCCTGCACCGCTGCGCTGGCTGCATGCCCTTGAGTGGCGCCGTGGCTTTTTCGACTGGGCACGCAGCGATGGCGTGACCTGGGTGTATATCTTCAAGGTGCTGGTCGCCGCGTTCCTGACGTTGTGGCTGGCCATGCGCCTGGAGCTGCCGCAACCGCGCACAGCGATGATCACCGTGTTTATCGTCATGCAACCGCAAAGCGGCCAGGTGTTTGCCAAGAGTTTCTATCGCTTCCTTGGCACCCTGGTGGGGTCGGCGGTGATGGTGTTGTTGATTGCCTTGTTTGCGCAGAACACCGAGTTGTTCCTCGGCGCCTTGGCGATCTGGGTCGGCATCTGCACCGCCGGTGCCACGCGCAATCGCAACTTTCGCGCCTATGGTTTTGTGCTGGCCGGTTATACGGCGGCGATGGTCGGGTTGCCGGCCCTGGCCCATCCGGACGGCGCTTTCATGGCGGCGGTGTGGCGGGTGCTGGAAATCTCCCTGGGGATTCTGTGTTCCACCCTGGTGAGTGCCGCGATCCTGCCTCAAACCAGCAGTGCCGCCATGCGCAACGCCTTGTACCAGCGCTTCGGCGTGTTTGCGCTGTTCGTCACCGACGGCCTGCGTGGGCGCAGCCAGCGTGAGGGTTTCGAGGCCAGCAACGTGCGGTTTATCGCCGAAGCCGTGGGTCTGGAAGGGCTGCGCAGCCTCACGGTGTTTGAAGACCCACACATGCGTCGGCGCAACGGCCGGCTCAGTCGCCTCAACAGCGAGTTCATGAGCATCACCACACGCTTCAATGCCTTGCACCAATTGCTGGAGCGATTGCGCACAGATGAAGCGGACCATGTGGTCGCGGCCATCAAACCCGGCCTGCAGGATCTTGCCGAACTGCTCGATGGCTTCTCCGGCCGCGCGCTCACCAGCCCGGACGCGGCACGCTTGGTCAACCAACTGAGCGCCTACAAGGACGGCCTGCCCGCCAAGGTCCGCAGCCTGCGTGCGGCCTTTCAGGAAGAGCACCCGAGCGAAGCCGAACAGCTGGATTTCCACACCGCCTACGAGCTGCTTTATCGCTTCGTAGATGATTTGCACAACTACGCGCAAACCCACGCGTCCCTGGCTGACCACAGCCATGAGCGCGAGCAGTGGGACGAAACCTTCATCCCCAAGACCAACTGGCTGGCCTGCGCTGCCTCGGGGATTCGCGCGTCATTCATCCTCATCGTCTTGGGCAGCTATTGGGTGGCCACCGCCTGGCCCAGCGGCGCGACCATGACCCTGATCGCAGCCGCCACGGTGGGCTTGTCCGCCGCCACGCCGAACCCGAAACGCATGGCGTTCCAGATGGCGTGCGGAACCTTGATCGGGGCCCTGGTGGGCTTTGTCGAAATGTTCTTCGTATTCCCCTGGATCGACGGCTTCCCGCTGCTGTGCGTGATGCTTGCGCCGGTGATCATCTTTGGCGCGTTCCTCGCTTCGCGTCCGCAATACGCGGGTGTCGGCGTGGGGTTGCTGATCTTCTTCAGCACAGGCTCGGTGCCGGACAACCTGACGGTCTACAACCCCTACACCTTCATCAACGACTACATCGCCATGGTCATCGGCATGCTGGTGTGCGCGGCGGCGGGGGCGATCATCCTGCCGCCCAACAGTCGCTGGCTGTGGCGCCGGTTGGAGCAGGATCTGCGCGAGCAAGTGGTGTATGCAATCAGCGGCAAGCTCAAGGGCTTGGCGTCGAGTTTCGAAAGCCGTACCCGCGATTTGCTGCACCAGGCCTACGGTCTTGCCGTCGGCCAGCCGCAAGTGCAGCGCGACCTGCTGCGCTGGATGTTCGTGGTGCTGGAAGTCGGCCACGCGATCATCGAGTTGCGCAAGGAACAGGCGATTCTGCCGGTGCATCCGGCGTACGCCGAATCCCAGCCATGGCGCCAGGCGATCCGCGTGATGGGCCGCTCGCTGGTGCGGCTGTTCCTGCAACCGAGCGCGAGCAACCTGGAGCGTGGCCTGATCGCGGTCGACCATGCGATCAGCCGCGTGCAGGCCACCGACGAACCCTTCGCCCCGCACTTCGACACCTCGGCCCTGCGCCGGGTGAAAAGCTATCTGCACTTTATCCGCACCTCGCTGCTGGACCCGCAATCGCCGCTGGCCGCTCTAAAAGGATCCCCGCATGCCCCGTGAAATCGCGTTCCACGGCGTGTACATGCCGACCATGACCCTGATGTTCCTGATCGCGGCCGTGCTGGCCTGGGCGCTTGATCGCTTCTTGGCTGGCTTCGACCTGTACCGTTTTTTCTGGCATCCGGCGTTGCTGCGCCTGAGCCTGTTCGTTTGCCTGTTCGGCGCCCTGGCGCTGACCGTCTACCGTTGAGAATGCCCTGATGAAAAAGTTTTTCAGCCTGCTCGCGACCTTGCTGGTATTGGCCTTGGCCATCTGGATTGGCCGCACGTTGTGGGTGCACTACATGCAAACCCCGTGGACCCGTGACGGGCGTGTGCGTGCCGATATCATCAACGTCGCTGCCGACGTCACCGGTGAGGTGGTTGATGTGCCGGTGCGTGACAACCAACTGGTGAAAAAGGGTGACCTGCTGATGCAGATCGACCCCGAGCACTACCGCATTGCGGTCAAGCAGGCGCAATCGCTGGTGGCGTCGCGCAAAGCCACCTGGGAAATGCGCAAGGTCAATGCCCATCGCCGCGCCGACCTCGATGCGCTGGTGATCTCCAAGGAAAACCGCGACGACGCCAGCAACATCGCCGACTCGGCGCTGGCCGATTACCAGCACGCGCTGGCGCAATTGGAAGCCGCCGAACTCAATTTGAAACGCACCCAAGTGCTGGCGGCCGTCGATGGTTACGTCACCAACCTCAATGTGCATCGCGGCGACTACGCCCGCATCGGCGAAGCCAAGATGGCCGTGGTGGATATGAACTCGTTCTGGGTGTATGGCTTCTTCGAAGAAACCAAGCTGCCCCACGTCAAGGTCGGCGATAAAGCCGATATGCAATTGATGAGCGGCGAGACCTTGAAGGGCCATGTGGAAAGCATCTCGCGTGGCATCTACGACCGCGACAACCCCGAGAGCCGCGAGCTGATCGCCGATGTGAACCCGACCTTCAACTGGGTGCGCCTGGCCCAGCGGGTGCCGGTGCGGATTCATATCGATGAAGTGCCGGAAGGGGTGTTGTTGGCGGCGGGGATTACGTGCACCGTCATCGTCGATCAGACACAACACTGAAACGGCGTTAAGCCTTGATAAACGTTTCATGCAAATGGCGCCACAGCAACGCGCCACTGGCCTGCTTCTCGAACACCACCGTGGCACGGCGGTCCGTCTGTGTACCGCTGGCATCCACCTGATGTTCGCGATAGGTCACCGTGGCGCCACGCGCATGGCGATCGATGCCGGCCATCTCGCTCAAGGTGATTTTCAACCCCTGGCGCATGCCGCCCAACCGTGTAAACAAGGCGTTGACCCCGGCCGCGTTGACCCGTGTGCCGGTCGCCGGGGCAACCATGCTGAACTCCGGGGAGAATCGCGCGAGCAGGTTTTGCAAGGTGCCCTCAGGTGCAACCCCGGCAAACCATTGCTCGATCTCGACGTGGGTCTGGATCACTTCTTCAAAAAAGTCGCTGTAGTCGATCATCACAAACTCCGTTCCAATCCAAAGCGTTTCTTCAAAACGCGCTCCAATAAACCTTTGGGCAGTAACGCGGCCATCAACGGTAACGCTCGGCTGCCATTCCCGGCGCGCAGCAAACGCGGTGGCGCGGGTTGCTGTACGCCCTTGAGCACTTGCGCGGCAAACCGGTGGGCCGGGGTAGGGTTGTCTTGCGAGGCCTGGGAGCGGGCGCGGATGCCGTCGCGCAGCGGCCACCAGGGGGACTGTTCGTTGATTAACAGTTCGGCCTGGGCCCCGGCGTTTTTGGCGAAGCTCGTATCAATAGCCCCTGGCTGCACCTCCATGACCCGCACGCCAAACGGCGCCAGTTCCATGCGCAGCGCATCGCTCAAGGCGTGCACGGCCGCTTTGGACGCGCAGTAGGCGCCCGCAAACGGCGTTACCAGCACACCGGAAACACTGCCGATGTTCACCACCAATCCCTGGCTGCGGCGCAGGGCCGGGAACAACGCCTGGGTCACGCCGACGATGGAAAACACGTTGGTTTCGAATTGGCGTTGCATCGCTTCGGTGCCGCCGTCGAGCAACGGACCCATGGCGCCATAACCGGCGTTGTTGATCAGTACATCCAATTCGCCCAATTGCTCGGCCAGGCGTTGCAGGGCGGCGCTGTCGTTGACATCCAGTTCAACGGCGTTGAAGCCCGCCGTGGCGAGAGCGGCGACATCCACCGGGCGGCGGGCGCTGGCCCAGACGGTGTAGCCGGCCGCTTTGAAGGCGTCCGCCAGGGCGCGGCCGATGCCGCTGGAACAACCGGTGATCAGTACGTTGGGCATGGATCGATCCTTAATCAGTCCGAAAAACTACCTTGCAGGTGCTCGGCACGAAATTCCAGGGTTTGTGCGCGGTAGCCGGGGCGCAAAGGCGGAGTGGGCAGACAGTCTTCCCAGGTGGCGCTGGCTTGCAACTCACCGGGGCCGCGATAGCGTGGGGCGGCGTAGACGTTGTCGGCGAGGTTCACCGTATCGCCCGGCGCATACGCGGCGACGCGCCAGCGCAACTCGGTGAGCGGCACATCGTTGCCGTTGTTCAGCGTCAGTTTGAGCGGTCGGTCGGCGGGGCATTCGTCGGCGGCGTAGATGATGCGCAGCTCCAGGCGGGCCAGTTGGGAGGCTTCGCGGTTGTCCAGCCAGACCACCCAGATCGCCACGAACCCCAGGCCGACGGCGGCAGCCAACGACACCGGCAAGGCTTTGGCTGGGTAGCGCAGCAGCAGGACCAGCCAGGTGATGATCAGTAGGACGCCGAAGAACATGATGACAACCTCATATGCGGATAAAACATCCTACCTGCGGGGTGGGCTTGATGCCTATTGCGGCTTGCGCTCTTGAGGGCGCGCAGCTGTTTATTTTTTAGAGACAGGAACCGGTTTCGAGATTTTTCCACTGAGACTGAGCACGGAAGGAAGCACTTGCAAAACCAGGACGGTCCTTAACCTAAAACTTGCAAAGCGAGATTTTTATGACCGTTTCAACTATTTCGACACCCGTACTGACGTCTCCAATTGCGCCAACACCTTTGGCAACCGCCGCACCAGCGCCCACCCAGACGGGGGCAACCCATCCTGAACATGAGGCCAGTTCATCCATGGTACCTCGTATGCAAAACCTAGGGCTTACGAACCTGCGGCAGACGTTGATGCAAGGCATCAACGAGCACCTTGCTTCATACGTCTCTCCGCGGCTTTCCATGCTGCCGAACTCGGACCAAGCCCAAGCAGCTGCCATGACGATCTTTGGGGGAGTGGCAAAAACGGTTGGGAAGAACATGGCGAAAACGGGGGGGGCAACCACAAAAGCCGTCGGTACGGCTTTAATGTGGGGGGGCAAAACTACCGAGAAAATTGGCAAGGCCGAGTATAAAGAAGCGGGTAAGGACAACAGCAGCGGCAGTTACAACGCCTTTGCCCCGCGTAACTGGGCGAAGTAGAACTAAGGAGTCCTCTGCCCAGCCGCCTTCGGGTAAACGACGCGGTCGGCTGGGCGAGAGGGAACCTGATGACTCATTTTTTCCACAGATCGAACATAGGGAAATACAGACTACCCAAGTGGGTATCACCGCAATCTGACCCAGTGAGACGAACTATGATCGCATCAGCCATTATTGTCCCGGCCGTGACCTCTGCACTTGCCTCTGTGGCATCTTCTCTTATCCTTCCCCAGCGAACGTCCGATGCTGGCGCGTCCGCGCAAACGAGTGCGAACGCGTCCTGTCGCCCGTTGGATCGAAGACAAGGTCAGAAACTGACGAGCTTGCAGCAACAGATACTGGAATCGTCCCAGGGTTGTTTCCCGAAGACGCGTCCTGACAGCGCCAGTGTGAACGCCCAAAAAGCCAAGGGGGTCGGGATTGCCATGGGCGGTGCTGTGGTCAAGGACGTTGGACATACGATTGCCAACAGTCACGGTACGCTCGGCAAAGTCTTGGGTACGGCGATGGCTTTGGGGGGACAGGTTGCCCAGTTGTACGGGGCTGAAAAAATCCAAAATGCTGACCGTCGCTAACGGCGCTCACAATGCCTGCGGGGTATTCGCGGCATTAAAAAGCCCCCGCCCAACCGGCTGCGGATAGGGGACGCAGTCGGCTGGACGGGGGCTTCTTGTACGACTCTTTTACTGCGCGATAGTTTTCACCGACACGCCACGTTCAACCGGGGTCGAGCGACCGTAGATATCTTCAAAGCGCTCGATGTCGTCTTCACCCAGGTAGCTGCCCGATTGCACTTCGATGATCTCCAACGGGATCTTGCCCGGGTTGCGCAGGCGGTGCACCGAGGCGATCGGGATGTAGGTGGACTGGTTCTCGGTGAGCAGGAACACGTTCTCGTCACAGGTCACTTCGGCGGTGCCGCTGACCACGATCCAGTGTTCGGCGCGGTGGTGGTGCATCTGCAGCGACAGGCACGCGCCTGGCTTGACCGAGATGTGCTTGACCTGGAAGCGACCGCCCATGTCCACCGAGTCGTAGGAGCCCCACGGACGATAGACTTCGCAGTGGTTCTGGGTTTCGCTGCGGCCCTGGTCGTTGAGGGTCGAGACCATCTGCTTGACGCCCTGGACCTTATCCTTGTGGGCAATCATCATCGCGTCTTTGGTTTCCACCACCACGATATTGTCCAGGCCGATCACCGACACCAGTTTGCCGTTGCCGTGGATCATGCAGTTGCGGCTGTCCTGGATCACCACGTCGCCTTTGCTCACGTTGCCGTGGACGTCTTTGTCGTTGACGGCCCACAGCGAGGCCCAGCAACCGACGTCACTCCAACCGGCACTCAGCGGCACCACGCAGGCGCGCTGGGTTTTTTCCATCACGGCGTAGTCGATGGAATTGTCCGGGCAGCAGGCGAAGGTGGCTTCGTCGAAGGACACGGTGTCGGCGGTCTGCTCGCTGCGTTCCAGGGTCAGCAGGCAGGTGTCGTAGATGTCCGGGTCGTGCTTTTTCAGCTCTTCGAGGAAGCGGCTGGCGCGGAACAGGAACATGCCGCTGTTCCAGAAGTAACCGCCGCTTTTGACAAACTCCACGGCGCGTTTTTCATTGGGTTTTTCCACGAACTGCTCGACGCGGCTCACGCCCTCGGGCAGCAGCGAGTCGTTGGTGGACTTGATGTAGCCATAACCGGTTTCCGGACGGGTGGCCGGTACGCCGAATAGCACCATCTCGCCGCGCTCGGCGGCCACGGTGGCCAGGGCCAGGGCGCGTTGCAGGGCTTTCTGGTCGTCGATCACGTGGTCGGCGGGGAGCACCAGCATCAGCTCGTCGCGGCCTTCATTGACCAGCATCATCGCGGTGAGGGCCACGGCCGGTGCGGTGTTGCGGCCGAACGGCTCCATCAGGATGCGCTGGCTTTCCAGCTTACGCGCGGCCAGTTGCTCGTTGACGATAAAGCGGTGGTCCTTGTTGCAGACCACGATCGGGGTGTCCATGCCTTCGAACACCAGGCGTTCCAGGGTTTGCTGGAACAGCGTGTGCTCGCCGGTCAGGGCCAGGAATTGTTTAGGGAACTGTTTACGGGAAAGCGGCCAAAGACGTGAGCCGCTACCACCGGAAAGGATTACTGGAATCATGGGTGTTTCTCCTTGAATCGATTTGGGTCAGAGCTACGAAGGTTTGTCGTTTCACTCTTGTTTTTGTCTCGGTCCGGGTTGGTCTTAACCAACCCGGAAAATGGATTAGCGGGTCGACACGGGGCGTTTCACCCAGACTGGCGACAGGCTTGAACCGGAACCGGTGACGTACAGCACCGCTGCCTCACCACGCTCCAGGGCTACGGGCTTCACATCGCCAACTTTCTTGTCACCGTCATACAACGCCAGGCTCACTTTCACCGGGTTGATTTCACGCTCGCCACGGCCTTTGGCAGCGACTGCCTTGACCACATCGGTCTTGCCGTCAGCCGTCTTCAAGGTCAGGGCCTTGTCGCTGAGGTTCTGCACGCGCACCAGGGACTTCTGCTTGTTTTTGAACGGTGGCTCTTCGATCAGCTGTGGCTGGCCGCTGCCGCTGTTGACCAGGGTGTAGTAGTGGTCGGCGGCGAGTTTGACCGGCACGGTCTGGCTGCCGACCTTGGCGCTGTAGTCACCGCCGGGCATGAAGCTGAAGTCGCTGCTGGCCAGTGGTGCAACGTCGCTCAGGTTGGTGGCGCCGACGGTGGCGCTGACTTCCTGGTTGCTGGCGTTGTAGATCCGCACGAAGCTCGAACCTTTCGGCGCGGTAGGGCCGTAGAGAGCGGCGTCGCCACCGGCGAAGGCGGACATCGATACGAAGCTCAGGCCGGCCGCGATAGCCAGGGTTTTAGCGAGACGACGAGGAGTTGTAGTGAAAGTCATGTGAGTTACCTCTCTTTCAGTTTTGCGCCCGGTCGGGCGTCTCGGATTTAGTGTTGATAGCCATGTTCTGTTGGCGCGAACCGGCTTGTTTAAGCTGCGCAACCCACGCGGGGTCGGCATCACCGATTTCGTTGTTCACGGGCAGATAACGTTCAGGAAACTCCCAGATCAGCACCTGGGGCGGGCTGTTCTTGAAGTCATCGCTTTTGAGGTAGCTGAGCATCGGCAGGATCGGGCCGTGGCCGTCTTCGGCGTAGCTGACCACGTCGCTGCCCAAGGCTTGCTTGAGGGCGCCGACGAAGTTCCAGTTGGGGTTGGCGCTGTAGCTGGTGCCCACCAGGGCCACTGGGGTTTCGCTGTCGCTGAACAGGGCGTCGTCACCTTTGGTTTCGGCCAGGTGCGTCACGCGTTTTTCCAGCGGCTCTTTCGGCGGCATCAGGTTTTCGAACAGCGGGTCCAGCGGCAGGAACAGACGCAGGTCGCCTTTGTGCGGCTCGGTTTTTTCCGCCTCGGTGACAAAGCGCTGTGGCTCGCCACTCAGTGGCGTCTTGTCCGCGATGGTCTTGGCCAACTGCTTGGCGGCGATTTCGGCACCGTCCGGGGTCCAGTGGGTGTCGGTGCGCAGGAACACTTGCTTGCCGCCGAGCTTGGCCTGTTGCAACGGGCCGAGCAGGTCCGGGGCGATGATCTTGTCGGCCGCGACACGGGCGTGGAAGTCGTCATACAGGTTGGCGTGGATGCTGGCCGGTTTCACTTCACCCAGGTGTTCCGGGTACAGGCGCACCTTGGCTGGCACAATCGCCATCACCAGTTGAATGCCTTGGGCCTTGAGCTTCTGACGCACGCCTTCGACCAGCGCGTAGTTGCCTTGCAGGTTCTGGTCTTCGTTGACGGCGGGGTTGAACTCCTCGTCGCTGTACAACCAGTGATCGCGGCCCAGCACCACGCCAGGGCGGCCTTCATTGAACAGCTTGTAGTCCAGCGCTGCCCACAGGTTGGTGCCGATGCGCTTGATCGGGAACTCGTCGTCGTAGTGGGTCTCGACGGCTTTGGTCCAGCGACCATTGAGCACGGTGGCGTCGGCATTGGTGCTGAAACCGAAGAAACTGCGCAGCGACCAGGCGCCCAGGGCCAGCAGCACCACCAGGAACAAGCCGATATAGAGGACGCGTAATGAACGGGTCATGGTCGGCTCCCTCAGAATTGGAAGTAAAGGAACGGCGAGAAACTCTGCGCCGACAGTTTGAGAATCGACGCCACGAACAGCAGCAGCACTGCAGCGCGCATGGCGTAGCGTGGCCAGTCAGCGGTCCAGTAGGCCGGCTGCACGGCGGCATCCTGGCCCACGGTGAAGCCGGGTTCGTGGATGCTGCCTGGGTTGTCGCCCGGTACGGCCTTGATCAGGCTCGGGTCGGCCGGCTGGGTTTTCTCGGTCTTCTCGGCAGGGCGATTGGTGTAGAAGTCGCGCAGGCCAAAGAACGCCAGGGTTGCGTACGCCACCACCAGGGTTGCCACTTGCAGGCCGGTGAGGTTGGCGCGGTTGAGTTCTGACAGCGACCACTCGCCAAAGCTGAACATCGCACCGTACATACGGCCGGCGACGTGCAGGTTCTCGGCGCGGAAGATTACCCAGCCCATCACCACCAGCAGGAAGGTGAAGGCCCAACGCACCGGGTTGAAGCTGCGCGGCGAAGTGTTGAGGCCGATGGCTTTTTCAATCGCCAGCCACATGCCGTGCCACGCACCCCAGACGATGTAGGTGATGTTCGCGCCGTGCCACAGGCCACCGAGCAGCATGGTCAGGAACAGGTTGCGGTAAGTGGTCAGCGTGCCTTTACGGTTGCCGCCCAGGGTGATGTACAGGTAGTCACGCAGCCAGGTGGACAGGCTGATGTGCCAGCGCCGCCAGAACTCGGTGATCGACTGGCTGATGTACGGCTGCTTGAAGTTTTCCATGAAGCGGAAACCCATCATCAAGCCCAGGCCGATGGCCATGTCGCTGTAGCCGGAGAAGTCGAAGTACAGCTGCGCGGTGTAGGCCAGCGCGCCAAGCCAGGCATCGCCCGTCGTTGGGTTTTGCAGGGCGAAGCAATGGTCAGCCACCACCGCGAGGGTGTCGGCAATGAACACCTTCTTGATGAAACCCTGCATGAACCGCGTGCAGCCCTCGGAGAACTTGTCGAGGGTGTGGGTGCGGTTGTTGAACTGGTCGGCCAGGTCGCGAAAGCGCAACACCGGGCCGGCAATCAGGTGCGGGAAGATCGCCACGAACGCCGCAAAGTCGATCAGGTTGCGGGTCGCCGGGGTATCACCACGGTACACGTCGATGATGTAGCTGATGGACTCGAAGATGTAGAACGAGATCCCGATCGGCAGCAGCACGTGGGTCAGGATGAACGGCTCCAGGCCGGCCGACTTCATCATGACGTTGATGCTGTCGACGCCGAAGTTGGCGTACTTGAAGTAGCCGAGGATGCACAGGTCAACCACCACGCCGAGCAGCAGCCAGCGCTGGGCCGGCTTGGTGCGCACGCCGGCTGCACCGACTTTGAGGCCGATCCAGTAATTCCATAGCGTCACTGCGGCGAACAGCGCCAGGAAGTCCACTCGCCACCAGGCGTAGAACACGTAGCTGGCCAACAGCAGCAGCAAGTTGCGATAGCGTTGCCCGCTCAAATAGTACAAGCCGAGAAAGATCGGCAAGAACAGAAACAGGAACACATTGGACGAGAAAACCATCCCGATCTCTCCATGTTTAACCAACAGTCAAGGGCTACAGCCCCCCCAAACCCCCCCCACGATTTCGGGGGAGGTTGTATTGCGTTCAATCAGCTGCCTTTGTTGCCTTTTTCATGCGTCGGGTCGTAGACCTTGGTCAGGTCACCCCCGAGGCGGAACGTCTTGAACGGCTGCATCCCGTGCTTGCGCTCGAGCACATCCGGCGCACAGGTGTAGAGGGTGCAGAAGGGTTCGAGCCAGGCGAATTTCATGTCCTGTTTCAAGTCCTTCATGTCCTGCTCTTTGCCGTTCTTCTGTTCGAAGATCTCCGGGTCTTTCACCCCGGCCAGAACTTTGTCGCCCAGGCGTTTGAGTGCGCCGTTGTTTTCCTGACGCAGGTCGACACCGTTGACCAGGGCAAAACTGGCGATCATCGACAGCGGCGGCAGCGCGTAGTTGTGGTACGACAACGCGCGTTGCTGGCGCTTCAATTCGTTGGGCAGGAAGCCTTGGTCGTCGACCTGGTTCACGCCGACCTTGTATTCCTTCACGGCCCAATCAAACAGGTCGCGACGGTTGACGGCGACGGACGTGGCCATCACCGACCAGGCAGCCCAGTAAGAGTGGTTGTTGGTTTTTTCCAGCGGCAGGTTGTCCCAGTCGCTCACCACCTGATCGGCCAGTTTGTTGAACCAGGCTTCGATCAGCTGCGACTCCTGCTGGTGGTTGGCCAGCGGGTGCGAGTCGGAGAACTTCAGGCGCACATAGGCCGAGGCCATGCTGCCCAGCGCCCATTTGCGCATGGACTTGCCGGTGTGGTTGAAGTCCTTGGACATCAGTGCGTCTGCCTTGGCCCAGCTGGTCAGCCAGTTCAGGGTGCATTCCAACTGTTCCGGACGACCGTCGCGCATGAACTGCATCACGCGCTTGCTGGTGTCTTTTTCCAGCTTGGTGATATCGGCGGTGCTGTCGCGAAAGGCTTTTTCGGACTGGGTATTCAGGGTGGCGCGGGCTTTGTCCGAACCTTCGTACTTGCTGCGAAATTGCAGCGAGCCGGTGTACGGCGCCGGCATGGCGTCGCAGTCATTCTTGAAGTCGCCGGTCTTGAATGCTTCCACGGGGGCGAAATAGCCCTGTGGCGGACGCAGTGGCGCGGCGGCGTTGACTGAACCGGCGAACATCGCCAGGCCCAGCAGCGTTGGAATCAATAACTTCTGCATAGGTAACCTCATTGCCCTGTCGAGGCAGTCTGTTGACCGCCCGCTGGGAATACGTTGCGTGTGCAAATTTTCGCTTCAACCTTCTGCGCAGCCTGGCCTGCTTCCGGGCCTTGGACTTCCACGGCCAGCAAGTTCTGCGAGGCCCAGTCTTCATCGGTACGCAGTTCGAAGGCGAAACGCCCGTCTGTATCGGATGTTTCGGGTTTCTCGATCTTGATGTCCTCGTGGCGCCCGTTCATGTACCAGAGGGTGGCTTGCAGGGTTTTCACCGACGGGTCGGCGAAGCGGATATCAACCTGGTGATTGGCATTACGCAGGTCTTTGTTCGAACTGTTCACCATCAATTCGTTCTTGCCGGGCTTCAACGAAGTGCTGGCCGTCATCTGTGCCGGCTTGCCTTCGCAGCCGTTGTCCAGCAGCGACATCATCTGGCGGTAGATGGTCTCCTGGTCCAGGCGATACAGCGGCGAGAACTCCCAGATGAGGATTTTTGGCGGGGTCTTCTGGAATTCGTCGCTGCCCAGGTACTGGATCATCGAGCCTTCAAGACCACCGCCAGGGAAGGCGACGTTGAGGATGTCGGCGCCGATTTCCTGTTCCAGGAAGCCGGCGAAGTTGTAGTTCTTGCCGCTGTGGCTGGTGCCCACCAGGGTGATCTGCGGGTTACCCGAATCGCCGAACAGGTCGCCGTCGCCTGCCTCGCCCTTGGGCTCGGTGGTGAACTGGTCCATGTACTGGATCGCGTAGCTGGTGCCGCAGAGTTGCCCGGCCATGTTGTGCAGGGTGCCGGTCTTGCCCATGCGTCCGGAGCGTTTGGTCTCGAATTCGCGCTTCGGAATATCCGCGAACTCCGGCATGGCGCGTACTTTCTCACCGACGATTTTCGCGGTGCGCTGGGCGCCATACGGAGTCCAGTGTTGGTCACCACGGAAGTAGAAATCGTGGGCCGGCAACTCGTCCGGCAACTGCTCGTTGGTCAACGGCGACAGGTCCGGCACCACGTAGCCCATCTTGGCGAAACGGCCGAGCATGGTTTTGTAGTTACCCAGCGCCTTGTCGAAATCGAACTTGGCTTTCTCTTCTGGGTTGAGCTTGTTGCGGTTCACCAGGCCACGGGTCGGCTGGTAGACCACCACCAGTTCCACGCCCTTGGCCTTGAACGCATCGTGCAGCTGTTGCATGCGCTTGTAGCCGGCCGGAGTGGTGTCGAATTCGGTGCGCAGGTCTTCCTGGGTCCGGAACAGCCAGTCGCCCTGGGCTTGTACCAGGGTGGTGAAGTTCTGCTGGTAGCGCGTGGTGTAGTTGCGCGCATCGTGGGCGGCCGGGCACAGGCTGCAGCACGGCTCGGCGGTGAAGGTCGGCGCCTTGATTTCGTCGGCGCGCACGCCCTGGCTGGCCGCGAGCAGGCCGAGGGTCAGACCCGAGAGGCTCAGCAGTTTGATCATGTGTGGGTGCATAAGGGTCATCCTCAGTCCTGCAATTCGGTCTGGCGTTCGACAGGGTCGATCAGCACGGCTTTTTGCTGGCGCACCAGCAGGTCGAGAATCTCTTCCTGGCGATCGCCCAGCACGCCGTTGAAGCTGATACCGCTGGATTTGGTCGGCGCCAGCATCGACACGCGGTACAGCTCCACGCTCAACGGTGAGTCGATGGACAGCGGCCCGCTGCCGTTACCCGCCAGTTCACCGCCGACCACGATCAGCGAGACCTTGGCGTCGAACGGGTCGAGGGCGATGTCACGGTCGGTGTCGGTCAGGTCCTTGATGTGGCCGTACAGCCCGGTCAGGCCGTTGGCCATCGAGGTGTTCTCGTACAACTTGATGTTCACACTGTTACGCACGCGGATACCGTGGCGACGGTTGGCAATCACCTTGTTGCCCCACAGCAGGTTGTCGCCGCTCTCATAGAGGGTGATGCCGTCGGTGTGGTTACGGTAGAACTCGTTGTCGGCCACGATGTTGTTGACGCTGTTACGGTCCAGTACCAGGCCCGAGAGCTTGTTGTCGTAGCTGCGGTTGTTGAAGATGAAGCTGTCGTTCACTTCTCGGGAAATGATGATGCCGTGCTTCTTCTTGGTGCCGTAGACGGTGTTGTCCGCGATGATCAGGCCATGGGAACGGTCGTGGGGGTCAATGCCGTAGACGATGTTGTCCTTGTAGGTATTGCCCTTGATCACGAAGTTCGTGGTCTCGTAGCAGTAGAAGCCGTACCACATGTCCGAGAACTCGGAGTTGATGATCCAGCCGGTCGGCTCGGGACGCTTGAGCACCTTGGCCATGTTCGGCGTGTACTGGGAAATACTCACCCCGTACGACTTACTGTTGGCGTAGCCGAAACTGGCCATCTTGGTGTTGGAGATATACGTCTCGGTGCCACCCCAGGCCAGCAGGAACGGGCGGAATTCCTTGGGCGACTTGAACAGCGCCGGACCGTTGGCCTTTTCGCTCCAGCCGGTGACTTTGGTGTCACGCACAAACAGCTGGCCGTCGTTGATCAGGAACGAACCGGCTTCCTGGGACAAACGCAGTTCCTGGGTCTTCTTGTCGATTTCCAGGATGCCCTTGCGGCCAACCACGATCGGCAGCCTGGCCACGATCACACCCGGCGAGGTCTCGCTCAGGTACTGCTTGGGCACTTTACCCAGCAGATCCTTGAGGTTCATGTAGCCGTCGTCGACAAAAATCGCTTGGGGAATGCCGTGCTGGCGTACCACCCACTCGGCCATCTTGTTATCACCGCCGATGAAGTCCTTGAGGGCGTCTTCCTGCATCATGCGGCGCAGGCTGATCTTGCCTGGCTTGCTTCTGACGATTTTCTTTTCCATCGCCGCATCGGTGTAGCCCGACAGATCCGGCAGGGCCGGCTTGGCCATTTCCAGCGGCGCGGTCGGCGGGCTGGAGATGGTGTAGGTCTTGGCCTGTTGCAGCTCTTTGGCGATGGTCGGCGCTTTCGCCTGCGGCGCGACATCGGCCAGGGCAGCACCGCTTGCCAGCAGCATCGCTGCTGCCAACAGGGCCGAGCCTTTGAGGGCTTGAGGGTTCATTGCGCAGGCTCCCATCAGAACTTCCAGATCACGTCGACAAAGGCGCGATGCATGTACGAATCGACCTGGCTGCCATAGGCGTCACCCGGCTTGAACACACCGGCACGGAAACGCACCAGGGCCGACGGCTCGTCAATCGACTGGCTCAGCGCAGCCGGCAACAGGCCGGTCTTGAAGTACTTGGTGACGACCAGGTCCATCTCTTGGCCCAGGTCTTTCTTGCCGTCTTCAAGCGGCAGGGACGTGCTGGACAGGATCGCGCCGGTCACGTCGTCGGTGTTGTTCTGCACCGCATCGATGCCGTTGCTGCCGACCGGCTTGTTGCCGTCGACACGCCAGAACTTGTGGTACACGAGGCTTGCGTCATAGTCCTCGCGCAGCTGCCAGGAACCGAACAGGCTCATGGACTGCATGTTGTTCATCTCGCCGCGGAAGGCTTCGCCGAAGCGGTGCACGCGGGACTGGGTACCGGTCCAGTTCGAACGGTTGCTCTGCAGGCCGTTCTGCTCGTACTCGGCGCTGGCGCGGGAGTAGGCCGCACCGACTTGCCACTGCGGATCAAGGCGCAGACGCACGCCGAGGTCGGTGGCCCAGCCACTCACGTCATCGCTGCGCTTGGCATTGGTTGGGCGAGTGCCGTCGGCGTTCAGCGCGTTGACGGTGTCACGGTCGCCTCGCATGCCGGTGACGCTGGCCCAGTAGTTGACGGTATTGGTGTTGCGCCAGTTGTAGGCGTCGCTGTTGGCTTCGATGCCGAGCCAGCTCAGGTCGCCGTTCTCACGCTTGTCCAACGAGTCGGTCGGCACGCCGGGTTCCGGGTAGTCGAGCTTGCCGTTGTCATGGGTGTGGTGGCCGCGCAGGCCGATCCACTGACCGGGCGTCCACTGGTAGGCAGCGTCGGCGTACAGGTGCTGACGGTCCTTGTCCTTGGGCGACAGTTCCTTGAGGTCGGTGCGGTATTCGCTGAAGCGTTCGGCAACGCCGACATTGGCCTTGAGCAGGGTGGTGTCGAACGTCCAGTTCAGCGCTTCGATGTTGGTGTCGCGCCATTGGCCGTCGTCGTTGCGCAGGCGTTGGCGACCCAGCTTGAGGATCTCGCCAGGGTAGGGCGTGAAGCCGCTGTAGCCGACCCAGAACTCACGCATGGCCAAGTAGTTTTTCTTGGCCTTGCGGTCGTTGTTGGTGGTCTGCTGGTTTTCGTCATCGGCCGACTGCTGCAGCGGGTCGGTCTCGATGATGTCGCTGGAGACCACGGCCTGGCCCATGGCGTAGGCGCTCCACGCGCCGCTTTCGCCGTAGATCCACGGGCGCAGGTCGAGGCCGACGCCGTTGACGTCGCCGCCTTTCTGCGTGCCCAGGTCGCGGTCGTCTTCGGACTGCGCGGTGGCTTTGACTTCCAGGCCGAAGTTCTTGGCTTCGGTCAGCGCAGCCAGGGTCGGGCACGACCACAGCAGGGCGAAGGTCAGGCCGATACCGGCCTTGACGAATGGATTGAGCTTCATAGGGATTCCTCGCCGTCGTCTTCTTCATCCAGGGCGTGCAGTTGCAGCGTGCTCTGGGCCAGGGTGCCGCGGGCGGCCAGTTCCTGTTGCACCAGGCGTTGGCCTTGGGCGCGTTGCTCAGGCGTCAGCGGGGTTTCCAGCTGCGTGGCCAAGTCATTGGCTTCTGGCGTGTCCTGGGCTTTGGCCAACTGGCTGAAGACATAGGCATTCAATGGGTCGGGCTTGGTGCCCTTGCCTTGGGAAAACAATTGGGCGATGGCGAAATCGGCGCTGTTCTGGCCGTTGCGCGCAGCGGTCAGCAAATGGTCCAGGGCTTTTTGCGGGTAGACCTTGCCCAGGTAGCCACGGCGATAGATCTGGCCGAGGTAGTAATCGGCGGCCACTTCCTTGCCTACGGCTTTTTCGAAGTGCGCTTCGGCGGCCTTGGCGTCAGCCGGCACCCACTTGCCTTCGTAGTAGAGCTTGCCCAGCAACAGCTCGGCGCGCGGTTGGTCGGCGGCGCGGCCGTTGTCCAGATACTTCATCATCTGGTCGACGTCACCCAGTTCCGGGAAGTCGTAGAGCAGTTGTGCCAGGCTGACCCAGGACGCCGGGTAGCCAGGGGCGATTTTTTCCAGCAGGGCCTGGGCGGTTTTTTCGTCCGGCTGGCCGAGGGTGGCATCGCCGAGTACGCGGGCAACACTGTCGACGCGTTGTGCAGTGACGGTGCCACGGCTGTAACCGGCTTCCATCTGCTTGAGCAGCTCGGCTTGTTTTTCCGGCTCGGCTTTTTTCTGGTAGACCGTGGCCAGCTCGACGTAGCAGATGTCGGTGGTGTTGAGCGCGGCCTTGCAGATGCGCTCAACGTCATCCAGATGCTGGTCGTAGGTGTCCTGGGTGCGATACAGCAGCACCTGGGCCAGGCCAGCTTCCGGATAACCGGCTGCCTGCCATTTGCTGATCTGCTGCTGGGCATTCACATTCGGGAAACTGTGGGGGTATTGCAGGTACAGCATCGCCAGCGGGATCAGGGTGTTGCCTTCGCCATTGGCAAAGGCTTTTTTCAGCAGGCCTTCGGCTTCATGGTGTTCGGCTTCAGTGCTGCCAGGCTTGGCCACCAGCAGGCGACCGAGGCGGGCCTGGGCGCGGGGCGAAGTGTCCGCCGCCGCGCGGTAGGTGGCTTCGGCCTGTTTGATTTGCGCCGGATCGCGGGTGCCTACCTGGATATCAGCTAAGCCCACTTGGGCCTCGCTGTAGCCCAGGTCTGCCAGTTGCTGGTAATTCTGCTGCGCGGTGACGGTGTCGCCACGTTTCAAAGCTTCGTTAGCCAGGCGTTGGTCGGGCAGGCCGGCGCAACCGGCGAGGGCGATGGCCAGCGCCAGGGGCACCGGCAGGTTTCGAAGGGCGCTCATGATTAAAGACCCGCAGCCATGGCTTTATCGATCAGCCAGTTCAGCGAGGGGCCACGGTCGCTGGTCACTTCTACCGGGCGACCGGCGTAGGTGCTGTCCAGCGGTGCGTCAGGCTTGATCTGCACGCGGATGTCGGAGGACAGGTCGGCGCTGTTCAGGCTGGTGCTGCTGACGATGGTGCCGGTGCGGATCTGTTCTTCGTCGGCCACTTGGAAACTCACCGGCGTGCCTGGGCGAACATCGGCGAACTGGCGATAAGTGAAGCGCGCTTCCACATTGGCCAGGCTGCCGCGTGGCACCAGTTGGAAGATCACGTCGCCTTTGTTGGCGTACTGACCGTCGGCGACCATTTGCTGGGCTACCACGCAATCGCAAGGCGAGGTCAGAGTGCCGGTCATTTGCTTGCCGAACAGCTCTTCGACCTTGGCCGGTTGCAGTTGGTCTTCGTCCAGGTGGCCCTTGAGCACATCGAGCATGCTGGTGCTGAAGGTGGCGAGTGGCGCGCCTTTGGCGGCGACCCCGTCACCTTTGAGCAGGCTTTGCACAGTACCGTCGCGCGGCATGGTCACGTTCATGCCGGGTACGCTGACCAGGCCGGCCTGGGCGTGGCTGACGAAGTACATGCCGTACACCGATTTGAAGATGAAACCGAAGGCGGCCAGGCCGACGATGAAGATGCCTGCGCTGAACACCACGGCGCGTAGACGGCCGGCGGCGGTCATGTTGCTGCCGCCATCCTTGACCTTGCGCGCCTTGGTGAAATTGTCGCGTTGCAGGGTCGCCAGCACGTCGCCCATGGTCACGATGTCACCGGACAAGTGCGAGGTGATCAGGTGGCGCAGGGTGGAAATATCCTGGGCGTCGAGGTTCTGGAACTGGCAGCCGGTACGGCCGCTTTGTCGGTCGTAGGAGCGAATCTGCAGCTCCACGTCCATGGCCAGGCCCAGGTTATCGATCACGAATTGCAGGCGGCCCTTGTGCACTTCGCCGACGGTCAGCGGCTGGGTAGCGGTGAACGCCAGGCCGCCGGCGGACAGGTCGATCACCCGTGCTTCGGTCTGGGTGCGGTCGGTGTTGAAGAAGCGCAGCTTAGCCGGGATCTTGACCCGGGCATGTTGGCGCTGGGCTTCGGATTCGTGGACAACGTTAGCGTTTACTTGGCTGTTCATCAGGGCATTCCTTAAGTTAATTCAGGCTTGGCAGGGTCAGACCATCATCAGCAACACGGCGACGAAAATGCTGCCGGCGGAGAAGGTCATGGTCCGAGACGACCAGGTGTTGAACCAACGTTGAAAGCTGGCCAAATCGCGGGTCAGTTTGGTGTCCTGGCGGGTCCAGGACTGTTGATCAAGGCGGAAGAACACGTAGATCTTCACCAGTGCGCCCATGATCTGGTTGTAATAGAGAATCGCCGGGTAAGCCGGACCGATGGTGTGGCCGGAGCACGACAGCAACAGGGTGAGAATCAAGCGGGTAATGCCGATCCACAGCAGGTAGGCGAGGATGAACGCGCCGCCGTACTTGAAGGTGGCGATGATTGCCACGGTCAGGCCGAGCAGGGAGGTCCACATCGACACGCGTTGGTCGAACAACACCACGCTGGTGAACAGACCCAGGCGGCGTACACCCAGGCCCAAGGCGCGGGAGTTCTGGCGCAGGTTGTTGCCGTACCAGCGGAACATCAGCTTGCGGCTGGCCTTGATGAAGCTCTTTTCCGGCGGGTGTTCCACGGTATGGATCGCCGCGTCTGGCACGTAGAACGTGTCGTAGCCCAGGCGCATCAGGCTGAACCAGCTGGACTTGTCATCACCGGTGAGGAACTTGAAGCGGCCCAGGCGCCAGTGTTGCAGCGAGTCGCTTTCCACGTCGGCGATAAAGACGGGGTCGGTGACCACGCTGGCACGGAACACCGACATACGACCGGTCATGGTCAGTACGCGCTTGGACAGGGCCATGGAGCACATGTTGATGTGGCGTTGGGCGAAGCGCAGTTTGTGCCACTCGCTCATGATGTAGCCGCCGCGTACTTCACAGAATTCGTTGGTGGTGAGGCCGCCGACATTGCCGAACAACTGGAACCACGGCACGGTCTTGCGTACCACGCCTTCGGCGAGCACGGTGTCGCCGTCGATCACCGCAACGACTGCGCGGTCATCCGGCAGGTGGCGGGAGATGGCGCGGAAACCAAAGGCCAGGCCGTCGCGCTTGCCGGTGCCGGCGATACGCACGAAGTCGAGCTTCACGTGTTCCGGCGGGTTCATGCGTTCCCACAGGCTTTTCACCAGCAGCTCATCGGACATTTCCACCAGCGAGCAGACCACGGTGGTCGGGAAGCCGCATTCGATGGCTTCACGGATCACCGAGCTGTAGACCTGCGCGGTGGTCAGCGCATCGATCCGGAAACTGGTGACCATCAGGAACACATGGGACGGGTCGGCGGCCTTGCCCAGCTTGCGCACTTTGCGGCGCAGGTGCGGGTAGACCACGTACAGGAACAGCATGCCGCGAAAGAAATGCGTAGCGCCCATCGAGTAGCGCCAGATGCCGACGGCGCCAATCAGGAAAATAAAATTCTTCGACTCGGAGTCGAACGTACTCGCCGGCAGCAGCAGGGCGAGTCCCATCAGCAGGCTGAGGAAGAACAGCCAGCCGGCGGATTGGAGCAATATGTGTTTTAACTTGGACATAAGCGTCATCCGAAGGTGAAGAAGGCTCCAGGCTGCCAGCGCAGGGGATTAGGACGCTGGCAGCTTGGAACTGGCCGTTGCTGTTACCAGCAAATGCCTTCGGTACGACCGCTCGTGCTGGTGGCCTTGGCCATGAAGCCCACCAGGTCGATCACTTGCTTGCCGTGCGGTGCGTTCTGCGCCAGGGCACGGAATTTCTCATCGCGGTTGCCCAGGATGATCACGTCGGAGTTGTTGATCACGTCGTCGAAGTCCGAGTTGAGCAGGGACGACACGTGTGGGATCTTGCCTTCGATGTAGTCTTTGTTCGCGCCGTGGACACGGGCGTACTCGACGTTGCTGTCGTAGATGCTCAGGTCGAAACCCTTGCCGATCAGCATTTCGGCCAGCTCTACCAGCGGGCTTTCGCGCAGGTCATCGGTACCGGCCTTGAAGCTCAGGCCCAGCAAGGCGACTTTGCGCTTGTCGTGGCTGGAGACGATGTCGAAGGCGTTCTGCACCTGGGACTCGTTGCTGCGCATCAGCGAGTTGAGCAGCGGCGCTTCCACGTCCAGCGAACTGGCGCGGTAGGTGAGGGCGCGCACGTCTTTTGGCAGGCACGAACCACCGAAGGCGAAGCCTGGGCGCATGTAGTACTGGGACAGGTTGAGGGTCTTGTCCTGGCAAACCACTTCCATCACTTCGCGACCGTCGACGCCGACGGCCTTGGCGATGTTGCCGATCTCGTTGGCGAAGGTCACCTTGGTGGCGTGCCACACGTTGCAGGTGTACTTGATCATTTCGGCAACGGCGATGTCCTTGCGGATGATCGGTGCGTCGAGCTCTTCGTACAGCGACTGCAGGACATCGCCGGAGGCTTTGTCGAATTCACCGATGACGGTCATCGGTGGCAGGTCGTAGTCGGCGATGGCGGTGGATTCACGCAGGAATTCCGGGTTGACCGCGACACCGAAGTCGACGCCGGCTTTTTTGCCCGAGCAGTCTTCGAGAATCGGGATCACCACGTTGGCCACGGTGCCTGGCAGCACGGTGCTGCGCACGACCACGGTGTGGCGGGTGGTTTTGTCACGCAGCACCAGGCCGATTTCGCGGCATACCGCTTCGATGTAATCCAGTTCCAGGTCGCCGTTTTTCTTGCTTGGCGTACCGACGCAGATCATCGACAGGTCGGTGTCGCGGATGGCTTCGGCGAAGTTGGTAGTACCGCGCAGCCGGCCGTTCTGAATACCCTGGCTCAACAGCTCGCCCAGACCGGGTTCAACGATTGGCGATTTGCCCGCATTGATCAGGTCAATCTTGTCCTTGGAGATGTCTACGCCCACCACTTCGTGGCCACGGGCAGACAGGCAACCGGCACACACTGCGCCAACGTAACCCAAACCAAATATGCTGATGCGCATCGCATTTACCTCTTTGTCATTGAAGACGGTGTTAATCATGCCAATTAGATGGCGAGTTCATGTTTGCAAGCGTCACTGATGCCACGGAAGTTGGGCGAATAGACGCCGACTTACCGCGTACAGGCATGTTAATTAGTGAGTGACTAACTATTGCACTCAAGTTGTGCGCAACTTGGCCTTGTTATTGGGGCTTGCCCTGAAATGCAGCCGGCCTTCCTGGGGGAAGGTGCCGACGCCAGTGCCGCAGGGTGCAGATAGAGGCTTAAAGCCTTTATTTATCAGCACCTTGGGTGTCATCACTGACACATTTAGGTAAGCGCTGCCTTGGCCTATAGGGGATAGCAATTCATCCTTATCGCCGCCCTCAACTCATATCAGTTGATGATATGACCCATGAGTCAAAGTTGATGGGGCAACTTTGCTACTTCCTTGGGTCGTTATGTAAGTCATCTCTTACAGAAACAGAGAATTTCGTTACCGGTGGTATGAGCCGTGCGTTTAGACGAAGTTCCAGGCCGCTCATCCTGTTTCCGGAAATTTCTTGAAATATTAGGAAAGATGGCACTGGTATTATATTGATAGCACTTGCTATTTGGGCCAGTAGTTGTGGGGAGTTGGGAGAGGGGGATAGTTTTGTGCCACTAGTGTTTAAAAAAAGTGGTGCCACTACGAAAAAAAACGACGGATGTCGAGTGAAAGAATTGTTAGAGATGCGTCAAGATGTTTTTTGACGCCAAAAAAATGGCGATTTGAAGGGTGGAATGCGATAAAAAATGTGGGAGCTGGCTTGCCTGCGATGGCGGTGGATCAGTTGACACATCTGTCACTGAAATACTGCTATCGCAGGCAAGCCAGCTCCCACATTCGAACACCTGTGCTTTCGAGAGCCTTATTCCGGTGCGTGATCGCGCAAGAACACCAGGTTATCCGGCTTCGACTGCTCCGCATTGAAGCGATAGCCCTGCACGTCGAATGCCTTCAGCTTGGCCGGGTCGTTGATGCGTTCTTCGATCACAAAGCGGCTCATCATGCCCCGGGCCTTCTTGGCGTAGAAGCTGATGATCTTGTACTGACCGTTCTTCAGGTCCTTGAACTCGGTGTTGATGATCCGTGCGTTGAGGGCCGTGCGCTTGACCGCCGAGAAGTACTCGTTGGAGGCCAGGTTCAGCAGGACGTCATCGCCTTGTTCAGCCAGTGCTTCGTTGAGCCATTCGCTGATGCGGGTGCCCCAGAAGGCGTAAAGGTCCTTGCCACGGGCGTTGGGCAGTTTGGTGCCCATTTCCAGGCGATACGGCATCATCAGGTCCAACGGGCGCAGCAGGCCGTAGAGGCCCGAGAGCATACGCAGGTGGTCCTGGGCGTAGGTGAAATCGGCATCGCTGAACGTCTCGGCATTCAGGCCGGTGTACACGTCGCCTTTGAAGGCCAGCAGCGCCTGCTTGGCGTTTTCCTGTGTGAACGCAGGCGTCCAGCTGCCGAAACGCGCGGCGTTGAGGCCGCCGATCTTGTCGGATACGTGCATCAATTCGCTGATTTGCGCCGGGCTGAACTCGCGCAGTTGCTCGATCAGCTCCTGGGAATGGTCCAGGTACTGCGGCAGGGTAAAGCGCTGGGTCGCAGGTGCGGTCTCGAAATCGAGGGTCTTGGCGGGTGAAATCACCATCAGCATGAAGTCGTCTCCTGTAATCGTGGGAGGGATTCTAGGGGCTGGGGCGTTTTGACTCCACCTATGATGGCGATAGGCATGATCCGCTATGATGGCCGGTGACTCTGGAGAGGGAGACCCCGTGTGCGAATAGCGCTTTTCTTATCGGCATGTCTGCTATGCCTGAACGCCCACGCGGCGCCCGTGGATGTGGCGAGCCTGGACCGTGGCACCTGGCCCGAAAAACTCGGCAGCCCGGCGCTGTTCGACGTGGCCTCACGCGCCGAAATCCTCATGTTCGCCCACAGCCTGCTGGCCAGCGAGAATCAGGACGAAGCCGCGCTCAAGCAGCGTCTGGGCCTGAAGATCATCAACCTGTCCGCCATCGACGACCTGCGTCGCCAGCTCTGGCAGCGCCTGCTGGAGAATTACACGTTTGCCCAGCAGAGCTGCGAAGTCGACGCCTCGTTCTGCTATCTGGTAGAGAACATGGACGACCTGCGCGAGCAGGCCGGCAAGTTCGAGGTGAGTGAAGACTCCTTCTATATAGGCTGGGCCAACCCCAGCCATGTGTTCCATGAGCGCTACCTGGACGAGCTGCTGCGCAAGGCCGCGCTGTTCCCGCAGATCAGTAGCGAAATCGCACGGTTCGGCGACCATGAGCGCAATGGCGATGAGTTCAACGACCGCCTGTTCCTGCTCACCTTCGACGGCGGCCCCGCGCCCGTCAGTGGCAATACCGACTGGCTCACCGACTACCTGCGCAAGCAAAAGATGAACGCCACGTTCTTCGCCCTCGGCAGCAGCCTGCAAACCCGTGTCGAGCGCAGTTCGGTGGCCGATGTGCAGGCGTTGTACCAGGGCCAGTGCGTCGGCACCCAGGGCTGGCAGTACCGCTCACACAGCCATTGGGTGGACTGGCAGAGTTCCATCACCCGCAGTGCGTCACTGGCGCAAAACCTGATGCCGGAAAACTACGTGCCGCTGTTCCGTCCGCCCTATGGTCAACGTCGTGCGGACAGCCAGGGCTTCTTTCAAGCCCAGGGCTTGCAGGTGGCACTGTGGGACATCGATTCCCAGGACGAACCGGGCAAGCTCAAGGCCGATGAATCGGCGCAACGGGTGCTGACCCTGATGCTGCTGTGGCGCAAAGGCGTGATTGTGTTTCACGACACTCAGGACAAGGCGCGGGTGGCTTTACCCATGCTGTTGCAGGCGACGGCGCAGAGTGGTCTGGGTTGGCAGGACTGCCGGGAGGCGTTTCGATGAAGTGCCCGGCCCTGTTGGGGATGAGGCGTTTCCGGGGTGATTTTTTGCGACATTTCGAAGCAGGCGGACTTCCGACTTTAGCGGGGTACGGGGTACTCGGCTAGTGCTATTCGTCATCCTGAAAAATAAACTTCAAAAAAGCGTCAAAGTGCTTTTTTCTGTCACATGTTTTGCGGTATTACGAAGTCAGATCGCCGAAACCTGCAGCACAGGTGGCGTCTTCCAAGACTCCTCAGGTGGGCACTGCGCTTGACGTCACTCAGGTGCAGTCGGTGGTCGAATCGAGGCGCAGCACCGCCCAGGTATTGCGTCGACTGGCTCCCACAAAAGGTGACCGAGTATGGATGATCATGGACGTAACCCTTCTTCCGACCAGCCAATCCTTTATGTGCTTGATACCAACGTATTGATCCACGATCCAAACGCACTGCTCAACTTCGAAGAACACCACGTCGCCATCCCGATGATCGTGCTTGAGGAACTCGACAAACTCAAAAGCGGGCACCACAGCGTTGCCGCCGAATGCCGCCAGGCCATCCGCCTGATCGACAAGACATTGGGCGAAGCGTCGCCGGAGGACGTCGAAGTCGGCGTACCGATCCAGCGCGGCAAAGGCGGGCCCAAGGGCTTGCTGTCGATTCTGATGAGCAAGCGCAGCGAGCCCAACAGCCTGCTGCCGGAAAATCTGAACGACAACAAAATCATCAACCAATTGATCGACCTGCACGCCCGCGACAAGGACCTGCGCGTAGTGCTGGTGACCAAAGACATCAATATGCGCCTCAAGGCCCGAGCATGTGGGATCGCGGCCGAGGACTACAGTACCGACCAACTGGTCGACGACGTGTCGATGCTGTCCCGTGGTTATCACATGATCACTGGCTCGTTCTGGGATCGCGTCAGCAAGGTCGAAACCCGCCAGGACCATGGCCGTACCTGGCACCAGGTGCAGCTGATCGAAAATCTGCCCGCCGTGCATATCAATGAATTCATCGTCGACGAACAGGGCTTCGTGGGCTGGATCAAAGAGATCCAGGTCGACAAGCTGCTGATCCTCGACCTGCATCAGGAACCCCTGTTGCACCAGGAAGCCTGGGGCCTGAAACCGCGTGACATCTACCAGAGCCTGGCGCTGTACGCGTTGCTCGACCCGGACATCCACCTGGTCAACCTGACCGGTGCCGCCGGTTCCGGCAAGACCATCCTCGCCCTGGCTGCCGCCATCGAGCAGACCATGGTGACCAAGCGCTATCGCCGCATCATCGCCACCCGCAGCGTGCAGGGCCTTGACCAGGAAATCGGCTTCCTGCCCGGCACCGAGGCGGAAAAAATGGAGCCGTGGCTGGGGGCGATCACCGACAACCTCGAAGCCTTGCACATGGATGACGAAAACACCCATGGCAGCGTCGACTACATCCTCAGCAAAGTGCCGTTGCAGTTCAAATCCCTCAACTACATCCGGGGTCGCAGCTTCCAGCAAAGCCTGATCTTGATCGATGAATGCCAGAACCTTACGCCGCACCAGATGAAAACCATCATCACCCGTGCCGGCGCCGGTTCCAAAGTGGTGTGCCTGGGCAACCTGGCACAGATCGACACCCCTTACCTGTCCGCGACCAGCTCCGGGCTGACCTACCTGACGGAACGCTTCAAAGACTTCCCGAACGGCGTGCATATTGCGCTGCAAGGGGTTCCACGTTCGATCCTGGCTGAATACGCCGAATCCCATCTGTAACCGCAGCCACGGTGGGGGCTGGTAAGCCAGCTCCCACATTTATTGTGTGTAAGGTTTACAATCGGTGCTCCTGATCAGGAGTATCCCTGTGCTGACTCATCTCGATTCCCAAGGTCGCGCCCACATGGTCGACGTCACCGACAAGTCCGTGACGTTCCGTGAAGCGGTGGCCGAAGCCCGGGTGCGCATGTTGCCCGAGACTCTGAAAATGATTGTCGACGGCGCCCATCCCAAGGGTGACGTGTTTGCCGTGGCCCGCATCGCCGGGATCCAAGCGGCGAAAAAAACCAGTGATCTGATCCCCCTGTGCCACCCGTTGATGTTGACGGGCGTCAAGGTCGAACTGAGTGCTGAGGGCACAGACTCGGTGCATATCCTGGCGCGCTGCAAACTTTCCGGACAGACCGGCGTGGAAATGGAAGCCCTCACCGCCGCCAGCGTCGCGGCATTGACCATTTACGACATGTGCAAGGCCGTGGATCGCGGCATGACCATCGAAAGCATTCGCCTGCTGGAAAAGCTGGGCGGCAAGAGCGGGCACTTCAAGGCGGACCAGGCATGAGCATCAACGTATTGTTCTTTGCGCGTTACGCCGAGGCGGTGGGGTTTGATTCGCTGGAGATGGAGGGCGAATTCGCCACTGTCGACGCGGTACGTCTTGCGTTGGCCAGTGACCCGGAGTTTGCCGTACTCAACGAGACCAGCCTGATGTGCGCGCGCAACGAGGCGTTGTGCGGCCTCGATGAGCCAGTGCAGGCGGGTGACGAAGTGGCGTTCTTCCCACCGGTGACCGGAGGCTGAGCATGGCCATTCGAGTGCAGGTCCAGGCGTTTGATCCGGGTTTTGAGGTGAATGCCATGCACGCGGCCAATGTGGGCGTGGGCGCGGTGGTGAGTTTTGTCGGCTACGTGCGCGACTTCAATGACGGCCGCGACGTGTCGGGGATGTTCCTGGAACACTACCCCGGCATGACCGAGAAGGCCCTGGCCAAGATCGCTGTGGAAGCCGAGCAGCGCTGGCCGTTGCTCAAGCTGGAAGTGCTGCACCGCATTGGCGCCCTGGAGCCAGGGGAGCCGATTGTGTTTGTGGCGGCGGCCAGCGCTCATCGGCAGGCGGCGTTTGATGCGTGTGCGTTTGTGATGGACTACTTGAAGACGCGTGCGCCGTTTTGGAAGAAGGAAAATACCAGTGAGGGTCCGCGTTGGGTCGACGGGCGCAGTAGCGACCACGCCGCAGCGGATCGCTGGAAGTCCTAGGCCAAACACAAAACCCAATGTGGGAGCTGGCTTTTGTGGGAGCCGGGCTTGCCCGCGATGCAGGCGCCTCGGTTTTTCAGTTGAACCGAGGTGATGCCATCGCAGGCAAGCCAGCTCCCACAAAAGCCCGCTCCCACATTTTTTAACGCATCCCAGCTTTAGGGGCGTTTACGCTCAACAGCCCGCAGCAAATGCGTCGGCGGCGTCTCGCAGCTGATCTTGCGCCCCAGCAACGTCTCGATCGACGGCAACTGATACGAGTCATCTTCCCCGGCAAAACTGATCGATACACCCGCAGCCCCGGCGCGGCCGGTACGGCCAATCCGGTGCACATAATCATCCGGCACTTCCGGCAGGGTGAAGTTGATCACATGGCTGATGCCGTCAATGTGAATCCCACGGCCCGCCACATCGGTGGCCACCAACACGCGGATCTTGCCTTCGCGGAAGCCTTCCAACGTCTTGATACGCTTGTGCTGCGGCACATCGCCGGACAGTTGCGCCGCGTTCACGCCATCGCGCACCAGGCGTTCTTCGATGCGGCGCACTTCGTCCTTGCGGTTGGCGAACACCATCACGCGCTCCCAACCGTTGTCGTTGACCAGGTTGTAGAGCAGCTTGTACTTGTCGGCACCGGCCACGGCGTAGATGTGTTGCTCGACGTTTTCGCTGGCGACGTTTTCCGCTTCGATCTCGACGATGGACGGGTCGGTGGTCCACTGCTTGGCGAGGTTCATCACGTCTTCGGTGAAGGTCGCGGAAAACAGCAGGGTCTGGCGCTCGGATTTCGGCGGTGTCTGGCGAATGATCTGACGCACTTGTGGGATGAAACCCATGTCGAGCATGCGGTCGGCTTCGTCCAGCACCATCACTTCGACCATGTCCAGGTGCACGTCGCCACGCTGGTTGAAGTCCAGCAGGCGGCCCGGTGTCGCCACCAAAATGTCGCAGTGGCGGGCTTCAAGGTGCTTGAGCTGCTTGTCGAAGTCCATGCCGCCGACGAACGTCATCACGTTGAGGCCGGTGTACTTGGTCAGGTCGGCGGCGTCCTTGGCGATCTGCACCACCAGCTCGCGGGTCGGGGCGATGATCAGCGCGCGCGGCTCACCCATGTAGCGCTCTTTTGGCGGCGGCGTCTGCAGCAACTGGGTGATGATCGAGATCAGGAACGCGGCGGTCTTGCCGGTGCCGGTCTGGGCACGGCCGATGGCGTCTTTGCCGGCGAGGGTGAAGCCCAACACCTGTGCCTGGATCGGCGTGCAGTACGGGAACCCCAGGTCCTGGATGGCGTGCATCAGTTCAGGAGCCAGTTTGAAATCGTGGAAGCGCGTCTTGCCTTCCTGGGGCTCGACGACGAAGTCTTCGAGTTTCCATGGGATCACGGGCGGCTTTGGCGCACGCTCACGGCGCGGCTTGGGCGCCGGTGCAGCGTCTTTCACAGGTTCAGGCGCGGTCACCGTAGGCGTCGTCGGCTGGGCGACAGGCGCAGTCCGGTCGGACTGTTGGCCGTCATTGCGGCTGCCGGTTGTCGGGACAGGAGCACTGGGAACAGGCGCGAGCGGCTCGGCCTCGCTTTTGCCGAACATCTTCTTGAGTGCTTCGAGCACGGTGATCTCATTAATTGGTTAAGGAATGTACGCCGGCCAGTGTAATGCAAGAATCGGGCGCGGCGTAGTGCGTCTGTCATACGGCTACATAAACGGTGGTTTTCAGCCCAGGCGAGCGGTCAACCAGGCACCGATATCGCGGATCTCCTCGGGTAACACTTCGTGGCCCATTGGGTATTCCTGCCATGTCACGGTGACACCACGGGTCTTCAAATGCTCGTAGGCGCTGCGGCCCATGGCGTTTTGCACCACGTCGTCATATTGGCCGTGCAGGCACAGCGCCGGAATACGCTGCTGACTGGCGGACAATTCGAGTTCATCACTGAAGGTCGGCGCATAAGTGGAGAGGGCGATCACGCCACCCAAGGGGCCTTCCCAATTCAGGAATGCAGTGTGGTAGACCACGGCGCCGCCTTGGGAAAAACCGGCGAGGAAAATTCGCGAAGCGTCTATTCCGGTTCTCTTCTGCGCTTCTATCAAATCCGTGACCATCTTTGCCGAGACTTCCAGCTCTTCCAGGCTGATGGAGCGCGCCGGGCTCATGGCCTTGATGTCGTACCAACTCGGCATCTCGTAGCCACCGTTGATCGTCACCGGGCGGGTCGGTGCCTGGGGCAAAACGAAACGGGTAGTCAGCAAGCTTTCCTGCAGCGCTTCGGCCACCGGCAGGAAGTCGTAGCGATCGGCACCCAGGCCATGCAACCAGATGACGCAGGCGTCTGCGGGCTTGGCGGGCTGAAGAATCAAGGGGTCGGTCATGTCTGCTCCATTAATGTGCGCGCGCTCCGATTAAGTGCGACGGAACGGTGCGCGACAGGTTGATCTGTTAAGAAGATGTCGCACGGTTGAATCTTTTTCTATTGACCGTGGGCTGAATCGGCTCAGCCGACACTCTGGTACGCGCCTTGCTATGTGTTGAACGATGTCAGCGCTATCTCGGGACGGTAACACTATCAGTGACTGCCGCCTGTGGGATAGCAACTGGAATTACTGCGACAACTTCATGCCGCTTGACCCTAAAAAAAGCCAACACGGGTCGATATCGCCTCATAAGGGTGCGCTGAGGTTCGAGCTCCGACACAACAAGAGCAAACTGGAGGTTTGAATGAAGGTATTGAAATCCACCCTGGCCATCGTCACTGCGGCGGCTGTACTGGGTGTCAGCGGTTTCGCCCAAGCCGGCGCCACCCTGGATGCCGTGCAGAAGAAAGGCTTTGTGCAATGTGGCGTGAGCGACGGCCTGCCGGGTTTCTCGGTGCCGGATGCCAGCGGCAAGATCCTCGGGATCGACGCTGACGTGTGCCGCGCTGTGGCCGCTGCCGTTTTTGGCGACGCGACCAAGGTCAAATTCAGCCAGTTGAACGCCAAGGAGCGTTTCACCGCGCTTCAATCCGGCGAAGTCGACATTCTGTCCCGTAACACCACCATGACCAGCTCCCGCGACGCCGGCATGGGCCTGAAATTCCCAGGCTTCATCACTTACTACGACGGCATCGGCTTCCTGGTAAACAACAAGCTGGGCGTGAAAAGCGCCAAGGAACTGGACGGTGCAACCATCTGCATCCAGGCCGGTACCACCACTGAGCTGAACGTTTCCGACTACTTCCGTGGCAACAACCTGAAATACACCCCGATCACCTTCGACACCTCCGACGAAAGCGCCAAGTCGCTGGAATCCGGGCGCTGCGACGTGCTGACCTCCGACAAGTCCCAACTGTTCGCCCAGCGCAGCAAGCTGGCCGCGCCGAAGGACTACGTGGTTCTGCCGGAAACCATTTCCAAAGAGCCATTGGGCCCGGTCGTGCGTAACGGCGACGACGAGTGGCTGGCTATCGTGCGCTGGGTTGGCTACGCCATGCTCAACGCTGAAGAAGCCGGTATCACCTCGAAAAACGTTGAAGCTGAAGCCAAGTCCACCAAGAACCCGGACGTTGCGCGTCTGCTCGGTGCCGACGGCGAATACGGCAAAGACCTGAAAGTGAAGAAAGACTGGGTTGTACAGATCGTCAAGCAAGTCGGTAACTACGGTGAAGTGTTCGAGCGCAACCTGGGCAAGAGCACCCCGCTGGAAATCGACCGTGGCCTGAACGCGCTGTGGAACAACGGCGGCATTCAATACGCACCCCCTGTGCGCTGATCGCTGATGGTTCTGTCACCCGGTGGGCCAACCGCCGGGTGATGTTCTGTTCCATTATTTTCGGGGCATTTCATGCAAAAACAAATCGGCGCACCCAAGCAGAAGCTCAGCTTCAGCGACCCTAAAGTGCGTGCGTGGCTCTTCCAGATCATCACGATTGTGGCGGTGGTCTCGCTGGGCTGGTACCTCTTCAACAACACCCAGACCAACCTTCAACACCGGGGCATTACCTCGGGTTTCGACTTTCTTGAACGCAGTGCGGGCTTCGGCATCGCGCAGCATTTGATCGACTACACCGAATCGGACAGCTATGCCCGAGTCTTCGTGATCGGTTTGCTCAACACCCTGCTGGTGACCTTCATTGGCGTGATCCTGGCGACCCTGCTCGGGTTCGTCATCGGCGTGGCGCGGCTGTCGCCGAACTGGATGATCAATAAGCTGGCAACCGTGTATGTGGAAGTGTTCCGCAACATTCCGCCGCTGCTGCAAATCCTGTTCTGGTATTTCGCGGTGTTCCTGACCATGCCGGGGCCGCGTAACAGTCATAACTTCGGCGATACCTTCTTTGTCAGCAGCCGTGGCCTGAACATGCCGGCAGCGATTGCCGCCGACGGTTTCTGGCCGTTTGTGGTCAGCATCGTGGTCGCCATCGTGGCAATCGTGCTGATGGCGCGCTGGGCCAACAAGCGTTTTGAAGCGACCGGCGTACCGTTCCACAAGTTCTGGGCCGGCCTGGCGCTGTTCATCGTGATCCCGGCTTTGTGCGCCTTGATCTTCGGTGCCCCGCTGCACTGGGAAATGCCCAAGCTTTCAGGCTTCAACTTTGTCGGCGGCTGGGTATTGATCCCCGAACTGCTGGCGCTGACCCTGGCGTTGACCGTCTACACAGCGGCGTTTATCGCCGAGATCGTGCGGTCGGGCATCAAGTCCGTCAGCCACGGCCAGACCGAAGCCGCGCGCTCCCTGGGCCTGCGCCCTGGGCCGACGCTGCGCAAGGTCATCATCCCGCAGGCCTTGCGGGTGATCATTCCGCCGCTGACCAGCCAATACCTCAACCTGGCGAAAAACTCGTCCCTGGCGGCCGGTATCGGTTACCCGGAAATGGTTTCGCTGTTTGCCGGCACGGTGCTCAACCAGACCGGCCAGGCCATCGAAGTCATTGCCATCACCATGAGCGTGTACCTGGCGATCAGCATCAGCATTTCCCTGCTGATGAACTGGTACAACAAGCGCATTGCGCTGATCGAGCGGTGAGGAAACGCCCATGAGTTCACATACTTTCAAACCGGATATGCCGCCGCCGAACAAAGTGTTCGGGCCGATGGCCTGGATGCGCGCCAACCTGTTCTCCAGCTGGCTCAACACATTGCTCACGCTGCTGGCGTTCTACCTGATCTACCTGGTGGTGCCGCCGATCCTGAGCTGGGCGATCATCGACGCCAACTGGGTCGGTACGACACGCGCTGATTGCACCAAGGAAGGCGCCTGCTGGGTGTTCATCCAACAGCGCTTCGGGCAGTTCATGTACGGCTACTACCCGGGCGATCTGCGCTGGCGCGTGGACCTCACCGTGTGGCTGGCCATCGTTGGCGTGGCGCCGTTGTTCATCTCGCGCTTCCAACGCAAGGCGGTCTACGGCCTGAGCTTTTTGGTGCTGTACCCGATCATCGCGTTTTTCCTGCTGCACGGCGGGGCGTTTGGCCTGACCAACGTGGCGACCAGCCAATGGGGTGGCCTGATGCTGACCCTGGTGATCGCCACCGTCGGCATCGCCGGCGCGTTGCCGCTGGGCATCATGCTCGCGCTCGGGCGGCGTTCGAATATGCCGGCGATTCGAGTGGTCTGCGTGACCTTCATCGAGTTCTGGCGCGGCGTGCCGTTGATCACTGTGCTGTTCATGTCCTCGGTGATGCTGCCGTTGTTCCTGCCCGAAGGCATGGGTATCGACAAGCTGCTGCGGGCGCTGATCGGCGTGATCCTGTTCCAGTCGGCCTACGTGGCCGAGGTGGTGCGCGGGGGCTTGCAGGCGATTCCCAAGGGGCAGTACGAAGCGGCCGCGGCGATGGGCCTGGGTTACTGGCGTTCGATGGGCCTGGTGATTCTGCCGCAGGCCCTGAAGATGGTGATTCCGGGCATCGTCAACACGTTCATTGCGCTGTTCAAGGACACGAGCCTTGTGATCATCATCGGCCTGTTCGACCTGCTCAACAGCGTCAAGCAAGCCGCCGCCGACCCTAAATGGTTGGGCATGGCCACCGAAGGCTACGTGTTCGCCGCCCTGGTGTTCTGGATTTTCTGTTTTGGTATGTCGCGCTATTCCATTCATTTGGAACACAAGCTCGACACAGGCCACAAGCGTTAGGAGTTGTTGTTATGAGCGAAGCGATCAAACAGCCTGTGAGCCCTGAAGGCATTATCCAGATGCAGGGCGTCAACAAGTGGTACGGCCAGTTTCACGTGTTGAAAGACATCAACCTCAACGTCAAGCAGGGTGAGCGTATCGTGCTGTGCGGCCCGTCGGGTTCGGGCAAGTCCACTACCATCCGCTGCCTCAACCGCCTGGAAGAACACCAGCAGGGTCGCATCGTGGTGGACGGTGTGGAACTGACCAACGACCTCAAGCAGATCGAAGCGATCCGTCGTGAAGTCGGCATGGTGTTCCAGCACTTCAACCTGTTCCCGCACCTGACCATCTTGCAGAACTGCACGTTGGCGCCGATGTGGGTGCGCAAGATGCCCAAGCGCAAGGCCGAGGAAATTGCCATGCACTACCTGGAGCGCGTGCGTATCCCGGAGCAGGCCCATAAGTTTCCGGGGCAACTGTCCGGTGGGCAGCAACAGCGCGTGGCGATTGCTCGCGCACTGTGCATGAAGCCGAAAATCATGCTGTTCGACGAACCGACTTCGGCACTCGACCCAGAGATGGTGAAAGAGGTCTTGGACACCATGATCGGCCTGGCCGAAGACGGCATGACCATGCTCTGCGTAACCCACGAAATGGGCTTTGCGCGCACCGTGGCCAACCGCGTGATCTTCATGGACAAGGGCGAGATCGTCGAACAGGCAGCGCCGAATGACTTCTTCGACAACCCGCAGAATGACCGGACCAAGTTGTTCTTGAGCCAGATTTTGCATTGATCGATATGTGAATAAATAAACCCGGCCTGGCGCCGGGTTTATTTTTTTGGGCTAGGACGCTTTGAGTGCTTCAGCGTCGTTGTTCACGGTGTAGGTAAAGGCGCCGCGCATATCGGCGCCTTCTGCCAAGGCTTTTGCATCCGCCAGCAAATGCGGGTGACGATCCAGCAAGCGCATCAGTAGCACCAAGGTTTTGGGGGCAAGCAGTTCGCCGCGTTCGTAACGTGAGAAGGCGTTGTGACCGCCACCGGAGAGCAATTCCACCGCTTCCTTTTGCGTAAGGTGCAGCTTGCGGCGGGTACGTTTTATCTCGGCGCCGATCATTTTTCGGGCGGCGACGACGAGTTCATCGCCTGCTTCTCCATAACGGTCGGCGCTATCTGTATCTGGATCCCAAAAGCCGTCTCCACATACATGACATTCCCAGCCAGAGAGATTGTCCACCCGCCGCTCCATGCCTTTGACACTAATGGTTTCACTGCGGCCCTCGAAGTAGTGCAGTGCGTCGGGGGCGCCGCAGATGTAGCACAGCTCGGGTTCTTTCATTGGTTTTTCTCCTTGAAGGAGATTACCGGAGGTCTACCGTTTGCGCGGTAAGTCACCTTGACGTAAATCTCCCTGCCTTTCGAGTGGGTGTAGTACACGTCTTGCCAGACTCGATGATCTCCATAAGTGGTCATCGATTTGTACAACATCCAGTTTTGTAACTCGTAAATGACGTCCTGCATTTGCTCGATGCTGAAGCGCAGTTCCCAACCGGATTTTTGCGCTGACTGTGTAAAGGCGCTTCTCCCCAGCCGCCTCACATCCGCCTTTATCACCGCCAAATCGTAATGAGGTGTGTACTTTTCCATAAGACACCTGAGTCCAATAATTACCCTCAGAGGGTAATTTTACCAATCGAAAATACTGCTCCTTTTCCTGCCTAAAAAACCTAGTGCGTTGCTCTTGTAGGCCCGTCCGAATAGGCTGTGGGACTTTTCAACCAGTGATCAGGGCAAACGCCCATCCCTCTGCCGGCAGTTGATCCATGACCTCTGAAACCAAGCTTGAAGAACTGTTGATCGACGCCGAAGCCGACGACGAGGTAATCCAGCACACCCCACCGATGGTGATCCGCCCGTGGCTGTTGATCATGGGGCTGGTCCTGGTGGCGATGAACCTGCGCCCGGCGCTGTCGAGCCTGTCGCCGTTGCTCAATGACGTGTCGGCCAGCCTCGGCTTATCGGCGGCCAAGGCCGGTTTGCTGACCACCTTGCCGGTTTTGTGCCTGGGTCTGTTCGCGCCGTTGGCGCCGATCCTGGCGCGGCGTTTTGGGGCCGAGCGGGTGGTGCTGGGAATTCTGTTGACGCTTGCCGCAGGTATCATCCTGCGTAGCTCATTCGGTGAAGCCGGACTGTTCGCCGGCAGCCTGATCGCGGGTGCCAGCATCGGCATCATCGGCGTGTTGTTGCCCGGTATCGTCAAGCGTGACTTCGCCAAGCAAGCCGGCACCATGACCGGCGTCTATACCATGGCGCTGTGCCTGGGCGCAGCGCTGGCGGCGGGCGCGACGGTGCCGTTGAGTCATTATTTCGGTGGCAGCTGGAACCTGGGCCTGGGCTTCTGGATTGTGCCCGCGCTGATCGCCGCGTTGTTCTGGCTACCCCAGGTCGGGCAAAAACACGGCGCCCATCAGGTGGCCTATCGGGTCAAGGGCTTGCTGCGCGATCCGTTGGCCTGGCAGGTCACCCTGTATATGGGCCTGCAATCGTCCCTGGCCTACATCGTGTTCGGCTGGGTGCCGTCGATCCTGATCAGCCGTGGCCTGAGCGCCACCGAAGCCGGTTTGCTGCTGTCCGGTTCGATCATCGTGCAATTGCTCAGTGCCCTGACCGCGCCGTGGCTGGCCACCCGAGGCAAGGACCAGCGCTTGGCCATCCTGGTGGTGATGCTGCTCACCCTTGGCGGATTGTTCGGTTGCCTGTACGCGCCGCTTGAAGGTTTGTGGGGCTGGGCGATCCTGCTGGGATTGGGCCAGGGCGGCACGTTCAGCCTGGCGCTGACCCTGATCGTGCTGCGCTCGCGCGATTCCCACGTGGCCGCCAACCTGTCGGGCATGGCCCAGGGCATCGGTTACACGCTGGCCTCCATGGGCCCGTTGGCGGTGGGGGTGTTGCACGACTGGACCGGCGGCTGGGGTGCCACCGGCTGGGTGTTCGGCGTGATCGGCCTGGGCGCGATCGCCGCCGGCTGGGGGGCTGGTCGGGCCCTGTACGTTGGGGTGACCAGCGAGAAGGTTTAGAGGTAGCGCACGGTCAGTGTGACCGAGCCGTCCAGAGGAACCTCGTTAGTCAGGGTCAGCCCCTGGGTGGGGGCGATGAAGGCCGCAACTTGCAAGTTGGTCGTGAGACGTTGCACTGCTATAGGCACCAGGGTGTTCAACTCGGCGATGCTCGCCAGGCCGTCATCTGTGAACGACGACTCACGCTCCCAGGTGACACCACCGTCACGTGAGCCGATGGCGCGGACATTGACTTCATCGGCTACAGGCCCCGACATCGCCAGGGTCAGGTAACCGAGTTTTTCGCTGCCGTTGATCATGCCGAGACCGAAGTTGTAGTAGTCCAGGTTGGATTCAGACCCTTCACGATTGTCTTTGGCCGCGATAGCGAACAGTGTCGCGCCTTCGCAGGTTACCGTCATGTTCATGGTCTGAAAGGGCAGGTACGTGTGTTGGTTCGGACGCAGGTCCTTGGCCGACAGTTTACCGAAGTCGACCACGCCACCATTAGCAAGGGCGGGCGTGCAGGAGGTGGGTGTAATCGTGCCTTTTACGCTCACGTCCACACTCGACGCGGCGACAGCATGGCCGGCGCTCGCCAGTAGTGCGGTGGCCAGAAGGTTTCGGGTGATGCTCATGGTGTTGCTCCTGCTCGTGGAGGTGTTTTCGGTGGGCGCAAGGCAGGCCACAGGTGGACGGCCCTGCACTCAGTTTTCGTTACAGGTACCGGACGGTCAGTGTGATCGAGCCGTCGATGAGCACTTCATCGGTCAAAGTCAGGCCTTTGGTCGGGGCGATAGCCGGATCGATGTACATCGTTGCGGTCAGCACCTGAACGGGTGTGGGGACCATGGGGGCGGCCTTGTAGACCGATGACAGGCTGCCGGGTTTCAAGCTGCCAGGGGCCCACGTCAAACCGCCGTCCATCGAATGGATGCCGTAGGCCGGGGTGCCATCCGCCATGTAGGATTTGAGACCTGCCCAGAGGTAGCCCAGCTTCTGGTTGCCATTGGCCAACCCCAGCCCGAAGGTGGTGTCTTGATCGAAGTAGGACGAACCTGCGCGGTTGTCTTTGGACTCGATGCCCATCAGCGTGGCGGCTTCGCAGGCCACCGTCAGTTGCGTACTCTGTGACTCCAGGTCCGTCGGCTGTTCGGCCTGCAGGTCTTTGGCGGCCACTTTACCCAAGTCAAAGTTGCCGCCGTTGGCCAGGCTCAGCTCACAGGCACTTGGGGTAATCGACCCTCTGATACTCACGTCGACACTCGACGCGGCGACGGCATGGCCGGCACTCGCCAACAGTGCGGTGACCAGAAGGTTACGGGTGATGCTCATGGTGTTGCTCCTACTAGGGGTTACAGGGATTAGGGAAAACAAGGGTTACAGGTACACAACTTCCAACGTGGCCGAACCATCCATCGGTGTTTCCACACTGAGATCCAGGTTCTGCCGGGCGTTGATCGTGGCTTCCAGCTTCAGGGTGCTGGTGAGCGTCTGGATGGCCGACGGGCCGGCGGTGCTGCCGACCACATCGGTAAAGCCGAGCAGGCTGCGCGAGCCCACATCAATAGGGTTGAGATTGGCCATGCGCCACGCCAGGCCGCCGGTGGTGGATTCGGTGCCGTACACCACGGCCAGGTCGTCGACCACGGTTTGCCTGGGGTCGAAACTCACCGAGTACACGCCGATCTTGTTGCCGCTGGTGTCCAGGCCCAGGCCGTAGAAAATCTCGCTGTTGACGTGGGCCGTGCCGTCGCGGTTGTCGCGCATGCGCAGGGCGAAGCGGCCGGGGGCGTTGCAGGTGACGGTCAGCGTCAGGTACTTGTGCGGCAGGCGCGTGCCGTTGGTGAGGTTGAGGTCGTTGCGTGAGATTTTGCCGAAGTCCACCAGCCCGCCACTGGAGAGCAGCGGCGTGCAGGCCATGGGCGTGATCAGGCCAGTGACGGCCAGTTCAACGGTGGACGCGGCGTGCGCGGTGCCGCACAGCAACGCCAAGACAAGCAGAATAGGTTTCATAGAAAGGCTCCTAGAGGTAGTTGAGTTCGAGGGTGGCGGCGCCGTCGAGGCGCACTTCGCTGCCCAGGTCCAGCGTGCCCAACGGCGCGATCACCGCTTCCAGGCTCGTTGTGGCGCTCAGTTGTTGAATCGGCTCGGGGCCGCTGGTGCTGCCGGCGCTGGCGCTGAAGCCGAGGAAGCGGCTGGCGCCAATCGCCAGAGGGTTGGCACTGGCGCTGCTCCATGGCAAGGCGCCTGTGGGGGAGTCGGTGCGATAGAGCTGGGGGAAACTGTCGGCCGTGGTGCGCAGCGGATCGAAGATCAGCCGATAGCGCCCGATTTTCTGTTGTCGGGCATCCAGCCCCAGGCCGTAGGTGGTTTCATCGCCCGGGCCGGTGGCGGAGCCTTGGCGGTTGTCCTGCAGGCGCAGGGCAAATAGCGCGGGGGCGTCGCACGCCACGCTGACCACCAAGGGGCGGGCGGGCAGGGCGGTTTCCTTGTCGAGGCTCAGGTCCATCACCGACAACTTGCCGAACGCCACCGTGCCGCCATTGGACAGGCTCGGCGTGCAGGCTGCCGGGGCGAAGCGGGCTTGCAGGCTCAACGGCCGCGAACGGCCGGCGTTGATCGCGTCGAACACGCCGCTGGTGTCCCAGGTGACGGTATCGCTGACCCGCAAAGCATCGTCCCGGGCCCAGGCGCTGATTTCCAGTTGCAACGATAAACTGCGCCCGCTGACCGGCACGCCGGCGCGCATCGGCACAATGCCGTGCCCGGGACGCCAGCCCAGCGCGGCGCCGATGCTGACGGTCGGTTGGCCGCTGCCGGGCAATAATCCCAACTCCACGGCCTGCCCATCGAGCAGCGCATCGCTGGCCCGCAGGCTGTAGCTGCCGCGTTGGGTGAACTGGAAGCGCTCGCCGCTCGCCGCCAAACCGCGATAGAACAGGCTCAGGTCGGTCGGGCTGGGACAGTTCAGTGTCAGGCTCAAGCGTCGTTCGCCCAGCCGGTGCTCTGCCGCTGATCCTTGCGCGACGGCCCGGTTTATCAAGCCGAAATCCACGCGGGTTTCGCTCAGGTTCAACTGGCATTCATCCATGCCCCAGGCGTTCGCGCCCAGCAACAGGCTCACTGACAACAAAGCGGGTTTCAGGCGCATGCTGAAGTTCCTCATGGTTGGCACCGCGCCGGTGCGGTTTCGAAATACACCTCGGGGTCGCCGCGTTCTGGCAGTGCGAAGTCCAGGCGGCAACGGGGTTGGCCGGGGGCGCTGACCCACAGCTCGCGGCGGTCGAGCACGTCGGGCAAGAATATTTGGCTGCCTTCCTGCACGAGGGTCACGAACTCGCCGTCGGCGGTGCTCACTGCCGCGCCACGGGGCAACGCCTGGCCGCCAGGCGTGGTGACGTTGAGCAGCGCGCGGCGGGTGAGGGCCACGCCAAACTCGACTTTGTCCACCGCCCCACGCCCGGCCGACAGCACCGCCAAACCGTTGCTGATGTCGGCATTGCGCGGCAGCGAACGGGTTTGCACTTCCACCGGGCTGCGCCCGTAGGGGCTCAGTTGCGGCACCACAGCCTGGCCTTGCCAGTCGGTCCACACCGGGCCGCTGGGGGTGCTGACCTTGATGCCGGCCATGTCGCCCACCGACATCACGGCGAAGGTCTCGCGCACTGGGTAGGGCGAGAAGGTCAGGCCGTCGCCGTGCAGCACGACGCCACCCCGTGCGCCGCCCTGGTAGCTGGAGCGTTCCTGATTGTTGCGGGTGTAGTTGAAGTCCAGCTGGCTGTAATACGGCAGCGCCGAGACGCCGACGGACGACTCCACCTCACGGTCGCGGCTGTCGCGCTCTACGCTGACCTGATAGCTCAACTGGTCATTGAGTTGCTCGCTGACCCCGGCGCCAATGCGATGTTCGCCACCGGCATTGCGCGCCCAGGCACGGCCGCGACGGTTCTCGCCCAAGGGCACGCTGATGTTCAGGTACACACTGTCATCGCTCTGCTGGCGCCCGCCGACTTGCCATTCGGCACTCGCCGACACCGACACGCGTCCAAAGCTGGTGCCCCATGACGCCAGTGCGCGGCTGCTGCTGTCACCGGTAAACGAGGACGAGCGTGAGATCCCGGCACTGAACGCGCCGAGCATCGGGTGCGACCAGGACGCCGTGGCGCTTTGCTGGTCGCGGTAACGGGAGCGGCGCTGCTCTCGGGTATCGGTGGTGTAGGTGGAGTCGTCCAGGTCGCGATAGCCTAGGGTGCGCCACGAACCCGCGGTGGTGATCGCCCAGCGTTCACCCAGGCGTTGCGACCATGACAGGTCGGTTTGCACGCCACGCTCATTGCCGTTGCGAGTGGCCTGGGCGACTTGGCTGGACACTTGGAATTGGCTGTCTTGCCACGGTAACCAGCCAATGTTCGCGCCCACCGTGCGGTAATCCTCGGCCACCAGTGCACCGCCGCCCACGTTGACTTGCGGGTGCAGCGCGCCACTCCAGCCAGCACTGACCACCCAAGGCTCCGCGCTTTCGCCGGCACCGATCTTGCGCACGCGGCCAGCCGCCACCGAGTAACCCGGCGCGGGCAAACCCAGGCCAAGCATGGCCGCAGGCACGGTGAAACGGCGTTCTTCGTCGCTGGTTTCCTTGACCGTGACTTCCACATCGGAGCGGCTGTTCAGACGCCGCACATCGGTAAGGGAAAACGGCCCAGCGGGCACCACGGTGGAGTGAATCAACGTGCCGTTCTGGCGGATTTCCACCTGGGCCGGGCTGTTGGCGATACCGGTGATGGTCGCGCCCTGGTTCTGGTCCTGCAGCGCGGTTTCGGTGAGCACCTGGGCGCCGGTGATTTGCGTACCGGCCAGCACGGGGTTGTACAGGTTGATCTGCCCGGCCTGGAACACCGCTTGTTGCTCGGCAAAGGTGCGCTGGGCGTAGGCGTCCAGGTGCGTGGTGCGCGACACCTTGTCTTGCCAGGTGCGCACCTGGCGGCTGCGCACGATCCAGTCGCCAGCGTTGAATCCCACCTCGGTATTGGCCGAACCGAAGCGGCTGTTGTCGTCGCCGTACTCGTTGTACAGGCCGCTCAGGTCATAGTTGAGCAGCCCGGCAAACCCACCGGTCTGGTAGCCGGACACGTCGCGCACGGCGGGGCGCAACGCCTCGGTGGGCACTACCAGCGACAGGCTGAGGGTGGCCGGGTCTTGCTCGATCACGGTCTGTGGGTAGGCGCCTAGGAAGGCATGGCACTCCTCCTCATCGGCCGGTATGCGCAAGTCGCCCGCGTCCAGCAGCGCCTGGTTGAAACACAGTGCGCCTTGCCCGTCGAACACCACATCCACGCGGCCACGCCGTTGTCCGTTCACGTTGAGATTGAGGGCGTGGCGCCCTGCGGCGAAGCGTGGTGCTTCCAGCAGCAGGTTGGCCAGTTGGGGGTCAATGCCGCGCTGGGACAAGGTTTGCGGGTCGAATGAACCGGCCAGTTCGTCGGCCAGGGGTTCACTCGTGGGCAGCGCCGTGCCCACGGCCAGCGCCAGGCCCGCCAGCAACCGGCGCGAACGGAGCGATGAAATCCCAGGCACGGCGTTGCCGTCGCGATCAGTCATAACTGTGCTCACAAGTCGTACTCGAATAAGTGGAGGCAGGCCCACGCCGATCCTTTGGCGAGGCAAGCTCCTGGTGGCCTTCAATGGGAGGCCACTTCGTTATCAGGGCGCCGGCATTGCTCCCGCCGACGCTGCGATCAAAGGGTGATCGGTGCTTCGTAAGGGGCTACTGCAAAGCCGTAGACCGTGGCCGGTTGCATCTGCACGGTGCTGGCCTGGGCCTGGCTGGCGGCGACGCTCAGGGTCTCGCCGGGCAGCACGTAGGTGCGCGGCAACAGGGCTGAGCCTTTGCCGGGCAGCAGCGTCAATTCCTGGGCCAGGCGCACCACGTAGGGCGTCGGGTTGTTCACGCTCAGTTGCTGGTTTTTCAGGCTCCAGACCAAGCCGGTCCACGGCGTGCGGTTCGGCGCGAGCCCTTTGGGATGCAGGATCACCGGCAGGTTCTGGCGCACCGTCACACCCACCCGTGCATGGCCGGCCTGGCCGGTGGCGCGGCCTTGGGGCATGCCTTCGAAAATCACGCGCTTGAGGCGCTGGGTGGTCAAGGGCGTGGGCGATTGCAGGATGAAGCGGATCAGTTGGCTCTTGCCCGGTTCGACGCGGGTCAACGGCGGCGTGACAAACAGCAGCGATGCCGGGTCTTCGGGAATATCTTCAAGGGTGACGTGCAGCAGGGCGAGCTTGGTGTCGGTGTTGGTCACTGATACGGCGGCCTCGCCATCGGCTTCATTGACGATCACCACCGAGGTATCCGGCACCATGCCGTCGGCGAGCACCAGCGTTGGGCCCCACAGCGTCAGCAGCAGTGCTGCGAAGTAGAGGCCGGTGTAGCGAACCAGGTTGAACACCCGTGTTATTAAGGCAACGCAAGGGAAGGGGAACATGACTACAAGTACCTCAGGTCTAGCACGATGGAGCCGTCCAGCGGCACCTCTTGGTCGAGGGTCAGGTAGGCGGCGGCGTTGATCGATGTCTTGATTTCCAGCTTGGCGGTGAGCTGACTGTGCGGGTCCGGAACCAGGGTGCCGGGGTGCGCGAAGCCCATGTAGTTATTCGGGTAGGCGTTGGTTTCGGGAAACCAGGTCAGGCCTTTGTTGCTGGACGCCAACACGATGGCGCGCTGGCCGTCGCCCACCGCTTCGCGAATGGCCAGGGCCACCGAGCCCAGGCGCTCGGCCGGGGCATGAATGTTGTTGCCCAGGCCGTAATAGAAACCCGGACCCACAGAGGAGTCGGCACGGTTATCCACGCCCACCAGCACGAACAGCACCGGTTGGTTGCACGTCACGCTCATGTCCAGCGTCCTGGCGGGCAGTTCGGTGAACTCGTACTGGTTGAGGGAACGGGCCGGCACCCGCCCGTGATCGACGATGCCGCTGGGCGACAGGATCGGTGTGCAGGCGCTGGGGGTGATGCTGCCGGTCAACGTCACTTCGACCGATGAGGCGCACAGGGCGGGGGTGGCGGTCAGGCAAAGACAGAGCGACATCAAGCGGCGTGAGAGCGTGTTCATGGTCTGTTGTTGGAACCGTGTTGAGGGGCCATCCGTGAGAACAGCGGTGGGCGCAAGGCAGTGCGTTGCACCCGTTTTGCGTTACAGGTACTTGACGGTCAGGGTGGCCGAGCCATCGATGGGCACTTCTTCGGTCAGGGTCAGGCTGTCGGCCGAAGCAATGAAGGGGACGATGACGACGTCGGTGACCAGCGACTGCACAGGTACTGGGGCGATGGTGGTGGTATTGGCCACGGAGGTGATGCCGTCGTTGGTCAGGTACATGTAGCGGGTCCAGGTCAGGCCGCCGTCACTGGAAGAAATGGGGCCCAGTTCCGTGCCGTCACCCACCGGCGATTGCAAGTACATCTGGAAAGCACCGAGTTTCTCGCTGCCATTGACCAGACCCAGGCCAAAGTTTGTATTGCTGGGATTGAAAGCGGACCCGGCGCGGTTGTCCTTGGGCTCGATTGCCATCAGGGTCGCAGCGTCGCAGGTGACGGTCAGTTGCACGGTCTGGTCGGGCAGACGGGTGTGGGTGTCGGCATTGAGATCCTTGGCGGAAATCTTGCCGATCTCTACATTGCCGCCGCCGGACAGCGACGGTTCGCAGGCACTCGGGGTGATCAACCCGCGCACGGTCAAGTCCACGCTGGAGGCGGCGACGGCGCTGCCTGCTCCAGTGAGCAGCAGGGTGGCGAACAGGGCGTTGAGGGTTTTCATGGTGTTGCTCCTAACTAGTTGAGAAAAAACGGCTTACCAGTACTTCAGTTGTAGTGTGGCCTGGCCATCGATCGGCACTTCATCAAGCAACGTCAGGTCGGTGGCGGGCACGATGATGGCGAACGTACGCAGGCGGGCGTTCAGGGTTTTCAGGGCGATGGGCGTGTTGGGGCCGTCGAGGGCCGCGAACGAGGTGAGCGCCTCATGCCCCAGGTAGATCGATGCGGACCAGTTGGCGCCGCCATTGCTTGACGTGATGACCTTGACCGGCTTGTCATCGGCCACCGGGTCGAACAGCGAGAACGCCACGCTGCCCAGTTTTTCTTTTTCCGGAGTCAGGCCCAAGCCGTGGTGCCGCGGGTTGATGGCGGACGTGCCCGCGCGGTTGTCCACGGTGGTCAAGGTAAAAAAGGTCTCACCCTCGCACAGCACTTCAAGCTGGATCTCCGCCGGGTCGAGCCGCGTGGGCGAGGCCGGTTGAAGATCCTTGGAGGTCATCTTGCCGTGATCGATCAGGCCGCCATTCGACAACTGGGGCGCGCAGGCGCTGGGGGTGATCGTCCCGGAGAGATTCAAGTCGGTGCTGCTGGCGGCAAAGGCGCCGGGCGCCAGGGCTGCGAGCAGGGCGAGGGTGGGTTTATCCATGGGCACAGGTCCTTGTGAGTGTGGAGGAGCGTTACAGGTAGATCATGTCCAGCGTGGCGCTGCCGTCGATGGGCATTTCCTCGGTGATGGGCAGGTCTTGCACACGTGCGATTTCGGTGACGAAGCGCAGGTCAACCTTTACGGTGCGCAGCGCCTTGGGCGTGGTGGAGTCGCCAAATGCAGTCCAGTGGTAATGGCCCATGTAGCTGCCGAAAGAGTTCACGAGCCAGGTGGCGCCCTGGTCGGAGGAATACAGTGGATAGACCGGCTCGTCCGCCACCGGGTCGAACACGCCTATCTGATAGGCGCCCAGCTTCACGTTGCCGCTGACCATGCCCAGGCCGTACATATGGTTGAGGGCAGGAAAGATGGAAGAACCCAAACGGTTATCCCGGCCGGTGAGGGCAAACAAGGTCTGGGCTTCACAGTCCACGGTCAGTTGGAGGCTCAGGCGAGGGAGCACAGTCGTGCCGGTGGGGGAAAGGTCCTTGGCGGCGATCTTGCCGTAATCCACCACGCCGCCGTCGCTGAGGCTGGGGGTGCAGGCGCTCGGCGTAATCGCGCCTTTTAGCGACAGGTCCACGGTGCTGGCGGCCAGCGCCACAGCGCCTTGGGCAATCAATAGGGCGCCTGCCAGGGCGGCGAGAGAGTCTTTCAACACAGCGGGTATTCCTATGCAAGGGCTTGGGGACAGATTGGCGCGGTGAAGTTGCCCATGGTTTTTTGGTTGTTGGGGGCACGCGCCACTTCAGGGAGAGCGGAGGGAATTTATCGCTGAGAGGTAAAGACGGGAATGCAACTATTACGAATGACAGGGTGGTAATGACAAAAGGGGGGTGTTTAGTGAGAAAGCCACGTTTTTCGCGGCTCAAGGTTGAGTTGTCGTAGTTGTTGTATCGCGGTTTAACACGCATTCGGATAGTTTTCGCGCTCTTTTATGGCCTTGATCTAACTCGTTTGGATTCGGGCGATGGTCTTTTTGCGAAAAGTTCGGGTGAGCTGATCGCCCTCATCGAGGGCTCTATGCCTGGTTACTTCCCACCCCCAGGTTCGCCCGGTGTGTTACCTGAGGTCGCCTGGCCACAGGCTCGGGTGCTGGTGGTGGATGACCATTACACCTATCGATTGCTGCTCGGCTCTCTCCTGGAAAAACTCGGCGTTGCCCACCTGTGTTGCCGTGATGGACAGCAAGCGTTGCAGACCTTGGCTGCCGAGCGTTTCGACCTGGTCATCACTGATTGCCGCATGCCGGTGATGGACGGCTACACCCTGACCCGTGAATGGCGCCGTCATGAGCAGGCTGAGGGCCGCGCGCCCATCGTGGTGCTCGGCCTGACCGGCAGTCTGGGGCCTGAAGAGATTCGCCAGTGCGTGGCGTGCGGAATGGACGGTTGGCTGATCAAGCCCATCGGGTTTGCACAATTGCGCGAGGTGCTGCTCTGCTGGCTGCCGCAGTTCGCGTCCACCGCCAGTGCCGGCAATGCCGCAAGCCCTGCGCCGGTACGCAGGCCTGTCTTTCCCAGTCGGGCCGGTCTGATCGAGGCTTTTGGTTCGTGGGAGGTGGTGGCACCGATGGTGTCCAGCCTGATCCAGGAGGCCCATGCCGACTTGGCTGTGCTGACCCATGCCCAGGCCGTGCTGGATGCAACGATGGCCGCGCAGTGTTTGCACCGTCTGGTGGGGAGTGTGGCGTTTCTGGGAGAAACCGGCCTGGAGACGGCGGCGGTGCAATTGATCAGGCAGGTGCATTCAACCGGTGTGGGAGAGAGCCATGCGGCGCTGGAAGCCTTTCGCATTGATGTGGGGCGCTATCTGAATTATCTGGCGAATCTATGAAGGAATTTATCCTTTTGCAATGTAGTACTTTTCTGTATGTAATTTCTTTTAATTGTGTAGTCCATTGTGAGAGGGGCTCTAAATACGGGGTGGAACAGCTAATCGATGAATTATTTCCTGTTGTTGCAAGATCATGATCGCGGTATTTTGGCGCTCTCAAATTGCCATCATGGAAAAACCGATGATTCGCATCATTATTGCTGACGATCACCCTATTGTTCGCGTGGGCCAGAAAGTGGTGATCGAAGCGAGTGGTAAGTGCAAAGTAGTAGGCGAGGCCGATGGTCCTGATCAACTTCTAGAGTTGGTCAGTCATATACCGTGTGACGTCATTGTGACCGACTTCGCCATGCCCGGTAATCATCAAGTTGACGGCTACGGTTTGCTGGGATTATTGAACCGTCAGTATCCCGATGTCCCTGTGATCCTGGTGACGATGTTTGCCAATGTCGCGACGCTGCGAGCGGCCTTTGCCCACGGTGCGCGCGGTGTCATCGCCAAGAGTGCGTCCGCCCGCGAGCTGCCCCAGGCGTTGAAGGCCGTGGTGCAGGGGCGTGAATTTGTCAGTGAGTGCCTGCGTGTGCAATTGGACCAAGCGTGTATTTCACAAACCACCCAGACGCCTACATTGTCCGGCAAGGAACAGGAAGTCGTGCGCATGTTGGCCAGTGGCATGACCGTCAGCCAGATTGCGGCACGGGTCAATCGCAGTATTTCAACTATCAGTAAGCAGAAGAGTACGGCAATGAATCGGTTATGTATCTCCACGGATGTGGATTTATTTGCCTACGCACGGGATACCGGAATGGTGCCTTAGTTTGCTTATGTATTCGTATTACTTGTAATGGGTGGACGCGGGTCGCGAGATAAAGTAAGTGTGTGCTCTAGTGCGGTGTGAGGCTGGAGTATTAATCCTTAGTTAAATGATAGAGCCGTATTTGTTGAGGCGTCTGGCGCAGTGATGTGCCCGGCGTTCAATAATAACAACGGACGTCTGCGAGCATTTACATAATGAGAAAGTTACTGAGTGTGATGGGGGCCGCTATGACCTTGGCCTACCTTGGGCCGGTTGTGGCGGCATCCAGTGTGGATGTCACCGTCAAGGGCAGTATTACGCCGGCAGCGTGTACACCAATGCTCACCAATGGTGGTGCGGTGGACTACGGGAAGATCTCCATCAAGGACCTGAACCCTGCAGCCCATTTGCCTACCGTGTTACCGGTTGTCAGCCTGCGTCTGAATGTTGAGTGCAGTGCGCAGACATTGATGGCCGTCAAGGTCCGCGATAATCGCCCTGGCAGTTCCCCAGAGTCGGATATGTTTAACCAGAACTTCGGCCTGGGATGGGTCAATGGCGATAAAAAAATTGGCTGGTATATTTTGAAAATGAGCAATGGCACGGCGGACGGCGTCGATCGTTCATTGATCGAATCAGTGGATGGCAGTACTTGGTTCGATGCGGCGTCTGCAGACCAGGTGTGGCAACCCGGCTGGATGAGAGCGTTGACGGGGGGCGGCGCAAGCCCATTGCCTCTGCCGGCGCAAACGATGGCAGTCGATATCCATGTGGGCACAACGATATTGTCTCGAATGCAATTGCCGAGCGACCAGGAAATCCCCCTAGACGGCAGCGCCACCCTGGACATGGTCTACCTCTGATCACACCCGACTCATTGATGCCGTAAATGGGCATGGCTTTGCGCCCATGGGCAGACTATCGTGCAAACCGGATAACAATAGCGCCCGGAGTCTGCCCATGAGTGATGCCCACACCGCCCTGATCAACCGTTTCTACCAGGCCTTCCAGCGCCTGGACGCCGAGGCCATGGCCGCCTGCTACACCGATGACGTGGTGTTCAGCGACCCGGCTTTCGGCGAGCTGCGCGGGCGCGATGCCGGCGATATGTGGCGCATGCTCACCACCCGCGCCAAGGACTTCTCCCTGACCTTCGACAACGTGCGCAGCGATGAACGCAGCGGCGGCGCGCATTGGGTCGCCACCTACCTGTTCAGCGCCACCGGCAACACGGTGGTCAACGATATCCAGGCGCGATTTGTGTTTCGCGACGGCAAGATCTGCGAGCACCACGACAGCTTCGACTTGTGGCGCTGGTCGCGCCAGGCACTGGGCACCAAAGGCCTGTTGCTGGGTTGGACGCCTATCGTCAAAAACGCCGTGCGTACCCAGGCGCTGCGTGGTTTGAAGGCATTCCAGGCCAGTCGTTGATAAGCTTGGCGCTCCTGTGTTTTAGCCGAATCTACCCGTGACTGATCCTTCTGAACCCAAGCCCTGGTTCGTCTATCTGGTGCGCGCTGCCAATGGCTCGCTCTATTGCGGCATCAGCAATGACCCGGTGCGCCGCTTTGCCATGCACCAGAGTGGCAAGGGCGCGCGGTTCTTCCTGTCCAGCCCGGCGGTGGCGCTGGTGTACACCGAGCAATGCGCGAGCAAAAGCGAGGCGTTGCGCCAGGAACGGCTGATCAAAAAGTTGAAGAAGAGTGCCAAGGAGTGCCTGGCGGCCAGTGGTTCATTGATTTGACTGATGGGTTCCCATCGCCCCGTTTCGTGTTGTTGCAGGCTAAGCTAGCGGCTCACTTCTAGAGCGGAGTCCGGCATGTCTGAATTGATTCTTCATCACTACCCACAGTCCCCCTTCGCAGAAAAAGCCCGCCTGTTGCTGGGCTTCAAGGGCTTGTCCTGGCGCTCGGTGCACATCTCGCCGGTGATGCCCAAGCCGGACCTCACCGCCCTCACCGGCGGCTATCGCAAGACCCCGGTGCTGCAAGTCGGCGCGGACATCTACTGCGACACCGCCTTGATCGCGCGCCGCCTGGAGCAGGAAAAAGCCGCCCCCGCGCTGTTTCCCCAGGGCCTGGAACTGGTCACCCAAGGCTTCGCCGCCTGGGCCGACTCGGTGGTGTTTTCCCATGCGGTGGCGTTGGTGTTCCAGCCCGAATCCCTGGCGGTGAAATTCGCCAAGGTGCCACCGGAAATGCTCCAGGTGCTGGTGGCGGACCGCAGCAAATTGTTCAGCGGTGGCACCGCAACCCGTGTGCAATTGGAGCAGGCCAAGCACCAATGGCCGACGATCATCCATCGTATCCATCAGCAATTGCAGCACCAAGCCGGGGATTTCCTGTTCGGCGAGCCGTCGATTGCCGACTTTGCCCTGGCCCACCCACTGTGGTTCCTCAAAGGCTCTTCGGTGACGTCGCCGTTGGTGGACGCCTATCCCGCCGTCGCCGCCTGGCTGGATCGCGTGCTGGGCTTCGGCCATGGTACGTCCACCCAGATGAGCGCTGAACAGGCCTTGGACGTATCACGCAACGCGGCACCGGCTGTCCTGCCCGAAGAAGTCTTCGAGGACTTGAACGGCTTCAAGGCCGGCCAGCAGGTGACCATTTGCGCCACCGACTACGGCACCGACCCGGTCGCGGGCGAACTGCTGTTTGCCGGGCGCGAAGAGCTGATCCTGCGCCGCAGCGACGAACGTGCTGGCACCGTGCATGTGCATTTCCCACGCATGGGGTTTCGCATCCAGGCGCAATAAACAAAAATATTTGCAAATAAAGGTGAGGTAAATCCACCGCCCATCCGTGTAGTGCTTGAAACTGCGATCTATTCGCATTAACAGCGTTTTCTACACGGGTTCTCACAGCATGAAGTCGACGGCGGGCGGTTGGGTTAAACAGTGGCTGGGAGCCTCGGTATTGGCGGTATCGGGGTTGGCGTTGCTGCCCCTGAGCATTGCGCAGGCGCAGGAGCAGCAGAGCGCCCAGTTCAACTTTGCCCTGGCGGCCAAACCGCTGCCCCAGGCCTTGAGCGACTTCAGTCGGGTCACCGGCATCAGCGTGATCTACACCGACGAAGCGCCCTACGGCCTCAGCGCTCCGGCAGTCAGCGGGCAGATGAGTGCAAACCAGGCGCTGCAACGCCTGCTGGGCAACAGCGGCTTCACCTTCCGCCAGATCGATGCGCGCACCCTGGCCCTTGAACCGCTGCCCACCGAAGGCGCGGTCAACCTCGGCGCCACCACCATCAGCGGTGTCGGCCAGGCCCAGGACAGCACCAGCTACCAGCCGCCGCCCACCAGTTCGGTGATGCGCTCCCACGCGCTGCTGCTGGAAACCCCGCAAACCGTCAATGTGGTGCCCGCCCAAGTACTGCGCGACCAGACGCCGCGCAATCTGGATGATGCCCTCGCCAACGTCAGCGGTATCACCCAGGCCAACACCTTGGCCAGCACCCAGGACGCGGTCATGTTGCGCGGCTTTGGTGATAACCGTAACGGCTCGATCATGCGCGACGGCATGCCCATCGTGCAGGGGCGTGCATTGAATGCCACGGCCGAGCGGGTCGAAGTGCTCAAGGGCCCGTCGTCGCTGCTGTACGGCATCCAGGATCCGGGCGGCGTGGTAAACATCGTCAGCAAAAAGCCGGAACTGGTGCAGTCCACTGCCCTGACCGTGCGCGGCTCGACCTTTGGCGACGGCAAGAACGGCAGCGGCGGCAGCCTCGACACCACTGGCCCGATTGGCGACAGCGGCTTGGCGTATCGCCTGATCGTCGACCATGAAGACGAAGACTACTGGCGTAACTTCGGCACTCACCGTGAGAGCCTGATCGCGCCGTCCCTGGCCTGGTATGGCGACAGCACCAAGTTGCTGTTTGCCTACGAACACCGTGAATTTCTCACCCCGTTCGACCGTGGCACCGCCATCGACAAGTCCAACCACCCGCTGGATATCCCGGCCACACGGCGTCTGGATGAACCCTTCAACAACATGGAAGGACGTTCCGACCTGTACCGCTTCGAGGCCGATCACGACCTGAACGATGATTGGAAAGCCCATTTCGGCTACAGCTGGAACCGCGAGACCTACGACGCCAGCCAAGTGCGCGTCAGCGCGGTGAACACCAACGGCACCCTGACCCGCAAGATGGACGGCACCAAAGGGGCAATCACCACGGACCGTTTCGCCACGGCGAGCCTGGAAGGCAAGGTCAATGTGTTCGGCCTGCAAAACGATGTGGTGTTCGGCCTGGATGACGAGTACCGCAAGATCTACCGCGCCGACCTGATTCGCCAGAACTCGCGCGCCACCAGCTTCAACTACAACAACCCGGTGTACGGCAACGAAGTGGCGGGCACTACCGTCAGCCCCGCTGACAGCGCCCAGACCGACCTGCTGCGCAGCGATTCGCTGTTCTTCCAGGACGCCCTCCACCTGAACGAGCAGTGGATTTTCGTCGCCGGTGCGCGCTACCAGATGTACGACCAATACGCTGGCAAAGGCGTGCCGTTCAAGGCCAACACCAACGGCAACGGCCAAGCCTGGGTGCCGCGTGCGGGCTTGGTGTATCGCTACACCGATGAATTGTCGTTCTACGGCAGCTACACCGAATCGTTCAAACCCAACTCCACCATCGCCGCCTTGGCCGATGGCAGCACCTTGACCGGCGACCTCACGCCTGAGGAATCCAAGTCCTGGGAACTGGGGGCCAAACTCGACATTCCGGGACGTATCACCGCCAGCGCCGCGTTGTTCAATATCGACAAACGCAATGTGCTGGTGTCCGTCGGCTCCGGTGCCAACACCGTCTACAGCATCGCCGGCCAGGTGCGTTCCCGTGGCTTGGAGCTCGACGCCACCGGCCAACTGACCGACAAGATCAGCCTGATTGGCAGCTATGCCTACACCGATGCGCTGGACGTCAAGGACAAGGACCCGACCCTGGAAGGCAACCGCCTGCAAAACGTGGCCAAGCACACCGGCTCGCTGGCGGTGGCTTATGACTTCGGCAACATCTTTGGCGGCGACCAGTTGCGCGTGGGCACCGGTGCGCGTTACGTCGGTGAGCGCGCAGGCGATGCGGCCAACGATTTCACCTTGCCGGGTTACACCGTGGCAGATGCCTTCGCGACCTACGACACCAAGATCGATGGGCAAAAGGTCAAGTTCCAGCTCAACGTGAAGAACATGTTCGACCGCGTCTACTACACCTCGGCGGCCAGCCGCTTGTTTGTGTCCATGGGCGATGCGCGGCAGGTGTCGGTGTCCAGCACCCTGGAGTTCTAAAGGGTTTGTGGTAGCGTTGCCGCCACTGATGTCTTGGCGGAAACGATACTGATGCATTTTGGACGATGGCTACATCTGCTGTGCTTGAGCGCTTTGCTGGGTGGTTGCGCGAGTGTTTCACCGACTTCCACCCCGGCAACCCTGGAGCAACTCCTGGCTGACCCGGCCCTCAACGGCGCCACAGTTTCCCTGATGGTGCGTGATGCCCGTAGCGGTAGCACGCTCTATCAACACAACCCGCGAACCCGCCTGATTCCTGCCTCCAATCTCAAGCTGCTCACCACCGCAGCGGCGATGGATGTACTGGGGCCGCAGTATCGTTTTTCCACGCAACTGTTGAGTAACGGTACGCAGCAAGGTGAGCGTCTCACCGGCAACCTTTACCTCAAGGGCCTGGGCGATCCGACCACGCAACTCGCCGATTACCAGGCATTGGCGGCACAGCTTGCGGGCCAGGGTGTGCGCCAGGTCCAGGGCGACTTGGTATTCGACGATACCTTCTTCGACGCCGAACGCCTGGGCGTGGACTGGGCACACGACGATGAAAGCACTTACTACGGCGCGCAGATTTCCGCGCTGACCGTATCGCCTAACACGGATTTTGATGCGGGCACGCTACTGGTCACGGCAAAGGCGCCCGCCATGGTTGGCCAACCGGTCAGCGTGGTGGTAAGCCCGTCTACCGACTACGTGCAACTGAGCAACCGTGCTGTCAGCGGCCCCGGCAACAATTACGGCATCACACGCCAGCACGGTACCAATCTGCTGCAACTCACTGGCGCATTGGCGCCGGGCAAGCAAAGCCGGCAGTGGGTGAGCGTGTGGGAGCCGACGCAACTGGTGGCCAATCTGTTTGAGCAGGCGCTGGCGCAGCAGGGTATCCAGGTACTTGGGCGACGTGTGATCGGTGGCGTCAGCCCGGTAACGGCCAGGGTGTTGGCCGAGCACCAGTCGGCGCCGTTGCAGGAATTGATCACGCCGCTGCTCAAGTTGTCGAACAACAACATGTCCGAAGCGTTGCTAAAGACCATGGGCCGCAAGGCATCCAATGCCGGGACGGCGCAGGCCGGTGTCGCAGCGGTGGCGGACTTCATGCGCCGCCAGGGCTTGGACCCGCTGACGCTGAGCCAGGTCGACGGTTCGGGCTTGTCGCGGCGCAATCTGGTGTCGTCGCAGAACCTCACCGATCTGCTGGTGGCGACTGCCAAACAGCCTTGGTTCGAGGCTTGGTACAGCGCCTTGCCGATCGCCGGCAACACCGATCGCATGAGCGGCGGCAGCTTGCGTTATCGCTTGCGCGGGACGGCGGCAGAAAACAACCTGCACGCCAAGACCGGCTCCATGGCCGGCGTGTCTTCGTTGAGCGGCTATATCACCGACGCCCAGGGCCGGCGCCTGGTGTTTTCAATGATCAGCAATAACTACCTGAGCACCGCCGCACCAATCCGCGCCTTGGAAAACCGTGTGGCACTGGCTTTGGTGCAGTGGCACGACTAGTTCAGGGCTGATAGCCCATGCGCCAACTCACGGCCCGGGTCGCCGCCAGCAAGTGCTGCGCCGCCGGGCCGTCTTCATCGGCATGGAACAACGAGGTGGGGCCGACCACGGTCATCACCGCCGCCACTTGGCCGATGGCGTTGAACACGGGCGCGGATAACGCATCGACGCCGGGCATCAGCAAACCGTGCACGAAATGCAGGCCACGCTGTCGGATCTGTTCGCAGGCGGTGGCGTAGGCCTGGTCGTCTGCCAGGGCATGGGCAGTGCCGGCCTGGATTTCGCGTTCGCGCAGTTCCACGGTTTCCCGCGACGGTAGAAAGGCGCTGAACACCAACCCGGTGGACGAACTGAGCAGCGGCAGCACCGAACCCAATTGCGTCACCACGGTGACGGCGCGCACGGCGGGTTCGATCTGCACCACGGTCGCGCCCTGGTTGCCCCATACCGCCAGGAAGCAGGTTTCATTCAATTCATCGCGCAGCTCCGCCAGGGGCATCGCGCCGACTTTCAATACATCCATGCTGCCCAACGCCGCCAGGCCCACGCGCAAGGCTTCGCGGCCCAACCCGTAGTGGTTGGTGGCGGTGTTCTGTTCGGCGAAACCCGAGGCGATCAGCGCCTGCAGGTAGCGGTGCACCTTGCTCGCCGGCATCTGCACGTGTTCGGCCAGGCGCGACAGCGAAGTGGCCGGGGACAGCTCGGCCAGGGCCTTGAGGATATCGGTGCCCACTTCGGCCGAGCGGACTTTCTGTTTACCGGTGTCGCGGGGCTTTTCCATGGAGGGGCGAGAATCCGAGAGATGAATGGGCGTCTTTATAGCTTGACGGTCGATAGTGATCAAATTACGTTATGCGTAACTGGATTACGATAAAAACAACTTCCATACAGAGGACGATCCATGAACCTCGAATACCTGTCGGGCTTCGGCAATGAATTCGCCAGCGAAGCCTTGCCCGGCGCACTGCCGGTCGGCCAGAACTCCCCGCAAAAAGCGCCCTACGGGCTGTACACCGAACTGTTCTCCGGCACCGCGTTCACCATGGTGCGCAGTGAAGCCCGGCGCACCTGGCTGTACCGCATTCAGCCGTCGGCCAATCACCCGGCATTCGTCAAACTTGAGCGGCAATTGGCCGGTGGGCCGTTGGGGGCGGTGACGCCCAATCGCTTGCGCTGGAACCCGTTGGATTTGCCGAGCGAGCCGACGGATTTCATTGATGGGCTGGTAGGCATGGTCGCCAATTCGGCGGCGGAGAAACCCTCTGGCATCAGCGTCTACAACTACCGCGCCAACCGATCCATGGAGCGTGTGTTCTTCAACGCTGATGGCGAGTTGTTGATCGTCCCCGAGCAAGGTCGCCTGCGCATCGCCACCGAGTTGGGTGTGCTGGACGTGGAGCCGCTGGAAATCGTCGTGCTGCCCCGTGGCCTTAAATTCCGCGTCGAGCTGCTGGATGCGCAAGCGCGCGGCTACGTCGCCGAGAACCATGGCGCGCCACTGCGCCTGCCGGACCTGGGGCCCATCGGCAGCAATGGCCTGGCCAATCCGCGTGACTTTCTGACGCCGATTGCCCACTACGAAGACGTGAAAAAACCGACAACGCTGGTGCAGAAATTCCTCGGCGAACTGTGGGCCTGCGAGCTGGACCATTCACCGCTTAACGTGGTCGCCTGGCACGGCAACAACGTGCCGTACAAATACGACCTGCGCCGCTTCAACACCCTTGGCACCGTGAGCTTCGATCATCCGGACCCGTCGATCTTCACCGTCCTGACCTCGCCCACCAGCACCCACGGCCTGGCCAACCTCGACTTCGTGATCTTCCCACCGCGTTGGATGGTGGCCGAGAACACCTTCCGTCCGCCGTGGTTCCACCGCAACCTGATGAACGAATACATGGGCCTGATCCAGGGCGCCTACGACGCCAAGGCCGAAGGCTTCCTGCCCGGCGGCGCATCGTTGCACAGCTGCATGAGCGCCCATGGCCCGGACGGCGAAACCTGCACCAAGGCCATCAACGTAGAGCTGGCACCGCACAAGATCGACAACACCATGGCCTTCATGTTCGAGACCAGCCAAGTTCTGCGTCCCACCCAGTTCGCCCTGGACTGCTCGCAACTGCAAACCACTTATGACGCGTGCTGGGCCTCGTTGCCCGCCACCTTCAACCCGAACCGGAGATAACCCATGACTCAGTCCACACTTACCCGCAGCTGGGTGGCCTCCGCCAATGGTCACAGCGATTTTCCCCTGCAAAACCTGCCGTTGGGCGTGTTCAGCATCAACGGCTCGGCCCCGCGCGCGGGCGTGGCGATTGGCGACTCGATCCTGGATCTGCACGCCGCCATCGATGAATTCGACGGTGAAGCCCGTCGCGCCGTCGAAGCGACGGCGGGTGGCCAGCTGAACGCCTTTTTTGAACTGGGTCGCGGCCCGCGCGTGGCCTTGCGCGAGCGCCTGCTGGAACTGCTGGCCGAAGGCAGCAAGCTGCACACCCGTGAAGCGCAGGTGCTGCGCCGCGCCGCCGATTGCCAGATGCAGGTACCGGCGCGGATCAATGACTACACCGACTTCTACGTCGGCATCGAGCACGCGCAGAACGTCGGCAAGCTGTTCCGTCCCGATAATCCTCTGCTGCCGAACTACAAGTATGTGCCGATTGGTTACCACGGCCGCGCTTCGACTATTCGCACCTCGGGCACCGACGTGCGCCGCCCCAAAGGCCAGACCCTGCCGGCCGGGCAGACCGAACCGACTTTCGGCCCGTGTGCGCGATTGGACTATGAACTGGAGCTGGGCATCTGGATCGGCCAGGGCAACGAGATGGGCGATTCGATTGCCATTGGTGACGCGGCCGATCACATCGCCGGTTTCTGCTTGCTCAATGACTGGTCGGCGCGGGATATCCAGGCCTGGGAATACCAGCCGTTGGGGCCGTTCCTGTCGAAAAGCTTTATCACCACCATTTCGCCTTGGGTGGTCACGGCTGAAGCCCTGGAACCGTTCCGCACAGCGCAACCGGCGCGCCCTGAAGGCGACCCGCAACCGCTGTCGTACCTGCTGGATAAACGTGACCAGGCCGCAGGGGCCCTGGATATCGAGCTGGAAGTGCTGCTCACCACCGCCGCCTTGCGCGAGCAGAACCTGCCGGCCCATCGCCTGGCCTTGAGCAACAGCCTGCACATGTACTGGACGGTTGCGCAATTGGTGGCCCACCACAGCGTCAACGGTTGCCAATTGCAGGCGGGCGATCTGTTTGGTTCGGGCACCTTGTCTGGCCCGCAAGCCGGTCAGTTCGGTAGTCTGCTGGAAATGACCGAAGGCGGCAAAAAAGCCGTTGAATTGCCGTCCGGTGAAGTGCGCAAGTTCCTTGAAGACGGCGACGAAATCATCCTGCGTGCGCGCTGCAACCGTGAGGGGTTTGCCTCCATCGGTTTCGGCGAATGCCGTGGCACCGTGATCGCGGCGCGCTAGGAGGGCAGGGCGATGGAACTCTACACCTACTACCGTTCCACTTCGTCGTACCGGGTGCGTATTGCCCTGGCGCTCAAGGGCCTGGATTTCACCGCGGTGCCGGTCAACCTGCTGGTGCCGGCGGGCGGCGCCAATCGTCAGCCCGAGTACCTGTCGATCAACCCGCAAGGTCGCGTCCCGGCCTTGCTTACCGACGAGGGCGAGCTGTTGATTCAGTCGCCGGCGATCATCGAATACCTGGAGGAACGTTATCCACAGGCGCCGCTGCTCTCCAAGGACCTGGCGACCCGCGCCCATGAGCGTGCGGTGGCCTCGATCATCGGCTGCGATGTTCATCCGCTGCATAACTCCAGCACCCAGAACCTGTTGCGCCAATGGGGGCATGATGAGGCGCAACTGTTGGAGTGGATTGGCCATTGGATCAGCCAGGGATTGGGCGCGGTGGAGCAGTTGATCGGCGACCAAGGGTTTTGCTTCAGCGAGCAGCCGGGATTGGCCGACACCTTCCTGATCCCACAACTGTATGCGGCCGAGCGCTTCAAGGTGCCGCTGGCGGCGTACCCGCGCATTGGTCGGGTAGCGGCGTTGGCGGCGCAGCATCCGGCCTTTGTGCAGGCACATCCGGCCAACCAGCCAGATACGCCTGCCGCCTGACGCTTGCTGTTCCATAACAATAAAAAACAGGTACTTGCGATGCACAATCAGATTGCCAGCTTTCGCGCGGCACTCGACGCCCGTCCGGTGTCGCGCTATCAGTGGCTGATTCTCCTGTTGCTGGCGCTGCTGCTGGTGACCGACGGCTATGACGCCCAGGTGCTGGGTTACGTAGTGCCGGCGCTGGCCCAGGATTGGGGGCTGGAGAAGGCTGCATTCGGCCCGGTGTTCAGCGCCAACCTGCTGGGGCTGACCTTGGGGTCGTTGCTGGTGACGCCGCTGGCGGACCGGTTCGGTGTGCGTCGCATCCTGCTTGGCTGTGTACTGATTTACGCCACGCTGACGGTGCTGATGGTATTCGCCAATTCTCTGAACACGCTGATGGCCGCGCGGTTTATCTGCGGCATCGGCATGGGCGGCGCGATGCCCAGCGCAATGGCTTTGATGTCGGAATATTCGCCGCCGCGCCTGCGTACGTTGATGGTGACCCTGGCGGCGTGTGGCTTCTCGTTCGGTGGCGCAGCGGGCGGTTTTGTGGCGGCAGGGTTTATCGAAGGCTTCGGCTGGCAGGCGGTGTTTCTGGCGGGGGGCGTGACGCCATTGCTGTTGTTCCCGTTTCTGGTGTGGTTGCTGCCGGAGTCCTTGCCGCGTTTGCTGCGTGATGCACCGCCCTATGCAAGGCTGCAGACAGTGACGTCACGCATGCTGCCGGGCTGGCAACCGCCGGCAGCGAGCGAGGCCGAAAACCAGCAGGAACAGGACAGCAAGCTGACGGTGGTGGAGTTGTTCCGCAATGGCTATGCGCGCCCGACGCTGCTGATCTGGGCGACGTTTTTTGTCAGCCTGATCCTGTTGTATTTCATGATCAGTTGGTTGCCGTCGCTGTTGCTGGAAAGTGGCTTGGCGTTGAAAGAAGCCAACCTGGTGACCTCGATGTTCCTGTTCGCCGGCACCGTGGGCGCCATTGGTATGGCCTGGTTCGCTGACCGCTTGAAAAGCAAAGTGCGCCTGTTGTCCTGCGTACTGGCTGCGGCTGCGGTATGCACCCTTCTGCTCGGCCTCAACCATGACAACCCGCGCTATCTGGTGGCCTGTGTATTTGCGGCCGGGTTTTGCATCATCGGTGGTCAACTGACCCTTAATGCCTTCGCCAGTAACTTCTACCCGGCGCATGTGCGCGCCACCGGCACAGGCTGGGCGTTGGGCGTGGGGCGATTTGGCTCAATCCTGGGGCCGCTGTTTGGCAGCCTGTTGCTGGCGATGCATATCCCGGTGCAGCAGATTTTCTTCTTCTGCGCGATACCGGCGGTGATCGCCGCGTTGTTGATCATTCAGGTGCGTTCGCCTGGAATCGAGGCGCCGAAGAGTCCGCTGCCGGGCGATATTCTCAAGACACCGCAAGCTTAATGCACCACTGAATTGGGCGGCAGGTGGCCCAGGCGCTCGGTCAGGCGCAGGCGCTGGATCGGGTCTTCGCTGAGCATCAGCGCGTGTTCCAGGTCGAAGCGCTCGGCGTTGGGGCAGTCCAGGCGCTGATAGAGGCTGGCCCTTGCGAGGTAATCGGCGGCGCTGGCGTTGCCCAACTCCAGCACGCGTTCGGCGTCGATCAAGGCCTGGAGCGGAACGTCGTTGGAAAGGTGCAGTTGGCGCAGGTTGCGGGACAACCGTTGCAGGATCGAACGCGGGTCGGCGGTGTGTAGGTGATCAGCCTGCAACTTGAGGTTGGGGCCGTATTGGCGCTGCAACAGGTCGCGGCAATCGTTGGGATACAGGCGCCGTCCGCCGCAGGGATCCAGCAGGTGATCGGCGCCGGGCACCCGCAACAGGAAATGGCCGGGGAAATTCACGCCGACCATGGGGATCTCCAGGCGCCGCGCCAGCTCAAGGGCAATCAGGCCCATGGCCAGGGGTTGTCCGCGTTTGCGCTGCAAGACCTTGTCCAGCAGGGCGGCGGCGGGGCGCAGGGGCGTGAATTCATCCTGGGCAAACCCCAGGTCATTCAAGCGCCGCAACAGCGGCTGGCCCAGTTCATCCGCCGGCAGCAGCGGCATGCCCAGGCTCACCTGTTGTTGCAGCAAGGTCAGTTCCTGCAGGATCTGCAAGGGCTTCACGGCCGGGTCGTGCTCGGCAGCAATCCACAACGCCGCTTCAAACAGCGCGGGTGGGGAGCGTTCCAGGCAGGCGAAAAAGGCTTTGCGGGGATTCATTGCATTCTCCGGCAGATGCCCCCGTTTTAGCCTTGCTGGGAATTTTCGTCCAGTGGCTTGGAAAATATCCTGCGTGCTTATGTCGCAAGACCTGCGAAATCGGACGGCTTATTCCAGCCTGGTCCGGCAGTTTTCTGCCGCAAGCCTATACTTGGCCCACTACCAGAAGTGATTCGGGAGCTTGACGATGTTTGCTCTCATGCACAGCACCCGCCTTGAATCGCTGCACTTGAGCATCGACCCGGCCACCGGGCTGAAGGCGGTCATCGCCATTCATAACAGCCGCCTGGGGCCTGCTCTCGGTGGCTGTCGCTACCTTTCCTACCCCGACGACGAAAGTGCCGTGGCCGATGCCGCGCGCCTGGCCCAAGGCATGAGCTACAAGGCGGCACTGGCCGGCTTGCCGGTGGGCGGGGGTACCGCCGTGATCCTGCGTCCCGGCCACGTGGAAAACCGCGCGGCATTGTTTGAAGCCTTTGGCCGTTGCATCGAACAACTCGACGGGCGCTACATCACCGCCACCGACAGCGGCACCTCGGTGGCCGACATGGATTGCATCGCCCAGCACACTCGTTACGTCACCAGCACCACCGCTGCAGGCGACCCATCACCCCATGCGGCGATGGGTGTGTTCGCCGGCATTCGCACCACCGCCATGGCGCGCCTGGGCAGCGATAACCTTGAAGGCTTGCGTGTGGCGATCCAAGGCCTGGGCAATGTCGGCTACGCCCTGGCTGAACAACTGCACGCTGCCGGTGCGGAATTGCTGGTAAGCGACATTGACCACGGCAAGGTTCAACTGGCCATGGAACAACTGGGCGCACACCCCATCGCCAACGATGCGTTACTCAGCACGCCATGCGACATCCTCGCGCCCTGCGGTCTCGGCGCCGTGTTCAACCGCCAGAGCGTCGGCCAGTTACGCTGCGCCGCCGTCGCCGGTTCGGCCAGTGCGCAATTGACCAACTTGCAAGTGGCCGACCAACTGGAAGGGCGCGGCATTCTGTACGCGCCCGACTATGTGATCAACTCCGGCGGCCTGATCTACGTAGCGCTCAAGCACAGCGGAGCGGAACTGCCGACCATCACCGCGCACCTGTCCAACATCGGCACGCGCCTCACCGAGATCTTCGCCCACGCCCAGGCGGAAAAACGCTCACCCGCACGGGTGGCGGATGAGCTGGCCGAGCGCTTGCTGTATCGCTGATACACCGATCAGAGTTGATACTTCTCACGTACCAGTGAGCCGACCCCCATGCGATCCAGAATGTGCATTGGGCACAGAATCGTGACGCGAACGGTCCCTGGCAGCCGACTGATTTCAATCGAGCCGTTAAGCGTTGCGCGGTTGCGCACCTCGTCCATCGACAGGCCCGTGACCGCCGCCGCGCGCTCCAGGCCGTTTTCCGTTGCCAGGTTGAGGTCGGCGCCGCTGCCGATAAAGGTAATGGGCCCGTTGTCTTCGATCTCGAACTGCCCCCAGCGCTCGCCCAATGCCTTGACGTGCAGCCGTTGCTCGGCGGTCATCGGGCGAGCCATGGGCGGAAGATCATCGAAGTTTTGCAGCAGAATCGGGCCGTCGAGGTTCAATCCCTTGATCACGTGGGCAGTAAGTTCGGTTTCACCCGATACATCGGTGGCATGCCCGGCAATTTCGCCGTTGCCTTGCTGGGCGTGCATATCGCCCATGTACACCCCGGCGCCGGGGACTCTCACCGGGCAAATCAGCACACAACCTTCGCGTACGGAGTTGGTGTCCATATGCCCGTCGGTTTTAGCGGCATGCAGTTGGTCATGGGTCATGCCGTAGCGGTGGGGCGCGCCGACGAGGTACTGGCCGAAGTCGGCGCAGTTGTGGGAATCCGGCAGATCCCGCGAAGGCGTGGTGCCGATATTGCCCAGGAAAGGCCGCATGTGTGCGGCAAGGCCGGGGATATCGGCGCGGGCCAGGGACAGAATCGAATGTTGCGCGGACATCTCCGGCAACGCCGCCATATCCGGTGCTTGGCCGGCGAGGCGGTCGGCTACCGCCTGGTTCACGGTCAGGCTCACCTGATGTTCGGCATCGAACACGATGACGTAGCCATGGCTGAAGCGAAATGCGCTGACTTCCGCCCCGCAGGCGTTGCAACGAATGGCATCGGCGCCGATCCCCTCGACATGGCTGGCGGGATGTTCTTGCCCACAGTTGGAGCAGAACTTGGCGACAAAGGGATCGCCGTGATAGCGCCCCTCAACAAAGCGCATGACGCCTGACGAAGTGGCCAGCGACGTCACGCGCATGCGTTTGATCTTCAGGGCCACGGCGTCACCGACTTCGGCGCCGGCGATGAATACGGGTTGAGTCACCTCATGCCCGCCCTCAAACGCGGGCGTGATCATCGGGCCCCAACACCCCGGTGGCGTACCGGTGATGAGGGTGCCGCCATCGGCGAGTGGGCCGAGCATCTTCTGGCTGGGGCCGATGAGGCCGTTGGTATAGGTGTTGACGATCAGGCGATCAACCGGTTTTGATTCGTGCATTTTTATTCTCCGGGTCCTATGTGATTGAACCTTCGGTCACGGTGTATTGATCAGTGAAGGTTCAGGCAGGCTCAGTAGACCGGTGTTTTGTATCCCGAATATGTCGCGCGGGTGCGCTAATACACAGTGGTACATAACGAGGGAAGAGGAAGGTTTTTCAGCTTGAAAATCCTGATAGGGTTCTGAGGGCGGGCGCTTTTCGGTACTTGCCCGCTATCGTTTTCCTACTTGCCGCGGAGAGTCTTCATGTCCAATCAAGCAACAGCGCATTCCGTAACGTTCAAGCGCCCAGACGGTGCCGAGGTCAACGGCTACCTGGCCAGCCCGGCTGTGCTGGAAGGGGCGCCGGCCATCGTATTGATTCAAGAGTGGTGGGGGCTTAACGAGCAGATCAAGGGCGTGGCCATCCGCCTGGCCGAGTGCGGTTACCGGGTGCTGGTGCCGGACCTTTATCGCGGCGCCTCGACCGTGGAAGAGGAAGAAGCCCATCACCTGATGGACAGCCTGGATTTTGGCGATGCGGTATCCCAGGACATCACAGGCGCGGTGCGCTACCTGCAGGCCGACTCGAAAAAAGTGGGCGTGACCGGCTACTGCATGGGCGGGGCGTTGACGCTGTTGGCGCTCAATGCCATTCCGGAGCTGGCGGCGGGTGTGGTCTGGTATGGCTTCCCACCGCTTGAATACCTGGATGCGGCAAAAATCAAAGCGCCGCTGATTGGCCATTGGGGCACGCAGGATGCTTTTTTCAACATCGAAACCGTCGCGGAGCTGGAGTCAACGCTGCACGCGGCCGGCGTTGACGCTACGTTTTATCGCTACCTGGCGCGCCATGCCTTTGCCAACGAAACGGCGATCGGCCACGGCCGTATCCCCGACACGCAATACGACGCCGCATGGTCGCAACTGGCGTGGGACCGCACGTTGACCTTCTTCGGCAAAACCCTGTGGCAGGTGTAAGGCGCAAACAGCCTTCGGTAAAACCTTGAGCCGCCGGTCTGCCTGAACCCGTTGGTTCACCCTGAATCAACGGAGGTGGGCCGTTCCTCTTACTCCGCCTCCGGCTGCCCGATCTCGGCCAGGGCGCTGGCGTTGTTCTTGAATGCTGCTGCAAAGGCGGCGCGGTTCTTGGCCATGAAAATACCGGCGTCTTCTGCCTGCTTTTCAGTCAAGCCTTCCACGTTTTTCAACAGGACATCCATCAGAGACTCTGCCAGTTCAAGCATCTGGTCGTGTGCGTCGGCAAGTTTGCGATCCACGAATGTAGTCTCCAAGTCGCGGGTACTGCGATACAGGGTTTCAACAGCCATTTTTTGGCCTCGTCATCAGGGTGCAGTAGTGAAGGGGAGTAGCCCTTGTGTTCGGGTGTTGCTGGAATGCTGTATTTATATACAGTAAAAAGGTTAAGCCAAACCATCGGATTTGGATAGCAGTTTTTTAATGTAGTCCGTAAATACAGGTTTGGAGTGCCTCATGTCACCCCGCCATCATCTTATACCTGCCCCTGGCCTTTTTTCTGCATGCAGAACAACCGTCACGTCCAACCCGCATTATCCGGTCGAGTCGACCTAAGGAAGCATCATCGTGAAAATCAACTGGGCCGAAAGGCTACGCCAGCAAGTGCACGGGCTGGCCGAATCCCTGGGTAACCTGTTCGTCGAGTCGTTCCACTACCTGGCGCTGTTCGCCATTGGTGCGGTGACGGCCTGGGCGGCGGTGATGGAGTTTCTGGGGATGTTGGAGAACGGGCACATCAAGATCGATGACATCTTGCTGCTGTTCATCTACCTGGAATTGGGTGCGATGGTCGGGATTTACTTCAAGACCAACCACATGCCGGTGCGCTTCCTGATCTACGTGGCGATCACCGCGTTGACGCGCCTGCTGATCTCCAACGTGTCACACCACAACCCGCCGGACGTGGGAATTATCTACCTGTGCGGTGGGATTCTGCTGTTGGCATTCGCGATTCTGGTGGTGCGCTACGCCTCCTCGGCCTTCCCGTCGGTGAAGGTCGAAGGCCCGCGTCGCAAGGGCGAGGCGAGCCTGGAAACCGAGAAGGGCGAGCTTTAAAGCCCGACGCTGAACGGCAGGGCGCGGGTCGGCGGTCGATGAAGGACTTTGTGATCGCCATCCGTCATCACCGCCAGGATCTCCATGGCGCTGTGGCCCTGCTCTATGGCGATACCGAACTGAATGCTTTGCACCAGGCGTTTCAGCCGTTTTGGATCATTGCGCTGTTCGGCGCTGATCATGCGCTTGGCCACTACGCCTTGTTCGTTGGAGAGGGTCAGCATGATGCTGCCGTCCAGGCGTTGGATGCTCAAGTTGACGCGGTATTCAGGGGTGAAGGTGTCGGTGATGATCTGAAAAGGATTGTCCATGGTGCGTACCGCCTGATAAGAACATGCAGTCATTGACGACCGGTGTCGGGATTAGTTCGCGTCTCCTGACCATCGGCCACTCCGTCGCTGAGGTTTTCACAAGGTCCGTTTCCCTCCACAGCTGTACAGCAAAGGCCGTGCCGCATAAGGCGCCGAGCCGTTATTGCGGGACATGAAAAAGGCGAACCGAGGTTCGCCTTTTTGTTGGGTGATCTATTTCAGGGCAGTACCGAGAAAACGATCGCAGACAGCGCAATCAGCCCAATCACCACCACAAACACATTCGACACCTGGCCCGAATACTGGCGCAGCGATGGTACGCGACGAATGGCATACATCGGCATCAGGAACAGCAGGCACGCGATGATCGGCCCGCCCATGGTTTCGATCATGCCCAGGATGCTCGGGTTGAAGGTGGCGACGGCCCAACAGGTCAGCACCATGAACAGTGCGGTGCAGCGTTCCAGCCATTTGGCCGACATCGAGCGATTGCGCCCGCGCAGGGATTTGACGATCAGGCCCTGGAAACCTTCGCTGGCGCCGATGTAGTGGCCGAGGAAGGATTTGGTGATGGCTACCAGTGCGATCAACGGCGCGGCGTAGGCGATCACTGGCGTCTGGAAGTGGTTGGCCAGGTAGGACAGGATCGAGATGTTCTGCGCCTTGGCCGCTGCCAGGTCGGCTGGCGACAGTGCCAGTACACAACTGAAGCAGAAGAACATCACGGTCAGCACCATCATGCCGTGGGCCGTGGCCAGGATGCCGCTGCTTTTGCGCTCGGCCTGGGCGCCGTACACGCGTTTCTGGTCGACGGCGAAGGCGGAGATGATCGGTGAATGGTTGAAGGAAAACACCATCACCGGAATCGCCAGCCACAGGGTCTTGAAGAACAGCGGCATGGGCATGCCATCACCCGCGGAGGCGAAGAAGGCACCATTCCAGTTGGGGATCAGGCTGAAGGCCAGCAACAGCAGGGCGGCGACGAACGGGTACACCAGCACGCTCATGGCCTTGACGATCACGCCCTGGCCGCATCGTACGATGGCCATCAGGCCGAGGATCAGCATCAGCGACAGGATCGCCCGAGGGGGCGGGGCCATGTGCAGTTGGTGTTCCATGAAACTGCTCAGGGTGTTGGTCAGCGCCACGCTGTACACCAGCAGGATCGGGAAGATGGCAAAGAAATACAGCAGGGTGATCAGCTTGCCCGCACCGACACCGAAGTGTTCTTCGACCACTTCGGTGATGTCACCTGATTTGCCTGACAGCACAAAGCGCGTCAGCCCACGGTGGGCGAAGAAGGTCATCGGGAAGGCCAGCAGGGCCAGTACGATCAACGGCCAGAAGCCGCCGACGCCGGCATTGATCGGCAGGAACAACGTGCCGGCGCCGATGGCGGTGCCGTAGAGGCCCAGCATCCAGGTGGTGTCGTGTTGGGTCCAGCCGGTGGTCACGGTTGTTTCGGCAGTGGGATTTTCTACGGCAGGTGTACGTACATCGGTCATCGTTATTGCCTCGTTATTATTTTTGCGCGGGCTCACGTTGGGGCGATCAGGGAATGCTCCTCAGCACTCCACCCAGCTCACGGCCAGGCCGCCCCGTGAAGTTTCTTTGTATTTGTCATGCATGTCGGCGCCGGTATCACGCATGGTGCGGATCACCCGGTCGAGAGAAATGAAGTGTTTGCCGTCACCGCGCAGGGCCATTTGCGTGGCGTTGATCGCCTTGACGGCGGCGATGGCATTGCGCTCGATGCACGGCACCTGTACCAGGCCGCCGACCGGGTCGCAGGTAAGGCCGAGGTTGTGTTCCAGGCCGATTTCGGCGGCGTTTTCCAGTTGCTCCGGAGTAGCGCCCAAAATATCGGCAAGCCCTGCTGCAGCCATGGCGCAGGCCGAACCCACCTCACCCTGGCAGCCCACTTCGGCGCCGGAGATCGAGGCGTTTTTCTTGCAGAGAATGCCGACGGCGGCGGCGGCCAGGAAGAAATTGACCACGTCGTCGTCAGACGCGTCGGCGTTGAATTTCATGTAGTAATGCAGCACCGCCGGGATGATCCCGGCCGCGCCATTGGTCGGTGCAGTGACCATGCGCCCACCGGCCGCGTTCTCTTCGTTGACAGCGAGGGCGAACAGGTTGACCCACTCCATGGCCGACAAGGTCGAGGTGATGACATTCGGCTTGCCGATTTCCAGCAGGCTGCGGTGCAATTTCGCGGCGCGGCGCGGCACGTCCAGACCGCCCGGCAAGATGCCTTCATCGCGCAGGCCTTGCTCCACGCACTCGCGCATTACCGACCAGATATGCAGCAGGCCACTGCGGATGTCTTCCTCGCTGCGCCAGGCGCGTTCGTTGGCCATCATCAGTTCGGAAACCCGCAGGCCGTGCTTGTTGCACAAGGCCAGCAGTTCCACGGCGCTGGAAAAGTCGTAGGGCAATTGCACATCGCTGGTCGGCGCAACGCCCGAGGCCGCTTCCGCCGCTTCGATGATGAAACCGCCGCCCACCGAGTAGTAGGTCTGCTCGCTCAGCAGGCCGTTTTCGCCGTAGGCGTGCAGGGACATGGCGTTGGGGTGGTAGGGCAGGCTTTCGTCCAGCAGTAGGAGATCGTGCTTCCAGTTGAAGGCAATGTCCTGCTGACCTGCGAGAAGCAGTCGGCCGGATTCGCGCAGTTGCTGGATGCGTGCGTTGATCGAGGTAGGGTCGACCTGGTCCGGCCATTCGCCCATCAGGCCCATCACGCAGGCGCGGTCGGTGGCGTGGCCGACGCCGGTGGCGGACAGCGAGCCGTACAGGCGCACTTCTACACGGCGGGTGGCGCTCAACAGTTGTTGATCGATCAGGGCTTGGGCAAAGGTCGCCGCCGCCCGCATCGGGCCGACGGTGTGGGAGCTGGAAGGGCCGATGCCCACTTTGAATAGATCGAAAACACTGATAGCCATGCTAAAGCCTTACAAGCAATGGAGTAGAAATCGCTGCCATGTTTTGTAGAGCGAGCGGAATTGGCGCGATACTGAGCCTCTGGAACGGCACTGACCAACGAATTATCCTAAGACACCCTTTAGCAGGACTAAACGCTATGACCCGGCCCCTCCATGGCCAGACTTACGTCTGGTTGCACGTGTTTTCCTGTGCTGCGCGGCATTTGTCGTTCACCCGCTGCGCCGAGGAACTGCACATCACGCCGGGCGCGGTGAGCCAGCAGATCCGTCAGTTGGAGGAGCGATTGGGTTTCCGTTTGTTTCATCGGCGCGCGCGTGGGGTGGAGCTGAGTGCCGAAGGGCAGCGATTGGCGACAACGGTAGGGGAGGCCTACGGCAGCATCGACGCGGAGTTGCAGCGCCTGGACGCGGGGATGATCAGCGGCACCCTGCGCCTGCGCTCGATTCCGTCGTTTCTCGGCAAGTGGCTGACCCCTCGGTTACCGCGCTTGCAGCAGCGCTTCCCGGATATCCAGCTGCGCATGGTCGCCGAAGACAGCAGCATCGCCCTGCATGAGGGCGACTTCGACCTGGCCATCGACTTGAACGACGGCAGCTATCCTGGCCTGTTATCCACAGCCCTGTTGGATGAGCAGATTTTCCCGGTCTGTGCCCCGAGCCTTCTGCGCGGCCGGCCACCGCTGCATGGTCCCGCCGACCTGGTGCATTTCCCACTGCTGCATGACATCACCGCCTGGCGTGGGAGTTATGAGTACGCTGAGTGGGAGTTTTACCTTAACGCCATCGGCTATCACGATGCCGACGTGCGCCGTGGCCATACCTTCAACCGCAACCACCTGACCATCGAAGCCGCCATCGCCGGCATGGGCGTTGCCATTGCGCGGCGCACCTTGCTCAACGATGAGTTGGAGCGCGGCACCTTGATCGTACCGTTTGGCCTGGCCGTGCCTAACCACAAACGTTACGTGTTGCTCTATGCGCCAGGCGCACTGAGCCATCCGGGCGTACGCGCGGTGCACGATTGGTTGGTTGAAGAAGCAGGGATTTTCCGCGGATTGCACCCGTTGGGAGAGGGGCAATTGTGAGGTTGGCTGGGCATAAGAAGATGTAACTAACTCCCCACCCTAACAGCGTTTTTGCTCGTAGTCAGACTTAATTTGTAATGTGGGATTTATCTTTGCAAAGGGGTTGAATTGTTCCGCTGACTGCTCAATTGTGTAATCAAGAGGTCATGGTTTCACCGACCCGGTGTTGCAGTTGTGACCTCTCGCGAGCTAGCTGAAATAAGGGAAGAACTATGCAAATCCAAGTCAATAGCGATAACCATATTGAAAGCAGCATCCGACTGGAGGAGTGGGTACGTACTACCATTGAGAGCACGCTCGAACGTTACGAAGAAGACCTGACCCGAGTGGAGGTCTACCTGCGGGATGAGAACGGCGACAAGCCCGGTCCCCACGATTTAAGTTGCCGCCTGGAAGCGCGGCCAAAAGGCCATCAACCGCTGTCCGTGCTGCACAAAGCCGATACCCTGGAACAGGCGATCGACGGTGCGGCGACCAAGCTGGACCATGCGTTGGAACATCTGTTCGGCAAACTGCAAGGCAAGCCACGCGCTGCCGGGAAAAACCAGCCGACCACCAAAGTCAACGAAGATGAGCTTGAGCAGGAGTTTCTGGAAAAAGAACGCGCCGTGTTCAACGGCTGATAGCTTTCTCACGCTCCACTAAAAACGGGCCTGCATTTGCAGGCCCGTTTTCGTTTGAGTGGCGTTAGAACGCAATGGAGGTCTGCACGTAGACCGTGCGCGGCTCGCCTACGTATTTACCCTTGTTGTTATCGTCGAACGAGCGGGTGAAATACTGGGTGTTGAAGATGTTTTTCACACCCACTGCCACATTCAAATCCGACAGTTGCGGGCCAAAGTCATAGGCCGCGCGGCTGCTGAACAGCATGTAGCCGGGGATGCGTCCGTTGGCGCCGTCAGCACTTTCCTTTTGGGTATTGGCGTTGTCGGCAAACTGGCTGCTCTGGTAGCTGCTGTCCAGGTTGAGTTTCCAGCGGCCTTCGGTGTAACCCACGCCAAGGGTGCCTTTGTGCTTGGACGAGAAGGGCACGCGGTTGCCTTTGTTCGGGCCGTCTTCGCGAATGGTCGCGTCGACGTAGGCGTAAGTGGCGTACACATCAAAGCCAGCCAGCGCCGGGCTCAAACCGTCGAGCACGTAGTTGACGCTGGTCTCGATACCCTGGTGGCGGGTTTCGCCACGGGCAATCACCGAGTCGTTGGTCTGGTTGCTTTCGTACTGGTTGTCGAAGTTGATCAGGAATGCGCCGATTTCCGCGCGCAAGGTGCCGTCGTCGTAGCGGGTACCGAGTTCCCAGGTACGGGCTTTTTCCGGTTTCACTTCGCCGCTGGTCACGCGGTTCGGCATCTGGCTGTACTGCACGCTGCCGAACGAACCTTCGGTGTTGGCGTAGAGGTTCCAGCTGTCGCTGAGGTGGTACAGCACGTTCAGTGCCGGCAGCGCGGTGTTGTAGTCGCCTTTGTATTTGACGTTGGTCAGGTTGTTGGTCTGCTGGGACTCGATCATCTCGTAGCGAACGCCCGGCGTGATGGTCCACTTGCCGATATCGATCCGGTCATCAATGAAGAACGCATTGGCTTCGGTGCCGCCACGGGTGTCGCGGTCGTTGCGGCTGTCGGTGGTGGGGATCTGCTGGTTGGCAGCAATCGGCGTGCGGTAGCGCAGTTCGTGGCCGGCCTCGTTGATGTAGCGGTAGCCGACGCCGACTTCGTGGCTGGTCGGGCCCAGGTCAAAACCTTGGGCGAAGCGGGTCTCGATGCCACGCACCCAGTATTCGCGCGGGGACAGGGAAAGGAACGTGCCCTGGTCCAGGTAACCGCTGCGCAAGGTCTTGGTGAAGAAGCTGTTCACGGTGAACTCGCGGCGATCCTGCTCATAGCGATAGCCGACGTTGAACATCGTACGGCGGCCCCAGAATTTGTCGTAGGGGCGGGTGGACTGGTAGGGATCCGCCTTGTAGTCCGCGACGTTCAAGCCCCCCGGCATATCGGCCTGGCCTTCGTAGTACTGCGCCATGGCGTTGAAGCTGTTGGCGTCATCCAGTTGGTATTTGCCCTTGAGGATCAGGTCGTCGATACGCGTATTGCTGTTTTCGCGCCAGTCGCCGCCACGGGTGCCGGAGTACAGAATCGCCCCGCCCAGGCCGTTGTCAGCCGTGCCGCCGGCCAGCAAGTTGCCGGTGGTCTTGAAGCCGTCGTGGCTGGAAGATGGGCTGGTTTCGGTCTGCAGGCCGCCTTTGACTGTGGGCGTATCCGGAATCGCGCGGGTCACGAAGTTGACCACGCCGCCGACGTTCTGCGGGCCGTAGCGCACCGCGCCGCCGCCGCGCACCACGTCGACCGCATCCATGTTGCCCATGCTGATCGGTGCAAAGGAAAGCTGCGGCTGGCCGTAGGGCGCGAACGGCACCGGGATGCCATCCATCAGCACTGTGGAGCGCGACGCCAGGCGTGGGTTGAGGCCACGAATGCCGAAGTTCAGTGCCATGTCGTGGCTGCCGGTGCCGTTGTTGTCCGGGGCGTTGACGCCGGGAATGCGGTTGAGCACGTCCTTGGCCTGGGTGGCGCCCTGGCGTTCGAATTCTTCACGGCGGATCACATCGCGGGCGCCGGGGTGTTCGAACACATTGGTCTGCGCCGCGTCGCCCAGCCAGTCGCCGACCACGCTGGAGGTGCCCAACTCAATGCTGGCCGGTGCCGTGGCCGGTTGCAGGCTGTAGGCATTGTCGCCTTCGGCACGGGCTTGCAGGCCGGTGCCTTCCAGCAATTTTTGCAGGCCGTCCGCAGCGCCGTAGTTGCCGGACAAGCCACGGCTCTGCATACCCGCTGTCACTTCGGAGCCGAAGGAGATCAACACGCCGGCTTCGCGGCCAAACTGGTTCAGTGCAGCTTCCAGCGACGTTGGGGCGATGTGATAGGGCTTGGCGTTGGCCGCCATCACCGGGGGCAGCACGGTCAGACTGAGGCTGGCGCCAAGTAGGAGTTGGCGCACGGTGCGGGCAAGAAGCGTCGGTTGCTGGGGCATGAAGAGCGGTCCTGAGAAGGAAGGATCAAGGTGGCTTTCCTTCTCTGTCACGCGAGGGGTGGAAAACGGCTCACTGTTTTTTGAATTAATTTCAGGCGCGTGCCTGCACGGTCACCCAGTAGCGAGTAAAGCGCCGCACCTTCACCGGCAGGCTCACTTCCAGCAGGTCGAGAATGCGCTCGCTGTCATCCAGCGGGTAGCTGCCGGAGATCAGCAGGTTGGCTACCTGTGGGTCGCAATTGACCTGGCCACGGCGATAACGGCCGAGTTCGCCGAGGAAGTCTTCCAGGCGCATGTGGGCTGCGACCAGCATGCCGTCGGCCCAAGCGCCGCTGTTGGCGTCGGTGGGGCGCGGGGTGTCCCAACCTTTACGGGTGAAGTTGACCAGGTGTGCGGCCTGGACGCTCAGCGGCAGGCCGGTGTAGGTATTGGGCATGACGTCGACGCGGCCGTCGAGCACGGCCAATTGCGTGTGATCGTTGAATTGTCGCACGTTCATGCGCGCCGCCTGGCTGGTGAGCAGGCCCTGGCCGGTCAGCACCTGCAATGGTGTGCTGCCTGCAATACCGGTCAACAGGATCTCGCCTTCAAGCAGGCGGATCAGGCGTTGCTGGCCATCAAAATGCACATCCACCGCGCTGCCGGTGTTGAGCTGCAATTGGCTGCCATCGGCCAATTGCACCTTGCGTCGCTGGCCAACGGGACTGCGATAGTCGGCGGTCAGCGGCGGCAGGATATGTTGCTGGCGCAGGCTCCAGGCGGCAGCGGAACCGGCGCCGAGGATCAACAGCAACTTCAGCGCCTGACGACGGCTGGTGGAGGTTGGCGCATTCAACGCCGCATGGGCCAGGGGCGACGGCATGCCGCGCAGGCGCTGATTGACGCGCTGCATGTGGTCCCAGGCGCGCTGGTGTTCGCTGTGGGCGTTCAACCACTGTTGCCAGGCGGCTTGCTGGCGTGGGTTGAGCGCGCCTTGCTGCATTTCCATCAGCCAGTGCACGGCTTGTTCGGCGACTTGGGTGGAAAAGTTCATAGGGCGAAGTAGCAGCGCATAGCCGCTTTGCTCAGGTGGCGTTTGACGGTGGCGATGGAAATGCCCAGTTCCGCGCCGATTTGCGCGTAGGTCAGGCCATCGAGTTGGGCCAGCAGGAACGCACGCTTGACCTGGATCGGCAGGCCGTCGAGCAGTTGGTCCAATTCAACCAGGGTTTGCAGGATGATTGCGCGTTCTTCTTCCGACGGTGCCACGTGCTCGGGCATCTGCGCCAAGGCGTCGAGGTAGGCGCGCTCCAGGTCCTGGCGGCGGTAAAAGTTGAACAGCACACGCTTGGCGACCGTGGTGAGGAACGCGCGCGGTTCGATCAGCGTGGGTGTTTCCCGCGCGGTAAGCACACGGATGAAGGTGTCCTGGGCCAGGTCGGCAGCGCTTTCCGGGCAGCCGAGCTTGCGTCGCAACCAGCCGGTGAGCCAGTGGTGATGGTCGTTGTACAACACTTCGACGGTATTGGACGGGCTCAACGCGGACACTCCACAAGCATCGCCATGCTTTAGAGAACAAGAATTGTTCGCATTGTAGGGTTCGCGACGGGCTTCGGCAATCCGTCAGGGCAGGTCTTTCATCCGTTCTGTTTTGCTTATGAGAATATTTATCATTAATATTGCGGCCTGATGAACCTGGCGCCTCCCGCATGAAAAGCAAAACCTCGCTGCCTGTCTCCTATCGTCTCGCCGTTACCTCGCGCGTGCTGGCTGCCGTGGTGGGCGGCTATCTGATGGCTTCCCTGGCCAGTATCTGCCTGGCGCTGTGGATGCCCACTTCTCGCGCTGACGCCGTGATCACTGGGATGATGAGCTCGTTCGTGTTCTACCTGCTGGCGGTGCTCTGGTGTTTCGCCTGCCGCAGCGCCGCGCGCGCCTGGTTTGGCGTGATGCTGCCGAGCGCGGTATTTGCCACCCTGGCGGGTGTGGGCTTCTGGATGGCACGCACATGAAAGAGGGCTTTCGCCAGGCCATGGCCTGGTTGCACACGTGGGCGGGGCTGATCTTTGGCTGGCTGCTGTTTGCGATTTTCCTGACGGGCACCTTGGCGTATTTCAAGGATGAGATCAGCCATTGGATGCAGCCTGAAGTGCAGGCCCGCCCCCTGGACGATGCGCGCAGCCTGACGGTCGCCCAGACCTATCTGCAGCAAGTCGCGCCGACCGCCGCACGCTGGTTTATCACCTTGCCGGACAGCCGTGACCCCGGCCTGTCGGTGATGTGGCAAGACAAGGTCGACCCCGGCAAACGCGGCAACTTCATCCAGAAAACCCTCGACCCCGTCACCGGCCAGGCCGTGCAAGCCCGTGAAAGCATGGGCGGCGATTTCTTCTATCGTTTCCACTTCCAACTGCAAATGCCCCATCCCTGGGGCCGCTGGCTGTCGACCATCGCCGCGATGGTGATGTTCATCGCCTTGATCACCGGCATCATCACCCACAAGAAAATCTTCAAGGACTTCTTCACCTTCCGCCCCCGCAAGGGCCAGCGCTCCTGGCTCGACGGGCACAACGCGGTCGGCGTGCTGGTGTTGCCCTTCCATCTGATGATCACCTACAGCAGCCTGGTGATCTTCATGAGCATGGTGATGCCGGCGCCGATCCTGGCTTCCTATGGTGGAGACACCCGAGCGTTCTTCAGCGAAGTGTTCCCGAATACCAACAACGCGCCGGCATCGGGCCAGCCAGGTACATTGTTGCCGCTGATGCCGATGTACGAGCAAGCGCGGGCGCAATGGGCCGGTGGCCATGTGGGGCGCGTCGCCGTGAATAACCCCAGCGATGTGAACGCCTCGGTCAATGTGTTCCGCGCCGGTTCCGACAGCGTGGTGCATGATTTCGGCAGCACCGTTTCTTTCAATGGCACGACCGGTGAGCTGGTGCGGGTCAGTGGCGGGCAGTCGTTGCCTTCTGCCATCGGCGGTACTTTCTATGGCCTGCACATGGGCCACTTCGCCGGGCCGGTGTTGCGCTGGTTGTACTTTATCTGCGGTCTGGCGGGCACGGCGATGATTGGCACCGGGCTGGTGATCTGGCTCGGCAAGCGCCAGCTCAAACATGCCAAGGCTGCGGTCATGCCGTTTGAGTTGCGCTTGGTGGAAGTGTTGAACATCGCCAGCATGTCCGGGTTGATGATCGCCATTGCGGCGTTTTTCTGGGCCAACCGTTTGTTGCCGGTGAGCTTTGCCGAGCGTTCGGATTGGGAAGTGCAAACCTTCTTTATCGCCTGGGGGCTGAGCCTGTTGCACGCCCTGCTGCGTCGCGGTCGCCAGGGCTGGGTCGAGCAACTGAGCTTCGGCGCGTTGCTGTTTATTGCCGTCCCACTGCTCAATGCACTGACGACATCGCACCACCTGGGCGTTTCGCTGGCAACCGGCGACTGGGCCATGGCTGGCTTCGACTTGACCTGTCTGGCCAGTGGCGTTTTCCTCGGCTGGGCCGCCTGGAAGATGCAGCGTCGCACCGCGCCTGTGCCTAAAGCAGAGCGCGCACGCCCCCTGGCGCTGAAGCAGGAGGCGAACTGAATGCTGCTCGCGCTGCTGATGTGCTACGCCGGGTTCACTGCACTGTGCCTGTCCACGGACCGTCACCACGGCGAGTTGTTGCACAGCAAACCCTCGCCCGGTCGGCGCCTGGGATTGCGGGTGATCGGTTGGTTGTTGCTGGTGGTGTCGATCTGGCCAGCAGTGGATGTCGCCGGTTGGGGCCGGGGCCTGGTGGAGTGGTGCGCCGTGCTGATGCTCAGCGCATTGCTGCTGGTGCTGCTGTTGCCGTATCGGCCAAGGCTGGCCTTGATCCTGGCGGGTGTCGGCCTGCTCGCCAGCCCCGTTGCAGCCTTCGCCACTTTCTGAGCCCGTCATGATGATCAGCACGCCACCCGAGTCCCAGGACAGCCCGCACGCTGACGCGGCGGGTGGACGTGCGCATTTCCTGCAGGTGTTCTTGTCCCAGCGTTCGCAGATGGAAGCCTTGGTGAGTCGCCGCGTGGGGTGTCGCGCCACGGCGGCCGACCTGGTGCAGGACCTGTTCCTGCGTTTCTGGCGCCGGCCGCTGGTACAGGTCGAAGAACTCAGCACTTACCTGCTGCGTTGCGCCGGCAACATCGCCATCGACCACCTGCGCAGCGAAGGCGCGCGGGTACGCAGCAGTGAGGGTTGGCTACCCGAACAGCAAAATAATCAAGGCTCCGAACCCCAGGCGGCACTGGAAGCCGGCAATGACCTGCGCCACGTCGAAGCCGCCTTGCGCAGCCTGCCGGAACGCACGCGGCAGATTTTCCTGCTCAACCGCATCCACGGCCGCAAGTACGCAGAAATCGCCAAGGCCATGGGCCTGTCCCAAAGTGCCGTGGAAAAACATATGATGCGTGCCCTCGAAGCCTGCAAAGCCAGCCTTCGCGAACCATCGCCAGGGAAAGCACCGTGAACGTCACTCCTACGCCCGCCCAGGAACAAGCCGCGCTGGCCTGGTTGAGCCTGCTGCATGACCAGCCCAGCAGTGGCGACCAGGCCACTTTCAGCCAGTGGTTGCGGGCAGATCCGGCGCACGTCGAGGCCTATTCCCAGGCCCAGGTGTTGTGGGAGTTGAGCGAAGTGCCAGCGCGCAAGCTGGCGGACGAAGATTCGTTGGTGTTGCAGGGCTACCTCAATGCCATGAACACCCCGAAACGCTCGCGGGTGGTGCGTTGGTCCGGCGCCTTGGCGATGGCTGCGTGCCTGCTGTTGATGGTGTCCATGGGCGCCGGCTGGCAGCCGTCACGCTGGATCGATGACTTCGGTGCCGACTACGTGACCGCGCCGGGCGAAGTCAAAACCGTCACGCTGGCGGATAATTCCCAAGTCACCCTCGATGCCGACAGTGCGATTGCCGTGGATTTCAACCATGGCGAACGGCATATCCAGCTGCGTCGCGGTGCCGGATTTTTTAGCGTGACCCACACCGGGCGATCCTTTGTGGTGGAGGCGGGCAGTGGTGAAGCGCGGGTGCTGGGGACGCAATTCGAAGTGCGCCTGCAACCGGCAGGCGCTCAAGTAACGGTATTGTCCGGGCGGGTTGGCGTGACGCCGTCCAAGCAAGGTGCGCAGCAAATTCTTACGGCGGGACAGCAAGTGGCCTACGTAGACGGCGTTGCTGACCCTCTGCACGCGGTGGACAGCGAATCACGCCTGGCCTGGCGCGACGGTTGGCTCAATTACTACAAGGCGCCGTTGGCGGACGTGGTCAAGGACCTGGAGCGTTACTACCCAGGCCGCATTCTGTTGCTCAACGAAGCGATGGGCGCCAAGCGCGTCAGCGGCAGTTTCCCGAGCAAGGACCCGCAGGCGGTGTTGAATGCCTTGCAGGCCGTGCTTGGCTTTGAGCTGCATACAGTATTGGGACGGATGATCGTGGTGCGCTGATTATTTCAGCGCCGCCATGATCTTCTCGGGGTTGTAATCGCGAATCAGCGTGCCGTTCACGTCCACGAACGGAATTCCGCCGCCGCCCAACGCTTCATACGCCTTGCGTGCCTGGGCGTCCTTCTCGATATCGACCACCTGGTAGGGAATACCCTTCTGGTCCAGAAAGCGGCGGATCTGCTTGCAGTAACCGCACCACTCGGTGGAATAAAGCACCACCCGCGCCGAAGCGCGTACCTGCTCGGGCGCTACTTGCGATGGATTGAACACCCGCTCGATCTTGCCCCAGTTCTGGATCACCACCACGACCAGCAACACCAGCAGGACTTTCTTGAAAACCCCGCCGAGCATCAGTTACGGCGCTTGAGCTGATCAGTCAGTTGAGTCGGCAGACCCTTGATGATCAAGGTGCCGGCAGCTTCGTCGTACTCGATCTTGTCGCCCAGCAGGTGCGCTTCAAAGCTGATGGACAAGCCCTCGGCGCGGCCGGTGAAGCGGCGGAATTGGTTGAGGGTGCGCTTGTCCGCCGGGATTTCCGGCGACAGGCCGTAGTCCTTATTGCGGATGTGGTCGTAGAACGCCTTAGGCCGATCTTCATCGATCAACCCCGAGAGTTCTTCCAGGCCCATCGGTTCACCGAGCTTGGCCTGGCTGCTGGCGTAGTCCACCAGGGTTTTGGTTTTCTCGCGGGCGGATTCGTCCGGCAGGTCTTCGCTTTCGACGAAGTCACTGAAGGCCTTGAGCAAGGTGCGGGTCTCGCCTGGGCCGTCGACGCCTTCCTGGCAGCCGATGAAGTCGCGGAAATACTCCGAGACCTTCTTGCCGTTCTTGCCCTTGATAAAGGAAATGTACTGCTTGGACTGCTTGTTGTTCTGCCACTCGGACACGTTGATGCGGGCCGCCAAGTGCAGTTGGCCGAGGTCCAGGTGGCGCGACGGGGTCACGTCGAGCTCGTCGGTTACCGCCACGCCTTCGCTGTGGTGCAGCAGGGCGATGGCCAGGTAGTCGGTCATGCCCTGTTGGTAGTGGGCGAACAGCACGTGGCCGCCGGTGGAGAGGTTGGACTCCTCCATCAGCTTCTGCAGATGCTCGACCGCCGTACGGCTGAACGTGGTGAAATCCTGACCACCGTCGAAATACTCCTTCAACCAGCCGCTGAACGGGTGCGCGCCGGATTCGGCATGGAAGAAACCCCAGGCCTTGCCTTGTTTGGCGTTATAGCTCTCGTTGAGGTCGGCAAGCATGTTCTCGATGGCGGCCGACTCGGCAAGCTCGGAGTCGCGGGCGTGGAGAACTGCAGGTGTGCCGTCGGGTTTTTTGTCGATCAGGTGGACGATGCAATGACGGATCGGCATAGGCTTCTCGGCTGGTTGAGCGGGGAGCGGTGGGCCTCCCCGAAAAGTCGCCAAGTGTACCGCACCATTGGCCGAGACGGGCTTCGAAGGGTGTTTTGGTCGCCGTCCGACGGGCTATATGCCTTTTTTTCACGGTTTAGAGCGATAAAGCTGACCAAATGGGTAGGTAGAAGCGGATATTTCCCCGTCTCTGTGCTAGTTTTGCCCCGTCTTACGCCAAGTCTCGGCGATAAGCGTGCATTCAGCATCTGTCAGGTCGAACCAATCCCCGTTTCAAGCATCTATAACCCCGATCTCCGTGGTTATAGCCGGGGGTGCCAGGCCTAGACGGTCGGGCTCGACGGCTGACACTGCACTCTGCAATCCATATGAATTTGATAGGGAAGGAACACCACAATGGCTATTACTAAAGACCAACTGATCGCTGACCTGGCTGAAGCAGTAGACGCACCGAAAACCACCGTGCGCGCTCTGCTGGACCAACTGAGCCAAGTTGTTGCTGACCAGCTGGAAAACGGCGGCGAAATCACTCTGCCAGGCGTTGGCAAACTGAAAGTGACCGAGCGTCCTGCCCGTACTGGCCGTAACCCTTCGACTGGCGCTGCCATCGAAATCGCTGCCAAGAAAGTTATCAAGCTGGTTGTGGCCAAAGGCCTGACCGACGCTGTTAACAAGTAAGACGCAGCAAAAAAAACCGTGCTCCGGAGCGATCCGGGCACGGTTTTTTGTTGCCTGCGATTTGTCAGTCGCGAACCCAGCGCTGGCGCCAGATCTGTTGCTCGTTCTTGGTCTGGAAGGTCCACGCCACAAATCGGCTCTGCTTCTGGCCCTGGGACATTTCCACGACCTGGCTTTCCAGGACACCGGCCTTTTTCAGGGCGGTCTCGATGGCGGGCAAGTTCGATGCTTTTGACACCAGGGTGCTGAACCACAACACCTTGTGGGCAAAATGCGCACTTTCAGCAATAAGCTGCGTTACAAAACGTGCTTCACCGCCTTCACACCACAGCTCGGCCGATTGGCCACCAAAGTTCAGCACCGGCAACTTGCGCTTCGGATCGGCCTTGCCCAGGGCGCGCCACTTGCGTTCGCTGCCCTTGGTAGCTTCCTCCATGGACGCATGGAACGGCGGGTTGCACATGGTCAGGTCAAAACGCTCACCCGGCTCCAGCAGGCCCAGCAGGATCTGCTTGGGGTTGCTCTGCTGGCGCAGCTGGATGACCTTGCTCAGGTCATTGGACTGCACGATGGCCTTGGCGGCGGCCACGGCGATAGGGTCGACTTCCGAGCCCAGGAAATTCCAGCGGTATTCCATGTAGCCAATCAGCGGGTAGACGCAGTTGGCGCCCATGCCGATGTCCAGCACCTTGACGATAGAACCGCGCGGGATCTTGCCATCGTTGGTGCTGGCCAGCAGGTCAGCCAGGAAGTGTACGTAGTCCGCACGCCCCGGTACCGGTGGGCACAGGTAGTCCTGCGGGATGTCCCAGTGCTGGATGCCATAGAAGGCTTTCAGCAGTGCTCGGTTGAACACCCGCACTGCATCCGGGCTGGCGAAGTCGATACTTTCCTTGCCGTACGGGTTGATGATCACGAATTTCGCCAGTTCCGGCGTGGTCTTGATCAGCGCCGGGAAGTCGTAACGGCCTGTGTGGCGGTTGCGTGGGTGCAGGGTCGCCTCTTTACGCGGCGCGACGGGCTTGGCCGGGGCGGCGGTTTTGGGCTTCTTGCGTGGAGGCTTGGGCGTGCTGGGGGCGGTCATGATGATTCTGGTGTTGGCTCAAAGTGGGGGGCATTGTCCCACATTCTCTGGTGACATACGGCAGGCATAAAAAAAGAGACCCGAAGGTCTCTTTTTTCACACGGTTTACACCTTACAGGCTGGAAATCCGCGCATGTTGCTCCGCCAGCTTGCCCAGGGCCTGTTCAGCCTCGGCCAGCTTGGCGCGTTCTTTCTCGATCACTTCAGCCGGTGCCTTGTCGACGAAGGCCGCGTTGGACAGCTTGCCGCCCACGCGTTGCACTTCGCCCTGCAGGCGGCCGATTTCCTTGTCGAGACGTGCCAGTTCCGCGCCCTTGTCGATCAAGCCAGCCATCGGCACCAACACTTCCATCTCGCCAACCAAGGCGGTAGCGGACAGCGGTGCTTCGGCGCCGGCGGCCAATACGGTGATCGACTCCAGCTTCGCCAGCTTCTTGAGCAGCGCATCGTTCTCGGTAAGACGACGCTGGTCTTCAGCGCTGGCGTTCTTCACAAACACCGCCAATGGCTTGCCCGGCCCGATGTTCATCTCGGCACGGATGTTGCGCGTGCCCATCATCAGGGTCTTGAGCCATTCGATATCGCTTTCGGCCGCCTCATCGATGCGCGCTTCGTTGGCCACCGGCCAAGGTTGCAGCATGATGGTCTTGCCTTCGATACCGGCCAGCGGCGCTAGGCGCTGCCAGATTTCTTCGGTGATGAACGGCATGAACGGGTGCGCCAGACGCAGCGCCACTTCCAGTACGCGCACCAGGGTGCGACGGGTGCCGCGCTGGCGTTCGACCGGCGCGTTTTCGTCCCACAGCACCGGCTTGGACAGTTCCAGGTACCAGTCGCAATACTGGTTCCAGATGAACTCATACAAAGCCTGTGCGGCCAGGTCAAAACGGAACTGGTCGAGCTGGCGGGTCACTTCGGCTTCGGTGCGTTGCAGCTGCGAAATGATCCAGCGGTCGGCCAGGCTCAGTTCGAAAGCTTCGCCGTTCTGGCCGCAGTCTTCGCCCTTGTCCAGCACGTAGCGCGCCGCGTTCCAGATCTTGTTGCAGAAGTTGCGATAGCCTTCGACGCGGCCCATGTCGAACTTGATGTCGCGACCGGTGGACGCCAGCGAGCAGAAGGTGAAGCGCAGGGCGTCGGTGCCGTAGCTGGCGATGCCGTCGGCGAATTCGTCGCGGGTCTGCTTTTCGATCTTCTTCGCCAGTTTCGGTTGCATCAGGCCCGAGGTGCGTTTCTGCACCAGGGTTTCCAGGTCGATGCCGTCGATGATGTCCAGTGGGTCCAGGACGTTGCCCTTGGACTTGGACATCTTCTGGCCCTGGCCATCACGCACCAGGCCGTGCACGTACACGGTCTTGAACGGTACCTGCGGCGTGCCATCCTCGTTCTTCACCAGGTGCATGGTCAGCATGATCATCCGGGCAACCCAGAAGAAAATGATGTCAAAGCCGGTGACCAGCACGTCGGTGGAGTGGAATTTCTTCAGGAATTCGGTCTGCTGCGGCCAGCCCAGGGTGGAGAAGGTCCACAGGCCCGAGCTGAACCAGGTATCCAGGACGTCGTTGTCCTGTTGCAGCGCAATGTCGGCACCGAGGTTGTGCTTGGCGCGCACTTCGGCTTCGTCGCGGCCTACATAGACCTTGCCCGACTCGTCGTACCAGGCCGGAATGCGGTGGCCCCACCACAGTTGACGGCTGATGCACCAATCCTGGATGTCACGCATCCACGAGAAATACATGTTTTCGTACTGTTTCGGCACGAATTGGATGCGGCCATCTTCCACGGCGGCGATGGCAGGTTCTGCCAACGGCTTGGTGGACACGTACCACTGGTCGGTCAACCACGGCTCGATCACGGTGCCGGAACGGTCGCCCTTCGGCACCTTCAGGCCGTGGTCGTCAACGCTCACCAGCAAACCGGCAGCGTCGAAGGCGGCCACGATCTGCTTGCGCGCTTCGAAACGGTCAAGGCCGGCGTATTCGGCCGGGATCTTGCCGTCGATGCTCTCGTTCAGCGTGCCGTCCAGGTTAAACACCTGGCAGGCTGGCAGTACGGCGGCGTTTTTGTCGAAGATGTTCAGCAGCGGCAGGTTGTGGCGCTTGCCGACTTCGTAGTCGTTGAAATCGTGGGCCGGGGTGATTTTCACGCAGCCGGTGCCGAATTCAGGGTCGCAGTAGTCGTCCGCGATAATCGGGATGCGGCGGCCGACCAATGGCAGCTCGACGAACTTGCCGATCAGCGCCTGGTAGCGCTCGTCGTTCGGGTTAACCGCGACGGCAGCATCGCCGAGCATGGTTTCCGGACGAGTGGTGGCGACGATCAGGTAGTCGTTGCCTTCAGCGGTCTTGGCGCCATCGGCCAGCGGGTACTTGAGGTTCCACAGGAAACCTTTCTCGTCGTGGTTTTCCACTTCGAGGTCGGAAATTGCCGTGTGCAGCTTGGTGTCCCAGTTGACCAGGCGCTTGCCGCGGTAGATCAGGCCGTCTTCATGCAGGCGCACGAAGGCTTCTTTCACGGCTTCCGACAGACCGTCGTCCATGGTGAAGCGCTCGCGGCTCCAGTCAACGGACGAACCCAGGCGACGGATCTGACGGCTGATGTTGCCGCCGGACTGGTCTTTCCATTCCCAGATCTTTTCCAGGAATTTTTCGCGGCCCAGGTCATGACGGCTCTGGCCGGTGGCTTCGAGTTGGCGTTCCACCAGCATCTGGGTGGCGATACCGGCGTGATCAGTACCCGGTTGCCACAGGGTGTTGCGGCCCTGCATGCGGCGGAAACGGATCAACGCATCCATGATCGCATTGTTGAAGCCATGGCCCATGTGCAGGCTGCCAGTGACGTTCGGTGGCGGAATCATGATGGTGTAGGAATCGCCCGCGCCTTGCGGGGCGAAATAATTCTCGGATTCCCAGGTGTTGTACCAGGAAGTTTCGATGGCGTGCGGCTGGTAGGTCTTATCCATGCGCGGCGGGACCCTAGTTGGCATTTATTCAGGAAAGCCGGCAAGTATAACGGGGGATAGGGGAGAGGGGTAGGAGCGAGCAAAATCGCTCCTGATAGGACTTATGACTGGTATTGGCTCAACAACCGCTCCATCCGCGCATCCAGCCGGCGCTTGATCTCGGTCTCGATATGCGGGGCAAAGTCGTCGATCACGTCTTGCATGATCAACTGCGCGGCGGCGCGCAGTTCGTTGTCCAGATGCAGCAGCAAGGCGTCTGGCCCTTTTTCAGCAGCGGCAGGTTCGACGGCGGGGGCTACCGCAACCGGCTCCGGCGCGACGGGTTTGCCGCCGACCATGTCGAACAACAGCGGAATCTGTACCTCGCCCTCGACCGTCTCGGTCAACAGCGGCGGTTGCAAGTCATCATCACCGAGCAACTGACGGATCGACTCCAGGTCGTCCAGCAGGTGGTCGTCTTTTTTTATAGGGTTGGGATTGTCCATCATGTACTCAAAGTCGTTGTAGCCGGTGATCTTGCAGAGGATAGCCCTGTTCGCGGTAGAAACGGAAACTCTCTCGCGCGGCCTGACGAATCGCCGGGTGTTCCACCACTACTTCCGCCACACGGGCGAAGGCCTTGGCGAACGGCGGTACTTTCAGGTCCAGGTTGACCAGCAGGTCCTGGTGATCGCCACAACTGTCGCCTAAACCCAGGACAACCAGGCCGTCGGGTTCGGACTCGGCGGGGCCGTGAGGCACGAAACTTTCGCCCTTGAAGCGCCACAGTCGGGCATCCAGCTCATCGCGTTGGGCGGCATCGCTGCAATGCAGGTAGATGCGGTGGCCCATGCGCCAGGCTTTTTCGGTGAGTTTGCAGGCAAAGTCCAGGCGCGCGAGCGGGTCGGCGCTGGGCAATATATAGAAGTCGACTTGGGTCATTGCGGTTCCTGAGGCCGGGGCGGTGAGACAATCACCACCCCGGCGTCTTCAGTTTCAGGCCTTGGCGCGATCCAGCAGGTACTGGGTCAGCAGGGGAACCGGACGGCCGGTTGCGCCCTTGTCCTTGCCGCCACTGGTCCAGGCCGTGCCGGCGATGTCCAGGTGTGCCCAGTTGAAGTTCTTGGCAAAGCGCGACAGGAAGCAGGCCGCAGTGATGGTGCCGGCTTTCGGGCCGCCGATGTTGGCGATGTCGGCGAACGGGCTGTCCAGTTGTTCCTGGTACTCATCGAACAGCGGCAGTTGCCAGGCACGGTCGTCGGCAGCTTTACCGGCGCTGAGCAGTTGCTCGATCAGCTCATCGCTGTTGCCCAGCAGGCCCGACGTGTGCGAGCCCAGGGCGACGATGCAGGCGCCGGTCAGGGTCGCGATGTCGATCACCGCCTGTGGCTTGAAGCGCTCGGCGTAGGTCAGGGCATCGCACAGCACCAGGCGGCCTTCGGCGTCGGTGTTGAGGATTTCGACGGTCTGGCCGCTCAGGGTAGTGACGATGTCGCCCGGACGGGTCGCGCCGCCGCTCGGCATGTTCTCGGCACAGGCCAGGATGCACACCAGGTTGATCGGCAGCTTGAGTTCCAGCACCGCGCGCAGGGTGCCGAACACGCTGGCGGCGCCGCCCATGTCGTACTTCATTTCGTCCATGCCCAGGCCCGGCTTGAGGCTGATGCCGCCGGTGTCAAAGGTGATGCCTTTGCCGACCAGGGCGTAAGGCTTCTCGGACTTCTTGCCGCCGTTGTATTGCATCACGATCAGGCGAGGCGGCTGGTCGCTGCCCTGGCCCACGGCATAGAACGAGCCCATGCCCAGTTCCTTGATCTTCTTCTCGTCCAGCACTTCGACTTTCAGGCCCTTGAACTCTTTGCCCAGTGCCTTGGCTTGTTCGCCGAGGAAAGTCGGGTGGCAGATGTTCGGCGGCAGGTTGCCCAGGTCACGGGTGAACGACATGCCGTTGGCGATTGCGGTCGCGTGGGTTACGGCGCGCTCAACTTCAGCCTGGGCGGCCTTGATGGTCAGCAGGGTGATTTTCTTCAGGGCGCGGGGTTCGGCCTTGGTGCTCTTGAACTGGTCGAAAAGGTAGCCGCCGTCCACCAGGCTTTCGGCCAGCAGGCGGGTCTTGCCGTAGCTGTCACGGCCTTTGACCACGACTTCATCGAGTGCCAGCGCGGCGTCAGTGCCGCCCAGGCCCTTGAGGGTGGTGAGGATGCCGCTGACGATTTTGCGGAACGGACGGTCGCCCAGTTCCGCGTCCTTGCCCACGCCTACCAGCAATACGCGGTCGGCTTTCAGGTTGGGCAGGCTCTGCAGCAGCAGGCTCTGGCCGACTTTGCCGGCCAGGTCGCCGCGCTTGAGCACTGCGCTGATGGCGCCGCCGCTGAGTTCGTCGAGTTGCTTGGCGGCAACGCCGAGCTTGCGGCCTTCGCCAATGGCGACCACGAGGGTGGCGGTTTTCAACGTTTCGGGGCTAACGCTTTTTACAACCAATTCCATTTTCGGGTCCCTTATAAAGGTCGGTTAGCCAGGAGTCTGTACTCCGGCTTTAATACCAGGCAGCTGTGTAAACCGCCGGCGACAAAGGCCGCAGTTTGAACCTCGCCGGCGGAACCTGACAACCCTTGTCACCCGCTTTGTGCACGTGCATGAGCAAGCTCCGTGACAGGCGCGGTCAATCACAGGATAATGCGCCATCTTTTTAGCCGGCCCGTGCATGCGGGCTGACTCGGTATGCTTGCTTGTTTGGCCGCCTTAGCCTGACAACCCTGGAGTGTCTGGTTTGATCGTCTTCCGTTATCTGTCCCGCGAAGTCCTGTTGACCCTGAGTGCCGTGAGTGCGGTGTTGCTGGTCATCATCATGAGTGGTCGTTTCGTCAAATACCTGGCCCAGGCTGCCTCCGGCGCACTGGATCCGGGCTCGCTGTTCCTGATCATGGGCTTTCGCCTGCCGGGCTTCCTGCAGCTGATCCTGCCGCTCGGCCTGTTCCTCGGGATCCTGCTGGCCTACGGCCGCCTGTACCTCGAAAGCGAAATGACCGTGCTCTCGGCCACCGGCATGAGTCAGCAACGCCTGCTGGGCATGACCATGATTCCGGCTGCCGGCGTCGCGCTGATCGTCGCCTGGCTGAGCCTGAGCCTGGCCCCCCAGGGCGCCATGCAGTTTCAGTTGGTACTGAATAAACAGGACGCGATGACCGAGTTCGACACCCTCGAACCGGGCCGCTTCCAGGCGCTCAATGACGGTTCACGGGTGACCTACACCGAAACCCTGACCGACGATCGCGCCAACCTGGGCGGCGTGTTCATCTCCGAGAAGCGCCTGGGCCAGGACAAGAAAGACCGTGGCATTTCCGTACTGGTGGCCGATTCCGGTCGCCAGGAAGTGCGTCCTGACGGCAGTCGCTACCTGATCCTGGAAAATGGCTATCGCTACGATGGCAGTCCGGGCATGGCCGATTACCGTGCGATCAAATACGACACCTATGGCGTGATGCTGGCCCGTCCGGACATCAGCGACGAAGTCACCGACCGCGACGCCATCCCGACCACCGAGCTGTTCGGCAGCAAGGAACTGCGCTCGATTGCCGAGCTGCAATGGCGGATTTCCCTGCCGCTGCTGGTGTTTATCGTGACCTTGATGGCGGTGCCGCTGTCGCGCGTCAACCCGCGTCAGGGCCGCTTCCTCAAGCTGTTGCCGGCGATCCTGCTGTACATGGCTTACCTCACCATCCTGATTTCCGCCCGTGGTTCCCTGGAGAAGGGCAAGCTGTCGCCAACCCTGGGCCTGTGGTGGGTGCACGGGATCTTCCTGGTGATTGGCCTGGGCCTGCTCTATTGGGAACCGATCCGTTTGAAAATGATGAGCCGTCGTGGCCAGAAGGAGTTGGCTCGTGGCTAAGCTCGATCGCTACATTGGTAGCAGCGTACTGATCGCCATTCTGGCGGTGTTGGGCATCATCCTCGGCTTGGCGTCGTTGTTCGCCTTCATCGATGAAGTGGGTAACGTCACCGACACCTACACCGTGTGGGACGTGCTGAGCTACGTGGCCCTCACCGCGCCGCGCCGCCTCTACGACATGATGCCGATGGCCGCTCTGATCGGCTGCCTGATCGGCCTGGGCAGCCTGGCCAGCAACAGCGAACTGACCATCATGCGCGCCGCCGGCGTGTCCATCGGTCGTATCGTCTGGGCGGTCATGAAGCCCATGCTGCTGCTGATGGCGTGCAGCGTGCTGATCGGTGAATACGTCGCGCCGCCGGCCGAAACCACGGCCCAGGCCAATCGTGCCCTGGCCCAGGGTTCGGGCGACGCACAAAGCTCCAAGCACGGCCTGTGGCACCGCCAGGGCGATGAATTCATCCACATCAACGCCGTGCAGCCGGGTGGCCTGTTGATTGGTGTCACGCGCTATACGTTCGACAAAGAACGTCACTTGCTGGAGTCAAGCTTCGCCAAACGTGCGCAATACGGTAGCGAAAAATGGCAACTCAGCGACGTCACCACCACTTACTTCCGTAATATCGGCCAAGGCACCAAGGCCAGTACCGAAGTGATCAACGTGCCGAGCCAGGAGTGGGATATCGCCCTCAAGCCGGAACTGTTGAATACCGTGGTGATGATCCCCGAAAGCCTGCCGATCTCCGGTCTGTGGGGTTACATCCATTACCTGAAGGATCAAGGGCTGAACAACGGCCGCTACTGGCTGGCATTTTGGGTCAAGGTGTTGCAGCCGGTGGTGACGGCCGCGTTGGTGCTGATGGCGATTTCCTTCATCTTTGGCCCATTGCGTTCCGTGACCCTGGGTCAGCGCGTATTCACCGGCGTGCTGGTGGGCTTCACCTTCCGCATCGCCCAGGACCTGCTCGGCCCGTCGAGCCTGGTGTTCGGCTTCTCGCCGCTGTTTGCGGTGCTGGTGCCCACGGCCATCTGTGCCCTGGCCGGGTTCTGGCTACTGCGCCGGGCCGGTTGATTGCGCGCTTATGAACAAAAAATGCCCCGGTCGAGAGATCGGGGCATTTTTGTTCTGGTCAGCAAAGATGACGTCTGGCCCGAGCATCAGGTACAATTCCCGGCTATTTTTCAGCGGGCAATCTGCCTGCAGCCTTTTTGAGTGTTGATCCGTGAGTGATTTGAGTCATATCCGCAATTTCTCCATCATCGCCCACATTGACCATGGTAAGTCGACGCTGGCCGATCGATTCATCCAGATGTGCGGCGGCCTTGCCGAGCGTGAAATGGAAGCCCAGGTCCTGGACTCCATGGACCTCGAACGCGAGCGCGGGATCACCATCAAGGCCCACAGCGTTACGCTGTACTACAAAGCCAAAGACGGCATCACCTACCAGCTGAACTTCATTGATACCCCCGGCCACGTCGACTTCACCTACGAAGTCAGCCGTTCCCTGGCGGCCTGTGAAGGTGCCTTGCTGGTGGTTGACGCAGGGCAGGGTGTGGAAGCGCAGTCGGTTGCCAACTGCTACACCGCGATCGAGCAGGGCCTGGAAGTCATGCCCGTGTTGAACAAGATCGACCTGCCCCAGGCCGAGCCTGAGCGCGTCAAGGAAGAGATCGAGAAGATCATCGGCATCGACGCCACCGACGCCGTCACTTGCAGCGCCAAGACCGGCCTGGGTGTCGACGAAGTGCTCGAACGCCTGGTGCATACCATTCCAGCCCCGACCGGCAACTACGAAGATCCGCTGCAAGCGTTGATCATCGACTCCTGGTTCGACAACTACCTGGGCGTTGTCTCCCTGGTACGCGTGCGCCACGGCCGCGTGAAGAAGGGCGACAAGATCCTGGTCAAATCCACCGGCAAGATCCACCTGGTGGACAGCGTCGGTGTGTTCAACCCCAAGCACACCGCGACCGTTGATCTGAAAGCCGGTGAAGTCGGTTTCATCATCGCCGGTATCAAGGACATTCACGGCGCGCCGGTGGGTGACACCCTGACGCTCAGCTCCACGCCGGATGTCGATGTGCTGCCAGGCTTCAAGCGCATCCAGCCGCAGGTCTACGCCGGTCTGTTCCCGGTCAGCTCCGATGACTTCGAAGATTTCCGCGAAGCCCTGCAAAAGCTGACACTCAACGATTCGTCGTTGCAGTACACCCCGGAAAGCTCCGACGCCCTGGGCTTCGGCTTCCGCTGTGGCTTTCTGGGCATGCTGCACATGGAAATCATCCAGGAGCGCCTTGAACGCGAATACGACCTGGACCTGATCACCACCGCGCCAACGGTTATTTTCGAGTTGTTGCTGAAAACCGGTGAAACGATTTACGTCGACAACCCGTCCAAGCTCCCGGATCTCTCGGCAATCGAAGACATGCGCGAGCCTATCGTGCGGGCCAACATCCTGGTTCCGCAGGAACACTTGGGCAACGTCATTACCCTGTGTATCGAAAAGCGTGGCGTGCAGCGCGACATGCTGTTCCTCGGCACCCAGGTCCAAGTGACCTATGACATGCCGATGAACGAAGTGGTCTTGGACTTCTTCGACCGCCTCAAATCCACCAGCCGCGGCTATGCTTCGCTGGATTACCATTTCGACCGTTACCAATCGGCTAATCTGGTGAAACTGGATGTGTTGATCAACGGCGACAAGGTCGATGCCCTGGCACTGATCGTGCACAAGGACAACGCGCACTACAAAGGTCGCCAGTTGACCGAGAAGATGAAAGAACTGATTCCGCGCCAGATGTTCGACGTCGCGATCCAGGCCGCCATTGGCGGGCAGATCATTGCGCGGACCTCCGTCAAGGCACTCAGAAAGAACGTACTGGCCAAATGCTACGGCGGTGACGTAAGCCGTAAGCGCAAGCTGCTTGAGAAGCAAAAGGCCGGTAAAAAACGCATGAAGCAAGTAGGTAACGTGGAAGTTCCACAAGAAGCCTTCCTTGCGGTGCTCAGGTTGGATAGTTAGGTCCTATGTCGCTAAATTTCCCGCTGTTGCTGGTCATCGCCGTTGCCGTTTGCGGTCTCTTGGCGTTGCTCGATCTGGTGTTCTTCGCCCCGCGTCGGCGGGCGGCTATCGCGTCCTATCAAGGCAGCGTCAGCCAGCCCGATGGCGTGGTGATCGAGAAGCTGAACAAAGAGCCTTTGCTGGTTGAATACGGCAAGTCGTTCTTCCCGGTGTTGTTCATCGTGCTGGTGCTGCGTTCGTTCCTGGTAGAGCCGTTTCAGATCCCGTCGGGGTCGATGAAACCTACCCTGGACGTCGGCGACTTCATCCTGGTGAACAAGTTTTCCTACGGGATCCGCCTGCCGGTGATCGACAAGAAGGTCATCGAAGTCGGTGACCCGCAGCGCGGCGATGTGATGGTGTTCCGCTACCCGAGCGACCCGAACGTCAACTACATCAAGCGTGTGGTTGGCCTGCCGGGCGACGTGATCCGCTACACCAGCGACAAGCGCCTGTTCATCAACGGTGAGTCGGTGGCCGAGAAACTGATCGGCTCCGAGCCGAACAGCCTGGGCAGCGCCGAGTTGTACCAGGAAAAACTCGGCACGGTAGAGCACGAAATCCGCAAGGAAATGAGCCGCTACCGTGCCCAGCCTGACGGCCAGTGGACAGTGCCGGCCGGGCACTACTTCATGATGGGCGACAACCGCGACAACTCCAATGACAGCCGGTACTGGGATGACCCCAACATTCCCAAGGACCTGCTGGGCATGGTTCCCGACCAGAATATCGTCGGCAAGGCCTTCGCGGTCTGGATGAGCTGGCCGGAACCTAAACTCAGCCACCTGCCGAACTTCTCGCGGGTCGGGCTGATCAAGTAATACAGGCGGCGCTGTGAACACAGCGCCGAATGCTTTTCTGGGGTGGGGACAAATCTGTCCTGCCTCATGCTGTACCAACCAGGATTTGAATTTGAACACTGCGTCAATCGTCGATGGCCGCCGGTGCCACCAAACAGATATGGGTAAACCGTGAGCGTTTCTCTAAGTCGTCTCGAGCGCCAGCTCGGCTACACCTTCAAGGACCAGGAATTGATGGTCCTTGCCCTCACACACCGCAGCTTTGCAGGGCGTAACAACGAACGCCTGGAATTCCTCGGTGATGCCATCCTCAATTTCGTCGCCGGTGAGGCGCTGTTCGAGCGCTTCCCCCAAGCCCGTGAAGGCCAGCTGTCGCGCCTGCGCGCACGCCTGGTGAAGGGCGAGACCCTGGCGGTGCTGGCCCGTGGCTTCGGCCTGGGCGAGTACCTGCGCCTGGGGTCCGGTGAGCTGAAGAGCGGTGGTTTCCGCCGTGAGTCGATCCTGGCCGACGCCCTCGAAGCGCTGATCGGTGCCATCTACCTCGATGCAGGCATGGAAGCGGCCAAGGAGCGCGTCACCGCGTGGCTGACCTCCGAGATCGAAAGCCTCACGCTGGTCGACACCAACAAAGACCCCAAGACCCGCCTGCAGGAATTCCTGCAGTCCCGTGGTTGCGAACTGCCACGCTACGAAGTGGTGGATATCCAGGGTGAGCCCCATTGCCGCGTGTTCTTCGTGGAATGTGAAATCACCTTACTGAACGAAAAAAGCCGAGGTCAGGGTGTGAGCCGTCGCATTGCCGAACAGGTAGCGGCCGCTGCAGCACTGATTGCCCTGGGCGTGGAGAATGGCCATGACTGATTCAACCGCAACACGCTGTGGCTATGTTGCCATCGTCGGCCGCCCGAACGTGGGCAAGTCCACGCTGCTGAACCACATCCTCGGCCAGAAGCTCGCGATCACCTCGCGCAAGCCGCAGACCACCCGCCACAACATGCTGGGCATCAAGACCGAAGGCACCGTGCAAGCGGTCTACGTCGACACCCCAGGCATGCACAAAGGTGGCGAGAAAGCCCTTAACCGCTACATGAACAAGACCGCTTCGGCGGCGTTGAAAGACGTCGACGTGGTGATCTTCGTGGTTGACCGCACCAAGTGGACCGACGAAGACCAGATGGTTCTGGAGCGTGTGCAGTACGTCACCGGCCCGCTGATCGTTGCGTTGAACAAGACCGACCGCATCGAAGACAAAGCCGAGCTGATGCCGCACTTGAGCTGGTTGCAGGAACAACTGCCGAACGCGCAGATCATCCCGATCTCCGCCCAGCACGGCCACAATCTGGATGCCTTGGAGCGCGTGATCGCCGAGCACCTGCCGGAAAACGAGCATTTCTTCCCGGAAGACCAGATCACCGACCGCAGCAGCCGTTTCCTCGCCGCCGAACTGGTGCGCGAGAAAATCATGCGCCAGATGGGCGCCGAGCTGCCGTACCAGATCACCGTCGAAATCGAAGAGTTCAAGCAGCAGGGCAAGACCTTGCATATCCATGCGCTGATCCTCGTCGAACGTGACGGCCAGAAGAAAATCATCATTGGCGACAAGGGCGAGCGCATCAAGCGTATCGGCACCGAAGCGCGCAAGGACATGGAATTGCTGTTCGACTCCAAGATCATGCTCAACCTGTGGGTGAAGGTGAAGGGTGGTTGGTCCGATGATGAGCGTGCATTGCGTTCCCTGGGCTACGGCGACCTGTAAGAACACCGCAGGACTAAAAATGTGGGAGCGGGCTTGCTGTGGTGAGCAGGCTGTTTGTGATGAGCGGGCTTGCCCCGCGCTGGGCTGCGAAGCAGCCCTAAAACCAGTCACTGAGATCTGCCTGAAAGAACTGCGGTGATTTGTCTGGGGCCGCTGCGCAGCCCAGCGCGGGGCAAGCCCGCTCACCACAGTGGTTCTTCGCTATTTCATGGTTTGCGTTCCGTCATCGAGACTCCCATGTCCCAATCCCCACCCCCCAGCCAACCCGCCTACGTCCTGCACAGCCGCGCCTACCGTGAGACCAGCGCCTTGGTGGACTTCCTCACGCCCCAAGGCCGCCTGCGTGCAGTCTTGCGCAGTGCGCGAGGCAAGGCGGGCACGCTGGCACGGCCATTCGTGGCCCTGGACGTGGAGTTTCGCGGCAAGGGCGAGCTGAAAAACGTCGGTCGCATGGAAAGCGTCGGCACGTCCGCCTGGCTCAATGGCGAGGCGCTGTTCAGTGGGCTCTACCTCAATGAACTGTTGATCCGCCTGCTCCCTGCCGAAGACCCGCACCCGGCCGTCTTCGATCACTACGCTGCCACCTTGTTGGCCCTGGCCGAAGGGCGTCCTCTGGAACCACTCCTGCGCGCCTTCGAATGGCGCCTGCTCGACGACCTGGGCTACGGTTTTGAACTGACCAATGACCTGCACGGCGACCCCATCGCGGCCGACGGCATGTACCGTCTGCAGGTCGACGCCGGCCTGGAGCGCGTCTACCTGCTGCAACCGGGCCTGTTCCAGGGCACCGAGCTGCTGGCCATGAGCGAAGCCGACTGGACCGCTCCCGGTGCCTTGTCTGCCGCCAAGCGTCTGATGCGCCAGGCCCTGGCCGTGCACTTGGGCGGACGGCCGCTGGTCAGTCGCGAGTTGTTTCGAAAGCCCTGACAACCCCGTGTATGCTGTGCAGCGTTTCTTTCCCTTTTCAGGAGCGCTTCCGTGACCACCAGCAATCGCATTCTTCTTGGCGTCAACATCGACCACGTCGCTACCCTGCGCCAGGCCCGGGGCACCCGTTACCCTGACCCGGTCAAGGCCGCGCTGGACGCCGAAGAAGCGGGCGCCGACGGCATCACCGTGCACCTGCGCGAAGACCGCCGCCACATCCAGGAACGTGACGTGCTGGTGCTCAAGGATGTGCTGCAGACCCGCATGAACTTCGAAATGGGCGTCACCGAGGAAATGATGCAGTTCGCCGAGCGCATCCGCCCGGCGCACATCTGCCTGGTACCGGAAACCCGCCAGGAACTGACCACCGAAGGCGGCCTCGATGTGGCCGGCCAGGAAGCGCGGATCAAGGCCGCCGTGGAACGCCTGTCGAAGATCGGCAGCGAAGTGTCGCTGTTCATCGATGCTGACGAGCGCCAGATCGAAGCCTCGCGCCGTGTCGGTGCACCGGCCATCGAACTGCACACCGGCCGTTACGCCGATGCCACGACGCCGACTGAAGTGGCCGACGAACTGCAACGCATCATCGACGGCGTGAGCTGCGGCCTCAAGGAAGGCTTGATCGTCAACGCCGGCCATGGCCTGCACTACCACAACGTCGAAGCCGTGGCGGCGATCAAGGGTATCAACGAGCTGAACATCGGTCATGCATTGGTGGCGCACGCGCTGTTCGTCGGTTTCAAAGGTGCCGTGGCCGAGATGAAAGCCCTGATCCTGGCGGCCGCCAAGGCCTGATCCGCCCACTGCGGCAATGCGAAGCCTTACTGTTTAGCCGGGGCAGGTGTATCGTATCTGCCCTTTGCAGGCCTTGGGCCTGCGGCCGATACGTGAGGTTGTTGTGTCCCGATCCTTTTCCCGTCGACAAATCCTGGGTGGTCTTGCAGGCCTGGCCGTAGTGGGCGTCGGTGCCGGTGGCGCCTACCGCTACTGGCTGGGGAAAGTCGCCGAGGCCGAGGCGGGGCATGATTACGAGCTGATCGCCGCGCCTCTGGATGTGGAACTGGTGCCGGGTCACAAGACCGAAGCCTGGGCATTTGGCCCGTCAGCGCCGGGCACCGAGTTGCGGGTGCGCCAGGGCGAATGGCTTCGGGTGCGTTTCATCAACCACTTGCCGGTCGCCACCACCATCCATTGGCATGGCATCCGCCTGCCGCTGGAAATGGACGGCGTGCCCTACGTCTCGCAGTTGCCGGTACTGCCCGGTGAGTATTTCGATTACAAATTCCGTGTGCCCGACGCCGGCAGCTACTGGTATCACCCCCACGTGAACAGCAGCGAAGAACTCGGCCGTGGCCTGGTCGGCCCGCTGATCATCGAAGAGCGCGAACCCACCGGTTTCAAGTACGAGCGCACGCTTAGCCTAAAGAGCTGGCACGTGGACGAAGAGGGCGCTTTCGTGGCCTTCAGCATTCCCCGTGAAGCGGCACGCGGCGGCACGGCCGGGCGGTTGTCGACGATCAATGGCGTGTCCCAGGCAGTCGTCGATTTGCCCGCCGGGCAAGTCACTCGCGTGCGTCTGCTCAACCTCGACAACACCCTGACCTATCGCATCAACATTCCGGATGTCGAGGCGCAGATCTACGCGCTGGACGGCAACCCCATCGAGCCGCGCCCGCTGGGCAAGGAATACTGGTTGGGCCCCGGCATGCGCATCTGCCTGGCGATCAAGGCACCGCCGGCGGGCGAAGAGCTGTCGATCCGCAATGGCCCGGTACGCCTGGGTACCTTCCGTTCGGTGGCCAACGCCGATGCGCGGACTGAGTGGCCGCCTGCATTGCCCGCCAACCCGATTGCCGAGCCAGACCTGGCCAATGCGGAGAAACTCAACTTCAATTTCGAGTGGGTCGGCACGGTGTCCGTGGATGACGGGAAACCACCAAGCCTGTGGCAGATCAACGGCAAGGCCTGGGACATCACCGACAAGACTTGCGCCGACCGTCCGATTGCCAAGCTGGAAAAGGGCAAGAGCTATATTTTCGAATTGAAAAACATGACCCAGTACCAGCACCCGATTCACCTGCACGGCATGAGCTTCAAGGTGATCGCCTCGAACCGCCACAAGGTGATCCCGTACTTCACCGACACCTACCTGCTGGGTAAAAACGAGCGCGCCCGCGTGGCGTTGGTGGCGGATAATCCAGGGGTGTGGATGTTCCACTGCCACGTGATCGACCACATGGAAACCGGCCTGATGGCCGCCATCGAGGTGGCGTGATGCGCCAGTTTCGTCCCACTGCGATCATCGACCGCAGCCGCGACCAGGACTTCATGCGCGAAGCCTTGGCCCTTGCCGCCCAAGGCGCTGCATTGGGTGAAGTGCCCGTCGGTGCGGTGCTGGTGCAAGACGGCGAAATCATCGGCCGTGGCTTCAACTGCCCCATCAGCGGCAACGACCCCAGCGCCCACGCCGAAATGGTCGCCATCCGCGCCGCCGCGCAGGCCATCAGCAACTATCGCCTGGTGGGCAGCACGCTCTATGTGACCCTGGAGCCGTGCAGCATGTGCGCGGGGCTGATCGTGCATTCGCGGATTGCGCGCGTGGTGTATGGCGCGCTGGAACCCAAAGCGGGGATCGTGCAAAGCCAGGGGCAGTTTTTTACCCAGGGCTTTCTTAATCATAAGGTGCTGTTTGAAGGGGGGGTGTTGGCCGAGGAATGCGGGACGGTCTTGAGTGAGTTCTTCAAGGCGCGAAGAGCCAAGCCGTCCCTTTGAGATTTATTTGCGGGCGATGATCACCGCCCGCATCGGCGCCGGCAGCCCTTCAATCGTCTTGCTGTGATCGTGCGGATCGAGGAAGTCACTCAGCGACTGATACTTCATCCACGCGGTCCCACGCTGTTCCTCGACCGTGGTCACACTCACATCCACACAGCGTACGTCGCTGAATCCTGCGCGGCGTAGCCACAGCATCAACGCCGGCACTGACGGCAGGAACCATACGTTGCGCATCTGCGCGTAACGGTCTTCCGGCACCAGCACCTGTTGCTGATCGCCTTCCACCACCAGGGTTTCCAGCACCAATTCACCGCCTTTGACCAGGGTGTCCTTCAACGCCAGCAAATGCTCGATGGGCGAACGCCGGTGATAGAACACGCCCATGGAAAACACCGTGTCGAAGCCTTCCAGATTCGCCGGCAGGTCCTCGAACGGGAACGGCAGGTGCCACGCCTTGGGTTCTGACAGGTAACGCTGCACCGCCTGGAACTGACAGAAGAACAACCAGTTCGGGTCCACGCCAATCACGCTGTCGGCCCCGGCGCCGAGCATGCGCCACATGTAGTAACCGTTGCCGCAGCCCACGTCGAGGATGCGCTTGCCCTTCAGGTTCAGGTGCGGTGCCACGCGGGACCACTTCCAGTCCGAGCGCCATTCGGTGTCCACATGCACGCCGAACAGGTTGAATGGCCCTTTGCGCCACGGGCTCAGGCCCATCAGCGCGGCATGCATCTGCTCGCGGGTATCGTCGTCGCAATCGGTATCGAGCGTCAGTCCGTTAAGCAAATCCACGTCGCTGGGCTGGATTTTTGGCAGTGCATCCAGCGCACTCTGCCAGCGTTCCAGGTCACCATGACCCTTTTCCATCTTGCTATCGAGTTGCGCTTGCAGGCCCTGGGCCCACACGGCCAGGGGAGTGCCGACCAGATGGCGGGCGAGGGGAGACAGATCAATCATGGCAAGGCAATCAACGAGGCAAAGTTAAGACACTGGAACCACGGCACGACTTTCGAAAAACCGGCCGCCAGCAGGCGCTCGCGGTGTTCTTCGAGGCTGTCGGGCTTCATGACGTTTTCGATGGCGCTACGTTTCTGGGCGATTTCCAGTTCGCTGTAGCCGTTGGCGCGTTTGAACGCGATGTGCAGATCGGTGAGCAGCGCGTGTTCTTCTGCATCGTTGAAACGCAGCTTTTCCGAGAGGATCAGCGCGCCACCCGGCAACAGCGACTGGCGGATGCGCGCGAGCAGCGCCAGGCGTTCATCGGGCGCGATGAATTGCAGGGTGAAATTCAGCGCCACCACCGAGGCCGGTTGGAACTGCAGCGCGAGGATATCGCCCTCGATGACCTCGACCGGCAGCAGCTCCTGGAACATCGAGTCCTGGCCATTGAGGTATTCGCGGCACCGCTCGACCATCGCGGCCGAGTTATCCACCGCGATTACCCGGCAACCGTCGGTGCGCACGTGGCGGCGCAGGGCCTGGGTCACCGCGCCCAGCGAGGATCCCAGGTCATACAACACGCTGTTGGGCTGGGCGAACTGCGCGGCGAGTACGCCGAGGTTCTCGACGATGGTCGGGTAGCCTGGCACCGAACGCTTGATCATGTCCGGGAACACCCGCACCACGTCCTCGTTAAAGGCGAAGTCCGGCACCTGGGGCAGGGGCTGGGCGAATAGGCGATCGGGTTCTTTGCTCACGGTTGTTCCGGCGACGATTGGGGAAAGGCCGGCATTTTAGCCAAGTTGGCCCTCATGTGCGCGGGTTGTCTGATGGAAAGCCGAGGCAGTGATGCCCCACTGACCCAGCCAATACGTGGTGATCAGCAAATACGGCGCCGCCTCGAACGCCACCACAAACCGATTGATACCAATCAGCGTGTCGGAAAACACAAACGACGCCGCACCTGCCGCCGCCAGCCATGCCGAACGCTTCGGCACATCGCTGCCCAGCCGGGCCAGTGCGCGCCAGAGCATGGCGCTGATCACCAGTGCGTAAACCACCACCGGAACCAGCAGGTCGCCCAGGCCGTGGGAGATCAGGATGCTCAGCAGGATCGCGCCCACGCCCAGCGCCAATACCAGCGGCAGCAGCGCCAGGCGGCGACAGTCACTGAAATAGGCTTTGAGGTACGCCAAATGCGTAAACAGGAAGGCACCCAAGCCGAAGATGAACAGGTCGCCCGGCCAGGCGAGCAATACGTCACCCACCAGGGAAAAAATCAGCCCCAGGCTGATCCAGCGTCGATAGTCGGTGGGCGGCGCGTCATGCAGCCAGCCCAGCAGCGCCAGCACCGGCAGCGGTTTGACCAGCAGGCACAGCAAGGTGGCATGGGTGGTCAGGCCGTAGATAAAGGTGCCGGCGCCCATCAACGCAAGAATCAGCCATGGCATATCAGTTCACCGTGATGGCGCAGTCAAAGGTTTCGACGGGTTCGGCTTCCGGTTCCCAGGGTTGCTGGGAGGTCAGGCGCAAACGACCCTGGCCGGCTGCGAAAGCCTGGAAACGCCAGGTCGATTGGCCACCGCCGCCGATCACACCGGATTCCGAGCTGCTGTAGACCTCCGGGCTCAGCGCGCGCAGCACGCCGCCAGCGGAGTCCTGGATGGCCCAGCGGTAACCGGTGGTGGGGTTGCTCGGCAACGTGAGGATAAGGTTTTGTCCGCTTTTGAGCTGGAGCGGGCAGGCGCTCTGGTTGTCCACGGTGACGTTTTGCTTCGGTGCACTGGCGCACGCGGCCAGCAGGGCAAGGCTCAAGGGGAGAAGCAGGCGGGCAGCGGTCATGGGGGCTCCGTTGATTCACGACGAAGGGCGAGCATAACCGAAGATGAGACAAGGTGTGACAAGGAGGGATTTGCGCTGTGGCGACTGACGCCTTCGCGGGCAAGCCCGCTCCCACATTTGACCGATTTGTCATCAACAACACCGATCCCTGTGGGAGCCGGGCTTGCCCGCGATGAGGCCAGACCAGGCACTACATAACTATCAGAACAGCACCTTCGCCACATCCGCAAAGCGCTTGGCAAAGTGCACCGTCATGCCTTCCTTCAGGTACTCCGGCAGCTCTTCAAAACTGCCGCGATTCGGCTCCGGCAAGATCAGTTCATGGATCTTCTGGCGCCGCGCCGCAATCACCTTTTCGCGTACGCCGCCAATCGGCAGTACGTGCCCGGTCAGCGTCAGCTCGCCGGTCATGGCCACGCCTTTTTTCGGCGGTTGGTTACGCGCCAGCGACAGCAGCGCACTGGCCATGGTCACCCCGGCGCTCGGGCCGTCTTTCGGCGTGGCGCCTTCCGGCACGTGCAAGTGCACGAAGGCTTCGTCGAAAAACTTCGGATCACCACCAAATGACTTCAGGTTCGAACTGATGTAGCTGTAGGCGATTTCCGCGGACTCCTTCATCACTTCGCCCAACTGCCCAGTGAGTTTGAAACCACGATTGAGCGTGTGGATACGCGTCGCCTCGATCGGCAAGGTCGCACCGCCCATGCTGGTCCAGGCCAGGCCTGTGATCACGCCGGTGCCGGACAGCACTTGCTCGTTGCGGAATACCGGGATGCCCAGGGAGCTTTCCAGGTCTTTGTTGCCGATCTTGATCACCGAGTCCGGCTCGTCCAGCAACTTGACCACCGCCTTGCGCACCAGTTTGCCCAGCTGTTTCTCCAACTGACGCACCCCGGCTTCGCGGGCGTAACCGTCTATCAACGCACGCAAGGCGCCATCGCTGATGGTCAGGCTGTTTTTCGATACGCCGGCTTTTTCCAGCTGTTTCGGCCACAGGTGGCGCTTGGCGATGGCGACTTTTTCTTCGGTGATATAGCCCGACAGGCGAATCACTTCCATACGGTCCAGCAGCGGGCCGGGGATGGAATCCAGGGTATTGGCGGTGCACACGAACAGCACTTTGGACAGGTCCAGGCGCAGGTCCAGGTAATGGTCGAGGAATTCGACGTTCTGCTCCGGGTCGAGGGTTTCCAGCAAGGCCGACGCCGGGTCGCCCTGGAAGCTCTGGCCCATCTTGTCGATCTCGTCGAGCATGATCACCGGGTTCATCACTTCCACATCTTTAAGCGCCTGCACCAGCTTGCCCGGCAGGGCGCCGATGTAGGTGCGGCGATGGCCCTTGATCTCGGCCTCGTCACGCATGCCGCCGACGCTGAAGCGGTAGAAAGGCCGGCCCAGGGACTCGGCGATGGATTTACCCACGCTGGTCTTGCCCACGCCCGGCGGGCCGACCAGCAGCACGATGGAACCGGCGACTTCGCCCTTATAGGCACCCACCGCAAGGAACTCAAGGATGCGGCTCTTGATGTCATCCAGGCCCGCGTGGTGTTTATCCAGCACTTTTCGCGCATGTTTCAGGTCGAGTTTATCCTCGCCAAACACGCCCCACGGCACCGAAGTGGCCCAGTCCAGGTAGTTGCGTGTCACCGCGTATTCCGGTGAACCGGTTTCGAGGATCGACAGTTTGTTCAATTCTTCATCGATGCGTTTTTTCGCCTGGGGCGGCAGCACTTTGCCTTCCAGGCGTTGCTCGAACTGTTCGACGTCCGCGCTGCGGTCGTCCTTGGTCAGGCCCAGTTCCTGCTGGATGACCTTGAGTTGTTCCTTGAGGAAGAACTCGCGCTGGTGCTCGCCGATCTTGCGGTTGACCTCGGCGGAGAGTTCTTTTTGCAGGCGCGCGACTTCAACCTCTTTGCGCAGCATCGGCAGCACTTTTTCCATGCGCTTGAGCATGGGCACGCAGTCCAGCACTTCCTGCAACTCGTTACCGGTGGCCGACGTCAGCGCGGCGGCGAAGTCGGTGAGTGGCGACGGGTCGTTGGGGCTGAAGCGGTTGAGGTAGTTCTTCAACTCTTCGCTGTACAGCGGGTTGAGCGGCAGCAGCTCCTTGATCGCATTGATCAACGCCATGCCGTAAGCCTTGACCTCATCGGTCGGCTCGCTCGGCTGGTGCGGGTATTCGACTTCCACCAGGTACGGTGGGCGGTGGTGCTTGAGCCAGGTCTTGATGCGCACGCGCGTCAGGCCCTGGGCGACGAATTGCAGCTTGCCGTTTTCGCGGCTAGCGTGGTGCACCTTCACCAGGGTGCCGTACAGCGGCAGGCTGGAGGTGTCGAAGTGGCGCGGGTCTTCCGGCGGCGTGTCCATGAAGAATAGGGCCAGGGAGTGGTGGTCGGATTTGCTCACCAACTCGAGGGTTTCGGCCCACGGCTCTTCGTTGACGATCACCGGCAGCACTTGCGCCGGGAAGAAAGGCCGGTTGTGGATCGGGATGATGTAGACCTTGTCCGGCAGGTTTTGCCCTGGCAGGGCCAGGCCGGTATTGGAGGACGCGGATTCAGCGTTTTCGGGGTCGGCGTAGTCGTTGAGGTCGTAATCAGGGAATTCTTGCTGGTCGCTCATGGGGCACCTGCATAAGGAAGTATGCAGGTTAGATGGGGCGGGGTAGCGGTGGTTTCAATGGTCGCGTGAAGTTAGCAACAAATTGCATGAATTCAGCTGATCTTATGCAGATAACTCGGCAATGGCTGCTCCGGCAGCACTGACAACACTTTCAACCGTTGCAGCATGCGCTGCCGTGCGCGTTGCAAGTGCTCACGCAGATTCAATGCCGCTGCATCAAATGCACCGTGCAACAACAACTCCAGAATCAAACGATGTTCGGCCAGCATGGCCGGATCGGCGCCGATCCCCAGCAAACGGTAGAAAATCCGGCTGATGATCATCGGGCTTTGGCCTTGGCGGATCAACGCCGCGATCTTGCGGTTCTGCAAGCCGGCGAGGCAGCGCTGGTGCAAGTCCTCCTCGATCTGTTCGATGGCCTCCAGGCTGCAGTGGGCGCTGTCCTGGGCATCCAGCACGCGTTGCAACATCGCTTCCAGCATCTCGCGGTCCAGCCCCGGCGCACTTTGGCGCAAAGCTTCGGGTTCCAGGCAGGCGCGCAGCTCGTAGTCTTCGGTGACTTCACGGGCGGTCAGCGGTCCGGCCAACCATTGGGAGTAGGGCTCTTTTTCCACCAGCCCCCGATCGCGCAGGCGCATCAGCGCTTCACGCACTACCGCGCGGCTGACGCCGTAGTGGTCGGCGGCGGCTTGCTCATCGAGGCGGTAATGGCCGAAGGCAATGCAGGTGGACAACGCCGCGCCAATCTCCTCGACGATGCGCTCGCCCAGTGGCCGCGTATCCACCAACTCATCTTCGCCGTTGAGGCCTAGGTGCGCATGGCTCAAGGGCAAGCGCAGCGGTTCCATCGCCAGGCCTTCGGGATTGATCAGGTAACCCCGGCCGTTGAAGCGACAGATCAGGCCTTCCTCATGCAGCAGGTCCAGGGCCCGACGCACCGGCACTCGGCTGGTGCCGAACAATTCGGCCAGTGGCGCTTCCAGCAAGACCAGGCCGTGGCGCGCGGTGCCGTTGACGATCGCATCACGCAATACCTGGTGAATCATCGCGTAACGGGAGGCCGAGGCGGACGCTGCTTTCATCGCTTTCTCTGGGGCTTGTAGGACGGTGGCCGGGGATTCTCTCATAAGTTACGCCTGTCACCCTGCGCCACAGCGGTGGCACCTTTGTGGGGCTCGGAATCGGGGAATGTTACTTTTCTGCACCAAAATGTACTTATTAGTAAAAGATACATTATTTCATGGAAAGCGCTTTCCTTCGGCCTGGCAAGATTTTTTCCCGCTGGTTAAAACCATCTATCCCGTAGCTCTGGGCGAAATCCCCTGGTTGCGTAAATGCTGCCTGAGAAAGACTGGCACGAAAGCTGCCTTTGTAAAATGTACATTTTTTTAATATGTACGTTTTTGAGGGTCACTCTGATGTCAGACGCCACTTCAATGGCTGAAGATTTCGCCAGCGGTCGTAGCGACCCGGTGCAAATCCTCGAACAGGCACTCGAAAAGGCGAGTGAGGTCCCGGCGGTGTTTATCAGCCTGACCGCCGAGCGTGCGCGTCGTGAAGCCGTAGCCTCTGCCGCCCGTTGGCGCGTCGGCCAGCCGTTGAGCGTATTCGACGGCGTGCCCCTGGCTTGGAAGGATCTGTTCGACGTGGCCGGCAGCGTCACCACTGCGGGCGCGGCCTACCGCCGCACTGCGCCTGCCGCGTTGCTCGACGCCCCGACCGTGGGCCTGCTGTGCCGCGCCGGGATGGTCAGCGTGGGCAAGACCAACCTCAGCGAGCTGGCCTATTCCGGCCTGGGCCTGAACCCGCATTTCGGCACGCCGCACAACCCCCATGGCACTGACCAACCGCGCATTCCTGGCGGTTCGTCGTCCGGTTCAGCGGTGGCCGTCGCCGCTGGCATCGTGCCGATCGCCATGGGCACTGACACCGCCGGTTCGATCCGCATCCCCTCGGCCTTCAACGGCCTGGTGGGGTACCGCAGCAGCAGCCGACGCTACAGCCGCGACGGCGTGTTCCCCCTGGCGCACACCCTCGACAGCCTCGGCCCGCTGACTCGCAGTGTGCGTGATGCCCTGGCAATCGACGATCTGCTGCATGGCCGTCGCCAAACCCACACCCCTCGCAGTCTCAAGGGCCAGCGTTTTGTGCTGGCGCAACAGGACGTCGAAGCCGCCGTGCGCAACAACCTGCTGCGCGCCGTGGAGCAACTCAAGGCCCACGGCGCACTGATCGAAGAGCGCGAATGCCCGACCTTCCAGGCCACCCTGGACCTGATCAAACACCACGGCTGGCTCGGTTCCTTCGAAGCCTTCGCCCTGCACGAAGCCTTGCTCGACAGCCCCGACGCCGAACAACTTGACCCACGTGTACGCCGCCGCCTCGAAGCCGCGCGCACGCTGCCGGCCAGCCAACTGCTGCATCTGGTCGATGCCCGCCGCCGCCTGCAACAGCAACTGGTCGACGACCTCGACGGCGCCCTCCTGATCACGCCGACCGTCGCCCACGTCGCACCCGCACTGGCAGCGCTGGAAGCCGACGACGACCTGTTTTTGAACACCAACCTCGCCACCCTGCGCCTGACCATGCCCGGCAGTTTGCTCGACATGCCTGGCGTGACCCTGCCCAGCGGCCGCGATGCCCAGGGCCTGCCCACCGGGCTGCTGCTCAGCGCCCCGACGGGGGAAGACGCTCGCCTGCTGCGCGCAGCGTTGTCCGTCGAATCCGTACTCAACGTTTAAGGAGACACATCATGGCTAAAGACATTCTCTGTGCATTCGGCGTCGACGTTGACGCCGTGGCCGGCTGGCTCGGTTCCTACGGCGGCGAAGATTCGCCGGACGACATCTCCCGTGGCCTGTTCGCCGGGGAAATCGGTGCGCCGCGCCTGCTCAAACTGTTCGAACGCTACGGCCTGCGCACCACCTGGTTTATCCCCGGCCACTCGATGGAAACCTTCCCCGAGCAAATGAAAGCCGTGGCCGACGCCGGTCACGAAATCGGTGTGCACGGCTACAGCCACGAAAACCCCATCGCCATGACCGCCGAGCAGGAAGAAATCGTCCTGGATAAATCCATCGAGCTGATCACCCAGGTCACCGGCAAACGCCCGACGGGTTACGTGGCGCCGTGGTGGGAATTCAGCAAGGTCACCAACGAACTGCTGCTGAAAAAAGGCATCAAGTACGACCACAGCCTGATGCACAACGACTTCCACCCCTACTACGTGCGCAAGGGCGACAGCTGGACCAAGATCGACTACAGCCAGCACCCCGACACCTGGATGAAACCCCTGGTGCGCGGCGAAGAAACCGACCTGGTGGAGATCCCGGCCAACTGGTACCTGGACGACCTGCCGCCGATGATGTTCATCAAAAAAGCCCCCAACAGCCACGGCTTCGTCAACCCGCGTCACCTGGAAGAAATGTGGCGCGACCAGTTCGACTGGGTCTACCGCGAATACGAACACGCGGTGTTCACCATGACCATCCACCCCGACGTCTCTGGCCGCCCGCAAGTGCTGCTGATGCTGGAGCGCCTGATCGAACACATCCAGAGCCATGCCGGCGTGCGCTTTGTCACCTTTGACGAAATCGCCGACGACTTCATCCGCCGCCAACCCCGTACCTGACCCCTTATTCCTGAGGCGCGACCCATGTCCATCTACAACAAGCTTGACCTGACTGGCTGGAAACCCCGGCAACTGACGTCCAAGGAGGTGCGTTTCGCCACCTGGATCGCGTTTTTTGCCTGGGTGTTTGCGGTGTATGACTTCATCCTGTTCGGCACGTTGCTGCCGGAGATCGGCCGGCATTTTGGCTGGGGTGAAGTGGAGCAAGCTGAAATCGCGACGTGGGTGGCGGTGGGCACGGCGGTGGTCGCGTTTGCCATCGGCCCGGTGGTGGATAAATTGGGGCGGCGCACCGGGATCATCTTCACCGTGGCCGGCTCTGCGCTGTGCTCGGCGCTGACCGCGATTGGCGGGGCGTGGGGAAAATCGCCGTTGATCCTGATCCGTTCGTTGGGCGGTTTGGGTTATGCCGAGGAAACCGTCAACGCCACGTATTTGAGTGAGTTGTATGGCGCCTCTGAGGATCCGCGCCTGACCAAGCGCCGCGGTTTTATCTACAGCCTGGTACAAGGCGGCTGGCCGGTGGGTGCGTTGATTGCCGCCGGTTTGACCGCGCTGTTGCTGCCGATCATTGGCTGGCAGGGCTGCTTTATCTTCGCCGCGATCCCGGCCATCGTCATCGCGATCATGGCGCGCAAGCTCAAGGAGAGCCCGCAGTTCCAGATCCACCAGCGCATCAGCCAATTGCGTAAAAGCGGCGCCGTCACAGAAGCGCAAAACGTCGCCGCCACCTATGGCGTGGATTACGACGAACACAGCAAGGCGGGCCTTAAAGCCGCGTTCCGTGGCCCGGCGCGTCGCGCCACCTTAGTGATTGGCGCGGCACTGTTGCTCAACTGGGCGGCGATCCAGGTGTTCAGCGTGCTCGGTACCTCGGTGATCATCAGCGTGCACCACATCTCGTTCGAGAACTCGCTGATCATCCTGGTGCTGTCGAACCTGGTCGGCTATTGCGGCTACCTCAGCCACGGCTGGATGGGCGACAAGATCGGCCGTCGCAATGTCATTGGCCTGGGCTGGATGCTCGGCGGACTGTCGTTCGCCGGGATGCTGTTTGGCCCGAGCAATATGCCGATGGTGGTCGGGCTGTATAGCCTGGGTTTGTTCTTCCTGATCGGGCCGTACTCGGCGGCGCTGTTTTTTATCAGCGAGAGTTTCCCCACCAGCATTCGCGCTACCGGCGGCGCAATCATCCACGCCATGGGCCCGATTGGTGCGGTAGTCGCAGGCTTTGGTGCGACCCAAGTGTTGTCCGCTGGCAGCGACTGGCAGACCGCCGCGCTGTGGTTCGGTGCGCTGCCGTGCTTCCTGTCCGGCGCCTTGATGTTTGCCGCACGCCATGTGCGTCCGGAAACCGTTCAGTAAGGAGTGTTCGATGAGTCGTAAAGTTGCCTTGATTACCGGTGCTGCCAGCGGCATCGGCCAAGCCCTCGCCGTGGCCTATGCGCGCAACGGTGTGGCGGTGGTCGGCGGGTATTACCCGGCCGATCCCCATGACCCGCAGACCACCGTCAGCCTTGTGGACGAGGCGGGCGGCGAGTGCCTGATGCTGCCGTTGGACGTGGGTGACACCGCTTCCGTCGATGCACTGGCCGCGCAAGCCATCCAGCATTTCGGCCGACTCGATTACGCCGTGGCCAACGCCGGCCTGCTGCGCCGCGCACCCTTGCTGGAGATGACCGACGCGTTGTGGGACGAAATGCTCAATGTCGACCTCACGGGGGTGATGCGCACCTTCCGCGCGGCAACTCGACATATGCATGCAGGCGGCGCGCTGGTGGCGATTTCGTCGATTGCCGGCGGCGTGTATGGCTGGCAGGAACACAGCCACTACGCGGCGGCCAAGGCTGGCGTGCCGGGGTTGTGCCGGTCGCTGGCGGTGGAACTGGCGGCCAAGGGCATTCGTTGCAATGCGGTGATTCCTGGGTTGATCGAGACGCCGCAGTCGCTGGATGCAAAGAACTCGCTGGGGCCGGAAGGCTTGGCCAAAGCGGCGCGCGCGATTCCATTGGGCCGGGTAGGGCGGGCGGATGAGGTGGCGTCGCTGGTGCAGTTTTTGACCAGTGACGCGTCGAGCTATCTGACCGGGCAAAGCATTGTCATCGACGGTGGTTTAACCGTGCGCTGGCCGGACTGATTGAGGAATGAACATGAGACAATTGGAAAACCGCCGCGCGGTGATCACCGGCGCCGGCAGCGGCATCGGTGCCGCCATCGCCCGTGCCTACGCCGCTGAAGGCGCGCGCCTGGTGCTGGCCGACCGCAACGCCGCCAGCCTCGCGGAAACGGCGATCACCTGCCGCAACCTCGGCGCCGAGGTGTTCGAATGCCTGGCCGATGTCGGCACCGTCGACGGTGCGCAGGCGAGTGTTGACCGTTGCGTCGAACACTTCGGTGGCATCGATATCCTGGTCAACAACGCCGGTATGCTCACCCAGGCGCGCTGCGTCGACCTGACCATCGAGATGTGGAACGACATGCTGCGCGTCGACCTCACCAGCGTGTTCGTCGCCAGCCAGCGCGCCCTGCCGCACATGCTTGCGCAGCGTTGGGGGCGGATCATCAACGTCGCCTCGCAACTGGGCATCAAGGGCGGCGCCGAGCTGACCCATTACGCGGCGGCCAAGGCCGGGGTGATCGGCTTCACCAAGTCCCTGGCCCTGGAAGTGGCCAAGGACAATGTGTTGGTCAACGCCATCGCGCCCGGCCCGATCGAGACGCCGTTGGTGGGCGGTATCAGCGACGACTGGAAACGCGCCAAGGCCAAGGAACTGCCCCTGGGGCGCTTCGGCCTGGCGGATGAAGTGGCGCCCACGGCGGTGCTGCTGGCCAGCGAGCCCGGTGGCAACCTGTTCGTCGGCCAGACGCTGGGTCCGAACTCCGGCGATGTCATGCCATGAGTGAGGTATAGCTATGTGTGGACTCTGCGGCTTGCTCGGCGAAGACTTGCACTGGAGCGATCCTCTGGGCGACGAACTGCCCCGACGCCGCGAACGCCTGCGCCGAATCGCCGCCATCAACCAGGTGCTGGCGGTGTTCCGGCTCAAGGTCGAAGACTTCCAGGGCGCGTCGTATCTGCTGCTGGGCGCTACCGGTAAGCAGGAGTTGGCCAGCGGTCTGGATCAACTCTGGCAGGCGGCCGAAACGATGCTCGGCCGTCCGTTGGATCCCCTCGATCCGCGCTTGCTGGATCATCTGGAGTCATCCGTATGAGCATCGCCCTTAATGTCATCACTGGCTTCCTGGGTAGCGGTAAGACCACCTTGCTCAAGCGTCTGCTGCAAGGCGAAAGCCTGGGCGACACCGCGCTGCTGATCAACGAATTCGGCGATGTCGGTATCGACCATCTGCTGGTGGAAGAAGTCGCGCCAGACACCGTACTGCTGCCCAGCGGCTGCGTGTGTTGTTCGATCCGAGGCGAGTTGAAAGACGCGCTGCTCGGCCTGCTGCAACGCCGCGAGCGTGGTGAAATCCCGGCGTTCAAGCGCGTCATTCTGGAGACCACCGGCCTGGCCGACCCGGCGCCGATTCTTGCCACCCTGAACAACGACGTGCAACTGCGCGGGCGTTTTCATGTGGGCCTGGTGATCACCCTGGTCGATGCCAGCCACGCCGCCCTGCAAGAACGCCTGCACCCGGAATGGCTGGCGCAGGTGGCGGCGGCGGATCGCCTGCTGTTGAGCAAAACCGACCTGGCCGGCGATTGCACGGCGTTGCGCGCTCACTTGCAGGCGCTGAATGCCGGTACGCCGATCCTCGATACCCACGACATCCACAGCGGCGATCAACTGTTGCTCGGCGAAGGCCTGCGCGGCGCCGAACCTGCCGTGGAAGTCAGTCGCTGGCAACTGCATCGCACCACCACCGCTACCCACGGCGCCGCCCAAGTGTGCAGCCTGACCTTCGACCAGCCGCTGGACTGGGTGGGTTTCGGGGTGTGGTTGTCGATGCTGTTAAGATGCCACGGCGAACGAATCCTTCGTGTCAAAGGGCTGCTCAACGTGAACGCCAGTAACGCTCCCATCGTCATTCATGGTGTGCAGCATTGCCTGCATGCGCCGGTTCATTTGCCTGCATGGCCGGGCACCGATCGGCAATCGCGCCTGGTGTTTATCCTGCGTGGTCTAGACCCCGAACTGTTGCGACGTTCCTTCAACGTGTTCTCGCGGCGGTTCGCGGCATGATCACTCTGCGCGTCCTCGGCACCTCCGTCACCCTGCTTGAATGCCTGCGCGTCCGTGCGGAACAGGAGCTGGGTATTCGCCTGGTCTACCAAGTGCACGATGTCGAGCAGGCCCAACGCATCGCGGTGATGCAACCCGACAGCTATGACCTGTACGACCAATGGTTCCACAACGTCGACTTCGTGTGGCCGGCGCGTGCGATCCAGCCTATCGACACCCGACGCATCGCGCTGTGGCACGAAATCAATGATTTGCCCAAGCGCGGTCGCCTATCACCGGATGACCGACTGGGCAGCGGCAGCGTGCCCAGCGAACGGTTGTTCGTGCAGCACGACGGCAGCCTCGGCAGCACGGTCACCGAGCGCATCAGCATGTTACCCCTGACCCACAACGCCGACAGCTTCGCCTACCGCCCCGAACGCTTGCCCGAAGGCTTTTGCCACGGTAATGAAAGCTGGGGCTGGCTGCTCGATCCCGCTTGGCGTGCACGCACGGCCCTGCAGAGTGACGCGGCTATCGGCGCGCTGGATGCTGCATTGGCGGTGCAGGGTGCGGGGCTGGCCAGTTTCAGGGACATCGGCAATATGAGCATCGAGGAGATCGACGTGCTCGCCGACATCCTGGTTCGTAAGCAGAAGGAGGGGCACTTTGCGGCGTTCTGGTCTGATGATGAAGAGGCGGCGCAATTGATGCTCAGCCCGAGTATCGATATCCAGAGCCTGTGGTCGCCGACCTTGATGCGCCTTCATCGTGCGGGGGTGAAATACCGCTTGGCGGTGCCGCGTGAAGGGTATCGCGCGTGGTTTGGTGGGTTGTCGTTGTCGCGGCATACGAAGGGGCCGGTGTTGGATGCGGCTTATGCGTATTTGAATTGGTGGTTGTCGGGGTGGCCTGGGGCGGTGATGGCGCGCCAGGGGTATTACATTGGCAATCCGGCGCGGAGTCGGGATCACTTGAGCAGTGCGGAGTGGGATTACTGGTATGCCGGCAAGCCGGCTCGGGAGGAGTTGCTGGGGAGTGATGGGTTGCCGTTGATTGATGTGGGTGAGGTGCGGGATGGGGGGTCTTATGAAGCACGCATGGGGCATATTGCGGTGTGGAATTCGGTGATGGATGAGCATAATTATCTGGTGCGCAGGTGGGGGGATTTTATGCGGGCTCGGTGTGTTTGATTGATTGAGTACATATCCGTTTCTTCGGTAACGGCGGATATTGGTTCCGCTCTTACAGCGGGTCACTTTTGGCTGGGCCGGCATTCCGGCTCTTTTCCAAAAGTGACCCGCCGTAAGGGCGGAACCCCTATCAGCCGTTACCCAAATAACGGATATGCCCCCCCCGCCAACCCATTGTCGCCAAAAAACCGCCACTAAACTCCCCGCTTTTATTGGGTGCACTTAACCCAAGTCCCAGCTAATCTCCTAAGACCTAATATTCAATCCAAATGGATATTTTTTTGACGCCAGGTCAGCAGTCGCAAGGAATGCACATGACAAAGGGACGTAGTGGCAGAGAGAGGCGAACGCTGCCAGAGGGCACTGCAATGAGGTGGCGCCATACGTTCCAAACCCGCATCGCCGGGGTGCTGGCGCTGTTACTGCTGGTGGTGGTCGGCGCCACCTATTTCGCCGTCAAGACCGCCACCACCCGCGCCGTGGAAAACCAGGCCCAAGTCCAGTTGCAAACCGGCAGCCAAGTGTTCGAGCGCCTCATCGACCTGCGCGGGCGGCGCCTGCAATACGGGCTCGACTGGCTGACCGTCGACCTCCCGTTCAAACAAGCTGTGGCCGAAGGCAAGACTGTGCCGATTCTGGCTGCATTGCGTCGCCACGGCACGGGCATCCGTTCCAGCGAGGTCTTCGTACTGGACCTGGACGGCAAGGTCATGGTCAGCACTTTGCCCATCCTCACGCGCGGCCAACCGTTCCCCTATGACGATGCCCTGCGCCATGCCCGGCGCACGGGCCTGCAGATGCTGATCGTGGCCTTGGATGGCCGGCCGTACCTGCTGGTGCAGGATGAAGTGCTCGACGAGTTGCCCATCGCACGCATCGTCATGGGCTTTCCCATGGACAAGCTGTTCGCCAATGAACTGCGTTCCATGAGTAATCTGGAGGTGTCGTTCCTCAGCGTGCAAAACGGCATCCCCGGCCCATTGTTCAGCACTCAACCGGATGCTTACCAGGCCGCCACCCTCAGCCTGTTGCGCGAAGGGCATGTCGACCCCGAGTCGAAAATCCACTTGTTCTATGGCCAGCGGGTACTCAGCCAGGTGCTGCCGCTGGCCAACACCGACGATGGCGATGAAGTGCGCGTGCTGCTGCAAAGCCCACTCGACCATGCCCTGGAATCCTTTGCGCCGCTGGACCGGCAGTTCCTCGGGATTGCCCTGGCAGTGCTGCTGGTGTCGTTGGCCGGCGCGCTGTTTCTGGCGCGACGGGTATCGCGCCCGCTCAATGCCCTGGTGCAGGCGGCCGAGCGTATCGGTGCCGGTGATTACCGCACACCGGTGCGAGTGCGCAGTCACGATGAATTCGGCTTGCTGGCCCGCGCCTTCAACGCCATGCAAAGCGGTATTGCCGTGCGCGAGCGGCAGTTGGCGCATAACGCCTTGCACGACCCGCTCACCGGTTTGCCCAACCGCGCCCTGGCCATGGAACGCCTGGGCAGTGCGATCAGTGCGCGACGGCCGGTGGTGTTGCTGTACGTCGGCATCGAAAACTACCGGGTGATCAACGAAGGCTTCGGCCCCGAAGGCGTTGAAGAGATGCTGCGCGAAGCCAGTCGCTGCCTGTCCATGAGCCTGTTGGCCAGCGATACGGCGGCGCGTATCGCCGGCAGTGAGTTCCTGCTGTTACTGGAAAACACTGAGGTTGATCGCGCCGTGGCCCGCGCCGACCGTCTCTACGCGCTGCTCACCGAGCCGCAGCGCATCGGCCATGACGAGCTGCGCCACGAAGTGAGCATCGGCATCGCCGCCTACCCGGCCGACGGCCAGCAAGTGGAAGAGTTGATCAGCCGCGCCGCCATCGCCCGGCATGACGCCGCCAGCCTGCCGGGGCATTTGCAGATCTACCAGCAGGACCGCGACCTGGCCCACCAACGCCAGATCACCCTGATCCGTGACCTGCGTCGAGCGGCCATCGAGGGTGAGTTGTTCCTGTGCTACCAGCCCAAACTCGACCTCAAGCATGGCCACGTACGCCAGGCCGAAGCCTTGTTGCGCTGGCAGCACCCGACCCTCGGCCAGGTGTCTCCGGCAGAGTTCATCCCCTTGGCCGAACGCACTGGCAGCATGGGCAGCCTGACCCTGTGGGTGATTGAAGAAGCCATCCGCCAGATCGCCGAGTGGTCGCAGCGCGGCATGCTGATCCAGCTGTCGGTGAATATCTCGGTGGATGATTTGGCTGATGATGACCTGGCGATTCGTGTCACTGCGCTGTTGATGCAATATCAGGTGGAGGCCGAGCAACTGATTTTCGAGATCACCGAAAGCGCGATCATGCACAACCCGCAACAGGCCCTCAGTGTGTTGGAGCAGTTGCGCGGCTGCGGCATCAGTTTGTCGGTGGATGACTTCGGCACTGGCTATTCATCCCTCGCGCAATTGCAGCGCCTGCCGGTGCAGGAGTTGAAGATCGACCAGTCCTTCATACGTAACCTCAACAACACCAGTGGCGACGGGGTGATCGTGCGCTCCACCATCGAGATGAGCCACAACCTTGGGCTCAAGGTCGTCGCCGAGGGCGTGGAATTCGCCCCCAGCCTGAAGCTGCTCAAACAGTGGAATTGCGACACCGCGCAGGGCTACCTGATCAGTCGGCCCTTGAATGCCATGGCGTTCGAGATGTGGATGCGTCGCGAACGGGTGCCGATCTAGATAAGCCCTTCCCATCGACTACAGATTTTCAAGACGGGGCCGATAACCTCTACAGAGCCTGACCGATTGCATAGGTTTTTGCCGACCGGCGGTCATGTATTGATGCATGTCCAGTGATGGCAATTGGCCTTATTTACGTCATCATGCTCGCAGTTCAATGCTGTTGTGCCAAGGCTGGCCGCTCTTTTAGCCCTTTTCTGCGGATCGACCATGGCTCGGATTTTCTCTCTGTTATCCCTTGCTGCGCTGTTGCTGGCGGCGGCCGGCCTTGTGCCTGCGGCGACGCTTGAGGTGTTGGCTTACCAGGCCGATGGCCGCCCGGTGACCGATGCGGTGGTGACCGTGCAGGGCCCGGTTGGTGCGCCCGAGGGTGTGCTCAAGGCGGATATGGACCAGCGCGGCCAACGCTTCGCGCCTCATGTGTTGGCGGTGCATACCGGCACGCAGGTGCGCTTCCCCAATAGCGACAACATTCGTCATCAGGTCTATTCGTTTTCCACCGCCAAGCGCTTTGAGCTGCGGCTATACGAGGGCACACCATCCGACCCGCTGCTGTTCGACAAGCCCGGGGTCGTGGTGTTGGGCTGCAATATCCATGATTGGATGCTCGGCTATATCTACGTGACCGATGATCCTCGCTTCGGTGTCAGCGATGCCGAGGGACGTGTGCGCCTGGAGCAACTGCCGGCCGGTGACTACCACCTGACCCTGTGGCACCCGCAGTTGGCGGGTATGCAGCCGCTGGACGGCGGTACCTTGAAAATCCCCGCTGCGGGCCTGAGCCATCGGGTTTCAATGAGCCTGGAGCCTGCGTCCGCGGATCTACCGCCGACGCCTAGCGCCTTTGGTGATGCCTTCAATCGAGCCGCCCGTGAAACTGCGCAGTAGTTTCCAGGCGCGTGTCGCCAGTGTGCTGATCCTGCTCTCGCTGGTGGTGATCGGCGCGCTGTATTTCAGCGTCAAGGCGGCGACCCGCTCGGCGGTACACGGCCAGGCCCTGTCCCAGTTGGATGTGGGCACGCGGGTGTTCGAGCGCTTGCTCGATGTTCGTGGCCGGCGTCTGGCTGACGGCGTTCAGCTGTTGGCCGCCGACTTCGGTTTTCGCGATGCGGTCGCCAGTGGCGATTCGGCGACGATGCGCTCGGTGCTGCTCAACCACGGCAAGCGCATCAACGCCAGCGACATGATCCTGCTGGGCATGGACGGCAAAGTCCTGGCCAGCACCCTGGAGGAAGTCCCGGAGGGCTCGACCTTTCGTTACGACCAGGCGTTGCGCGAAGCACGACGCAATCGCCAGGCGATGTTGATGGTGCCGTTGCAAGGCGAGCCGCATCTGTTGGTGGAGGCTTCGGTGCTGGCGCCATTGCCGATTGCGCGGGTGGTGATGGGTTTCAGCATGGACGCAGCGTTTGCCGATGAGCTGCGTTCGTTGAGCAACCTGGAAGTCTCGTTCCTGGCGATTGACCACGACCGCCCTGGCGAGTTGGTCAGCACCCAGCCACAGGTGCTGCGCGAGAGTATCAGTGTATTGATGCAAGGCGACTCTACGCGCCGTGGCGTGTCGACCACCGATCATCTTGAACACAGCTTTCTGAGTCAGTCGTTGGTCCTGGCCAGTGATGAAAACGGTAAAGTCCTGGCCTTGCTGCAAAGTCCGCTGGACGCGGCGATGCAGGCGTTTGTGCCGCTGGATGAAAAGATCCTCGGGATTGCCTTGGTCGCGCTGATAGCGTCGCTGGTCGGTGCCTTGCTGCTGGCCCGTACGGTGTCGCGCCCGGTGCAGGCGCTGGCGCTGGCGGCCGAGCGTATCCGCAGCGGCGACTACCAGACCCCGGTCGTGCTGGCGCGCAGTGATGAACTGGGGCGCCTGGCGCTGGCGGTCAACACCATGCAAAGCGGGATTGCCGAGCGTGAACAACAGCTGGCGCACAACGCCCTGCATGATCGTCTCACCGGCCTGCCAAATCGTGCGCTGGCGATGGAGCGCCTGGGCAGTGCGATTGCCCTGCAACGACCGATGGCGCTGATTTACCTGGGCATCGACAACCTGCGCGCCGCCAGCGAAGCCGCCGGCCCCGAAGCCGTGGACCAATTGCTGTTGACGGTGAGCCAGCGCCTGCAGGCGGCGCTACGCCCCGGCGACACCTTGGCGCACCTGATTGCCGATGAGTTCCTACTGCTGCTGGAAGGCGCGGGCAGTGACGAGGCGGTGGGCATGGCTGACAAACTTCAGCAACTGTTGCTGCGTCCCCAGCGCATCAATGGCCATGACCTGGCGTTGGATTGCCGCCTGGGCATCGCGGCCTACCCGGCCGATGGCGAAAGTCCCCAAACCTTGCTGGAACGCGCGGCCATCGCCATGAAAGATGCCGCGCAGATGCCGGGGCGCTTGCAGATTTACGAGCAGGGCCGTGACCTGGCGCACCGCCGGCAAATCACCTTGATCCGCGACCTGCGCCACGCGCCTAATCAGGGCCAACTGCTGCTGCACTACCAGCCCAAACTGGATATTCGCCAGGGCCACGTGCGCCAGGCCGAAGCCCTGTTGCGCTGGCAACACCCGCAATTTGGCATGGTCTCGCCCGCGGAGTTCATCCCCTTGGCCGAGCGCTCGGGCAGCATCCAGTTGCTGACCCAATGGGTGATCGAAGAGGGCATTCGCCAGTTGTGCGAATGGAACCGGCGTGGCCTGTCGCTACAGTTGTCGCTGAACATCTCGGCCGATGATCTGCTCGGCGATGAACTGGCCCACCGCGTGTCGGCGTTGTTGCGTCGCTACGGCTTGCCGGCGGAACAGCTGTTGTTCGAAATCACTGAAAGCGCGGTGATGCGCGAGCCGGAAAAAGCCCTCAAGGTACTCAACTTGCTGCGCGACTGCGGTATCGGCCTGTCGGTGGACGACTTCGGCACCGGTTATTCGTCATTGGCCCACCTCAAGCGCCTGCCGGTGCAAGAGTTGAAGATCGACCAATCCTTTGTGCGCAACCTCGATGAAACCAGTGAAGACGCGGTGATCGTGCGCTCCACCATCGAGATGAGTCACAACCTGGGCCTCAAGGTGGTCGCCGAGGGCGTTGAGTACGCCCACAGCCTGCGCTTGCTGGAGCGTTGGCAGTGCGACACGGCCCAGGGTTACCTGATCAGTCGGCCTTTGAGTGCCGACGCCTTCGAAGCCTGGGTGGCCTTGCCCCTCAGTGCGCAAACTTCCCTGGTTCATTGAGTGGCATGACGGTGCGTGTTTCTTTTCTGATCGGTTGCCTTGGTGCACTGACCCTGCAAACGGCGTGGGCCGATAACGGCCGTCTGATTGCCACGGGTGGCGCCAGCAGCATTGAAGGTACGGCGGGCGGCGGGATCACGCCGTGGGCGCTGCTGGCCGGGTATGGCGAACAGCACGAGTGGGGCGCCACGGCGTTCGCCACCACGGTCAACCTGCCGGACTATCGGCTGGACGTGGCCGGGTTGGCGCTGGCGTATGACAACCGCGTCGAAGTGTCTTTCGCCCGCCAGCGTTTCGACCTCGGCACGCTGGTGCACACGCTCAACCTGCCCGAAGACAACCTTGGCCAGGACGTGCTGGGCCTCAAGGTGCGACTGTTTGGCGACGTGATCTACGACGATTTGCCCCAAGTGTCCCTGGGCTTGGAATACAAGCACCAGACCAACTTCGACATCCCGAAGTTGGTGGGCGCCAAGCGTGACAGCGACGTTGAAGGCTACCTCGCCGCCAGTCGCTTGTTCATGGGCGCCGCGTTTGGCTACAACGTGCTGGTCAACGGCAGCCTGCGCTACAGCCGGGCGAATGAAACCGGTTTGCTAGGCTTTGGCGGCGACCGCCGCGACAGCCGCAGCCTGCTCAAGGAAGGCTCGCTGGCGTTGCTGCTCAACCCGCGCTGGGCGGTGGGCGTGGAGTACCGCGAGAAGCCCGACAACCTGTCGTTTGCCGGCGAAAGTGACTGGGCGGATGTGTTCGTCGGCTACTTTCCCAACAAGCATGTGTCGTTCGTATTGGCCTACGCACGCCTGGGCGAAATCGCCACGCTGGATAACCAGAACGGTACCTACTTGTCTGTGCAGGGGAGTTTCTGATGCGTTGGCTGCCTGTGGTGTTCGTCATGCTGCTCAGTGCCTGCGCTCAGCAACCGCCCAAGGACGACAGCCTGTACCGCGACCTCGGCGCCATGCCGGGTATCACGCGTATCGTTGAGGGCATGCTGCTCAACATCGCCCGCGATGAACGTATCGTCGAACGCTTCCGGCGCATTGATATACAGCGCCTGCGCAACAAATTGATCGAGCAGTTCTGTGTGGAAGCGGGCGGGCCGTGCACTTACACCGGGGATAGCATGGCCGAGAGTCACAAGGGGCAGAATGTGAGCCGCAGTGACTTCAATGCGTTGGTGGAGGATTTGATCAAGGCGATGGACAGCGAGGGAATCTCGGTGCCGGTGCAAAACCGTCTGATTGCACGGTTGGCCGTGATGCGCGGGGATGTGATCGAACACTGACCCCAAGAAAAAGGCGGCGACCTGTTGAGGGGCGCCGCCTTTTTTTACCGCCAGTAAAGCTTATTCCGGCAGTTTGAACGCCATCACATAGTCACCCTGCTTGGTCCCCAGGGAACCGTGACCGCCGGCCATGACCAGCACGTATTGCTTGCCGTCTTTACCGGTGTAGGTCATCGGGGTGGTTTGCGCGCCCGCTGGCAGGCGGCCTTCCCACAGTTGCTTACCGTTTTTCACGTCGTAGGCACGCAGGTACTGGTCGAGCGTACCGCTGAGGAACGCCACACCACCGGCGGTGGTGAAGGTGCCACCCAGGCTAGGCACGCCCATGGTCAACGGGATCGGAACCGGCGCGCTGTCACGCACGGTGCCGTTCTTATGCATCCAAATGGTCTTGTGGGTGGTCAGGTCGACCGCCGCCACGTAACCCCACGTCGGTGCCTGGCACGGCAGGCCCATTGGCGACAGCATCGCTTCGAGGATCACACCGTACGGCGCGCCTTTGTTCGGCTGCACGCCTTCGGTTTCGCTGACGCGTGGACCTTGCTTGGCAATGTCGGCGGCCGGAATCAGCTTGGATTTGAACGCCATGTAGCTCGGGTTCACGAACGCGATCTGGCGCACCGGGTCGACGGAAATGCCACCCCAGTCGAACACGCCGAAGTTACCTGGGTAAACGATCGAACCTTGCAGCGAAGGTGGCGTGAAGGCCCCGTCGTAGCGCATGGATTTGAAATCGATGCGGCACAGCAGTTGGTCGAACGGCGTCACACCCCACATGTCACGCTCTTTGAGCGGCGGTGGCATGAAGTTCAGGTCGGATTTCGGTTGGGTCGGCGAAGTGTGATCGCCAGCCACTGCGCCCTGCGGTACAGCGACTTCGTGGATCGGCACTACCGGCTGGCCGGTTGCACGGTCCAGCACGTAGATGCTGCCTTGCTTGGTCGACGCCATCACCGCCTGCTTCACGCCGGCTTCGGTCTTGATGTCGATCAGCGACGGCTGGCCGCCCACGTCCATGTCCCACAGGTCATGGTGAGTGAACTGGAAGGTCCACTTCACGTGGCCGCTGTCGATGTTCAGGGCGGTCAGGCCGGCGCTGTATTTTTCCGAGTCTTCGGTACGGTCGCCGCCGTATTGGTCGGGCATCTGGTTGCCCATCGGCAGGTAGAGCATGCCGAGTTTTTCATCCACGGCGAACATGGACCACATGTTCGGCGAGTTGCGGGTGTAGGTCTTGCCTTCGGCCAACGGGGTAGTGTCGTCCGGGTTGCCGCTGTCCCAGTTCCACACCAGCTTGCCGGTGTGCACGTCGAACGCGCGGATCACGCCGCTCGGCTCGTCGGTGGAGACGTTGTCGGTGACGTGGCCGCCGATCACGACCAGGTTTTTGGTCACGGCCGGTGGCGAGGTGGAGTAGTAACCGCCTGGGGCGAAACCACCAATGTTGGCACGCAGGTCGACCTGGCCTTTGTCGCCGAAGTCTTCGCACATCTTGCCGGTGTCGGCGTTGAGGGCGATCAGACGGGTGTCGGCAGTCGGTACGAAGATGCGTTTCGGGCAGGCATTCGGTGCGGCAGCCGGGCTGGCGCTGCCGGTTGGGCTCTGCTCGGAAGCGTACACAGCGTCATCGTGATACGACACGCCACGGCAGGTCATGTGGGCCCAGCCCTTGAAGTTCTCGGCGCCCATGCTGCTGATCTTGGGATCGAAGCGCCAGATTTCCTTGCCGGTGTCCGGGTCCAGCGCAATCACCTGGCTATGCGGCGTACACACGTAGAGCATGCCGTTGACTTTCAGCGGGGTGTTTTCTGCGGTGGTCTCGCCTGGATCGTTCGGGCCAGGGATGTCACCGGTGCGATACGTCCACGCCGGCACCAGCTTGTGGGCGTTTTCCGGCGTGATCTGCGCCAGTGGCGAGTAGCGATCGCCGTAGGCCGAACGGCCGTAGGAGTTCCAGTCGCCATCGGCCTGGGACGGTGCAGCGCTGGCCATGCCAGGGACTGCGTCGCGGTCCAGTTGGCCGGTCTTGACCATTTCACCGGGGTTGGTGAATTGGCTGGCCAGGGCGGTAGCACCCGCCAGCACCACGGCCACGCTCAGCGCGCCAGTGCCCAGCGGGGCAGGTTGGCCACGCAGCAACGGACGGCGAAACCACGGAAGCAACATGACGATGCCCAAGGCGAACAGCAGCGCCAGGCGCGGCACCAACTGCCACCAATCCAGGCCGACTTCCCACAAGGCCCACACGGTGCTGGTAAACAGCACCAGTGCGTACAGGCCCAGCGCGGCGCGACGGGTGGCCAGCAACAGGATGCCGGTCAGGGTGATGCCGATACCGGCCAGCAGGTAATACAGCGACCCGCCAAGCATCGTCAGCTTGATACCCCCGGCCAGCAAGGCCAGGCCCATGATCAGCAGCAAGACGCCGAGCAGCCTGGGCAGCAGGCGGCTAGGGCTCGAAGCACCATCAGTGCTCATAGTGTGTTTCTCCGTGACGTTGGAATTATGTATCCCCGTGTTTCTTCACTGTAGATGACGATTCGACACGGGCTTGGTTCAGCGTTAATTCGGTTTTTCTGGGGATAAGTGGGGTTATCCACAGGCGGGCGATTTATCCCCAGGCGCAGGTCGGTGTAAGACAGCGCTGTCTTGGGCAGAGGGGGAATTCGGCAAGATGGGGTCGACCGCGGAAGTGAAACGTTTCAGTTTGTTGCGGGCAAGGATAAAGGGAGTTGTCTTGGAGAGAAAGGACGAATCGCGATATGCATCATTTCTGAATTGGTAACAGTGACGAAGTGTCGCTGCAAAAGCTGAGTGTGGTAGGGCCTTTGTGGGAGCTGGCTTGCCTGCGATAGCATCACCTCGGTATTACTGAAACACCGAGGTGGCCGCATCGCAGGCGAGCCAGCTCACACATAAATCCGGTTCCCACAGAGGGAGTGATGGTGTGGGTTAGAAGGTCGTACGAATGCCGAACTGCACACTCCGCCCCGGCGCTGGCGCAATATCCCGCAGGATCGAGCTGGCATACCGCACCGTCTGGTTGGTCAGGTTTTCACCGTTCACAAACGCCAACCACTGGCTGCCACCCATGTTGAAGCGATAACCCGCGCTCGCCCCCAAGGTGGTGTAGCCATCGGTGCCACTCTCGTTATCCGGCACACGGCCTTGGCCCGCCGCATGTTCCACGTCGATGCGCGCCTGCCAGCGGTCCAGTTCCCACAACAAGCCGCTGTTCAAGCGCAGCGGTGCAATACGCGGCAAGGCTTCGCCGGTGTCCAGGTTGGTGGCGCGGGTGTAGTCGCCCGACAGTTCCAAGGCAAACTTGCCGTAGGCGCTTTCGCCAAGCTTCCAGTGATCCTGGGCTTCAAAGCCGGCGAAACGGGCGCGCACGCCGGAGTATTTGTACTCAGGGATGCCCCCGGCGTCTTCTTCACCTTCATCGTTCAGCGTGCGACCGCTGCCCAACAGGCCGATGTAATTGGAGAAGCGGCTGTAGAAAACGCCGAAGCTGCCCTTGTGAGTGCCGTTGTCAAAGCGCAGCGCCAGGTCGCTGGACACGGCTTTTTCTTTCTTCAGGTTGGCATCGCCCAGCTCGTAGGTGCCGGTGGCAACGTGGGCGCCGTTGGCGTACAGCTCGTAGAAAGTCGGTGCACGTTCGGTGTAGCCCAGGGTCGCGGCCAGGGACCAGACCGGCGTGAGGGTGTAGACCGCGCCGGAAGACAGGCTGCCGGCGGTGAAATCGTTGGATTTGTCGGCCCCTGCAAAACGTGCGTTGCCCTTGGCATCCGGGTCGACGCTGGTGTGTTCCAGGCGTCCGCCGAGGCTGAGTTTCAGGCGTTCGGTGGCCTGCATTTCTTCGAGGATGAACAGCGCGCCGGCCGTGGTGTCGGTCTGCGGTACGAAGGCTTCTTCACCGAGGGCCGAGAATTCATTGCGGGTGACTTGGGCACCGACCACGCCATCGAGCGGGCCAATCGGCTGGTGACGGGCTTCAACGCGGGCTTCGTAGCCTTTGTTCTTGAAGATCGTGCCGGTTTCGCCGCCTTCGATTTCGCGGTGTTCGTAGTCGGTGTAACCCGCGTCGAGTTTTACCGAGGTAAACGGGCCTTGCAGGTTGCGGATCTCCGAGGCGAAGGCGTAGTGATCCTGCTTCATGCGGATGCGCACGTCCTGCTCGGCCGGGGAACCGTAGTTCGCGTCGTAATTGCTGTAGGACAAACCGGCATAACCGTCGTCCCAGGTGTAGGAACCGCCCACGGCACCGCCGTCCTGGCGCCCGTCGCTGTTACCCAGGCGGCCGTTTTTGCCCGGTGCGTCGTCGCTTTCCGGGGCGTGACGGCTGCGGGCCTGGCCGGGGATTTTCAGGTCGTTGAATTCCCGCGCATTCGCATCCAGGTGCAAGGCAAAGGTGCCGTTGCCGGCTTCCAGCCTGCCCGCGCTGCTGCGGGTGGTGTCGGCGCCGCCGTAGCGCAGTTCACCGGCACCGTGGATGCCTTCGATGGCTTCGGTCGGGATGCGGTTGTCGAAGGTGTTGACCACGCCGCCGATGGCGCTGCCGCCGTACAGCAACGCGGCCGGGCCGCGCACGATTTCAATGCGGTCGACGTTGACCGGGTCCAGCGGCACCGCGTGGTCGTAGGACAGCGACGAAGCATCCAGCGCGCCCACGCCATTGCGCAGAATACGAATGCGGTCGCCGTCCTGGCCCCGGATGATCGGCCGGCTGGCGCCTGGGCCAAAGTACGAAGAGGACACACCCGGCTGCTTGTTGAGGGTTTCGCCGAGGCTGCCTTTTTGTTGCAGGGTCAGGTCATCGCCTTCCAGCACGGTGGTGGGCGAGGCGAGCTGCTCGCTGCCCAACGGGTTGCCGGTGATGACTTGGGGTTGCAGCTCAAGCGCGTGGGCTTCGGAGCCGATCAACAGGGCGGCGGCAAGCGGGGACAAGCGCCAGAGAGAAGAGAGGGACATCGGACACATTCCTTGGCAAAACGACTAAAAGATTTGAAAGTTATAGTTACAATATAACATCTCTTTTTCGTTGAGAACGGGAACTTTTTTCTTCGTGCTAAAGTGAGCGGCTGTATTTCTACTTTTTTGCAAAAGGCCTGGCATGACCGCGACAAGCAACGACCCACTTCACGGCGTGACCCTGCAACACGTCCTCACCACCCTGGTGGAACACTACGAATGGGAAGGCCTGGCCAAGCGCATTGATGTCCGCTGTTTCAAGAGCGACCCCAGCATCAAGTCGAGCCTCACGTTCCTGCGCAAAACTCCGTGGGCGCGGGAGAAAGTCGAAGGCCTGTACGTAAAACTGATGCGCACCAAACGCCCGCTGGATTGATTCGATGAAGCGGTTCGTGGCAGCAGCGGCGCTGGCCGGTTGGGCGGGGTTGGCGATCCAGCAATACCTGATTCTCTATTCGCGCTGGGAATCCGGTGCCAGCCTGTTGGGCGGGTTGATCAACTTTTTCAGCTTCTTCACCGTGCTCACCAACACCCTGGCGGTGGTGGTGTTGAGCTATGCGCGGGTGAGCCGTGATTCCCCTGCGAAGCGGTTTTTCCTCGCGCCGGTGATCAGCAGCGGCATCGCCGTGAGCATCCTGGTGGTAGGCCTGGCGTACAACCTGCTGCTGCGCCATCTGTGGCAGCCCGAGGGCTTCCAGTTCATCGCCGATGAGTTGCTGCACGACGTGATGCCGGTGCTGTTTTTCATCTACTGGTGGCGGTGTGTGCCCAAGGGTGATTTACGCTTGAAGCACATCGGCGGCTGGGTGATTTACCCGCTGGTGTACTTCGCTTACGCACTGCTGCGGGGGGATCTGCTCGGGCAGTATCAGTACCCGTTCATTGACGTGAGCACCCTCGGCTATCCACAGGTGTTTGTGAATGCCGGGGGGATTTTGCTGGGCTTTGTGCTGATCGCGTTGGTGGTGGTGGGGCTGGATAAGCTGATCAAGCCCCGGCGCTGATCATTCCTCTTCGCTGCCATCGGCACGCCAGTAACCCACGGCCTTGAGGTAGTCCTCATTGACCTGGTGCGTGTCCAGCAGCACACGGCGAACACGGCGTGACAACTTGGTTTCAGTGGCGACGAAGCTGTACAGCGAACCACTCGGCAGCGTCAGTTTCTGCACGGTGTCGAGCAGGTCGTCCTGGCCACGGATCACCCACATCACTTCAACATCGGCAGCGCTTTGCAGCGGCTGCTTTTCTTGCGCATTGGCGATCTCAATCACCGCCAGCACCTTACGCCCCGCCGACAACTCTTCCAGGCGCCGCGCAATGGCCGGCAGGGCGGTTTCATCGCCGATCAGCAGATAGCTGTCGAAAATATCCGGCACGATCAACGAGCCCCGTGGCCCGCCGATGAACAGGTGCTGGCCGACCTGCACCTGCTCGGCCCAGGTGGACGCGGGGCCATCGCCGTGCAGCACGAAGTCGATATCCAGTTCGCCGATGCTCAGGTCAAAGCGACGCGGCGTGTAGTCGCGCATGGCCGGCTGCGGGCCGTCGCCCTTGATGGTGAAGGTCGGGCTTTCCAGTGCAGCCTGCTCGGCGGCGTTCTGTGGGAACAGCAGCTTGATGTGATCGTCGGCCCCCAGGCTGACAAACCCCGCCAGCTCAGGCCCGCCCAGGGTGATACGACGCATGCGTGGCGTGATGTCGACCACCCGCAACACTTGCAGGCGGCGGCGTTTGATTTCGTGGGTAACGCGGTGGATGACTTGAGTATTCATTGCTCTTTCCCGTCGGCAATGGCTTGAGCGGTGCGATTGAGCAGCGCCGCGACACGAATGATTTCTTCCGGGCTCCAGCGCCCGTGGTGCGAGTGCAGGGCATGACGCAGGTTGTGCACCGCCTCGTGGATCTCCGGTGGGCGGTCTTGGCCGCGCAGTGAACGCTTGCTCACGTCGATGCGCATGCGCACGCCGTCCAGGGCGACCGCTTGCTCGCTTAAGAAGAGACGACCGGCGTCGGTGATTGTGTAGCGTTTTTTTCCGCCGTCGGCGTCGCCCTGGATCAAATCGCTTTCTTCCAGGAAGGTCAGGGTCGGGTAGATCACGCCGGGGCTGGGGGTGTACGCGCCGTCGAACAGGCTTTCGATCTGGCGGATCAAGTCGTAGCCGTGGCAAGGCTGTTCGGCGATCAGTGCCGGCAGCAGCAGTTTCAAATCGCCGGGTGCAAATACACGGGGGCCGCGACCGCGGCCGGAGCGCGGGTCAAAACCGTCGCGTTGGTGAGGATGGTCTCGCATGGGTAGGCGCCTCTGTGTGTGTCTAGATATAACGTAAGATATATCTTAGAGAGCTGGCAAGAGCGCCCGACGGACGGCATGCCGTCTCGCAGGTGTTCGCGCATGACGGCGAGATAAACTAGAGCAACTACTCAAGTTAAGCATTAAGTGGGTTAAGTCTAATAAATGCAGTTGTTTTTTATTGGGTGTAATCCTATTCTTACGGATAAGAGTGCAACTAAAACATTCTCATTTAGTCTCGCGTAGTCTTTGTCTTACAGCTATATTTTAAGTTTTGGCAAAATGCCATAACTTTCCTATCAGTTGTAGTGTTACAAGGCTACGCAACTAATTGAATTTGCCTGCTTACTTTAAATAACGTGAGCTGGATACTTGCCTGGCGTTGAACAAGTCGCTGACTTGCAATGCAAATAGTTGGAAAATATGTCGTTTTTCAACTGCTTCTAAGAACCCCTCTTTAGATGACAGGTAATCACCATGTTCAAGACACTCGCCGTAGCTGTCCCATTCGTTGCGGCCGCCCTGAGTTCCTCCATCGCCATCGCTGCCGATGACGCACGTTCGTCCATCAGCATCACGGCCGACATTCCAACCAAGCAGTTCCACGCCCAGCCTCGTGACCCGAACTTCGGTAAAGACGAGACCATGAACTACAACCCTGTCAGCGGTGAACTCAGTTCCCTGCGGGCAACCTTCGATGTGAAAAACACCGACGGTTCGGTCAATGCCTACATCGAAGGCGGCCCAACCGCCGCTGCGCTGTACAATGGTTCGGACAGCATTGCCCTGACCAACACCTTCAACGGTGTGGTCCTGACCGGCACTTCGCAGGAAGTGGTCGATGATCCGCAGTCCACGCCCGGCACCCAGGCTGACCTGGTGATTGCTCCGGCTCGCCCGGCAGACACCCAGAACGGCCTGTACACCGCCAGCTACACCGTGATCTTCGACGCAGTACCACGTTGATTCCAGCGGGTGCGTAACCCCCAGGCCGCCCTGGCCATGGGGGCATGAAAAGACCGGCCGGCGCCTTCCTCCCCGAACGCCGGCCTGGTTCAACCGTCCCGACTGTTCGTACCGACGAGTATTCCGTCCATGTTTTCGATGACGCCAATTGCGGGCGCGCTTGCGCTATTGCTGTGCGCCAGTGCGCTGGCCGCGCCAGCGACCCCCGGCACCACGCCCGGCAGTCTGTTATCTCAGTCCAAGGGACTGCCAGAAGATTTTGAACAACACTTTTTCGATGTGCCATTGGCCGTGCGCGTGGAACTGGATCAACAGTTCCTGGGCGAAGCCATGATTGTATTAGGGCGCGATGATCGTATTACCCTGCTGCAATTCAATGATATCGGCGATAGCCCCGTCTCTGCCACCACTCGTGCAACTTGGGAGCAACTTCTGCAACAAGGCCTGCGGCTGGGAAGTTGCCAACAAAGTTGCCCGTCGCAACTGTTGGCCGTGCACTACAGCCTGGAAAACTCTCTGGTGTCGATTCTCACCGAGAACGTCGAGCGCAATGCCCAGATCAAGCAGTTTTATGATCAACCGGACACCGGCAGTCTTGGCCTGATCGTCAATAACCAATTGAACGTTACCGGTGGCGAGAACGAAGCCGTCGGCGGCCGTTATGGCCTTGTCGCCAGCTCCAGCATTGGCAACTGGACCCAGGCCATGAACCTGCAGTTGTCGCGTATCGGCGGCAACGACACCACGCTGTATCACGCCATGCACGAGCTCTACACCCAGCGCGAACTCGAAGGCAACTTCGTGCGCCTGGGCTATTTCACTCCCGGCTCCAACGGCCTCACCCGGCAGATCCGCTCGTTCGGCGCCAACCCCGATACCGCCATGGGGCTGATGTATGGCAGCTCCGACAGCCTGGTGATCAACAACCCCAAGCCCAGCGTGTATCCGGTGTACGTCACCGCCAGCCGCCAAGCCTCGGTGGAGATCTACCGTGCCGGCCTGCTGATCAATACGCAGCCGGTCGCCGCCGGCCTGCAAACCCTGGATACGCGGCCCTTGCCCGGCGGTATATACGAAGTGGAAGTGCGCCTGATCGAAGATGGCCTCACCACCTCCACCACCCAGGAGCTGATCTATAAGCCCAACAACTGGCGCAACCTCGACGAGCGCTGGCGCTACAACACCTTTGTCGGGCGCGAAAGCAAACTGCTGAGCAACTGGGACGAGCAGTCCAGCGGTTTCCTGACCTACGGCGCCGGCCTCAATTATTTGGCGCACCCACGGGTGATCCTCGGCCTGTCCACGCGCAAAGTGCGCGAAGCCATGCAATACGGCACCTCCATCGACTGGACCCTGGGCAACAGCCTCAGCCTGTATGCCAACGTCTACCAGACCCAAAACCACGGCACCGGCCTGGACCTGCAAACCCTGTACAACTATGGCGCAGGCAGCGTGGTGTTCAGCCACAACCGCAGCTGGCTCGACACCACCAATACCTACGAGGTGCTGCCGGACGGCACGCGCGTGCGTCAGCGCAACGTGTTTATCGGCCAGACCAGTAATACGTCGTTGTCCCTTAACCATCGCATGAGCAACACGAGTTCGATCAACTCGCGGTTGTCCTACAGCCAAGGCAACATCGAGGGGATCGGTCTCGACCTCGGTTGGACCGAGCGTGGCACGCTTTTTGGCAGCGATGCCAACTGGCGCCTGTCGCTGTTCGACCGGCCCGCTACTGCCAGCACCGGTGACAACCGCAACCGTGGCGTCGATCTCAGTGTCAGCGTGGCCCTCGGTTCACCGGGCGAGCAGTGGTCGGCCAGTATCGGCACCCGCACCGCGCGCGATGGTACCCGCGACCATAACGGCTCGCTCACTTACACCAAGACCCTTGAAGACCACTTGCTGCAAAGCGTCTCCGGCACGGTGCTGGCCTATACCTACGGCGTAGGTTTGTCCGGTCGCGCCAGCTTTCAGAATGATGCGCTGTACGGTGACACCTACGCACAGCGGTCGTCCTTCAACGGTCGCCTGTCCGGTGGCCTGAACCTCAGCAGCACCGTGGCGGTGGGCGGCAACAACCTGGTGCTCAGCAGCCAGCCACAAAATGGTGGCGCGGGCATGATCGTCGACGTCGAAACCGACCTCGACGACATCACCCTGCGTGCCGACGACCTCACCGGCGGCAGCACACGCCTGCGACCGGGGCGCAACTTTGTGCCGATCACCGCCTACAAGAGCAGCACCCTCGCGTTCGACTTCGACGGCAACCACCCGCCGGCCGCCAACATCCAGCCAGCGCGCAGCAACTACCACCTGAATAAGGGGGGCGTGGAGTACCGCAAGATCAGTGTGATGAAAACCGTGACGGTACTCGGCCGCCTGATCGACGAAACAGGCCAGCCACTTAGAGGCCACCAAGTGATCAACCACGCCAGCCGCGCGGTAAGTGAAGTGGACGGTTTCTTCTCGATGGAAATGACGGCCGGCGCGCCGACCCTGGAAGTGCGCTATGCCAACCAGCTGTTGTGCCAATTCCGGCTCGACCCGAGTAATACGCGACAGGAGAGTGATGTGTTGATGATTGGGGATTTACGTTGTACGCCGGACACCTTGGCGGAAAACAGTTCCAACCTGGCAACAGCAGGGTGAGCCGGATGACTGTAGTCAAGCTATCGCGGGGCGCTGGAAAAACCGCACTGTATGTCATGGGCTTGTGGGCGTGCCTGGCGGCAGGAACCGCCCAGGCGTTGGTGCAGGAGATCACCGCGCAATTTCGCCCTGACCCGTCCAACCCGATGGTCAACCGGTTCAAGAACACCACCCCGGAAAGCGGCATCTGCCCTTGGCATATTCCTGAGAGGTGCAAGCAGTTGGGGATTTTCAGTATTCGGACCACGGCTATTCAGTTCAACTCCAACGGCCCAATTCTGGGCAATCACACAGACCCGCGTAAAGGCGCGATGTTCAAGGTGCCTACTGAATGGCGGGACTTGGTGGTGACCAATACGGTGACGGCGAAAACTGAAACGCTGCAGGTCAGAATTGCGGGCATTGGGGGTAAGTACGTGTTGCCAGTCTCAGACCGGTGGCTTTGGCTCTACGGCACTGGTGGGTGGCAATACGCTATTAGGCCTTGCTTGCCCACAGGCTACGCGATTGGCAACGATCGATATTTGTTGTGGTCGTGGATTACGCCGGTCGACATCGGTGCCTGCGCAGTACCTGCGGCCAAGGACATTTCAACGCTGTTTTACGAAACGTTCGAGTATTCGTACGAGCTGAAAACCCCCAATCCATTGAAAATGGACGCAGGCCAATACGTTGGTACCACCACCTACACCATCGGGCCGAGCGCGGATTTTGATTTCGGCGACATCATGATCCCGACCGACGACACCCTGACCTTCAACTTCACCCTGGACGTTGACCACCACCTCAAGGTCGAAGTCCCCCCCGGCGGCAATCGCATCCAACTGGAGCCCCAAGGCGGCTGGCAGGCCTGGCTGCAGAACGGGCGCAAACCCAGCCGCCTGTTCCGTGACCAGAGCGTCAACCTGTGGACCAGTTCGGCCTTCAAGATGACCCTCGAATGTCCCGAGCCCCTGGGTAACACCTGCAGCGTGCGCAATGCCGCAGGCGTGCAGGTGCCGTTGGACATTGCGGTGACGCTGCCCAATGGCCTCAGCGACGGCGCCGGGCGCCCGGTCAACCGCCTGCCCCTGCGCCTGGATGGCAGTGGCACCGAGCTGTTCCAGCCCACGCACTACATTGACCGCAAACCCAGCACCCTGCATTTCGAAATCAAGGCCGACGCTGTCGAGCAGATGCTCGACCACCCCGGCAGCACCTTCTCCGGCACCGTCACCGTGGTCTGGGATTCACAAGTTTGAAGCGCTTTTACATGAGGTTGAGTGAATGAAACGTTTGTTGATGCTGTGCGCCTTGTCGCTGTGTTCCCTCGGCGCCCTGGCCGGCCCGCAGATCAATGTGGGGGTGGTGTACGACTATCTCGCCGGCGATAAAAGTACCTACATGAAGCGGGTGTTCAACGGCGGCACGTCCACCGCGTTCGTCAAGGTCAATATCCTCGAGATGATCTACGACGACGATGGCACTTACCGCGAAGTGCCCCTGCAAAACCAGCCCGGCGGCGGCGCCCGCGATGGCTTGATGGCCAGTCCGGCGCGGCTGATCGTGCCGGCCAACGGCACCCAGGGCACGCGCCTGCTGTTCATGGGCAACCGCGACAAGGAGCGTTATTTCCGCGTGCGCTTCGTGCCGGTGGTGCCCCAGGCCGAGGATGATTTTGCCGTCACCGAACAAGAGCGCGCCGACTACAAGCAAAGCCTGGCGGCGGGCGTCCGGGTGTTGGCCGGCTACGGCACGGTGTTTTTCGTACGGCCGAAAAACACGCAGTTCAACACGCAGATCCAGGACGACGGCCAGCGCTACACCCTGCGCAACAACGGCAACAGCGTGGTGGTGATCGATGAGTTCAAGGACTGCGCCACCGCTGCGCCCCAGGAGTGCCGCCCGACCTTGCGCCATCACATCCGTGCCGGGCGCTCATATGGGTTCGACAAGCAACCAGGCCGCGAATACCGCTTCAGCCTGGTCGAAGGCGAGGCAACCCGCAAAATCGAGGTCAAGGGGTGAAGCCATGTACAGATTAATTGCGCTGGTCGTTCTCGTGATGGTGCTGGGCTTGTCGATATCCCGGTTGGAGGCCGCCGTCGAGCGCGAGACATTCGAGGTCTCGGTGACTATTCCCACCGCCGACTTCTACGTACTGCCCGTGGATCCGCAACTGGTGCAGCGCGAGCAAAAGCTGGCCTACAACCCGGTGAGTTCGCAACTGGCCACGTTGCGCGCACCGTTCGATGTGAAGAATGTCGGCGGCGCGATCGGCGCGCGGCTGGACCAGGAGGCTTACCTGTTCAACGGTACGGATCGCGTCGACCTGCGCGTGACCTTCAATGAGGTGGTGCTGGGGCTGACGCAATCCGAAGTGGTGTCCACCGCCGACGCGCGGCCGGGCAAGCGCGTCGGCCTGGAAATCGCCGCGATCAAGCCGGCTGACGATTATCGTCCGGGCCATTACTCCGGCACGGTGCACATGGTGTTTGATGCGATCGCGCCGTAGAGGCCTACGAACGGGCGGCGAGGTTTTCTTCCTTCAGGCGGTGGTCGCCAGTCAGTCGGGCAAACGGCGTTCGATCAGTGAATCGTGCGAGCCTTTAAGCTTGGCGGATGACCTTGTGTTGTAGACAAGGCCATCAGCCTATGGCTGGCCGGAAGGTGCCAGGGATTAGATAGTTAGGTCGTCTTCAACCAATTGAACCGTTGGCCCCGAGGGTGGCGGGGTCACCGGGCAGTTCGGCGCGAGTGCGGTGAACTGCCCGTAGGTGTAGTCCAGCGCTTCGGTGGTCAGCACGTCGCCCACGGTCCAGGTCTCGGTCCAGGGCGCGGTTTTATCCGCGGCGTGAAACACCAGCCTGGCCTCCAGGTCCAGGTCCGGCCAGCCGGCTTGCGGCAGGTACGGCGAAAGGGTCGGGTGCTGGCGTTTCCAGCGTTCCCACAGCAGGTCGAGGTAGCAGTGATGCAGGAAGAACACCGGGTCATTCGGCGAACTGTTGAACCCCATATTGCCGCCCACCCAGCGATGCACCGGGTCGTGCAGCATGCCTTCGCAGAAATTCAGCCAGGTATCGGGGCCGCTGGCGTAAGGGGTTTTGGACAAGGCGGCGGTGACCTGTTCGTTATCGGGCAAGTGCGCGCCGGCTTCGTTGCCAAAATCACGGCGCAAACCGGGGTCGCCTGCATCCTCGTCCCATACCCTGACCTGGAACTGAGCAGCCTGTGCCGCGAAGGGGCCGGTGACCACGCGAAAGTTCTGCTCACGGTCGCCATTGCCACCGAGAAAGGTCGGGGTGAAGGGATCGTTGGGACCGTTCAACGTCCAGTCCCAGAATGGCAGGGTGATGCTGGTGTCATTGGCCGCTGTTTGCAGCGCGCGTTCGAACTGGTGCAGGAACACCCGATGCCAGGGGAAAAACAACGGGCTGCGTTGCGGCATGGGTTGGAACTGGTCGGCGCCGCCCATGGCGTTTTTGTGCACCTATACAAAGTCGTCGTAACGGTTTTGCAGGCCGGGGCGCAGCACACTGGCGGTATCGTTTTTCAAGCGCAGCACGGCTTCGACTAACGTGGTTTTTTGCTCGCGAGTCATGTTGCGATGGTTGATCCGGATATCCATGGAGGGTCTCTGATAGGAGGGATGTGGACTCAATCTAGAAACCCGGACCGGGGGAGCGCCATCGGCCAAGTTGCTGCTGTGTGTGGGAGTTCCACGCCAGCATCGGTAAGCTTGCGGTGAGGTAATTGTGTAGTGCGGGGTAGGGAGGCGACAGCGTTAGGGTGGCGGTTTGAATGTCACCGAGAACTGAGTTGATGACCGTTTCCGCTACGTCCTTGCGACACCTTCGTATCCAGGAGGTGCTGGCGCTGTTCAGTGATCCTCCGTCCCTGAACGACGTCGCCAACGACAGTGTCCAGGCCTACCTGGACCTGCATTTCGCCGGGCGTCACTATGCTGCTGGTCACCTGGTTGTCGCGGCACCCAGCGGGCCTTATCGATCATTGCCTGACTGGGTATTGCAGCGTCTGGCCGCCGCACGTCCGACGCTGCTGGTGGAGCAGTATCATCAGGTGTTCCAGCGTGTCCGCGAGAGCTACGTGTCGGTCGGCCCGAGCCTTGCCGAGATTGAGTCGTTGATCAATCACTGCGGAGCCACGCTGCTGACGCTCTATGGTCAGCGCCTGCAAGCCTGGTGGCGTGAAGCGCTGCCGGTGGAGATGACGCGCTGGGGCTATCTATCGGACGAGCTGTTGGAGTTGCTTTTCGATTCCTCCCCCCCACCGGGCATGGCCCGGCAACGCTTTGACGCGACATTCCCCAAGGCACAACTGCACGAACGTCGACCCGATCGCCTGTGGAGTGCCCGTAGCTCGACGCTGCGTGTGCAAACTGTGCATCTGCAGCAGCCGGCGCAGATGTTGCCGCTGTTGTTGTTCAGTCAGCCGTCTCAAACGAGCTATTGGTTGTTCAGCCCGGCCAGCGGCGTGCAGGCGCTGGCTGACCTCGATGCGCTGCAAGCGTTGTTGCCGGCTTACACCCGCCAGAGGGGATCGTGGTTTACCGCCGAGGTCCAGGGCGATCCCTTTGATGCCTTGGCCGCCAGTTACTTGCAGCGCCAATTGCACGACCTTGCCAACCTCAACCCCCAGGTGCCGCGCCTGCTGGAGGATTATCAAACGCAGCTGGGCATGATCACCGACAGCCAGCGCTGGTTTGTGCGCCCGCTGAGTGATCGCCAGCACGACCTGCACGACAAGTTGCCGCTGTGGCTGCTGCATGCCGATGCTGACGCGAGCATCGCCTATGCGCAGTTGCTGCAGGCCTTGATACTCGACCGCCAGCAGCACGGCACAGCGCATTTTCTGGACGCTATCCCCACCCTGAAAGGGTACGCGAGCGAGCAGCTGCAAACCTGCCTGCGCAATGAACCCAAGGCGGCCCACCTCAAACCGGACGACATCACCCTGACCTTCGAGCGCGTGATCGCCGCCGCAGTACCGGTGCCCGGCGGCTTCGTAGCGGGCGAGGTCGAGCGTGTCGAGGTGAGCCTGACGCAGTTGGCCCTGGAAAACCTGGCCGGGTTTCCCTACACCGCCAAGGCCATCAGCCCGGCCGGTTTGAGTTATGACGAGCTCAAGGCCTGTGTGACGCGCATCGACGTCGGCCAGACCTACCCGACCCTGCTGAAAAAGCACCTGATCGATGACCAGACCGAAGCGGCCCGCCGTCGCCAGCGTTTCGGCCAGCAACTGCGCATTCAGCTGCCGATGCAAGCGTTGGAGTGGCAGATCAAAGGCGAGCATGGCCTTACCCACGAAGGCTTTCGCCGGCTGCGCGCGGCACTGCAAGCCACAGCCGCGGAACGTCAAGGCATGGCGTTGTGGCCGTTGGCATTCAAGGCCACGGCTCGGTCGACGGTGGACACGGTGGCGAATGTGTTCATTGTTGGCCCGCAACAAGGGGCCGACGGCTGCCACTTGCTGTACCGGCCATTGTTCGAGCCGCCGTTACTGGAATTTGCCACGCTCGACGCCTTGTTCGAAGCGATCAAACAACCGGGCGCGGTGCAGGAGAGCGTGTTGACCTGGATAGAACCTCGGCGCCAGGCGATATACGCCAATGGTGGTTTTCGCGAGCCCCATGTACGGCACTTTCTGCCGGGCGACGAGTTCAGCCGTTATGACACACCCGCACCCGCCCAGTTGAGCAAAACCGTCTCCAGCGGCGACCCGGCCTGGCAGCTGTTTACTGCCACTGCCCAGGCGTTGGTGGCGCTGGCCGACCGCCAGTCGGTGTCGAATGCCGAGCAACGCTGGGCCAGTATCAAGCGCATCGGCTGGCTGCTGTTCGGCACGCTGCAACCCCTGTTGAGCGGCCCGCTGATGCTCGTCGGTTGGCTGGTGCAGGTGATGGACAGTGCAGGGAAAGACATCGCCGGGTTGCAAAGCAGCGATCCACAAGCTCGCAGTGCGGCGATGCTGGATGTACTGGTGAACCTGATGGTGATCATCGCGCACCAGGCCACGCCCCATGATGTGCAGCAGCATCTGGACCTCGAACACGCGGTATTCGAACCCAAGGATGAACCCCCCAGCGTGCCGCTCACGCGGATTCCGACGCCCGCGCCTTTTGTCGCCCCTGCCGCCTGGGCCAATGCCCGTGATGTGCTGACACAGCCTATGCAAACTCGCCTGGACGCATTGAGCCTGCGGACGTTCCCAAAACCTTGGCCCGAGACGCTGCCGGGCGCTCAGCAAAGTGGCGCTTGGCAAGGCTTGCTGCGGGTTCAGCAACAGTGGCAGGCGCTGGTACGGGGTCAGCTTTTTCGCGTGCGCATAGAACAGGGGCGGGTGCGGATCATCAGCGCTGATGGCAGCCGCCAAGGGCCGTGGCTTAAAGCCGAAGGTGGCGCAAGCTGGGATCTCGATCTGCAACTGCGCTTGAGCGGCGGCGCCGACCCAGTGCACGCCACACCGGTTGACCGCCAACAGCTGGAAGCCCAGTACCAGCAAGCCGTTGTTGAACGTACGCGGTTGCAACGCGCCATGGAAATTGCACGCAATCTATTGCAGCACCTCCAGGAAACGGGCGACGAACAGCAACGCAGTCAGGCCCAGGCCCGCTACCGCAAGGCGCTGGAGGACAAGGCCCGGCAATCCATAGCCGAGTTGGGCATGCTGCGGCGCTTGCGCGAGCTGGCACCACGACCAGGTTATGAAGCGGAGCTGAGTCAACTGTTGGAGTCCATCGTGCTCACCCTGCAATTGATCGACATCCAGATGAGCACCGAGGTGCGGCAGGCCAACGCTCGGGTAGTCCCGTTGCTCAAACGTTCCGACGAAGGCGGTGACGCCCAGGCCCATGCCGCGCTGAACCAGGGCATGCGCGTGCTGGCGGCCAGTTATGATCAGGCGATTCACTGGCGCAGCCAGGAAGACCGCTACCTGAACGCGCTGCAGCAGGTACCTCGGTTTGGACGCGATAAGGCGGCTGCGCTGATCGCCGAAACGCCAGTACGGCCCTCCTTGCTGGACCTGCAGTCCCTGCAATTGAGTACCTTGTGGGGGCTGGCCATCGACGTGCCGGGGCCTGTGTTTGAGGACAATCTGTTTGAGCGCATGTCCGAAACCATCGTGCGCGCACGTTGGGCCAGCCGTTCGCTGGCAGAGTTGGCGCAGGTGCAGGCGAGCGATGCCGAACGGATTGAGCTGCTCGACAGCATCGACCACGTCTTCGCCCAGACTGATGACCAGATCGAATTCTGGCGCGCGATGGAACCGGAAAAGTTCGAGCTGGATTATCTTGGAAAACTTCAGCAACTGCTCACCACGCTGCATGTGCAGGTGGAACGTGACCTGACGGCATTACTGCGGCCTGTGTCACCTGACGTGCCCAAGCCCAAGCCCGCTCCTGTTCAGCGCAACAAGAAGATCATTCGTATGCGCAACCGTGATCTGCTGGTGGCCCGTACGGAGTCGCAGAGCAGCACCGCGGCACAGTTGACGGATGCCAGCGGGAGTGTGATCGGCACCTTCAACGAGGCTGATGACGGCGTCTGGGAAGAGGCGCCGCCAACGCGGGTGCCACGTCCTGACCCCGAATTGGGCAGCCTGTTGAAGAGCGCCGGCACGCTGTTGCAGGAGGTCGAAAGCACCATCGCCAACGTCGACAAATTAGCCGCCCGCGCCAATGACCTGGCCTCCCTGCAAGACCTGCTCGAAGCCGAAGCGCGTCGACACCTTTGGCTGGCCAACAAAATCCGCGACAAATTGAACAGCGAGGGCACGCCTCGTTTGGCCGCGGTGCAGCAAGCCAATGCCCGCACGGCCGAAGCGGGTCTGCGCAAGGCGGTGACGCGGCTGAACGAGGCAGGGCTGGCTGTGCGGATTCGCGCCACGTGCGACAACGTGTTGACCCTGGACGGTCTGGTGTTTCTGCATCAGCACAATCAAGTCCGCATTGTGCGGGAGGGGCCACGGGTCATGCTCAAGGGGCCGCCTGTGGATTACTTGCAGGTGTACCGAGTGGAGGCCGTGCAGCCCCAAAAAGTGTTGGCCTATGCCCACTTCCATTACGCGCGAGCTCAGGCGCTGGACGACCATTTCAGTGCCGGCCATCTGAAAACCCCCGAGCAGAACCGTCTGGGGCGAAAAGCCCAGGCGCGTGCCGAGTCTGCGGGAGGCAAGGCGCTGGAGATTCATCGCTCGGCCATTGGACTACCCCTGGCGCGGCGGGTGTTTTTCAGCGTCGACTAATGGGCCGGGCACGCATTGCGTGTGCTCGCCAGGCTGCAGGTACGGCAGCAGGATCGGCGCCATGCCCTTGAGCACCTGTACCGGCAACGCCGAGGTAAAGGTGAAGTGTTCGGCGGACTGGCCGGGTACAAACGCGGTCAACGTGCCGAAGTGGTGCTCGCCTAGGTAGAACACAAAGGTTGCGGTGCGGTTGATGGATTTTGAACTGAGAATCCGCCCACCCGCGCCAATCGCTTCGATACGGTTATCCCCGGTGCCAGTCTTGCCGCCCATGGCCAGGGGCGTGCCGTCGGCCAGTTTGAAACTGCCGGCGACGCGCTTGGCGGTGCCGGCATCCACCACCTGGGACAGCGCGCCGCGCAAGGCCTGGGCCACCTCGACCGGCATCACCCGCTTGCCCGGTGCCGGGTCGTTGACCATGCGGGTTTCGTAGGGAGTATCGGCGGCGAAGTGCAGGCTGTCGATGCGCAACACGCGGGGCCGCACGCCGTCATTGAGGATGATCCCCATCAGCTCCGCCAACGCGGCAGGGCGGTCGCCGGAGCTGCCGATGGCGGTGGCGAGCGACGGCACCAAGTGGTCGAAGGGGTAGCCCACGTCTCGCCAGCGCTGGTGAATATCGAGGAACGCCTCGATCTCCAGCATGGTGCGGATGCGGCTGTCCCGTGCGCTTTGATGGCGGCTCTTGAACAGCCAGCTGTAAACCTCCTGGCGCTCGAACTGGCTGGCCTTGACCGCGTCGGTAAAGGTCGCTTCGGGATGGTTGAGCAGGTAACCCAGCAGCCACAGGTCCAGCGGGTGCACCTTGGCGATATAGCCTTGGTCGGGCAGGTCGTAGGTGCCGGGGCCGTAATCCTTGTAGAGTTTTTCCAGGCGCTCATCGGTCAGTTTTACCGTGGTTTTCACACCGGTCATATGGGCGCGCACAAACAGGTTGAAGCTCGCCTGGCTGGCGTTCGGCAGCAAATAACGGTGTACGGCAGCCAGGCGGATCGGCGTGGGGCGCAGGCTGTCGAGGAAGGTTTCCAGGCGCGCCTGGGTGTCTTTCTTCTGGTATTTCTTCCAGAACTTGCGCAGGTAGGTGGTGCCTTCGCGGTCGGCGAAACCGGCGAGGTATTCCTGGCGGCGCGGGTCGTTGTCGTCCTTGAGCAGTTCGGCGCTGTTGTTTTCGCCGGCGTAGGTGACGTAGCGCACCACGTCGCGCATCAGGCGGATGAATGGCAGGTTGATCGATTCGCGTAGGGCGTCGCGCAGGGTTGGGCTGCGACCGTTGTCCTGGCTGCGGAAGTTATGGAAAGTGTGCAGGCCGCCGCCGGTGAAAAATCGTTCGCCGGGGTTAGCGGAATACGTGCGATCGAGGGCGGCGTCGAGCATTTTTGCCAAGGATTTGTCCGGCGCCTGGATCAGGTAGTCGAGGGCCCAGCGGCTTAGGCGGTCCTGGTCATCCACCGGGATTTTCTTCAGCTCAGCCGGTGCCTTTGCCGCGTACTTGTCGTGCAGTTCGCTGATGATTTGCAGGTAAGTCGTGAGCACACGCAGCTTTGCCGTGGAGCCCAGTTCCAGCTTGCTGCCTTCGTTGATGTCAAAGGGTTGGTCGGTGTTGTCGGTTTGCACGCGTACGCGCGAGCCATCCGGCGTCAGTTCAAACAGGGTGAAGCTGTAGCGCACTTGCGCGGTGCTGGCGGGGGTGAGCAGGCGCTCGCCGAGCAGGCCGACCTGGCGCGCGTATTCAGGGTCGGCAAGGTGTTTGAGGTAGTCGGTGGCCTGGCCTTGCAGCTCTGCTTGCAGGGTGGAGGTCGCGGACAGGTCCAGGCGGTCGAGGTCGTACAGCGGCCGGTCGAGCAGGGCGGCCAGGCGGCTGCGGGCCACACTGATGCCCTTGTTGGTTTCGATCGGCTGGATCGTGGGCTGTTGCGCCCAGTCGCGATAGGTGACCTGGCTCGCCAGTGCGGCCTGCAACAACGGCGGTTCGATCACGCCATTCTGGGCCAGCAGGCGCAGGTGGCTGTCGGTGAGTTGGGCGAGTTCTTCGCGGCCTCTGGCCAGGTAATACGACGGCCGACGCTGGGCGATGATCAGCGACAGCACCTGGCGCAACGCCAAGCCTTGCGCCGCGTTGACCGGCCCGGTCAGCGCCTGGTTGACCTGGTTGAAATCGGCGCCGTACCACACCCGTAAACCTTCGGCCATGCCATGCACTTCGCCGTGGCCGGGCACGGCGGAAAGCGGCACGCTGTTGAGGTAGTCGCGCAGGATATTCTGCCGTGCAGGCAGCGTCTGCGGCCCATCGTGATAGGCGCGCACGGCGGCGGAAAACATCTGTCGCAGTTTCTCGCCGCCCGACAGGGTCAAGCCATCCGGCGAATGGCGGTATTTTTCCAACTGGGTCGCCAGGGTGCTCCCGCCGGCACTCTGGCCCGGCAGATGTAACAGCTTGGCCACTTGCGACCACGCCGCCTTGGCAAACCGCGGCCAGTCCACGGCAGGGTTGGCTTGGGGTTGGGCGGGGTCAAGCAGGTCACGGTTTTCGATAAACAGCAGGCTGTTGGTCACCAGTGGCGGAATCGCGGCGAAGCTGGCGTACAGCTGTTGCGGGTAGTTGTACTGATACAACGGCACCGCCCGACAATCGGTGATCGACAATCCCGCCTGGATTTTTTCCGCATAGGGCACAAAAAGTCCCTTGGCGCTGTAGTCCATCAATTCAGGCGAGAAACGTGCCTGGGCCTCGATCACATACCCGCGCTTGAGCAGGCGCGGCAGGAACGTATCGAGGTCGCTGTAGCCCAGGCGACGGTCGAATGGGCCGGCGCCGGGGTAGGCAATGGCGTCACTGGGGCCGGGTTTGACCTGATAGGTCAGGTCGCGGGCCAGGCGGCTGAGTTCCTGGGCCTGCAGGCGTGAGGTGCGCATTTCCTTGGCGGCGGCAAATCCCAGGGCAATCAGGCCCATCAGCACAATGAGCCAGAACACACGGCGGGCGTAACGGGGCCGGGGTTTGTTTTCGGGTGACGGCGCTGGGTCCGAACTGCCTTGTACTTTCGCAGCCTGGGTCGAGTCGGTTTGCCACAGTGCGCCCATAGTCGATTGATCCTGCACGCAGATTGATCGGACTTGCTGCAAGCTTAGTCGATGGCGGCGATCCTGGCGTTTCAAGGTATTGGCAATTTGTCGCTGAGGGTCAGGCGCGCGAGCCAGGCCGGATCATTGGCTCGCGCCCATCGATAAGCCCCGGCATCTTTGAAAAACACCGAGATATCCAGCAGGTCCCATTCGATCATTTTGATAGTCAGTGCGTGGATGTAATCAGCCGCTGCGCTGGTGACCGTCGACCACGGATCGCTGATCCACACGTCGTCCCACCCGACTTCACCAAAGTTGATGGTTTGTACCAAGCCTGGCGGTGGCGTGCCCACCACGACAAACGCATGCCCAGCCGGCCGTGTGCCCCAGACACTTGCAGTACCACCGTTTGTACGGATCAGCTCGCAGGCGATGTGGGCCATCTGGTCGCAATTGCCTGCGCCTGTCTTGAGGATGACTTCGGTGTAATTGGGATGGCCCATTTTGCTGTACTCCCACATCACGACGGGCTCGGCTACCCGCCAACGCTGCATTTCGGCGGCGCCCATGCCGACGGTGTTGGCCGAGCCAACGCCGGTTTTTTCCACCACGGCCAAAGTGCTCTCTCTAGCCCGCTCCGCCATATAGCGATTGATCTGTTGGGCGTTGGCACCACCGGGCACATTCGGGCGGGGTGGCCAGATCTCCAGTTGGATCGGTTGGTTGACCACTTGGATGTCCAGGCGTCGTCCCTGGTCGGAGGCGTTCAGCAATAACTCCCGTTGTTTGAGTACGCTAAGCCGGCTGGCTTGGGTGCGCAGCCGAGCCAGGCGCGCGGCATCGAAACCGCGGCGTGTCAGTTGGCGGTAAAGGGTTTCCAGGGTGGGCAGGGCGACCAGCGGCTGGTCCGGGATCAATCCTCCCGCGTTCAGGTGCTGGTTGCGCCAGTCGCAGAAAGCCCGGATCAGTGCACTGTCTTCACCGTCCAGGCTGTAATCCAATTGCCGCAAGTGCAAGGGGCCCGCGGGCGTGGCGGTGGTCGCGTAAAACACGCCAGTGTCGGCCTCGACGACCCACTGGGGGCCACTCGGGCTGCCTGGCAAGGTGATGACCGATGCTCGCAGGGTGCGGCTGTCGTCTATGCCGTCGTGAATGCCGGCTAGGCGCACGACTTGGGTCTGGCGGTTCAGCAGGTTATCCAGCTCGTCGCCAGGCAGCCCGAACTGGGGTTCGTTGTCGATCCGTTGGGCGCTGACCTGCTGTTTGTAGGTCAAGGGCGTGCGTGGCCGTAGTGGCCTGAGCTCGAAATCGCTCAGCGTCACGACGACCTCGTACACCCGGCGGTGCAGCACCAGTCGGCGGTTGGCGCCCCCGACAACCGGTCCTGGAATCAGTCGGATATGGTCCAGGGCCTGGACCCTGCGTTTATGGATGGAGCCCAGGAAGGGATAGAGTTTTTTGCTGAAGCAGACAATGGGCACCGGGCTGCGTTTTGCCCGGCCGAGCGGGCAGGTGCTCTCAAGGGCGTCGCTGAGTCGAATATAGGCGGCGCTGACGATGTCGTTCAACTGTGCGGGGTTGTGCGGGGCCAATCGCCAGAGCTGATTACGCTCAAGAAGGTCGGTGGCGTCGGCACGGGGAATGATCAACGGCGGCGTTTCAAACAGGCGCTTCACCACACGGGCCTGATAGCCGTCGACGCTGCGCATCGGGTGGGTGACCAGCGCCGAATCCAGGCGCAGGTCACCCAGTGGCGGGCCATAGGGCCGGCTGCTGAAAGGGTCGAAGCCATACCAGGCTGCGGGACGATGGATGACCGGCAGGTGGGTTACCGTCTCGGCATGAAACAGGCGCGCGTTCTCCACATCGGCCCGTTCGAGCAGGCGGCTGTAGTCCCGGCCACTGCCCTTGGCCAAGCGTTGCCGCGCGTGCCCCAGTGCAGTGTCCATCAAGTGGCGCCCGGCTTTGCTCAGCCTTACCCAGCCGTGGACGCCGAGGCGCACCAGCGACGGTAAGCCGTCGAGTGGGTTGAACGTTGCGTTCACATAGCGCGCACTGAGTGATGCCAGTTGCAGCAGTTTACGGCTGGCCGGCAAGCTTTTGCCCAGGGTCGACAGTGTGCGCGAGGCAAACACTTGAGTCGGGGCAAACACCCCCAGCACATCGAAAAAACAGCTCCATGCGCCCTCGATGGCTTGGCGGGTATCTCCCGAGGTCAGGCCTCTAACGCATGACCAAAATGGGATCAGGTTCAGCAAGTGGCCTACCAGGGCATCGTTGATGCGTTGTTGATCCTCAAGGATGTTGGATCCTCGTGCCTGCATGAGCAGCGCATCAATATCGAGAAACAAGTGCTGTCGCGTGATCGCCTGGGCGATTGCCTGGCTGCGGGGCGCATCGATATCAAAAGGCGCGTCGCTGGCCTGGGGAGTATCAAGGTTCAACCGGTCGGTGATCACCGTAGCCCATTGCTCTGCTTTTGGAGGGGAGCCGGTGGCGTATGCGGTCCAGTCAATGGCCAAGCGGCTACCGATAAACAACTGATTGTGCGGACGGGTACTGTTGGCGCTGCCGGTGCTAAAGGAAAACGGCTGCCCGCCTGCTTGCAGCGTGATGGGCAGGCGTGGGTTCTTGCGCACTTGGTTGCGCAGGGGGAACAGTTCGTAATACGTCACCACCGGACGCTGCTCGCAGCGCAGCAGGACCCCGTAACGCCCGGTGCGCGCCATTTTATCCACGACTGACTCCTGGTCCAGAGGCACCTTGGCGGGCTGGCGAAGCACCCACAGTTGCAGTTCGCCGTGCAGCAGCAGTTGCCTGTCAGCCAGGGGCAGTTGCGACAACAGGTACTGTATGGCGTGGGTATAGGCGCTTTTAAGGCGTGTCACGTAGGCGTCGGCGGCGTGGTTGAACTGGGCACTGATGTTGTTCAGGTATTTGAAACCGGGTTTGAGCCGCGCGAGATCAAGTTGTCGGTCGGTCGAGTGCCATTCTGGGCGGATCGGCGTCAGGTCTCCGCTGATGTGCAGGTCCACCAGGCTTTGGGGGGAAGGGTGGGCGCGCCGAAACGGCGGGGCTTTGCCGACGCCCTTGACCCATCGCAGGCATTGTTTTTCCAGCAAGGGATGGTTGGGAAAGACGCGTTGCAAATCGGCCAGGGCCAAGGCGCGACGCGTCACCAGCGCAGTGGTCAATTGTTGGCTGGCGGACCTGAGGGCTTGCATGCGCGGTGCCAGTTGCTGTTTCAGCGCCTCGATGGCGGCGAGCGAATAGGCCGGACCTTCGGGCGCAGGGTGCAGCAGGTTCCGGGCAACGCCCCAGTCAATCAGGCTGGCGGTGGCGCAGTGTTCGTACCACAGGTGTTCATTGGCGCAGGCCTCCTGGGTCGCCAGGGTCATGACCTCGATAAATGTCATGTGTCGCGCTGCACCACTGGCCAGCGCCTCGGCCTGTAGAACGCCTTGCTTGAAGATCATCCAGGCGTAGGAACTCATGAAGTACAACGAGGCTGGAATGTCGCGCACCACGCATTCGGGCGCTGCACCGGCCAGTAGCAGGTGGGCGGCAAGGGCCGTAGTGCGCGCGGTGGCGACACCCCGGTCAATCAGGTGCAATTCGACCGCCTGACGCAGTTCGACGTAATCGCGCCCCCAGAAGTCGCTGTGATTGAGGTCGAGCCCGGCAACGCGATAGCGAACTTCGCCGGCGTGGGGGTCCAGGCTGAGTATCAGCGCGCCCAGCACCAGCGCGTCACGGCTGGCGCGGTTGGTCGGTTCATCGGGCGCGAGGCCGTACCAGCCGACCGCGCGGATCAGGCGGTCGGCCAGTGCCTGTGAGCGCGGGCTGTTGAGTAATTGATGCAGGCTTTCATCAGGTTCAGTGGGTTCCAAGGGGCCCAGCAACGTGGTCAGCAGCCCATTGATTGAGTCGGGCAGAAAAGCTGCGACCACCTCCCTGACTGCGGTGCGTTGCTGCGCCGAGAGCGTCAGCGCGCTCGGCTTGGGCAACCCCAGGGTTTCCCAGTAATTGCCCCAGCGCGGTTTAGCGTGGGCAGCGAGGGGCTGGTCGTAGTGTATCAATGCTACGTCGGAGTTGGCGAAGTCGCAGGCGGGCGGCACCGCCAGCGGTTCAGCCTGTTGCAGTTGCTCGATCACATCCCAGGCATCCTCGCGGCTCGCGGGCAGTGGCAGTTGATGCAGGTGGAGCAGTTGCGCCAGGCTGAAGCGGCCGTCCTGATGAATGAAGGTTTGCAGGCGCCCGGCGACGGCCATGAGCTCGTCAAACCGGGCTTGCGGCGGGAGCGCCAAGAGCTGTGCATGGCTGATCTCGACTGACGTGCCGCTGAGGGTGCCTGCGGTGGGATCAAAGGTGTAAACGTCACTCGCGGGTGCCAGGGCAATAAGGCTTGGATGTTCGATCAGGGCTTGCAACAGGGTGGCGGCATGGCCCATGGCTCGGGCCCAGAACGAGTTCGACGTCAGCCAGCACCGCGTTCGGTACAAGGCGAATAAGTTGAACGGGTCATCGGCCAAATGATGATGGCTGACCAGTGCACGCAGTTCACGCGCCAGGGTTTGCGTGTCTTGGTGAAGCTGCTCGAAAGCGCTGTGCAGTGTTGGGGGCCCGGGCGTATCGGCGAAACCCTGACGTGTATGCAAGGCATCCAACAGTACGCCCCGTTCGGCTGGCGTGCGCGGTTGTGGGTAGCCGTAGAAACGCAGGATTTGCCCAGGGCTCAGGAGGGGCAAGCCTTGGCTGTCGGGATCGATGATCCAGGCCAACTGTTGTTTGCGCCAAGGTTCGTTCTGTGCTTTGCGGTAGCGCCGCAACCAGCTGTCCACCGAGCTGTGCGCCGGGATGTGCAGCGTCGCCCCAGGGGCGTCGCTGGCAAGATGATCGATCAGGCCGTTGATCAGCTCGCGGTCGGCCTGTTGGCGTTGAAGGGTCTCCATTCGTAGCGTCCTGCTGGAAAAACACCAGCCTGCCCGTTGGCTGCGTGACCTTCATCGCGAGCTTTCCGATTTATCCATGGGGAAACTCAACGTTGATTGAACGGCTTGAGATAGAGCTGTCCAGGAGGCAATAACGAATGCCGCCAGCGCCGCTGTCCTGCAACACCTCCCAACGATTCGCTAGCTGTTTATTGCCAGGAACATAGGGTATATGCTCCTGTTGTTTGTGCTTTTAGCAGCTGCTTTCACTAAATAGAATGGATTTTATGGTGAAAGAACCTATGTAGAGCTTTTTATACTGCATGCCCGCTGATCTTGCCTGGCAAGAAGGGCCCGCCCATGAGGCGGCTCCGGTTTCGGCAAGGGCGCAGGCTCACCGGCTTGTTCCCTTGAAACTCAACGGACAATCCAATAACAAAATGAGGTTGTACCCCTATGCCAGTCGGCAACCCACTGCCCCATGGCGAGACCGCTCAAGGCGGCCCGCTCAAACGCGAACTCGGCGAACGGCACATTCGCCTCATGGCCCTCGGTGCCTGTATCGGTGTCGGCCTGTTCCTCGGCTCGGCCAAGGCCATCGAGATGGCCGGCCCGGCGATCATGCTGTCGTACATCATCGGCGGCCTGGCCATTTTGGTGATCATGCGTGCCCTCGGCGAGATGGCGGTACACAACCCCGTCGCCGGTTCGTTCAGCCGTTATGCCCAAGACTATCTCGGCCCGTTGGCGGGTTTTCTCACCGGTTGGAACTACTGGTTCCTGTGGCTGGTGACCTGCGTGGCGGAGATCACCGCCGTGGCGGTGTACATGGGCGTGTGGTTCCCCGACACGCCTCGCTGGATCTGGGCCCTGGCGGCGTTGATCAGCATGGGCACCATCAACCTCATCGCGGTGAAAGCCTTCGGTGAATTCGAATTCTGGTTTGCGCTGATCAAGATCGTCACGATTATTGCCATGGTCATCGGTGGCGTCGGCATCATCGCGTTCGGCTTTGGCAATGACGGCGTGGCGTTGGGTATTTCCAACCTGTGGGCTCACGGCGGCTTCATGCCCAATGGTGTGCAGGGCGTGCTGATGTCCCTGCAAATGGTGATGTTCGCCTACTTGGGCGTCGAGATGATCGGCCTCACCGCCGGTGAAGCGCGCAACCCGCAGAAGACCATCCCCAGTGCGATCGGCTCGGTGTTCTGGCGCATCCTGTTGTTCTACGTCGGTGCGCTGTTCGTGATTCTGTCGATCTACCCGTGGAATGAAATCGGCACCCAGGGTAGCCCGTTCGTGATGACCTTCGAGCGCCTGGGCATCAAGACCGCCGCGGGCATCATCAACTTCGTGGTGATCACTGCGGCGCTGTCGTCGTGCAACGGCGGCATCTTCAGCACCGGGCGCATGCTCTACAGCCTGGCGCAGAACGGCCAGGCCCCGGCCACCTTTGGTACCACCTCCAGCAATGGCGTGCCGCGCAAAGCCCTGTTGCTGTCGATTTTCGCCTTGCTGCTGGGCGTGCTGCTCAATTACCTGGTGCCGGACCAGGTGTTTGTCTGGGTGACCTCCATCGCCACCTTCGGTGCGATCTGGACCTGGCTGATGATCCTGCTGGCCCAGCTCAAATTCCGCAAAGGCTTGAGCCCGGCCGAGCAGGCGGGGCTCAAGTACCGCATGTGGCTATACCCGGTCAGCTCCTACCTGGCGCTGGCGTTCCTGGTGCTGGTGGTGGGCCTGATGGCGTACTTCCCGGACACACGTGTGGCGCTGTATGTGGGCCCGGCGTTTTTGGTGCTACTGACGGTGCTGTACTACGCGTTCAACCTGCAGCCCAAGCTTGCGGGTCGTGTGGTGTCTCAATAAATCAATAATCGGCGGGCAGTTCACCTGTGGTCAGGAATTTCTGGGTGAACTGGCTGACGACTCGTTCGCTTTCGGCGACTTTCAGTTTTGTGATGGATTGGCGGCGCTCCTGATACTCGTCGGAATGCGGGTCGGGGACTTGTTCTCTGAGTATTTGCATCATTTTATCGGCGTGAATCTCGACAATGCTGAAGCGTTTCGGTCTGCTGCGCCGTATGTAGGTGATCCATATCGCGTTTTTCTGCAAAGCCTGGCTCACCTCATTGGTGGACTTCAGCGTGTTCATTTTGGTGCGAATCGCGTTCAGGTCCGCGGGCAGCAGGTCTTCACCCGGGTTGTATAGCCTGTTTTCATGTTGCATTGGCAAGTCGAATGACACGCGCATATCCAGGCGCAGGTACAGCTTGACCTCAACGTCATCGGGCATGGCTTTGGGCTCAAGGGTGGGGTTTAGCGCGTTCCATACTTCGCGTTCGCTGCGCAACCGTTCGATATGCTCGAGAGCAAAATCATCAAGGCGGCGCAGGTAGAACAGCCCATCCAAGAGTTTTTTCAGTGCTTGAGTGGCTTGGTTGGAACTGGGCAGCGCCATCGCCGCATGTTGCTTGCTGCGGATCTCCATCTCCATGAAGACCAGAATGGCCCCGTCACCGCAGGTGCCGGCCTCATAGGTGTGCAGAAAAATATCTTCTCGCAGCTCATGGGACTCGGCCATTGCCTGCAGCACACGCCACACGCGTGCCGTCAAGGCTTCCCTTCGGGCGCCACCCTTCTTGTAGTCGCCCGAGTTTCTTAAATCCCCCAGGACCCGAAAGACATCGTCGGGGTTCGCGCCTTCGTTGGCTTGCAGTTGGTCCCAGACGATTCGGCGTTGGCCATGCTCAGCCTCCGGGACGCCAGCCAGCCATAGGCCCAAGGTGCCCAGGGGATGCACAGGTGGCTGGATTGGAGCGTGCACAGGCGCGTGCACCTGCCCCGGAATCTCGCCGTTGAACCGGCTGCCAGTGCGCAGGCGATATTCAGCCATTCGTTGCAGCGTCGCTGCGCTCAAGGGGTTCTCGTGCAGTTCGGTGTTGCGGTTGGCGTGTTGCATGTCTGGGTTGGTGAACAGGGCTTCGGGCACGGTGGTGATCTGGTTTTCCTGCAGCTCTACGCTGTGCAGTTGGGTCAGGTGTTCGGCGCCGATGGGCCATTCGCTGATGCCGGTGTGGCGTAGGTTCAGGTTGAGCAAGTGGTGCATGCGAGTGACATCCGGCGTCAACCCCAGCGGGTTGTGGCTCAGTTCCAGTATCTGCAACTGCGTCAGCCCAGCCAGGCGTTGGCGTGATTCCGGCGTGAGGACGATGTCGTTGTCCTGAAGGTCCAGGTTTTCCAGATGTGCCATGGCGGTCACGCTGGGCGGCAAGTGGGTGAGCATGCAATCGAGTTTCAGCTCGCGCAGGTTGGCGAACTTGCTCAGGAACGCATCGCCGTTGGCCGGAAAAGCATTGCCCGCGATTTTCAGGTACTCAATGTGCGCAAAGCCTCGGGTGCCCAAGATGAAGTCAACGTCCGGCAGGGTGTTGCCGTCCAATTGCAGCTCCAGGCTATGGGCATCGAGCAACCCGCCAATGTACGGGCGCAGGGTTTCCTGGCGCCAGGCGCTCAATAGGTTCAGTGCGGTCATGCGTCGTTGGTTGAGGTTTAACGGATTGTCGGCATCCACGGCGTATTCGGCGTTCGCCCAGCGGTTGAGGCCGTATCTGAGGGCTTGGTATTCGGCTTTGCGCCGTTCCAGCTCAAGCAGTGCCGCCGGCTCGTTCGGGCCCAGGGAATCAAGCAGGTCATTGGCATTGGCGCGGGACATGCTGGGGTAAAGCTCGCGTACTTTGTTGACAAGGTCCCTTGAGTGGCGCCCACCAAACGGCCACAGGTCCTGCACGGTGAAGGGGTAGGCGGTGAACGAGCTGTCGACGCGCATCGGCGGTTGCAGCCAGTACGGAATGTGCGCCAGGCCCAACAGGTCCTTGATCGCAATGCGCTGGTTGAGGGCCAGGTCGGCGATGGCGTTGCGTAGCGCGCTCAGGTCGCCGCTGTCGGCCACGCCCAGGGCTTTACGTTCGCTGTCGTCGAGTACCTGCCACAGCGCGGTGAGCAAATCGTAGGGTTGCTCACTGATCAGCTTGCCCTCGGCGTCATACGCTTGATAACGCTCATCGACCCGCGCTAGCCGCCTGCGGTCACGGCCGGCCAGGTGCCCGGCGCTTTCGAGCAGCGGCCCGCTGGCGCTGCCCTGGTGAATATCCACGCGCACATCGGCGGGCCAACCGGGCAGCAGCTTGAGCGCATGCAGGATGATTGTTTCACTGTCGGGGTTGGCCAGGGTGGTCAGGTACAGGCCTTCGAAGGCGCGGTTCAGGCGCACATCGTCGGCGGTCAGCCTGGCTTGTTCGGCCAGGCGCAGCGGCACCCAGTCTTTCTCGCCCAGATGCTTGAGCTCCTTGGGCGTCGCGTGGTCGAGCAAGGCCTGGATCGCACTGGCGGGCAATTGCGGGTAGTGGTTACGCAGGCGGTTGTGCAGGCCGTTGCCATTGCGCTCGCTTTGCGCGTACAGCGTGTCGAACAGTTGGCTGCGTTCGCGGTAGGCGTGTTCGGCGATTTTTTTCGCCAGTTTGAACAGGCGCTCTTGCTGGCCCTCGGGCAACTCGCCGAGCAGGGCGCGGGTCAGGTCGTCGTTGCGCACCAGGTTGAGCAGGGGTTCGAGGCTGCGGCTTTGTGCTTGCGACATCCGCACTTTATGCGGCGCGTCGGCGTTGGCGGCCGGGTAATGCGCGGTGGTTCGGCCCGACTCGTCATGCACTTGCAGCACGTGGCTGGCCGGCCACTGCGGCAGGGCGCACACCAGCAGCAATTGCAGGGACGGCCGCGCGGTGCGGGTGGCCGAATAGGTGGTCATGGCCTTGATGAAATGCAGGATCTGCGCCTCGATGTCGAAGCGCTTGGTGCTGTCTTTCAACAGCGGCGGCGGTGGCAGGCCGGCGCAATGCACTTCGCGCAATGCCCGCGGCGGGGTATCGGTGAGTTTCAGGATGCGCTCGCTGGTGGCCTGGCTCACGTTGAAATCGCTGCCCAGGCGCGAGAACAGGTGATGGTCATCCCAGCTCAGCGGGCTTTCGTTTTCCAGGCGCCAGGCGCCGTGGCGGTTGTGTTCCAGGCGGGGCGTGTCGACGCCGACTTTATGCGGGTGCTTGAGCCGCCATTGCAGCAATTTTTGGTCGAACGTCACCGGGTAGAACGCGCCGTACAGCGCCATCAGTTGTTCGCCCTGCCAGTCGTACAAGCCTTCGGGGTTGGGACGCAAGTCGACCGGCAGCACCAGGTTGTGCTTCTGGTATTGGCCCAGCGAATAGTCCATCAAGCTGACCAACCCGCTGGGGCTGCGGCGTTCGCTCATCAGGTCGCCCAGGGTGTTGCGCAGGCCTTGGGCATCGGTAGCGGAGTTCATGCCGAGCAGGCTGCGTTCGTGGGGTTGCAGCACCGAGGCGATGGCCAGGTAGAAACTGTCGGTGGCCGGCGATACCGGGATCGGCCCGGCGTTGCGCATGTCATAGGCTTCGTAGCGGCCGTCGCCGTAGTGCAGCAGCTCGACGGTGGTGTCGTCGGGGCCGCTGCTTTTGTAGCGGTCCTTGGGCTGCCCGGTCGCCATTTCAGTGACGACAAACTCGCGCTTGAGGCGCTCGCGCAGCAGGCTGCCGGCAAATTCCCGGACCCAGAGGTCAGTGTCGTGGTTGAACACCCGCGCGTAGTAGAGGCTGTCGATCACGGCGTCGATGCGCACGGTGGTGCGGTGTTGTTCAAGGTGTTCGCGCACGTTGTCGGGCAGCTTGGCGTCCTTGAGGTAGGTGCTTTGCTGGGCCGGGGTCAGTGGCTGGGTGTCGAGCAGTTGCTTGAGGTTGGCCAGGCTCAGCGGTGCAAATTGCGCTTGCAGTTTGCTCAGCAAGGGCGTGGCTTGCACGCCATTGGTCGCGGCCTTGATCGGCACAAATGCCCGCGCCGTGTCGCCCTCCGGCACTTGGTGGCGGGCGTGGCCGCTGTAACGGGTCAGCGCCTGGAACAGGGCGATGCGCTGTGTGCTCGCCAAGGCGCTGATCTGTACACGCAGCCTGGCGATGCGCTGGGTCTCGCTGAGCTGCGGGCTGCCTTCCTTGCCCAGGGTGGAGGTGGCGGGTTGCTGGCGCAGGATCAGTTCGAACAGCGACTCCTGCGTGGCGAGGTCGGTGTCCGCTGCTTCGAGGGCAACGTGGGTGCCGTCATCGCGGCGCTTGAGGTTGATGGCGTGGCTGGCGTCGGCGCTGGCGGCGTGGCTTTCCAGCAAGTTGCCTTGACTGTCATGCACATGAATGACCGCCTCCGCGGGCCATGCTGGCAGTTGGGTCAGCAGGGCAAACACGGCGCTGCCGGCATGGGCGGGCAGGTTGCCGCGGCGATGGAAATCCTTGCTCAGTTGCTCGATCACGCGGTCGGCCTGTACACGGCGGGAGGCTTCGATCAGGTTGACTGGCGGCTGCTCGCCGGCCCAGATGGCATCCAGGGTGGCGCGGGACACAGCGGTGCTGCGCAGCAGGTTGCGGATTTGCACGGTGGGCACGGGGGCTTCGCCGTTGGGCAGCATTTGCCCAATCAACTGGGTGTCCGAGAGTTGGCCGGCACTGTGCAAGTCCAGGACCCAGGCTTGGCGCCTGGGGTCGAACACCACGGGCGCGGTGACGCCGTTGCCGTTCTTGCGCTTGAGCACGACGCCCTGGGTCTTTGGATCGACCGTGACTTGCGCCACGAGCTGCTGTTGGCCTTGTTGCACGCGCACGTACTGCTGGTTATTGATCAGGTACAGGCCTTGGGCATTTGGCATCTGGCCGTCAAGCAGGCGTTGGTTGGGGCTGGCATAGGCGGTGATATCGGGTTTCCACAGCTCAGGGGTGCCGTCGCTGCGGGTCACTTTGCGCGGGTTGCCCAAACGTTGCAGCAGGCCTTCGATCCGCTGGCGATGGACACGCCCGGCGGTGGAAATCAGCAGGCCGTTGATTGCCAGGTCAGCCACATCGGCCAAGGCGCCGGCAAATTCGCTGGCTTCACCCTTGGCGGCCTTGTCGATGCCGACGATCACGCTGTAGGCCAGGTTGCCGAAGACCACGACTTGCATGATCCGGTTCAGGCCCCAGACGCCGCCCGGTACAGGTGTCATCAGCAGCTCCATGATCTCGGCGGCAATCGCCGCCGCGCCGTCGATCACGCCTTGCAGGTCGCGCTCCGAACGGCGCGTGGCAAGCATGCCGAGGTTGGTGTGGTAATGCCGGATATGGCGCTGGGTGAGGGCTTGTACGAGGGTTTGCGGACGACTCGGTTTTGGATCGTGGATGAACCTGAGGTGATCCAGGGTTTTCTCCGGGAATAGCGTGTGGAAGGCGTCATAGAGGAAACCCGCCACCAGGCTCAAGCCCTTGGGGCGCGGGTCTTCGCGCAAGAGCTGGGTGAACTGATTGACTTCGCGGATAGGCAACTGCCGCGAAAACCAACCGAGGTCGCCGTCGCTATGGCCTGCCTTGAGGTCCGCGTGCAGTTGCGCGCCGGCAGCCTTGGCGTCGAGGTGATAACGCATGGCCCCGCCTGGCCTGTAGGGAAAATAGGACACCACGCCCACGCTGCCGACATGGATCAGCATCAAGGGCAGCGGAATGCCCTCGCCGGAAGGTACGAACGGTATGGTCTGAATGATGGCCGTGTCGAAGTCCAGGCTCAGGGTATCGAACGGCAACGCCGCGCCGCTGCCGTCAATCGCCCCCACCAGCGCGTCGTACCGATCCCGCATCACGCCCGTGCTGGCGCGGTTGCGATAGGCCTCCAGCGCTTCGAACAGCAGGTGGGCGCGCGTGCTGGCCTCAATCAAGCTGTGCAGCTTGCCACCCTGGCCCAGGGTGTTGGTCAAGGTGGTATGCAGTTGGCCGCCAAGGTCCAGTTCGCGGCTGATGTCGACGAACTGGCTGACGCTCAGCTGTTTTTTATCCACGCCGGTCAGGTAGGAGGCGTCGACATAGCTGTGCCCGGACTGTTGAGGGTTGCCGGTGCCGAAGTCGAAGTTCAGGCACGCGGCCTGCCATAACGTCATCCTTGATTCATGTGTGCGGTATTGCCACTCATCCACCGCCCGCCTGTAGCGCGAGCTTAGCGTCAAGCCCTCGCTGGCGCTGCTGCGCGGCTCCCAGGGCAGGGGCGCATCGACCTTTTCCAGGTAGCGCGTGTTGATGTGGATTTCGTTCGGGTCGAGGCCACCGAGCCTGGCGCGCAACTGCGCCTGGCCATTGACATTGAACTGCTCGACCAAGGCGGCGTTTTCTGTTTCGACCGCCTTGAGCGCGGCGACGGCCTCGCGTTGCAGTCGCACATAATCGCGCTGTTGCGCGAGGGTCAGGCTGCTCATCGATTGCGCCAGGATCTGGCGCAGCAGTTCCAGGGCCTGTTGTCGGCCCCAGGATTCGCTGGACTGCAAGTGGCCGGAGAGACCGTTGAGAAGGTGGTGGTTGGGCATGTGCCATTTCCTTTCACAGTGAGACGTGGAAGGAAATGGGAACACTCGCCCAGCCGTGGCGGGCGCTACCTATATAGCCCGGGGCTGGCTCAGGCGTTTGTTCAGGTCCAGCCAGGCGCCCAGTGCGGCCATCAGCACCACACCCGCGACAGCGGTGAGCAATTGCATGGTCAATGTGTCGTCGGCCATGGCGTTGAGCATGTCTGCCAGCGGTGCAATCAGCACGCCGAGGCAGAAGATTTCCAGGGAAAACCGCCCCATGCGGCCCACTTGCGCGGCGACCGGGTTTTGCGTCCAGCCCGCGCCGGGCAGCAGTTTGGCGGTGACATAGGCCAAGGCCAGGAAGTGCAGCAGGCGCACTGGCGACAGGTCGGTCTTGCTGATGGGGTAGATCAGGTCGCTGATCAGCGCGGGCATCAACGCGTCATGGATTTCGGGCCAGCGCCACGACACGGTGATCAGGCCGGTGACCAGCACATACACCGCCGCTGCCACAAACAGCGGCTGACGCTGCAAGGGCAGGCTCTGGGCGGGCTTGGGTTGCCCGCTGCGAATCGCCGCCGCGCCGCCCAGCACAAACAGCAGCTGCCAGGTGACCGGGTTGAAATACCACACGCCATCTTCGATGGCCCGCAGGTTCCAGCCCATCCACGGCGCCAGCAGGTACACCGTCAGCGACACTGCCACTACCACCAGGGGTTTGCGCAGCATCAGTGGCAACACCAATGCCAGGCTGGCGAGTAACACGATATACAACGGCAACGGGTCCATCAGGTTGGGCTTGAAGCGTAGCAGCAACTCATCCAGCAACGCCTGTTGCGGATGGGTGATGAAGTGGGTCATGCCCATCTCCTGCACCAGGTCGCGGGTCTCCACGTGGCTGTTGGCGAAAAACACGATGCCCATCAGCATCGCCAGCAAGAAGATATGCACCACATAAAGCACCCAGGTGCGGCGGAGGATTTTCAGGCAGGCCATCCAGTAGCCTTCGCGTTGCAAGACCTTGCCATAGGCCATCACCGAGGCGAAGCCGGCGAGGAATACAAAGACCTCCGCAGCATCACTGAAGCCGAGGTTGCGCAGGGTGATCTGGCCGAGGGGGTTGTGGGGGACGTGATCCCAGAAAATGAAGATCAACGCCAGGCCCCGAAAAAAATCGATGCGTGGGTCGCGTCCGTTCAGCATGGCAGCGGGCTCTTGTACAAAATAGTAGGAGTGACAGGGAGGCGAGAGGGCGCCTCACGTCGGGCGGGCGCAGGTTGGCGGTATTTGTAAACAATTGCAAAGGTTGGGTATTACTGAATGTCTCTAGACATCAATGATCACCAGGGTACCTTGGCTACCGGCGAGGACCCCATGGGCAATGCCGGCTTCTACGAGGTACATCTGACCGGCGCTGACCGTCACCACGGCATCCGCGATGCTCAGGCGCAAACACCCGCTGATCACCAGCAGCCCTTCGTTGTAATCGTGGGTCTCTTCCTCATAGGCCTGCGCATCCATGCGCAGCACCTTGATATGCGCCGGGCCGACCTGGCCCAGGCGCGTGGATTTCCAGGTGTCGGGCAGTTGTGCGGCAATGGCAGCGAAGTCCAGTAACGGCATGTGAATCTCCTTGTTTCAGCGATGCCGTCGGTGGTCCGGTTCAGCGGGGAAAGGTGTTTGGCTCAAAACGCATCCATCAACAGCACTCGGCACGGCTTGGCTTGATACGCGTTGATCTGCGGCACCAGGCGGGTGAAGTGTTCGGTCTGGCAATGGGTGTCGAGGGCTGCCTGGTCGGGCCATAACTCGACAAAGATAAAATGTCCTGGTTCTTTTTGATCAATGAACAAATCGTAGGCGATACACAGTGGTTCCTGGCGTGTTTTTTCCACCAGCTCGGCGTACCACCCGTGCACGGTCTCTACATGTTCAGGTTTGATGAAGTCTTCGGCGATGACCTTCAACACGGTGCGGCTCCTTAAGCGGCAACAACTTCGTGGGGTTCAAAACTGTCGGCCCGGGCCATCTGCCACATGCGCGAATAGAACTCGCCATTCACCTCGCCGGTCAGCAGTTCGCCGGGCTTGAGGAACACATGCAGTTGCGAGAACAGCTTGATTTCGGTCGCCGACATGCGTCGCACCAGATGCTTGGCCGACAGCTGCGACGGATGATCCAGGCCGGCGGCGGCGAGCATTTCCGCGAGGGCCTTGAGCGTGTTGCGGTGGAAGTTGAACACGCGCTGGGCTTTGTCCGGCACCACCAGCGCACGTTGGCGCAGTGGGTCCTGGGTGGCCACGCCGGTCGGGCATTTGTTGGTGTGGCAACTCTGGGACTGAATGCAGCCGATGGCAAACATGAAGCCCCGCGCGGAGTTGGCCCAGTCGGCGCCGATGGCCAGGACGCTGGCGATGTCGAACGCGCTGACGATCTTGCCGCTGGCGCCGAGCTTGATCTTGTCGCGCAGGTTCAGGCCCACCAGGGTGTTGTGCACGAACAGCAAGCCTTCACGCAGCGGCACGCCGATATGGTCGGTGAATTCCACGGGCGCGGCGCCGGTGCCGCCTTCCTTGCCGTCCACCACGATAAAGTCCGGGAGGATGCCGGTTTCGAGCATGGCCTTGGCGATGCCCATGAATTCCCACGGGTGGCCCAGGCAGAACTTGAAGCCCACCGGTTTGCCGCCGGACAGTTCGCGCAACTGGGCGATGAACTGCATCAGCTCGATAGGTGTGGAGAACGCGCTGTGGCGCGACGGCGAGATGCAGTCCTCACCCATCAGGATGCCGCGGGTGTCGGCGATTTCCTGGGTGACCTTGTGCTTGGGCAGGATGCCGCCGTGGCCGGGCTTGGCGCCCTGGCTCATCTTGATTTCGATCATGCGCACTTGCGGGTTCTGCGCCTGCACGGCGAAGCGTTCCGGGTCGAAACGGCCGTCGCTGGTGCGGCAGCCGAAGTAGCCGCTGCCCAACTCCCAGGTCAGGTCGCCGCCGTTTTCACGGTGGTAGGGGCTGATGCTGCCTTCACCGGTGTCGTGGGCAAAGTTGCCCAGCTTGGCGCCCTGGTTGAGCGCGCGGATCGCGTTGGCGCTCAACGAACCAAAACTCATCGCCGAGATATTGAACACCGACGCCGAGTACGGCTGCGTGCACTGCGGGCCGCCGACCATCACGCGAAATGCGCTGGGGTCGCTGAGCGGTGCCGGGCGCATGGAGTGGCCGATGAATTCGAAGCCCGACTGGTACACGTCGATCAGGGTGCCGAACGGTTTGTCGGCGGTTTCATTCTTGGCCCGCGAATAGACCAGCGAGCGCTGGGCGCGGGAGAAGGGCAGGGCGTCGCTGTCGGATTCCAGCAGGTACTGGCGGATTTCCGGGCGGATGGCTTCCACCAGGTAACGGATATTGCCCAGGATCGGGTAGTTGCGGCGCACGGCGTGGGGGCTTTGCAGCAGGTCGAACACACCGATCAGGCTCAACACGCCCGTGACCAGGGTGATCGGCCACAGCCATTCATGTTCGATAAAGGGGAGGCTGGCGAGGGTGAAAATGACGCACACGGCAAAGAAGGCGTAACGGCTTAATAACGACAGGCTCATACGGTTTTCCTTGGTTCGGACTCATCGGCTAGGCGTTTTGCGCCTGTAGAAAGATCGAGAACAGCTCTGACTGGGATTTGATCCCTAACTTGCTGTAGATGTGTTTCTTATGGACTTTCACGGTTTCAACAGAGATTTCCAGCTTACGAGCGATCTCCTTGCTGGAGCAACCGCTGAGCATCAAGCGGCCCACATCCAGCTCGCGGGCGGTGAGTTGCGCGCCCCAGTCATCATTCTGGATCGGCTGCGGTGTACTGACCTGGTTGAGTTCATGGGGCAGGCGTTGGCGCAGCAGGCTCACGACCCAGGGTTGAATCAGCGATAGCAGGGCGATCTGCTGCGGGTCAAAGCGCTGCTTCGAGCCCAGCGACAGGCATAGGGTACGCCCATCCGGCAGGTGGCAATTGAATTGGATTTCGTCGGCCACCACGTTCAGGCGGAAGTAGCGCTGGTAGTACTCGGTGAGTTCAAAGTGTTCCGGCGCAACTTCGGCCAGGCGCAAAAGCCCGGTGCGCGCGTGTTCGCGGCTGGCGATGTAGAAGGGGTCGAGCAGGTACAGGCCGTTGAGGTAGTCCTGGAACAGGTGGTCCGGCGTGCCGTCGGCGCCTGGGCATTCGGCGAACACCAGCGGGCGGTGTTCGCTGCTGAACAGTAGGGCTACCCAGCTGTCGGACGGCACGTATTGGTCCAGCAACCGGACAAGCTGGGTCCAGAAATTGGGCTGGTCCAGCGCGTCTATCATTTGCCCCACCGCACGGTGCCAGGCGATGTCTTGCAGCGACATGATCATTGATCTACCCCTATCGGGTTACCCCCGCCGCGTGATTCCCTGGTGGGTTGAGGCTGCGCATACTGCGGCACAGCTAAAGAACAAGGAATACCCATGAAGGTCGAATTTGCCCAGTTGGCCGGTCGTGATAACGATACAGCTTACAACCTTGAGCGCGCCTTGGCGGCCATTGCCGCCTGCGCCGACGATACGCAACTGATCGTATTCCCGGAAACCCACCTGACCGGTTTCCCCACGGCCGAGACCGTTGCGGCCATTGCCGAGCCGCTGGATGGCCCCACCGTGCAGGCGATTATCCAGGCCGCCCGCGCGCGCAACGTCGCCGTGGTCATCGGTATCGCTGAAAATGATGGCGGCCAGTTCTATAACGCAACCTTGTTGATCACTCCCGAAGGTATCGCCCTCAAGTACCGCAAGACCCACCTGTGGCCGTTGGAGCGCGGTGTGTTCAATCCTGGCGATCGTTACCCCACTGGTATGTGGAACGGTCTGCGCGTCGGCCTGCTGATCTGCTACGACATCGAGTTCCCTGAAACTGCCCGCGCCCTGGCGCAATTGGGCGCTGAGTTGCTGATTGTCACCAACGGCAACATGGACCCCTACGGGCCTACCCACCGCACCGCGATCATGGCCCGAGCCCAGGAAAACCAGGCATTTGCGCTGATGGTCAACCGGGTGCAAGAGGGCGATGGCGACCTGGTGTTCGCTGGCGGCAGTGCGTTGGTGGACCCGTTTGGCACGCTGCTGTTTGAAGCCGGGCGTGAGGAAGGGCAATACACGGTTGAGCTGGATCTCGACCGACTGGCGGCGGCACGCAAGGATTATCGCTACCTGGATGACCAGCGCATGAAATTGCCGGGTGAGGTGATTGAACGCAGCGATGGGACGCGCGAGTTGTTGATCCCACAGCACTGATTTCCCTCTGTGAATCGGACCATTGTGGCGAGCCCGCTCGCCACACGAAACAAGCTTGATCATAAGAAAAATGACATTCGCAACACCCACTTCAGTTCTGCCATAAATCTAATAATTGCGCGGAGAATCACCCATGGCTCGTTTGCAACGCACCCTGTCGTTAGGGTCGGTGGTGCTGTTTGGCATCGCCTATATGACGCCGATCATCGTGCTCGGCACCTTCGGCATCCTGGCGCAATCCACTGCGGGCATGGTCCCCGCCGCTTACCTGGCCGCCCTGGTGGCGATGTTTTTCACCGCCATGAGTTACGGGCGCATGGCTTCGGCGTTTCCGGTGGCCGGTTCCGCCTACAGCTATGTGCGCAAGGCCATCAGCCCCAAACTGGGCTTTATCGCCGGTTGGGCGGTGTTGCTCGACTATCTGTTCTTGCCCATGGCTATCTGGCTGATCGGTGCGGCGTACCTCAATTCAGCGTTCCCGGCGGTGCCGCAGTGGATCTGGGTGTTGGCCTTTATCGGCATCACCAGCGCCATCAACATTGTCGGCCTCAAGCTGGCCAACGGCATCAATGCGTTGCTGATGCTGGTGCAATTCCTGGTGCTGATTGCGTTTGTGGCGCTGTGCATTCATTACATCGGTGGTGATGTGAGCAAGCCGCTGTGGACCATCGCCCCCTTCTTCAACGGCCAGATGCACATGCCGTTGATCATGAGCGGTGCGGCCATCGCCTGCTACTCGTTCCTGGGCTTTGACGCGGTGAGTACGCTGACCGAAGAAACCCGCGACCCACGCCGCACCATCCCACGGGCGATCATGTTGATCACCTTGATTGGCGGGCTGATCTTCGTGGCGGTGTCCTACTTTGTGCAGATTGCCCATCCGTCGTTCGAATTCGCCAATGTGGATTCGGCGGCGTATGAAATTGCGCGCAATATCGGTGGCGACCTGTTCGTGTCGATCTTCCTGATCGGCCTGATTGTCGGCCAGTTCGCTTCGGGGCTGTCGGCCCAGGCCAGTGGTTCGCGCTTGCTGTTCGCCATGGGCCGCGACGGTGTGTTGCCCAAGTCGTTCTTCGGCGCTTTGCATGCGCGCTTCGGCACGCCGGTCAACAGCATCCTGTTGTGCGCGGTGGTGGCGCTGCTGGCGTTGAAGCTGGACGTGACTACCTCCACCTCGTTCATCAACTTCGGTGCATTCCTGGCGTTCAGCCTGGTCAACCTGTCGGTGATTTTCCACTACTGGATTGGCGCCAAGCAGAGAGGCCTGCGCGAGTTGATCCTGTTCCTGGTGTTCCCGTTCATTGGCCTGCTGGCGGACCTGTGGTTGATGGTCAGCCTCGATCATCTGGCGATCTACCTGGGTCTGGTGTGGTTGGCGATCGGCCTGGTTTACCTGGGCGTGCTGACTCGCGGGTTCTCACAGCAGCCACCGGAGATGGACTTCCAGGAAGCCGCATAGAAGCGACGGGCCTATTCTTATTGCAATCGGTTCTCGTTTGGGTGCATGGTTTGTGTTACTGTATAACACATCAAATGCACCCAGACGCCCCGGAGGCCTTATGAAAGCTGGTATCCATCCCGACTATCGCACCGTGCTGTTCCACGACACTGCCGCCGACGTGTTCTTCCTGATCGGCTCCACCGCCGACAGCGACCGCACCCATAAACACAGCGACGGCAACATTTACCCGTACATCCCGCTGGACGTTTCCAGCGCCTCACATCCGATCTACACCGGCCAACAGCGCAAGACCCAGGTCGAAGGCCGCATTGCCGGGTTCAACAAGCGTTTCGCTTCGTTCGGTTCAAGCCCGAAAAAAGCTGACGCGTGAGGTTTACAGGTTTCACATCGAAGGCCGCTCCGGAATCTGGAGCGGCTTTTTTTATGCATTGATGTCGTAAGGCCATCATTTTCCGAAAAACCGACTAAGCTACTCAGTAATAGGCAAATCCGTAAGCGCCAGGAAGGCAGACCCCGACCATAAGGACCGCACACCGACGATCCGAGGTGTCCCATGGGAGAGTCAGTCACTTTTACCGATGCCGAACGTGCCGTGGTGCTGTTGATCGACGCCCATCCGGACGTCCTCCACAGCCTCACCCAACTGTTGCGGCTGGAACCCTTCGAGCTGCACAGCGCCACCTGCGCTGCCGATGCCCTGGCGATTCTCGCCAGCCAACCCATCGACCTGGTCATGAGCGCCGCACGCCTGCCGGACATGGACGGCGCCTCGCTGCTGGCGCATATCCACCAACACTACCCTCACACCGTACGCATTCTGCTGACCGGCGAAACCGACCTGACCCTGATCGTCAAAGCCATCAACGAAGGCGAGATCTACCGCTACCTGAGCAAACCCTGGAAGGACGAAGAATTGCTGCTGGCCTTGCGCCAATCCCTGGCCCATCAGCATTCCGAGCGCGAACGCCTACGCCTTGAACAACTGATTCAGCAGCAGAACGAAGAACTCAGGCAGCTCAACGCCAGCCTGGAAAAACGCGTGGCCTCGCGCACCAGCGAGTTGCAGCAGACCGCCGACATGCTCGACCTGGCCTACGAAGAACTCAAACACAGCTACGCCACTGGCACCGAGGTGTTCTCGCTGTTGGCCAACCTGCGACTGCCTCGCGCCAAACAGACCAACCGACAGATCATCGAACTGGTGCGCACCTGGTGTGTGACCCATGGCGTGGACGAGGCCAGCAACCGCGACCTGACCATGGCCGCCGCGCTCTACAACATCGGCAAGCTGAGCTGGAGCGACAGCATGATGGCCTCGCCCTCGGACCTGCTGCACAGCAGCGACCGCGAACGCTATCGCGCCTACGCCACCCAGAGCGAATCGCTGCTGATGACCCTGGAACCGATGAAAGACGCCGCACGCCTGATCCGCCATCACCAAGAACGTTGGGATGGCAGCGGCTTCCCCGATCACCTCAAAGGCGAAGCGATTCCCGCCGGTTCTCGTTTGCTCAAACTGGCGGTGGATTTCATCGAGTTGCAAAAGGGCTTGATCCTGGAGCGGCAGATGAACAGCGACGAAGCGCTGCTGTACATCCGCAAATATGCCGGTCGGCTGTACGACCCGGTGATGGTCGAAGACTTTGTGCTGGTCTGCGCCACCTATCTCAATGACGTGACCTTGGGCGACCCCAACGTCAAAGTCCTCGGTACCCGCGAGCTTGCGGAGGGCATGGTGCTGGCGCGCAATCTCAATGCTGACAATGGCATGTTGCTGCTCAATGCCGGCAAGGTGTTGAACCTGCCATTGGTGGATAAATTGATTGCCTTCGAAACCATGGAGGGCGCGCGCTACAGTGTCTTCATCAAGGACAACGGCGATGCACTGCTTTGCGGCTGAGCCACTTCATGTGATCCTTGCGCCTTTTGCAGCCAAGGAAGATCGTTCATGCCCTCCACCATCCGCATCGCCGCCGCCCTCCTGATCGGCGCTGACGGCCAGACCCTGCTGGTGCGCAAGCGCGGCACCCAGGCCTTCATGCAACCTGGCGGCAAGATCGACGCTGGCGAGCAGCCTGCCGAGGCCTTGGCTCGTGAACTGCACGAAGAGCTGAACCTGCTTATCGAGCCAAGCGCTGCGGTCTATCTTGGGAAGTTTTCCGCGCCTGCGGTCAACGAGCCAGGTTTTACCGTGGAAGCCGAGCTGTTCCAGGTGCAGATCGATGTGGCGGTCACGCCTGCCGCCGAGATTGAAGAGGTGCGCTGGATCGACCCGACAGGTGACGGCGGCTTGCAATTGGCCCCGTTGACGCGGGACCTGATCCTGCCGTTTTACCGTGCCTCGCTGACGGCATGACCATCCGCACGCTGGTGCTCAGCGATGCCGAGGCGTATCGGGCGTTGATGCTGGAAGCCTATGGCGTCTATCCCCAGGCGTTCACCTCCAGCGTGGCGGAGCGTGCAGCCATGCCGCTGAGTTGGTGGGAAAAACGCTTGAGCAGTCCGTTGGATTGCTTGCTCGGTGCGTTTGCCGGGGATGAGCTGGCCGGCATTGTCGGCCTGGCGTTTGAGCCGCGAGAGAAAGCGCGGCACAAGGTGACCCTGTTCGGCATGTACGTGAATGCAGGCCACCAACAACAAGGCTTGGGCCGGCAACTGGTGGAAGCGGCACTGGATGAAGCGCGCAAACAGCCGCGCCTCAAAGTGATCCAGCTGACGGTCACCGCCGGCAATGACGCCGCCTTTGCCCTGTACCAACGCTGCGGCTTCATCCAGTACGGCCTGGAGCCGCTGGCGGTGCGGGTGGACGTGGAGTACTTCGACAAAATCCATATGTGGCGCGAACTGAAGACCGACTGAAATCCAACTGTGGAAACCCTATCCAATGTGGGAGCGGGCTTGCTCGCGAAAGCGGTGTGTCAGGTACAGATAATTCGACTGAACCACCGCATTCGCGAGCAAGCCCGCTCCCACATTTTGATCATCAGAGTTTTCAGTATCAGCGTACGGCGCTGACGCCATCCAATGTTGAAAACGACGTATCTTTTGCCGTCAGCAAGAAATCGCGCATATACGGCGCATCCAGCATGTCCGCACGAATCCCGGCATATAGCGTGGCAAACAAACCTTTCTCACCCAGGCGCTTGGCCTTCACGTAGCCACGCGAGCTGTACTCATGCAGCGCCCAATGGGGCATACCACACACGCCCCGGCCGCTGGCCACCAGCTGCATCATCATCACCGACAGCTCGGACGTGCGCACCTGCGCCGGCTCCACATCGGCGGGTTCGAGGAAACGCGTGAAAATATCCAGGCGGTCGCGTTCCACCGGGTAGGTGATCAGGGTTTCGGTCAACAGGTCTTCGGGCACGATGTACGCCTTGGTTGCCAGCGCATGCTGGTTGGCGACGGCGAGCATGGCTTCGTAGGTGAACAGCGGCACGTAGGTGATGCCTGGCAGTTCCAGCGGGTCGGAGGTCACCACCAGGTCCAGATCGCCACGGGCCAGGGCCGGCAGCGGGGCGAAGGCGAAGCCGGAGGCCAGGTCCAGCTCGACCTCCGGCCAGGCATCGCGGAACTGGTCGATGGTCGGCATCAGCCACTGGAAGCAGCTGTGGCATTCGATTGCCATGTGCAGGCGTCCGGCGGTGCCGCCGGCCAGTCGCGCTATGTCACGCTCGGCGCCGCGCAGCAGCGGCAGGGTGGCGTCGGCCAGTTGCAGCAGGCGCAGGCCGGCGCTGGTGAAGCGCAGCGGCTTGGTCTTGCGCACGAACAGCGGCATGCCCAGGCGCTCTTCCAACTCTTTGAACTGGTGGGACAGCGCCGACTGCGTCAGGTGCAGGCGCTCGGCGGCTTCCACCAGGCTGTCGGCCTCGCGTAAGGCGTGCAGGGTCTTGAGGTGACGGATCTCGAGCACGGGCTCTCCATGAATATAATTTGTGACGAATTCGAATGGCGTGAGTTTGTCTCATGTTGGCCTGCCTGTCGATAAGCAGGTCGACAATGACCGCTGGGCACTCTTCATCAAACTGTCACGCAACTGTGGCAGCGCGCTTGAACAAACTTCATCAGACTCGCGCTCTACTGGGGTTCTGCGTTTCGGTGTTTTTCATGCGCGTGTTGCTTTTACTGGCCGCTCTATTGTTCGGCCTGCCGTCTTTTGCGGCTTCTCGATGTGATGTCAATGTCCCGACCCAAACGGTCGACCTGGCTCAGGTGAGCATCGCCTACCAGAGCATCGGCCGTGCGTCCGATCCGGCGTTGCTGCTGGTGATGGGCCTGGGCGGGCAGTTGATCCACTGGCCGGATGAAGTGGTGGTCGCCCTGTGCCAACAGGGTTTTCGGGTGATCCGTTACGACAACCGTGACGTCGGCCTGTCCACCTGGCGCCAGGCACCGGCCAACGCCAACCTGACCTTTGAAGTGCTGCGCTACAAGCTCGGCCTGCCGGTGGCGGCGCCTTACACGCTGACCGACATGGCCGATGACGCCATCGGCTTGATGGACGCGTTGCAGATCCAGCAATTCCACGTGCTGGGCGCGAGCATGGGCGGCATGATCGCCCAGCACCTGGCGGCGATGGCACCGCAGCGGGTCGAGAGCCTTACGCTGATCATGACCAGTTCCGGCGCCGAAGGTTTGCCGGCGCCGAATGCGGCGCTGGTGCAACTGCTGTCGCGGCGCAGCGCACCGAACCGTGAAGTGGCGCTGGAGCAGCAGGCCGATCTGCTGGCGGCGCTGGGCAGCCCGAACGTGACAGATGATCGCCAGGCCTTGTTGCACCAGGCGGCACTGTCCTACGACCGAGCCTTCAACCCGGACGGCGTGAAGCGCCAGATCATGGCGATCCTCGCCGAGCCCAGCCGCGTGCCCTTGCTTAACCAACTGCGCGTACCAACCCTCGTTGTGCACGGCACCGCCGACCCGCTGCTGCCGGTGATGCACGGCGTGCACCTGGCGGCGCATATCCAGGGCAGCCAGTTGAAGCTGATTCCCGGCATGGCCCATCGTTTCCAGGAAGCGTTCAAGGCGCCGCTGCTGACGGCGGTGCTGCCTTACCTGCAAGCCCATCGCGAAGATGCGGCGCACTGGGCGCAGATTGACCTGGGCGAGCCTTCGAAGGTGTTGTGACATTGGTGTATCGTGCAACCTTTATGGCCCATTTGCGCCTGCGAGGTTGCCTGTCATGAGTACTCCCCTGAAAATCGATTTCGTCAGCGACGTGTCCTGCCCCTGGTGCATCATCGGCCTGCGCGGGCTGACCGAAGCCCTCGACCAGTTGGGCGCCGACGTGCAGGCCGAGATCCATTTCCAGCCGTTCGAGCTGAACCCGAACATGCCTGCCATCGGTCAGAACATCGTTGAGCATATCACCGAAAAATACGGCTCCACCGCCGAGCAATCCCAGGCCAACCGTGAACGTATCCGCGACCTGGGCGCCGGGTTGGGCTTCGCGTTCCGCACTGACGGCCAAAGCCGCATCTACAACACCTTCGATGCACACCGCCTGCTGCATTGGGCTGGGCTGGAAGGCTTGCAGTACAACCTCAAGGAAGCGCTGTTCAAGGCGTATTTCACCGATGGCCAGGACCCTTCCGACCACGCCACCCTGGCAATCATCGCCGAAAGTGTCGGCCTGGACTTGAAGCGCGCCGCCGAGATTCTCGCCTCCGATGAATACGCCGCTGAAGTGCGCGAGCAAGAGCAACTGTGGATCTCCCGTGGCGTGACCTCAGTGCCGACCATCGTCTTCAACGACCAGTACGCCGTCAGCGGCGGCCAGCCGGCGGAAGCCTTTGTGGGGGCGATCCGCCAGATCATCCAAGAGGCCAAAGGCTAAGCGCTGGCCCGTCCCTTGCATTGACCCCCTAAAGCCCATCCGGTACCGGATGGGCGCTGCCATTAGGGGTGAAACATTACCTTGAATATTCTTGACCTCGACCACAGCCTCACCGGCCAGGCACCGATTGCCCGGCGTCTGGCCAGCGGCCGTGCCACGCGTATCGACCTGCTGGACCTGGGCCCCAAGCTGCGCCTGTGGTCCACTGAAAAAACCTGGAAGCGTTTCGCCGAACGCCTGGCTCAACGGCCCCGGCCCACCGATGCGCGCCCGGAAATCCTGTTTGTCGGCTCCGGCGACTATCACCACCTTACGCCGGCCTTTCTCGCCGACCTGAAAGAACCCATCAGTCTGATCCACTTCGACAACCACCCCGACTGGGTGCGCTTTGCGCCCAAGCGTCACTGTGGTTCGTGGGTCAACCGCGCGCTGAAGATGCCGGCGATCAAACGCATCGTCACCCTCGGCCCGTGCAGCGACGACTTGCACAATCCGCAGTTGCGCGGTGGCAACCTCGGCGCCCTCAAGCGCGGGCACTTGCAGTTGTTCCCCTGGCAGCATCCGCCGTCGAAAGTCTGGGGCCGGGTAGGGGATGGCGCCGGTCACCAGCAGCAGGAAAACCACCTGTACTGGCGCAACCTGGCCGAACTGGATTGGGCGCAATTCCTCGATCAGATGATCACCAGCCTGCCCACCGACGCGATCTGGATCACCATCGACAAAGACGTGCTCGCCAGCGAAGACGCGGCCACCAACTGGGACCAGGGCGGCATGCGCCTGACCCATCTGCTACAAGCCCTGCGGGCCTTGGCAGCGCGCAAACGCATCATCGGCATCGACGTGTGCGGTGAGTTCGCCACGCCCGCCTTCAGCAATGCGTTCAAGCGTTGGGAAGCCAAGTCCGACCAGCCACCGCCCGAGCGCTGGAGCGCGGAAGATCTGCAGCGCAACGCGGCCACCAATGAAGCCTTGATCGACCTGTTTGAGGAGCTGTTCCCGTGACGTTGACCGTGGTGTTGCTGGTGGCGTTTTCCATCGTGCTCGATGTGATCGGCCAGCTGTGTTTCAAGATCGGCCTGGACCGGTTGCCCGAGTTGGACGGCGGTTTTCGCCTGAATGCGTTCTGGGGCCAGGTGTTCAATGCGCCGTTGCTGTGGGCCGGGATCGGTGCCTATGCCGTCGAGTTCTTCGTATGGCTTGAAGCGTTGTCCCGTGCGCCGTTGAGCCTGTTGTTCCCGGCTGCGGCGCTGGCCTATTGCGGCGTGGTGCTGGCGGGCAAGGTGGTGCTGGGCGAAACCGTCAGCCGCCGCCGTTGGCTTGGCACGCTGGTGATCACCTTGGGTGTGATGTTGGTGGCGATTGCAGGGAGTCAGGCATGAGTACGCAAACCATGAATAACGGATGGCTGCATGGGCGCCTCGGCACGGTGGTGCTGTGGGCCTTATTGATTTGCACCGAAAGCGCTGGCCAGCTGTTTACCAAAGTGGCCGGGGACCAATTGGGGCAGATGGATTTGAGCTGGCAGTGGCTGGCGGACGTGGCGCGCAACCCTGGAATTCTGGCGGCTATCGCCAGCTACATCGGCGCGTTTTTCGTGTGGATGCTGATCCTGCGGCGCAGCAGCCTGTCCCTGGCGTTTCCGCTGAGTTCACTGGTGTTTGTGGTGGTGTTGCTGGGGTCGTGGCTGGGGCTGGGGGAACATATCAGCCCGCTGCACTGGGTGGGGGTGGCGGTGATTATCGGCGGCATCGCCCTCCTGGCGGAAGGCGAAGAAAACTGAGTGTCTAGGGTTTGCGGTGTGCCACCAAAAACCCTAAACCATGGGACACCGAAATCGCCTTGACCCCCGCTTCACGCTGCTGCTCGGCAATCTCCCGGTGAAACGCCTTCACTTTCGTCCAGTGCATCTTCGGCCGGTAGTGGTGCTCGGCGTGGTAGCCGTTGTTCATCCAGATCAGGTTGTACAGCACGCTGTAAGAGCTCACCCCCCAGGCAATCGGCAGGTCCGGGTTGCCGCCGAAGTGTTCGTAGTAGCCATTGAGCGATGACAGGCACTGGCCCAGGTACCAGAACGGCAACAGCCACAACACTGCCTGCCAGTTGTAGAACGCCAGGGCGATATAGAACGCTACCGTCACGCCGATCTCAACCTTGACCCAGCGCGCATCCGCCGGGCGCTTGCGCTTCATCTCGTCGTAGAACGGCTTGGGATCGTCGCGGAAAAAACTCAGGAAGGTATAAGCCCACGGGTTTTCCGGCTGGCCATTGTGGCCGCGCTGGTAGATCGACAGTGGGTCGATGGTTTTGCCATCTGGCCCGGGCAGGTCGGCGTTGCCACGGTGATGGCGGTTGTGGATATCACGGTAGAGCGTCTGGGAAAAACCAATGGTTACCGACAGCAGCAAGTCGAACGCCCGGTTCATTGCACGATGAGTGAAGTAGGCGTTGTGAATCTGGTTGTGGGAGATGCTGTTGATGCTCCACGACAGACTCACCGCGTAGATCAGCGCCAGGGGCACCAGCGCCCACCAGCTCAGGCTGTGGAACGCGGTGACCAGCCAGATGACAAAAGCGAAATGCGCCAGGCCCAGGGCGATGGGCACCAGGTCCCAGAGCGAGTGGTGCAGCAGGCGGTAAGCGGGGCGAGCCATGAAGAGTGTCCTGGAAAAATGGATTCCAGGACCTCATTGCAAACCCCAGACCAACCTAATCGAACTTGTAGCTGATGGCCGTCTGCACCTGGCCCTGGTTCACGTCGCCGGTCTGCCGCACGATGCTGCTGTCGGCCGCCGAGCCGACCAGGTGAACCCAGCTGGCGCTGGTCAGCAGCGACCATTTTTCGGCCAGGGGAAACTCGAAACTCTGGGTCAGTGTCAGGTTCTGGAAGCCGCCGCTGGCGTTGTAGGGGCGAAAGCCGGTGGCGGCGGCCTCGTTGTCATCCACGCCGAAAAACGTGTTGGTCTGGCGCGCATCGGCGAAATGCGCGACCAGGCCGCTGCTGCCGATAATCCCGCCACCCAGGGGGTAGCCCAGTTCGCCGCCGACTTTGCCCAGGGCACCGCTCTGCGAATGCCCCCCGCCCACGGCTTGCCCCAATTGTGCGTAGACCCGCCAGAAATCAGCCGGGGCGTATTGGATAAAACCACCGACTTCCGCCATGTCCGACACATTGCGCAGGCCCTGGAGATCGCCATTGGACGTGCGGCCCGACAGGTAATTGATGTAGGGGCCGGCGGTCAGGCCCTGGGTGTTGAGCGCGCTCCAGGTCAGGCCGTCATCGGTGCTCAGGCTGACATCGCCCCAGTCCAGGTCGAAGTAGGGAACGGGCCGCGTTTCGTAGCGGCTGCCGGTGGGGTCATGGGGCTGGTAGCTGACGCCTGCGCCGACTTCGCCGGTGATACCGCCGGCCTGAGCCGCGCTAGAAACGCTCCAGAGGCCCAGTAAACCGGCCAGTGCAGCGCATGTGATCCTCAACATGGTCACAGTTCCTTGATTGAATATGCGCGCATGAACGCGCAAAGCATCCTTTCCACGCAAGCACTCATCTTGTTTGTAGCAAGCTACAAAAATTGTAGCTCCTGCGACACAAATTGCCCGCCATGCCAGGCAAAGCCCCAGCCCCGCTGGCTGTTAGCCAGTTGGCACACTCCCTGCTCTACCCCTTGTTGCAAGCGCATACAGCGCGCTCCTCCAAGGTAAACAACGATGATCCACTGGCATATCGTGTGTGACTTCGACGGGACCATTACCCCCACCGATGTCATCGACAACGTCCTCCAACGCTTCGCCGGCCCCGAGTGGGAAACCATCGAACAGGAATGGCTGGATGGGCATATCGGTTCACGCGAATGCCTGAGCCGCCAACTGGCGCTGATCAAGGCGACGCCTTCCGAATTGCTGGCGTATTTCGACAGCGTCGAGATTGACCCGGACTTCCCGGATTTCGTCGACCACGTCATGGGCATGGGCGCAACCATCGAAGTGGTCAGCGACGGCATCGAGCAGGGCATTGCGCGGATCCTGTCGCGCAACTACGTGACCTTGCTGCCGATCCTCGCCAACCGCCTGCGCCAGGTCGACCAGAACAGCTGGCGCATCGACTTCCCGTATTCCAGCGATGCCTGCCGCGCCGCCTCCGGCAACTGCAAGTGCAAGTCCACGCCGCGCAACAAGCGCGTGCTGGTGATCGGCGACGGCAAGTCCGACATGTGCGTGGCGTCCACCGCCGACTTCGTGTTTGCCAAGGGCAGCCTCGCCAAGTACTGCGAAGCCAACAACATTCCTCACGCACGTTTCGACACCTTTGCCGAACTGCCTGCGTTGCTGGCCCGACTGCCACAAGGCATTGCCGCCAACGCCACCTCCTTTACTGCTGCTGACAATCAGGAACTCTTCCACCATGTCTGATATCCGTATCGCTACCGCCGAAGACCAGATCCTTCTGGATAAAGAAGCCAAATACTGCTCCTACGGCGACACCGTCCACTACATCGAGCCGCCGCGCATTTTCAGCCGTTGCGAAGGCTCCTACGTGTGGGACACCGAAGACCAGGCCTACCTCGACCTGCAAATGTGGTACTCGGCGGTCAACTTCGGCTACGCCAACCCGCGCCTCAACAATGCGCTGAAACAGCAGATCGACACCCTGCCGCAGATCGCCAGCCAGTACCTGCACAAGGGCAAGATCGAGCTGTCGGAAATGATCGCGGTCGACGCCAAGAAGAAGTTCGGCCTCGACGGTCGCGTGCACTTCAACGTCGGCGGTTCGCAGTCCATCGAAGACTCCCTGAAGGTGGTGCGTAACGCCACCAACGGCAAGAGCCTGATGTTCGCCTTCGAAGGCGGCTACCACGGGCGTACCCTCGGCGCTTCGTCGATCACCTCCAGCTACCGCTACCGTCGCCGTTACGGCCACTTCGGCGAGCGCGCGCAGTTCATCCCGTTCCCGTATCACTTCCGTGGCCCTAAAGGCATGACCAAGGAAGAGTACGGCAGCCACTGCGTGCAGCAATTCGCCCGCCTGTTCGAGACCGAATACAACGGTGTGTGGGACCCGAAAGTCGGTTCCAGCGAATACGCTGCGTTCTACGTCGAGCCGATCCAGGGCACCGGCGGCTACGTGATCCCGCCGATGAACTTCTATCGTGAGCTGAAGCACGTGCTGGATCAGCACGGCATTCTGATGGTCTCCGACGAGATCCAGATGGGCTTCTACCGCACCGGCAAACTGTGGTCGATCGAGCACTTCGACGTGCAACCGGACGTGATCGTCTTCGGCAAGGCGCTGACCAACGGCCTCAACCCATTGGGCGGCATCTGGGCCCGTGAAGAGTTGATCAACCCGAAGATCTTCCCGCCAGGTTCGACTCACTCCACCTTCGCCTCCAACCCATTGGGCACGGCGGTAGGCCTGGAAATGTTCAAGATGACCAACGAAGTCGACTACGGCGCGATGGTCATGGCCAAGGGCAAGTTCTTCCTCGAAGGCCTGCAAGACCTGCAGAAACGTTTCCCGATCATCGGTGACGTCGACGGCCTGGGCCTGGCCCTGCGCTGCGAAATCTGCGGCCCGGATGGTTTTACGCCGGACAAGGCGACCCTGGACTACATGGTCGAAGAAGGCATGAAGGGCGACATGGTGGTGGACGGTCAGAAACTCGGCCTGATCCTCGACGTGGGCGGTTACTACAAAAACGTGATCACCCTGGCACCGTCGCTGGAAATCAGCTACCCGGAAATCGAACTGGGCCTGAAGCTGCTTGAGCAACTGCTGGTGCGGGCGACCAACCGGTGAAAACGGCAGAGATCGACCTCGGTGAAGGTACTGCCGGCTTCGTTCTCGGTGATGGTCCGGTCGGGATCCTGTTGATCCACGGCCTGACCGGCACCCCGACGGAATTGCGCCAGGTCGCCAAGGGCCTGGCCAAGGTGGGCAATTGCACGGTGTACGTGCCCACCCTGGCCGGGCACTGCGGGGACAACAGCGACCTGCAAGCCACCGGCTGGCGCGACTGGTACGAAGGCGTGCGCAAGACATTCGTTGGTGTAAAACAGCGCCATGAACAGGTGTTTGTCGGTGGTTTGTCCATGGGCGCGGTGATGTCGATGTACGTGGCCGCCGAGCATCCTGGGCAAGTCGCTGGGCTGCTGATGTATTCCACCACCCTGAAGTACGACGGTTGGAGCATCAACAAGCTGGCGTTCCTCACGCCGTTGCTGATGAAAATTCCCTTCGGCGTGCACATCTGCCGCTTCGAAGAGAAGCCGCCGTACGGCATCAAGAATGAACGCCTGCGCGGCATCGTCGAGCGGCAAATGAAGGAGGGCGAGAGTAGCGAGGCGGGCTTGCTGACCATGGAGGGCATCACCGTGCGCGAGTTGCACCGGATGAACGCCGTGGTCAAGAAGCGCATGCCGCAGGTCAAGGTGCCGGCGTTGGTGTTGCACTCCATCGAGGATGACATCACCAGCCGTTGGAACGCTGACTATGTGGAACGCCACCTCGGTGGCCCGGTGACCAAGATCCTGCTGGACAACTGCTACCACATGATCACCGTCGACTTGCAATACCGCCGGGTGATCGAGTTGAGCGCGGAGTTTGTCGGGCAGCATGCCGAGTCCATTCCGGCCCCCCAAGATTATCGACAGCGGGCTTGAGCCTTAAGGAAACCCTTGTGATTACCGCCCAAGCCTTCCCGACCATCCGGGCCCTCCAGCGCAGTGCCTGGAACGACTGTTTCCCGGGTGCCCTGGAGGACTGGGACTATTACGTCGCCGTGGAAAACGCCGCTATTGATGATTTTCAGTGGCGTTACCTGGCGGTTTACGAAGACGGAACGCTGGTGGCTGTGGCGGCCGCGTTCATCACCCATTATCGCCTCGATACCACGGTGTCGGGCGCCGGCAAACGCTTGACCGAGCGTGTGGAACGACTGTGGCCGGGGCTTTTGCAACTGGGCCTGTATGCCCTCGGCTCCCCGGTGGCGGAGCGCTGCGACGTTGGTTTTGCCAGCAGTGTGGCGGATACACGCCGCCCACTGTTGCTCAAGCACCTGCTGGAAGCCGCGCGCCAGGATGCCGATGATTTCGGTATCGGCCTGGTGGCGGTCAAGGACGCACCGAGCAAAGACCCGCACTGGGTCGAAAGTTGCCGTGCGGCGGGCTTCCAGAGCATGCCGAGCTTGCCCACGGGCGTGTTGCCGCTGCCCTACGGCTCGGTGGACGCCTACCTGGGGTCCCTGGGCAAATCCACGCGCAAGGACCTGCGCCGCAAACTGCGCGCGCCGGGGCCACGGGTGGAGTGGCGGCGCAATATCGACGACGTGCTGCCCGAGGTCATGCGCCTGTACGAGGCCACGCTCACCCGTGCCGAGTTGCAGTTCGAGCGGCTGCCCGCCGGCTACTTCACCGGTGTGCTCGAACGCCTTGATGAGCGGGCGGTCTGTGTTCTTTACTGGGTGGACGAGCAACTGGTGGCGTTCAACCTGATCCTGGTGGACGAGCACCGGCTGGTGGACAAGTTTTTCGGGCATGACGTGGAATTCACCCGTGACTACAACCTGTACTTCCGTAGCTGGCTGACCAATGTCGACTACTGTATTCAACACAATATTGCCGTGTATGAGTGCGGCCAGGCCGGGTATGCCAGTAAGCTGCGCCTGGGCTGCGAGTTCCAGGGCAACAGCGTGTTTTTCCGCCACCGCAACCGGCTGGTCAACGGCCTGCTCAAGCTTGTAAAACTGTTTATTCGACCGGATCGTTCCGACCCTGCCATGGCTGCTGCGATAAGCGAAACCTGATGATCACCAAGACCCGCCAGAAAGCCCGCCCCTTTGCCATTTCGCGCTGGAGCGTCCAGCGCAAGCTGGTGCTGGCGTTCTGGTTGGTCAGCGTGATCCCCACCATGATCGCCGCCGAACTGGCGGCTACCACGCTGTCGCAGATCTTCGACAGCAACGTGCGCATCTGGCTGCAGGAGTCGACCAAGATCGTCAAGGATGAGATCGGCGACATCCTTCACGACAACGCGCGCATGGCCAAGCTGTTCCTGCGCTACACCAGCCCGCCGTCGAGCCGGCAAGCCGCCAAGCACGACCGCCTGACCGCCGACATTGCCGACGCCACCGACATCGACGTGGTGGCGCTGATCCGCATGAGCGACCACAAGCTGGTGTTCAGCACCGCCTCTGACGACATCGTCAAGCAGATCAGCCTGACCAGCAACGCGGTGTTGCAGACCGTGCAGGTGGCCGGGGTGAGCACGGGCGTTGTGGTGTCGACTTTTGAAACCACCCAAGACGGTGTCGATTACCTGCTGTTGGTCGCCACTTACCTGGACAGCAGTTTCCTCACCAGCGTGGCCGATGTGCATTCCCTCGACCTGCGCCTGTACCTGGCCAACCCCAATGGCTTCTCAGAGATTTTCTCGACCCAACGCTTTGAAGATCACCCGTCGCGCATCCCCAAGAACGTCGAAATCGCCATGCGCAGCACCAAGCAGCCGAGCGAGCAGTTCACCAACAACTACAGCGGGTTGTACTGGCCGATCTTCAACGACGCCGGTGAGCTGCAAGGTGTGATCTTCAGCGGCCTGCTGCGCCATACCAGCCTGGTGGGGCTGGTAAACCAGAGCAATCTGTTTGTACTGATCTTCCTGCTCAGTTCGGCGCTGTCGCTGGCCGCCGGGGTGTTGGTGTCGAGGCGTCTGACCAAGCCGCTGCGGGACCTTTCCCAGGGCGTAAGCGCAGTGATTTCCGGCGATTATGCGCACCGCGTGGTGGTCAGCGGTGGCGACGAACTGGCGCAGTTGAGCAGCACCTTCAACCACATGACCGAACGGCTTGGCGAGTTGCATCACCTTGAAGCTCAGCTGCGTCGACGTGATCGCCTGCATGCCCTGGGCGAAGTCGCCATGGGCCTGGCCCATGAGATTCGCAACCCGCTGGGCATCATCAAGACGGCGACGCAGCTGCTGCACCGCCGCGCCGACCTGGCGGAAACCGACAAGCGCCATCTGGAATACGTGGTCAGCGAGGTCAGCCGCATCAACGACCTGATCACCGAATTCCTCGACTTTGCCAAGCCCAACCCGCCGTTGCGCGTGTTGCTGCCGGCGCTCCCGTTGGTGGAAGAAATCCTCGGCTTCTGCGCGCCGGAACTGGCCACCCATAACATCGACGCGCACATCGACGACCAGGCACCCGGAGCGACAATTTACGCGGATGCCAAGCAGCTCAAGCAGGCGTGCCTCAACCTGATCCTCAACGCCATCGACGCGATGCCCGAAGGCGGGCGCCTGACCCTGGGCATTCGCACGGAAGGCGAGAACACGCTGATCAGTATCACCGACACCGGCCAAGGCATTCCGGCGGATATGATCGAGCGCATCTTCACGCCATTTGTCACCACCAAGGCGTCGGGCACCGGATTGGGCCTGGCCAAAGTCTATTCGATCATGGAAAGTCACGACGGCAGCATCGAATGTGCCAGTGAGAAAGATGCCGGCGCCACCTTCAGCCTGTACATTCCGGCGAGTGGCGAAGACGACGAGGACAGTCATGACGCATAACATTCTGGTAGTCGACGACGAACCCAAGCTCTGCGACCTGTTGGCCTCGGCCCTGGGCCAGAACGACGTGCAGGTGTTTGTCGCCGGCAACGGCTTGCACGCGCTCAAGGTGCTGGAGCAGGAAGACATCGACCTGGTGATCAGCGACTGGCGCATGCCGGGCATGGACGGGCCGGCGCTGCTGGCCGAGATCAAGGTGCGCTATCCCCATGTGCCGGTGATCGTGATGACCGCCTACAGCACGGTGAAAAACGCCGTGCAGTCGATGCGCAACGGCGCCTACGACTACATCGCCAAGCCGTTCGATATCGACGAGCTGGACATCACTGTGGCCAAGGCCCTGCAATTTCGCGACATCATGCGCGACAACGCACGCATGCGTGCCGAGCTGGACGAACACGCCCAGTTCGACAGCCTGGTGGGCGACAGCCCGGCGTTTCGCAAAGTGCTGCAAGCGGTGGACTCGGTGCGCGACAGCAGCGCCACCATCCTGCTGACCGGCGAAAGCGGCACCGGCAAGGAAATGGTTGCCCGTGCCATCCACAAGCATGGCAGCCGCGCCGACAAACCCTTCGTGGCGGTCAATTGCGCGGCCATTCCGGAAGGGTTGCTGGAAAGCGAAATGTTCGGCCATCGCAAAGGCGCGTTTACTGGCGCCGTGGCTGACCGGGTAGGGCGCTTCCAACAGGCCGACAAGGGCACGCTGTTTCTCGATGAAGTGGGCGACATGCCCCTGGCGTTGCAGGCCAAGATCCTGCGCGCGTTGCAGGAACGGGTGATCGAACCGGTGGGCGATCCCCGCGAACGCAAGGTCGATGTGCGCGTGATCGCTGCCACCAACAAGAACCTGCTGGAAGCGGTGGCCAACAAGGAATTTCGCGAAGACCTGTACTACCGCCTCAACGTGTTCCCGATTCCCCTGCCGTCCTTGCGCGAACGGGTGGAAGACATCGCCCCCTTGGCCCGCCACTTCGCCCAGACCCTCAGCGCTACAGCGGGTAAACGCATCACCGGCTTCAGCCCGGAGGCGTTGCAGGCCATGGCGGCGTATCACTGGCCAGGCAATATCCGAGAACTGCAAAACTGCGTGGAGCGCGCGACCATCGTGGCGGCGTCGCCGGTGATTGAGGACATCGACTTGCCGGGTTACCTGTTTGCTTCCCAGCCAAGCGAGGACGGTGTGACGGCGATCCTCAGCGATGGACCGGGCATTCCCCAGGACCTGGATGCGGCGCTGGCGGAGGTGGAGAAGGCCTACATACTCGCGGCGTTGCAGGAGAGCAACGGCGTGCAGGCGGCGGCGGCAGCGAAGATCGGGATTTCGGAGCGCAGCTTCTGGTATCGCCTGAAGAAGCTGGGGATTCAGGTCGACAAAATAGTCCGCTGACCTGTCTGATACACCTCAATCCAAATGTGGGAGCTGGCTTGCCTGCGATAGCTGTGTATCAGTCAGCTCATTTGGCACTGACATACCGCTATCGCAGGCAAGCCAGCTCCCACAGTTTTTGACCGAGTTGTGTCAGGCGTGTAGACGGACCCAGACGCTCACCAACACCGTCGCGGCTATTAGCCATGCGACTGCGGCCACAGCTAACGAAGCCTCCAACCGCATCCGATCGACCATCACATACAACGTCGCCAAGTACACAAAGTACGGAATGATCGACCACATCCCGAACAGGATCGTCGTCTTCAAGTCGTCCACCGAACGGCCTTTGCCAACGATGTAGTGGGCGATCAAGGCAAAGGTCGGAAACAGCGGCACCAAGCCTGCGATGTAGTAATTCCTGGTCTTGGCCAGCGCGGCCAGAATCAATACCACGGCCGCGCCCAGGGCGGCTTTTAATAGCAGATCCATCAGTGGCTCAACCCGTATTTTTTGACTTTGTCGAACAGTGTGGTCTTGGCCATCCCCAGTTCCTGGCTGGCCTGGGTCAGGTTGCCGCCGCTGCGTTGCAAGGCATCGTTGAGCAGGTTGCGTTCGAAGGCTTCCACCGCTTCGGTGAAGGCCAGGCCCTGGCTGCCGCTGCTGGCGCCGCTTTTCTTGAACGCCGGCAGGCCGAGGGCGAAGCGTTCGGCGACGTTGCGCAGTTCACGCACGTTGCCCGGCCAGTCGTGGCTCATCAGGCTCGACAGGGTCTGGTTGTCCAGCTCTGGCACACTGCGGTCAAAACGCAGCGACGACTGCTGCAGGAAGTGTTCGAACAGCTGCAGGATGTCTTCACGGCGCTCGCGCAATGGCGGTAGTTCCAGGGTCACTACGTTGAGGCGGTAGTACAAATCGCTGCGGAACTGATTGGCACGGCTCAGTTCATCAAGGTCCGACTTGGTGGCGGCGATCACGCGGCAATCCACCGCCACGCTCTGGTTCGAACCCAGGCGCTCCAGGGTGCGCTCCTGCAACACCCGCAGCAGTTTGATCTGCAGGTTGATCGGCATGCTTTCCACTTCATCGAGGAACAGCGTGCCTTCGTGAGCGTGTTCGATCTTGCCGATGCGACGTTTGCCTGCACCGGTGAAAGCGTTGGCTTCGTGGCCGAAAATCTCGCTTTCGAACAGGTTCTCTGGCAGGCCGCCGCAGTTCAGGGCGACGAACTGGTGGGCGTGACGCCGGCTGAAATCATGCAGGCAGCGCGCGACGAGTTCCTTGCCGGTGCCGGTCTCGCCTTCGATCAGCACGTTGGCCGAGGTGTCGGCCACATTGGCGATCAGCTCGCGCAGGTTCTGCATGGCCGGCGAGCGGCCGATGATGCGGCCTTCCAGTGAATCGCGCTCGGCCAGTTGGCGGCGCAACGACCAGACTTCCCGCGCCAGCCCGCGCTGCTCCAGGGCGCGGCGCGCCACGTCGACCAGGCGTTCGGGGGAGAAGGGTTTTTCCATGAAGTCATAGGCGCCGTTGCGCATGGCGCCGACGGCCATGGAGATATCGCCATGCCCGGTGATCAGCACCACTGGCAGGCTCTTATCCAGGGCCTTGAGGCGGGTGAGCAGCTCCAGGCCGTCAATGCCTGGCAAGCGGATGTCGCTGATCACGATGCCGGCGAAGTTCTCGCCGATGCGCTTCAACGCTTCTTCAGCGCTGCCCACGCCGACGCTGGGAATGTCTTCCAGGGCCAGCGCCTGCTGGCAGCCGAGCAGCACATGGGGATCGTCTTCGACGATCAGCACGGTGAGCTCGTCTTTGATGGCTTTAGCGTCTGTATTCATGTCGACTCAGCTTTTTGAGCGCCCGCCAACGGCAGGCACAAGACAAAGGCCGTTCCACCACTGGCCGGGTGCTCCACGGCAAGGTTGCCGCCGGTGGCCGCCGCGAGGCTGGCGGACAGCGTCAGGCCCAGGCCCAGGCCTTGCTCGCCGGGCTTGGTGGTGAAGAACGGTTCAAACAAATGCTTGCGCGCCTCGGCGTCGATACCGTGGCCATTATCACGCACGTGCAGGCGGTATTTGCCCTCGCTGCTGCTGCCTTCCAGCCACAGCTCGGGTGCGGGTTGGGCCTGCATGGCGTCAAGGGCATTGCCGATCAGGTTGACCAGGATCTGCTCCAGGCGCGTCTGGTCGATTTGCAATTGGGCGGGGGAAAAGTCGCGGTGCAGGGTCAGCGGCAGGCTGTCCAGGCGTGCGCCGAGTACCTGGAAAGCCGCGTCGACCGCTTTGGCCAGGCTGGCCTCGCCCTGGTCATCGCCACGTCGGGCGAAGGAACGCAGGCTGGCGGTGATGCGGCCCATGCGGTCGATCAGTTCGTTGATGGTCTTGAGGTTGGCGCTGGCGGTGTCCAGGGCACCGCGCTCCAGGAAGCGCACGGTATTGCCGGACAAGGTGCGCAGCGCCGCCAGTGGCTGGTTCAATTCGTGGGCGATGCTGGTGGACATCTGGCCGATGGCCGCCAGTTTGCCGGCCTGCACCAGCTCATCCTGGGCGCGGCGCAGCGTCTCTTCGGCCTGGCGTCGTTCGCGGATCTGGCCCTTGAGCCGTTCGTTGCTGGCGCGCAGGTCGGCGGTGCGCTCGGCGATCCGTCGTTCCAACTGGCTGTTGGCTTCCTGAAGGGCTTCACGGGCGGCGAGGCGGGTGGCGATGACCTTGCGCCGCTCGTTCCAGGCGATCAGCAAAAACGCCACCAGGCCAAACGCGACAGCGACCAAAATGCCCTGGTTGATCGCGGCGCGGCGCAAGTCGTTGAGCGGCGTGAGCAAGGTGAAATTCCACGGTGTGTCATTCAGCGGGCGGGTTTGCGCCAGGTAGCTGACTTCGTGCTCGTCGTTGACCACTTCGCTGTTGGCCGGGAAGGTCAGTTTCTCGGTGCCCTCGTTGAGGCGCTCGCGGGCCAGGGGTTCCAGCTCGTTCAACGTCGCCCAGTAATATTGCAGGCTGTGGGCCAGGCGTTCCTTGGTGTCATCGCTCAGCGGGCGCACGGCCTTGAGGCGGCGGGCCGGGTCGCTGGAGAGGATGATGATGCCGTTCTCGTCGCTCACAAAGGCTTCGAGGCGCGCGCGTTGCCAGCGTTCTTCCAGGGCTTCGAGGCGCACCTTGACCACGGCGACGCCGATGATCTTGCCGTGCTCTTCGAGGCCGTGGGCCAGGTAGTAGCCGGGTTCGCCGTTGGTGCTGCCGATGCCATAGAAACGGCCAGGCTGGCCGCGTACGGCGTTCTGGAAATAGGCACGGAAGGACAGGTCTTCACCCTGGTAACTGTCGGCATCGCGCCAGTTACTGGTGGCCAGTACGCGGCCGGTGGTGTCCATCACATAGATGGCCCGACTGCGACTGCGTCGGTTCAGGCCTTCGAGGTAATCGTTGACGGTCTTGCGGGTTTCCTGGTTCGGATCGGCCAGCAGCGTGGAGACGCTGGATTCCAATTCCAGAAGGCTCGGCAGGTAGGTGTATTTGCTCAGTTCACTTTCGACGGTGCGGGCATGCAGCTCCAGCTGGCGTTCGCCGGTATCGCTGAGGGTGCGGATGCCGTAGTACTCGCTGACCCAGAAGCCGATATAACCCAGGCCGATCATCAGGGCGATGATCAACGGCGGCAGGAACAGTTGGCGGATCAGACGTGGTTTCACGGCAAGTGATGGCGGTGCGGCGCGAAATTGGTTGGGGTCGCATTTCATCACAGATGCCTTGGGTCAACCAGTTGTGGTGAAGGGGATTGGGCCCTTCACCACATTTGGGCAGTGCTTAGTGCTGCAGGATTTTCTCAAGGAAGTGCTGCGCGCGTTCAGAGCGGGCGCTGATGTCGCCGAAGAACTCTTCTTTCGGGCAGTCTTCGATGATCTTGCCGGCGTCCATGAAGATCACGCGGTCGGCCACTTTACGGGCGAAGCCCATTTCGTGGGTCACGCACATCATGGTCATGCCTTCGTGGGCCAGTTGCACCATCACGTCGAGCACTTCGTTGACCATTTCCGGGTCCAGCGCCGAGGTCGGTTCATCGAACAGCATGACGATCGGGTCCATGGCCAGGGCGCGGGCAATTGCGACACGTTGTTGCTGACCACCGGAGAGTTGGCCAGGGTGCTTGTGGGCATGTGCCGACAGGCCTACGCGGTCGAGCAGTTGCAGGCCTTTCTTGGTGGCTTCTTCCTTGCTGCGGCCTAGCACCTTGATCTGCGCGATGGTCAGGTTCTCAGTGATGGTCAGGTGCGGGAACAGCTCGAAGTGCTGGAACACCATGCCCACGCGCGAGCGCAGTTTCGGAAGGTTGGTCTTCGGGTCGGCGATGGAGGTGCCGTCGACCACGATGTCGCCCTTCTGGAACGGTTCCAGCGCGTTGACGCACTTGATCAGGGTGGATTTACCCGAGCCGGACGGCCCGCACACCACGATCACTTCGCCTTTTTTAACCTCGGTGCTGCAATCGGTCAGCACCTGGAAGTCGCCATACCACTTGTTGATGTTCTTGATAGAGATCATACGGCAAACCTTTTTTGCAGACGCTTGACCAGCAGCGAGGCGGAAAAGCTGATGATGAAGTAGACGACACCGGCAAAGATCAGGAACTCGTTGGAGCGGCCGATGATGTCGCCGTTGGAGCGGGCGGAGTTGAGGAAGTCCACCAGGCCCACGGTGTAGACCAGCGAGGTGTCCTGGAACAGGATGATCGACTGTTGCAGCAGCAACGGGGTCATCTTGCGGAACGCCTGGGGCAGGATGATCAGGCGCATGGTCTGGCCATAGGTCATGCCCATCGCCTGTGCCGCCGCCATCTGGCCTTTGGGGATCGACTGCACGCCGGCCCGTACGATTTCACAGAAGTACGCGGCTTCGAACATCATGAAGGCCACGACGCAGGAAGTGAACGCACCGATCGGCGTGTCTTCGCCGGTGATCCAGCGCAACACGAACGGCACCGCCAGGTAGAACCAGGTGATCACCAGCAGCAGCGGGATCGAGCGGAAGTAGTTCACGTAAGCGCCGGCCACGCGTGACAGCAGTTTGCTGGACGACAGGCGCATCAGCGCCAGGACCGTCCCCAGCGCAATGCCGCCGACCACGCCCATGACCATCAACTGCAAGGTCATGACCATGCCGTTCCACAGGCCTGGGATAGCGGGGATGATGCCGCTGAAATCGAAGTCCATTATTTACCCCCCACGGAGATCAGGCCGGGCACTGCGACTTTCTTCTCGACCAGGCGCATGAGCAGCATCAGGCTCATGTTCAGGGTGAAGTAGATCAGCGTGGCCAGGGTGAAGGCTTCAAACAGGTTGGCCGAGAACTCGGCGGTCTGTTTGGTTTGCGCCAGCAGTTCCATCAGGCCGATCAAGGACGCCACGGAGGAGTTCTTGAAGACGTTGAGGAACTCCGAGGTGAGCGGCGGAATGATGATCCGGTAGGCCTGTGGCAGCAGCACGTTCCAGTAGATCTGCGGCAGCTTGAAGCCCATGGCGCGCGCAGCGGATTCCTGGCCACGTGGCAGCGCCTGGATGCCGGTACGCACTTGCTCACACACACGGGCGGCGGTGAACAGGCCCAGGCACACGACAACGCTCAGGTAGGCCGAGGTGGTCGGGTTGAGGTCTTGTTTGTACCAGTCCTGCAGGTTCTGCGGCAGCATGTCGGGTACCAGGAAGTACCAGATGAATAGCTGAACCAGCAGCGGCACGTTACGAAACAGTTCCACGTAGCAGGTCGCGATGCCCGATACGATGCGGTTTGGCACGGTGCGCATGACGCCCAGAATGGACCCCAGCAGCAAGGCGATAATCCATGCCACGACAGCGATGGCGATGGTCCAGCCCAAGCCGGCGATGTACCAGTCGAGATAAGTCTCGCTGCCCACGCCAGTGGACTTGAAGAACACGCCCCAGTCCCAGTTGTAATTCATTAGGGTCTCCCCTCGAGATCGATCGATGTACAAGCACCCGCTTGGGGAAGATCCTTTCCCGCCTGACGGTGAACGTCAGGCACACGCGATCGGCTCGAAAACCGCCAGGTCGAGTGTTCCAAAATAAAGCCAGCAGGTAGTAACAGACGCCTGAGGGAGGGTTGGCTCCCTCAGGAGATAAGCTTAGTCAGGTATCAGATTTTTACGTCAGGCGCTGGCTTGTCGCTTGGGTTGGCGATCAGCTCCTTCACCTTGTCGCTCATCGGGAAGTTCAGGTTCAGGCCTTTTGGTGGGATCGGGCTCTCGAACCACTTGCTGTAGATCTTGTTGATTTCGCCGGATTTGTACAGGGCAACGATGGCGTCATCGACGGCTTTCTTGAAGGCTGGGTCGTCTTTACGCACCATGCACGCGTAGGCTTCGAAAGATTGCGGAGTACCGGTGATGACCCAGTCGTCCGGCTTCTTGGCCTTGGCTTCTTCACCGGCCAGCAGGGCGTCGTCCATCATGAACGCTACGGCGCGGCCGCTTTCCAGCATCTGGAAGGATTCGCCGTGGTCTTTGGCGGAGATGACGTTCATGCCCATTTGCTTGTCGGCGTTCATCGCTTTGATGATGCGCTCGGACGTGGTGCCAGCGGTGGTCACGACGTTCTTGCCTTTCAGGTCAGCGAAGTCAGCGTAGGACGGCTTCCCATCCTTGTCTTTTTTGACCAGCAGGCGGGTGCCGATTTCGAAGATGTTGACGGTGAAATCAACTTGCTGGGCGCGTTCGGCGTTGTTGGTGGTGGAACCGCATTCGAGGTCGGCGGTGCCGTTCTGGATCAGCGGAATACGGGTTTGCGAAGTGACCAGGTTGTACTTGGCCTTCAGGTCGGGTTTGTTCAGGTCTTTTTTCAGTTGCTCGACGACGGCCAACTGAATGTCGTGGGAGTAGCCCACAGGTTTGCCCGAACCATCCGCGATGTAGGAAAACGGAATGGAGCTGTCGCGGTGAGCGAGAGTGATGGTGCCGGAGTCGTTGATCTTCTTCAGCGTGCCGGTGAGTTCGGCGGCGAAAACTGGAGTGCTGATCAGAGCAGCAGCGATAGCTGCGCCCAGAATATGGGGAACGATGCGCATCAATACTTCCTCGACATTTGTTTTTTTTATGAAGCCGGCTAAACGGCTCTCTTGTACAGCGAATGCCCGTGACGGCTCCTGAGGCGTCCCAGGCAATCGTCCAAGAGTGTAGAGCATGAGTCGTGCCAGGCTCGCTATAAAAGGTTAACTCAATGATTTATAAGGTTATTAACTTTATATGACGGCGTTTTTCCAGGCCTGAAGTCCGGCAAACCGAATGGATGGCACTGTGGTGTTCGGAAAACCGAATGCGAAAAAAAGCCCCTGAACCTTTCGGCGCAGGGGCTTTTGTAGTACCGGTCCGTCAGGCAGCTTCGATCTTGCTGCGGTTCTGCTCAACGGTGGTCAGGTAGCGCTGCACGTTGGCCTGTTCTTCCGGGGTGGTGAACAGACCCAGCTTGGTGCGACGCCACAGCACGTCCTGAGGTTGAGTCGCCCATTCCTCGGTGCACAGGTAATCCACCTCGCGGGTGTACAAGCCACCGCCCAAGTGCTCACCCAGGTCCGCCAGCGACTGCACGCCTTCCAGCAGGCGCCAGGTACGGCTGCCGTAGGTGGTGGACCAGCGGCGCGCGATCTCGCTCGGCACCCAGTCGAATTTGTTGCGGATGGCCTCGGCCAGGGCTTGCGGCGTGGTCATGTCTTCGCCGCCCGGAAGGCTGGCCTTGGCGGTCCAGCTTGGGCGCATCTGGGTGAAATACGGCGCCAGTTGTGCCATCGCTGATTCAGCGAGTTTGCGATACGTGGTCAGCTTGCCGCCAAACACCGACAGGATCGGCGCTTCGCCCTTGCCGCCGGACAACGCCAGGGTGTAGTCGCGGGTGATGGCCGACGGGTTGTCCGATTCATCATTGCACAGTGGGCGCACGCCGGAGTAGGTGTGGACGATGTCGTCGCGGCTCAACTGCTTTTTGAAATGCGCATTGACCACTTTGAGCATGTAGTCCGTTTCACCTTCGGTGATCGCAACGGCAGCCGGGTCACCGGTGTATTCGCGGTCGGTGGTGCCGATGATGGTCAGGTGGTTCAGGTACGGGATGGTGAAGACAATGCGCTGGTCTTCGTTCTGCAGGATGTGCGCGTGGGCGCCTTCGTAGAGTTTCGGCACGATCAGGTGGCTGCCCTGGATCAAGCGGATGCCGTAAGGCGAATCCAGCTTCAGGTCGTCCCTGATGAACTTGGCGACCCATGGGCCTGCGGCGTTTACCAGGGCACGGGCACGGATCGAGAACAGGCTGCCATCGGCGCGTTCCATGTTCATTTCCCACATGCCGTTGCTGCGGTGGGCGCTGATGCAACGGGTCTGGGTGTGGATGTGCGCGCCTTTTTCACGGGCGGCCATGGCGTTCAGCACGACGAGGCGGGCGTCATCCACCCAGCAGTCGGAGTATTCGAAGCCTTTGGTGATTTCGCTTTTCAGCGGGCTGTCGGCGCCGAACTTGAGGCTTTTCGAGCCGGCGAGTTTTTCGCGCTTGCCAAGGTTGTCATACAGGAACAGACCGGCGCGGATCATCCACGCCGGGCGCAGGTGCGGGCGATGCGGCAATACGAAGCGCATTTGCTTGACGATATGCGGGGCCTTGGCCAGCAATACTTCACGCTCGGCCAGGGCCTCGCGCACCAGACGGAATTCGTAATGTTCGAGGTAGCGCAGGCCGCCGTGGATCAGCTTGCTGCTGGCGGACGAGGTGTGGCTGGCCAGGTCGTCCTTTTCGCAAAGGAATACCGACAACCCGCGACCGGCTGCGTCTGCTGCAATGCCGACGCCATTGATCCCGCCACCGATAACGGCAACGTCATAGACTTCGGCAAGCGGTGGAGCAGGCAAGGTGGAAGGGTTCATCGGCTGGCCTCGCGATTTTTTCGTCTTGGAATTCGAACATTAATGTTCATTTGCGAAAATGGTAGCTGATAAACACGCGCGCAGCCAGCCGACTTCGATTGAAAAAACTCATCGAAGGGCTGGGAAAGGAAGATTTGTGAACATTATGATCGGCTTAAAGGCGCGTTTGTGGCGAGCACGCTCGCCACAGTGAAGAGTGGAGAGCCTCAGACGACTTCCAGTCGAACCTTATGCTGGTTCAGCAACTGCACCAACGCCGGCACCGGCTGCTGATCGGTCACCAGGCAGTCCACCAAGCTGATCGGCCCCAGGCGAATCATGGCATTGCGCCCGAATTTGCTGGAGTCCGCTGCCAGGATCACCTGGCGTGCATTGGCGATGATCGCCTGGGAAACCCGAACTTCCTGGTAATCGAAGTCCAGCAGACTGCCGTCTTCATCGATACCGCTGATGCCCACAAGGGCAAAGTCGACCTTGAACTGGTTGATGAAGTCCACACTCGCCTGACCCACCACACCGCCGTCACGCCGCACGTTACCGCCGGTCAACAACACGTCGAAGTCGTCCTTGGCACTGAGCATGGTGGCGACGTTGAGGTTGTTGGTGATGATTTTCAGGTGATTATGGTTGAGCAGCGCACGGGCGATGGATTCGGTGGTGGTGCCGATATTGATGAACAGCGAGGCGTGATCGGGGATCTGCGCAGCGATGGCTTCGCCGATACGCTGTTTCTCGTCGCGCATCTGGTCGGCGCGCATGGCGTAGGCGGTGTTTTCGACACTGGAGTCATAGGCCGCGCCGCCGTGGTAGCGGCGCAGCAGATTGGCGTCCGCCAGCTGGTTGATATCGCGGCGGATGGTTTGCGGGGTGACAACGAACAGCTGCGCCATTTCCTCGATGCTGACGTAGCCGCGTTCGCGGACCAGCTCGAGGATTTGTTGTTGGCGGGGAGGCAGATTCATGGGGCGTCCTTTGGGCTGCCATACAAAAGTGGCCCATGATGACGCAGGAATCCGCTCCCTGCCAGTTACAACCGGACGTTGGCTTATTCAGCGCCTTCGTGAGGCTCCCAGTCGCGCGTGCGGCTGACCGCTTTTTGCCAGCCGGCGTAGAGCTTCTCTTTGGCCGCTTCGTCCAGCTGCGGTTCGAATTCGCGCTCGATCACTGCCTTGCCGCGCAGCTCTTCCAGGCTGCCCCAGAAGCCGCACGCCAGGCCGGCCAGGTAGGCGGCGCCCAATGCGGTGGTTTCGCGCATTTGCGGGCGCTCGACCTGGGTGCCGAGGATGTCGGCCTGGAACTGCATCAGGAAGTTGTTGGCCACCGCGCCGCCGTCCACGCGCAGGGCCTTGAGGCGTTCGCCCGAGTCCTGTTGCATGGCGTCGAGTACGTCGCGGGTCTGGTAGGCAATCGACTCCAGGGCCGCACGAATAATGTGGTCCACGCGTACGCCACGGGTCAGGCCGAACAGTGCGCCACGGGCGTACGGGTCCCAGTACGGGGCGCCCAGGCCGGTGAAGGCCGGCACCAGGTACACGCCGTTGCTGTCCTTGACCTTGCCAGCGAAGTATTCGGTGTCGTGGGCGTCGTTGATGATTTTCAGCTCATCACGCAGCCATTGCACGGTGGAACCGCCGTTGAACACCGCACCTTCCAGGGCGTAGGCCACTTCGCCGCGCGGGCCGCAAGCGATGGTGGTGAGCATGCCGTGCTTGGATTTCACGGCTTTGTCGCCGGTGTTCATCAACAGGAAGCAGCCGGTGCCGTACGTGTTCTTGGCTTGGCCGGCTTCGACGCACATCTGGCCGAACAGGGCGGCTTGCTGGTCACCGGCGATACCGCCGATGGCAATGCCGCTCTTGGTGCGGCCGTAGATTTCGGACGACGACTTAACTTCCGGCAGCATCTCGCGCGGAATGTCGAGGATCTCCAGCATCTTCGCATCCCACTCCAGGGTGTGGATGTTGAAGAGCATGGTGCGCGAGGCGTTGGTGTAGTCGGTGACGTGGGTCTTGCCGCCGGTAAATTTCCAGATCAGCCAGCTGTCGACGGTGCCGAACAGCAGTTCGCCATTGCGCGCACGTTCGCGGCTGCCTTCGACGTTGTCGAGGATCCACTTGAGCTTGGTGCCGGAGAAGTACGGGTCGGTGACGAGGCCGGTGGTGTCGCTGATGTACTGCTCGTGGCCGTCGCGCTTGAGTTGCTGGCAGATCTCGGTGCTGCGGCGGCACTGCCAGACGATGGCGTTGTAGATCGGGCGACCGGTGACTTTGTCCCACACCACGGTGGTTTCACGCTGGTTGGTGATGCCGATGGCGGCGACCTGGTCATGGTGCAGGCCGGCCTGGGCCAGGGCCTCGACCATCACCGCGCTCTGGGTGGCGAAGATTTCCATCGGGTCATGCTCGACCCAACCCGCTTGCGGGTAGTGCTGTGCGAATTCACGCTGGGCGGTGCAGACCACGTTGGCGTCACGATCGAAGATGATCGCCCGGGAACTGGTGGTGCCTTGGTCAAGGGCAATGATGTAGTTCTTATTCTGAATATCGGTCATGTCGAATGCCTTGGAAAATAAGAAAATCGGTAATCAGCCTGGGCTACAAAGGGCAGGTGCCCAGGCTGGCGCTATCAGGAAATACGGGTCTTGCCGTTGACAGCCGTGTCAGGTGTTGCTTCATCTATAGCAGGTGCGGCGCTCGGCAGATGGCGGGCAATCAGCCCGCGATAGGCCGCAGCACCGAGGCATGCGCCGACGATCGGCGCGAAAATCGGTACCAGGAAGTAAGGGATATCACGGCCACCAGTGAAAGCCATTTCACCCCAGCCTGCGAAAAAGGTCATCAGCTTGGGCCCGAAATCCCGCGCCGGGTTCATCGCAAAGCCGGTCAACGGGCCCATGGCGCTGCCAATCACCGCGATCAGCAGGCCGATCAGCAGCGGGGCCAACGGGCCGCGTGGCAGGCCGTTGTTGTCATCGGTGAGGGCCATGATCACGCCCATCAGGATCGCGGTGATGACCATTTCCACCAGGAACGCCTGGGCGGTGCTCAGCAGCGCATGGGGGTAGGTGGAGAACACCGACGCCAATTCAAGGCTGGCCTGGGAACCGCGCACCATGTGATGGGTTTGTTCGTAATCGAAAAACAGGTTGCTGTAGAGCGTGTACACCAAGGCCGCCGAGCAAAAGGCACCGGCGATCTGGGCGAGGATATAGAAGGGCAGTTTGCGCTTTTCGAAGTCAGCGAAAATACACAGGGCAATACTGACGGCGGGGTTGAGGTGGGCCCCGGAAATCCCGGCGCTCAGGTAGATCGCCATGCTGACGCCGACCCCCCAGATGATGCTGATCTCCCACAAGCCAAAGCTGGCTCCCGCGACCTTGAGCGCAGCGACGCATCCTGTACCGAAGAAGATCAGAAGCGCAGTCCCCAGGAATTCGGCCATGCATTGGCTCGAAAGTGAAGGCTGTTGAAGAGCAGTTGTCATGGAAAACCTCAGTTGTTGTTCTTGTCTGGCGCACAACCTCAACGGATTGTTGCGCGATTTTCACCGTGGCAAGGATCCCCATCCCGGTCACGGCTTACTGCTTGAGTGCTGTAGGTCTATTCCTACAGTATTCGGAAACGAAAAAATATAGACAAGAATGACGGCTGTCAAAGGTCGAAAGTGAACCGTCAGTCACTTTCAAACTATTGGTCTGGTGAATGATCACGCTTGTCACATTGTGTGTGCACCTTAAGAGTGGGCGGACTAGAGCGTTTTGTGTGGGCTTGGCCTAGAATTGGCCATCTGTTTGCCACGCCCGGAGACGTCATGACCCCCGCATTGGACCTGTTGAAAAAAGTTCGCGCCGAACATCGTATCCACAGTTATGAACACGACCCCAAGGCGGCGTCCTATGGGCTGGAGGCCGCGGAAAAATTGGGCCTCGACCCGGCGCAGGTGTTCAAGACCTTGTTGGCGAGCAGCGAGAAGGGCGAATTGTTGGTGGCGGTGGTGCCGGTCGTCGGAAGTCTGGACCTGAAGGCTCTGGCTCACGCGGCGGGCGTCAAGAAAGTTGAAATGGCCGACCCGGCGGCGGCGCAGCGTTCAACCGGGTATCTGCTGGGGGGCATCAGCCCGTTGGGGCAAAAGAAACGCCTGCGCACGTTTATCGATGCAACGGCGCAACCCTTTGCAACGATCTTTGTGAGTGCGGGGAGAAGAGGCTTGGAAGTTGAACTGCCGGCAGCGGTGTTGGCTGAACATACCCAGGCCAAATTCGCAGAAATTGGCCGGGCATGACAGCGCGTTAGACCGGGCTGTAGCGTCGCACGCCGGATTCGGCTTGAGGGATCTGCGCGGCGGTGCTGCCTGAGGCCTGGAACAACACCAGGTGTTCGGCCGCCACACGGATCCCCACATCCGCGCCGACCTGATGGTCGGCATGGCTCGGGAAAATCGACTCCAATTGCGCGCCGGTCGGCAGTTGCAGGCGATACAAGGTCGACGCGCCGAGGAAGGTCTTGCCGACGATCCGCGCTTTCAACGCGCTGTCCGGTGCGTAGACGATGTCATCCGGGCGCAGCAGCACATCCACCGCGCCGCCGGTCGGCCAGGTGTAGGCGCGGTTGCCGCGCAACTCACCCAGTTCGGTGCTGACCGACTCCGGCGAACTCAATTGGCCACGGATGAAGTAACCCTGGCCGATAAAGCTGGCGACATAGGGCGTCTGCGGTTCGTGATAGAGGTTGTAGGGCGTGTCCCACTGCTCCAGACGACCCTCCTTGAAAACCCCGACCTGGTCGCTGACGGCAAAGGCTTCTTCCTGGTCATGGGTCACCAGAATCGCGCTGGTGCCGCGTGCCTTGAGGATGTCGCGCACCTCGTGGCTGAGCTTGCGGCGCAACTCGCCGTCCAGGTTGGAGAAGGGTTCATCCAGCAGCAACAGGGCCGGCTCCGGCGCCAAAGCGCGGGCGAGGGCGACGCGTTGTTGCTGGCCGCCGGAAAGTTCGTGGGGAAAGCGTTTGCCGAGGTTCTTCAGGTTGACCAGCTCCAGCAACTCAGCCACCACACGATCTTTTTGCGGATGCTTGCGAATGCCGAAGGCAATGTTGTCGGCCACGCTGAGGTGAGGAAACAGTGCGTAGTCCTGGAACACCATGCCGATACGACGTTTCTCCGGTGCCAGTGTGAAACCGGCACTGGAGATGACGTCGCCCGCCAGGCTGATCTCGCCATCGTGCACCGGCTCAAACCCGGCAATCGCACGTAACGTGGTGGTCTTGCCGCACCCCGAAGAGCCCAGCAGGCAACCGATATCGCCGGCATTGAGGTGCAGGTTGAGGTTCTGTACCACCCGTTGATCTTGATAGCCGCATGCCAGATTGCGCAGGTTCAGCAGTAATGGCTGGCTCATGCGTGGTGGTACGACGGCGGGACGAGGAATTCGAGCAGGGCCTTTTGCGCATGCAGGCGGTTTTCGGCCTGGTCCCAGGCGACCGAGCGTGGGTCGTCGAGCAGGTCGGTGCTGATCTCTTCGCCACGGTGGGCCGGCAGGCAGTGCATGAACAGCACGTCGGGCGCGGCCAGGTCGAGCAGGGCGCGGGTCACCTGATACGGGGCGAACAGGGCCAGGCGCTTGGCGGTTTCTTCTTCCTGGCCCATGGAGGTCCAGACGTCGGTACTCACCAGGTGTGCGCCGATCACCGCGTCACGCGGGTCGCGCACCAGGGTCACGCGGTCGCCGGCCTGGGCCAGGAAGCGCGCGTCAGGCTCGTAGCCTTCCGGGCAGGCAACGCGCAGTTGGAAGTCGAACTGGATCGCCGCTTCTATATAGCTGTTGCACATGTTGTTGCCGTCGCCGATCCAGGCCACGGTCTTGCCCTGGATCGAGCCGCGGTGTTCAAGGAAGGTTTGCATGTCGGCCAGCAACTGGCACGGGTGCAGGTCGTCGGTCAGGCCGTTGATCACCGGTACGCGGGAGTGGGCGGCAAATTCGGTCACGGTGCTGTGGGCAAAAGTACGGATCATCACGGCGTCGAGCATGCTCGACATCACCTTTGCGCTGTCGGCGATCGGCTCGCCACGGCCCAGTTGGGTGTCGCGCGAGGACAAGAAGATGGCTTGGCCACCCAGTTGGATCATGCCGGCTTCGAATGACACGCGGGTGCGGGTCGACGACTTCTCGAAGATCATGCCGAGTACGCGGTTTTTCAAAGGCTCGAACAGTACGCCGCGGTTACGCAGGTCTTTAAGCTCAATGCCTCGACGGATCACGCTGACCAGCTCTTCGGGCGTGCAATCCATCAGGGAGAGAAAGTGCCTTGCGCTCATCATTAACTACCTTTTTGCAACAGACCGCAGATACTCAAAGCCTTGTTTATTGTGACAACGGGCGAGACCTGCGGCGAAAGCCGCACGGGGCGACGAAATAGGGGAAGGCGCGATCTTATAATTAAATGTCGCGTCTTACCAATAGGGCTACGGTTTTTAAGGGTGTTCAAGAAGGGCGCCAAGGCGCTTTTGAAGACTATTTCCAGACAGCAGCGAGCCATTTGTACACTGGCGCCGAGACCTTTTGCAACGTGCGGGGGCGGGCGCAGGCCAGGCTGCGTCGGTTTCAGAGGCGGTATGCCAGGTTTTGAAACATTTGCTCACGCTTGGCCATGGTCTGGCCTGATGCAGGTCGATTCACGGGACGAACGTTGGTGGCGCCCGTCTCGGTCGCGGCCCATAGTGGGATCAAAGCCCCTATAAAAGAGACTGGCCATGACCAAGACTCTCCACCACCGTGCCTGCCACCTGTGTGAAGCCATTTGTGGCCTGACCCTGGAAACTACCCAAGCCGACGATGGCAGCCTGGCGATCACCTCGATCAAGGGCGATGCGCTGGATACGTTCAGCCGTGGGCATATCTGCCCCAAGGCCGTCGCGTTGCAGGATATCCAGAACGATCCCGACCGCCTGCACCAACCCATGTTGCGGGTCGGCAGCGAATGGCAGCCGATTGCATGGGAAGACGCCTTCGCGCTTGTCGCCGAGCGTCTGTCAGGCATTCAGGCGCGGCACGGCCAGAATGCGGTGGCGGTGTACCAGGGCAACCCCAGCGTGCACAACTATGGGCTGATGACCCACAGCAACTATTTTCTCGGCCAGTTGAAGACGCGCAATCGGTTTTCCGCGACTTCGGTGGACCAACTGCCCCATCACCTCACCAGTTACCTTATGTACGGCCATGGCCTGTTGTTGCCGATCCCGGACATCGATCACACCGATTTCATGCTGATCCTGGGAGGCAACCCGCTCGCGTCCAACGGCAGCATCATGACCGTGCCCGACGTGGAGAAACGCCTCAAGGCGATCCAGGCGCGGGGCGGCAAAGTGGTGGTGGTCGACCCACGGCGCAGTGAAACGGCAGCAATGGCCGACCAGCATCTGTTCGTGCGTCCCGGTGGGGATGCGGCGTTGTTATTCGGGCTGCTCAACACCTTGTTCAGCGAGAACCTGACGCGTGACAGCCATCTACCGATTGAAGGCCTTGAGGAGGTGCGTCGTGCGATCGCCGGGTTTACCGCCGAGGCCATGAGCCGCCAATGTGCGGTGCCTGCCGAGCAGATCCGCCAGTTGGCACGGGACTTTGCTGCAGCCGACAAGGCCGTTTGCTACGGGCGCATGGGTGTGTCGACGCAGGCGTTTGGCACGCTCTGTCATTGGCTGGTGCAGTTGATCAACCTGGTGACCGGCAACCTGGACCGCGTTGGTGGCGCGCTATGTACCACGCCGGCGGTGGACCTGGTGGCGTCGACTGGTGGCGGGCATTTCAATCGCTGGCAGAGTCGGGTGTCTGGGCGCCCGGAGTACGGTGGCGAGTTGCCTGTGTCGGCGTTGGCTGAAGAAATGCTGACCGAGGGCGAAGGACAAATCCGTGCATTGGTGACGGTGGCAGGCAACCCGGTGTTGTCGACGCCCAACGGCCGGCAGTTGGAACAGGCCCTCGATGGCCTGGAGTTCATGGTCAGTATCGACCTCTATATCAACGAAACCACGCGCTATGCCGACCTGATCCTGCCGTCTACGTCGGCGCTGGAAAACGATCATTACGACACCACCTTCAATATGTTCGCGGTGCGTAATGTCACCCGCTTCAATCGGGCGATCTTGCCCAAGCCGGAAGGCGCGTTGCATGACTGGGAGATTTTCGTCGGCCTGGCCAACGCCTTCGCAGCCCAGAACGGTGTCGCGCTCAAGCCGACGATGCCTCCGGCGCACATGATTGATTTCGGTCTGCGTGCGGGCGTCTACGGTGATGCATCCAGCCACAAGTTGTCCGTGGCCATGCTGGCGGATCATCCCCACGGCGTCGACCTTGGGCCGCTGCAACCCAACCTTGCAGCGCGTTTGAAAACCGCTGATGGCAAGGTGCAGGCAGCGCCGCCGGTGATTCTCGCCGACCTGTCGCGCTTTGCCGCGCAACCGGTGCCGGTGGCTGACGAACTGCTGTTGATCGGCCGCCGCCATGTGCGCAGTAATAATTCCTGGATGCATAACTATCACCGGTTGGTGAAGGGCAAGCCGCGCCATCAATTGCTGATGCATCCGGATGATCTGGCCAGTCGGCAATTGACCGATGGTCAGCGGGTCAGGGTCAGTTCGCGCATCGGCATGATCGAAGTGGAAGTGGTGGCCAGCCTGGACATGATGCCCGGTGTGGTCAGTCTGCCCCACGGTTGGGGGCACGGGCGTCCTGGGGTACAGATGACGATCGCCAGTGGGCAGCCAGGGGCGAGTGCCAACGATTTGACCGACGAACGGCAACTGGACGAGCTATCGGGCAATGCGGCATTGAACGGGGTCCCCGTGCAGGTAGCAGCCGCCTGAGCACTGCGCTGGAATTTTGCGTTACAATGCGCCACCGTGCCGACCTGTGAGTCGCAAAGTTCCAGCCGAGGTGTTCCATGGATATCATCGAAACGATCAAAGAGCAGATTGCCAACAACACCATTCTGCTTTACATGAAGGGCGCGCCAAACGCTCCTCAGTGCGGTTTCTCCGCGAAGGCGTCCCAGGCCATCATGGCGTGCGGCGAGAAATTCGCTTACGTGGATATCCTGCAAAACCCTGAAATCCGCGCCAACCTGCCGAAATACGCCAACTGGCCGACTTTCCCACAGCTGTGGGTGGCCGGTGAGCTGGTCGGCGGTAGCGACATCATCGTTGAGATGGTGGCTGATGGTTCGCTGCAAACGCTGGTCAAAGAAGCAGCAGCCAACGCGGCGGCCAAGACCGACGCTTGATGCGCTTGCAATAAAAAGCCCCGCTTCTCGTGAGAGAGCGGGGCTTTTTTGTACCTGCTTGCTGGGGGCTTATTCTTCGCCCATCTGCGATTGCAGGTAGTTTTCCAGGCTGACTTTGTCGATCAGGCCCAGTTGGGTTTCCAGCCAGTCGATGTGTTCTTCCTGGTCTTCCAGGATGTCTTCCAGCAGTTCGCGGCTGCCGAAGTCGCCCTTGGTTTCGCAATGAGCGATGGCGGCCTTGAGGTCGCTGTGGCTCTTGTGTTCGAACTTCAGATCGCTGCTGATCATTTCCTGGGTGTGCTCGCCGATGTTCAGCTTGCCCAGGTCCTGCACGTTCGGCAGGCCTTCCAGGAACAGGATGCGCTTGATCAGCTTGTCCGCATCCTTCATGGCCTTGATGGATTCTTTGTATTCACGCTTGCCCAGCTTTTCCAGGCCCCAATCGTCATACATGCGCGCATGCAGAAAGTACTGATTGATCGCGACCAGTTCATTGGCAAGGATTTTATTGAGTTGCTGGATGACTGAGATGTCGCCTTTCATGACTGGGGTCCTGCCCTGTAATAGCTGTGTATAGGGCAGAGTTTGAGCGGCGAAATCCCTAGTGTCAAACCTAAGTTATTGAATAATAAATGAAAATTAATCGGAATAAGAATGTTTGTGTTCCGCGTCTTAGCGCTAACTTATTGAATTGCGGGCATAAAAAAACCGGACACTAAGTCCGGTTCTTTAAAACACGCCAATCAGGCGTGTGTAAATTCTGCTGAATAGGGGAGCGCGGCCTGGGCTGTCTGCAGCTGCGTCAGGGTTTCCCGTACCACTTGCTTGGCGAGGCAAGCACATTTACCGCACTGGCTGGCAACGCCGGTGGTTTCACGCACTTCCTTGTAGCTGCAGCAACCTTCATAGATTGCTTCGCGGATTTGTCCGTCGGTGACGCCAGTACAGAGGCACACATACATAAGGGAGAACCGTCGCGGGTTTAAGGCTTAAGTGCGATGGATCTTAATGTTAACGAGAATGATTGTCAAAGTAGATTCGTAGGGTATTTGCTGGCACCGCGCCCGCACTGACGAACGGTTTTTTCAGTGTATGATGGTCGGTCTTCACGAAGCGTGACTGCGTCACAGGGCTGTCGCATGAATGCGGCAGACTCGGGGCCGGTCCTTTTACTTCAATCGTCACCCTCACATCAGGAGATACCCAATGAGCGTACTCGTCGGCAAACAAGCCCCGGATTTCGACGTCCCAGCCGTCCTCGGCAATGGCGAAATCGTAGACAGCTTCAAACTGTCTGAAGCCATCAAAGGCAAATACGGCCTGGTGTTCTTCTACCCGCTGGACTTCACCTTCGTCTGCCCTTCGGAGCTGATCGCTCTGGACCACCGCATGGACGATTTCAAGGCGCGCAACGTTGAAGTGGTAGCCGTTTCCATCGACTCCCATTTCACCCACAACGCCTGGCGCAACACTGCCATCAATGATGGCGGCATCGGCAAAGTCAAATACACCATGGCTGCCGACATGAAGCACGACATCGCCAAGGCCTACGACGTTGAGTCCGAAGGCGGCGTGGCGTTCCGTGGCGCGTTCCTGATCGACGACAAGGGCGTTGTCCGCTCCCAGATCATCAACGACCTGCCACTGGGTCGTAACATGGAAGAGCTGATCCGCCTGGTCGACGCCCTGCAATTCCACGAAGAGCACGGCGAAGTCTGCCCTGCCAACTGGAAAAAAGGCGACAAAGGCATGAACGCTTCGCCAGAAGGCGTTGCGGCTTACCTGACCGAGAACGCTGGCAAGCTGTAAGCCAGGTTCGAGGTACAAAAAAACCGGCCTGATAAGGCCGGTTTTTTTATGGGCGGGATAATCACCTCAATCGTTGAAGTCTTCCCAGCCGCCCATGTCTTTCCAGCGGTTGACGATGCCGCAGAACAGCTCGGCAGTCTTCTCGGTGTCGTAGCGAGCCGAGTGGGCCTCACGGCCGTCAAAATCGATACCGGCGGCCTGGCAGGCTTTCGCCAGCACCGTCTGGCCATACGCCAGGCCGGCGAGAGTGGCCGTGTCGAAGCTGGAGAACGGGTGGAACGGGTTGCGCTTCATGTCCAACCGCGCCACGGCAGCGTTCAGGAAGCCCAGGTCGAAGCTGCTGTTGTGGCCGACGAGGATCGCGCGTTTGCAGCCATTGGCCTTCAACGCCTTGCGCACACCACGGAAGATATCGGTCAATGCCGCTTCTTCACTGACTGCCATGCGCAGTGGGTGATCGAGCTTGATACCGGTAAATTCCAAGGCCGCCGCTTCGATGTTAGCGCCTTCAAACGGCTCGACGCGGAAGAAGTGGGTGTGTTCCGGGAACACAAAACCCTGCTCATCCATGCCAATCGTCGTTGCAGCGATTTCCAGCAAGGCGTCGGTGGCGCAATTGAAACCACCGGTTTCTACGTCGATGACAACCGGCAGATAGCCGCGAAACCGCTCGGCCATCGGGTGGCGGGAGCCGCCACCACTGTGCTCGTGTTCGTCGTCGTAATGGTCTTCACTCACTTGCTTTCCTCCAGCAGGCGCCAGCGCAGTGTTTCACCGGCGCGCAGCGGGATAACGGTCAGCTCGCCAAACGGCAGGCTGGCAGGGGCGGTCCAGTCTTCACGGACCAGGGTGATGCGGTCGGTATTCGCCGGCAGGCCGTAGAAACGCGGGCCGTTGAGGCTGGCAAAACCTTCAAGCTTGTCCAGGGCATTGCGCTGTTCGAACGCTTCGGCGTACAGCTCGATCGCCGCATAGGCGGTGTAGCAGCCGGCACAGCCGCACGCGGCTTCCTTGGCGTGCTGGGCGTGGGGCGCCGAGTCGGTGCCGAGGAAGAACTTCGGATTGCCGCTGGTCGCCGCATCCAGCAACGCCACCTGGTGGGTGTTGCGCTTGAGGATCGGCAGGCAATAGAAGTGCGGCCGAATCCCGCCCACCAGCATGTGGTTGCGGTTGTACAGCAGGTGATGGGCGGTAATGGTCGCGCCGACGTTGGCCGAAGCCTCGGTGACGAACTGCACGGCATCGGCGGTGGTGATGTGTTCGAACACCACCTTGAGGGTCGGGAACAGCTCGACCACACGGCGCATATGCTCGTCGATGAAGATCTTCTCGCGGTCGAACACGTCCACGTCGCCACGGGTGACTTCACCGTGGATCAGCAGTGGCATGCCGACTTCGGCCATGGCTTCGATGGCCGGCAGGATCTTGTCGATACTGGTCACGCCGGAATCGGAGTTGGTGGTCGCGCCGGCCGGGTACAGCTTGGCAGCGTGCACGAAACCGCTGGCCTTGGCCTCACGAATCTCTTCGGGCTGGGTGCGGTCGGTGAGGTAGAGCACCATCAACGGTTCGAAGCGGCTGCCGGCCGGTCGTGCAGCGAGGATACGCTGGCGATAGGCATCGGCTTGCTCGGCATTACGCACCGGAGGTACCAGGTTAGGCATGATGATGGCGCGGCCAAACGTGCGCGCGACATCGGCCACGGTGTGGGGTAACGCAGCACCATCGCGAAGATGAATATGCCAGTCGTCGGGACGCAGCAGGGTCAGGCGGTCGGACATTGGGGATTCCAGGCGGGTCAATCTGGTGGGAATGCTACCGGAAAAGACTCTATCAGGCACTCGCTATCAAGTTTTGCAGGATGCAACCGATAGCCTTGGGTATGCCTTATCGATGTATGACGCTTTGAAGTGTTGTAGAAACCAGTGGAGCCTCCCGTGCGCCAGCAATATCTAGCCCTGCTCAGTGTGTTCGCCAGCCTGCCTGCGATGGCCCTCACGTTCCAGACGCGTCTGGAGAATATTGAGTGGAAGGTGGAAGGCGACCAATTCGAGTGCCGCCTGACCCAGCCGATCACCGATTTCGGTTCGGGTGAGTTCGTGCGCCGGGCCGGCGAGCAGGCAACGTTTCGTCTGAAGGCCTACAACGGCTCGCTGGGCGCCGGTTCTGCCACCTTGCTGGCCGCCGCTGCACCGTGGCAGCCGGGGCGAGGGGATATCAACCTCGGCGCCGTGCGTGCCGGCAGTGGCGATGTGTTGTTCAACAGCTCCCAGGCACAGGCCGGGCGCCTGTTCAATGGCTTGCTGGAAGGGCGTAGCCCGACCGTGCGGCACTATGGGCGTGAAGGTGGCTATTCGGAAATCCGCCTGCTGCCGGTCAAATTCAACAAGGCCTACAACGATTACCAGCTGTGCACCGCCAAGCTGTTACCGATGAATTACGACCAGGTCAAACAGACCGAAGTCGGCTTTCCCGGTGGCGGAATCGAGCTGGACGCGGCCGCCAAGAAGAAACTCGACGTGATTCTCGCGTTCATGAAAGCCGATCCCACCGTCAACCATATCGAGTTGAATGGTCACTCGGACAACAGCGGTAATCGCCTGACCAACCGCGACGTCTCGCGCCGTCGCGGCCTGGCGGTCATGGACTACTTCAAGGCCAACGGGATCCCGGAATCGCAGATCACCCTGCGTTTCCACGGCGAAAGCTACCCACTGGCGCCCAACACCAATGCGGCCAACCGGGCGCGCAACCGCCGCGTGAATATCCAGCTTGAACGCGTCGCAGCCCCCGAGAAACCGGCACCTCAGGCCACCGGCCCGAGCAACCCCGCGCACACGTCCTGAGGTGCGACCATCGGTCGCCCGTTCGACATAATCTGTCGCTTTATCTTCATTTGCTGTCGCGCCCCTGTAAATTCGCGGTTTTGGTCGGTAGAATCGACGCCTTTCCGTACAACCCCGTGGAGTGATGGCATGGCCGACGTAAACAAGGTCGTTCTCGCGTATTCCGGCGGCCTGGACACTTCGGTGATCCTCAAGTGGCTGCAGGATACTTATAACTGTGAAGTGGTGACCTTCACCGCTGACCTGGGTCAGGGCGAAGAGGTCGAACCTGCACGTGCCAAGGCGCAAGCCATGGGCGTGAAAGAGATCTACATTGACGACCTGCGCGAAGAGTTCGTCCGCGATTTCGTTTTCCCGATGTTTCGCGCCAACACCGTCTACGAAGGCGAGTACCTGCTGGGTACCTCCATCGCACGTCCGCTGATCGCCAAGCGCCTGATCGAAATCGCCAACGAAACCGGCGCCGACGCCATTTCCCATGGCGCCACCGGCAAAGGCAACGACCAAGTGCGTTTCGAGCTGGGCGCCTACGCCCTCAAGCCAGGCGTGAAAGTGATTGCTCCTTGGCGTGAATGGGACCTGCTGTCCCGTGAAAAGCTGATGGATTACGCTGAAAAGCACGCAATCCCGATTGAGCGCCACGGCAAGAAAAAGTCCCCGTACTCGATGGACGCCAACTTGCTGCACATCTCCTATGAAGGCGGCGTGCTGGAAGACACCTGGACCGAGCACGAAGAAGACATGTGGAAGTGGACCGTCTCCCCGGAGAACGCGCCCGACAAGCCGCAATACCTGGAACTGACCTACCGCAACGGCGATATCGTCGCGCTGGACGGCGTCGAGATGACCCCGGCCACCGTGCTGGCGACCCTGAACCGTATCGGTGGCGAACACGGTATCGGCCGTCTCGACATCGTCGAGAACCGTTACGTGGGCATGAAGTCCCGTGGCTGCTACGAAACCCCTGGTGGCACCATCATGCTGCGCGCCCACCGTGCGATCGAATCGATCACCCTGGACCGCGAAGTGGCTCACCTCAAAGACGAGCTGATGCCCAAGTACGCCAGCCTGATCTACACCGGCTACTGGTGGAGCCCTGAGCGTCTGATGCTGCAGCAGATGATCGACGCTTCCCAGGCCCACGTGAACGGCGTTGTGCGCCTGAAGCTGTACAAGGGCAACGTGATCGTGACCGGTCGCAAGTCCGATGAGTCGCTGTTCGACGCCAACATCGCCACCTTCGAAGAAGACGGCGGTGCGTACAACCAGGCAGACGCGGCAGGCTTTATCAAGTTGAACGCATTGCGCATGCGCATTGCTGCCAACAAAGGTCGCTCGCTGTTCTAAGTCTCAGTCTGTTGTGAAGAATGGCCCCTTGTTCAAGGGGCCATTTTTTTTGTCCTGTGATTGTGTAGAGATGTTAGATGTTTATAACGATTAAACGACTGTGGATGTTTTTCCTCAAAATCTTTATCAGAAATGGGGTTTGAATGAATTGTTGTTGAAAGTTTGTAGGGGGAATGAATTTTTTACATCTATGTAGGAACTGGTCTTACAGATAATTCACTCATACAAGTGCGGAGAAGATACGAAGCGCCGAATAGTCTGTAGGAATTAAGGATGTAAGTGAATATGTTAAATGGAACTAAAGCAGACGGATCGTTCTGGCCGTTTTCCCCTGCAGCTGGTGAGAGGCAAGGGGCATTTCCTGAGAGTCATGTGCGGCACGTTTACCCAAACCCCTATAAGCCACGGATATTTCACTCAAAGTATGTAAGTCCCAGGAAAGGTCTGAAAGGATCCACAAAACCAGATCCCTCCGAGAGGGCGTTTTTTTGTAGGGCAATTCCTTTATCGCTGTGGGGTGGGTCTCTGCTTGCTGTTGCTTGGGGGGTAATGCTATGCCAACTAGGAAACGACTAGGCTATTGTGCTTGCTCTAAATAATTCGAACAGCGAAATTGGACTTTCTTATGAATAAAGTGCTGATCGTGGATGATCATCCCGTCATTCGTCTTGCTGTGCGTATGCTAATGGAACGTCATGGTTATGAGGTCGTTGCCGAGACCGATAACGGTGTCGATGCGTTGCAACTTGCACGGGAGCATATGCCGGACATTGTGATACTGGATATCGGGATTCCCAAACTTGATGGCCTGGAAGTTATTTGCCGGCTGTCTTCTACCAAGCAACCTGCGCCCTTCAAGGTGCTGGTGCTGACGTCCCAGGCCCCGGGTCATTTTTCCATGCGTTGCATGCAAGCGGGGGCTGCTGGCTACGTGTGCAAGCAACAGGACCTCACCGAGCTGCTGAGTGCGATCAAGGCGGTCTTGTCCGGCTACAGCTATTTCCCCAACCAGGCGCTCAACTCGGTACGCTCCACCATGGGCAACGCCAGCGAAGCCGATATGGTCGAGCGCCTGTCCGGGCGGGAAATGATGGTATTGCAGCAGTTGGCGCGGGGCAGGACCAACAAGGAGATTGCCGACGGCATGTTTCTCAGCAACAAGACCGTCAGCACCTACAAGACGCGTTTGCTGCTCAAGCTCAATGCGCGTTCGCTGGTGGACCTGATCGAACTGGCCCAGCGCAACGGCTTGGTATAGAGGAGGGCAAAGCACAGCGTATCGCCCGGGTCACCGGCAGAAAAAAGCCTCCCTGAAGGAGGCTTCCGGCTGTCGATCGCTCGATCAGAGATCGAAGTCGTAATCGGCCAGCTGTTTTTGCAAGCGTCGTTCTTCCAGTAGATTGTCGATAGTGCGGCGTTTGCTCAAATTGGTCTTGGCGACCTCTGCCACAGGTGTCTCCGCCCCCTCGTCGTCCGACTCAACGAGGTCGTCTTCCACTTCCAGTTGCTCTTTGCCAGTGCTCATAAGGTTCACTCCGGGCTAAGACTGCCGTTGGCGCTCCTTATAACGATAATCCATGATCCGGTAAAAAAGATTTTTTCAATCGACTGATCGAGAAAACCAATGATCCCTTAATCGTCGGACGTCTTGTCCTTGTATTCGCACAGGTCTTCGATGCGACAGCTGCCGCAGCGCGGCTTGCGGGCCTGGCAAACGTAGCGGCCATGAAGGATGAGCCAGTGGTGGGAATCCAGCAGATACGGCTTGGGCACGAACTTCATCAGTTGCTTTTCCACCTCCACCACGTTTTTGCCACGGGCGATGCCGGTTCGGTTGCTGACCCGGAAGATGTGGGTGTCCACGGCCATGGTCAGTTGCCGGAACGCGGTGTTGAGTACCACGTTGGCGGTTTTGCGGCCAACGCCTGGCAAGGCCTCCAGGGCTTCGCGGGTCTGCGGCACTTCACTGCCGTGCAGTTCCACCAGCAGGCGGCAGGTTTCGATGACGTTCTTGGCCTTGCTGTTGTACAGGCCGATGGTCTTGATGTATTCCGACAACCCCTCCACACCCAGGGCATAGATCGCCTCCGGCGTATTCGCCACGGGGTACAGCTTGGCCGTGGCCTTGTTCACGCCGACGTCCGTGGATTGGGCCGACAGGATCACCGCAATCAGCAACTCGAACGGCGTGGTGTAGGCCAGTTCGGTCTTGGGTTCTGGATTGTCTTCGTGGAGCCTGCGGAAAATTTCCAGGCGTTTTGCGGCGTTCATGGGGTGGGTTTTTCCTGGCAGTCGATCGGCGGGATTGTAGCAATACAGGCTTTGCGGGTCAGGCGTTGCCGTGGGCATCCACTTGGCGTTGCGCCTCGTCGAGGTCATGCTGCGCTTCGGCCAGTTGCTGCGGGTTGGCGTTCAGGTCCTGGGCTTTCTTCAACGCTGCGCGGCGCATCGCCAGTTGGATTTTGGCGCGTTTCAGGTCGGCGGTATTTCCGGTTGCTGCCATTGTCTTCGGCGCGGTGCCCAGCTCTAGCGTCGTCAGCGCGTGTTCTGCCGCTTCGAACTGCTGCTGCAAGACGATCAACTGCGACTGCTGTTCAAAGGTTGGCGGGTGACCGAAGGCCTTCAAGGACTTATGCAGTTGGGCGCGGCTCATGGCGACCGTGATTTTGGCTTTCTTGATCGCGGCATCCTGTGCTGCATCGGCTTGCACGGGTAAAACCGGCACTGAGCGTTTGGCCCGCGCCTGGCGTTCGGCAACTTTTTGCGCTTCCTCTCGTTGCAGCCGCGCGTTGCGTTGCTCATACCGCCGCCTTGCCCGGTCGCGCTTGAGGTGGCGTTCATGGCGTTGCTGATCATTTGTCGCCAGGCCACCGACGATTGGCAAGATCGTGGCTGTCGGGCGCATTTCAATGCAGTCAACGGGGCAGGGCGCGACGCAGAGGTCGCAACCGGTGCACTCATCGACGATGACCGTGTGCATCAGCTTGGCGGCGCCGACAATGGCGTCTACCGGGCAGGCCTGGATGCACTTGGTGCAACCGATGCATTCGGCCTCGCGGATATAGGCAATCTGGGCCGGGGCTTCCCCTCGGCTGATCTCCAGTTCCAGCACCGGAACGCGCAACAATTGCGCAAGGCCAGCAATGGTTTCCTGTCCACCAGGCGGGCACTTGTTGATCGCTTCGCCCTGAGCAATACCCTCGGCGTAAGGCTTGCAGCCTGGATGCCCGCATTTGCCGCATTGGGTCTGCGGCAGCAGCGCGTCGATACGTTGAATGAGGTTCATGGGGTGATCATGGGTAGGCCGGTTATGCAAACTTGGCTGGAGTGGTTGTGCTTTCTTGTGGTCAGCGGGCTTGTCAGTGGAGAGCGGGCTTTTGTGGTGAGCGGGCTTGCCCCGCGCTGGGCTGCGAAGCAGCCCCATCATTGCCACCGCGGTCTTTACAGATAGAACCGGGTGGCTGGTTTTAGGGCCGCTTCGCGCCCCAGCGCGGGGCAAGCCCGCTCACCACGGACAAGCCCGCTCACTACAACCACACCCACAGACCGTGCAGGCTTACTTGATACGTTGGCCCGGCTTGGCGCCGCTGTCAGGGCTGAGCAGGTAGATCTCTTCCCCACCAGGTCCGGCCGCCATCACCATGCCTTCGGAAACGCCAAACTTCATTTTCCGAGGCTTGAGGTTGGCGATCATCATGGTCAGGCGACCATCAAGCTTGGACGGGTCCGGATAAGCGCTCTTGATCCCGGAGAACACATTGCGTTGCTCGCCACCGAGGTCCAGGGTCAGACGCAGCAGCTTGTCGGCACCCTCCACGGCTTCGGCCTTGACGATCAGCGCGACACGCAGGTCCACGGCAGCAAAAGCATCAAAGTCGATTTCCGCAGAGATCGGGTCCTTGGCCAACTCACCATTGCCTGTAGGTGCAGCCGAACCGGTATCGGTCTGGCTGGCAACCAGGTCTTCTTTCGAAGCGTCGGTCATGGCCTGGACTTTCACCGGGTCGATACGGGTCATCAGCGGCTTGAACTCGTTCAACTGATGGTTGCTGAGCAAGGTGGCGTGATCGTTCCAGGTCAGCGGCGCCACATTGAGGAACGCCTCGGCGTCGGCGGCCAGCAACGGCAGCACCGGCTTGAGGAATATCACCAGTTGGCGGAACAGGTTGACGCCCGTGGCGCAGATCGCCTGGACTTCCGCCTGCTTGCCTTCCTGCTTGTTCAGCGACCACGGTGCCTTGTCGGCGATCCAGGCGTTGGCGCGGTCGGCCAGGCCCATGATCTCGCGCATGGCGCGGGCAAAGTCGCGCGCTTCATAAGCATCGGCAATGCTTGGCGCAGCGGCCAGGAACGCGTCAGTCAGTTCCGGCGCAGCGTTCTCGGCCACCAGCAGGCCCGCGTTGCCCTTGTGGATAAACCCGGCACAACGGCTGGCAATGTTGACGACCTTGCCGACCAGGTCCGAGTTGACCTTCTGTACAAAGTCTTCCAGGTTCAGGTCCAGGTCATCGACACCCCGGCCCAGCTTGGAGGCGTAGTAGTAGCGCAGGTATTCCGGCGACAAGTGGTCCAGGTAGGTGCGCGCCTTGATAAAGGTGCCACGGGACTTGGACATCTTCTGGCCGTTAACCGTCAGGTAGCCGTGCACCGCGATGGCGGTCGGCTTGCGGTAGCCCGACCCCTCAAGCATGGCCGGCCAGAACAGCGCGTGGAAGTTGACGATGTCCTTGCCGATGAAGTGGTACAGCTCGGCGGTGGAATCCTTGTTCCAGAACGCGTCGAAATCCAGCTCCGGCGTGCGGTCGCACAGGTTCTTGAAGCTGGCCATGTAGCCGATCGGCGCATCCAGCCACACGTAGAAATACTTGCCCGGCTCGCCTGGGATCTCGAAGCCGAAGTACGGCGCATCGCGGGAGATGTCCCACTGTTGCAGGCCGCTGTCGAGCCATTCGGAGAGTTTGTTGGCCACGGCGTCCTGCAGGGTGCCGCTGCGGGTCCAGGTTTGCAGCATCTGCTGGAAATCCGGGAGCTTGAAGAAGAAGTGCTGGGAGTCCTTGAGCACCGGGGTGGCGCCAGAAATTGCCGACTTGGGGTTCTTCAGCTCGGTGGGCGCATAGGTCGCACCGCATTTCTCGCAGTTGTCGCCGTACTGGTCTTCGGTGCCGCATTTCGGGCAGGTGCCCTTGATGAAGCGGTCGGCCAGGAACATTTTCTTTTCCGGGTCGAAATACTGGGTCACCGAACGCTGGTCGATATGCCCGGCTTCTTTCAAGCGCAGGTAGATCTGGCTCGACAGCTCACGGTTTTCTTCGGAGTGGGTCGAGTGGAAGTTATCGAAGTCCACCAGGAACTCGGCAAAGTCGGCGCTGTGTTCAGCCTGTACATTGGCGATCAGTTGTTCCGGGGTGATCCCTTCCTTTTCGGCGCGCAACATGATGGCCGAACCGTGGGCGTCGTCCGCGCAGACATAAATGCATTGATTGCCGCGATGCTTCTGGAAGCGCACCCACATATCGGTCTGGATGTACTCAAGCATATGGCCAAGATGGATGGAACCATTGGCATAGGGCAGGGCGCTGGTGACGAGGATCTTGCGTGGCTCGGACATGGGGCTCGGCTACTTGATGAAACGGAGGTCGGCCACTATAAAGCGCCGGGAAATATATTTCACCCCGTGGCGCTGTTTCAGAATCTTCCGAACCTGCGAAAGCATGCCGTAACGCCGCTGGAACGGTTAGGATAGCCGCCTGTTTCAGTCAGTCTTTTTCGGGAGTAGCCCATGAGCGCCGTCAATCGCGCAGCGGTGGAAGCCGTGCTTCGCCAGTACACCGACCCTTATTTGAACCAGGACCCGGTCAGTGCCGGCTGTGTGCGTGCCATCGAGGTCCAGGGCGACCAGGTGTCGGTTCAATTGGAACTGGGTTACGCCGCCGGCCTGTTCAAGAGCGGTTGGGCGCAGATGCTGCAGATGGCCATCGAGGGCCTCGACGGCGTGCGTTCGGCCAAGGTCGACATCCAGTGCGTGATCGCCGCGCACAAGGCCCAGGCGCAGATCCCGGGCCTGGCCAACGTCAAGAACGTGGTGGCCGTGGCCTCCGGCAAGGGCGGCGTGGGCAAATCCACCACGGCGGCCAACCTGGCCCTGGCCCTGGCCCGCGAAGGTGCGCGCGTGGGCATCCTCGACGCGGATATCTACGGCCCGAGCCAAGGCGTGATGTTCGGCATCGCCGAGGGCACACGGCCGAAGGTCAAGGACCAGAAGTGGTTCGTGCCAATTGAGTCCTTGGGCGTGGAAGTGATGTCCATGGCCTTCCTGACCGATGACAACACGCCGATGGTCTGGCGCGGGCCAATGGTCTCCGGCGCCTTGCTGCAACTGGTCACCCAGACCGCCTGGGGCGACTTGGACTACCTGGTGATCGACATGCCACCAGGCACCGGTGATATCCAACTGACCCTGGCACAGAAAGTCCCGGTGGCCGGTTCTGTGATCGTCACCACGCCCCAGGACCTGGCGCTGCTCGACGCGAGAAAAGGTGTGGAAATGTTCCGCAAGGTCAATATCCCGGTATTGGGCGTGGTGGAGAACATGGCAGTGCACATCTGCTCCAACTGCGGCCACGCCGAGCACCTGTTCGGCGAAGGCGGTGGCGAGAAGCTGGCCACCCAATATGGGGTGGAACTGCTGGCCTCATTGCCACTGTCGATGGTTATTCGTGAACAGGCGGACGGCGGCAAGCCGACGGTCGCGGCGGACCCTGATGGCCAGATCGCCATGGTTTACCAGGAACTGGCTCGCCATGTGGGCGCGCGTATTGTGCTGCAGGAAGCCGCTGCGCCAGTGATGCCGACCATCACCGTCAGCGACGACTGAGGGCATTGAAGGGAAAAAGCCTCGACGTTGTCGGGGCTTTTTCATATCTGGACGGTGGTCAAGGCGGGTTTATTTCTCATTTACGCAATTGGTCGTGTAAGCATTCGCTTACTTTTTCGTAAGCGTTTGGGTTTTTTACCCGCCAAGTCCGTCTCGGTTAAATGAAAGAGTTTTCTATCTTGTTGAAAAATAACAATTAATTATTGTCTGTTGAGCGTCGAAGCCTGTCAGCCACAGAAATGGATCCCGTTGAACTTCCTTTGGAACTCTCTAACATCAGCCCTGTGTCCACGGATTGACACAACCATCAAGGAACGATGGTTAAGGGAATATCGCAGGATGCGATTCATCAGGATGATGAAAAGGAATACAGGGACTAGGGAAAAAATGTGGGCGGGTCATACCGCCCCTTTTTTTTGCCTGTAGGAAAGTGACACCCACCTTCCAGAAACGCAAAAAGGCCCGCAAGGGGCCTTTTTGGACGCGACGCTATCAGCGTTCGAGGTCAGCAATTTTACCCGTCTTGCCATCCCATTCCGCAGCATCCGGCATCGGGTCTTTGCGCTCAGTGATATTCGGCCAGATTTCAGCCAGCTCGACGTTCAGCTGAATGAACTGCTCCATACCTGCCGGGACTTCATCCTCGGAGAAAATAGCGACGGCCGGGCATTCAGGTTCACACAGGGCGCAATCAATGCACTCGTCCGGGTGGATGACCAGGAAGTTCGGGCCTTCGTAGAAGCAGTCCACCGGACATACTTCCACGCAGTCGGTGTACTTGCACTTGATGCAGTTGTCGGTGACGACGAAGGTCATTTCTAATTTTCTCCTCAGGCGGCGGCAGCGAAACCCTTTGTGGCAGGGCTCGCGAGGTTCGGGAGCGATAGTCTGCAGGCCAGGCTAATAGCCTGCAGCATCCCAAACCGCGCGAGAGTCTACCAGCTTGCAAGCGTCAGCGTTATATCCGAGTCTTCAGTGCATATAACATTTCGAGCGCTTTTCGCGGCGTCAAGTCATCCAGGTCAAGCTTTGCCAACTCATCCAGCACCGGGTGGGGCAGGCTGGCGAACATATCACTCTGATGCGGCGCGGCCGGTTTGCTGGAGGCTTTGGCTGGGCTGGCGACCACGGTTTCATGGGGTAGGGCCGTGGTTTCCAGGCGGCTGAGGTGTTCGCGGGCGCGGGTGATCACGGCATTCGGCACACCGGCCAGTTGGGCAACGGCCAGGCCGTAACTCTGACTGGCCGGCCCCGGCAGCACGTGGTGCAGGAACACGATACGCTCGTTGTGCTCAGTGGCGTTCAGGTGCACGTTGGCCACCAGCGGTTCACTTTCCGGCAGCACGGTCAGTTCGAAATAGTGGGTGGCAAACAATGTATAGGCACGCAGATGCGCCAGGCGCTCGGCCGCCGCCCAGGCCAGGGACAGCCCGTCGAAGGTGCTGGTGCCGCGACCCACTTCGTCCATCAGCACCAGGCTGCGTTCAGTGGCGTTATGCAGGATGTTGGCGGTCTCGCTCATTTCCACCATAAAGGTCGAACGGCCACCGGCCAGGTCATCGCTGGAGCCGATCCGGGTGAAAATGCGATCCACCAAGGACAGCTCGCAACTGGCCGCCGGCACAAAGCTGCCGATGTGCGCCAACAGCACAATCAAAGCGGTCTGACGCATGTAGGTGGATTTACCGCCCATGTTCGGACCGGTGATCACCAGCATGCGGGTATCGTCGTCCAGCGACAGGTCGTTGGCGACGAACGGTGTGGTCAATACCTGCTCTACAACCGGGTGGCGACCTTGCACAATGCGCATGCACGGCTCGCTGACAAAACGCGGGCAGTTCAGGTCAAGGTTCAGCGCGCGCTCGGCCAGGTTGCTCAGCACATCCAACTCGGCCAGGGCGGCGGCGGTGTCCTGCAGCGGTGCCAACTGGCTGATCAGGTCTTCCAGCAGGTTTTCATAGAGCATCTTTTCCCGAGCCAGGGCACGGCTCTTGGCCGACAGTGCCTTGTCTTCGAATTCTTTCAGCTCTGGGGTGATAAACCGTTCGGCGCCTTTCAGTGTCTGGCGACGTTGATAGTCGATGGGGGCCGACTCGGCCTGCTTGCTCGGCAACTCGATGAAGTAGCCGTGCACGCGGTTGTACCCGACTTTCAGGTTGGCCAGGCCGGTACGGGCTTTTTCGCGGGCTTCCAGGTCAATCAGGAACTGCCCGGCGTTTTCGCTCAGGGCTTGCAGCTCGTCCAGCTCACTGTCGTAACCGGTCTTCAAGACGCCGCCGTCACGGATGATTGCCGGCGGGTTGTCGATGATGGCTTTTTCCAGCAGTGCCGCCAGTTCCGGATAAGTACCGGCGGTAACCGCGAGCTGTTGCAGGTGCGGTGTATCCAGTTCGGTCATCGCCGCTTGCAATTGTGGCAAGGCACCGAGGGCGTCACGCAGGCGCGCCAAGTCACGCGGCCGCGCATTACGCAGGCCGATCCGCGCCAGGATGCGCTCGATATCACCGATTTCCTTCAGCTGTGGCTGCAGCTTTTCAAAGCGATAGCCGTCCAGCAGGCAGGTAATAGAAGTCTGGCGCGCCTGCAGCACGCTCAAGTCGCGCAACGGTCGGTTCAGCCAGCGGGTCAGCAAGCGGCTGCCCATGGCGGTCTGGCAACGGTCGACCACCGATTGCAGGGTGTTATCACGCCCGCCGGCCAGGTTGGTGTCCAATTCCAGGTTGCGCCGGCTCGCGCCATCGAGCACCACAGTATCGTCCAGACGCTCATGGCGTAGGCTGCGCAAATGCGGCAGGGCGGTGCGCTGGGTTTCCTTGGCATAGCCCAGCAAGCAACCGGCGGCGCCGATGGCCAGGGTCAGGGTTTCGCAACCGAAGCCTTTAAGGTCCTGCACTGAAAACTGTTGGCACAGACTTTTCAACGCCGAGTCACGCTCAAAATCCCACGGCGCACGACGCTTGGCTCCACGGCGTTTTTCCGCCGGCAGATCCTTAGGCCAATCATCCGGAATCAACAGCTCAACCGGGTTGATGCGCTCCAGCTCCGCCAGCAGGTTCTCCCAGCCTTTGATCTCCAGCACGCTGAAGTTGCCGCTGGTGATATCCAGCACCGACAGGCCAAACAGACGCTCATCGCCCAACACTGCCGCGATCAGGTTATCGCGACGCTCATCCAGCAGCGCCTCATCACTCACCGTCCCCGGCGTAATAATGCGCACCACCTGACGTTCCACCGGCCCCTTGCTAGTGGCTGGGTCACCGATCTGCTCGCAGATCACCACCGACTCACCCAGTTTCACCAGCTTGACCAGGTAGCCTTCCAACGAGTGGTAAGGAATCCCACACATCGGAATCGACTGCCCCGCCGACTGCCCACGCGCCGTCAGGGTGATATCCAGCAGCTTGGCGGCCTTCTTCGCGTCTTCGTAGAAGATCTCGTAGAAGTCGCCCATGCGGTAGAACATCAACTGATCAGGGTGCTGGTTCTTGAGGCGCCAGTACTGCTGCATCATCGGGGTGTGGGAGGACAGATCGGACGTGTTTTTACTCATTGGGTCGTAGGCAAATTCGTTGAAAGGAGTGGGGCAAAGGTGGGGCATTCCGCCCTGCGATTTTGCGATGGGCGCAAGGTTAACACGCGAGGTCTGCCGTTCGCAGTCCACATCACCCCACTTGAAATAGCCCAGGAAATGCATCGAGTTTGCATAAATAATGCAAATTAGCATTTGCCAACCCCAAAATCTCCCGTCACTATCCCCGTTATGCAAAAACGCAACGTTTCTATCGTCTTACGCGAACTGCTGGACCGCGACCGGATCTCTCCCACGGAGCTTCACCGGCGTACCGGCGTGCCTCAATCCACGCTGTCCCGGATCCTCAGCGGCAAGATCGTTGATCCGTCGGACAAGCACATTTCCCGCATCGCCGAGTACTTCCGCGTGAGTACCGACCAACTGCGCGGGCGCGCGGCGGTGGGTGGTTCGCGGGAGGACGGGCGCGACCCGATGCATTCGGAACTCAAGGACATAAGCCTGTGGGACGACGACACGCCCGTTAATGACGACGAGGTGTCGATCCCCTTTCTGCGCGAGGTTGAATTGGCTGCTGGATCAGGAAGATTCGTCATCGAGGAAAGCGAGAAGGCCAGTCTGCGGTTCGGCAAGCGCAGCCTGCGGCATAACGGTGTGCAGTTCGACCAGGCCAAGTGTGTGACGGTGCGTGGCAACAGCATGTTGCCGGTGCTGCGTGATGGTGCGACGGTCGGGGTGAACGCGGGCAAAAGCGGCATTGGTGATATCGTCGATGGTGACTTGTATGCCATCAACCACAACGGCCAATTGCGGGTGAAACAGCTCTACCGCCTGCCTTCCGGAATTCGCCTGCGCAGTTTCAATCGCGACGAGCACCCGGATGAGGACTACAGCTTCCAGGATATCCAGGATGAGCAGATCAGCATCCTGGGTCATGTGTTCTGGTGGGGCATGTACGCCCGTTAACCTTCTTCTGTAAGAAAAAGCCCGCCAACGAGCGGGCTTTTTTTCGCCTGGAAAAAACCACCAAACCCGCTGTCCACAAGAACGAAAATGCATTCGTGCATTTGAGTGCTAAAAATAAATGCATTTGTGCATTGACTGTATATGCATACATGCATATTCTCCATCTCAAGCCAGCCAACAAGGCTTGGTGGAGGCGGCAAGGATGCTGCCAGTCAACACAAGGAAGGCACGCAACACCGGCAAGGACGCCATCCGAGCGATGGCAAGGACGCCAGCAACACCGGCAAGGATGCCGACGCTCTTTAGTTTCACCGCTTAACAAACAGGCAGCGATGAACCGGCCTTAACGGTTCAGAGGGTTGGCAACTGACCCGGGTGTGCAGCGTAAAGCACCAGAAGCAGTTATCCGGCAGACAGGGATCGTGGTCGGAAAAACATCGAGGAAAGGTCCGTACCGCGCCAGTAGCGCCGAAAGACCGAGGACATCATTACTGAAAAGCCCGGGCAATCGGGCTTTTTGGAATGCCTACCTACCCATGGATTTACCCAAGAGCCGGCCCCGTGCCGGTAGTGCTCAGCCAGGAGGCGTGACATGACAAACGAGCAGCAAGCGTTAGCGGAAATGCCTATCTGGCTGGTGATCGTACTGGCGCTGATTGGCGGTGTATCCGGCGAAATGTGGCGCGCCGACAAGGAGGGCGCCCGCGGTTGGTCGCTGATCCGGCGCCTGGCGCTGCGGTCCGGGGCATGCATGGTCTGCGGGGTATCGGCATTGATGCTGTGCTACGCCGCCGGCATGTCGATCTGGACCGCTGGCGCCATTGGCTGCCTGACGGCCATGGCCGGTGCGGACGTGGCCATCGGCCTTTATGAACGCTGGGCGGCCAAGCGTATCGGGGTCAACGAGACCCCAACCTCTCGCCCGGATCAGCAGTAACCGCTGCAAGGATGCAAGCAGATGACACTTCTCGAAAAACCTTCCCAACTGCCTGTGGCGATTGGGGGCGTGCTGAAGAGCGCTTTCCCACAGCTGCACGTAGGCAAGCACCATGACTTTCCCGGAACGGGCGATAAAGCTGGCATTTTGATCAGCGTGGAGCGCAATGGCCCCGGCGTGCGCTCTCTTGCAGGGCGCAAGGCGCACGCCTTGTCGGTTTCACTCAAGGCCATGGTTGCCAGCGGATCGGCACCCTTTGATGCCTGTGACCTGGCCAGCCAATTGATGGATCTGGCCCTGGATAACCGCTGGGGCCTGCCGCCTGATCAATGTGACCTGCCCACCGCGATTGTCGCGGCACCTTCCGTGCTCACCAGCGCGGAAACGGACTATGACACTTGGATTGTATCCTTCAACCAGAACTTTTACCTCGGACTGTCTCTGCTCAAAGATCCCGCAGGCATGCCGCCGTCTACGGACCTGTATGTAGGTGGGTGTGAGAGGGCGGCGAATGTAACGCCGCTTCCTAATCAATCACACGGAAAAGGTGGTTCAGTAAAAGGAATTTGCAGATGTTGAAAGAATTCAGATGCGGTAACTGCAACCGACTTCTCGCCCGCACGGGTGGGTTTACAGAGCTCCAGATCAAATGTTCCCGATGTGGGACGCTGAATCAAGTGAAGGCCGCGAGCCTCGAGCAATCGCCCATGAGCGCCATACGCCCAATCCAGAGGCCTGAACTTAAATCAGCTCAGTAACGGAGTTTAAAATGGAAAACGCAAACTCGGCGTCTCAAACCTTGCAAGATCTTTGGACTCAAGTACAACCGGTGGATAACACCGGCATGCTTAGGCGCGTGGTTTTTGCGCAAGGCAAGTTTTATGCGGTTGGTGGCAACGGCCTTACCACAACCACTCAGGTTGCCAGCGGAGGCGCAACTGGTACCGCGTGGACCAAGCTTAAGGGCGCCGTCACCTCTGATAGCGCAAAGGTCCTCAACGAGCTGTACTGGAACGGTATTGGGGTATCGCTTCAAGCCCTTTCTCAATCCGGCAATCTGCTCTTCGGCGACGCAGCACGCCCTGAAAGGGTTTGGACAGACCTTACGGCAACTGTTCGCGCGTCCGCGGACTTGCAAGGCATTGTGTTTTATCAACCAATTTCCGGTAACAGCTACACCTGGATACTGGTTGGGTCTAACGGTAAAGTATTTTCCCGTTATAGCGATTGGTCAGGCCTGGTGGAGCGCACTACCACCTTCACTTCTAGCGAGACTGTGTACTGCGTCAACGTCATTGGCAGTTTTGTGTTGGTTGCGGGATCGAATGGGAAGCTGCTTAGCGCAGTGAAGATGGCGACGGAAAATCCGCAAACATTCACGCCCAGAACCAGCACCTTTGGCACTAGCACTATCCTTTCCATGAAGCTTTGCAACGGGAAAATGTTTATCGTTGGTGCGGATGGCAAGATGGCATATTCATCCGATGGGCTTAGCTGGACTGCTGTTGAAGATACCAGTTTCGGTGGAACCATCATCCGCGACATTGCTTACGGTAATGGCAAGTATGTAGCTGTCGGCGACGGCGGCAAGACAGCCGTTTCCGAGGATGGGATCGGTTGGGTTCAGCAAGCCAACACTTTCGCAGGAACCGATATCCGGAGCGTCGCCTATGGCAACGGCAAGTTTATAGCTGTTGGTGCAGACGGCAAGATTGCTTACTGGATTCCATGATCTTCTGTCTCCTTGCGTAATAGAGCCCAGCCGTCGCGCTGGGCTTTTTCATTTCTGATTCAGGCTCGCCACAGCCAGGGTGGCCCTTCGGGGGATGCCTGGACGCTGATAAGCCGGTAGTGCAGCGCTACGGAAAAAAACCGGCAGCCCGTGCGCTCTGTTCACACCAGACTTCCAGAGTGGCGCGAGACTGGATTGGCGAGATCGATGCATTGGGGCGGTGATCGCCAGTTGTTGGCATCAGGACGACCTGGCGAATTGGCGTACCTGGGTGATCTTCTTAATCACTGGGGGCGCGAGTTCGTTGCACCTGGCTGGAATGGTCAGTGCCTATCGCAGTTCTAACACGGACGTTGGTTTGTCTACCTAGGGGGGGGTCAAGGTGACCGTGGTGGTGATAACGCAGCCTCAATTGATTCAAATCATTCCAGGCGCTAGCCGTATGGCAGGAGTTTTTTCAACCGCGTTGAATGCGTCTTTTGTTCGGTACGAAATCAACAGCGTGCTGCGCGTCGCCGCTTTTCTCGCGCAGATCGGCCACGAATCCGGCGAACTGCACTACGTGCGCGAACTCGGCAGCGATACTTATTTGAGCAAGTACGACACCGGTACGTTGGCCGCGCGCCTGGGCAATACGCCTGAAGCGGACGGTGACGGCCAAAAGTACCGGGGCAGGGGGCTGATCCAGGTCACCGGTCGCCGCAACTACCTGGCATGCAGCCAAGCGCTGTTCGGCGATGATCGCTTGCTGCAACGACCCGAATTACTGGAGCAACCACAATGGGCCTGTGAATCCGCCGCCTGGTTCTGGCAAAGCAATGGCTTGAATGAACTCGCCGACAAGGACCAGTTCACCACCATCACCCGGCGTATCAACGGCGGGCTCAATGGCCTGGAGGACCGTTTGCAGTTGTGGGCGCGGGCGAAGGCGGTGTTATGCGTTTCTTAGTTGCGATTGGTGTATGCGTGCTGGTGGTCGTTGTCTGGCAGGTGCAGGCGTGGCGGTACGGGGCACAGATTGAACGCTTGTCGGCCGCACAGACCCAGAAAGCCCTGCATCTACAGCAGGCCGAGCAAGACAGACGGCTGGCCCTTGAGCAACAGCTCAGTGCCATCGACCAACAACATGCCCGGGAGTTGAGCGATGCCCAACGTACTCAAGCAGCTTTGCGTGACCGCATTGCCACTGCTGATGTGCGGCTGTCAGTCCTTCTCGACGCCTCCAGTGGCTGCCCAATGCCAGCCGCCACCGCCGCCGGCAGCGTGGTTCATGCAGCCCCGCGAGCCCGACTTGACCCAGCGCATGCTCAGCGAATTATCCGCATCACCGACGACGGCGACAGCGCCCTGATTGCCTTGCGTGCCTGCCAGGCGTATGTGCGAGCCGTCGCCCGTTAGTGTCTTGAGACAGTCCGTCACTTGCGTGTGAGATTGTCTCCTGTAGGGTAGGCGAACCCCCGCCCACGACTGGAGACGACCTTGAAGGAAATCACTCAACTCGCTGCCGAACTGGGCCGCCGCCTGCAGGTGCTCAACGCCCATGTCACCACGGCCGAGTCCTGCACCGGCGGCGGTATCGCGGAGGCCATCACGCGAATTCCGGGCAGCTCAGCCTGGTTCGAGGCGGGCTATGTCACCTATTCCAATCGGCAGAAGACCCGGCAATTGAATGTGCCGGAGACATTGTTTGCAAAAGTCGGGGCTGTCAGCCAGGAAGTGGTGGAGGCAATGGTCCGTGGCGCCCAGGAAAAAAGCCTGGCGCGGTTTGCTGTCGCTGTCAGTGGCGTGGCAGGGCCGGACGGTGGTTCGCCAGACAAACCGGTGGGCACCGTATGGCTGGCGTTTGGCGTGGGCGAAGAGATCACGGCCGAGCTTGAGCACTTCACCGGCAACCGCGACGAGGTCCGCCGACAAACGGTAAAGGCCGCGCTAGAGGGCTTGTTGCGACGAGCTGCAACAGAAATAGAAAATCAGGGGTAGGCGATCTCCGATCTTTGTGGAACAATACTGTCTACTTATACAGGTGTTGGCCGCCCCGGCCTTATTGATTACGTGAGGACTTTAATGGACGACAACAAGAAGAAAGCCTTGGCTGCGGCCCTGGGTCAGATCGAACGTCAATTCGGCAAGGGTGCCGTAATGCGTATGGGCGATCACGACCGTCAGGCGATCCCGGCTATTTCCACGGGCTCTCTGGGTCTGGACATCGCGCTCGGCATTGGCGGCCTGCCAAAAGGCCGTATCGTTGAAATCTACGGTCCTGAATCTTCCGGTAAAACTACCCTGACTTTGTCGGTGATTGCCCAGGCGCAGAAAATGGGCGCCACCTGTGCGTTCGTCGACGCCGAGCACGCCCTGGACCCTGAATACGCCGGCAAACTGGGCGTCAACGTTGACGACCTGCTGGTTTCCCAGCCGGACACCGGTGAGCAAGCCCTGGAAATCACCGACATGCTGGTGCGCTCCAACGCCATCGACGTGATCGTGGTCGACTCCGTGGCGGCCCTGGTGCCCAAGGCTGAAATCGAAGGCGAAATGGGTGACATGCACGTGGGCCTGCAAGCCCGTCTGATGTCCCAGGCGCTGCGTAAAATCACCGGTAACATCAAGAACGCCAACTGCCTGGTGATCTTCATCAACCAGATCCGTATGAAGATCGGCGTGATGTTCGGCAGCCCGGAAACCACCACCGGTGGTAACGCGCTGAAGTTCTACGCTTCGGTCCGTCTGGACATCCGCCGTACTGGCGCGGTGAAAGAAGGTGACGAGGTTGTCGGTAGCGAAACCCGCGTTAAAGTCGTGAAGAACAAGGTGGCCCCGCCTTTCCGTCAGGCCGAGTTCCAGATTCTCTACGGCAAGGGTATCTACCTGAATGGCGAGATGATCGACCTGGGCGTGCTGCACGGTTTCGTCGAGAAATCCGGTGCCTGGTATGCCTACAACGGCAGCAAGATCGGTCAAGGCAAGGCCAACTCGGCCAAGTTCCTGGCGGACAACCCGGACATCGCTGCCACGCTTGAAAAGCAGATTCGCGACAAGCTGCTGACTGCCGCTCCAGACGTGAAAGCTGCCGCCAACCGCGAGCCGGTTGAAGAAGTGGAAGAAGCTGACACTGACATCTAAAGATGACAGTTGTACTGGATACACTCGTCGCCGTTCGGCGCACTGCAATGGACCTGCTCGCTCGACGCGAACATGGTCGAGTTGAGCTGACGCGTAAACTGCGTCAGCGCGGCGCAGAGCCCGAGATGATCGAAACCGCCCTCGACCGCTTGACGGAAGAGGGGTTGCTTTCCGAAGCCCGATACCTCGAAAGTTTTGTTTCCTATCGCGCTCGCTCGGGCTATGGCCCGGCGCGTATTCGTGAAGAGCTGAGCCAGCGTGGCCTGCAACGCGCTGATATCGACCTTGCCCTGCGCGAGTGCGGAATCAGTTGGCAGGCGCAGTTGGAAGACACCTGGCGGCGCAAGTTCTCTGGCCATCTGCCGATTGATGCCAAGGAACGGGCGAAGCAGGGACGATTCCTCAGCTATCGCGGGTTTTCGATGGAAATGATCACCCGCTTGTTGAGCGGCCGTGACATGGATGATTGATCTTCTGAACAAACAAAAAGACCCACTATGAAAATAGTGGGTCTTTTTTTTACCCTCAAAAAATCACGCTGGCTCCGGCGCCACTCGCTGCTGCGCCTTGCCCTGAGCCTGTGCCCAGTTCTCCGGTAAATTGATGTAGTCCACCAACTCCCGCAGCCGGCCCTGATCGCGCCCGTTGAAGTTGAACACCAGCCGCGTCAAATGACTGAACCTTGGTTCATCATGTTCCTCGCCGGTATACGCGAGCTGCTGAAACTCTCCACTCAGTCGCAGGCTGGCGAACTCGCCTTGCAAATGGGCCAATGCGCGTTCACTGAGCGGGTGATTCATGCGCACCACAAACTCGCGTTTCAGCCAACGGGTGGAGTGGAAGTTGGCATAAAACTGGTTGATCTCTTCCACCGCCTCTTCGGCGCTGTACACCAGGCGTACCAGCTTGAGGTCGGTGGGCAGGATGTAGCGGTTGGCTTCCAACTGGCTGCGGATAAAGTCCAGGGCGCCTTGCCAGAATCCGCCACCCGGCGCGTCCAGCAGCACCACTGGCACCAGCGGACTCTTGCCTGTCTGGATCAGGGTCAGCACTTCCAATGCTTCATCCAGGGTGCCGAAACCGCCTGGGCACAGCACCAGGGCATCGGCTTCCTTGACGAAGAACAGCTTGCGGGTAAAGAAGAAGTGGAAGGACAGCAGGTTCTCAGTGCCATCGATGGTCGGGTTGGCATGCTGTTCAAACGGCAGGGTGATGTTGAACCCCAGGCTGTGTTCCAGGCCCGCGCCTTCGTGGGCGGCGGCCATGATGCCGCCACCGCCGCCGGTGATCACCATCAGGTCCGAACGTGCCAGTGCCGCGCCGACTTCGCGGGCCAGTGCATACAACGGGCTTTCTATCGGTGTGCGAGCCGAGCCGAACACCGTGACCTTGCGGCGGCCCTTGAACTGTTCGAGCACGCGAAAGGCATTGTCCAGCTCGCGAATGGCTTGCAGGGTGATCTTGGCGTTCCAGCGGTTGCGGTCGTCCTGGGCCATGCGCAGCACGGTGAGGATCATGTCGCGATACAGGGGGATATTCGGGCTGTTGGGGGCGATCAGCTGGAGTTGTGCGTCGACCTGCTGGGTGAGGTCGGTGCCGTGTTGTTCAAAATGTCGGAGCAGGCGGTCATTCGGTTCGTAAGGCATTCAACTTCTCCTTCTTGCAGGGCACCTTCGCCGCAGGCGACGACACTGCTTGTGTCGCTGTTCGCCGCAGGGGGCAACCTTCTTTTGCCCTGAAAATGTTACAGAACAGCATGAAAAGCGCTGTAGATGAATGGTTGGGATGACTTGATCATGGGCCGGAAAACCTTTGGCTGGCAACCACTTATTGGTAGCGCAGTTCAGAGTCTAGCTGGCCGGAAGGCGTTGACGCGGGGGAGTGCGCGCCACCGGACGGCAGCACGCGAAGGTCGAGCCGTTACTTTTTCTTTTTTGCCGGAGCCGGGCAATCCGCTTCCACGAACTTCACCGACGCCACAGGACGGTTGGTCTTGTTCTCAGTGATTTCGTAACGCATCACCGCGCCCTTGGCCATCAACTCGCGGTAGCCCTTGTTCAGGCACACGCTCTGACCGAGCTGGAAGTACACCGCCTTGGGGTTGGCGCGCATCTGTTCGGCGCGGTCGGGCAGGACGCTCAGGTGGTCGATCAGTTGCATGCCTTCAACGGTGTAGGCCACTTCCAGGGTCTTTTCGTCGATTTCCCGGGGCAGGTCCTTGTTGCTCTCAGCCGCGACGCTTTGCAGCTTGCGGTTCATTTGGGCCTCCAGCAGCGAGGCCGCCTGGGCGCACACGGGCAATACCAGCGCGAGGGCGACGGATGGGGCGACAAGGCGCAGCATGGAACGCAGCATGAAACTCTCCTGATTCGGTTACTGGTGCATAGACCAGCCACTGCGCTGTGCGTTCAGTGGCGCGCAATTATAGGTGAGCCCTTGCCACTACAGCCAGGCGTATCGCTGGTAAACTGCCGCCACTTCAGCCGTCCACGAGTTTTCACCGTGTCGATCTACCCATCCCACCGGCGCATCCGATGAGCCACGCCGTTTCCCGCCTGCGCACCCAGCGCCTGGCCCGTGCCGTCCGGCCGTTCCTCAACCGTGGTTCGCGTGCCGAACGCTGCCCCGGCTGCCGGGTCATTCCTGAGTACTGCCTGTGTGCCTGGCGGCCCAACGTCGCCGCAACTTCAGCGATGTGCCTGCTGATGCACGACGTCGAACCCATGAAACCGAGCAATACCGGCTGGCTGATCGCCGATGTGATCGACGACACCACCGCGTTCGCCTGGTCACGTACCGAGGTCGATCCTGACCTGCTCACATTGCTGGCCGACCCGCAGTGGCAGCCCTATATCGTGTTCCCCGGCGAATTCGTCGCACCGGAGCGCGTCGTCAGCGAGGTGAAGGTCGAGGAGGGCAAACGTCCACTGTTCATCCTGCTGGACGGCACTTGGAGCGAAGCGCGCAAAATGTTCCGCAAAAGCCCGTACCTGGAGCATTTGCCGGTGCTCAGCCTGGCGCCCGAGCAGCTGTCGCGCTACAAACTGCGCCGTTCCAAGCGCGACGACCACTTCTGCACCGCCGAAGTCGCTGCTCTATGCCTTGAGCTGGCCGATGACCTGGTGGCCAGTGAAGTCCTGGACGCCTACCTGGATGTGTTCAGCACCCATTACCTGGCCGCCAAGTTCCAGATGCCGCTGGATCCGACGGATACTGTTCATACGCGCCTTGCTCCCTATATTGCGACGGTATAACCAGACGACGTTTGCATGATGGCACCCCAACCCCGCAACCCGCTAAAATGCCCACGGGCGTAGCGCTTGACCCTCCAGGCTACGCTGGGCATGCTGGGCGCCGATCAGGGCACCCCTAAAAAACAGGATCATTTAATCAATGGCCACATACGAAATCCTGATAGCCGATGACCACCCGCTGTTTCGCAGTGCGTTGCACCAGGCCGTGACCTTGGGCCTTGGCCCGGACGTCCGCCTGGTTGAAGTGGCCAGCATTGCCGAGCTGGAAGCCCGTCTCACCGAAAAGTCCGACTGGGACCTGGTGCTGCTCGACCTGAACATGCCCGGTGCCTACGGTTTCTCCGGGTTGGTGCTGTTGCGCGGCCAATACCCGCAGATCCCCGTGGTGATGGTCTCGGCCCAGGAAGAAGCCGACGTGGTGGTGCGCTCCAAGGAGTTTGGCGCCAGCGGTTTCATTCCCAAGTCCAGCGCGATGGAAGATATCCAGAAATCTGTGCGCACGGTGCTGGATGGCGATGTGTCATGGCCGCCACAGGCGTTCGAAGAAATCAACGTGTCCGACGAAGCCAAGGCCGCCCGTGATGGCCTTGCCAGCCTGACACCACAGCAGTTCCGGGTGCTGACCATGGTCTGCGAAGGCTTGTTGAACAAGCAGATTGCCTACGAGTTGAGCGTATCGGAAGCCACCATCAAGGCCCACGTCACGGCGATCTTCCGCAAACTGGGCGTGCGTACACGCACCCAGGCGGCGCTGCTCTTGCAACAACTTGAGTCAATTTCGCAGCATTAAGCTGTGATCGATTCACGCTTTTTTGACTTGGCGTGATCTAGTTTCCCCACTTCTTTGGTTCAGTTGCCTACGTCTATGTCGCCTTTCAAGGGTCAAACCGGTATCAAACGTATCTTCAATGCGGGGGGGTATTCCCTGGATGGCCTGCGTGCGGCTTTCACTGGCGAGGCGGCATTCCGTCAGTTGGTGTTGCTCAACGTGATCCTGATCCCATTGAGCTTTTTCCTGAATGTGAGCCGGGTCGAGCGTGCTTTGCTCATCGCCGTGTGCCTGCTGGCGTTGATTGTCGAGTTGCTCAACTCGGCAGTCGAAGCGGCAATCGACCGCATCTCCCTTGACCGCCACCCGCTGTCGAAAAACGCCAAGGACATGGGCAGCGCCGCGCAATTCGTTGCGCTGACCATGATCACCCTGGTCTGGGCCGTGATCCTGATCTAACCCTCAGGCAATGCTCGGCAGCACGATCTCGTCGCTGCGCTGAACCCCGGCGGTGAAGGCGCGGCACAGTTCCAGGAACTCGCGCATCGCCGAGGTCTGGTACTTCTGCTTATGCCAGATGAAGTAGAACTGCCGGGCCAGGTCCAGGTCCGGGGTTTCCACCGGTACCAGGCTGCCACGCCGGAATGCGTCGCGCAGGGCCAGCCGCGAAATACAGCCAATCCCCAGCCCCGACTCCACCGCGCGTTTGATCGCCTCAGTGTGTTCCAGCTCCAGGCGAATATTCAGCGCGCTACGGTGATGGCGCATGGCTTGGTCAAAGGTCAGGCGTGTGCCTGAGCCTTGTTCCCGCAGGATCCACGCCTCATGGGTCAACTCGTCCATGGTTGCCACGCCGCGCTTGGCTAAATGATGTTGCGGCGCGCAGAACACCACCAGTTCATCCTCCACCCAGGTTTGCACCTCGATATCCGGGTGGCTGCAGTCGCCTTCGATTAGACCCAGGTCAATTTCGTAGTGCGCCACCTGATGCACGATATGCGCAGTGTTCTGCACATGCAGTTTCACCTGGCTCTCGGGGTGTTGCTGCATGAAGCTGCCGATCAGCAACGTGGCCAGGTAATTGCCGATGGTGAGGGTGGCGCCGACCGCCAGGGAACCGAAGCCGGACTTGCCGTTAAGCAGGTCCTCGATCTCCTTGGCCTGGTCCAACAGCGCCACTGCCTGGGGCAATAGCTGATGACCGAGGGCGTTGAGGCTCAGGCGTTTGCCCGCGCGGTCGAATAATTGGCAGCTGGATTGGCGCTCCAGCTCGGTGATCGAGGTGCTGGCGGCGGATTGAGATAATGCCAGAAGGCCAGCAGCGCGCGAGACGCTTTCCTGCTGGGCGACGGCGACGAAGACTTGCAGTTGACGGAGAGTAAATCGCATATCGATATAACCGATAACCCTTATCTTAATAATCCAGTTAACAGATATTGTCGCCGCCATTAGAATGCTGTGCAATTGCGCAACTACATTTGGCGCAGACCCATTTCCAGGAGTCCCCCGTACATGAGCAACATGAACCACGAGCGTGTCCTCAGTGTTCATCACTGGAACGACACTCTGTTCAGCTTCAAGTGCACCCGCGATCCGGGCCTGCGCTTCGAGAACGGTCAGTTCGTGATGATCGGCCTGCAACAGCCCAACGGCCGCCCGCTCATGCGCGCTTACTCCATTGCCAGCCCGAACTGGGAAGAGCATCTGGAGTTCTTCAGCATCAAGGTGCCGGATGGCCCGCTGACTTCCCAATTGCAGCACTTGAAGGAAGGCGACGAGATCATCATCAGCAAAAAACCGACGGGCACCCTGGTGCTTGACGATTTGAAGCCGGGCAAACACCTGTACCTGCTCAGCACCGGTACTGGCCTGGCGCCGTTCATGAGCGTGATCCAGGACCCGGAGACCTACGAGCGCTTTGAAAAGGTGATCCTGTGCCACGGCGTACGTTACGTCAACGAAGTCGCTTACCGCGAATTCATCACCGAGCACCTGCCGCAGAACGAATTCTTCGGCGAGGCCCTGCGTGACAAGTTGATCTACTACCCGACCGTGACCCGCGAGCCGTTCGAAAACGAAGGCCGCCTGACCGACCTGATGCGCAGCGGCAAGCTGTTCAGCGACATCGGCCTGCCACCGATCAACCCCGAGGACGACCGCGCCATGCTGTGCGGCAGCCCAAGCATGCTGGACGAAACCAGCGAAGTGTTGAACAGCTTCGGCCTGAAAGTTTCGCCACGGATGCGTGAGCCGGGTGATTACTTGATCGAGCGTGCGTTCGTCGAGAAGTAAACACCGCTCAAAAAAATGTGGGAGCTGGCTCCCACATTTTGTTTCCGGTTTCTTCAGTGGGCGGGAAGCACTTCCAGCACACAAATCACCCCCGCCTCGGGATAGTGCCACCGCACATCCACATCCCAGAACTGCGCGCCATATTCCCGCTCCGGTCCCGGCGTTTGATACGCCGGCCGTGGATCCTGTGCCAGGCACTGATCAATCAGTTCCACCAGTGGCTCGCCCAGGCGCTGCGCATGGCCTTGTGCCTGTTGCAGGGCGGTCTTCAGCCACTGCACCGGAATCAGCTGCGGCGCTGCGCTCGCGATGTCGTTGGTCGCCGTGTCGAGTATGTCGGCATACGGCACATACGGCTTGATATCCAGCACCGGTGTGCCATCGAGCAGATCAATCCCGGAGATCCACAGCCGTCCCGGCTCCACTTTGTCCAACTTCACCACTGACTGGCCAATGCCATTCGGGCGATGAGTTGCACGGGTAGCAAACACGCCCATGGAGGTGTTGCCGCCCAGGCGGGGTGGGCGCACTTTCAGGCGTGGCTTGTCTTCCAGCGCCTGATGGAACAGGAACAACAGCCACACATGGCTGACCTGCTCCAGGCCTTGTACAGCCTCGCCGCCGTCGAACGGCGCCACCAACTCCAGCACACCACGGGCGGCAGGCGCCAGTTGCGGTTGGCGTGGGATGGCGAACTTCTCCTTGAAACAGGAGCGCACGAAGCCGACGGGCGAGACGTTGTAGCTCATGGCTTAAGCACGCACCCGCAGGGTCAGGCCCTTGAGGAAGTTGCGCAGCAACTGATCGCCGCAGGTGCGGTAGTTGGTGTGGCCGAACTTGCGGAACAGTGCGCTCAGCTCAGGCTTGGATACCGGGAACTCGGCGGCTTTGAGGATGGCGTGCATGTCGTCTTCTTTCAGCTCGAAGGCCACGCGCAGCTTCTTGAGGATGATGTTGTTGGTCACCGGGGTCTCGATCGGCTGCGGCGGACGGCTTTCGTCCTTGCCGCGCTTGAAGATCACCAAGCCGTCGAGGAAGTGCGCCATGACTTCATCCGGGCAGAACACGAAGCCTTCTTCCTCATCTTTCTTGAGATAGGTCAGCAGGTCGTCCTTGGTCACGTCCATGCCGCCGAGCTTGATGATCTCGACCATCTTGTTGTCGCTGATGTCGAGCATGTAGCGCACGCTGCGCAGTACGTCGTTGTGAATCATGGTGGGCAATCCTGGTATTCAACTGAGGACACCGCGCAATAGAGGCGGTGTCGGGAAATAGGGTAGCGGCTTAGAACTTCTCTTTGCCGGACAGGTAACGCCATTGGCCAACCGGCACCTTGCCGATGGACACGCCGCCGATGCGGATACGACGGATGGCGATGACTTTGAGGCCAACCGCTTCACAGAACAGCGCGATCACGCCTGGCTGCGGGTTTTTCATCGCAAAACGCAGGCGGTTTTCGTTCTGCCAGCTGGCTTTGACCGCCGGCAGCTCTTTGCCTTTGTAGGTCAGGCCGTGGTTCAGGCGATTGAGGCCGTGGGCAACCATGTCGCCTTCCACTTCCACCACGTACTCCTGCTCGATCTTGGCGGCATCGGCGGTCAACTTGCGCAGGATCTTCCAGTCCTGGGTAAACACCAGCAGGCCGCTGGCCTTGGCTTGCAGGTCGGCGCTGGCGGTGAGGCGCAGGAAGTGGCCCTTGAGCGGACGCTTGCCGAAGCGGTGTTCTTCCGAGAGGGTATCGGCGCTGATCGACGCCATGGCTGTTTCGGCATCTACCCCAGCTGGGGCGTGCAGCAGGATGGTCACGGGCTCGGGCGCGGTGGCCTTGGCGTCCGGGTCGAGTTCGACCTTCTGGGTGGTGACCTTGAACTGCGGTTCGTCGATCACTTCACCGTCCACCGAGACCCAGCCGCCTTCGATGAACAGCTCAGCCTCCCGACGGGAGCAACCGACCAGTTCGATAAGGCGTTTGGAGAGGCGTATGGGGTCAGTCATGACAAGGGCCGTAGCAAAAGGGGGCGGCTATTGTACCTGTGTGGGCGCGGTTAATCCCGGCCCCATTTCATTTAGCCCTGACTGGCTTGATGCTGCACCTGGCGCAAACGCATATGCAACAACGGATAGGGCTGCCCCAAGCCGTCATGCTCCGTGCGTCCGATCACTTCGAAACCCTGTTTGAAGTAAAAACCCAAGGCCTGGGTGTTTTGTTCGTTGACGTCCAGCTCATCGGCGTTCAGGTGCTCGATCGCATAGCGCAGCAGTTGCCGACCCAGGCCTTCGCCGCGGTGCTTGGGGGCGATGAACAGCATCTCCACCTTGCCCGACGCCACGCCGGCAAACCCGGTGATACGCTGACGCGGGTCTTTGGTGCAGATCAACATCACAGCGTCCAAGTAACGCGTCAGCACCAGGTTCTTCAGCAATACGATGTAACTGTCCGGTAGAAAATCATGGGTCGCACGGACCGAGTCTTCCCAGATTTGTGCCAATTGCGTGTAGTCGCTGGTTTTAGGTGTGTGGATAACCGAATGCTGACGCATGCCCGCTGCCCCTTGCCGATGATTGGCGTCGATGGGCAAAACGATAGACCTAAAAAAGCCCCGCATCTTGTCCAGAGGCGGAGCTTTTTCGGTTTATTTACGGCTTAGTCGCGCTTTTCAGCCCACAAGTCGTATTCGTCGGCATCGGTCACGGTGCACCAGACCTTGTCGCCCGGCTTCAACCCGCTGGCATCGTCGATAAACACGTTACCGTCGATTTCCGGCGCATCGAAGAAGCAACGGCCGACTGCGCCTTGCTCGTCGACTTCGTCGATCAGCACTTCGATTTCCTTGCCGATGCGCAGTTGCAGGCGCGCCGAGCTGATGGCCTGCTGGTGCGCCATGAAACGCTCCCAACGGTCCTGCTTGACGTCGTCCGGCACTACGGCCAGGTCCAGCAGGTTGGCTGGGGCGCCTTCCACCGGCGAGTACTGGAAGCAGCCGACGCGGTCCAGTTGGGCGTCGGTCAGCCAGTCCAGGAGGTACTGGAAGTCTTCTTCGGTTTCGCCGGGGAAGCCGACGATGAAGGTCGAACGGATGATCAGCTCGGGGCAAATCTCGCGCCAGTTCTTGATGCGCGCCAGGGTCTTGTCTTCGAACGCCGGGCGCTTCATGGCCTTGAGCACTTTGGGGCTGGCGTGCTGGAACGGGATGTCCAGGTACGGCAGGATCTTGCCGGCGGCCATCAGCGGGATCAGCTCGTCCACGTGCGGGTACGGGTAGACGTAGTGCAGACGCACCCACACGCCCAGGCTGCTGAGGGCTTCGCACAGTTCGGTCATGCGGGTTTTCACCGGCGCGCCGTTCCAGAAGCCGGTGCGGTATTTCACATCGACGCCGTAGGCGCTGGTGTCCTGGGAGATCACCAACAGCTCTTTCACGCCGGATTTGACCAGGCGCTGAGCCTCGTCGAGTACATCACCAACCGGACGGCTGACCAACTTACCGCGCATCGACGGGATGATGCAGAAGCTGCAGCTGTGGTTGCAGCCTTCGGAAATCTTCAGATACGCGTAGTGGCGCGGGGTCAGCTTGATGCCTTGCGGCGGCACCAGGTCGATCAGCGGGTTGTGGTCCTGGCGCGGTGGCACCACTTCGTGCACGGCGTTGACCACCTGCTCGTACTGCTGCGGACCGGTCACCGCCAGCACGCTCGGGTGCACGTTGCGGATATTGCCTTCTTCCACGCCCATGCAGCCGGTCACGATGACCTTGCCGTTTTCCTTGATCGCTTCGCCGATCACTTCCAGGGATTCCGCCTTGGCCGAATCGATGAAGCCACAGGTGTTGACCACCACCACGTCAGCGTCCTGGTAAGTGGACACAACGTCGTAGCCTTCCATACGCAGTTGCGTAAGGATGCGCTCGGAGTCGACAAGCGCCTTCGGGCAACCCAGGGAAACAAAGCCAACCTTGGGGTTGGCTTTTGCGATGGTGGTGGACATGTCTAACCTCGGTATTGAATGACGCCGCCAGTCGGGCACGACAAGGCTGCGGACGGGCGCTTGGTGCGCCTCTGATCAAAAAGTGCGCAATTCTAGCGACGGGCAACGCACTTGACCAGCTTTATGCAGGGAAATGCGACGAGTGCTGCATGGACGCATTCCCACAACCGCTGCTCCGCTCTTAAGCCCGAACGTCTTGCTCCGTGCGGTGCGATACAACTTTAGACATGCCTACACCTAACGCCTGAAGCACTTTCAGAAGGGTGGAGAGCTTAGGGTCGCCGCCAGCGGCGATGGATCTGTAGAGATTTGCTCGATTGAGCCCCGTATTCTGCGACAAGCTGAGCATCCCGCCGCGCGCTTCTGCTACACGACGGACAGCGACCAGGAATGCATCCTCCCCTCCTGCCTCATCGATTTCCTCAAGCGCGACAGAAAGGTATTCGAGGGCGAAGGCTTCGTCGTTTCGAAGCATTTCAAGCACGCTGTCTTCATGAGAACGAGTGCGAATAGTCATTTTTGCTGCACCTTGTAAGATTTCCAGAGGGCCTTGGCCTGATCGATGTCGTTCTGCTGTCTGGCCTTTGAGCCACCGCCCAATAGGAAAACAATTTTTCGATCCTGGATTGCGTAATACACGCGAAACCCGGGACCGAAGTCGAGCTTCATCTCAAACACCCCATCACCCACCGGCTCGGCAATGCCAAAGTGTCCAAGCGCCGCTCGGTCCACTCTCGTGGTGATTCTTGCTTTTGAACGCGTGTCTTGCACGGTATCTAGCCAAGCTTGGTAGATATCCACGCCATTGACGGAGAGTACGTGTTTCACTTCGTACATGAGGACTGTACCTTAAAAGAGACAAGTCGATGATTGAGTTTCTATATCGACTGGGCGGGCCATGCAGGAGCATGGTTTATTGATCGGATAAGCCAGCGAGGACTGCCTGCATGTGCCGCTAAGGCAGCAACATTGAGCCGGGAGAAAATATACGGCCAGCCGTGATGTGATCAATGCAGGCAAATAGGCGCCAAAATGCCCGGATCTCTTTTAATGGCATCAGAAAACCTAACCCGAATCACTTGAGCAGGGAAATACGACGAGTGCTGCGCTATGCTTCGCGCCGTTGCGCGTAGGTAATGTCCTAAGGTCAACAAAACGTCTGTTACGAGAAGTAAAACAGCGCATGCTAGGGTCAGCTTAGACGCGTTGTTAATAAAAGACCGCAGGTCAAAGGGCAGGAGTGGTTGATGGGTCACGCGAGTAATCAGGCAGCAGGTGCCGAGCAGTCAAACGCCAAGCCGATTGGCATGCTGGTGGCAGCGGTCGGGGTGGTTTACGGCGATATCGGGACCAGCCCGCTCTACACCCTTAAAGAGGTGTTCAACGGCGGTTATGGGGTTCAGGTCAATCATGACGGCGTGCTGGGGATTCTGGCGCTGATCTTCTGGTCGCTGATCTGGGTGGTGTCGATCAAGTACATGCTGTTCGTGCTGCGCGCCGATAACCAGGGCGAGGGCGGCATCATGGCGCTCACGGCACTGGCACGACGGGCGGCGGGGGAGCGCAAGAAGTTGCGCAGTTTCCTGGTGGTGTGTGGCCTGTGCGGCGCGGCGCTGTTCTACGGCGACAGCATGATCACCCCGGCGATTTCCGTGTTGTCTGCGGTTGAAGGCCTGGAACTGGCCTTCGACGGCCTGGAAAAATGGGTCGTGCCCATCGCCTTGGTGGTGCTGGTGGCGCTGTTCCTGATCCAGAAACATGGCACTGACCACATCGGCAAGCTCTTCGGGCCAGTGATGGTGACCTGGTTCCTGGTGCTGGGCGGCCTCGGTGTGTATGGCATCACCCTGCACCCTGAAGTACTCAGTGCGATGAACCCGATGTGGGCGGTGCGCTTCTTCGAGGCGCATCCTGGCATTGGCGTGGCCATCCTGGGCGCGGTAGTGCTGGCACTGACCGGCGCCGAAGCGCTGTATGCCGACATGGGCCACTTCGGCCGTAAACCCATCGCTCGCGCCTGGTTCATGCTGGTGCTGCCGGCGCTGGTACTCAATTATTTCGGCCAGGGCGCCATGCTGCTGGGTGACCCGGAAGCCGCGCGCAACCCGTTCTACCTGCTGGCGCCGAGCTGGGCGCTGATCCCGCTGGTGGTGCTGTCCACCCTGGCTACGGTGATCGCTTCCCAGGCGGTGATCTCCGGCGCGTTCTCGTTGACGCGCCAGGCGATCCAGTTGGGTTACATCCCGCGCATGCACATTCAGCACACTTCCAGCGCCGAGCAGGGCCAGATCTACATCGGCGCGGTGAACTGGTCGCTGATGGTGGGTGTGATCCTGCTGGTACTGGGCTTCGAATCGTCCAACGCCTTGGCGTCGGCCTACGGCGTGGCAGTGACCGGCACCATGCTGATGACCACCATTCTGGTGTCGGCAGTGATGCTGCTGCTGTGGAAATGGCCGCCAATCCTGGCCGTGCCGGTCCTGGTCTGCTGCCTGTTGGTGGACGGTCTGTATTTCGCGGCCAACGTGCCGAAGATCATCCAGGGCGGCGCCTTCCCGGTGCTGGCGGGCATCGTGCTGTTCGTGTTGATGACTACCTGGAAGCGCGGCAAGCAGTTGCTGGTGGAGCGTCTCGACGAAGGCGGCCTGCCGCTGCCGATCTTCATCAGCAGCATCCGCGTGCAGCCGCCTCATCGCGTGCAGGGCACCGCCGTGTTCCTCACCGCGCGCCCGGACGCCGTGCCTCACGCGCTGCTGCACAACCTGCTGCATAACCAGGTGCTGCATGAGCAAGTGGTGCTGCTGACGGTGGTCTACGAGGACATCCCCCGCGTACCGGCCGCACGGCGGTTCGAGGTGGATGCCTACGGCGAAGGTTTCTTCCGCGTGATCCTGCACTTCGGTTTCACCGATGAGCCGGACGTGCCAGAGGCGTTGAAGTTGTGTCACCTGGATGATCTGGACTTCAGCCCGATGCGCACCACCTACTTCCTCAGCCGCGAAACGGTCATCGCCTCGCGGATCAAGGGTATGGCCCGTTGGCGCGAAGCCTTGTTCGCCTTTATGTTGAAGAACGCCAACGGCAACCTGCGCTTCTTCAAACTCCCGGTAAACCGGGTGATCGAGCTGGGCACCCAGGTCGAAATGTAAGCTGTTGCAACACGGGGGCCGGCAATCGGCTCCCGCTTTTCGTTCTGAACCCTGTGCAATCCAGCGTTGTCGACTAGGCTCTAAGCACTGTTTGAATAGTGCCCACAGAACCCAGAAGAGGTGCGCCATGAGTCAGCTGCTCGAACCTTATACCCTCCGTCAATTGACCCTGCTCAACCGCATCGCCGTGTCGCCCATGTGCCAATACTCAAGCGTCGATGGCCTGGCTAATGACTGGCACCTGGTACACCTCGGCAGCCGTGCCGTCGGCGGCGCCGGGTTGATTTTCACTGAAGCCACCGCGGTGACTGCCGATGGCCGCATCACCGCCCAGGACCTGGGCTTGTGGAATGACGCACAAATCGAACCGCTGCAACGCATCACACGTTTCATTGCGGCCCAAGGCGCGGTGGCCGGCATTCAGTTGGCCCATGCCGGGCGCAAGGCCAGCACTCATCGGCCTTGGATCGGCAAGCACGGCAGCGTCAAACCGGAGGATGGCGGCTGGACGCCGGTAGGACCATCGCCGATTGCCTTCGACCCTCAGCACACCCAGCCCAAGCCATTGGACGAGGGCCAGATCCAGCAAGTGATCGCCGATTTTGTCGCCGCCGCCAAGCGCGCGTTGACCGCAGGCTTCGAAGTGGTGGAAATCCACGCGGCCCATGGTTACCTGTTGCATCAATTTCTCTCACCTATCAGCAACCAGCGTCAGGACCAGTACGGCGGCTCGTTCGAAAACCGCATCCGCCTGGTGCTGCAAGTGACCCAGGCCGTGCGTGAAGTCTGGCCCCAGGAGCTGCCGCTGTTTGTGCGGGTGTCGGCCACCGATTGGGTGGAAGACGGCTGGAACCCCGATGAAACCGTGGAGCTGGCGCGTCGCCTGAAGGACTTGGGGGTGGACCTGATCGACGTCTCCTCCGGTGGCACCGCCGCCAACGCCGAGATCCCCACCGGCCCCGGTTACCAGACCCGTTTCGCCGAGCGCGTGCGCAAAGAGTCGGGCATGGCCACCGGCACCGTTGGCATGATCACCGAGCCGGCCCAGGCCGAGCACATCCTGCGTACCTGCCAGGCCGATATCATCTTCCTGGCCCGAGAACTGTTGCGTGATCCGTACTGGCCGCTGCATGCCGACGATGACCTGGGCGGACGCAAGGCTATCTGGCCGGCGCAGTACCAGCGCGCTACGCACCGGGATCAGCCGATTCATGAATCGGACCTGCGTGACTGAACCTGCCTGATGTGCCCACCAAGCCCACCCTGACCCGGTGGGTTTTTTCTTGCTCGTTGTTAATACAAGCCTGATCCTTGGTCGCCTAAAAGCAGGAGGCCATCATGCTGGTGGAACGCGCGTTAACTGAAAGTGACATCCCGTTGCTGGCAACCATCGACCGCACGGAGCTGATCCACCAATGCTATCGCGTGGACGGTGGTCAGTTGGTGTTGTACGCCGCTTGCCACGACATGCGCGGTTGGCCGGAAGGTGAAGCTGAACAGGACGCCGTGGCGCTGCATGCCTGCCTGAAACGCGGCGGGTGGTTGCTGGGTGTATTCGACGGTCCCGCGTTGGTCGCGGCGGCGGTGGTGGACAATCGCACCCTCCATAACCCGCAGCTGCGCATGCGCCAACTGAAGTTCCTGCACGTCAGCCACGCGGCACGCGGCTTGGGGCTGGGAGGGCGTCTGTTCGCGCTGGCCTGTGAGCACGGCCGTCAAACCGGCGCGGAGGCGTTGTATATCTCGGCCACGGAATCGCGCAATACCGTGGACTTTTACCTACGCCAAGGCTGCCTGTTACTGCAGCAACCTGATCCAGAACTGTTTGCACAAGAGCCCCATGACATTCATCTCTACCGACCGTTAGGTGAGAAAGGGCTGTAGGTCTTTGTTACCGAAGCAAATATTTAAGTGATTACTCTAAAAAAGTCGCACGCTCGGCAAGAAGGTTTCTACGCTTAGGGTAAGTCTGATTTCTGGCCCAGGAAGTCAGTTGGTTTGCTCACTGAGGCATTGCGCTTCATGGGAGGCGGTTATGGGCAACGGGAGTATTTGATGGATATCAGGAGAAGCAGTCCATGGCCAAGTCCTATGGTGTAGCGGGGGTGGTGGCGTCATTTCTGGCCCGCAGGGTGTCTTTGCGTGGTCGAAGGCTGAGTTCGGATGAAGCTGAACTGCTGGCGCAATATCGCGCCCTGACCGAAAACGATCAGGTGGCGATGCGCTATTTGATTGGGGCGATGAAAAGTGTGTCGCGGTTCTGAGCCGCAGCAGGAGCGTTCCCACGCACGCGTGGGAACGCGGTCAATCAGGTGTACTTACGCTGGTCCGGAGCCGGCGGGAAGTACTGGTACAACCAGGTTTCACTCAAGGTGCGGTCCTGGGTGCGAATGAACAGGCGCAATTCCACCGGCTCCACGCTGTCGCTGGTCGGGTACCAGTCAAACAGGATGCGGTAGCCCTTGATGTTATCCAGCACCAGCACGCTGAAGTCTTTCACTTCGCCATGGGAGCAGGTCACCACCGGCTCGATCCCGGTGCCCGGTGGCAGGCGATCCAGGCCGCCGCCCTTGAAGTCCACGGCAAAACGGCGTGCCCACACGGGTGGGTAGTGCTCGCCCGGTGCCCAACCTTCGGTAAAGCCACCCATGCCTGAGCGGGTCGCGTCGACTTGTGCCAGCGGCGTACTCACCGGTGGCAGGGCGCTCCAGTACAGCTTGTAGCCATAGTTGAGCGAGTCGCCGGCTGCCACGGGTTTTTTCGGGGTCCAGAAGGCCACGATGTTATCCAGGGTCTCGCCGGTGGTAGGAATTTCCAGCAGGTCGATGGAGCCTTCGCCCCACGCAGTGGTCGGTTCGACCCACAGGCTTGGGCGCTTGCTGTACCAGTCCACCGTATCCTGGTAACTGGCGAACTCATGGTCGGTCTGCACCAGGCCGAAGCCTTTCGGGTCTTTGTCGGCAAAGGCGTTGAATTGCAGCTTGGCCGGGTTGTTCAGCGGGCGGCAGATCCACTCGCCGTTGCCGCGCCACATGGCCAGGCGGTCCGAATCGTGGATCTGCGGGTGGATGGTGTCGCACATGCGCCGTTCGTGGGTGCCGCAGCTGAACATGCTGGTCATCGGTGCGATGCCCAGTTGTTCGATGGTGGTACGTGCATTGATGTGTGCGTCGATCGCCATCACCACCTGGTTGGCCTGGCAGTCGATATCGAAGCGATAGGCGCCCGTGGCGCTCGGGGAGTCGAGCAGGGCGTAGACCACAAAGCGGGTGGCGTTCTTGTCCGGGGTCTCGAACCAGAACTGCGTGAAGTCGGGGAATTCCTCGCGCTTTTTCGCGTAGGTGTCGATGGCCAGGCCACGGGCCGAAAGACCGTACTGCCCGGTGTTGTCCACCGCGCGGAAGTAGCTGGCGCCGAGAAACGACAGCACGTCATGGCGGTCCAGCTCCGGCGCCTTGAACAGCTTGAAGCCCGAGAAACCCAAGTCGCCGGTCAACTGCTTGGTATCGACCGTGGTTTTCTCATAGTTGAACAGTGACGGGCGGAAATGCACTTCACGCGCTTCGCGGGTCTTGGGGTCGACACTGTGCATGCGCACTGGCGTCTTGAAGCCCATGCCGACGTGGAAGAACTGCACGTCCAGTTGGCCGTTCAACTCCTTCCACAGCGAATGGTTGCCGTCGTAGCCGATGGCGTTGAAATTCTGCGGGGTCATGGTCGCCAGCGTCGGCGGCAGCACCTGTTTGGTGTCCTTGTAAGCGGTCCCGGCCAGTTGTTTGGCCTGGGCCTTGAGCGAGTCGAAATCGAACGCCACGGCCTTGCCATCGGCGGCACGGTTCCCGGCCCAGGCCTGGGCGGCAAGCAGGCCGCTGGCCGACAAACCCGTGTAAGCCGCAATGGCCATGGACGCTTTGAGCAAATTCCTGCGGTGCATAGAGACAACCTGTCGTGAGCAAATCCCGCGCCGTTCCTGGCACGTAGCGGATCAGAAATTACGGTTCGGACATGCCTTCGACCAAACGCAACGGACATTAAACAGACGCCGGATAGCTTAAGCGGTTCGATGACGTAGGAAAATTGATTGATAGCGGGATGATGGCGTTGCATGTGCGACAAGACATTTCCAGCGCTGTGGCCGAACACTTTCCTTGAACCTTATGACGATCAAATGTGGGAGCGGGCTTGCTCGCGAATGCGGTGTGTCAGCTGATACATCTTTCACTGATCCACCGTCTTCGCGAGCAAGCCCGCTCCCACATTTAGACTGTATTTCAGCTCACTTCGCCGACTGCTCGGTAAGCCTCATCAATCGCCGCATGCGCATACGCACTCCACGCCGCGTCCGAGTTGGCGATGCTCACATGCCCTACCGGCTTTTTCGCCAGGTTCATCCACGCCTCGCTCTGGTCCGCATCGTCGAACAAGCTGTTGGAGAAACTCGCATAACCGTGTGACCAGCGGTTGACAGTGATCGCCAGAATGTCGGTCTCATGGTTGAACCCACCCGGCCCTAGCATGCGTTGCAACTGGTCACGCAACTGCGCTTCCAGCTGTTCGAACGTCTGCCCATAGAGTTTGCCGCGTCCGGCGCGGGCCTGGTCGCGGGCGTTCATGCCGCTGTTGGGGCTGGTGGGTACGTAGACCATGTGCAAGCCGATCGGCTGCGTCGGGTCGCGCGGGTGGTCGTAGCCGCCCATGCTCACCGGGTAATCCAGCTTGATGCGGCTGTAGGGCTGGGTCGCCGCGTAGATTTCATGCACGCCCAACTTCTGGAACGACTGCCAATTGCGGATCACCACCTTGGTGTACACCAGCGGGTACTTCACGTTCTGGCTCAGGGCTTGGGCTTGGGTTGCCGGCAGGTCTTTCAGCAGATACGGAATCATCATGTTGTAGCAGGCCAGGATGCAGCGTTTGCCGCGCACCTGTGCGAGTTGTCCGCCACGGCTGTAGCCGATATGCACGCTGCTGCCGACGTTACGCACGCTGACTGCCGTGCTGTTCAAGCGCAAGCGCACGGCCGCCTTGGGCTGGTCGAGCTTGGCGTAGTCAAACGCCGCCAGCACGATATCGTCCATGGTGTGTCCTGGCGCCACGCCCGGAATCAGGCTGCGCACCAGCAACCGCGCCACCGACGCATTGCCATCTGGGAAGTGGTAGATGTAGGGCTCTTCCATTTCCGCTGCCGCTTCTTCGCTGATCGGCGCCAGGTTCATCCCGGCAAAGCCTGGGAAACCCACGCTATAAGCGTCAGCAGCAGCGACGGCATCGATGCTCAACGCCATGAAGTCATTGGTGCGACTCTGGAAGTACTTCACTGCGCCTTCGGATAATCCTACGTTCTTGAGCAGGAAATCGCGGTAGCTGGTGGTTGCCAGGGTGTCGGCCTTTTCTTCGGCCGTCTTGCCCGGCAGGTAATCCTTGGGCGCGGTGTGCAGTTCGATCAGGGCCTGGCGGTCGGCCGCTGGCAAGGGGAAGTCATTGATGAAGTCGCTGATGGCTCGGGCATTCAACTGGTCGGGTGCAATATCGTCGGCCACCATTGGCGTCGGGTCGCCGGTCACCAGTTTGTCTTCGCCGAAGTTTTCCTTGTCGAAAAACACCCCGCGCGACAGCCCAAGGCCTGGGTAGAACTGGCGGTCGAAGGCGGTTTCGAAGCGCTTGATATTCACCCCGAGCTTTTTCAACAACCCGTTCACTTCCTGGCTGTACAGGTGGTTGGGCGACTGGAACGCCTCGCTGCCGCCGTAGCCGATGATCATGCGGCCACCGGCCTGGAATTCGTTGCGCTTGGCGTGACCGCCGAAGTCGTCGTGGTTTTCCAGGATCAGGATCTTCGCCTTGGGGTGCTTCTCGCGGTAGAACCACGCCGCTGACAAACCACTCAAGCCGCCGCCCACGACCACCAGGTCATAGTCCTCGGTGATCGGCAGTGCGTCGGTGTTGAACACCTTCTTTTCCCAGCCCATCTGGTGCGCCACTTCGAACGAGCCGGCATGGCTGCCGCGCAGGCCGGTGAGGGCGGGTGGGTAGTAACGGCCATCGGGAGCGGCTTGCAGGATTTGCAGCGGGGTCATGCCGGCGGCAATGGTGACAGCGACGCCGTTGAGGAAGTCGCGGCGGGTGATATCCATGGGGGATCCTGAAAATTATTGTTATAGGTTCCCGGCATCCAGGGAGGATGCCGGGTTAAATCGTCAGTGCTTGAACATCACATGGCGCACGGTGGTGTAGTCCTCCAGCCCGTACATGGACATGTCCTTGCCATACCCGGACAGTTTCTGGCCGCCGTGGGGCATTTCGCTGACGAGCATGAAGTGGGTGTTCACCCAGGTGCAGCCGTACTGCAGGCGTGCGGCCAAGCGGTGGGCGCGTCCTACATCGGCGGTCCACACGGATGACGCCAGGCCGTAGTCCGAATCATTGGCCCAGCCCAGTACCTGTGCTTCATCAGTGAACTTGGTCACCGACACCACTGGCCCGAACACCTCTCGGCGCACGATTTCGTCGTCCTGCTGTGCGTCGGCCAATACCGTCGGTTCGAAGAAGAAACCATTGCCTTCCACGGCCTTGCCACCGGTGACCAGGCGAATGTGCGACTGCGCCACGGCGCGTTCGACAAACCCGGCGACACGGTCGCGATGCTGCGCGGTAATCAATGGGCCCAGCTCGGTGGCCGGGTCATCCTGCAAGCCATACTGGATGCTGGCGACCGCCGCGCCGAGCTTCTCGACAAACGCATCGTAGATATCCGCCTGCGCATAAATCCGGCAGGCCGCCGTGCAATCCTGACCGGCGTTGTAGAAACCAAAGGTACGAATACCGTCCACGGCGGCGTCGATGTCCGCGTCGTTGAAGATGATCACTGGCGCCTTGCCACCCAACTCCATGTGCATGCGCTTCACGCTGTCGGCGGTGCTGGAGATGATGTTTGCGCCCGTGGCGATGGAGCCGGTCAGCGACACCATGCGCACTTTCGGGTGGTTCACCAGCGGGCTGCCGACGGTTGGCCCACGGCCGAACACCAGGTTGAGCACACCGGCCGGGAAGATTTCAGCGGCCAGTTCGACCATGCGTAGCGCGGTCAACGGGGTTTGCTCCGACGGCTTGAGCACCACGGTATTACCGGCGGCCAGGGCCGGGGCGATTTTCCAGGCGACCATCATCAGCGGGTAGTTCCACGGTGCGATGGACGCAATCACCCCCACCGGGTCGCGGCGGATCATCGAGGTATGGCCAGGCAGGTATTCACCGCCGGCCGAGCCGCTCATGCAACGGCTGGCGCCGGCAAAGAAGCGGAATACGTCGGCAATCGCCGGAATTTCATCGTTCAGGGCGGCGCTGTAGGGCTTGCCGCAGTTGTCCGATTCCAGCTTGGCCAGCTCTTCGCCATGGGCTTCGATGACGTCCGCCAGTTTCAGAAGCAGCAGCGAACGGTCCTTGGGCGCGGTTTGCGACCAGCTTTCGAAAGCCGCATCGGCTGCGCGCACGGCGGCGTCGACCTGGGCTTCGCTGGCTTCGTTGATTTCCACCAGCACGCGGCCGAGCGCCGGGTTGAATACCGCCTGGGCCGGGCCTTCGCCCTCGACCAGTTGGCCATTGATCAGCAGTTTGGTTTGCATCGCCATGTCCTCTTCAAACAATTATTTACCGCCACTACCGGCCACGCTTTCACCGCCGCGCGTCAGGTAATAGGCACCGAGAATCGGGAACATCGTCACCAGCATCACCAGCATCGCGACCACGTTGGTCACCGGCACATCCCGTGGGCGGCTCAGTTGGTTGAGCAGCCACAACGGCAAGGTGCGTTCGTGGCCGGCAGTGAAGGTGGTGACGATGATTTCGTCGAACGACAGCGCAAAGGCGAGCATGCCGCCGGCCAGCAGCGCCGAGCCCAGGTTGGGCATGATGATGTAGCGGAAGGTCTGCCAGCCGTCGGCGCCCAGGTCCATCGAGGCTTCGATCAGGCTGTGGGAGGTACGGCGCAGGCGGGCGATGACGTTGTTGTAGACGATCACCACGCAGAAGGTCGCGTGGCCGACGATGATGGTGAACATCCCCGGCTCGATGCCCAGCGTCTTGAAGGTCGCCAGCAGCGCGATACCGGTGATGATCCCTGGCAGCGCAATCGGCAGGATCAGCATCAACGACACGCCTTGCTTGCCAAAGAACTCACGGCGATACAGCGCCGCCGAGGCCAGGGTGCCGAGCACCATGGCGATCAGGGTAGCGATGGCCGCAATCTGCAACGACAGCTTGATCGCTTCCAGCACATCCGGCCGGGCGAAGGCCACGCTGAACCACTTCAACGTGAAGCCCTGTGGCGGGAAGCTGAACGCCGCCTCTTCGGTGTTGAAGGCGTAGAGGAAGATGATCAGGATCGGGAAGTGGAGAAAAACCAGTCCACCCCAAGCTGCGATCTTCAGACCCATGGAAGATTTTTCAGAGTGCATCGAAGGCCCCCAGGCGTTTGACGATGGACAGGTAAACCGCGATCAGCACGATAGGCACCAGCGTGAACGCTGCGGCCATGGGCATGTTGCCGATCGCGCCTTGCTGCGCGTAGACCATGCCGCCCACGAAGTAACCCGGCGGGCCCACCAGCTGCGGCACGATGAAGTCGCCCAGGGTCAGCGAGAAGGTGAAGATGGAGCCGGCGGCAATCCCCGGAATCGACAGCGGCAAAATCACCTGCATGAAGGTCTGGCGCGGCTTGGCGCCCAAATCCGCTGACGCTTGCAGCAATGAGGGCGGCAAACGCTCCAGTGACGCCTGGATCGGCAGGATCATGAATGGCAGCCAGATATAGACGAACACCATGAAGCGACCCAGGTGCGAGGTGCTCAAGGTGCTGCCGCCCACGCCGGGAATGCCCAGCACGAACTGCAACACCGGCTCCAGACCCAGGTGCTGCACAAACCACTGCGCCACGCCGCCCTTGGCCAGCAGCAAGGTCCAGGCATACGCCTTGACGATGTAGCTGGCCCACATCGGCATCATCACCGCGATGTAGAAGAACGCCTTGGTCTTGCCCGTGGTGTAGCGCGCCATGTAGTAGGCAATCGGGAACGCAACGACGGCGCTGGCGATCGACACCACAATCGCCATGCTCAGGGTGCGCACGATGATGTCGAAGTTCGACGGCTGGAACAGCGCGGCGAAGTTGGCCAGGGTCAGGTCCGGGGTGACCGCCATGGTGAAGTCATCAAACGTATAGAAACCTTGCCACAGCAGGGTCAGCAGCGAGCCGAGGTAGATCGCGCCGAACCAGATCAGCGGCGGCACCAGCAGCATCGCCAGGTAGAGGTTGGGCTTGCGGTACAGCAGGTTGGAAAACCTGCGCATCGGCGGTTGGGAAAGGGCCAGGCTCATGTCACACCTCGCCTGCGATGTCGGTCAGCGGCACCATGGCTTCACGGGCCCAGCGCGCGGTGAGGGTTTGGCCGACCTGGTGGCCGGCGCTGGTGTCCAGCCACTGATTGTTGGCGCGGCTGATGTTCAGGGCCTGGCCGTTTTCCAGCTTCAGTTCATAGCGGGTGGCGCTGCCTTGGTACTGGATGTCGTGGAGCAAACCGCTGATTTCCACTTCGCCAGCGCCCAGCGGGCCTTCGGCAAAGCGCACATGTTCCGGGCGGATCGAGAAGGGTTGTGCAGTGCCGCTGAGGCGCTGGGCCAGCTCGCCACGAATCACGTTGGAGGTGCCGACAAACTCAGCGACGAACGACGTGGCCGGTTTCATATAGAGGTTGCGCGGGGTGTCGACCTGCTCGATGCGGCCTTTGTTGAACACGGCCACGCGGTCGGACATCGACAGCGCTTCGGTCTGGTCGTGGGTCACGAAGATAAAAGTGATGCCCAACTGGCGTTGCAGCTTTTTCAGCTCGCTTTGCATCTGTTCGCGCAGCTTGAGGTCGAGGGCACCCAAGGGTTCGTCCAGCAGCAACACCCGTGGACGATTGACCAGGGCGCGGGCCAGGGCCACACGCTGGCGCTGGCCGCCGGAGAGTTGCACCGGCTTGCGGTCGCCGTAGCCGCCGAGGGCGACCATGGCCAGCGCCTCTTCGGCACGGTGCAGGCGTTCCGCCTTGCCCACGCCCTTGACCTTGAGGCCGTAGGCCACGTTGTCGCGCACATTCATATGGGGGAACAGCGCGTAATCCTGGAACACGGTGTTCACATCGCGCTGATATGGCGGCAAGCCGGCGGCTTCCTCGCCATGGATACGGATCGAGCCTGCGCTCGGCTGCTCAAACCCGGCGATCAGGCGCAGGCAGGTGGTCTTGCCCGAGCCGGAAGGGCCGAGCATGGAAAAGAACTCGCCGTCCTGGATGTCGATGGAAACCCGGTCAACGGCTTTCACTTCGCCGAACTGACGGGAAACGTGGGTGAATTGGACTGCAAGCGTCATGGTGCGGTGCTCCAAAAAGGCGCGGGTCGTCGCAGCGGCCCGGCCTGGACTTCTGAAAAATCTGGGAATCTGTTAACGCAAATGAAATGTGGGAGCTTTTCTGTGGGAGACGGGCTTGCCCGCGATGCAGGCGCCTCGGTGTGTCTGTTGCACCGAGGTGATGCCATCGCAGGCAAGCCAGCTCCCACAGGGATCTCTTTCAGTTCAGGAACTAGCGGCCACCCATGATCGCAATGTAATCCTGGGTCCAGCGGCTGTACGGCACGAACTTGCCGCCTTCAGCCTGCGGGGTTTTCCAGAAGGCGATCTTGTCGAACTGGTCGAAACCGTTGGTCTTGCAGCCTTCGGCGCCGAGCAACTCGCTTTCCTTGCACGCCGCAGGCACCGCCGGCAACGAACCGAACCAAGCGGCAACGTCGCCCTGGACCTTCGGCTGCAGCGACCAATCCATCCACTTGTAGGCGCAGTTCGGGTGCTTGGCTTCGCTGTGCAACATGGTGGTGTCGGCCCAGCCGGTGGCGCCTTCCTTTGGAATGGTCGAGGCAATCGGCTGTTTCTCGTTCTGCAGGCCGTTGACCTGATACGGCCAGGCGCTGGAGGCCACTACGCCTTCATTCTTGAAGTCACTCATTTGCACGGTGGTGTCGTGCCAGTAGCGGTGGATCAGCGGCTGTTGCGCGCGCAGCAATTCGAGCACGGCCTTGTACTGGGTTTCGGTCAGTTCATAGGGGTTCTGGATGCCCAGTTCCGGCTGGGTCGACTTGAGGTACAGCGCCGCATCGGCAATGTAGATCGGGCCGTCATACGCCTGCACGCGGCCTTTGTTCGGCTTGCCGTCCGGCAGGTTTTGCGCTTCGAAGAGCACATTCCAGCTGGTGGGCGCGGTCTTGAACACGTTGGTGTTGTACATCAACACGTTCGGGCCCCACTGGTACGGGGTGCCGTAGGTTTGCTGGCCGACCACATACCACGGCGCATCTTTCAGGCGCGGGTCGATGTTCTTCCAGTTGGGGATCAGCGAGGTGTTGATCGGCTGCACACGCTTGCCAACAATCAGCCGCAACGATGCATCGCCCGACGCGGTGACCAAGTCGTACCCGCCCTTGGCCATCAAGCTGACCATTTCGTCAGAGGTGGCGGCGGTTTTCACGTTGACCTTGCAGCCGGTTTCCTTCTCGAAACCGGTGACCCAGTCGTAGGCCTTGTCGCTTTCGCCACGTTCGATGTAACCGGGCCAGGCGACGATATCCAACTGGCCTTCACCGGCGCCCACCGCTTTGAGCGGTTCAGCGGCCTGGAGGCTGGCGCTGGCCAGCAGCGCGGTGGTCAGGGCACTGAGCAGTGCGGTCTTGTGCGCAGACATGGGGGTTCCCTCTTCTTTAATTATGGTCGGGGCAGTGTTTGAAGCCGGTAACGCAACAGCTTAGTTGTTGTTTTAAAGATGCTGGCCGTGGCGCGCCATGATGTGGCGCACCACGCTGTAGTCCTGCAGCGAATCGCTGGACAGATCCTTCCCATACCCCGAGCGCTTCAAGCCGCCGTGTGGCATTTCGCTGACCAGCATGAAATGGCTGTTGATCCAGGTGCAGCCGTATTGCAGGCGCGCCGCCACCTGCATGGCCTTGTCCAGGTTCTGGGTCCACACCGAGGAGGCCAGGCCGTATTCGGAGTCGTTGGCCCAGTCCACCGCCTGTTCCAGCTCATCGAAGCGGGTCACGGTGACCACCGGGCCGAACACCTCGCGCTGCACGATTTCATCGTTCTGTTTACAGCCGGCGAGCAAGGTCGGCTGGTAATAGAAGCCCGCACCGGAATGCACGGCGGCGCCGGTGATGCGTTCGATATGCGGCTGGCCGAGGGCGCGCTCGACAAAACTGGCGACGCGGTCGCGCTGACGCGTGCTGATCAGCGGGCCGAGCTCATTGTCGGCATCGCGCTTGCCGGCAAAACGCAGGCTGCTGACCGCCGCGCCCAGCTCAGCCACCAGTTTGTCGTGGATCCCGGCCTGGGCGTAGATGCGGCACGCGGCGGTGCAGTCCTGGCCGGCGTTGTAATAGCCATAGGCGCGCACGCCTTCGACCACAGCTTGCAGGTCGGCGTCGTTGCACACGATCACCGGCGCCTTGCCGCCCAGTTCCAGGTGTGTGCGCTTGAGGGTTTTGGAGGCGGCTTGCAGGATTTTCTGCCCGGTGACGATATCGCCGGTCAACGAGACCATGCGCACCTTGGGGTGACTGACCAAGTGACTGCCGACGCCTTCGCCGCCACCACACAGAATGTTGATCACGCCACGTGGCAGCAGCTCTTTAAGCACGGGCGCCAGGGCCAGGATCGACAGCGGCGTGTGTTCCGACGGCTTGAACACCAAGGTATTACCGGCAGCCAGGGCTGGGGCGATCTTCCACGCGGCCATCATCAACGGGTAGTTCCACGGCGCAATCGAGGCCACTACGCCAATCGGATCGCGACGCACCATGCTGGTGTAGCCCGGCAGGTATTCACCGCTCAACTGCCCGGTCTGGCAACGCACGGCCCCGGCAAAGAAGCGGAATACATCGACGGTGGCACTCAAGTCATCCTGGCGGGCCAAGTGCAACGGCTTGCCGCAGTTCAGGGATTCGAGGCGGGCCAGGTAGTCAGCTTGTTTTTCGATGGCGTCGGCGATGCCGAGCAGGATGTTCGAACGCTGCTGCGGCGTGGTGCGTGACCAGCCCGCAAAGGCGCGGTGGGCGGCGAGGATCGCGGTTTCGACCTGCTCGGTGCTGGCTTCGCCGATCTGGGTGAGCACTTCACCGGTGGCCGGGTTGAGGATCGGCTCGGCAAACCCCTGGCCCTGGACCAGTTCGCCGTCGATCAGCAACGCAGTGAGCAGCGGGGTGGGCGCGCCGGACATTTTTCGCGATCTCTTTTCTTGTGTGGCCATGGGCGTTCTCTTACAAGGCGCCTGACCTTCTCTTATGGGATGAACAAAGACTAGAGGTCAGGCGCGAGGTCAACAAATACTAAATACTGAATGCAGCATTCGATTAAATAGATGGCTTGCGTGGGTGCGGCTGTTCGCGGGCCACCGTCAGGAACGGGTCCACCAGCGCCGGACGTGCGGTGCCACGGCGCCAGGCCAGGCCGACGTCGAGGGTCTGGCTGAGGTCGGCAATCGGCCGGGCTTCAATGATGTCGCCTTCCAGCGACCAAGGCCGGTAGGTCATGTCCGGCTGGATCGACACGCCGAGGCCCGCGGCCACCAGGCTGCGCACGGCTTCGGTGGAGGCGGTGCGCAACGTCACGCGCGGTTGCAGGCCCGCGCCGGTCCACATGCGCTGGGCGTTGTGGCCCATTTCATCGACGTTCAGCTGGATCAGCGGTTCACGTGCCACATCGGCCAGGTTGATGCTGTCGTGCTCCAGCAGTGGATGCTGCGCCGGTAGCCACAAGCGGTGCGGGGAGTGGGTGAGGACTTCGGTCTGCAAGGCATGGCGGTCTTCGAGGTTGGAGAGGATCAGCACGCCCACATCGATTTCGCCGCTGACCAGCAAATGCTCGATATACGGGCGCTCATCCTCCATCACACGGATTTCCACATTGGGATAAGCGCGCTGGAATCGCGTCAGCAGGTCCGCGAGGTAATAACCGGCCACCAGGCTGGTCACACCGATGATCAGCTGTCCGGCTACCTGATCAGTACTTTGTTGCAGGCTGCGCTTGGCGTTGTCGACAGTGGCAAGGATCAGGTGCGCCTGGCGCAGGAATTGATGGCCCTGGTGGGTCAGGGTCATGCCCTTGGCATGCCGGTTGAACAGGTTGACGCCGATTTCCTGCTCCAGTTGCTGGATCGCCAGGGTCAGGGTGGACTGGGAAATGAACGCGGTCTGCGCGGCGGCAGAGATCGAGCCGGTCTCGGCCACGGCGATAAAATGCCGGATTTGACGCAAGGTCATCATGCTGGAATTACCAGTGGGGTGTTTTTATAGATTTGTTCGAGTGTATATCGATTTAAGCGAAGGGCGGCCGCGTTACATCTGGAAGCACTCTAGATCGAGGCTTTTTGGCACTTAGTTTTACGCTGGGGGCCTATTGGTCCTATGAACCCTAGTGTCTGGAGGCTACGAATGAATACCCGTGGATTGCTTGATCAGTTGCTCAAGTCTGGCCAGGACATGTTGCAAAACAAGGCTGGCGGCCAGCGTAAGCAGGACGACAAAGGTGCACTGGGCGGTTTGCTCGGCGGTGGCGGCCTGGGCAGCCTGCTCGGCGGCGCGGGCGGCGGTGCCTTGGCGGCCGGCGCCATGGGCCTGCTGCTTGGCAACAAAAAAGCCCGCAAATTCGGCGGCAAGGCCCTGACCTACGGCGGTTTGGCGGCATTGGGCGTGATTGCCTACAAAGCCTACGGCAACTGGCAGGCCAGCCAAGCCAATGCACCCCAAGGCGAGCCGCAGACCATTGATCGCCTGCCGCCGGCCCAGGTCGAGCAACACAGCCAAGGCATTCTCAAGGCGCTGGTCGCCGCCGCCAAGGCCGACGGCCATGTGGATGAGCGCGAGCGTGCGCTGATCGAGGGCGAATTCACCAAACTGGACAGTGACCGCGAACTGCAAAGCTGGCTGCATGCCGAACTCAACAAACCCCTCGACCCGGCCGACGTAGCACGGGCTGCCGGCACGCCGGAAATGGCCGCCGAGATGTACATCGCCAGTGTGATGCTGGTGGATGAGGAAAACTTCATGGAAAAGTCCTACCTCGACGAACTGGCGCGCCAACTGAAACTGGAGCCGGGTTTGAAGCTGGAGCTGGAAAAACAGGTGCGCCAAGCGGCGCTCTGACCCCATCGCTTTATCGAAAACACCCCGGATGCCATAAAGGCCCGGGGTGTTTTTGCATTCTGTGAGCGCTACATCAAAACCCGTTGATAAATGAGGGCTTCTGCTCAGCTATACTCCCCGGCATTTGATCGGCCCTTCGAGGAATTACTGTGAAGAACTGGACCTTGCGCCAACGGATCTTGGCAAGCTTTGCGGTCATTATCGCCATCATGCTGTTAATGGTTGTGGTCTCCTATTCACGGTTGCTGAAGATCGAAACCAGCGAAGTCGCGGTGCGCGATGACGCGGTGCCGGGGGTCTATCTCAGTTCAATGATTCGTAGCGCCTGGGTCGACAGCTACCTGCAGACCCTTGAATTGCTGGGCCTGCGTGAGAACAAGCAACTGAGCGACGCTGATCGGGCGGAGTTCAAGTCCTTCGAAGCGCGCATCCTGCAGCAGATGAGCAATTACGATAAAACCATTGCCGGCAGTGAAGACCGTTCCGAGTTCGACAAATTCGAAGCCCTGCACCAGGCCTACAACAAGAGCCTGTCCACGGTGCTCGACAGCCTGCAACGCGGTGACCTGGCGGCCGCCCGCAAAGAGTTCGATACGCAGCTGACGCCGACCTGGACCGCAGGCCGCATGAAGCTCAACGACATCATCACCGAGAACAAGAACGTCGCCGACCGTGCGACCAACGCCATCGATGATGCGGTTTCCGCTGCTAAAATCAGCATGTTCGTATCGCTGGTCGTCGCCATCCTCGCCGCCGGCCTGTGTGGCCTGCTGCTGATGCGCGCGATCATGGCGCCGATGCAACGCATCGTCGATATCCTCGAAACCATGCGCGACGGCGACCTGAGCAAGCGCTTGAACCTGGAGCGCAAAGACGAATTCAATGCGGTGGAAACCGGCTTCAACGACATGATGACCGAGCTGACGGCCCTGGTATCCCAGGCCCAGCGTTCGTCGGTGCAGGTCACCACCTCGGTCACCGAGATTGCTGCCACGTCCAAGCAGCAACAGGCCACCGCCACTGAAACCGCTGCGACCACCACTGAAATCGGTGCCACCTCCCGCGAAATCGCGGCCACGTCCAAGGACCTGGTGCGCACCATGACCGAAGTGTCCACCGCCGCCGACCAGGCTTCGGTCGCCGCCGGTTCCGGCCAGCAAGGCCTGGCACGCATGGAAGAAACCATGCACTCGGTGATGGGCGCGGCCGACCTGGTCAACGCCAAGCTGGCGATCCTCAATGAGAAGGCCGGCAACATCAACCAAGTGGTGGTGACCATCGTCAAGGTTGCTGACCAGACCAACCTGCTGTCCCTCAACGCGGCCATCGAGGCTGAAAAAGCCGGCGAATACGGTCGCGGTTTTGCCGTGGTGGCCACCGAAGTGCGTCGCTTGGCCGACCAGACGGCCGTGGCCACCTACGACATTGAGCAGATGGTGCGCGAGATCCAGTCGGCGGTGTCCGCTGGCGTGATGGGCATGGACAAGTTCTCCGAAGAAGTGCGTCGCGGCATGTTTGAAGTGCAGCAAGTGGGCGAGCAGTTGTCGCAGATCATCCATCAGGTGCAGGCCCTGGCGCCGCGCGTGTTGATGGTCAACGAAGGCATGCAGGCCCAGGCCACCGGTGCCGAGCAGATCAACCACGCCCTGGTGCAACTGGGCGATGCCAGCAGCCAGACCGTCGAGTCCCTACGTCAGGCCAGCTTTGCCATTGACGAGCTGAGTCAGGTGGCGGTCGGTCTGCGCAGCGGCGTGTCGCGTTTCAAAGTCTGATGAGCGACCTCGCGGCTAAACGCGGCGCCGTCCCGGCAGCGAAAAAGGCGTTGTTCCTGGTGTTCCACATCGGCAACGAACGTTACGCCCTCAAGGCCACCGAAGTGGCCGAGGTGCTGCCGCGCCTGCCTTTGAAACCCATCGCCCATGCGCCGCTGTGGGTGGCGGGCATTTTTGCCCACCGTGGTGCACTGGTGCCGGTGATCGACCTCAGCGCCTTGACCTTCGGCACCGCCGCCCAGGCGCGTACCAGCACGCGGCTGGTGCTGGTCAATTACCAGCCCGAGCCCTGGATTGAAGCGCGCTGGCTGGGGCTGATCCTGGAGCAGGCCACCGACACGTTGCGCTGCGACCCGGCGGAGTTTCAGCCCTATGGCCTCGACAACCGCCAGGCGCCGTACCTGGGGCCGGTGCGTGAAGACGCGTTGGGCTTGATGCAATGGATCGGCGTGAATGACCTGCTCACCGATGAGGTGCGCGCCGTGCTGTTTTCTGCCGAGCTGAGCCTATGAGCAGCGATCCGCGTTTCTTTGCCTTCCTTAAAGAGCGCATCGGCCTGGATGTGGCATCGGTGGGCGAAGCCATCATCGAGCGCGCGTTGCGCCAGCGTAGCCAGGCCGTCAATGCGCAGACGGCCGGCGAGTACTGGCAGCACCTGCAAAGTTCCGAGGATGAGCAGCAGGCGCTGATCGAAGCGGTAATCGTCCCGGAAACCTGGTTTTTCCGGTACCCCGAATCGTTCGCGACCCTGGCCCGCTTGGCCAAGGCGCGGCTGATCGAAATCAAGCAGATGCGCGCACTGCGCATCCTCAGCCTGCCGTGCTCCACCGGTGAAGAACCTTATTCGATTGCCATGGCATTACTGGACGCTGGCCTCGCGCCGCACCAGTTCAAGGTGCTGGGCCTGGATGTCAGCCCGCTGTCGGTGGAGCGTGCGCGGCGCGGGGTGTATGGCAAGAACTCGTTTCGCGGTGGCGATATCGCCTTTCGCGATCGCCATTTCACCGAGTATGGCGACGGTTACCACATTGCCGACCGTGTGCGCGAACAGGTGCGCCTGCAAGTGGGCAACCTGCTCGATCCGGGCTTGCTGGCGAATGAGGCGAGCTACGACTTCGTGTTCTGCCGCAACCTGCTGATCTACTTCGACCAGCCGACGCAGAAGCAGGTGTTCGATGTGCTCAAGGGCCTGACCCATGTGGACGGCGTGCTGTTTATCGGCCCGGCCGAAGGCAGCTTGTTGGGGCGCCATGGCATGCGTTCGATTGGGGTGCCGCAGTCGTTTGCGTTCAGTCGGCATGCCGAGCCGGTCAAGCCTGAACCCGTGTTTGTGCCGATTGCCGCGCCTATCCCGCAACGCAGTGCGGCGCCGATTCCGAGCAAGCCACGGCCGTTCAGCACGGCCAGCGCCCAGGTGGTGCCGATCAAGGCGCCGCATACCGATGCGGGCGACCTGCTCAGCCGCATCGCCACCCTGGCCAATGAAGGCAAGAGTGCCGAAGCCCGCACCGCGTGCGAGCAGTATTTGAGCAACCACCCGCCGGCCGCCCAGGTGTTCTACTGGCTCGGGTTGTTGAGTGATGTGGCCGGCAGTGCCCTGGAAGCCCAGGGTTATTATCGAAAAGCCTTGTACCTGGAGCCCCAGCACCCGCAGGCCTTGATGCACCTGGCCGCGTTGCTCCAATCCCAGGGCGACAGTGCGGGAGCGCGCCGCTTGCAGGCGCGGGCTGCCCGTAGCGAGCGAGCTGACAGTGAGTCCAAACGATGAGTAACACCGAGGCGCTCGACACCGCCGGCCTGGACCTGACCCTGGCCGACACCCAAGCCATCGACGACTGCTGGAACCGCATCGGCATCCATGGCGACAAATCCTGCCCGCTGTTGGCAGACCATATCCATTGCCGCAACTGCTCGGTGTACTCGGCGGCGGCCACGCGACTGCTGGACCGCTACGCCTTGCAGCAGGACGCGCATCGCCCGCATGCCGCTGTCGAGCTGGGCGAAGATGTGGTCACCCGTTCGTTGCTGATGTTCCGCCTCGGCGAAGAATGGCTGGGCATTGCCACCCGTTGCCTGGTGGAAGTCGCGCCGTTGCAACCGATACATTCCCTGCCGCACCAACGCTCGCGTGCCTTGCTCGGCGTGGCCAATGTGCGGGGTGCGCTGGTGGCGTGCCTGTCGCTGGTGGAGCTGCTGGGCCTGGATGTCACCAGCAACGGCGCCAGCGGCGGCCGCATCATGCCGCGCATGCTGATCATCGCCGCCCAAGACGGCCCGGTAGTGGTGCCGGTGGATGAAGTCGACGGGATCCACGCCATCGATGAGCGCACCTTGAAGGCGGCTTCGGCCTCCGGCACCCAGGCCAGCGCGCGCTACACCCAAGGCGTGTTGCAGTGGAAAGGTCGCAGCCTGCGTTGGCTGGACGAGGTGCAATTGTTGTCCGCCGTGACCCGGAGCCTCACATGACCCCCGACCAGATGCGCGATGCCTCGCTGCTGGAGCTGTTCAGCCTGGAAGCCGACGCGCAGACCCAGGTGCTGAGCGCGGGCCTGCTGGCCCTGGAACGCAACCCGACCCAGGCCGATCAGCTTGAAGCCTGCATGCGCGCCGCTCACTCGCTCAAGGGGGCGGCGCGTATCGTCGGGGTCGACGCCGGGGTCAGCGTGTCCCATGTGATGGAAGATTGCCTGGTCAGCGCCCAGGAAAGCCGCCTTTACCTGCAACCCGAACATATTGATGCGTTGCTGCAAGGCACCGACCTGCTGATGCGCATCGCCACGCCCGGCAATAACGTGGGGCCGGCGGATATCGAAGCCTATGTGGCGTTGATGGAGCGCCTGTTGGACCCGTCCCAGGCGCCGGTCAAGCCTGTGGCGCCGCCGCCAGAGCCTGTACCTGTCGTTGAAGAACTGCCGCCGGAACCCGAGCCTGCGCCGCCGGTGGTTGCCGAGCCGCTGCGCCAGAACAAACGCATGACCGAAGGCGGCGAGCGCGTGCTGCGGGTAACCGCTGAGCGCTTGAACAGCCTCTTGGACCTGTCGAGCAAATCCTTGGTGGAAACCCAGCGGCTCAAGCCGTATTTGGCCAGCCTGCAGCGCCTCAAGCGCATTCAAAGCCAGAGCGTGCGGGCCCTGGATGCGCTGGACGGGCAGCTCAAAACTGAGAACTTGAACCTCGAAGCTCAAGAGGCGCTGGCCGATACCCGCCGTCTGCTCAGCGAAGCCCAGGCCCTGCTGGCGGAAAAAACCGCCGAGCTGGACGAGTTTGGCTGGCAGGCCGGGCAGCGCGCCCAGGTGCTCTACGACACCGCGCTGGCCTGCCGCATGCGCCCGTTTGCCGATGTGCTGGCCGGGCAAGTGCGCATGGTGCGCGACCTTGGCCGCAGCCTCGGCAAACAGGTACGCCTGGAGATCGAGGGCGAAAAGACCCAGGTCGACCGTGACGTGCTGGAAAAACTCGAAGCGCCGCTCACCCATTTGTTGCGCAATGCGGTCGACCACGGCATCGAAATGCCTGAGCAACGCCTGCTCGCAGGCAAGCCGGCTGAAGGCCTGATCCGCCTGCGCGCGTCCCACCAGGCTGGCTTGCTGGTGCTGGAATTGAGCGATGACGGTAATGGCGTCGACCTGGAACGCCTGCGCGGCACCATCGTCGACCGGCATCTGTCGCCGCTGGAAACCGCCCTGCGCCTGAGCGAAGAAGAGTTGCTGACGTTCCTGTTCCTGCCGGGGTTCAGCCTGCGTGACAAGGTCACCGAAGTCTCCGGGCGCGGCGTCGGCTTGGACGCGGTGCAGCATATGGTCCGCCAGCTGCGCGGCGCGGTGGTGCTGGAGCAGACGGCGGGGCAGGGCAGCCGCTTCCACCTGGAAGTGCCATTGACCCTGTCGGTGGTGCGCAGCCTGGTGGTGGAAGTCGGCGAAGAAGCCTACGCCTTTCCGCTGGCCCACATTGAGCGCATGTGCGACCTGGCGCCGGACGATATTGTGCAACTGGAAGGTCGCCAGCATTTCTGGCACGAAGGCCGGCACGTCGGCCTGGTTGCCGCTAGCCAGTTGCTACAGCGTCCGGCGGGGCAGGGCCAGTCGGACACCTTGAAAGTCGTGGTGATCCGCGAGCGTGATGCGGTGTATGGGATTGCCGTGGAGCGTTTTATCGGCGAGCGTACCCTGGTGGTGCTACCGCTGGATGATCGCCTGGGCAAGGTCCAGGATATTTCCGCTGGCGCGTTGCTGGACGACGGTTCGGTGGTGCTGATCGTCGATGTCGAAGATATGCTGCGTTCGGTGGACAAACTGCTCAACACCGGCCGCCTGGAACGTATCGCTCGGCGCAGTCAGCAGGCCACCGAAGCGCCGCGTAAGCGGGTGTTGGTGGTGGACGACTCGCTGACCGTGCGTGAACTGCAACGTAAATTGTTACTTAATCGTGGTTATGAAGTGGCCGTTGCGGTCGATGGCATGGACGGCTGGAACGCCTTGCGCTCCGAAGACTTTGACCTGTTGATCACTGATATTGATATGCCTCGTATGGACGGTATTGAATTGGTCACACTCTTGCGCCGAGACAGTCGCCTGCAATCGTTGCCGGTGATGGTGGTGTCCTACAAGGATCGCGAAGAAGACCGACGTCGTGGACTGGACGCCGGCGCCGACTATTATTTAGCCAAAGCCAGTTTCCATGATGATGCCCTGCTGGATGCCGTGGTGGAACTGATCGGAGGCGCGCGGGCATGAGGATTGCGATCGTCAATGACATGCCCCTGGCAGTGGAGGCCTTGCGCCGCGCCTTGAGCTTCGAGCCCGCGCATCAAGTCGTCTGGGTGGCCGCCAATGGCCTCGAAGCGGTGCAGCGCTGCGCTGAACTGACGCCGGACCTGATCCTGATGGACCTGATCATGCCGGTGATGGACGGCGTGGAAGCCACCCGTCAGATCATGGCCGAGACCCCGTGCGCCATTGTGATCGTGACCGTCGACCGCCAGGCCAACGTCAGCCGGGTATTTGAAGCCATGGGCCACGGCGCGTTGGACGTGGTGGACACACCGCCCCTGGGCGTGGGCAACCCCAAGGATGCGGCGGCGCCGCTGCTGCGCAAGATCCTCAATATCGGCTGGCTGATCGGCCAGCGCGGCAGCCGCGTACGGGCCGAAACCGTTGCGCCGCGAATGACCGGTAAACGCCAGAGCCTGGTGGCAATCGGTTCATCGGCCGGTGGCCCGGCTGCCCTGGAAATCCTGCTCAAGGGTTTGCCCCGGGACTTTCCCGCCGCCATTGTGCTGGTGCAGCATGTGGACCAGGTGTTCGCCGCCGGCATGGCCGAGTGGCTGGGCAGCGCCTCCGGCCTGCCGGTGCGCCTGGCCCGTGAAGGCGAGCCCCCGCAAAGCGGCGTGGTGCTGCTGGCCGGCACCAACCACCACATTCGTTTGCTGAAAAATGGCACGCTGGCCTATACCGCAGAGCCGGTGAACGAGATTTACCGGCCTTCGATCGACGTGTTTTTCGAAAGCGTGGCCAGCCATTGGAATGGCGATGCCGTCGGCGTATTGCTGACCGGCATGGGGCGTGACGGGGCCCAGGGCCTCAAGTTGCTGCGTGAACAAGGTTATTTGACCATCGCCCAGGATCAGCAAAGCTCGGCGGTGTATGGCATGCCCAAAGCGGCGGCGGCAATTGATGCTGCTGTTGAAATTCGCCCACTGGATAGAATTGCGCCCCGATTGCTGGAGGTCTTTGCAAAATGAACATGACCTCTCGCGGTGCTGGCTGGCAGGTAGTAATTCAGGTGACTGCACATGAATGATTTACAGATCGACGACATCAAGACCGACGAAAATGCCGCCATGGTGTTGCTGGTCGACGACCAGGCCATGATCGGCGAAGCCGTGCGACGCGGCCTGGCCCATGAAGAAAATATCGACTTCCACTTCTGCGCCGATCCACACCAGGCGATTGCCCAGGCGATCCGCATCAAGCCGACCGTGATCCTGCAGGATCTGGTGATGCCCGGCCTCGACGGCCTGACCCTGGTGCGCGAATACCGCAATCACCCGGCCACCGCGAATATCCCGATTATCGTGCTGTCCACCAAAGAAGATCCGCTGATCAAGAGCGCGGCTTTTTCTGCAGGGGCCAATGATTACCTGGTCAAGCTGCCGGACAACATCGAATTGGTGGCGCGCATTCGCTATCACTCGCGGTCCTACATGACCCTGCTGCAGCGGGATGCGGCTTATCGTGCGCTGCGGGTCAGCCAGCAACAGTTGCTGGACACCAATCTGGTACTGCAACGGCTGATGAACTCCGATGGCCTGACCGGGCTGTCCAACCGTCGTCACTTTGATGAATACCTGGAGCTGGAGTGGCGTCGGGCCATGCGTGATCAGACTCAGTTGTCGTTGTTGATGATTGATGTGGATTTCTTCAAGACCTATAACGACAGTTTTGGGCACGTTGAGGGTGACGAAGCCTTGCGCAAGGTGGCGGCGACCATTCGTGAGGCCAGCAGTCGGCCTTCGGATTTGCCGGCGCGCTACGGGGGGGAGGAGTTTGCGTTGGTATTGCCGAATACTTCGCCCGGAGGGGCGCGACTGGTGGCGGAAAAACTGCGGATGGCGGTGGCAGCACTGAAAATCCCGCATAACGCACCGACGGAAGGTTCCAGCCTGACCGTGAGCATTGGGCTGTCGACTATGACGCCGCAGCAGGGGACGGACTGCCGGCAGGTGATCTTGGCGGCGGATAAGGGGTTGTATACGGCTAAGCATAATGGGCGGAATCAGGTGGGGATTGAGTAGGGCTGTGTACATATCCGTTATTTAGGTAACGGCCACCTATGGTTCCGCTCTTACAGCGGCTCACTTTTGGAAAGGCCGGAATGCCGGCCCAGCCAAAAGTAAGCAAAAGGCCTTCGCCCCAACACTCGGCACCTCGCCTAGGCTCGGTGTGCCCTCACTCCGGCTTGAATCCGTGGGCCGCCGCGATGGGCCC
>NZ_JAFCUA010000001.1:50047-726696 GCF_049896305.1 Pseudomonas sp. DWP3-1-3b3 | reverse complement strand
TTGTTTTTGATTTTGATCTTAAGCGCTCCGTCAAACACGCTGGCCGGAATTCGGCAGGGATTTGGGGGGTAAACCGGCAGGGATGCCGGTTTAGCCGCCCCGCGCCATGGATGGCGCGTGGCGGCGGCCCCCCAAATCACTGTCGGATTACGGGCACACCGAGCCTAGGCGAGGTGCCGAGTGTTGGGGCAAGAGCGCTTTGGTTACTTTCGCGCTTTTCGAAAGTGACCCGCCGTAAGGGCGGAACCCTAAGTGGCCGTTACCCAAATAACGGATATGCCCCCCCACCAACCCCAACCCTTTTCGCCCAGCGGACTGCCGCTCCCCCCCATTTCCCGTTATACTCGCCGGCTTTCAAAAGTTCGCCAACGAGTGCTGCCCGCCATGGAAATCAACCCGATCCTTAACACCATCAAGGACCTGTCCGAGCGCTCCGAAACTATTCGGGGGTATCTTTGACTACGATCAAAAGCATGAGCGTCTGACCGAAGTCAATCGCGAGCTTGAAGATCCTGCTGTCTGGAACAAACCTGAATACGCCCAGGAACTGGGCCGCGAGCGCGCTGCGCTGGCGCAGATCGTCGATACCCTCGACGAACTGAACACCGGTCTGGCCGATTGCCGCGACCTGCTGGACATGGCCGTCGAAGAAAACGACGAAGGCGCAGTGGGCGATGTCGTCGCCGAGCTGGCCCGTCTCGAGGAAAACCTCGCCAAACTCGAATTCCGCCGCATGTTCAGCCACGAGATGGACCCGAACAACGCCTACCTGGACATCCAGGCCGGTTCCGGTGGCACCGAGGCCCAGGATTGGGCCAACATCCTGCTGCGCATGTACCTGCGCTGGGCGGACAAACGCGGTTTCGAAGCGACCATCATGGAACTGTCCGCCGGTGAAGTTGCCGGTATCAAGGGCGCGACCGTGCACATCAAGGGCGAATACGCCTTTGGCTGGTTGCGCACCGAGATCGGCGTACACCGCCTGGTACGCAAGAGCCCGTTCGACTCCGGCAACCGTCGCCACACTTCGTTCTCTGCGGTGTTCGTCTCGCCAGAGATCGACGACAAGGTCGAGATCGAGATCAACCCAGCCGACCTGCGCATCGACACCTACCGCTCCTCCGGTGCCGGTGGTCAGCACGTAAACACCACCGACTCGGCCGTACGTATCACCCACGTACCGACCAACACCGTGGTCAGCTGCCAGAACGAACGTTCCCAGCACGCCAACAAGGACACCGCCATGAAAATGCTGCGGGCCAAGTTGTATGAGCAGGAAATGCAGAAACGCAACGCCGCGTCACAAGCGCTGGAAGACACCAAGTCGGATATCGGCTGGGGTCACCAGATCCGCTCTTATGTGCTCGATGCGTCGCGGATCAAGGATCTGCGCACTAACATCGAACGCAGTGACTGTGACAAGGTGCTCGATGGCGACATCGACGAGTATCTGGAAGCCAGCCTGAAATCAGGCCTGTAACACCCCAATTCTGTGATGGAAAATTTAAAGACATGAGCGACCAACAACTCGACCAGGCCCTGCAACAGGAAGAAAACTCCCTGATCGCCCTGCGCAAGGAAAAGCTTGCTGCCGAGCGCGCCAAGGGCAATGCCTTCCCCAACGACTTCCGCCGCGAAAACTACTGCGATGCCTTGCAGAAGCAGTACGCGGACAAGACTAAGGAAGAGCTGGCAGAGGCTGCGATCCCGGTCAAGGTGGCAGGTCGCATCATGCTCAACCGTGGCTCGTTCATGGTGATCCAGGACATGACCGGTCGCATCCAGGTCTACGTCAACCGCAAGACCTTGCCGGAAGAAACCCTGGCCTCGGTGAAAACCTGGGACATGGGCGACATCATCGCCGCCGAAGGCACCCTGGCCCGTTCCGGCAAGGGCGACCTGTATGTGGAAATGACCAACGTGCGCCTGCTGACCAAGTCGCTGCGCCCGCTGCCGGACAAGCATCACGGCCTGACTGACACCGAGCAGCGCTACCGCCAGCGCTACGTTGACCTGATCGTCAACGAAGAAGTGCGCCACACCTTCCGTGTGCGCTCGCAAGTGATCGCGCACATCCGTACCTTCCTGATGCAGCGCGACTTCCTGGAAGTGGAAACCCCGATGCTGCAAACCATCCCCGGTGGTGCCGCAGCCAAGCCGTTCGAAACCCACCACAACGCGCTGGACATGGAAATGTTCCTGCGTATCGCGCCGGAGCTGTACCTCAAGCGTCTTGTTGTTGGCGGCTTCGAAAAAGTGTTCGAGATCAACCGCAACTTCCGTAACGAAGGCGTTTCGACCCGTCACAACCCAGAATTCACCATGTTGGAGTTCTACCAGGCCTACGCCGACTACGAAGACAACATGGACCTGACCGAAGAACTGTTCCGCGAGCTGGCGCAGCTGGTCCTGGGCAGCACCGACGTGCCGTACGGCGACAAGGTGTTCCACTTCGGCGAGCCGTTCGTGCGTCTGTCGGTGTTCGATTCGATCCTCAAGTACAACCCTGAGTTGACTGCCGACGACCTGAACGACATCGACAAGGCCCGTGCCATCGCCAAGAAAGCCGGTGCCAAGGTGCTGGGCTTCGAAGGCCTGGGCAAACTGCAGGTAATGATTTTCGAAGAGCTGGTCGAGCACAAGCTGGAGCAGCCGCACTTCATTACCCAGTACCCGTTCGAAGTGTCGCCGCTGGCCCGTCGTAACGATGACAACCCGAACGTCACCGACCGTTTCGAGCTGTTCATCGGCGGCCGCGAAATCGCCAACGCCTACTCCGAGTTGAACGACGCGGAAGACCAGGCCGAGCGCTTCATGGCCCAGGTGGCCGACAAGGACGCCGGTGACGACGAAGCCATGCACTACGACGCAGACTTCGTCCGTGCCCTGGAGTACGGCATGCCGCCAACGGCCGGTGAAGGCATCGGCATCGACCGTCTGGTGATGTTGTTGACCAATTCGCCGTCGATCCGCGACGTGATCTTGTTCCCGCACATGCGGCCACAAGCGTAACCGAAGCGAAATCCGAAGCCGCCTTTTATAAGGCGGCTTTTTTATGTGGCGTCAATAAGCGTCAAGCAAACAGCGCCAGGTTTTGATCTATTCAAGGATGTGAGTCGTGAACCGCGTAACCGCTCAAGAAGGCGCCGCCGGCATTGCCGCTGCCGTGGCTGAAAGCGTCCAGTACCAGGGCCGCAAGGCCAGTCGTCGGGGTAGCGAGCAGCGCAGGCAAGACATCCTCGATGCAGCCATGCGCATTGTGGTGCGCGATGGTGTGCGGGCCGTTCGCCATCGGGCGGTGGCGGCGGAGGCGGGAGTGCCGTTGTCGGCCACCACCTACTATTTCAAGGATATCGATGACCTGCTCACCGATACCTTCGCCCAATACGTCGAACGCAGCGCCGCGTTCATGGGCAAGTTGTGGGTGCGCAACGAGGGCCTGCTGCGCGAGATGGTCGCCTATGGCGATGGCAGTCCACAATCACGCTCGCAACTGGCTGATGACATTGCGCGCCTGACCGCCGACTACGTCTTGCGCCAACTGACCAACCGTCGTGAACACCTGATGGCCGAGCAGGCGTTCCGCCAGGAGGCCTTGCTCAACCCACGCCTGGCCGAGTTGGTACGCTCCCACCAGCAGATTCTGTTGCAGGGCACCGGGCAGTTTTTCCAGGTGTTGGGCTCCCGCGAGCCACAACAGGATGCCAAAGTGTTGACGGCGATAATCAGTCGGATGGAATATCAGGGCCTGCTGGGCGGCGCAGAGCCTCTGACCGGTGAAGAGATGCTTGAGATCCTCAAGCGTTACATGCATTTGGTGTTGGCCTCGGTCTGACACCGGGGGATGTCCAATGAAAACCTGGCGTGTGGTAGTAATCGCCTTGTCGTTCCTGCTGCTGAGCGGTTGCCTGGTGACCTTCAAGGACCCGCTGCCGGCCCGTGACGCCGCACCGCAGGCCTTGCTGGGTCAATGGTCGAGCAAAAACGCCTGGGGTGAACCGCTCAACCTGCACATCAGCGCCGTGGGTGAGCACCGTTACAAGGCCGTGAGCTACCCTACAGCCAAGCCGGGCCAGCGCGATGAGTACCAGTTCAGCGTTTCGCGCCATGGCAGCCGCTGGTATTTGTCGGCGCCGCTGCCGGCCAAGCTCGGCGGGAACTTCATGCTGGCGGGCTTCGAAATCAACGAAAAGCATGAATTGGTGGTCTACAACCTCGATCTGGAGCAGATCCATCAAGCCATCGGCCAAAAGGCGTTGCACGGCAGTACCGTGGAGACCGTCGAAGGGGTTGGCGTGTTGGTGGACAGCCCCTTGGACCAGGTGTTTGCCTACCTGGATGATCCGGCTAACGCCGATGTATTCGTGGAAGCCGTGCGCTACCAGCGCGCGGGCAAATAACGTTTAAAGAGGAAGCACCGGGTGGACGATTACCAGCAGACGATACGCACCTTGTCTGATCGCATTGTGCTGGCGCAAACACCGATTCGCGTCCTCGACGCCGTGAAGTGGGACGACACTATTCGCCAGGGGTTCCTCAAGGCCAAGGGCAAGGAAATGCCGGCGGTGAGCCGCGACTACTACCTCAACCGGCCGCTGTCGTTCGACTCCAGCGCGGTGAAGCTGGAGTTCCAGAACATCGAGCGCGATATCACCCGTCGCCTCGGGCAGTTCAGCCCGGTCGGGCAGATCATGCGCCGCATGTGCAAGGAATACCGCATGGTGGTGCGCATGCTTGAAGCACGCGGCACCGAGGATTTCGGCCTGATTTCCCAGGAGCTTTATGGTGCGGCCTCCGATGCGTTCCACGCGGGCGACCCGACCCTGGCTGACTTGGGCCTGATGCTTTCGGACTACCTGAACAACATCGACGGTCGTGGCGACTTGAAGGACGAGGCCAAGACCCTCACCGCCAAGGACGCCGTGGCCCTGCTGCAAACCCGCTTGAACAAAGTGTTTGGCGAGGCCGAAGAGACCATCCGCGTGTTCGAGTCCGACGGCATCGTCGCCGACGCAGCGGCGGGGGCCGACTACATCAAGATCCGCGCCGACGCGATGTTCAACGACCGCGACGTGCGCGCCCTGGAAGTGCATGAAGGCCTGGTGCATGTCGGCACCACCCTCAATGGCCAGAACCAACCGATCTGCACCTTCCTGTCAAAAGGCCCGCCATCGTCCACCGTGACCCAGGAAGGCCTGGCGATCCTGATGGAAATCATCACCTTCGCTTCCTACCCGAGCCGCCTGCGCAAGCTGACCAACCGCACCCGGGCCATCCATATGGTGGAAGAGGGCGCCGACTTCCTGCAGGTGTTCGAGTTCTTCCGCGAACAAGGCTTTGAAATGGCCGAAAGCTACGGCAATGCCAGTCGTGTTTTCCGGGGCTCGGTGCCGACCGGTCTGCCGTTTACCAAGGACCTGTCCTACCTCAAGGGCTTCATCATGGTCTACAACTACATCCAGCTCGCCGTGCGCAAGGGCAAGCTGGAACAAGTGCCGCTGCTGTTCTGCGGCAAGACCACCCTGGAAGACATGCGCACCTTGCGCCAACTGGTCGACGAAGGCCTGGTGGTACCGCCCAAGTACCTGCCGGAACAATTCCGTGACATGAACGCACTGGCGGCGTGGATGTGCTTCTCCAACTTCCTCAACCACTTGAGCCTGGATCGGATCGAGGCGGATTACTCCAATATCCTTTAAACCGTGGTATTCGCGAGGCTTCAACGGATGAGAATCCTCGGCATTCTGTGCCTGCTACTCACATTGAACGGCTGCAGCTCGCTGCTGTTCTACCCCGAGCCCGGCCTGCCGTTCACGCCGGAAAAAGCCCACCTGCACTACCGCGACGTTAGCTTGACCACCGCCGACGGCGTGAAGCTCCATGCCTGGTGGTTGCCGGCCAAGCCCGGTGTGCCGCTCAAGGGCACGGTGCTGCATTTGCATGGCAACGGCGGCAACCTGGCCTGGCACCTGGGCGGCAGTTGGTGGCTGCCCGAGCAAGGCTACCAAGTGCTGTTGCTGGACTATCGCGGCTATGGCTTGTCGCAAGGCAAGCCCTCGCTGCCGGCGATCTATCAGGATGTGGACGCGGCGTTCAGTTGGATCGACCAGGCGCCGGAAACCCAGGGCCAGCCGCTGATCGTTCTCGGCCAAAGCCTGGGCGGGGCATTGGCGGTGCATTACCTGGCTGCTCATCCGGAGCGTCAATCCCAGCTCAAGGCCCTGGTGTTGGACGGCGTGCCTGCCAGTTATCGTGACGTAGGACAATTCGCCCTGAGCACTTCCTGGTTAACATGGCCGTTCCAGGTGCCCCTGTCCTGGCTGGTGCCGGACGGCGACAGTGCAATCTATGCCATGCCCCAACTCACAGGCGTGCCGAAGCTGCTGTTCCACAGCCTGGACGACCCGATCGTGCCCGTGGCCAATGGCATCCGCCTCTACCAGGCCGCGCCACCACCCCGGGTGCTGCAGTTGACCCGGGGCGGACATGTGCAGACCTTTGCCGACAAGACCTGGCAAACCGTGATGCTGCGCTACCTGGACGACCCGCAGCACTTCAACGGCTTGCGCCGCCTGGGCGAGATTCCGAACTTTCCTAAAGTTGATTCATCAGAGAGCCCGCAATGAGCGAAGAACGCAACATGATCCCGCTGATCCTAACCGGTATCGGCACCATCATCGGCACCGTCGGCTGCCTGTGGTTCTACGGTTACCTGCACTTTGCCAAGCCGGAAGATGCCCTGCTGCTCAGCGATTTCACCATGCTCAAGACGGTGCCGGGCGAGGACTACAAGATCTCCCTGACCCCGGCCGCGCAAGTGGCGCAGTGCGTGGATGGCGTGCTGGTGATGTTCGACACCGAGCAGAAAGGCCTCAGCGGCGTGTTAGTGAACAACAAGAAGCAGGCTGTGCGATGCATGGGGCAGGAAACCCCGCAATTGCAGCAGTGAATGCGGTTTTTGCCGGTGTGGGAAAGCTCCGTTTTGCGTGCCGACTAATGATTTAACACTGATAAGCCGCTCGGCACGCCGGAACCCGCCTGCCGTGCTCACCACAGATCATGGACTGATTGGATTTACCAATCGGTCCATTTTTTCATGACGCTGGAGTGAGCAAATATGGCGGGTATAAATGCAATGCCGGGTGTAGGCAGCATGGGCGGTGGTGGGCAGGTCGCCGGTGGCCCTCAACAGAACCAGGGGCTGGATCAGCAGATCAAGGACGTTCAAAGCAAAATCAAAGAGATGCAGTCACAAGGTGCTAAAGGCGGCCAGGGCAGCGAGGGCGGAGGTGGCCTCGACGAACTGATGAAACTGTTGGAGAAACTGCTCGCCCAAAAAGCTCAAGGTGGGCAGGGTGCACAAGGCGATCAAGGCGCGCAGGATGGCCAAGGTGGCGGCCAGGGTCAGGGCCAGATCCAAATGCCGGAGACCCAGGGCACAGGCAAGGTCGGCGGTTAAACGCCACCTCTCGAAAACCGCCCTTTCAGGGCGGTTTTTGCGTGCTCAATCCGCTATTCAGCCTGTAACGACGTGAGTGGCGTACTGCAGGGTGTCGCACGTCATGCAGATGAAATGGAAATGTCTGGAACCGGTTCGACTTAAATGCCACATAAAAAGTGGCTACCTACATAGATTGGGTCGAGGATGAAAATACATATTCCTGTATTGGAAAACATGTTGGCCATGGCAAGGCAGCATGTGGCGCTGGAACAGGAAGCCGCTCGCAGGTACAAGCGCGATCAAGGCAGGGACGAGCAAGCGAGCGCGAAGATTGAAATGCCAGCCGAGGACACGAATCGCACTATCCAGTTTGACGAGCCGAAAAAAAACCCACCGTGAGGTGGGTTTTTTTATCCAACACCAATCAATCAGTTGGCTACGGAAGACCGTGGCTTGACGGGCTGGTTGTCGTTGGAGATGGTCACTTCAACGCGGCGGTTCATGGCACGGCCCGAGACGCTGCCGTTGTCGGCAACCGGGTATTCCTTGCCGTAACCCTGGGTCACGATGCGCGAGATATCCACGCCTTGTTGAGCCAGTGCACGTTGTACCGAAGCGGCACGACGCTCGGACAGGCTCTGGTTGTACGAATCGGAACCGGTGCTGTCGGTGTAGCCTTCGACGATCACTTTACGGTCCGGGTTATCGCGCAGGAACTGAGCCAGCTTGGTGATGTTCACCAGGCCGCTGGATTTCAGGTCAGATTTGTTGGTGGCGAACAGCACGTCACCGAAGGTTACCAGCGTGCCGCGATCGGTCTGCTTGGCGTTCAGGCTGTCCTGAAGTTGCTTGATCTGCGCATCGCGGGCATCCAGCAACGCACGGGCACGTTCGTCGCCGGCGTTTTTCAGCTTGGCTTCGGATTCACGCAGCACGATGGTGTCTTTGGCCACTTCAACGCGCTGGTTGGTCAGGTAGGCCAGTTGGTCGACTTTCTTCTGGTCTTCCTTGTCGCGGTAGGCCTTGTCAGCCTTGTCCAGCCATTCGCTGGCGTCCTTGGTTTCCAGGGCCGCGAGCTTGGTGGCTTGCGGGTTGGTCTGCAGGGAGGAGAAGTTGGTCCGCGCGTTTTCCAGGTTCGCGTTTGGCGGGGTGGAGCAGGCCGCCAGTGCAACGCTCATCGCCAGCAGGGCAGGGATCATCAATTGTTTACGCATAGTCGTGTCGTCCTTTCAATTCTTTATCGGGTGCGATTGGGTCACAGGAAGCGTCTTACTTCTGCTGGATAGCAGCTGGACGCATGCCTTCCTTACGCAACTCATCAACAGCCTTTTGGGAATCCTTCACAGCCTGTTCAGCCTTGGCGGCCTGGGCCTTGCGCTCTGCGACGCGGGCGTCCCACTCGGCTTGTTCAGCCAGGCGGCGGGCTTCGTCGTAGTTCTTGTCGTGCATGGCAATCTCGGCTTGCTTGAGCTTGTCCTGGGCCGACTTCATTTCCACAGCCGCGTACTCAGTACCGCCAGCGCTGACAGCGCTGTTTACCGCGGACTGGGTGACGGCGTACTGCTCGGTCGGAGGATTGCCGGCACAGCCCGCCAGAACGAAGCTGGTGCCGATTGCCAGCGCGGCCAATTTGAGCCCGCGCAGGTGGTTAAACGAGGATTTGGCAGTGCTGGTCTTCATCGTCTTCAACTCCATTGGATAACTCCTGAAAAACATCAAAATCCATGTCACTGGTCTGCGGCGGCGGGCTTGGCATTGATGCGCAAATTGCCCTTTAAAACGACCGTTCCAAGTGATGGCTTACTGGCTGTGACCGGAGGCTTTTTTCAAAAGTTCAGAGAAGATGGCGATTTGCCTAAAAAAATATCTGACTGGTTGGTCAGCGTAAAAAAGTTGGAACTTCTGCGTTGCGCAGCGGTACGCCGGGCCCTTTAGGAGCCCGGAATACAGGGGGTTGGTGGGGTTGAGTCAGTGTTTCTGTTCGTCGCTGCTCGCTGACAGATCATGTAGATAACGGCGCGACAGTGTCAGAAAACGTGGGGTAGGGCCGACGTCTTCATACAGGGGATCGCCTTCTTCATCGGTGGCAATGACGTGCTGGCCCTTGATGTAGGGGAAGCTGGCTTCCAGCTCTTCAAGCGCTGCGCCGATCAACTCACCGAGCAATTCTTCGGGGTGGCGCTTGGGGTACATCTCGGTAATGGCCGCCAGCCGCGCGGCGGACTCCATATCCAGGTGGATGGCGTACTCGGTCTTGGTCAGGCGACCCTTGGCGTTCTCTTCCCAATGCTGGGCCAGTTCTCGAATTTTCATGGCAACCTCAATGAAGCCCGCTTTTAGCCGGCGGTGATGAGTGTCCAGTCGCCTGCGCAGATAAACGCGACGACTTATCCTTGAGACTAGCTGCAACTCACAAGGTTTAAAGTCTTGTCATAAATCGAGGCTGGCGGCACTCTGGCAAACCTGCGCGTCCCGGATTTCTGGCTGGAGATTGGCTGATGAGTGATATCGATGCACGCTTGCGTGAGGATGTTCACCTGCTGGGTGAGCTATTGGGCAACACCATTCGAGAGCAGTATGGCGATGATTTCCTCGACAAGATCGAGCAGATCCGCAAAGGCGCCAAGGCTGACCGGCGCGGTGCCGGCGATGAACTGAGCACCAGCCTCAACCAGTTGCAGGAAAACGAACTGTTGCCGGTGGCCCGTGCCTTCAACCAGTTCCTCAACCTGGCCAACATTGCCGAGCAGTACCAACTGATCCACCGGCGTGATGAGTCGCAGCCGGCACCGTTCGAGTCCCGCGTCTTACCTGAATTGCTGGCGCGCCTGCAAAGCGAAGGCCACAGCAACGAATCCCTGGCACGCCAGTTGGGACGCCTGGAGATTGAGCTGGTCCTCACCGCCCACCCCACCGAAGTCGCACGCCGCACCCTGATCCAGAAATACGATGCCATCGCCGCGCAACTGGCGGCCCAGGATCACCGCGACCTCACTACCGCAGAGCGCGAGCAGATCCGCCAGCGCCTGCAACGTTTGATCGCCGAAGCCTGGCACACCGAAGAAATCCGCCGCACCCGACCTACGCCCGTGGACGAAGCCAAGTGGGGCTTTGCGGTGATCGAGCATTCGCTGTGGCACGCGATCCCCAACTATCTGCGCAAGGCTGACCAGGCGCTGCACGCCGCCACCGGTTTGCGCTTGCCCCTGGAGGCGGCGCCGATCCGCTTTGCATCGTGGATGGGCGGCGACCGTGACGGCAACCCGAATGTCACGGCCCCGGTCACCCGCGAAGTGCTGCTGCTGGCGCGCTGGATGGCCGCCGACCTGTACTTGCGCGATATCGATCATTTGGCCTCCGAGCTGTCGATGCAGCAAGCCAGTCCGGCGTTGCAGGCCAAGGTCGGTGATAGCGTCGAGCCTTATCGCGCCTTGCTCAAGCAACTGCGCGAACGGCTGCGCGCTACACGGCAATGGGCACATACCGCGTTGAGCAGTAGCACCCCGGCGCCGGCCGAGGTATTGCAGAACAACCGCGACCTGCTGGAGCCGCTGGAGCTGTGCTATCAGTCGCTGCACGAATGCGGAATGGGCGTGATCGCCGATGGCCCGTTGCTCGACTGCCTGCGTCGGGCGGTGACGTTCGGGCTGTTCCTGGTGCGCTTGGATGTGCGTCAGGATTCCAGCCGTCATTCGGCCGCCATGACCGAAATCACCGACTACCTCGGCCTGGGTCGTTACGAGGACTGGAACGAAGAGATGCGCATCAGCTTCCTGATGAAGGAGCTGGCCAACCGTCGACCGCTGCTGCCGGGCTATTTCAAACCGTCGGCGGACACGGCCGAGGTGCTCAATACCTGTAAGGAAATTGCCGCTGCACCGGCGGCATCCTTGGGTTCGTATGTCATCTCCATGGCTGGCGCTGCGTCGGACGTGCTCGCGGTGCAATTGCTGCTTAAAGAGTCGGGCGTGCAGCGGCCGATGCGCGTAGTGCCGCTGTTCGAAACCTTGGCCGACCTGGATAACGCCGGCCCGGTGATCGAGCAACTGTTGCTGTTGCCAGGCTATCGTGCGCGTTTGCAGGGCCCGCAGGAAGTGATGATCGGCTACTCGGACTCGGCCAAGGACGCCGGCACCACCGCCGCCGCGTGGGCGCAGTACCGGGCGCAGGAGCGTCTGGTGGATATCTGCCGCGAGCAACAGGTGGAGCTGCTGTTGTTCCATGGTCGCGGTGGCACCGTCGGCCGTGGCGGCGGCCCGGCTCACGCGGCGATCCTGTCGCAGCCACCGGGTTCGGTGGCGGGGCGGTTCCGCACCACCGAACAGGGCGAGATGATCCGCTTCAAGTTCGGCCTGCCGGATATCGCTGAGCAGAACCTCAACCTTTATCTGGCTGCTGTGTTGGAGGCGACGCTGCTGCCACCGCCGCCGCCGGAGCCGGCCTGGCGGCATTTGATGGACGAATTGGCGGCAGACGGTGTCAGCGCTTACCGCGCCGTGGTGCGGGAAAATCCGCAGTTCGTCGAGTATTTCCGCCAATCCACGCCGGAACAGGAGCTGGGTCGCTTGCCCTTGGGCAGTCGCCCGGCCAAGCGTCGTGCGGGCGGCATTGAAAGCCTGCGCGCGATCCCGTGGATCTTTGGCTGGACCCAGACCCGCTTGATGCTGCCGGCCTGGCTGGGTTGGGAAGCAGCGTTGAGCAAGGCTCTGGAGCGCGGCGAAGGCGAGTTGCTGGGGCAGATGCGTGAACAGTGGCCATTCTTCCGTACGCGCATCGACATGCTGGAAATGGTGCTGGCCAAGGCGGATGCCGACATCGCCCGCCTGTATGACGAGCGCCTGGTGCAGCCGGACCTGCTGCCATTGGGTGCGCATCTGCGCGACCTATTGTCGCAGGCGTGCAGTGTGGTGCTCGGCCTGACCGGCCAGTCGCAACTGCTGGCCCATAGTCCGGACACCCTGGAGTTCATCCGACTGCGCAACACCTACCTCGACCCCCTGCACCTGCTGCAGGCCGAGTTGCTGGCCCGTTCACGCCAGCAGGAAGCGGCACAGGACAGCCCTCTGGAACAGGCGCTGCTGGTCTCCGTGGCCGGTATTGCCGCCGGTTTGCGCAACACTGGCTAGGGTTTTTTGCATGTTCTCAATGGCTTGCAGATAAACCACTGCGGCTGCCCTGAAAAGGGCAGTCGGCGTTTATGGGGCCGGGTTGCACTCAGGCACACCCTACCTATGACGCATGCCCTGCGCGGGTTCCTGCGACTTTTGGCGGCTTGTGTGGTTAAGGCCTGCTGTGTATCTTGATCAGCCTTTGGCCGTTTGGGCGGCCCGAATTCTATTTTTACGCGATTGGCCCCACGCGGCGAATCCGAGCATCATCTCTATAAAAAATTGAGGAGCACATCAATGCGCGTCATTCTGCTGGGAGCTCCCGGGGCCGGTAAAGGTACTCAGGCAAAGTTCATCACTGAAAAGTTCGGCATTCCACAAATCTCCACTGGCGACATGCTGCGTGCGGCCGTCAAGGCTGGCACCGAGCTGGGCCTGATCGCCAAGAGCGTGATGGACAGCGGTGGCCTGGTGTCCGATGACTTGATCATCAACCTGGTCAAGGAACGCATCAGCCAGGAAGACTGCAAGAACGGTTTCCTGTTCGACGGCTTCCCACGCACCATTCCCCAGGCTGAAGCCCTGGTGAAAGCCGGCGTTGAGCTGGATGCGGTGGTTGAAATCGCGGTGGAAGATGAAGAGATCGTCCAGCGCATTGCCGGTCGTCGCGTTCACGAAGCCTCTGGCCGCGTGTACCACACCGTCTACAACCCGCCAAAAGTCGAAGGCAAGGACGATGTGACCGGCGAAGACCTGGTACAGCGTAAGGACGACACCGAAGAAACCGTGCGTCATCGCCTGTCGGTCTATCATTCCCAGACCAAGCCGCTGGTGGACTTCTACCAGAAGCTGTCTGCTGCCCAGGGCAAGCCGAAGTACAGCCACATTCCTGGCGTCGGTTCGGTTGAAGCGATCACGGCCAAAGTGCTGCAAGCACTGAGCTGATCGCTCCACCGGCTTCACGGATAACGGCCCGCTTGCGGGCCGTTGTTGTTTATACTGGCGCACTTTTTTTCGACTTGGACACCCACACCGATGAGCACCCTGCTGGCCCTGGACACCGCGACTGAAGCTTGCTCCGTTGCCCTGCTGCACGATGGCAAGGTCACGAGCCACTACGAGGTGATCCCGCGTCTGCACGCGCAGAAGCTGTTGCCAATGATCAAGCAACTGTTGGAAGACGCAGGCACTACGCTGGCTGCGGTGGATGCCATCGCCTTCGGCCGTGGTCCGGGTGCGTTTACCGGTGTGCGTATTGCCATTGGTGTGGTGCAGGGCCTGGCATTTGCGCTGGAACGCCCGGTATTGCCGGTATCCAACCTGGCCGTTCTGGCCCAGCGCGCCTTGCGTGAACATGGCGCTCATCAGGTTGCGGCGGCTATCGATGCACGCATGGATGAGGTGTATTGGGGTTGCTACCGCGAAACGGCAGGCGAGATGCGCCTGGTGGGTGTAGAAGCCGTGCAGCCGCCTGAGTCGTCCGTATTGCCGGGTGATGCCAGCGGTGACTGGTTCGGTGCTGGCACCGGGTGGGGTTATGGGGAGCGCATCGCTGTGCCATTGGTTGGCAGAGACGCGGCGATGTTGCCCCACGCTGAGGATCTATTGACCCTCGCGCGCTTCGCGTTCGAACGGGGAGAGGCGATTCCAGCCGACCAAGCGGCTCCGGTTTACCTGCGCGATAAAGTGGCGCAGACCAAGGCCGAGCGCGGGATTATTTGACGTCAAAAATGATGGCAATTTGGGGCTAAATTCACCAATCGTCAGAATTTGCCCCCCGTTTTAAACCTTTTTCAAATTATGTGTTCTAGTTATCACCAGAGCATTTGCGCACCACGGATGATGCTGCCAAAATGCCATTACTGATAGCGAGTTCGCGCCCATGCGTATTGATGGCTTTTCCTCACAGTCCTACCCAATCAAGCGCAAGCCGCGTAAGGCAAACGTCACGGTAGACGAGTCTGTCGAGGATTCGCCGGACTTCATCGAGGTCCAGTCCGACGCGCAGGCCAACGCTCAAGCCCGTATCAGCGGTCTTCCCGCCCGTCAGCAAGACATGGTCTTCCCGCGTTCCATGAGCAAAAGCGTCGCCACCGCCCTGGCCAGCTACCTGACCACCGCCGGTTTTGTCGAATGGGATATGGAAGTGCTGGGCCTCGACATCCACATCTGATGCGCCTGCCTTACTACCTCGGTTGCCCGTCCTGGAGTGAAAACGCCTGGCGCGAGTACCTGTACCCCGCCGATGCCCGTTCCAGCGACTACCTCGCGCTCTACTCCCAGGTCTTCAACGCCGTTGAAGGCAACACCACGTTCTATGCACGACCCTCGACCGCCACGGTGCAACGCTGGGCTGAAATCATGCCCGACGATTTCCGTTTCACGGCCAAGTTTCCCGGTGATATCAGCCACAGCGGCAACCTGATTGAGCAGCTACCGGCTGCCGAAAGCTTTGTGGGCTTGATGAGCCCTCTGGGTGAACGGGTCTCGCCGCTGTGGTTGCAGTTGCCCGCGACGTTCACACCGCAGCGTCTGGGGGAGCTGGCAGGCTTCATTGATGGCTTGGAGCGGCCCATGGCGGTGGAAGTGCGTCATTCGGAATTCTTCGCCAAAGGTGATGCCGAGCGCATGCTTAACCGCTTGTTACGGGACCGGGGCGTTGAGCGCATCTGCCTGGACCCGCGTGCGTTGTTCAGTTGCACGTCTACATCGGCCGCCGTGCTGCACGCCCAATCGAAAAAGCCCAAGGTGCCGCCACGGCCGGCGGCACTGACGCAATTTCCCCAAGTGCGTTTTATCGGTCATCCCGAATTGGAAGCCAACGACCCGTTCCTGGTGCCGTGGGTGGAAAAAGTCGCCGGCTGGATCGAAGAAGGCCGCACCCCCTACGTGTTCCTGCACACCTCGGATAATCGCCTAGCCGCACAACTGGCCCTGCGTTTCCACGACCAGCTGACGTTGCGCCTGCCGTGTCTGCCGCCGCTGCCGACCTTGGATCGTGCTCCCGCCGTGGAGCAACTGGGGTTACTCTAGGGCTCCTTTTCCCGCCAGGAGCCAGACATGGATGCCCAAACCCTTCGCGCCGAAACCTTCAAGGCCTTGCACCAGCGTGACCGCGCGTTCGTGATGCCCAACCCGTGGGATGCAGGATCCGCCGTGATGCTGGCCAGCCTGGGGTTTGAAGCCCTTGCCACCACCAGTGCGGGCTACGCATTCAGCCTGGCGCGCCCGGATGCGGAAGGTGCGTTGTCCCTGGACGACACCTTGATCAACGCCCGCATGATTGCCCAGGCCACGGCGTTGCCGGTAGCGGCGGACCTGGAGAACGGCTTCAGCGACACCCCCGAGGGCTGCGCCCAGACCATCCTGCGTGCCGCCGCCACCGGTATCGTCGGCGGCTCCATTGAAGACGCCACGGGCATTGCCGCCGACCCGATCTATCCTTTCGAGCTGTCCGTCGAGCGCGTCGAAGCTGCGGTCGCCGCCGCGCGCAGCCTGCCATTCCCGTTCACCTTGACGGCCCGTGCGGAAAACCTCCTGCATGGTCGCCTGGATTTGCCCGACACTATCCGCCGCCTGCAAGCCTACGCCGAAGCCGGTGCCGACGTGCTGTATGCGCCGGCCCTGCGCAGTGCCGAAGAAGTGCTGGCGGTGGTCAAGGCGGTGGCGCCCAAGCCGGTGAACGTGTTGATGTCCGGCGGCTTGAACCTCAGCGTCGCGCAGCTCAGCGCGATGGGCGTGCGGCGGATCAGCGTCGGCTCGGCCCTGGCGTTGGCGGCCTATGGCGAGTTCTATCGTGCGGCTCAGGAGGTGTACGAGCTGGGCACGTTCACCTTTACCGAACGCAAGATGCCCTTCAGCCAGGCCAACGAGTTCTTCAAGGGTTAAAGGGTGCGCTTTTTCAACGTGATGGGCGTGCTGCTGATCCTGGCGGGCGGTTTTGCCGTTGGCGTCTGGCGTGGCTGGGTGCCGCTGCCGGCCGATTGGAACCCGTGGGCCCCGCTGGATGTGCGCGCCAGCCCGAACCTGTTGACCCGCTACAAGCTGGGGCGCCTGCAGGATGACCCGGCGCTGTGCGACCGGGTGCTGGAAACCTCGGGCCTGCGCGTCAGCCATCAAGCCGATACGCCCGCTGATGCGGCGTGTCCGCTGCGCAATACCTTGCGCGTTCAGGGGGCTGCGGTTGGCCTGAGCAGCAGTTTTCTCGCCAGTTGCCCGCTGGCGGTGGCGTTCGCCCTATTCGAGCGCCACAGCCTGCAACCGGCGGCCCAGGCGGTGTTCGGCCAGGCGGTGACGCGGGTCGATCATCTGGGCAGCTTTGCCTGCCGCAATATGTACAACCGCGCCGAAGGGCGACTCAGCCAACATGCGTCCGCCAATGCCCTGGACATCGCCGGTTTCCGCTTGGCGGACGGACGCAGTATCAGTGTGCTCAAGGATTGGCCGGGGGAGGGCGACAAGGCGCGGTTCCTGCGTCAGGTCCGCGACAGTGCCTGCGATGATTTCAACGTGGTGTTGAGCCCGGACTACAACGCCGCGCACCGCAACCATTTCCATCTGGACATGGGGCGTTGGTGGGTGTGTCGCTGAGTGTCAGGCGGCCAGGCGCAGGTTCTGGGTAACCAATGGGCGCGCCCAGTAGTAGTCGAAGTCGAGCGCCTTTTGCTGAGCGACCAGTTCTTCAGTCGGGTACGGGGTGGCGGCCGGCGGCAGCAGGTCCAGTTCGAATTCGGCGATGGGCAGGTGCAGTGGGCGTGGCTCCGGCGCCGGGCCTGGCTCTGGCAGCGGTTCGCCAGCGGTGAGCACAATCGGGCGGACCCAACCGCTTTCGAAGTTCTGCTGGCGCTGCTGGGCGACAATTTCCTCTTCCGGGAACGGCGTGGCAGCCGGTGGCAGCAGCTCGGTTTCGAACTCGGCGATTGGCAGGAACAGCGGTTCCGGCGGGGCGATTTCGGTGTCTTTCACGTCGCACTCACGCTGGGTGAGGATCTGCGACAACAGGTCGGCGCCGGCGCTGGGTTCTACCGCTGGGTCCGCCGGTGCCTGCGCCTGCACAGCCAGCGCGTCCGGCGTATCGCCGAGCTGCTCGGCCAACGCACGGGCGAAGAAGTCCTGCCACACATGACTCACCCCGGCCAGCGCTTGGGTATTGCGCAGGCCGTAGTGGTTGTGGGTCGGCAGTACACCGATGGTTAGGGGAAGAATGTCTGACATTTTTCTCGATCGACGCTCAGCTCTGGCAAAATACCTGACTGTTGTTTTTATCGGCCGCTGTTTGCCGATCCTTAATATTTTTGAGCGTAGCGATTGATGAGCGAACAACCAGCGGCCAGCCGCATCCAGGTCGAGGCCTTGGGCGAAGCGTTCCAGGGCCGTGCCGAGCATTGGGCAACACTGCTCGGGTTGCCGATGCACCTGGCGGATGCGGACTTTTCCCTACAAGTGGGCGAGCACGGCCTACAGCTGCAACAGCTCGGGCCTGACGCGCCGGGGCCGGTGCGGGTGGACTTTGTCGAAGGCGGCGCGGCGCATCGGCGCCTGTACGGTGGTGGCAGCGGGCAGATGATCGCCAAGGCCGTGGGCATCGCCCAAGGCGTGCGTCCACGGGTGTTGGACGCCACGGCTGGCCTGGGCAAGGACGCCTTCGTGCTGGCCAGCCTGGGCTGCGAGATGAGCCTGATCGAGCGCCAGCCGCTGATCGGCGCCTTGCTTGAAGATGGTCTGGCGCGTGGCGCGGATGATTTTGAGGTAGCGCCGATCGTGGCGCGCATGAAATTGCTCAAGGGCAACTCCATCGACGTGATGCGCGACTGGGAAGGCGAGCCGCCCCAGGTGATCTACCTCGACCCGATGTTTCCACACCGTGAGAAAACCGCCCTGGTGAAGAAGGAAATGCGCCTGTTCCGGCCACTGGTGGGGGATGATCCGGACGCGCCAGCGCTGTTGGCTGCCGCCTTGGCCCTGGCCAGCCACCGTGTGGTGGTCAAGCGTCCGCGCAAGGCACCGTGCATCGAAGGGCCTAAGCCGAGCCATGCGTTGGACGGCAAGTCCAGCCGGTATGACATCTATCCGAAAAAAGCGCTCAAGGTTTAAGCGGCAAGCAAAAGCGCTTTCAACTTGCAGCTAACCGCTTGCCGCTGCCTCCCTCCTATACGCCCGCATAAACAACCCCACCACCTCCTGCACATGGGCTTCGGCGGCTTCTTCACTCAGTTGCCCGCCGCAGCCATACAGCAAGCAGAAATTCGCCGTGCCCTTGAGCAGGCAGAAGAAATGCTCGGCCGCCGTAAAGGGTTTGTCGATGCTCAGTGCGCCGCTCTGGTCGATCTTGCGGAGCAGGCGTTCCATGCCTTGCAACATGCGCATGGGACCGGCCTCGAAGAAGATCTGCGAGAGTTTCACGTCCTGATTGCCGGTGGTCATCATCAGGCGATGCAGGTTGACCGATTCCTCGCTGTTGATCAGGCGATGGAACCCCCGCGCGATATTCAGCAACACAGTCTCCACGGGCATGCCCGCAGGCAACTCGAAGTACATCACCGGCAGTTGCTCTTCGCACTTGGCCACCACTGCGGCGGTGAACAAGGTCTCTTTGTCGTTGAAGTGGCTGTATACGGTCAGTTTCGACACGCCGGCCTCAAGGGCCACGGCATCCATGCTGGTACTGGCGTAGCCATTGCTCAAAAACAGGGTTTTCGCTGCTTCGAGGATTGCCTGGCGTTTTGCCATGTCCTTGGGGCGCCCGGGGCTATTGGTGTTCAGGGGATTGTCGGACATTTTCACCTTTAATACTGGACTGGTGAGTTTGGTATTAATAACATACCCGCCAGTATAATTATTCTTAGCTTCATTTGCGAAAGGTCCTACAGCATGCGCAGTACTTTCCTGCCCTTTGCGTTGCCTGTCAGTCTGGTCTTCCTGTTGGCCGGGTGCGGCCATGAAGAAGCGACCCAGACCACCCTCCGTCCGGCCATGGTGGTGCAGCCACAGCCTTCTGCACAGTCGATGGACAGCTACCCCGGTGAAGTGCGCGCCCGTTATGAGCCAGACCTGGCCTTTCGCATCGGCGGCAAAGTCAGCAAGCGCTTGGTGGAAGAGGGCGAGCGGGTCAAGGCCAATCAGGCGCTGGCCGAACTCGATCCTCAGGACGTGCGCCTGCAACTGGAAGCCACACGTGCCCAAGTCGCCGCCGCCGAGGCCAACCTTAGCCTGGTGCGCGCCGAGCGTGACCGCTACAAGACCCTGATGGACCGTCAGATGGTCAGCCGCTCCCAGTACGACAATTCCGAAAATCTCTATCGATCCGGTGAGGCCCGTCTCAAGCAGATCAAGGCCGAGTTCGACGTGGCCAGCAACCAGGCCGGCTATGCGGTGCTGCGTGCGCCACAGGACGGGGTGGTGGCCAAGCGTGCGGTGGAAGTCGGCCAGGTGGTGTCCGCCGGCCAGACCGTGTTCACCCTCGCTACCGATGGCGAGCGCGAAGTATTGATCAGCCTGCCGGAGCAGGGTTTTGGTCGTTTCAAGATCGGCCAGCCGGTATCGGTCGAGCTGTGGAGCCAGCCCGACCAGCGCTTCAGCGGCCGCATTCGTGAGTTGTCGCCGGCTGCCGATCCAAAGTCGCGTACGTTCGCTGCCCGTGTGGCGTTTACCGGCGGCAAGGTCCCGGCCGAACTGGGCCAGAGCGCCCGCGTGTTCATACAGGTCGACGGCGATATTCCACTCTCGGTCCCACTGTCGGCCCTCAGCGCGGAGAACGGTGCGTCCTACGTGTGGCGTGTACAGCCGGACAACACCCTCAAGCGCACACCCGTGCGCATCGGTGCCTTCGGTGAAAAAACCGTTCCGGTACTGGAGGGTTTGAGCGCCACGGACTGGGTCATTGCTGCGGGTGTGCATGTGCTCCATGAGGGCCAGCAAGTGCGCCCGGTGGATCGCTCCAACCGTGTGGTGAATCTGGCGGCCAAGGAGTAGTCCCCGATGGGTTTCAATCTTTCCGAATGGGCGTTGCGTAATCGCCAGATCGTACTGTTCCTGATGATCCTGCTGGCAGTGGTCGGCACCTTGTCCTACTCCAAGCTGGGACAAAGCGAAGACCCGCCGTTCACCTTCAAGGCCATGGTGATCAAGACCAACTGGCCCGGCGCCACGGCCCAGGAAGTCTCGCGGCAAGTCACCGAGCGCATCGAGAAAAAACTCATGGAGACCGGTGAGTACGAGCGCATCGTCTCGTTCTCGCGCCCCGGCGAATCCCAGGTCACCTTCATGGCCCGTGACTCCATGCATTCGGCGCAGATTCCCGAGCTGTGGTACCAGGTGCGCAAGAAGATCAGCGATATCCGCCAGACCTTGCCGCCGGATATTCAGGGGCCGTTCTTCAACGACGAATTCGGCACCACCTTTGGCAATATCTACGCCCTGACCGGCGATGGCTTTGATTACGCCGTACTCAAGGACTACGCCGACCGTATCCAGATTCAGCTGCAGCGCGTGGCGGATGTGGGCAAGGTCGAGCTGCTGGGCCTGCAAGACGAGAAGATCTGGATCGAACTGTCCAACCTCAAGCTGGCCACCCTCGGTTTGCCGCTGGCGGCGGTACAGCAGGCGTTGCAGGAACAGAACGCCGTCTCCACCGCCGGGTTCTTCGAAACCCCGAGCGAGCGTGTGCAACTGCGGGTTTCGGGCAACTTCAAGACCGTGGAAGAGATCCGCAACTTCCCGATTCGCGTAGGCGATCGAACCTTCCGCATCGGCGACGTGGCCGACATCCACCGTGGCTTCAATGACCCACCGGCACCGCGCATGCGCTACATGGGCGAAGACGCGATCGGCCTGGCCGTGGCCATGCGCGACGGCGGCGACATCCTGGTACTCGGCAAAGCCCTGGAAGGCGAATTCGCACGCCTGCAGAAGAACCTTCCGGCCGGCATGGAGCTGCGCAAGGTGTCGGACCAACCGGCAGCGGTGAAAACCAGCGTCGGCGAATTCGTGCAGGTACTGGCCGAAGCGCTGGCCATCGTGTTGCTGGTGAGTTTCTTCTCCCTCGGCGTGCGTACCGGCATGGTGGTGGCCCTGGCGATTCCGCTGGTGTTGGCGATGACGTTTGCCACCATGTATTACCTCGGTATCGGCCTGCACAAGATTTCCCTCGGCGCGTTAGTGCTGGCGTTGGGTTTGCTGGTGGACGACGCGATCATTGCCGTGGAAATGATGGCGATCAAGATGGAACAGGGTTACGACCGGCTCAAGGCCGCGAGCTTTGCCTGGACCAGCACTGCGTTCCCGATGCTCACCGGTACGCTGATCACCGCAGCGGGCTTCCTGCCGATTGCCACCGCGCAATCGAGTACCGGCGAATACACCCGTTCGATCTTTCAGGTGGTGACCATTGCGTTGCTCGCCTCCTGGGTGGCTGCGGTGGTGTTTGTGCCGTATCTGGGGGAAAAACTCCTGCCGGACCTGGCGAAGATTCATGCCGCCAAGCACGGCACCGATGGTCCGGATCCCTACGGCACACCTTTCTATCAGCGTGTAAGACGCCTGGTGGAGTGGTGCGTACGTCGGCGCAAAACCGTGATCGTCCTGACCCTGTTGCTGTTTATCGGCTCGGTGGCGCTGTTCCGTTTTGTGCCGCAGCAGTTCTTCCCGGCTTCTGGCCGTCTGGAGCTGATGGTCGATCTGAAGCTGGCCGAAGGGGCTTCCCTGAGCAACACCGCCGACCAGGTCAAGCGCCTGGAAGCCTTGCTCAAGGAACACGCGGGCATCGACAATTACGTGGCTTACGTCGGCACCGGTTCGCCGCGTTTCTACTTGCCGCTGGATCAACAGCTGCCAGCCGCCAGCTTTGCCCAGTTTGTTGTGCTGGCCAAAACCATCGAGGAGCGTGAAAGCCTGCGCACCTGGCTGATCGAAACCCTCAACGAACAATTCCCCGACCTGCGCTCACGGGTCACGCGCCTTGAAAACGGCCCGCCCGTGGGCTACCCAGTGCAGTTCCGTGTAACCGGCGAACATATTGAAGAAGTCCGCGCCCTGGCTCGGAAAGTTGCGGCGAAGGTTCGCGAAAATTCCCACGTGGTCAACGTGCACCTGGACTGGGAAGAACCGAGCAAGATCGTCTACCTCAATATCGATCAGGATCGCGCGCGCGCCCTTGGTGTGAGCACTGCCAACCTGTCGAAATTCCTGCAGAGTTCGTTGACCGGCTCCAGCGTCAGCCAATACCGCGAGGACAACGAATTGATCGAGATCCTCCTGCGCGGCACCGTGCATGAACGCACCGAGCTGTCGTTGCTGCCCAGCCTGGCGGTGCCGACCGACAATGGCAAAAGCGTAGCGCTGTCGCAGATTGCCACCCTCGAATACGGTTTCGAGGAAGGCATCATCTGGCACCGCAACCGCCTACCGACGGTGACCATCCGCGCAGACATCTATGGCAAGGAACAGCCGGCGACGCTGGTCCAGCAGATTCTGCCGACCCTTGAAGGCGTACGTGCCGAACTGCCAGATGGCTACCTGCTGGACGTTGGCGGCACCGTCGAGGACTCGGCCCGTGGCCAGAACTCGGTCAAAGCCGGCGTGCCGCTGTTTATCGTGGTGGTGCTGACTTTGTTGATGCTGCAACTGCGCAGTTTCTCACGCACCGCCATGGTATTCCTGACAGCGCCGCTGGGGCTGATCGGTGTGACGCTGTTCCTGCTGGTATTCCGCCAGCCGTTCGGCTTTGTGGCCATGCTGGGGACTATCGCGCTGTCCGGGATGATCATGCGTAACTCGGTGATCCTGGTGGATCAGATCGAACAGGACATCAAGGCAGGCCTGGCGCCCTGGCAAGCAATCATCGAGGCGACCGTCCGACGTTTCCGCCCGATTGTGCTGACAGCCCTGGCGGCGGTGCTGGCCATGATTCCGCTGTCACGCAGTGTGTTCTTCGGACCTATGGCCGTGGCGATCATGGGCGGATTGATTGTGGCGACGGCGCTGACACTGTTGTTTTTACCGGCCTTGTACGCAGCCTGGTTCCGGGTCAAGCCACCGGCCGTGTAAAGAGTTGTCGTAGGGGATTTCACAAAGCAGATACGGAGGCGGGAACGCTTCCAAGACGAGGGGCCACTCATTGATTACCTGATTGCCAGGTCTTTCGCCGGTAGGGCTTCACCCCTGCCGGTGGGAGCTTAAATCTGATGATTCAAGGAGTGCTCATGAAAATTGATGTCAATATCAGCTCTTCCCGGTCCGCGTGCAACAGCAACCCCTGCGGACCCAGCAAGCCTGAACCGGCCAAGCCTGACCCTTGCAAGGACTCTTGCAAGCCCGGCAAGAGCCTGGCCATCGGCTTCGGTGTCATGCCCCTGGGCATGATCGCGTTTGGTGGTCTTGGCCTAGGAAAGTTCTTCTGATCGTAGAAGAACCGCTTGAAACCAGGCAGGTGAGCCCCCCACACCTGCCTGGGTTTATTTTCGGTTTACAGCGCGCCGAAGACTTTCTTCGCCAGGCTGGTCGCGGCCGCCGCGGGGTTCTCGCGAATGGTTTCTTCCTGCTTGGCAATCATCTTGAACAACCCGTCCAGCGCCTGTTCGGTCACGTAGTTCTCAACGTTGGCGCTCTTGGCATCCACTGCACCAAAGGCTGCGGCTTTGCCGGCCAGGGCGTTGTATTGCTGGGCGACGCCGACCTTGTCGGTTGCGGCCTTGACGATCGGCAGGAACTTGGCGCGGATCTGTTCGCGGCTGCTTTTGTTGAGGTACTGGGTAGCTGAGTCCTGACCGCCACTGAGAATGCCCTTGGCGTCCGTCACGCTCATGTTTTTCACGGCGTTGACCAGGATCGGCTGAGCCTGGGTCACGGCGGTTTCGGCGGCCTTGTTCATGCTGGTTTCCAGCTGGGTCACCTGGTCGCCCATGCCGAACATTTTCAGTTTGTCGGCAACTTTGCCCAGCTTGCCGGGCAGGCCGATCTTCACTTCCGGGTTGTTGCTGAAACCACCGGGTACGCCCAGTTGCTTCACGGCGATCTGCGCGCCTTGGGTCAGGGCGTCCTTGAGGCCGCCACTGGCGTCGCCTTGGGACAGGCTGCTCAAGTCCAGGGCCATGGCGTTGGCGCCGAACAGCAGGCCGGCACACAGGGCAGTAAGACGAAGGGAGTTACGGAGCATGGGCGCTTCCTTTTTGATCTGGCTTAAGTTCTAGAGACTGTCAGTGGGCGACAGCATCAACCCGCAGGCGCAGCGGTTGCACGTCCTGGCCATTGAGCTGCACAGCGTGGCGTTCGGTGGTGATAAACAGTAGCTTGCCCTCCACTTCGATGCGAGCGCTCACCGAGTAAGTGTGGCCGGGTTTGACTTGCGCCGGGTCGTAGCTCAGGTGAAACGGCAGCGGCACCTGGCCTTTGACCGGGCCTTTCTGCTCGGCCAGGGTCACGGCCGGGGCGTCCATCAGCGACACGTCTTGCAGGCTGACGCTCAAGGTCGCGGTCGGTGGCAGGGCGATGCGTTGCAGGTAGAACACTTCGCCATCAAGGCTGGCTTTAGGGGCAGGGCTCATGGATTGGCAGGCTCCGAGCAGGGCAGTCAGGCCCAGGAGGATGATTTTTTTCACGGTGTTGCTCCTTTTCAACGGCGCCGGAATCCCTCCGGCGCCTCTTTAAATCTAGCGGGTTTCTTCAGGTGCAGTGGCTTCGGGTTCGACCGGTGCTTCAGCGGCGCCATCCACACGATGCAACGCCACCTGGCGGATCGACAGGCGAATCTCCGCCGGCAACACGCGCTTGGCCGCGCCTTCGGCCAGTTCGCCGAGCAGGTCGTGATAACTCAGCTTGCCGGCTTCGTCGCGGCGCAGCACATCTTGCTCCAGCAAGGTCTGGATGAAATGTCGGAAAAGGCTCTTGTCGAAGAATTCCGGGGCGTTGAGGCCATGCAGGATCGACAGGCGCTGGGCCATGATCGTGCACAGGTCTTCCAGTTCTTCGGCGCTGATGCTGTTCTGGCCGCTGTTGAGCAGCAGCGAAATCGCCATGTAGAAGCGTTGCAGGGTCTGGGCGATGCTCTTGGACAGCAGCGTCAACAGCACAAAGTGCCGCGAACTCGGCGCCGGACGCAGGTACACGTTGTTTTCGAAACGCAGCAGGCCTTGTTCGACAAAGGCCTCCAGCCATTGGTCGATCACCGTGTCCAGCTCTTCCAGCGACCAACGGATAAACAGCTCCGATTGCAGGTACGGGTACAGCGCGTGGGTGTAGCGCAGGATCTGGTCGCGGCTCATCCGCGAACTGCTCTGGAAGAAACTTGCCAGCAGCGCCGGCAGGGCAAAGATGTGCAGCACGTTGTTGCGGTAATAGGTCATCAGGACGGCGTTCTGCTCGTCCAGGTACAGAATCTTGCCCAGGGCATCACTCTGTTCCGACAGCAGGTCCATGTCCTTGACGTGCTTGATCAGCGCCAGGCCATCGCCTTCCGGCAGAGTGGTATGGGGCGAGTAGGGCACGCGGCGCAGCAGCGCCAGGTACAGGTCTAGCTGGCGCGCCATGGCCTGTTCATCCAAGGCCAGGCGGGTGGTGGACAGCAGCGCCAGAGCCACCAGGTTCACCGGGTTCACCGCCGCTGCTTCATTCAAGTGGCGTGCCACCTGTTCGCCGAGGCGGTTGGTGGTTTCGTTGAGCCAGGCGGGTTTATAGTTCGGGCCCAGTTCTTGGGAACGCCAGTCCGGTTGTTCGTTGTCGAGGAATTCGGCCAGTTTGATCGGCTCGCCGAAGTTGACCGCGACCTGGCCAAAGCGCTGCTTGAGCGCGCCGACCACTTTGAAAATATCGAAAATTGACTCTTTCTTCTTGGTCGCGCCGCGCAGCTCGCCCAGGTAGGTGCGGCCTTCGAGTACGCGCTCATAACCGATGTACACCGGCACGAACACGATCGGCATGCGCGAGGAGCGCAAGAAGCTGCGCAGGGTGATCGCCAACATGCCGGTCTTCGGCTGCAACATGCGCCCGGTGCGTGAGCGACCGCCCTCGACGAAGTACTCCACCGGAAAACCCTTGGTGAACAGGGTGTGCAGGTATTCGTTGAACACCGAGGTGTACAGCGGGTTGCCCTTGAAGGTGCGGCGCATGAAAAACGCACCGCCACGGCGCAGCAGGCTGCCGATCACCGGCATGTTCAGGTTGATCCCGGCGGCGATGTGCGGCGGCGTCAGGCCGTTCTTGAACAGCAGGTAGGACAGCAGCAGGTAGTCGATGTGGCTGCGGTGGCAAGGTACGTAGATCACCTCGTAACCCTGGGCAACCTTTTGCACACCTTCGATGTTATTGACCTTGATGCCGTCGTAGATCTTGTTCCAGAACCAGCTCAGCACCACCTCGAGGAAGCGGATCGCGGTGTAGGTGTAGTCCGAGGCGATCTCGTTGCCGTAGCGCAGGGCCTGGGCCTTGGCTTTTTCCGGGCTGATCTTCTCCCGTTCGGCCTCATCGGCAATGGCCTGGCGCACCAGCGGCATGTTGACCAGGCCCTTCACCAGGTTGCGCCGGTGTGACAAATCCGGACCGATGACCGCCGTCTTCAGGTTACGAAAGTGCACGCGCAGGATGCGTTGGGCCATGCGCACGGTGCGTTCGTGGCCTTTATTGTGCTCGATCAATTCACGCAGGTTGATAGGCGCAGAGAATTGCACCCGGGTCTTGCGACCGAGGATCAGGATGCTCAACAGGCGGCGCAGACGTCCGGTGACCGCCCAGCTGTCGGCAAACAACAGCTTCCACGGGCTGGACTCGCTCTCAGGGGATTGGCCCCAGAACACGCTCACGGGAATGATTTGTGCATTCTCTTCCGCGTGTTCGGTGAGGGTGTTGACCAATCGGGTCAGGGTAGGGGGGGCTCCGCGCTTGTCCTGGCGACCGAGCCAGTCCGGCTCCGGCGTGAGGTAGAAGAACGCCGCCGGCTCCATCAACGGGCCGACCGATACCGGCAGCACCGGGCGTGGCAGGCCGGCCTTGGTGCACTCGGCGTCGACCACGGCCAATTCGGTGAGGGAAGGCGATTGCAGGACGTAGAACACCGGCCGGCTGCGGTCCAGGTTAAGGGTCAGGGACGACTGGTTGATCGTCTCCGAGCGAACCCAGAGGTACAACAGTCGGCGCAAGGTGCCGAACACTAGACGGCGGAACGGGGAGCGGGTCATAGGCGTGCTGCTTCAAGTGGAAAAAACCGAGCAGGCGCTCGGGCGGGTAGTGTGCCGTATTCGCCGAAAATCGGCAAAAAAGCAGCGATGTAAACTTGAGTTGATCGTTTTTGAGCCTGTCTTATACTCGGCAGTTCAATGCGAGCGACTCAACAATAAAAATGCATGTGGGAGTAAGACAGATGGCAACGCGTGAAACCGGCAATGTGAAGTGGTTCAACGATGCAAAGGGCTATGGCTTCATCCAGCGCGAAGACGGCAAGGACGTGTTTGTGCACTACCGCGCCATTCGCGGTGACGGCCACCGCTCCCTGGCCGAGGGCCAGCAGGTGGAATACGCCGTGGTGACCGGCGAGAAGGGGTTGCAGGCGGAGGATGTGGTGGGGCTTTGAGCTAGAGTCATGCAACGCCGCTGAACCCATGTGGGAGCGAGCAAGCCCGCTCCCACATTTGATTGAGTTCACAACTCAGGTCTTATGCGGTTTTCCAGGTGATTTCTTCTTCGCCATCCGCGCTGATGCGCATCCAGTGATCAGCGCTTTCTTCACCTTCTTCCTCAACCCAAGTCCCCGGCGCGCAACGCACTTCCACGTTCAGCGCAGCAAATGCAGCGCGGGCGCAGGCGATGTCGTCATCCCACGGCGTCTGGTCGCTTTCCAGGTACAGGCTGTTCCATTTACCGACGGCTTTGGGCAGCCAGGTAACCGGCACATTACCGGCCTTGCATTTGTAGGTCTGACCTCTCTGGACCCAGTCGGAGCACGGGCCCAGAGCGGCGCCCAGCCAGGCGGCGATGGCCTTGTGGTCGACGTCGGCGTCCTTCAGGTAAATCTCGATATCGGGTTGGCGCATGGATGTTCCTCGTTGCGGGATTCGAAAATCCATTCGCGGATGCTGGAAAGTCAGTTATTGAAGCACGAAATAGTCGTAGCGCATCGACACAGTGACCACCAGCGGCTCGGCCGCTTCGATCACCTGTGCGCGACGCTCGGCGCTGGCACGCCAGCCGTGGGGTGTCATGGCCAGCAGGTTGGCGCGGTCCTGGGGCTCGGCCAGGCTCAGGGTAAATTCCAGCGTCTCGCTGTGCGCCAGGCTCATGCCGTCCGGCACCAGAGCCAGGTGCTTGTCGTCGGTGTACTCGCGCACTTCGTCGTACAGGCGTTCGCGCAGCTCCATCAGGTGGCCGCTGGTCGGGCCGACCTTCATCAAGCCGCCGCCGGGGCTGAGCAGGCGCTTGGCCTCTTCCCAATCCAATGGGCTGAACACGCTGGCGAGAAACTGGCAGCTGCCTGAGGCCAACGGCACACGGGCCATGCTGGCGATCAACCAGGTCAGCGACGGAGTGCGCTTGCACGCCCGCTTGACCGCTTCCTTGGAGATATCCAGCGCGTAGCCGTCGGCGCGGGGCAGGGCGTCGGCGATCTGCGCGGTGTAGTAACCCTCGCCGCAACCGATGTCGACCCAGCGCGCCGGGGCACGCTCGGCGGCCAGTTCGGCCAGGCGCTTGGCCACCGGGGCGTAGTGCCCGGCGTTGAGGAAGTCGCGGCGCGCTTCCACCATCGCCAGGTTATCGCCGGGGTCGCGGCTGTTCTTGTGCTGCACCGGCAACAGGTTCAGGTAACCTTGGCGTGCGCGGTCGAAACGGTGTCCGGCCGGGCACGCCACGCCATTGTCCACCGCGTTCAGCGGTGCGCTGCAAAGGGGGCACGCGAGCATCAGGCGAGCAACTTGATCAGGGTCTGGTAGTAGATCTCGGTCAGTACATCGAGGTCGCTGGCCAGAATGCGCTCGTTGACCTGGTGGATCGTCGCGTTGACCGGGCCCAGTTCGACCACTTGGGTACCCAACGTGGCGATGAATCGCCCATCGGAGGTCCCGCCACTGGTGGACGCCTGGGTCTCACGCCCGGTGATCGCCTTGATGCTGGCCGAGACCGCATCCAGCAACGCGCCCGGTTCGGTGAGGAACGGCAGGCCCGACAGCGCCCACTCCACATGCCAGTCCAGGCCATGTTTATCGAGGATCGCCGCGACACGCTGTTGCAGGCCTTCAACGGTGGATTCGGTGGAGAAGCGGAAGTTGAACACCGCCGTCAGGTCACCGGGAATCACGTTGGTCGCGCCGGTGCCGGAGTTCAGGTTGGAGATCTGGAAGCTGGTCGGCGGGAAGAAGGTGTTGCCGTCATCCCAATGTTCGGCGGCCAATTCGGCCAGTGCCGGCGCAGCCAGGTGGATCGGGTTCTTCGCCAGGTGCGGGTAGGCCACGTGGCCTTGCACGCCGCGTACGGTCAGGGTCGCGCCAAGGGAGCCGCGACGGCCGTTCTTGACCACATCGCCCACCAGGGTGGTGCTCGACGGTTCGCCGACGATGCACCAGTCCAGGCGCTCCTTGCGTGCCGCCAGGCGTTCGATCACGGCTTTGGTGCCATGGTGCGCCGGGCCTTCTTCATCGCTGGTGATCAGGAAGGCTACCGAGCCCTTGTGGTCCGGGTAGTCGGCGACAAAACGCTCCGACGCCACCAGCATCGCCGCCAGGCTGCCTTTCATGTCTGCTGCGCCACGCCCGCAGAGCATGCCGTTTTCATCGATCAGCGCGTCGAACGGGTCGTTCTGCCAGGCCTGTACCGGGCCGGTCGGCACCACGTCGGTGTGGCCGGCAAAGCACAGCACCGGGCCTTCGTGCTTGCCGTGGGTGGCCCAGAAGTTGTCCACATCTTCGATGCGCATTGGCTCAAGCGCAAAACCGGCGTCGCCCAGGCGCTGCATCATCAGCTTCTGGCAATCGGCGTCGATCGGCGTGACCGACGGGCGACGGATCAGGTCGATGGCAAGTTGAAGGGTCGGCGAAAGGTCGGCATGGGCCGTCATGGGGGGAACTCCGGAGCTTTTATAAATGAGCAGGCAAGGCGCACAAAACGGCCGTTATCTTATAGCAAAACGGCGGCCAGAGGCCGCCGTTTAGTGCATTGCGCAAGTTTTTACGCCGCTGGCGCGGGTTCCGGCGCCGCCGCAGGTTTGGGCAGCGAAGACAGGAACGCCATGATCAGTGCCGCCACATACGGCAGCGACTGCACCAGCAACATCACCACCCAGAAGCGGATGTCATTGCTTGGCAGGCCCTGCACCAGGTAGATCCCCAGCGCCGCGCCCCACAACAACAGCATGATGAACATTTCTTCGCGCGCTTCGGAAATCGCTACCCAGAAACCATGGTTATCCGCGTTTTTCGGGGTACGGAAGAACGGAATGCTGGTGGTGAAGAAGCCATACAGCACCGCCTTGGCGATGGTGTGCGACAACGCCAGCCCGGCCAGGGCCGCACAGAAAGCATCCTTCAAGTTCACGCCTACCGCACGACGGTAGAGGAAGATGATCTTGCCGACCTTGAACACGAACAACGCCAACGGCGGGATCGCGAAAATCAGCAGCGGCGGGTCAACCCGCGTCGGCACGATGATCATTGCCGCCGACCACAACAACGCGCCGACGGTGAAGAAGATGTTCATGCCATCCGCCACCCACGGCAACCAGCCCGCGAGGAAGTGGTAGCGCTGGCCACGGGTCAGCTCGGTGTCCTTGCCGCGCAAGAGGCTTGCGGTGTGACGCTTGATGATCTGGATCGCGCCGTAGGCCCAGCGGAAACGCTGTTTCTTGAAGTCGATAAAGGTATCCGGCATCAAGCCCTTGCCGTAGCTGTCGTGGTAATACGCCGCCGACAGGCCTTTCTCGAATACGCGTAGGCCCAGTTCGGCATCTTCGCAGATACACCAGTCGGCCCAGCCCAGTTCTTCAAGCACCGAGCGACGGGTCATGGTCATGGTGCCGTGCTGGATGATCGCGTCACGGTCGTTGCGAGTGACCATGCCGATATGGAAGAAGCCCTTGTATTCCGCGTAGCAGAGCTTCTTGAAGGTGCTTTCGTTCTGGTCGCGATAATCCTGCGGCGACTGCACCACGGCGATTTTCGGGTCGGCGAAGTGCGGCACCATATGCTTGAGCCAGTTCGGCGACACGCAGTAGTCCGAGTCGATCACCGCGATCACTTCGGCGTCCTTGGCGGTGTGCGGAATCAGGTAGTTCAGCGCGCCACCCTTGAAACCGGCCAGGGGCGAGACGTGGAAGAACTTGAAGCGCGGGCCCAGGGTTTCGCAGTAGTCGCGCACCGGTTCCCATACCGCCGGGTCCTTGGTGTTGTTGTCGATGATCAGGACTTCGTAGTCCGGGTAATCGAGGGCGGCCAGGGCGTCGAGGGTCTGTTTGACCATCTCCGGCGGCTCGTTGTAGCACGGCACATGGATCGACACTTTCGGACGGTAGTCCGAATCGCCTTCCACCGGCAGGAATTCACGTCGACGCTTGTGGGTCCACACCGCTTCCGCCAGTTCGTGGGCTTCGGTCAGCAACACGATAAACACGCCGAGCGCGCCGAGGGCGAGCAGGATGCCCACGGTGACGCTGAACCAGGTGCTGTATTGCTGGCTGTAGTCGTAGCCGATCCACACCAGCACCGAACCGCAGAGGAACGCGATAAAGGTCAGGAAGGTGCGACCACGCTGGCGCAGGGCCGAGCCGTCGATCATCAGCAGGGTCAGGGACAGCAGGGCCAGCACCACCGAACCAATGGCCAGCACGCGCCATTGCGGGATTGCGACCACGGGCCCTTCAAAGTTGAATTTCTGCTGGCGTGCGGCGTTATACACGCCCCAGTAAGCGCCCGCCGAGCCTTCGTCGCTGACTTTCCACGGCTGATCGAAGGCCTCGATCACAAAGTAGTTGAAGCCCTGGCGGTTCAGTTTGTTCACCAGCGTGCGCAGGTAGATCGCCTGGTCGGCGGGGGAGGTTTCATTACCCCCGCGCATACGGCCGTTGCTCGGCCAGCCGACTTCCGACAGCAGCAGCGGTTTTTTCGGGAACAGTTTCTTCAGGTCCCGGGCACGGTCGAGTACGTATTGGCCGGCCTTGTCCATCGGGATGTATTCCCAGAATGGCAGGATGTGCGCGGCGATCAGGTCGACGTGCTTGGCCAGTTGCGGGTTTTTCTCCCAGATGTGCCATTGCTCGGACGTGGTCACCGGCACTTTCACGGCGGCGCGCACCCGGTCCAGCAGCACGATCAGCGCTTCTGGGGTGATTTCTTCACGGAACAGCGCTTCGTTGCCGACCACCACCCGCACGACACTGCGCGAGCTGTTGGCGATTTCGATGGCGCGCTGGATTTCCCGCTCGTTGCGCTCAAGGTCCGGGCTGATCCAGATCCCCAAGGTCACACGCAGGCCGAATTCTTCCGCCAGCTTGGGGATATCCCCCAGAGTGCCGTCGACCGAGTAGGTACGGATGTTGTCCGTCAGCTTGCTCATGATCTCGAGGTCGCGACGCATCTGGTCGTCGGTCGGGTACTGGTCTTTCTGCGGGTACTGGCCCTGCTGGAACGGCGAGTAGGAAAAACCGGAGATCTGTTCAGGCCAGTTGGGGGTGGTGACGGGGCGGTTGATCAGCGCCCAGAAACCGGTGAACAGCGCGGCGATTGCCAGCACGATCACCAGATTGAGTCCAAATTTACGCGATGCCATGGCTATTTCGGGTTCCAAAGGGTGTGGAACGAAAAGAGGTGTCGGCCTGCGCCGAACGGCGCGCATCCTACACCGGCCCTTCCCTGACCGTACAGCAAGCAGAGAAAAACCGGACTTTAGTCAGCGAAAGGCCATCTAAGTTCTTTACTTGTAGCTTGTCGCTTCGAACTTGTCGCTCTGTAGTCCATAATGCGCGCCGGTTTTTGGGGTAATGGTCATGAGCACAGAAGATCCGCGGTTTGCAGGCGTCGCCCGCTTGTATGGCATTGAAGGCCTGGAACGCTTGAAAGCAGCCCATGTGGCCATCGTCGGCGTTGGCGGCGTAGGCTCCTGGGCGGCGGAAGCCGTGGCCCGTTGCGGGGTGGGCGAGATTTCGCTGTTTGACCTGGATGACGTCTGCGTGAGCAACAGCAACCGCCAGTTGCACGCGCTGGACAGCACCGTGGGCAAGCCCAAGGTCGAGGTGATGGCTGAACGCCTGCGCGGCATCAACCCGGATTGCACCGTGCATGCGGTGGCGGATTTCGTGACCCGCGACACCATGGCCGAATACATCACACCGGACATCGATTGCGTGATCGACTGCATCGACGCGGTCAACGCCAAGGCCGCGCTCATCGCCTGGTGCAAGCGCCGCAAGATCCAGATCATCACCACCGGCGGCGCCGGCGGGCAGATCGACCCGACGTTGATCCAGGTCTGCGACCTGAACCGCACCTTCAATGACCCGTTGGCGTCGAAAGTGCGCTCGACCCTGCGCCGCGACTACAACTTCTCCCGCACCGTGACCCGCCATTACAGCGTGCCGTGTGTGTTTTCCACCGAACAGCTGCGCTATCCGAAGCCGGACGGCAGCATTTGTTTGCAGAAGAGTTTTGTCGGGGATGGCGTGAAGCTGGACTGCGCGGGTGGTTTTGGTGCGGTGATGATGGTGACGGCCACGTTCGGCATGGTGGCGGCCACCAAGGCGGTGGACAAGATTGTGGCCGGGGTGCGCCGGCCTTCCGAGCGGATCAAACCCGCCTAGATCTCACTGCTGAACATAGATCCAAATGTGGGAGCGGGCTTGCTCGCGAATGCGGTGACTCAGTCAATGATGTACCTACTGACACTGCGCTTTCGCGAGCAAGCCCGCTCCCACATTTAGTTTTGTGTAAGGCTTAATGCCCGCATACGCTGCAGCACAGCGTTCAGGCCATTGCTGCGCGACGGTGACAGTTGGCGGGACAGCCCCAACTGTGCAAACCAGTCAGGCAGATCCACCGCCTGCAATTCTGCGGCGGACAGGCCATTGACCCGCGCCAGCAGCAACGCCACCAACCCACGAATCATCCGTGCCTCGCTGCTGGCGGCGAACTGCCAGTGACCATCGCGCAAATCTGCGACCAGCCACACCAGGCTTTCGCAGCCCTGTACGAGATTGGCGTCGACTTTATCCTCATCGGCCAGGGCAGGCAGGCGCTCGCCCCATTGCATCAGCATCCGCGCGCGCTGCTCCCAGCTGCCGACGGCCTTAAAAGCCTCAAGTGCGGCTGCGGCATCCACCGGTAAGCTCATCGCAGCATATCCAACGCTTGATCCAGCGCTTCAAAGAAGCGTTCCAGGTCATCGGAATCGTTATACAGCGCCAGGGACACGCGAATCGCCCCCGACAGATGCATCGCCTTGAGCAACGGCATGGCGCAGTGATGCCCGGCGCGCACGGCAATGCCTTGCTCGGTCAGCAGGTGCGCGAGGTCGGCGTTATGCACGCCATCGACCACAAAGCTGACCAGCGCCACCTGCGGCGAACCCAGCACGCGCACGCCATTGCGTGCCTTGAGCCCGCGCAACAGGTAGTCATGCAACGCCGCTTCATGGGCGATTACTGCCGGCTGATCCAGCGAACTCAGGTAATCCAGGCTGGCGCCCAGGCCGATCACGCTGGCAATCGGCGGGGTGCCGGCCTCAAAGCCCAGCGGCGCCGGGCGGAAGCTGGCGCTGTGGTAATCGGCCTGTTGCACCATCTCGCCGCCGAACTGCCAGTGGCGCAAGTGGTGGAGGGCGTCGTTACGGCCAAACAGCACACCGACGCCGTCCGGGCCATACAGTTTGTGGCTGGAAAACACATAGAAGTCGCAACCCAGCGCCTGCACGTCGTGACGACCATGGACGATGCCTTGGGCGCCGTCGATCACGGTCAGGGCGCCGTGGGGCTGGGCGAGTGCCAGCAGGGCTTCCAGTGGCTGCCAGGCGCCGAGCACATTCGACAGCTGGCTCACTGCCAGTAATCGCGTGCGCGGGCCGATCAGCTCGGCAGCGGCAGCCAGGTCGATCACGCCGTCATCAGCCAGTGGCAGTACCACCAGGTTCAGTGCGCGACGCTTGGCCAGTTGCTGCCAGGGCAGCAGGTTGGCGTGGTGTTCCAGGGCGCTGATGACAATCTCATCGCCCGCATTGAATAAGTGCTCAAGACCATAGGCCAAGAGGTTCAGCGCTGAAGTTGCGCCGTGGGTGAATACGATCTGCCCGCTGTCGCCTGCATTCAACCACTGCGCGACCTTGCTGCGGCTGTCTTCAAACGCCTGGGTCGCATGGGCGCCTGGCAAATGCTGGGCGCGGTGCACATTGGCTGCGCCGTTGGCGTAGTAATGGCTGATGGCATCCAACAAAGCCTGGGGTTTTTGCGTGGTGGCGGCGTTGTCCAGGTAGGTCTGGTCTTGCCGTTGCAGGGTGGCGATGGCCGGAAAGTCGGCGCGCCAGGGGGAGGGCACTAGCATGGTGTTCAAGACTCGTATAAGCGAGCCCCAGGGTCGGGGCCCGCTAGGGGCATCGAGTGGCTGCTTAGTTGTGAGCGTGCAGCGCTTCGTTCAGTTCGATGGCTGATTTGTGGGTTTTGCACTCCACGGCACCGGTCTCGGAGTTGCGGCGGAACAGCAGGTCCGGTTGGCCGGCCAGTTCACGCGCCTTGACCACTTTGACCAGTTGGTTCTGCTCGTCCAGCAGCGCGACCTTGGTGCCGGCGGTGACGTACAGGCCCGATTCCACGGTGTTACGGTCGCCCAACGGGATACCGATACCGGCGTTGGCGCCGATCAGGCAGCCTTCGCCAACCTTGATCACGATGTTGCCGCCGCCCGAGAGCGTGCCCATGGTGGAGCAACCGCCGCCCAGGTCCGAACCCTTGCCGACGAATACGCCCGCCGATACACGGCCTTCGATCATGCCCGGGCCTTCGGTGCCGGCGTTGAAGTTGACGAAACCTTCGTGCATCACGGTGGTGCCTTCGCCCACATAGGCACCCAGGCGGATGCGTGCTGCGTCAGCGATACGCACGCCGCTCGGCACCACGTAGTCGGTCATTTTCGGGAACTTGTCCACCGAGAACACTTCCAGCAGCTCGCCACGCAGGCGGGCTTCCAGCTGGCGTTCGGCCAGTTCGTTGATGTCGATCGCGCCCTGGCTGGTCCAGGCCACGTTCGGCAGCTGCGGGAACACACCGGCCAGGCTCAGGCCGTGGGGCTTGACCAGGCGGTGGGACAGCAGGTGCAGCTTGAGGTAGGCCTCAGGCGTGGAGGTCAGTGCGGCGTCTTCGGCCAGCAGAGTGGCGACCAGCGGCGTGTGGCTTTCGGCCAGGCGGTTGAGCAGCGCGGCTTGGGTAGCGTCGACATTCTTGAGCGCATCAGCCAGTTGCAGCGCTTGGCTGATGGTGAAGGTGATCGCCTGGTTGCCTTCGGTGTAGCCGAGGATCGGCGCGATGGCTGCGACGATTTCTGCCGACGGGTTGAGCAGCGGTTGTGCGTAAAACACTTCCAGCCAAGCACCTTGGCGGTTCTGAGTGCCGACGCCGAAGCCCAGGCTGAACAGGGAATTGGACATGCTGTTACCTCTACAAAAATGGAAAGGGCTGGCCTACTTGAGGGCCGCCGAATAACTATCTGGCTTGAAGCCAATCAGGGTTCTGTCACCGAGATCAAGCACCGGGCGCTTGATCATCGAGGGTTGTGCGAGCATCAATTCAATGGCTTTCGACTGATCGAGATCGGCTTTGCGTTCGTCTTCGAGTTTGCGAAAGGTGGTGCCCGCACGGTTCAAAACCACCTGCCAACCGTGCTCGTCGCACCATTGGGTCAAGTGTTCGCGGTCGATACCGGCCGTTTTGTAGTCGTGGAACTCATAGTTGACGCCGTGCTCATCGAGCCAGGTGCGCGCCTTTTTCATGGTGTCGCAGGCTTTGATGCCGAAAAGGTGCAACGTTTTGCTTGAAGCGGTCAAGGAATTGCCCCCCTTTGGACCAAGTAGAAACGAAAGGTCACGGATTATGCCACGACCAGCGCGTTTGGGTGCCGCTCGTCAGCGCTGTGCGACTTTTGTGCAAAAGCCAGCGAGTAACATAGCCGGGTAATATGGCACTTCAACGGCCAGTTGTTGCCTGATGTGTGTCGTTGCAAGTCGATTGTCCGGGAAAACCGCGTTATGCAAACCGCCTACACCGTTCTTATCCTGCTGATGCTGGTCAGCGTTTCGCGTCTGGTCGGGCGTGTCATTCCTCTGCCGTTGCCCTTGGTACAGATTGCCGCCGGTGCCTTGCTGGCCTGGCCGACGCTGGGGCTGCATGTGGCGCTGGACCCCGAGTTGTTCCTGTTTCTGTTCCTGCCGCCGTTGCTGTTCTCCGATGGCTGGCGTATGCCCAAGCGCGAGTTGTGGCGGCTGCGCGGGCCGATCCTGACGTTGGCGGTGGGCCTGGTGCTGTTTACCGTGGTGGGCGCCGGTTACTTCATCCATTGGATCTTGCCGACTATCCCGTTGCCGGTGGCCTTCGCCCTGGCGGCCGTGTTGTCGCCGACGGATGCCGTGGCGGTGTCGGCCATTTCCCAGAATCGCTTGCCCACGCCGCTGATGCACATGCTCCAGGGCGAGGCCTTGATGAATGATGCTTCGGGCCTGGTGACCTTCAAGTTCGCCCTGGCGGCGGCGCTGACCGGGGTGTTTTCCCTGGCGGATGCCAGCCTCACATTCGTCTTGGTGGCTGTCGGTGGCCTGGCAGTCGGCGTGGCCCTGAGTTGGCTGGTCGGCCGTTTGCGCGCGTGGATGATCGCCCGTGGCTGGGACGACCCGGCCACCCACGTGGTGTTCATGTTGCTGCTGCCGTTTGCGGCCTATGTGCTGGCCGAACGCCTGGGCGCATCGGGCATTTTGTCGGCGGTGGCGGCGGGCATGATGCAAAGCTGGCTCGACCTGTTGCCGCGCCAGACCAGCACGCGCCTGCTCAATCGCAGCGTGTGGTCGTTGCTGGAGTTCGCCTTCAACGGTTTGATCTTCCTGCTGCTGGGCTTGCAACTGCCGGACATCATCAAAGCGGTGGTCAGCCATGAGCCGACACTGTGGCCAACCCTGTTTTATCGCTGCCTGGATGTGGTGGCGATCTTCCTGGTGCTGGTGGTGCTGCGGTTTATCTGGGTGCAGAGCATCTGGCGGCTGTCGGGCTTGCTGCGCAGGTTGCGTGGGAAAAGCGAACTGACGCTGGTGCCGACCGCCCGTTCCTGCTGGCTGTTGACGGTCGGCGGCGTGCGTGGGGCGGTGACGTTGGCGGGTGTGATGTCGGTGCCGTTGTTGCTGGCGCCTGGACAGGATTTTCCCGAGCGTGACCTGCTGATTTTCATCGCGGCAGGCGTGATTCTGTTGTCGCTGGTCGCCGCCTGTATCGCCTTGCCACTACTGTTGCGTGGCATCGAAAAAAGCCCGGACGAAAAACGCCACAAGGAAGTGCGCGAAGCCTGGAAGAGGACTGCCGTTGCGGCCATTCACGCGCTTGAAGCGCAAGAACCGGCAGACGCCGAAACCCAGGACGCCGCTCAAGCCGCGCTTGCCACGGAGCTCAAGGCACGGCTGATGTCGGAATATCGCCATCAATTGGACGTGTTCAATGACTCCGCCGAAGCCCAGGCCCTGGCGCAGCAGATGGACCTGCTGGAGCGCAAACTGCGGCTCAAGGCCCTGCGGGCGCAGCGGTTGGAGTTGTACAGTTTGAGTCGTCATCACCAGATTGGTGATGACGTGCTGCGTGAGGTGCTGGCGGATCTGGATATGAGTGAGGCGAACCTGGGCAAGATCAGGTGACTGGCGACTCAGCTGGCTGTTCCTTGGGATAGGCTTTTTTCGCCCAAGCAATATCGCCGTCACTCAAGGACCAGGTTTCGGACTGGCCCCAGTTCCCATCCGTAACGTCCGGCTTGATTTCATAGTGCATGACAGAGTCTCCGTCATAGGGAAGCAGATCGTATTTCGGCCGTTTGGGCAGGGGGAGAACATTGTTGTCTACTTCAGACTTGCCCATTTTGTGAGTTTTCTTGTAGTAGTCGTAGGTCTTTTCTGTGTTCCATGGAATGTTTGAGTCTGGATGTTGATGGGCGTGATGAGCTCCCAGCATATGTCCAAACTCATGCATGACAACGTATGCGAACCTGGGGTGTTTGTGGTCCATCGGTAGTGTCATGGATGGGATTGCCTGACCCATGCGACTCGACATTTTGCCGATTGATGAGTGGCCGCCGCTGGTTGTGGCGGCTTCAATTCGAACATCACCTTTGTTGCCAGCCACGAATTCGAATTTGAGATTGATATGGGGCAACCACTCGCTCGCGGCTGCTTTGACCGCCTTCGCATATTCACTGTCCGGGGCGTGATCGAATAGGGCGATTTTGATCGTGCTGTTCTGCGGCCAGTACTTGCGAGGCTCGCCAATATTGCGCCGGTGCCTTGAAAGAGTGGGCGCATCGGTGGTGAGGTCAGCGCTTTGAGTGGTGGCTGGTGAGAAGTGAGTAGCTGGATGAGCGGCTGCATTGATCATGGTTTTTCCCGTGGTCAGGTAGGACGAAGGTATTGGTTTATTCGTCCAGACCGCAAGAACGTTCCTGATCATGGCGTGCGAGAGTGTGAGCCCACGTATATGTGGCGCGCGTGGGCTCTGCCTTTCACTGCTTGCGTTGAATAAACTCGCGAATCCGCTCCGCCGCTTCCACGCACTCCGCCAACGGCGCAACCAGCGCCATGCGCACACGGCCGGCGCCAGGGTTGAAGCCGTCCACTTCCCGTGACAGGTACGAACCCGGCACGACGGTCACGTGTTCTTCCACGAACAGGTCACGGCAGAACGCGGCGTCGTCGCCATTCACATTCGGCCACAAATAGAAACCGCCATCCGGACTCTCTACGTCCAGCACTGGCTTGAGAATCGCCAACACTGCGTCGAATTTTTCGCGATACAAATCACGATTGGCGAGCACGTGGGCTTCATCCTGCCAGGCCGCAATGCTCGCCAGCTGGGTCTGCACCGGCATCGCACAGCCGTGGTAGGTGCGGTATAGCAGGAACGCCTTGAGGATGTCCGCGTCGCCGGCCACGAAACCGGAGCGCAGGCCCGGCAGGTTGGAGCGCTTGGACAGGCTGTGGAACACCACGCAGCGCTTGAAGTCCTGACGGCCCAGTTCGACGCAGGCGCTCAACAGGCCGGGCGGCGGGGTTTGTTCGTCGAAGTACAACTCGCTGTAGCACTCGTCGGCGGCGATGACGAAGTCGTATTCGTCGGCCAGGGCGATGAGTTTTTTCAGGGTATCGACCGGGATCAGCGCGCCGGTCGGGTTGCCGGGCGAGCACAGGAACAGGATCTGGCAGCGTTTCCAGATGTCTGGCGTCACGGCGTCGAAGTCCGGGTTGAAGCCATTGGCGTCCAGGCACGGCAGGTAGTGCGGCTTGGCCCCGGCGAGGAACGCGGCGCCTTCATAGATCTGGTAGAACGGGTTCGGGCTGACTACCAGCGCGTCGTCGCCACGGTTGACCACGGTTTGGGTAAAGGCGAACAGCGCTTCACGGGTGCCGTTGACCGGCAGGATATTGCGCGCCGGGTCGAGCCAGCCGTTGGGCACGTTGAAGCGACGTTCGCACCAGGCGCCGATGGCTTCGCGCAGGGCCGGGATGCCCAGCGTGGTCGGGTACACGGCCATCTGGTCGAGGTTGTTGCTCAATGCTTCGGCCACGAAAGTGGGCGATTTATGTTTCGGTTCGCCGATGGAGAGCGCGATCGGGCGCTTGTCCGGGTTTGGCGTGACGCTGCCCAGCAGGGCGCGCAGTTTCTCGAACGGGTAGGGCTGGAGCTGGTTCAGAGCGTTGTTCATCGGTGGATCTCGTGCAAGGCGTTAAAAACTGGGGCGACGCTTTTCAAATAGTCAGGCGTGTCAGCTCGACGCCGGGTTCCTGGGTCACGCTCAGCTGCTGGACGATGGCTTCCTGCAGGCGCAGGCACAGTTCCGGGTCGGACAGCGGCTGGTTGTCGGCATCGGTGATGAAGAACACGTCTTCCACGCGCTCGCCGAGGGTCGCGATCTTGGCGTTTTGCAACGACAGGTCGAACTCCAGGAAAATCCCGCCGATGCGGGCCAGCAGGCCCGGACGATCCGGGGCGCTGAGTTCCAGTACTGTCACCGGCCGCTGGGCGTCATTGGAAATGGTCACCTGTGGCGCAAACGCAAAGTGCTTGAGTTGGCGCGGTACCCGACGCTGGATGATGGTCGGGTAGTCGTCAGGGTTGCGCAGGGCCTCGGTCAGGCCTTCGCGGATCTTTTTCACGCGTGCCGGGTTGTCGCCAATCGAGTCGCCATCGGTGTCGAGCACGATATAGGTGTCGAGGGTGAACTGGCTGCTGGAGGTGATGACGCGGGCGTCATGGATGTTCAGGTTGAGCTGGTCCATGGCTGCCACGGTCACGGCGAAGAAGTCGTGCTGGTCGGGTGCGTAGATGAAAATCTGCGTGCCGCCTTCGAATTCGCGCTGGGTGGTTTCCTTGATCAGCACCAGCGGGCCGCCATCGGCGGGCTGTTGCAGGATCGCATCGGTGTGCCAGGCGACATCGCCGGCGGTGTGGCGCAGGAAGTAATCGTCACCCAGCTGCGACCACAACTGCTCGACGTCGTCCGGGTCGTTACCGCCGCGCACCAGAATGTCCAAGGCCGCGCTTTGGGTGCGGCGGATCTGCTCTTCGCGGTCCACCGGGTTCTCCAGGCCACGGCGCAGGGCGCGCTTGGTCTCGGTGTACAGCTGGCGCAACAGGCTGGCACGCCAGGAGTTCCACAGCGTCGGGTTGGTGGCGTTGATGTCGGAGACAGTCAGCACGTACAGATAGTCGAGGCGGGTTTCATCGCTGACGATCTGCGCAAAGTCGTGGATCACCTGCGGGTCGGACAAGTCCTTGCGCTGGGCGGTGGTCGACATCACCAGATGGTTCTGCACCAGCCAGACGATCAGGCGGCTGTCCCACACGGGCAGTTGGTGGCGCTGGCAGAAGGCCTCGGCGTCAACCGCGCCCACCTCGGAGTGGTCGCCATGCCGACCCTTGCCGATGTCGTGGTACAGGCCGGCCAGGTAGATCAGCTCGGGCTTGGGCAGCTTGGCCATGAGTTTGCTGGCCAGCGGGAATTTCTCTGACACTTGCGTGTACTGAAGCTTACGCAGGTGCTTGATCAGGTTCAGGGTGTGGGCGTCCACGGTATAGATGTGGAACAGGTCGTGCTGCATTTGCCCGACGATAAAACCGAACTCCGGCAGATAGCGCCCCAGGATGCCGTAACGGTTCATGCGTCGCAGGTTGCGGTGGATACCGATCTTGCACTTGAACAGCTCGATGAACAGGCTGGTGTTGCGGATGTCGTTGCGGAAATCGTCGTCGATCAGGTGACGGTTCTCCCGCAGCAGGCGGATGGTGTCGGCGCGTACGCCTTTGATTTCCGGCTGTTGGGCCATCAGCACGAAGATTTCCAGCATGGCGAACGGCGTACGGCGGAACACGTTGTCGTTGCGTGCCTCGATATAGCCGTCGTGCAGTTGGAAGCGTGCGTTGATCGGCTGCGGCGGCGCTTCGTCTTCAGGGGCCAGGATCACCTCTTCGAAGTGCTGGATGATCAGGTCGCTGAGCTGGGCAATGCTCATGACCACCCGGTAATACTGCTGCATGAAGCTTTCGATGCTGGTCTTCGCGTTCTCACCTTCAAAGCCCAGCAGGGTGGCGATGGAGCGCTGGTGGTCGAACAGCAGGCGGTCTTCGGAGCGCCCGGCGAGCATGTGCAGGGCGTAGCGCACTTTCCACAGGAACTCCTGGGACGAGGCCAGCAGGGCGTTTTCGCTCTCTACCAGGAAGCCCTCGCCAGCCAGGGCGCGCAGGTTCAGGGTGCCGTACTGGCGACGGGCAACCCACAAAATCGTCTGGATATCCCGCAGGCCACCGGGCGAGCCTTTGACGTTGGGTTCCAGGTTGTATTCGGTGTCGTTGTACTTGTGGTGCCGGGCCTTTTGCTCGGCACGCTTGGCCAGGAAGAAGTCCTTGCTCGGCCACATGTGTGCGGTGCTGGTGACTTCGAGCATGCGCTGGCGCAGGCGCTCGGGGCCGGCGATGGTGCGGCTTTCCATGAGGTTGGTGATGACGGTGAGGTCGGCGCGGGCCTCTTCGGCGCATTCGTCGACCGAGCGCACGCTTTGGCCGACTTCCAGGCCGATGTCCCACAACAGCGTCAGAAAACGCTCGATGGAATCGCGAAAGATCTCATGATCGGCGCTGTCCAGCAGGATCAGCAGGTCGATGTCCGAGTAGGGATGCAGCTCGCCGCGCCCATAGCCGCCGACCGCCACCAGGGCGATGTCGGCGTCTTCACTCCAGCTGAACTGTTCCCAGGCCTTTTGCAGGATGTTATCGACAAACCAGGCGCGGTCCTCGATCAGTCGGCGGATGTCCCGGCCGCTGCGAAAGCGCTCGTCGAGCACCTCGCGGGCCTGGCGGATGGCCTTCTTGAACGCGGCGATTGGGCTCGCCTTCAGGGCCAGTTCGGCCTGGAACTGGCCACGGTCGAAGAGTTCGGGGTCCACCTGGGGCATCGATCGGCTTTCCTTTCTATCTATAAGTCAGTTACAGGGTTGCGGGAAAACCGAAGCAATCATCACGCCGAAACGCGTGGAATGGTGTCGTCAGCGCGCAGGGTGAAGATCTCGTAGCCGGTTTCGGTGACCAGCAGGGTGTGTTCCCACTGGGCCGAGAGCTTGCGGTCCTTGGTGATGGCGGTCCAGCCGTCGCCCAGCACCTTGGTGTCGGCCTTGCCCTGGTTGATCATCGGCTCGATGGTGAAGGTCATGCCCGCCTTGAGCTCCATGCCGGTGCCAGCGCGGCCGTAGTGCAGGATCTGCGGCTCTTCGTGGAACACGGTGCCGATACCGTGGCCGCAGAATTCGCGCACCACCGAGAAGCCGTTCTTTTCCGCGTGCTTCTGGATCACTTCACCGATATCGCCCAGGCGGCAGCCAGGCTTGACGATTTCGATGGCCTTGTACATGCATTCCTGGGTGACCTGGGACAGGCGCTCGGCCCAGACCGGCACATTGCCGACGTGGAACATGCGGCTGGTGTCGCCGAAGTAGCGGTCCTTGATCACGGTGACGTCAATGTTCAGGGTGTCGCCGTCCTTCAATGGCTTGTCGCCTGGAATTCCGTGGCAGACCACGTGGTTGACCGAGGTGCAGATCGACTTCGGGAAGCCCTTGTAGTTCAGTGGCGCAGGGATGGCACCCTGCACATTGACTATATAGTCGTGGCAGATCTGGTTCAGGGTTTCGGTGGTGACGCCGGGCTTGACGTGTTCGGCGATCATTTCCAGCACGTCGGCAGCCAGTTTGCCGGCGATGCGCATGCCAGCGATGTCTTCGGCGGTTTTCAAGCTAACGGTCATACAGGCTCTCTCTAGCGCGACGCGCTGAAATCAATACGGTTTACGGGCGTGCGACAAAAGGTTGCAGAGTTCGCACAAGCCACAGAAAACGCGATTCTAACAGACGATGGCCTCAAATCATGAGCCTCTGATGATCGCTTCTCTCTATAAGGTAGGGCTATGTCGGCTCTATTCAAGGGGTTACACGAAAGCGCGCAGCGGCAAATGTGATTGCGTATTCCGTTTTTGCCGATGCTGTGGTATAAAATGCGCCGCTTTCCGGGGATACCTCGTAAAGCTTAAATCCACACACGTGTCGACACGATGACCTGGGTGCCGGAGGCCTTGATGCCGCTGGTTGGTCATTGGGATACGTGGAGGCCAAACCCGACTTATTAAGGAACTATCATGTCCCAAGTCAACATGCGCGATATGCTGAAGGCCGGTGTGCACTTCGGTCACCAGACCCGTTACTGGAACCCGAAAATGGGTAAATACATTTTCGGCGCGCGTAACAAGATCCACATCATCAACCTTGAAAAAACCCTGCCAATGTTCAACGAAGCTCTGACTTTCGTAGAGCGCCTGGCTCAGGGCAAAAACAAGATTCTGTTCGTCGGCACCAAGCGTTCCGCTGGCAAGATCGTTGCTGAAGAAGCAGCACGTTGCGGTTCGCCGTACGTCGATCACCGCTGGTTGGGCGGCATGCTGACCAACTTCAAAACCATCCGTGCTTCCATCAAGCGTCTGCGTGACCTTGAAGTGCAAGCCGAAGACGGTACTTTCGCCAAGCTGACCAAGAAAGAAGCGCTGATGCGCTCCCGTGACCTGGAAAAGCTCGATCGTTCCCTGGGTGGTATCAAGGACATGGGCGGTCTGCCTGACGCACTGTTCGTTATCGACGTTGATCACGAGCGCATCGCGATCACCGAAGCCAACAAGCTGGGCATCCCTGTTATCGGCGTAGTCGATACCAACAGCAGCCCGGAAGGCGTTGACTACATCATCCCAGGTAACGATGACGCAATCCGCGCTATCCAGCTGTACATGGGTTCGATGGCTGACGCTGTAATCCGTGGTCGCAACCACGTTGCTGGTGGTACCGAGCAGTTCGTTGAAGAAGCTCCGGTAGCTGCCGCTGAGTAATTAGCGCCCTGGCGTTGACTCAGTAAGCAAAAAGGGGGCTTGGCCCCCTTTTTGCCACCTCGAAAACCGTTTGTCGGTAACGCAGCTACATCATTTGTAACGTGCAGTGGCCTACAACGGAGATTCGGGAAGAATTGATCGCCCGTTTGATCGGGTGGAATGGTTGAAAACCTATCCAAGAGGATTTTGAAATGGCAGAGATTACTGCAGCGTTGGTTAAAGAACTGCGTGAGCGTACCGGCGAAGGCATGATGGATTGCAAAAAGGCCTTGACCAAGGCCGGCGGCGACATCGAAAAAGCCATCGACGACATGCGTGCCTCGGGCGCCATCAAGGCCGCCAAGAAAGCAGGCAACGTCGCTGCTGAAGGCGCTATCGCTCTGGTTGAAGACGGTAAAGCTGCCGTTCTGCTGGAAGTGAACTCGCAGACCGACTTCCTGGCCCTGCAAGATGACTTCAAGGCATTCGTTGCTGCCAGCGTCAAGAAAGCATTCGACGACAAGCTGACTACCGTTGAGCCTCTGATCGAAGCTCAAGAAGCTGATCGCCTGGTACTGGTCGGCAAGGTTGGCGAAAACGTCAACATCCGTCGCCTGACTCGCGTTGAAGGTGATGTGGTGGGTGGTTACCTGCACGGCAACAAGATCGGTGTAGCCGTTGTTCTGAAAGGCGGCGACGTTGAGCTGGCCAAAGACATCGCTATGCACGTTGCTGCAAGCAACCCAGAATTCCTGCTGCCTTCGGAAGTTTCTGACGAAGCGATCGAGCGTGAAAAAGCTGTGTTCCTGAGCCTGAACGCCGACAAGATCGCCGGCAAGCCAGAAAACATCGTTGAAAACATGATCAAAGGCCGTATCAGCAAGTTCCTGGCTGAAGCGAGCCTGGTTGAGCAGGCGTTCGTCAAGAACCCTGAAATCAAGGTTGGCGAACTGGCTAAGAAAGCCGGTGCTGAAATCGTTTCCTTCACTTACTACAAAGTAGGCGAAGGCATCGAGAAGCCGGTCGACAACTTCGCTGAAGAAGTTGCTGCCCAGCTGGCTGCCGCCAAGCAATAAGACAGTTTTCAACTGTCGCCCGAAAGAGGCTGCCCGCTCACGCGCGCAGCCTCTTTTCAAATGGGAAGGCCGATTTTAATTGGCTTCCCTTCGGAACTGGCTTACAAAGCCGTGTTCCGATGGCGCTGTAGCAGCGTCCAGCTAGAGTGAACGCAAGCCGTAAACGGCTCGCCAAGAATTTTTAAAAATACGCCGCAGGAGAGATTCGCAATGGCTCAGCAGGGCAGTGGTTATCAGGCTCGCTATAAACGCATTCTACTCAAGCTTAGCGGCGAGGCCCTGATGGGCTCGGAAGAGTTCGGGATCGATCCCAAGGTGCTCGACCGCATGGCGTTGGAAGTCGGCCAACTGGTCGGTATCGGCGTACAAGTCGGCCTGGTGATTGGCGGTGGCAACCTGTTCCGCGGTGCGGCACTGAGCGCCGCCGGCATGGATCGGGTCACTGGCGACCACATGGGCATGCTGGCCACTGTGATGAACGCCCTGGCCATGCGTGACGCCCTGGAGCGTGCCAACATCTCGGCTATCGTGATGTCGGCTATTTCCATGGTCGGCGTGACCGATCACTATGACCGCCGCAAAGCCATGCGCCACCTGAATTCCAAGGAAGTGGTGATCTTCGCTGCTGGTACGGGCAACCCGTTCTTCACCACCGACTCCGCAGCCTGCCTGCGTGCCATCGAAATCGACGCTGACGTGGTGTTGAAGGCGACCAAGGTGGATGGCGTGTACACTGCCGATCCATTCAAAGACCCGCATGCCGAGAAGTTCGATCATCTGACCTACGATGAAGTGCTGGATCGCAAGCTGGGCGTGATGGACCTGACGGCTATTTGCCTGTGCCGCGACCACAAGATGCCGCTGCGCGTATTTAACATGAACAAGCCCGGCGCCCTGCTGAATATCGTACACGGCGGCGCAGAAGGGACTCTGATCGAGGAAGGCCAACAATGATCAACGAAATCAAGAAAGACGCCCAGGCGCGTATGCAGAAATCCCTGGAATCCCTGAGCCATGCATTCGGCCAGATCCGTACCGGCAAGGCGCACCCAAGCATCCTGGGCAGCGTGATGGTGCCTTACTACGGTTCCGATACCCCGATCAGCAGCGTCGCCAACATTACCGTTAAAGACTCGCGCACCCTTCAAGTTGTCGCGTTCGAGCGCAACATGCTGGGTGCTGTCGACAAGGCCATCCAGAGCGCCGGTTTGAACCTCAACCCGACCAACCTGGGTGAGCTGCTGTTGATCTCCATGCCAGCCCTGACTGAAGAAACCCGTAAGGGCTTCACCAAGCAGGCGCGCAGCGCAGCCGAAGACGCCCGTGTTGCCGTGCGCAACATTCGTCGCGATGCCCTGGGTGACCTGAAGAAACTGGTCAAGGACAAGGAAATCAGCGAAGACGAAGAGCGTCGTGCCACCGCTGATATCGACAAGCTGACCAAAGATGCCGAGGCCCAGATCACCAAGGCCACGGAAGAAAAAGAAAAGGACCTGATGGCCGTATAAGGGGTCAGGACGCCTTCATGGAAAAGACCAAGCAGACTGTACCCTCTGTGGTGCCGCGCCATGTCGCGATCATCATGGATGGGAATAATCGCTGGGCGAAGAAACGCTTTATGCCGGGTGTTGCCGGGCATAAAGCGGGTGTCGATGCGGTAAGGGCTGTGATTGAGGTGTGCGCCGAAGCCAAGGTTGAGGTGCTGACCTTGTTCGCCTTCTCCAGTGAGAACTGGCAACGGCCCGCCGAAGAAGTCAGCGCCTTGATGGACTTGTTCTTCAAGGCCTTGCGTCGTGAAGCCAAGCGCCTCAACGACAACAACATCAGCCTGCGCATCATCGGCGATCGCTCGCGCTTTCATCCCGAACTGCAAGCCGCCATGCGCGAAGCCGAGGCCATTACGGCCGGGGCCAATCGATTTGTGCTGCAGATCGCAGCCAACTACGGTGGCCAGTGGGATATCGCCCAGGCTGCACAGCGTCTGGCGCGTGAAGTGCAGGCCGGTCATCTACGGCCGGACGACATCACCCCCGAACTCTTGCAAACCTGCCTGGTGACCGGCGATCTGCCGTTGCCTGACTTGTGCATCCGTACCGGTGGCGAGCACCGCATCAGCAATTTCCTGCTGTGGCAGCTGGCCTACACCGAGCTGTACTTCTCCGACCTGTTCTGGCCGGACTTCAAACACGATGCCATGCGCAATGCGCTGGCCGATTTCGCTTCCCGTCAGCGTCGCTTCGGTAAAACGAGCGAGCAGATCGAAGCTGGAGCCCGGGTTTAAATGCTTAAACAACGAATCATCACAGCACTGATCCTGTTGCCTATCGCCTTGTGTGGGTTTTTCCTGCTCGACGGTTCCGCCTTTGCGCTGTTTATCGGTCTGGTCGTCACCCTGGGTGCCTGGGAGTGGGCGCGCCTGGCGGGTTTCAGCGCGCAATTGCCGCGTGTCGTGTATGCCGCTGTCGTAGCTGCCTTGGCGTTCCTCTTGTACATCCTGCCGGACCTAGCGCCGTGGGTGTTGGGGGCGGCCGTGTTGTGGTGGGCGCTGGCGACATTCCTGGTGCTGACCTTTCCACGCACCAGCGGCAAGTGGTCAAGTGTGGCCTGCAAGTTGGTGATTGGCTTGTTGATTCTGTTGCCAGCCTGGCAAGGGTTGGTGGAGATCAAGCGTTACCCAATGGGTAATTGGCTGATCCTGGCGGTCATGGTGCTGGTCTGGGGCGCTGATATCGGCGCCTACTTCTCAGGCCGGGCCTTCGGCAAGCGCAAGCTGGCGCCGGCGGTCAGTCCAGGCAAGAGCTGGGAGGGCGTGTATGGCGGCCTGGCGTTGACCCTGGTGATCGCACTCGTTGTCGGTGTTGTGCGCGGCTGGTCGGTGAAGGAAATCTTTTTGGCGCTGCTGGCCACCGCCATTGTCGTGTTCATCTCGGTCGTGGGTGATCTCACCGAAAGCATGTTCAAGCGTCAGGCCGGGATCAAGGACAGCAGCAACCTGCTGCCGGGTCACGGCGGCGTATTGGACCGCATCGACAGCCTGACCGCTGCCATCCCGATCTTTGCCGTACTCTTGTGGATGACCGCTTCGTGAGCCGCCTGCAGCAAGTCACCGTGCTGGGTGCAACCGGTTCGGTGGGGTTGAGTACCCTCGATGTTATTGCTCGTCATCCTGATCGCTACCAGGTCTTTGCCCTGACCGGTTTTACCCGTTTGAGCGAATTGCTGGCCTTGTGCGTGCGTCATGCGCCGCGTTTCGCCGTGGTGCCTGAGGCGGCGGCGGCTCGTGGGCTGCGGGACGATCTTCGGGCTGCCGGGTTGTCCACTCAAGTGTTGGTGGGCGAGGAGGGGCTGTGCCAGGTCTCGGCCGATGCTGAAGTCGATACTGTCGTCGCCGCCATTGTCGGCGCTGCGGGCCTGCGTCCGACCTTGGCTGCCGTGGACGCTGGCAAGAAAATCCTGCTGGCCAATAAAGAAGCGCTGGTCATGTCCGGTGCGCTCTTTATGCAGGCGGTGCGCAAGAGCGGTGCCGTGTTGTTGCCGCTGGACAGCGAACACAATGCAATCTTCCAGTGCATGCCCGGCGATTATGCCCGTGGCCTGAGCCAGGTGGGTGTGCGTCGGATCCTGCTGACGGCTTCCGGTGGCCCGTTCCGACAAACCCCGCTGGCTGAACTGGAGCACGTATCGCCCGACCAGGCGTGCGCTCATCCGAACTGGTCCATGGGGCGCAAGATCTCCGTGGATTCGGCGAGCATGATGAACAAAGGCCTGGAGCTGATCGAGGCGTGCTGGTTGTTCGATGCGCGTCCGGATCAGGTCGAGGTGGTGATTCACCCACAAAGTGTGATTCATTCCCTGGTCGACTACGTGGACGGTTCGGTCCTGGCGCAGTTGGGCAACCCTGATATGCGCACGCCGATTGCCAACGCCCTGGCCTGGCCGGAGCGGATCGATTCGGGCGTAGCGCCTTTGGATCTGTTTGCTGTGGCCCGTCTGGACTTCGAGGCGCCGGACGAGCAACGTTTCCCTTGTCTAAGCCTGGCGCGGCAGGCGGCTGAAGCGGGTAACAGCGCACCGGCGATGCTGAACGCGGCCAACGAAGTGGCTGTGGCAGCGTTTCTCGAACGGCGCATCCGCTTTCCGCAGATCGCGAGTATCATCGAGGATGTCCTGGCGCTTGAGCCTGTCGTCGCAGTGAATGATCTTGGGGCCGTCTTCGAGGCCGATACCAAGGCTCGGACCCTGGCAGAACAATGGTTGAGCCGCAACGCGCGTTAGTCTGCAGGCAGGTTTGAGTCTTCAGGCACTGGATTGGAATGCGGAGAAATTAGATGAGTGCGCTTTACATGATTGTCGGCACCCTGGTTGCTCTGGGTGTGCTGGTTACCTTCCACGAATTCGGCCACTTCTGGGTGGCGCGTCGTTGCGGCGTCAAGGTACTGCGCTTTTCCGTCGGTTTCGGCATGCCGCTGGTGCGTTGGCACGACCGTCGTGGCACCGAGTTTGTGATTGCGGCTATCCCGCTGGGTGGCTACGTCAAGATGCTCGATGAGCGCGAAGGCGAAGTGCCGGCAGATCAGTTGGATCAGTCTTTCAATCGCAAGACCGTTCGTCAGCGTATCGCCATTGTCGCCGCCGGCCCGATCGCCAACTTCCTGTTGGCGATGGTGTTCTTCTGGGTGTTGGCCATGTTGGGCAGCCAGCAGGTGCGTCCGGTCATTGGCGCGGTCGAGTCGGACAGTATTGCCGCCAAGGCTGGATTGGTTGCCGGGCAGGAAATTGTTTCCATTGATGGCGAACCCACCACGGGCTGGGGCGCGGTCAATTTGCAGTTGGTGCGTCGTCTGGGTGAAAGCGGCATCGTCAACGTGGTGGTGCGCGAGCAGGATTCCACCAGCGAAACCCCGCGTGAGCTGGCCCTCGATCATTGGCTCAAGGGCTCTGATGAGCCTGATCCGATCAAGTCCCTGGGCATACGCCCATGGCGTCCGGCCTTGCCGCCGGTCCTCGCTGAGCTGGACCCGAAAGGTCCGGCCCAGGCTGCCGGCCTGAAAACCGGTGATCGCCTGTTGGCCCTTGACGGGCAGGTGCTGGGTGACTGGCAGCAGGTGGTCGATCTGGTTCGTGTACGTCCTGATACTAAAATTGTGCTGAAAGTTGAGCGCGACGGTGCTCAAATCGACGTCCCGGTGACCTTGTCGGTCCGTGGGGAAGCCAAGGCTGCCGGGGGTTACCTGGGTGCCGGGGTCAAGGCTGTCGACTGGCCGCCATCGATGGTGCGCGAGGTGAGCTACGGGCCGTTGGCAGCGATTGGCGAAGGTGCAAAACGCACCTGGACCATGAGTGTGCTGACCCTGGAATCCCTCAAGAAAATGTTGTTCGGCGAGCTCTCGGTAAAAAACTTGAGTGGACCGATAACCATTGCTAAAGTGGCGGGCGCTTCTGCCCAGTCGGGTGTCGCGGATTTCCTGAATTTCCTGGCTTATCTGAGTATTAGCCTGGGTGTTCTGAATTTGTTGCCCATTCCTGTACTGGATGGGGGGCATCTGTTGTTTTATCTGGTCGAGTGGGTGCGTGGTCGCCCCTTGTCGGATCGGGTGCAGGGTTGGGGGATACAGATCGGTATCAGTTTGGTGGTCGGGGTGATGTTATTAGCCTTGGTCAACGATCTGGGTCGACTGTAACGCTTCGCTGAATTGCGAATCTGCCGCATTTTGCGGCAGTTTGTTTATTGCCAGTTGGAATAAGAAAGGACTTCATGAAACGTCTGCTGCTAACTGCGGTTCTCACCGTATTGATGATCGCCGAAGTTCACGCCGAGTCCTTCACCATCTCCGATATTCGCGTCAACGGCCTCCAGCGGGTTTCCGCGGGTAGCGTCTTTGGTGCATTACCGTTGAACGTCGGTGAACAGGCTGATGACCGTCGCCTGGTGGAATCCACTCGTGCGCTGTTCAAAACCGGTTTCTTTCAAGACATCCAACTGGGTCGCGAAGGCAACGTCCTGGTCATCACCGTGGTCGAGCGACCTTCCGTCGCCAGTATCGAGATCGAAGGCAACAAGGCGATCTCTACTGAAGACCTGATGAAAGGTCTCAAGCAATCCGGCCTGGCCGAAGGCGAGATCTTCCAGCGCGCCACCCTTGAAGGTGTGCGTAACGAACTGCAACGCCAGTACGTTGCCCAGGGTCGCTATTCCGCGACCGTGGAAACGGAAGTGGTGCCGCAACCTCGTAACCGTGTCGGCCTCAAGGTCAACATCAACGAAGGCACCGTGGCGGCGATCCAGCACATCAACGTGGTGGGCAATACCAAGTTCGCTGATGAAGACCTGATCGACCTGTTCGAACTCAAGACCACCAACTGGTTGTCGTTCTTCAAGAACGATGACAAGTACGCCCGCGAAAAGCTGTCCGGTGACCTGGAGCGCCTGCGTTCCTACTACCTGGACCGTGGTTATATCAACATGGATATCGCTTCGACCCAGGTGTCCATCACCCCGGACAAGAAGCACGTCTACATCACCGTCAACGTCAACGAAGGCGAGAAGTACAAGGTTCGTGACGTGAAGCTGAGCGGCGACCTGAAAGTGCCTGAAGACCAGGTCAAGGCGCTGTTGCTGGTGCAGAAGGACCAAGTGTTCTCGCGCAAGCTGATGACCACCACTTCCGAGCTGATCACCCGTCGCCTGGGTAACGAAGGCTACACCTTCGCCAACGTCAACGGCGTGCCGACGCCCCATGATGATGACCACACCGTGGACATCACCTTTGTGGTCGATCCAGGCAAGCGTGCCTACGTGAACCGTATCAACTTCCGTGGCAACACCAAGTCTGCGGACGAAGTGCTGCGTCGTGAAATGCGCCAAATGGAAGGTGGCTGGGCATCGACTTACCTGATCGACCAGTCCAAGACCCGTCTTGAACGCCTGGGCTTCTTCAAGGAAGTCAACGTCGAAACCCCGGCCGTACCGGGTGTGGATGACCAGGTTGACGTGAACTACGCCGTGGAAGAGCAAGCATCGGGTTCCATCACCGCCAGCGTCGGCTTCGCACAGAGTGCCGGTCTGATCCTCGGTGGTTCGATCACCCAGAACAACTTCCTGGGTACCGGTAACCGTGTTTCCATCGGCCTGACCCGAAGCGAATACCAGAGCCGATACAACTTCGGTTATACCGACCCCTACTGGACTGCTGACGGTGTGAGCCTGGGCTACAACGCCTTCTACCGCACCACCGACTACAAAGACCTCGACGTTGATGTTGCAAGCTATGCGATCGACAGCCTCGGCGCCGGTGTCAACGTGGGCTACCCGATCAGCGAGACTTCGCGTCTGACGTTCGGTTTGACCGCGCAACAGGATGAGATCAAGACCGGTGTGTACACCGTGGACGAGATCTTCGACTTTACCCGTCGTGAAGGCGACAAGTTCCTGAACTTCAAGGCGTCTGCCGGCTGGTCCGAGTCGACCCTGAACAAAGGTGTACTGGCAACCCGTGGTCACTCCCAGAGCCTGACCCTGGAAACCACCACGCCGGGCAGCGACCTGTCGTTCTTCAAACTCGACTACCGTGGCCAGTTGTTCACGCCGTTGAGCGACAACTACACCATGCGCCTGCACACTGAACTGGGCTATGGCGATGGTTATGGCTCCACCAATGGTCTACCGTTCTACGAGAACTACTACGCGGGTGGCTTCAACTCCGTACGTGGTTTCAAAGACAGCACCTTGGGCCCTCGTGGTACTCCAAGCCGTGGTGTTGGCGTAACCGGTAACCAGGGCACTGTGGTTGACTCGGACAATGACCCACTGCCGTTCGGTGGTAACGTTCTGATCCAGGGCGGTGCGGAAATCCTGTTCCCGCTGCCGTTTGTGAAAGATCAGCGTTCCCTGCGGACTTCGGTCTTCTGGGACGTGGGTAACGTGTTCGACTCCAAGTGCGAGCAGATCACCAACCCGAGCGGTGTGAAGTCCAAGACCGAGTGCAACGACGTGAGCCTCAGTAATCTGGCAAGCTCCGTGGGTGTGGGTGTGACCTGGGTGACCGCGCTGGGCCCATTGAGCTTTGCTCTGGCCATGCCGATCAAGAAACCGGACAACGCTGAAACCCAGATTTTCCAATTCTCCCTCGGCCAGACGTTCTAAGCGTCTGACCCAAGATAACGACAACGGATTCTGTAGGAGTGCATCGTGCGTAAGTTGACTCAATTGGTTCTGCTGGCAACCGTGCTGGTAGCGACCCCGGCCTTCGCCGAAATGAAAATCGCCGTCCTGAACTATCAGATGGCCCTGCTGGAGTCCGATGCGGCCAAGCGTTATGCCGTGGATGCCGAGAAAAAGTTCGGCCCACAACTGACCAAGCTCAAGACTCTCGAAAGCAGCGCTAAAGGTATCCAGGATCGTCTGGTTGCCGGTGGCGACAAGATGCAGCAAGGCGAGCGCGAGCGTCTGGAGCTTGAATTCAAGCAAAAGGCCCGTGACTACCAGTTCCAGTCCAAAGAACTGAACGAAGCCAAGGCTGTTGCTGATCGTGAAATGCTGAAACAACTGAAGCCGAAACTCGACAGCGCTGTAGAAGAAGTCATCAAGAAAGGTGCCTTTGACCTGGTGTTCGAGCGTGGCGCTGTGATCGACGTCAAGCCTCAATACGACATCACCCGTCAGGTGATCGAGCGCATGAACCAGCTGAAGTAAGCCATGACCGCGACTATCAAGCTCGGCGAGTTGGCCGAGTTCCTGGGAGCCACCTTGCGTGGCTCCCAGGAGAAAGAAATCACTGGGCTAGCCACCTTGCAGGAGGCTGGCCCAGCTCAGTTGAGCTTCCTCGCAAACCCCCAATACCGTAAATACCTGGTCGATAGCCAAGCTGCAGCCGTGTTGCTGAAAGCCGCTGACGCCGAAGGGTTTGCCGGGGATGCGCTGGTGGTGCCTGACCCTTACCTGGCCTATGCGCGGGTGTCGCACCTGTTCGATCCGAAACCCAAGGCTGCTGCCGGTATTCATCCATCTGCGGTCATTGCCGAGGATGCCCAGGTTGATCCTGCGGCCAGCATCGGCGCCTTTGCGGTGATCGAGAGTGGGGCACGCATTGCGGCCGATGTCACGGTTGGTGCCCACTGCTTTATCGGCGCGCGCTGCCAAATCGGCGCCGGCGGTTGGCTGGCGCCGCGCGTGACCTTGTACCACGATGTGCGTATCGGTGAGCGTGTAGTCATCCAGTCGGGTGCCGTGATTGGCGGTGAAGGTTTCGGCTTTGCCAACGCCAAGGGCATCTGGAACAAGATCGCCCAGGTCGGCGGTGTGCTGATCGGTGACGACGTGGAAATCGGCGTGAACACGGCTGTCGATCGCGGGGCCCTGGCCGATACCGTGATTGGCAATGGCGTGAAGCTCGACAACCAGATCCAGATCGCCCATAACGTGCAGATTGGCGATCACACCGCCATGGCGGCCTGCGTGGGTATCTCCGGCAGCACCAAGATCGGCAAGCATTGCATGCTCGCCGGTGGCGTCGGGCTGGTAGGGCATATCGATATTTGCGACAACGTCTTCATCACCGGCATGACCATGGTCACCCACTCGATCACCGAGCCAGGGGCCTATTCTTCCGGTACCGCCATGCAGCCTGCGGCTGAATGGCGCAAGAGTGCAGCGCGGTTGAGGCAGCTCGACGACATGGCTCGACGTCTCAAACAGCTGGAAAAGCGTGTTGGGGACGTGACCCCTGGCGGTAATGCTTCATCAGAAGGCTGATACCATTTCCATATCAAGTGTGCACAGCCGCTAGACTGCCTCCTTGATTTGCTAGCGGGGCGTGCGTTTAGTTCGCCCGCCCCCAATCTTTATTACAGGCTTCCCCCCGAAATGATGGACATCAACGAGATTCGCGAATACCTGCCTCACCGTTACCCGTTCCTGCTGGTGGATCGCGTAGTGGACCTCAACATCGAGGAAAAGCGCATTCGTGCCTACAAGAATGTCAGCATCAACGAACCGTTCTTCAACGGTCACTTTCCCGCGCATCCCATCATGCCGGGTGTGTTGATCATCGAAGCGATGGCCCAGGCTGCCGGTATCCTTGGTTTCAAAATGCTCGACCTCAAGCCTGCCGACGGCACGCTTTACTATTTCGTGGGCTCCGACAAGTTGCGTTTCCGCAACCCGGTTACCCCGGGTGACCAGTTGATCCTGGAAGCCAAGTTCATCAGCTGCAAGCGCCAGATCTGGAAGTTCGAATGCCAGGCTTCGGTGGACGGCAAGCCGGTATGCTCCGCCGAGATCATCTGCGCGGAACGCAAACTATGAGTTTGATTGACCCTCGCGCAATCATCGATCCGTCGGCCGTTCTGGCCGCCGACGTTGAGGTCGGCCCTTGGTCGATCATCGGCGCAGGTGTGGAAATCGGCGAGGGGACTGTCATCGGGCCGCACGTGATCCTCAAAGGTCCGACCCGCATTGGCAAACACAATCGCATCTACCAGTTCTCGTCGATAGGCGAGGACACCCCGGACATGAAGTACAAGGGGGAAGAAACACGCCTGGTAATCGGTGACCACAACATCATCCGTGAAGGCGTGACCATTCACCGTGGTACCGTTCAGGATCGGGCCGAGACCACCCTGGGTGATCACAACCTGGTGATGGCCTACGCGCACATCGGTCACGACAGCGTCATCGGCAACCACTGCATCCTGGTCAACAACACCGCGTTGGCCGGGCATGTGCACGTTGACGATTGGGCGATTCTGTCCGGGTTCACCCTGGTCCATCAGTACTGCCATATTGGCGCCCACAGCTTTTCCGGCATGGGCACCGCCATTGGCAAGGACGTTCCGGCATTTGTCACGGTATTCGGCAACCCGGCCGAAGCGCGCAGCATGAACTTCGAAGGCATGCGCCGTCGTGGTTTCAGCGAAGACGCCATCCACGCCCTGCGCCGAGCCTACAAGGTGGTTTACCGCCAGGGGCTCACGGTTGACCAGGCGTTGACCCAACTGGTCGAGCCGGCAGCGTTGTTCCCGGAAGTCGCGGTGTTCCGTGACTCGATCCAGGCGTCGACCCGCGGCATCACCCGCTGATCATGGCCAATCTGCGTATCGCGCTGGTGGCCGGGGAAGCTTCCGGCGACATTTTGGGCGCAGGTCTTATGCGGGCCCTCAAGGCCCAGCATCCGGCGGTTGAATTCATTGGCGTCGGCGGTCCACTGATGCAGGCTGAAGGGCTCACGTCCTACTTTCCTATGGAGCGTTTGTCGGTCATGGGACTGGTCGAAGTGCTGGGTCGCCTGCGTGAGCTGTTGGCCCGTCGCAAGCTGCTGATCCAGACCCTGGTCAAAGAAAAGCCCGACGTGTTCATCGGCATCGATGCGCCGGATTTCACGCTCAACATCGAACTCAAATTGCGTCAGGCCGGCATCAAGACCGTGCACTACGTCAGCCCGTCCGTGTGGGCGTGGCGGCAGAAGCGCGTGCTCAAGATCCGTGAAGGCTGTGACCTGATGCTGACGTTGCTGCCGTTCGAGGCGCGGTTCTACGAAGAGAAGGGCGTGCCGGTAAGGTTTGTCGGACATACCCTGGCCGACACCATTCCGTTGCAGGCTGACCGCGCCGCCGCGCGTGCCGAACTGGGCTTGCCCGACGGCCCGTTGGTCGCACTGATGCCTGGCAGTCGTGGTGGCGAAGTTGGCCGCCTGGCCTCGGTATTTTTTGATGCTGCCGAGCGTCTGCAAGCCTTGAAGCCGGGCGTACGTTTCGTGCTGCCCTGCGCGAGCCCGCAGCGTCGTGCGCAGATCGAAACGCTGCTGGAAGGCCGCAACCTGCCGTTGACTCTGCTCGACGGCCAGTCGCACCTGGCCCTGGCGGCCTGTGATGCGGTGCTGATCGCCTCCGGCACTGCCACTCTGGAGGCCTTGCTCTACAAGCGTCCGATGGTGGTGGCCTACCGCTTGGCGCCGCTGACCTTCTGGATTCTCAAGCGCATGGTCAAAAGTCCTTATATCTCCCTGCCCAATCTGCTGGCCCAGCGCCTGTTGGTACCGGAGTTGTTGCAGGACGATGCGACGCCTGAGGCCCTTGCGCAAACGCTGCTACCGTTGATCGATGGCGGCGAAGAACAGACCCGTGGTTTTGACGACATCCATCGCCTATTGCGCCGTGATGCCTCGAACCAGGCGGCCGACGCCGTGCTGACCTTGATCGGCCAGAAAAAGGAAAGCGTATGAACACGCAAATAGGCCTGGATTTCAGCCTGGTTGCCGAAGCCCACGAACTGGTCGCCGGTGTCGACGAAGTCGGGCGTGGGCCTTTGTGCGGTGCCGTGGTCACGGCGGCGGTGATCCTCGATCCGAACCGTCCGATCCTCGGCCTCAATGACTCGAAGAAACTCACCGAGGCGCGCCGTGAAAAGCTCTACGATGAGATCATCGAAAAAGCCTTGAGCTGGCACATCGCCCGGGCCGAAGTCGAAGAAATCGACGAGCTGAATATTCTTCACGCCACCATGCTCGCGATGCAGCGTGCGGTTGAAGGCCTGCACATCACGCCAAAAATGGCGATGATCGACGGTAACCGTTGCCCCAAGCTGGCCATGCCTTCTGAGGCAGTGGTGAAGGGCGATAGCAAGGTACCTGCCATCGCAGCCGCCTCGATCCTGGCCAAAGTCAGCCGTGATCGTGAAATGGCCGCGTTCGAATTGATCTACCCCGGCTACGGCATTGGCGGGCATAAAGGCTATCCGACGCCCGTTCATCTGGAAGCCCTGGCTCGCCTGGGGCCGACGCCGATCCACCGCCGCTCGTTCGCCCCGGTTCGCCAGGCCTACGAGCTGCGCGAGAGCCTCAACGAGGTCTAGTCGCAAGGCTGATGTTTTGCTCAAGGCCCGGTACAATCCGGGCCTTGTTGTTTTCCACGTATAAGAGATCACTATGCCGGCTTCATTCGTTCACCTACGCCTGCACACTGAATACTCCTTGGTCGACGGCCTGGTACGGATCAAACCGCTGGTCAAAACCCTGGTGGGCATGAACATGCCCGCGGTCGCGGTGACCGATCAGAACAACATGTGTTCCCTGGTCAAGTTCTACAAGAACGCCATGGGCGCCGGCATCAAGCCGATCTGCGGCGCCGATCTATGGCTGTCCAACAAAGATCCGGATAACCCGCTGAGCCGCATCAGCCTGTTGGCGATGAACGGCGTGGGTTACCGCAACCTCACCGAACTGATTTCCCGTGGTTTCATCGACGGCCAGCGCAATGGCTCGATCATCATCGAGCGCGAATGGGTCGCCGAGGCCAGCGAAGGCCTGATCATGCTGTCGGCCGCCAAAGAGGGCGAAATCGGTGTCGCGCTGTTGGGCGGCAATCCGCAGGAAGCCGAAGTCCTGGCCAAGGAGTGGATGCAGGTCTTCCCTGACCGTTTCTACCTGGAAGTCCAGCGCACCAACCGCCCCAACGACGAAGAGCATCTACACGCCGCCGTGGCCCTGGCTGACAAGCTGGGCGCGCCGCTGGTTGCCACCAACGATGTGCGCTTCATCAAGAAGGAAGATTTCGAGGCGCACGAAACCCGCGTGTGCATCGGTGAAGGCCGGGCTTTGGACGACCCGCGTCGCTCGAAGAACTACAGCGAAGAGCAGTACCTCAAAAGCGCCGACGAAATGGCCGAGCTGTTCAGCGATCTGCCCGAGGCCCTGGAAAACTCTGTCGAAATTGCCAAACGTTGCAACATCGAAGTCAAGCTGGGCAAGCACTTCCTGCCCAACTTCCCGATTCCGGATGGCATGACCATCGACGAGTACTTCCGCAAAGTCTCGTTCGACGGCCTCGAAGAGCGGCTCAGCGTCCTGCTGCCCAAGGACACCACCGAAGATTATGACGCCAAGCGCCAGGTCTACGTCGACCGGCTGAATTTCGAGCTGGATATCATCATCCAGATGGGGTTCCCCGGTTACTTCCTGATCGTAATGGACTTTATCCAGTGGGCCAAAAGCAACGGCGTGCCGGTAGGTCCGGGCCGGGGGTCGGGTGCCGGTTCGCTGGTGGCTTACGTACAGAAGATTACCGACCTCGACCCGCTGGAATATGACCTGCTGTTCGAACGCTTCCTGAACCCGGAACGGGTTTCCATGCCCGACTTCGATGTCGACTTCTGCATGGACGGCCGGGACCGCGTGATCGAGTACGTGGCCGAGAAATACGGTCGCAATGCGGTGAGCCAGATCATCACCTTCGGTTCCATGGCGGCAAAGGCTGTAATCCGTGACGTGGCGCGGGTGCAGGGCAAGTCCTACGGCTTGGCGGACCGTCTGTCGAAGATGATCCCGTTCGAAGTCGGCATGACCCTGGAAAAAGCCTACGAGCAGGAAGAGATCCTGCGCGACTTCATCAAGATCGATGAAGAGGCCGCCGAAATCTGGGACATGGCGCGCAAGCTCGAAGGCGTGGTGCGTAACGTCGGTAAACACGCCGGCGGCGTGGTGATTGCGCCTACAAAACTCACCGACTTTTCGCCGATCTATTGCGACGAAGAAGGCGATGGCCTGGTGACCCAGTTCGACAAGGACGACGTGGAGGCGGCCGGCCTGGTGAAATTCGACTTCCTCGGCCTGCGAACCCTGACGATCATCGACTGGGCGCTCAAGACCATCAACCGCGACCGCGCCAAGGTCAACGAAGCGCCGCTGGATATCGCGTTTATCCCGCTGGATGACAAACCGACTTACACCTTGCTGCAAAAAGCCGAGACCACGGCGGTGTTCCAGCTTGAGTCGCGGGGCATGAAAGAGCTGATCAAAAAGCTCAAGCCCGACTGCCTGGAAGACTTGATCGCACTGGTGGCCCTGTTCCGTCCGGGCCCGCTGCAATCGGGCATGGTGGACGACTTCATCAACCGTAAGCACGGCCGCGCCGAGCTGGCGTATCCGCACTCTGACTACCAGTACGAAGGCCTCAAGCCGGTATTGGCGCCGACCTACGGCATCATCCTGTATCAAGAACAGGTGATGCAGATCGCCCAGGTGATGGCCGGCTACACCCTCGGCGGCGCGGACATGCTGCGTCGCGCCATGGGTAAGAAAAAGCCCGAGGAGATGGCCAAGCAGCGTGGCGGTTTCATTGAGGGTTGTGCAACCAACAATATCGACGCGGACCTCGCCGGTAACATCTTCGACCTGGTGGAAAAATTCGCCGGTTATGGCTTCAACAAATCCCACTCCGCCGCCTACGGCCTGGTGTCGTACCAGACTGCCTGGCTGAAGGCCCACTACCCGGCGCCGTTCATGGCCGCGGTACTCTCGGCGGATATGCACAACACCGACAAGGTCGTGACCTTGATCGAAGAAGTGCGCACCATGAAGCTGCGCCTCGATGCGCCGGACGTGAACGCCTCGGAGTTCAAGTTCACGGTGAACGACGAAGGCCGCATCATTTATGGCCTGGGCGCGATCAAAGGCGTGGGCGAAAGCCCGGTGGAAGCTATCGTTGAAGCGCGTCAGAGTGGGCCGTTTGCCGACCTGTTCGACTTCTGCGCGCGGGTTGACCTCAAGCGCATTAACAAGCGTACTCTCGATGGCCTGATCCGCAGCGGCGCACTCGACCGTCTCGGCCCGTATTTCCATGATGAGCCCAAGGCTTACCAGGCGAATATCGACCGCAACCGTGCGGTGCTGCTCACCGCCATGGAAGAAGCGATCAAGGCTGCCGAACAGACCGCCCGCACCCATGACAGCGGCCATGCCGACCTGTTTGGCGGGTTGTTCGTCGAAGAAGACGCGGATGTGTACGCTAACCACCGCAAGGCCAAGGAGCTGACTCTCAAGGAGCGCCTCAAGGGTGAGAAAGACACCTTGGGCCTGTACCTCACGGGTCACCCGATTGACGAGTACGAGGGCGAGATCCGCCGTTTCGCCCGTCAGCGCATCATCGACCTGAAACCTGCGCGGGATACCCAGACCGTTGCCGGCATGATCATCGCCTTGCGGGTGATGAAGAATAAAAAGGGCGACAAGATGGGCTTCATCACCCTCGATGACCGTTCGGGGCGCATCGAAGCCTCGCTGTTTGCCGACGCATTCCACTCCGCACAGTCGCTGTTGCAGACCGATGCCATGGTGGTGGTGGAAGGGGAGGTCAGCAACGATGACTTCTCCGGCGGCCTGCGCCTGCGGATCAAGCGGGTGATGAGCATGGAGGATGCGCGCACCAATCTGGCCGAAAGCCTGCGCTTGAAGGTGAAAACCGAAGCGCTCAAGGGCGATCAGCTACGCTGGTTGGGTGATTTGCTCAAGCGCCACCGTGGCGCGTGCCCGGTGACCATGGAGTACACCGGCAGTGACGCCAAGGCCATGTTGCAGTTTGGTGAAACCTGGCGAATTGATCCGGCTGATGGCTTGATTCAAGCATTGCGTGACCAGTTCGGCCGTGACAACGTCTTCCTCCAATACCGTTGACGGTCAGGCAGTCCTGCATAGCCTGATCTCGACTGAACATTTAATCTCGACCTAAACGCGCCTCTCCCTTAAGGTAGGGCGCGAATAGACAACCGGCTGGCCAGGCACGCCCTGGCCGTCGACCCAAGACGGACGCTTATGAACCCGAATTTTCTTGATTTCGAACAGCCGATCGCTGACCTGCAAGCCAAGATCGAAGAACTGCGCCTGGTCGGCAATGACAATTCGCTGAATATCGGCGATGAGATCGCTCGCCTGCAAGACAAGAGCAGCACGCTCACCGAAGACATCTTCGGCAAGCTGACCAGCTGGCAGATCGCGCGCCTGGCCCGCCACCCGCGCCGTCCGTACACCCTGGACTACATTCAGCACATTTTCACCGAGTTCGACGAACTGCACGGCGACCGCCACTTCTCCGACGACGCGGCCATCGTAGGCGGTATCGCTCGCCTGGACGACCAGCCGGTGATGGTGATCGGTCACCAGAAAGGCCGTGAAGTGCGTGAGAAGGTTCGCCGCAACTTCGGCATGCCGCGTCCGGAAGGCTACCGCAAGGCATGCCGCCTGATGGAAATGGCCGAACGCTTCAAGATGCCGATCCTGACCTTCATCGACACTCCGGGTGCCTACCCAGGTATCGACGCTGAAGAGCGCAACCAGAGCGAAGCGATCGCCTGGAACCTGCGCGTCATGGCCCGCCTGAAAACCCCGATCATCGCCACCGTGATTGGTGAAGGGGGTTCCGGCGGCGCACTGGCCATTGGCGTCTGTGACCAGTTGAACATGCTGCAATACTCGACCTACGCGGTGATTTCGCCGGAAGGTTGCGCCTCGATCCTGTGGAAAACTGCCGAGAAAGCGCCGGACGCTGCCGAAGCCATGGGCATTACCGCTGATCGCCTCAAAGGTTTGGGTATCGTGGATAAAGTCATCGCCGAGCCTTTGGGCGGCGCCCACCGCGACCCGGCTGCTGCTGCCGCGACGATCCGCGCTGAACTGGGTTCGCAGCTGGCGATGCTCAAGAAGTTGGATAACGAAGCGCTGCTGGCCCGTCGTTATGAGCGTCTGATGAGCTACGGTCTGTAAGACTACGCTGCGCCCAATGTGGGGCTGGCTTGTGTGGGAGCTGGCTTGCCTGCGATAGCATCACCTCGGTGCAACTGCGAAACCGAGGCGTCTGCATCGCGGGCAAGCCACGCTCCCACATTTGTTTTGTGTATGCTTGACGAACGTATTCCTGTTTTGCGGCGGTGACGTGAGATGAAACCCAGCCTGACCGCCAAACTCCTGCGCACTACCGCCCCGTGGCGCTCCGCCCCGGCCTGGCGCATTGCATTCTCGGGTGGGCTTGATTCCACCGTCCTCTTGCACCTCCTGGCCAACCTGGCCAAAACCGACACCCTACCGCCCCTCAGTGCTGTCCATGTTCATCATGGCTTGCAAGCTGCCGCTGATGCGTGGCCCGCTCACTGTCAGTCGACATGCGACAGCCTGGGCGTGCCATTGCGCGTGATGCATGTGCAGGTGCAACCTGGCGCCAGCCTTGAGCGTGCCGCCCGTGATGCGCGTTACCAGGTGTTTACCGAGGTGACCGGAGCAGGGGAGGTGCTACTGACGGGCCAGCATCGCGACGATCAGGCAGAAACCTTGTTGTTCCGTCTGCTGCGTGGGGCAGGTGTGCGCGGGCTGGCGGCAATGCCGGTACAGCGCCCGCTGGCGGCAGGCTACCTTGTACGGCCCTTGTTGGATGTCCCGCGTGCAGAGCTGGAAGCCTATGCCGAGGCGCACCAGCTCACATGGATTGAAGATCCTTCGAACGCGGACTCGCGGTTCTCCCGTAATTACTTGCGCCATCGCGTGCTTCCTGTCCTGACGGAACGTTGGCCGCAGGCTACCGCAAACCTGGCGCGCACCGCCGAGCACCTGAGTGAAGCCCAGGACTTGCTGGATGAGCTGGCGCAGATGGACCTGCGAGCCGCCAATCAATCTTCGCCGTTTCCCTGGCTGCATTTGCCGTCCTTGGGCCTTGCTCCTTTGCGCGAGCTCTCCGACGCCCGCCAACGCAACGCGCTACGCCACTGGCTAACCTCTCTGACCCGTTTACCCGACAGCGACCACTGGGCCAGTTGGCATTCCCTGCGTGATGCCAAGGGCGACGCACAACCCCAATGGCGCCTGGCTGATGGCGAATTGCACCGCAGCGGTGAACGTATCTGGTGGCTGCCCTCCACTTGGTCGGAATTTTCCGACGCAACGGTGAGCTGGCCCGATCCGCAAAACCCACTAGAGTTACCCGGCAATGGTCAGGTGAAATTGACGGGCAGGATACCCGGAGGCCCATTGACGATCCGCTACCGCCAGGGCGGCGAAATCCTCGCAGTGCCAGGCCGCGGTCGGCGCGACTTGAAGCGCCTGCTTAACGAAAGTGGCCTGCCGGGCTGCGTCCGTGGCAGATTGCCGCTGCTGTACCAGGGCGAGCAATTGCTGGGTGCGCCCAGCCTTGCGGGACTCTGGCCGGCACCGAGTGATGACTGGCAATTACATTGGATGCCACAGACCTGCGATCAAGGTTTGAGCTGATAGCGCCTTTCCGGTAGACTACGCTCCCTTCTTGATACAACTTCTGTGGATTCGTTTGAATCGCAGCAGTTGCCGATTACCAAGCAGTCTTTGCTGGGCGATTCCAAAAAATGTGTAGCGATCAACGTACCGGTGTTTCATTGCTGGTCTGTCACCACGCGGCGGTTTTTTTGAAAGGTGCACTGTGATTAATGCAGGTGATCGGGGGCTTCGGCCTTCCTTCGCTTTCCCCGGCGGCTCGGACCGCTTTAACGCAGACTTCTAGGGTTTTTCATGACGCGCTACATATTCGTCACGGGCGGTGTTGTTTCTTCATTGGGGAAAGGCATCGCATCGGCTTCATTGGCGGCCATCCTGGAGGCGCGGGGACTTAAGGTCACCATGCTCAAGCTGGACCCGTACATCAACGTTGACCCGGGCACCATGAGCCCGTTCCAGCACGGTGAAGTGTTCGTCACCCACGACGGCGCCGAGACCGACCTGGACCTGGGCCACTACGAGCGGTTCATCCGCACGACCATGACCCAGAACAACAACTTCACCACCGGCCGTGTCTACGAGCACGTGCTGCGCAAGGAGCGCCGTGGTGACTACCTGGGTGCAACCATCCAGGTGATCCCGCACATCACCGACGAGATCAAGCGCCGCATCATCAAGGGTGCAGGCGATGCCGACGTGGCGATGGTCGAGATCGGTGGCACCGTGGGTGACATCGAGTCGCAACCGTTCCTCGAAGCCATCCGCCAGCTGCGTTTCGAAGTCGGCGCCAAGCGCGCGATGCTGATGCACCTGACCCTGGTCCCGTACATCGCCACTGCCGGCGAAACCAAAACCAAGCCTACCCAGCATTCGGTCAAGGAACTGCGTTCCATCGGCCTGCAGCCGGACGTGCTGGTGTGCCGCTCCGATCATCCGATCGACATTTCCTCGCGTCGCAAGATCGCGCAGTTCACCAACGTTGAAGAACGTGCGGTGATCGCGCTGGAAGACGCCGACACCATCTACAAGATCCCGGGCATCCTGCATTCGCAAGGCCTGGACGATTTTGTGGTCGAGCGTTTCGGCCTGCAATGCAATGGCGCGGACCTGTCCGAGTGGGAAGCCGTGGTCGACGCCAAGCTCAACCCTGAGCACGAAGTCACCATCGCCATGGTCGGCAAGTACATGGAACTGCTGGACGCGTACAAGTCGCTGATCGAAGCGATGAGCCACGCCGGTATCAGCAACCGTACCAAGGTTAACCTGCGCTACATCGACTCTGAAGACATCGAGAACCAAGGCACTGCCTTGCTCGAAGGTGTGGACGCGATCCTCGTGCCAGGCGGTTTCGGCCTGCGTGGCGTGGAAGGCAAGATCACCGCTGTTCAATATGCTCGCGAGAACAAGGTGCCGTACCTGGGTATCTGCCTGGGCATGCAAGTGGCCGTCATCGAGTTCGCCCGTAACGTGCTGGGCTGGAAAGACGCCAACTCCACCGAGTTCGACAGCAAGAGCGGTCACCCGGTCGTGGGCCTGATCACCGAGTGGGAAGATGCCACCGGCGCGGTCGAGACCCGTACCGAAGCGTCCGACCTGGGCGGCACCATGCGCCTCGGCGCGCAGGACTGCCTGCTGGAGCCGGGCTCGCTGGTTCACGATTGCTACGGCAAGGACGTGATCGTCGAGCGTCACCGTCACCGCTACGAAGTGAACAACAACCTGCTGCCGCAAATCAAAGAGGCCGGCCTGAAAATCTCCGGTCGCTCCGGTGATGGCGCGCTGGTTGAAGTGGTCGAAGCACCGGATCATCCATGGTTCGTGGCGTGCCAGTTCCACCCTGAGTTCACCTCGACGCCGCGCGACGGTCACCCGTTGTTCAGCGGTTTCGTCAAGGCCGCACTGACGCAACACCAGAAGAAGGCGTAACCCTGATGGCCCAGAAGATCATTCGCGTCGGCGACATCGAGATTGCCAACGACAAGCCCATGGTGCTGTTCGGCGGCATGAACGTGCTGGAAAGCCGCGACATGGCGATGCAGGTCTGTGAAGAGTACGTGAAGGTTACCGAAAAACTCGGTATCCCTTACGTGTTCAAGGCCAGCTTCGACAAGGCTAACCGTTCGTCCGTGACCTCCTATCGCGGCCCAGGCCTTGAAGAAGGCATGCGGATCTTCCAGGACATCAAGCAAGCCTTCGGCGTGCCGATCATCACCGACGTCCACGAGCCTGAACAGGCTGCCGTGGTCGCCGAGGTGTGCGACATCATCCAGTTGCCGGCCTTCCTGTCGCGCCAGACCGACTTGGTCGTCGCGATGGCCAAGACCGGCGCTGTGATCAATATCAAGAAAGCCCAGTTCCTCGCACCCCAGGAGATGAAACACATCCTGAACAAGTGCGTGGAAGCGGGTAACGACCAGTTGATCCTCTGCGAGCGCGGTTCGAGCTTCGGCTACAACAACCTCGTGGTGGACATGCTCGGTTTCGGCATCATGAAACAGTTCGAATACCCGGTGTTCTTCGACGTGACCCACGCGCTGCAAATGCCCGGTGGTCGCGCCGATTCCGCGGGCGGGCGCCGTGCCCAGGTGCTGGACCTGGCCAAGGCTGGCATCAGCCAGTCCCTGGCGGGCCTGTTCCTGGAAGCCCATCCGGACCCGGACAACGCCAAGTGCGACGGCCCATGCGCCTTGCGCCTGGACAAGTTGGAGCCATTCCTGGCCCAGCTCAAGCAGTTGGACGAACTGGTCAAGAGTTTTCCGACGGTAGAGACCGCGTAAGCCGCGTTTCTCCGGTAGAATTTCCCACGCTTTACGCTCAGGCCCGCGGGCCTGAGCCTTGTCGTCTGCAAGCCTGCCTCGTTGTTCCACCCTTGCGGTCGGTCAAAAGATTTCCTTCAGCTGCGTCGTTTTCGTCAACTTTGGAGTGTTTACAACAATGGCAAAAATCGTCGACATCAAAGGTCGTGAAGTTCTCGACTCCCGTGGCAACCCCACCGTCGAAGCCGACGTGCTTCTCGATAACGGCATCATCGGCAGCGCCTGCGCGCCGTCCGGTGCTTCTACCGGTTCGCGCGAAGCGCTGGAACTGCGTGATGGCGACAAGAGCCGTTACCTGGGCAAGGGTGTACTCAAGGCTGTAGCCAACATCAACGGCCCGATCCGTGACCTGTTGCTGGGCAAGGACCCGCTGGACCAGAAAGCCCTGGACCACGCGATGATCAAGCTCGACGGCACCGAAAACAAAGGCAGCCTGGGCGCCAACGCCATCCTCGCCGTGTCCCTGGCCGCTGCCAAGGCCGCTGCCCAGGACCAGGACCTGCCGCTGTACGCCCACATCGCCAACCTGAATGGCACTCCGGGTGTTTACTCCATGCCGGTGCCGATGATGAACATCATCAACGGTGGCGAGCACGCCGATAACAACGTCGACATCCAGGAATTCATGGTGCAGCCGGTGGGCGCCAAGTCCTTCTCCGAAGGCCTGCGCATGGGCACCGAGATTTTCCATCACCTCAAAGCTGTGCTGAAGGCCCGTGGCCTGAGCACTGCCGTAGGTGACGAAGGTGGTTTTGCACCGAACCTGGCGTCCAACGAAGATGCACTGAAAGTAATCTCCGAAGCCGTGGCCAACGCTGGCTACAAGCTCGGCACCGACGTGACCCTGGCCCTGGACTGTGCGGCCAGCGAGTTCTTTGAGGACGGTAAGTACAACCTGTCCGGCGAAGGCCAGGTGTTCAACTCCGAAGGTTTCGCTGACTACCTGAAAGGCTTGACCGAGCGCTACCCGATCATCTCGATCGAAGATGGCCTGGACGAGTCCGATTGGGACGGCTGGAAAATCCTCACCGACAAGATCGGCGAGAAAATCCAGCTGGTGGGCGACGACTTGTTCGTGACCAACACCAAGATCCTGAAAGAAGGCATCGATAAAAAGATCGCCAACTCGATCCTGATCAAGTTCAACCAGATCGGCACCCTGACCGAAACCCTGGAAGCCATCCAGATGGCCAAGGCTGCGGGCTACACCGCCGTGATCTCCCACCGTTCCGGCGAAACCGAAGATTCGACCATTGCCGACCTGGCTGTGGGCACCTCGGCGGGCCAGATCAAGACCGGTTCCCTGTGCCGTTCCGACCGCGTTTCCAAGTACAACCAATTGCTGCGTATCGAAGAGCAACTGGCGGGTAAGGCCAAGTACAACGGTCGCGGCGAGTTTCGCGGCTGATCGCACTTGTTGGTAAGGCATGGTAAAAAGTCGGCGGATTGCGTCGGAAAACTCACGACAGTGTGGATTTCGACGCTAATCTGATGGCTATCAAGCACAAGCCTGGTTCTTCCAGGCTTCGTGCTATCAGTTGCTTCAAAAGTTTTGCATGGCTGTCTTTTTTCACTGGATACCCGATATTCGATGCGCAGTCCCAATTGGTTGTTCCTCGTCTTGCTCTTGTTGCTGGCTGGCCTGCAGTACCGCCTATGGGTGGGTAATGGCAGCTTTGCGCAGGTAAAAGACCTGACCGAGCAAATTGCTGCACAGCACGCCGAAAACGAGATCTTGCTGGAGCGTAACCGCGTCCTCGATGCCGAAGTGCTTGAGCTGAAAAAAGGTACGGAGACCGTTGAAGAGCGGGCTCGTCATGAATTGGGCATGGTCAAGGAGGGCGAAACCCTCTACCAGTTGGCCCAATGAACCCTGGTTTGCCGGCCTTCTGGGCCGTGATTCCTGCCGCGGGCGTTGGTGCCCGTATGGCTGCGGACCGTCCCAAGCAATACTTGCAGCTGGGCGGGCGCACTATTCTCGAACACAGCCTTGGCTGTTTTCTCGACCATCCATCGCTCAAAGGCCTGGTGGTCAGCCTTGCTCCTGATGATCCTTATTGGCCGACGCTGGCGTGTGCGGTTGACCCACGTATCCAGCGTGCGGACGGTGGCTCGGAGCGTTCAGGCTCGGTACTTAACGCGCTATTGCACCTGAATGCCCTGGGTGCCAGTGATGACGATTGGGTGCTGGTGCACGATGCGGCACGACCGAACCTGAGTCGCGATGACCTCGACAAACTGCTGGCTGAGCTGGCAGACGACCCGGTGGGCGGCCTGCTGGCCGTGCCGGCCCGCGATACGCTCAAACGCGTCGATAAACACGGGCGGGTGGTCGAAACCGTCGACCGCAGCCTGATCTGGCAAGCCTACACGCCGCAGATGTTCCGCCTCGGTGCCTTGCACCGCGCATTGGCCGACAGCCTGGTGGCGGATGCCGTCATCACCGACGAAGCCTCGGCGATGGAATGGTCCGGCCAGGCGCCGCGCCTGATCGAAGGGCGCTCGGACAATATCAAGGTGACCCGGCCGGAAGACCTGGAGTGGTTGCGGTTGCGGTGGGCTAACCGTAGGTAGCCAGCTAGACCGTGTCGACCCCTTCGCGAGCAAGCCCGCTCCCACACTTGACCGCGTGTGTCCTGAAGAAACGCGGTCAAAATGTGGGAGCGGGCTTGCTCGCGAAGAGGCCAGTACAAGCACCCCACAATCACCCGCTGTACTCCGGTCTCCCAGCCAGCCCCTCCTTCAAGAAATCCACCAACTTGCGTACCTTCGGCGACAAATGCCGCTGCTGCGGATACAACGCCCACACCGCCGTATTCGGCGGCTGATGCGCCTCCAGCAACGACACCAGCGCGCCACTGTGCAGATGCTCCAGCACGTAATAGTCCGGCAACTGGCATAACCCTACGCCCTGCAACGCCGCGTCCAGCACCGCTTGCCCACTGTTGCAACGCCAGTTTCCCTGCACCCGCTGGGAAAATTCCCGCCCGTCCTGGGCCAGTTGCCAGATATCCGAGCTGCCGATCAAGCAGTTATGCCGACTCAATTCCGACAAACTATGTGGCCGACCATACCGCGCCAGGTAGGACGGCGACGCGCACAAGTACATGCACCTCGGCGCCAGGCGGCTGGCGACCATGCGCGAATCCTGCAAACGCCCCAGGCGGATTGCCAGGTCGAGGCCTTCATGCACCAGGTCCAGCTGGCGGTTGCTCAGCTCGATATCCACCCGCAACTGCGGATAGAGCGCCATGAACCGCGTGACCAGCGGCACAATAAAACGCTCGCCGTACGCCACCGCGCAGGTCATGCGCAACATGCCCTTGGGTTCGCTGGTGAGGTCGCCCACCGCGCGCAAGGCTTCTTCGCGGCCGTCCTGTAGGCGTTGGCAATGTTGCAGGAAGGTCTGGCCAGCTTCGGTCAGGGTCACCTTGCGCGTGCTGCGATACAGCAGCCGCGTTTGCAGGCGTTCTTCCAAGCGCGCCACTTGGCGGCTGATGTGGGACGACGATACGCCCAGCCGTTCCGCCGCCGCGGTGAACTGGCTGCATTCGGCGACCGCGACGAACTCATCGATGCCTTCCCAGCGGTTTTCCAACATCACGATTATCCCTGTACAGCAATAAAGTTTTGCTTTTGCCCGGATTATTCATCAGTCAGCCATGTTTTACACTCACCGTCTCAGTTTTTAACCGCCTGGAGAAACCCGGATGATCAAGTCCCGCGCTGCCGTAGCCTTCGAAGCCAAGAAGCCCCTTGAGATCGTTGAAGTGGATGTCGCCATGCCTAAGGCTGGCGAAGTGTTGCTGCGTGTAGTCGCTTCGGGCGTGTGCCATACCGACGCCTACACGCTGTCGGGTGCTGATCCGGAAGGCATCTTCCCGTCGATCCTCGGTCACGAAGGCGGAGCGGTGGTCGAAGCGATCGGCGAAGGCGTGACGTCGGTGGCGGTGGGTGATCACGTGATCCCGCTGTACACCCCGGAGTGCGGCAAATGCAAATTCTGCCTGTCGGGCAAGACCAACCTGTGCCAGGCCATCCGTTCCACCCAGGGCAAAGGCCTGATGCCGGACGGCACCACGCGTTTCTCCTACAAAGGCCAGCCGATTTTCCACTACATGGGCACCTCGACTTTCTCCGAGTACACCGTGCTGCCGGAAATTTCCGTGGCCAAGATTCCTAAAGAGGCGCCGCTGGAAAAAGTCTGCCTGCTGGGCTGTGGCGTCACCACCGGTATCGGTGCAGTGATCAACACGGCCAAGGTCAAGCCGGGCGACACCGTGGCCATCTTCGGCCTTGGTGGTATCGGCCTGTCGGCGGTGATTGGCGCAGTTAAAGCCAAGGCCGGCCGTATCATCGCCATCGATATCAACCCGGCCAAGTTCGAAATCGCCAAGCAACTGGGCGCCACCGATTGCATCAACCCGAAAGACTACGATCGCCCGATCCAGGACGTGATCGTCGACCTCACCGACGGCGGCGTGGACTTCTCCTTCGAATGCATCGGCAACGTGCAACTGATGCGCGCCGCGCTTGAGTGCTGCCATAAGGGTTGGGGCGAGTCGGTGATCATCGGTGTGGCCGGTGCCGGCCAGGAAATCGCTACCCGTCCATTCCAACTGGTGACCGGTCGCGTCTGGCGCGGTTCGGCCTTCGGCGGCGTGCGCGGCCGCAGCGAATTGCCAAGCTACGTGGAAATGGCCCAGACCGGCGAGATCCCGCTGGATACCTTCATCACCCACACCATGGGCCTGGAAGACATCAACAAAGCGTTTGACCTGATGCATGAAGGCAAGAGCATTCGTACCGTCATCCACTTCTGAGGTCGGCCATGAGTCTGGAAAACCTGTCGTGCCAGAAAAGCTTCGGCGGCTGGCATAAACGCTACAAGCATCATTCCGATGTGCTCGGTTGCGATATGGCCTTCGCCGTCTACCTGCCGCCGCAAGCGGAGGAGGGCGGCAAGTTGCCGGTGCTGTACTGGCTGTCCGGCCTGACCTGCACCGACGAGAACTTCATGCAGAAGGCCGGCGCCCAGCGCATGGCTGCCGAGTTGGGCTTGATCATCGTCGCGCCGGACACCAGCCCGCGTGGGCCGGGTGTGCCGGGCGATCCAGACAACGCCTGGGATTTCGGCCTCGGCGCCGGCTTCTACCTGAATGCCACCCAGGAACCCTGGGCCAAGCACTATCGGATGCATGACTACGTGGTGCGGGAATTGCCGACATTGGTTGAAGCGCATTTCCCGGCTTCGGACAAACGCGGCATCAGCGGCCACTCCATGGGCGGCCACGGGGCGCTGGTGTGTGCGTTGCGCAACCCTGGGCGTTACCTGTCGGTGTCGGCGTTTTCGCCGATCAACAACCCGATGGATTGCCCGTGGGGCCAGAAAGCCTTCTCGCGTTATTTGGGTGAAGAGCGCTCTAAATGGCGCGAGTGGGACGCCTGCGTGCTGATCAGCGAAGCCTCGGAAAAGCTGCCGCTGCTGGTGGACCAGGGCGATCGCGACGATTTCCTCGCCGTGCAACTCAAGCCTGAAGCCCTGCAGCAAGCGGCCAAGGCGGCCAACCATCCGCTGGAACTGCGCCTGCAACCTGGTTACGACCACAGCTACTTCTTTATCGCCAGCTTCATCGAAGACCATTTGCGACACCATGGCCGTGCTTTGCTCGGTTAATGTGAGGCAAAAGTAGGTAGAATCACGCCCTGAATTAAATCGGGGCGTTTTTTTATGCGTATTGGCCACGGCTACGATGTGCACCGTTTCGCTGAAGGCGATTTCATCACCCTGGGCGGCGTGCGCATTGCGCACCACCATGGGTTGCTGGCTCATTCCGACGGCGACGTTGTGTTGCATGCCTTGAGCGATGCTTTGCTCGGCGCAGCGGCGTTGGGCGATATCGGCAAGCACTTTCCGGACACCGACCCGACCTTCAAGGGCGCGGACAGCCGTGTACTGCTGCGTCATGTGGTCGGCTTGATCCATGCCAAAGGCTGGAAGGTCGGCAACGTCGACAACACCATCGTGGCCCAGGCGCCGAAGATGGCCCCCCATATCGAGTCGATGCGCGCGCTGATTGCCGCGGATCTGCAAATAGAACTGGATCAAGTGAACGTGAAAGCCACCACCACCGAAAAGCTCGGCTTCACCGGTCGGGAAGAGGGCATTGCGGTGCACTCTGTTGCCTTGTTGCTGCGCGCATGAATGACCTGCAACTGTTGGGTCCACGGGCCTATGGCGAGGCCTTGGGCAGCGCGGTACTGAAGGCGACGGCCGAAGACTTCCAAGTTGATGAAGTGCTGGACATCCCGCTGACCGGCGAAGGTGAGCACCTGTGGTTGTGGGTGGAAAAACGCGGGCTCAATACCGAGGAAGCCGCGCGGCGGATCGCCAAGGCGGCGGGCGTGCCATTGCGCACGGTCAGCTATGCCGGGCTCAAGGATCGCCAGGCGTTGACCCGCCAGTGGTTCAGCGTGCAGCTGCCCGGCAAGGCCGATCCGGACATGAGCGCGGCGGAAAACGACACCCTCAAGATCCTCAAGACCGCCCGCCACAAGCGCAAGCTGCAACGCGGTGCGCACTCGGCCAATGGTTTCACCTTGCGCCTGACCCAGTTGGCCGGTGATACCGCCGCTATCGATGCGCGGTTGCAACTGATTGCACAACACGGCATTCCCAACTATTTCGGCGCCCAGCGTTTTGGCCACAACGGCGGCAACGTGGTCGACGCCCGTGAGTGGGCCGCGCGCAAGGCCTTGCCGGAACAGCGCAACGTGCGATCGCGGTTGCTGTCCACGGCGCGCAGCTTTCTGTTCAACAAAGTGTTGGCAGCGCGTGTGGCCGATGGTTCGTGGCAACGTGCCCAGGTCGGCGACTTGCTGGCGTTTACCGACAGCCGCAGTTTTTTCCCGGCAGGGGAGGCTGAATGCAGCGACCCGCGCCTGGCGATCCTGGACCTGCACCCGACCGGCCCGCAGTGGGGCGAAGGCGATTCGCCTGCCACGGGTGCAACCTTTGAACTCGAACAGGCTGTTGCTGCCGATGAAGCCGACCTGCGTGATTGGCTGGTGAATGCCGGCATGAGCCAGGAACGTCGCATTCTGCGACTGCCCATTGGCGGTTTGACGTGGCATTATCCCTCGCTGGACATTCTGCAATTGGAATTCGTCCTGCCGGCCGGATGCTTCGCCACTGTCTTGGTGCGCGAGCTTGTTGATCTGGTGCCGGTGGGGCAGACGGACAACCCATGCGTATTCTGATATCAAACGATGACGGTGCCACCGCACCCGGTCTTGCCGCGCTCTATGCTGCGCTGGAAGATTACGCCGAGTGCGTGGTGGTCGCCCCCGACCAGGACAAGAGCGGCGCCAGCAGTTCGCTGACGCTCGACCGTCCGCTGCACCCGCACGTCCTGGCCAATGGCTTTATCAGCGTGAACGGCACCCCCACCGACTGCGTCCACCTGGCGATCAACAGCCTGCTGGATCAGGAGCCGGACCTGGTGGTATCGGGTATCAACCTCGGTGCCAACCTGGGCGATGACGTGCTGTATTCCGGCACCGTGGCGGCGGCGCTTGAAGGTCGCTTCCTGGGGCGTACGGCGTTCGCCTTTTCGTTTGCTTCGCGCCAACTGGATAACCTGCCGACCGCTGCGTATTTTGCGCGCAAGCTGGTGGAGGCCCATGGCTCCCTGAACCTGCCACCGCGCACGGTGCTCAACGTCAATATTCCCAACTTGCCCCTCGACCATATTCGCGGCATCCAGCTGACGCGACTGGGCCATCGCGCCCGCGCGGCGGCGCCGTTGAAGGTGGTCGACCCGCGTGGCAAGGAAGGCTATTGGATTGCCGCGGCGGGTGATGCGGAAGATGGCGGTGAAGGCACGGACTTTCATGCCGTGATGCAAGGTTATGTATCGATTACCCCGTTGCAATTCGATCGCACCTTCAGTGATGCCTTCAGTGGGCTCGATGGCTGGCTGGAGGGGCTGCGCTGATGGGCCGTGAACAAGACGACTTGCTGCGCCGGGGCATCGGCATGACGTCCCAGCGTACCCGCGAACGCTTGATCCAGCGCTTGTACGAAGAGGGTTTGTCCAACGCTCAGGTGCTGGAAGTGATCCGGCGTACGCCTCGGCACCTGTTTGTCGATGAAGCCCTGGCCCACCGTGCCTATGAAGACACGGCGCTGCCCATCGGCCACAATCAGACCATCTCCCAGCCATACATGGTGGCGCGCATGAGCGAGTTGCTGCTGGCGGCGGGGCCTTTGGACAAGGTGCTGGAAATCGGCACCGGCTCCGGCTACCAGACCGCCGTACTGGCGCAACTGGTGGAGCGGGTGTTTTCGGTCGAGCGCATCAAGGTGCTGCAAGACCGTGCCAAGGAGCGCCTGGTGGAGTTGAACCTGCGCAACGTGGTGTTTCGCTGGGGTGATGGCTGGGAAGGCTGGCCGGCCCTGGCGCCGTACAACGGCATCATCGTCACCGCCGTAGCCACCGATGTGCCCCAGGCGTTGCTTGATCAACTCGCTCCAGGCGGACGTCTGGTCATCCCGGTAGGCTCCGGCGAAGTGCAACAATTGATGCTCATTATCCGTGAGGAAGAGGGCTTTTCCCGGCATGTACTCGGCGCCGTGCGCTTCGTGCCATTGCTCAATGGCCCGCTGGCCTGATCATTTGTTCGCGGGCAGTGAATTCTGTTGGCGGGGATGTGTCTTACGGCGGGGTCTATCGAGTCAACATGATCGGGCGTCGGCATTAAACACGATGAATTTTTCGTTTCAGTCGTGTGCCGGTAAAAAGCCAATGCCCAGTTATACTTGCGTCATATTTCAAGCCTGATACAGGCATTCATGTTCAGCCACCACAAAGGGAGCGGCGGGTGAGTCTCACAGGTCTTGCGCAGCGTATGAGTAAAACAAGCTTTCATCGACTGGTGCTTGGCCTCGTCTTCAGTTCCGTGTTGGTCGGGTGTTCCAGCTCGCCAAGCAGCGGCGCACGGGTGGTTGACCGTAATAATGCCGTCCCGCAGAAACCGACGGTGACCACCGGACAATATGTGGTGCGCAAGGGCGATACGATGTTCTCTATCGCCTTCCGATATGGTTGGGATTACAAGGCACTTGCAGCACGTAACAATATTCCTGTGCCATACACGATACATCCGGGTCAGACGATTCGCTTCGACGGACGCACCGGTTCAACGCCTACGGCAGTTGTGACAAACACCGGATCTTCGCCGTCGTCTTCGAGCAAAACCACCCTCATCACCCGGCCTGCAGGCACCGCCACACCGGCCCCTGCGACCAAGCCGGCACCCGCGCCGTTGCCACCTGCCGGGCCTGCGCCGACCGGTTGGGGATGGCCCTCAAACGGAGTGCTGATTGGAAAATTCTCTTCAAACGGTAGTTTGAATAAAGGCATTGATATCGCCGGAGATTTGGGACAGCCTGTTTTAGCTGCGTCTGATGGGACAGTGGTGTACGCCGGGAGTGGTTTACGGGGCTACGGCGAGCTGGTCATCATCAAACACAGCGATACCTACGTCAGTGCTTACGGTCATAACCGTAGGCTGTTGGTTCGGGAGGGGCAGCAGGTCAAAGTCGGACAGACAATTGCCGAAATGGGGTCAACTGGTACAGACCGGGTGAAACTGCACTTTGAGATTCGCCGCCAAGGGAAGCCTGTAGACCCACTGCAATTCCTACCCCGTCGTTGATGTGTTGCACAGCCTGTTCCCTCACGTAGAAGGAACAGGCTCCAGCGTTGCCAAGGATAAAGGCGCCGCTTGAGCTTGAGGTCGAACTCACCAAAGGACTATAACAATGGCTCTCAGTAAAGAAGCGCCGGAGTTTGACATCGACGATGAGGTTCTCCTTATGGAGACCGGTATCGATACGGAATCGATGTCGAATGAGGGACCTGCTGTACCTTCAGTTCGCACCAAGTCCAAGAACTCCACCGCGTTAAAGCAACACAAGTACATTGACTACACGCGGGCGCTCGATGCGACCCAGCTGTACCTCAATGAAATCGGCTTTTCCCCTCTGCTGACCCCCGAAGAAGAAGTCCATTTTGCGCGCTTGTCGCAAAAGGGCGATCCGGCTGGGCGCAAGCGCATGATTGAAAGCAACCTGCGTCTGGTGGTGAAAATCGCCCGACGCTATGTCAATCGTGGGCTGTCCCTGTTGGACCTGATCGAGGAGGGCAACCTGGGCTTGATCCGGGCTGTGGAGAAGTTCGACCCTGAGCGGGGCTTCCGCTTTTCGACCTACGCCACCTGGTGGATTCGTCAGACCATCGAACGGGCGATCATGAATCAGACCCGCACGATCCGGTTGCCGATCCATGTGGTCAAGGAGCTCAACGTCTACCTGCGGGCAGCGCGTGAGCTTACCCAAAAACTCGATCATGAACCTTCGCCCGAAGAAATCGCCAACCTGCTGGAAAAACCGGTAGGAGAGGTCAAGCGCATGCTGGGTCTCAATGAGCGCGTGTCTTCGGTCGATGTCTCGCTGGGTCCGGATTCGGATAAAACCCTGCTGGACACCCTGACGGATGATCGTCCTACCGATCCTTGCGAGCTGTTGCAGGACGATGATCTTTCCCAAAGCATTGACCAGTGGCTGTCGGAGCTCACGGACAAGCAGCGTGAGGTGGTAATTCGCCGCTTCGGCCTGCGTGGCCATGAGAGCAGCACCCTGGAGGACGTAGGCCTGGAGATCGGCCTGACCCGTGAGCGGGTGCGGCAGATCCAGGTGGAGGGGCTCAAGCGCTTGCGTGAGATCCTGGAGAAGAATGGCTTGTCGAGTGAGTCGTTGTTTCAGTAACTACGCAGGACGAAATGTGGGAGCGGGCTTGTGTGGGAGCTGGCTTGCCTGCGATGGCATTAGCTCGGTGTAACTGAATAACCGAGGCGATTCCATCGCAGGCAAGCCAGCTCCCACATCACGCACCGCTCCCACATTTTTTGTGTTCGCTACCAAATCCCGGGCATAAAAAAACCCCGCTTTTAAGGGCGGGGTCTTTTCGACTAAGTCAGTACAAGTTAGATAACTTGAACTTCTTCAGCTTGCATGCCTTTCTGACCGCGGGTAGCGATGAAAGAAACCTGTTGGCCTTCTTTCAGGCTTTTGAAGCCGTCGGATTGGATAGCTTTGAAGTGAACGAACAGGTCGTCACCGGATTGTGGAGTGATGAAGCCGAAGCCTTTTTCATCGTTGAACCACTTAACGGTACCAGTTTGGCGATTAGACATGGTGTATCTCCTTGGACAAAGTTAACTGCGACTCAGGAAAAGCCCTGGCCGAGACTGAGTGCAAAGAGCAGGAAAAATTCTTGGAGATGGTTGGATCGAAATTCAACATATCGTGTAGAGATTCTCAGTGACACAAGCAGCACAGTGGCGCCACCTTAACCCTTTTTCCGGGACGTGCCAATGATATTTCCGAAGGTTTCTCCATTTTCGTGACTGGCGGTGATGTTTCCGCTCACCGGGCACGCCAATACAGGTCCCGGCCCCGCTGGCTACGGCTTATAGCAGCAGGCGCATTCGTCAAGAAAAGCCTTGTGACCTTTGAACCCCAACGCCGGCCCCGGTAAGATGCCCCACAGAATTTTTCCACCTCGCTATTCAGGACACCCGCCATGAGCATCAAATCGGACAAGTGGATTCGCCGCATGGCGCAGGAACACGGCATGATCGAACCGTTCGTCGAGCGCCAGATCCGTGGCCAAGGCGATGCGCCGGTGATTTCCTACGGCGTTTCCAGCTATGGCTACGATGTGCGCTGCGCCGATGAATTCAAGGTGTTCACCAACATCAATTCGGCGATCGTCGACCCAAAGAACTTCGACGAAAAGAGCTTCGTCGACGTCAAGAGCGACGTGTGCATCATTCCGCCGAACTCCTTCGCCCTGGCGCGCACCGTGGAATTCTTCCGTATTCCCCGTGACGTGCTGACCATCTGCCTGGGTAAAAGCACCTACGCGCGTTGCGGCATCATCGTCAACGTGACTCCGCTTGAGCCGGAGTGGGAAGGGCACGTGACCCTGGAGTTCTCCAACACCACCACGCTGCCGGCGAAAATCTACGCCAACGAAGGTGTGGCACAGATGCTGTTCCTGCAGTCCGATGAGGCCTGTGAAGTGTCCTATAAAGACCGCGCAGGCAAGTACCAAGGCCAGCGAGGCGTCACCCTCCCACGCGCTTGATCGAAAGCTCCTACGCGTAAAGGGAATTAGTCTGCAGAAAGTGACTCTATCTAGGTGTACTGCCCCGGCGTGTGTAAAACGCGCCGGGCCACGCTTGAGGAGTACCTTATGAAGCTCGACCCGCGAATAAGCGCAGAACTTGCCCGGCTTGAACCCAATCAGATTGGCGTTCTGGCCTGGTCCCTGATGGCCGATCCTGCTTATGCCGGCGGCATCCCCGGCCAGCCTGAGCCGGACTATCCACAGCCCACCGAACCAGGCGAGCCGACCTTGCCGGACGAGCCACCACCCGCGCCTGTCGCCTGATTACTGGCTCACCGGCCAGACTTCATGATCGCCAATCACATAGATTCGGCGGTCATTGTCCTGCTCCACCCCATGCCCGCCGGTAAATGCACCGAACGCCGGCAGCAGGCTGACTCGGGCGCCGATCACAAAGCACGGCAGCCGCAAACTCTGCCGACCCTTGCCGCGCAACCGATACACCGGATGTACATGCCCCGCCAGCACGTGGTGGCTGGGATGGGCGTCAGGTTCGTGCTGCAAGGCAAAAGGGCCCATCAGAAGGGGCTCCGCAACCACGTCTATCCTCAAATCCTCGGGCGGGTCGCCCGCGCGTTTATCGTGATTGCCGCGAATCAAGGTCATGGGCAGGTCAGGATTAAGGGCCCGCCAGCGTCTCAATGCGCCCAGCGTGCCACTGGCGTGTGATCCCGGACCGTGCAGGAAGTCGCCGAGAAAGATCACCTGAGTGCAGGGTAGCGCCGAGAGCAGCCGGTCCAGGCGCTGCAGGTTATCGGTGGTGGTGCCCTGTGGCACCGGCTGCCCGAGGCTGCGATACGCCGAGGCCTTGCCGAAATGTGCGTCGGCGATCATCAAGCATTGGCGCGCAGGCCAGTAGACCGCCTTGTCTGCCAGCAACCACAATTGCTCACCCTCAAGCATCACCGTGCACACCATCAGCGCTTCCCGTTATCCGCGACTTTTTCCAGGTCCTTGACCATCCGTGCGATGCGCTCCGAGAGTTTCTCCGAACTCATGCTTTCGCGCATCCTTTCAACCAGCAGCGGGAATGCCAAGGGCGTAGGGCGTACGATCCGATGCAAGTCCAGTTTCAGCGCGCAAAGATGACGTAATGTCTCTTCGAGGCGACGAATGTCCAGTTCATCGCGTAGGACTTCTTCGCCTGCCTGGGTCAGCAACAAGTTCTGTGGGTCGTACTGCTTGAACACCTCAAAGAACAACCCGCTGGAAGCCTGCACCTGCCGGGTACTTTTCGGCGCGCCGGGGTAGCCGGCAAATACCAACCCGGCAATGCGCGCGATTTCACGAAAACGGCGCAGGGCCAGTTCCCCGGCATTCAGGCTGGCCGCTACATCTTCCAGGAGGTTCTGCGGACTCAGCAGCGCTCCGTTCAATAGCGTCGACCAATCCACTTCGGTGGCACTCAGCAGTTCCAGCCCATAATCGTTGACCGCGATCGAGAAGGTAACGGCCTGCCCTTGGCTCACGCGCCATGCCAACAGACTCGCCAGCCCCAGGTGCACCTGACGCCCGGCAAAGGGATAGAGAAACAGGTGCCACCCCTCCCGTGACTTAAGCGCCTCAGCCAACAAATGCTTGCGCGTCGGCAAGCCCGACCAGCGCAACTGTGTCTGCAACAAGGGTTGCACCGCTTGCATCTCCGGCCCGTCAAAGTGCCCGTGGGCCGCAGTATCAAAGCGCTCCACCACCGCTTGCGCAAGTTCATTGGAAAGCGGCATGCGCCCGCCATTCCAGCGCGGCACAGCGGCTTTCTTGGCGCTGCTGCGACGTACATAAGCGGTCATGTTTTCCACACGGACCAATTCCAGCAAGCGACCGGCAAACAGAAAGCCATCGCCCGGCTTGAGCCTTGCAATGAACCCTTCCTCGACACTGCCCAGGTTCTTGCCGCCACCGCCCTTGCTCCAGAATTTCAGAGTGATGCTGGCGTCACTGACGATAGTGCCCACGCTCATCCGATGGCGCCGCGCCAGTCGTGCATCCGGGACGCGCCAGATGCCGTGCTCGTCCGGCTCCACGCGTCGGTAATCCGGGTAGGCCGTCAGCGACAGCCCCCCGTGCCGCACAAAACCCAGGGCCCAGGCCCAGTCTTCAGCCGTCAGGTCATGGTAGGCCCAGGCACTGCGCACTTCCGCCAGCAACGCATCCGGCGTAAAGCCGCCGCCCAGCGCCATGCTCACCAAATGTTGTACGAGCACATCCAAAGGCTTGTAAGGCGATTCCCGCGCTTCGATACGCCGTAGCGCAATCGCATCCTGAGCGGCGGCAGCCTCCACCAGCTCCAGACTGTGGGTCGGCACCAGCGTCACTCGTGACGGCCGCCCCGGCGCATGCCCCGAGCGCCCGGCGCGTTGCATCAGCCGCGCCACACCTTTGGCCGAGCCGATCTGCAACACACGCTCCACTGGCAGGAAATCCACTCCCAGGTCCAGGCTTGAGGTACACACCACCGCCTTGAGCTGGCCGTCTTTCAAGGCCCGTTCCACCCAGTCACGGGTTTCTCTGGATAAAGAGCCATGGTGCAGCGCAATCACCCCGGCCCAATCGGGGCGGGCGTCCAGCAATGCCTGGAACCAGATCTCCGATTGCGCCCGCGTGTTGGTAAACACCAGGCAACTATTACTGGCGTCTACCTCGGCCACCACCTGGGGCAACATTTTCAAACCGATATGACCGGCCCACGGAAAGCGCTCGGTCACGGGGGGCAATAAGGTGTCGATCACCAACTGTTTAGCCGTTTGCCCCTGCACATTGATCCCGTCGCCCTGTGGGACCAAGACCTCCAGCGCGTGAGCCTGATTACCCAAGGTCGCCGAAATACCCCACACCATCAAATCTGGGTGCCAGCGCCGCAACCGTGCCAGCGCCAGTTGCAGTTGCACGCCTCGTTTATTACCGATCAGTTCGTGCCATTCATCCACTACCACCATGCGCAGGTGCCCCAGGCTGGCCTCGCTGTCGGCACGGGCGAGCATCAGCGTCAGACTTTCCGGGGTGGTGACCAGCGCGGTGGGCTGGCGACGGGTCTGCCGCGCGCGTTCGCTGTTGCTGGTGTCGCCCGTGCGCAGGCCGACGCTCCACGGAATCTGTAGCGCTTCAAGTGGCGCTTCAAGGGCGCGCGCGGTGTCGGCGGCGAGGGCGCGCATCGGCGTGATCCACAGCACCGTCAACGGTTCGGCAGGCGGTTTGCGTTTGCCGGTAGTCGGGGCGCGGGCGATGGCGAAACGATTGAGGGCAGCAAACCACAGTGCGTAGGTTTTCCCGGCACCGGTGCTGGCATGCAGCAATCCCGAGTGGCCTGCTTCAACCGCCGCCCATACGTCTTTTTGAAAGGTGAACGGCTTCCAGCCCTTGGCGGCGAACCATGTCTTGGCGAAGTTGTGAGAAGTTGCCATACAACGGCTGATGCTCTGGAGGGCCTATTTCACAGACCCTCCGGGCATGGCAAAGGTTTAACCGGTTATTGCGACTTGACGCCGCAATAATACAACCCGGAAGCGTTGGCCTGGCCCACCCTTGCGCAAGTGACGGACGGCGGCATGTCCAGCGGCATGCTGGCCTGGCGTCGAACCAGATAAAAGTCCTGGGACAGTGGCTGCTGTTGCAGCTGTTTGGTGTGGCGGGCCCAGCCAGCACTGTAAAACTCCGCCGAATAGGAGCGCGTCCCCAGATAGATCAGGTCGCCGGGGGCGGCGGGTTGTTGCGCCTTCCACAAGGCAACCATGTCTTTCTGGTTTTGTGGACGATCGGACAGCAGGCCGCTGATGATGATCAAGCAGCCGGCAATCGGCAGTGCCAGTGCCACAGCGGCGATGACGATTGCGCGTATTTTCTGGCAGATGACATCGGCCAGCAGTAGCGCCCAGGCCGGCAACGCAGGCAGTACGTAGGTCCAGAGAATATTGGTGGACAGGGTGAAGAACAGCGGTGTTGAAAGCGCCCACGCCAGTATGAAGATGAAGTATTCGCGCTGGCCTTGCAGGGTGGAACGCTCCTTCACCAGCAACGGCAGGAATAATGCCCAAGGTAAAAGCCCGCCCAGCAGATGCAGCCAGATCATCGCCAAGGGTTGGGCATGTGCGCTGCCGTAGAGGTCGCCCTGCCAGTTACTGATGATGTAGCGACTGAAGTGTTCGCCGACGATGAAGTATTCCAGGAACCCCGGTGTCTTTTGTTCCGCCAGCCAATACCAAGGCAGCGCCACGGCAAGCATCAACGCGATGCCTGGCAACCACGGCAGGCTGAGCAGCCGGCGCCAGTGGCCCGTGAGGGCCAGCCATAGGGCAGCAGGCAGCGTAATCAGGACCAGCGCCAATGGGCCCTTCGCGAGCAGGCCGAGGCCCAGCGCAAAAAAACCGACCAGCGCCCAGCCTCGGTCCGCGTATACCAGCCCGCGCCACAACCCCAGGTGGGCGAGCAAAAGGGCGAAGGCCAGTGCGCTGTCAGTCAAGACCGCGCCGCTGGCAAGGAACCCTAGGGAGCATGTCGAATAGATAATCGCCGCCGTCAGCCCGACCTGAAGGCTGCGTTCCCGGCTGGCGAATTGCACGATGAGCAGGCAGCTGGCGACATGCATCAACCAGCTGGAGAAACGACTGGCGAACTCGTTGATGCCGAACACCTGCATGCTCAACGCCTGTAGCCAGAATGACAGCGGTGGTTTGCCCCAGAATGGCACGCCGTGATCGAACATCGGGGTGATCCAGTCATTGGAGACCAGCATCTTGCGGGCAATTTCCGCGTAGCGGGCTTCCGACGTGTCCATCAGCGGATACAGCCCCAATGTACCCAGGCGCACCAGCAGGACGGTCAACAAAATGCCCCAGAGCAGACGGATGGAAGCTGAACGGTTCATGGCGACAACCTTTTGGAAGGGATTCAAGGGTGCTTGCGTTTATGCAGCGCGTTGGGCCTGGGGCTCACCACCTTCAGCACCCGGCCGACGTACTCGCCGATCACGGCGGTGCCCAGGCATAGCAGCAGGATCGATTGCACCAGCAAATGCTCATGAGTCAGTTCGCCGAAGCTCGCCGCTGCGGCGACCCACAGCGAGCCGAACACAAAGCTTGTGGCACTCAGGTAGCTGTACATCCGCAATGGGCGCGTAGAGAAGGCCAGAATCGAATCGGCGCACAGGTCCAGCAATGACAACGTGGTCCATTTGGTCCTGCCGGCCTGGCGCGCTGTGCGGTCGTAATTCACTTCGGTACTCGGGTAGCCGAGCCAGCTGACCAGCAGTTTCAACACGCCGGCGTTGTCGTCCATGGCGCGTATGGCTGCCCGTGCATGGGGCCCGATCAACCTGAAGTCGCTGACTTGCTGGGGTATCTCAAAGTCGTCGATCAGTTGATCCATGGTCGCGTAGTAAAGTCGCGCAGCGGTGCGTTTCGCCCAGGAGTCACAGCGCCGCGAGCGGCGTTGCATGTTCACTATCTCGTAGCCTTTGAGCCATTCCTGCACCATCAGCGGGATCAACTCGGGCGGGTCCTGCAGGTCGCTGTCCATGATGATCACAGCACCGCTTTCCACGGCATTGATGCCCGCGCGCATGGCGGCTTCCTTGCCGAAGTTACGGCTCAAGTGCAGGCTCTTGACCCGTGGGTCCTGGGAAAATTGATCGATGATCGCGGCAGTCCGGTCTTGGCTGCCGTCATTGATATAAAGCACTTCAGTGGGGACTTTCAATCGGTCGACGATTGCCATCAGCCGTGAGTGAAGTTCGGCTATTACGCATTGTTCGTTAAAACAAGGGACCAGTATTGTAAGTTTTGTATCCGGTATGGGGTCACTGGAAAGGCTTGCGGTGGAGGTCATGTTTGAATACCCAGAGGTGGTTGATCGTAAAGCCCTGAAAGGTAGCGGTGGCGGTTGCCAGTACTTGTGCAAGCAGTGGAGGAGCCCCCCAGGAGGTCAGTAAGTTGACCATTAAGGTGTTGGTTAAAACCTGGCAGGTGGCCGTAATGAGAAAGCGCAATTTGTTACAGGAACGTTGTGCAAATACCCAATCCCTGGACAGGCAAAAGGCGACCAAAGCCCCCGTAGAAGCAGCAAGAAACGTCGATGGTGTGGGGGCAAGCGATGTTAATAAACAGACAAACACCGCGTAATGAACCAACGTTGCGATGGCGCCTGCGCTCAAGTAACGGATGAATAAACTCAGTATTCTTTGCATTGCCAGACTGTATAAGATGAGACGTGAATCAAATGTCACGTTGTGAAATGGTATTTGTTGTGGGTTTTTAATTGTTTGCTGAAGGAAATGTCTTAACTGTTTGTGCGAATTGGGAGTTTGTCTTTATGGAAATATTACTGGTGGAAGATGATCACGCATTGGCAGGTTCGTTGGGAGATTATCTCGGCGAGTTTGGTTACGAAGTGGACTTCGCGCGTGATGGGCGAAGTTGCCTGGAACGTGTCCGCCAGCATGAATACGACCTGATTGTGATGGATGTCGCCATGCCCCGCATGAGCGGTTTTGACACCTGTCGTCAATTGCGCCGGGAGCAGAATGAAACGCCGGTCCTGTTCCTGACCGCCCGCGATGCGCTCCCTGATAAGGAGGAGGGTTATGAAGCCGGCGGTGACGACTACTTGATCAAGCCGTTCGAGCCCCAGGAGTTGATCTGGCGCATCCGAGCGCTGATGCGCCGTGGTGCGCCGCGCAAACCGCGAAGCCCCCGGCAATTGGGCGACCTGATCATCGACCCAGCCTCTCAATCGTTGCACCACAACGGTGCCGTCAAGGTGTTGCCCGCCCTTCAGTTCAGCCTGTTGAACCTGTTGGCCGATGTGGCGCCGGAGCCGGTCAGCCGAGGCAAGCTTGAAGCTGCGCTGTGGCCCGACGGCGACCCGCCGGACAGTGATGCGCTACGCACCTACATTTACCGGCTGAGGCAAACCCTGGGCAAACCTTACGGCAATGATCTGATCCGGACTGTCCACGGGAAAGGGTACCGCCTTGCTATTCCCCACTGACTCATTCTTCACGCGAATCCTCTACACCCTGCTGCCGTTCATGGCACTGATCACCGGGTTCTATAGCCTGCTGATCTGGCTCGCAGTCGCCGTCACCGAGGATTACATCGTCGAGAGCTATCTGAACCTGGAGGCCGAGGCGTTTCAGGGTAAACACGCCCAAGTGGGACGTGCCGCGCCAATGCCCAACGCGATCTACCTGAAAGGCTATTGGTCGACGGACCCCACATTGCCTTTGGTTGCCCTGAACCTGCCGCCAGGGCACCACGAACTTGCGAAAGGGGATGTGCACGTATTGGTGAGTGCCGTTGGCGGCGAGTCCGCGTTGCTGGTCTTGTTACTGGATGAATCCAAGCTCAGCCAGACTGAAGGCTACCGCACGCAGATTTTCGGACTGTTGTGTGCAGTCGCAGGCTTGATCCTGATCCTTGGCGCCATCCTGGCCATCGCCATTGCCCGGGCCATCGCCCAGCCAGTGAGCCAGTTGGCGGCGGAAGTCGCCGATGCAGGGCCTGGGCCGGCCCGGTTCAGCGGCTTTGACCGCCAGGATGAGATCGGCACCTTGAGCCGCACGCTGTCCTCACTGGTGACCCAGCAACACAGCACGTTGCAGCGGGAAAAGGCATTCACCCGGCACGTCAGCCATGAGTTGCGCACGCCCTTGAGTATCTTGAACAACTGCCTGGCGATCCTGCGCCTGCCAGGCTGCAACGCGGAAAAATCAGCGCGTAGCCTGTTGCGCATGGAAGCTGCCCTGGCCGGGATGAAAATGACGATCGAGCTGTTTTTGTCCCTGGCCCGTGAACCGCGTCAATTGCCCCATGAGGCGATTGACCTGGCCGTGGTGGTTGCCGAACAGATCGAGAAATACCAGCTGCTTTACCCCCATGCCGCGGGCGTGCGGGTGTTTGCCGGTGCGCCGACGATCACCCAGGCCAACGAGGCGATCGCCCGCAGCGTGGTGCAGAACCTGCTGGGTAACGCTGTTCAGCACGGTGCCGGGAAAATCCGCGTGGTCCTCACGGAGCAGCATCTAGTCATCCTGAATAACCGGGTGGACCAGCTCGCGTCACCGGGCTTCGGCTTTGGCCTGGAAATCGTCTCGCGCGCCTGCACCCATGCCGGCTGGCGCCTTGAAACCCGGCGCACGCTGCATACCTTCCGGGCTCACGTCAGGTTTACTTGAGATTGCAGCTGAGGAACTGCTGCAACCGTTCGCTCTTCGGATTGCCCAGCACCTCTTCCGGCACGCCTTGTTCCTCCACCAGGCCCTGGTGCAGGAACAACACCTGGTTCGACACTTTGCGTGCAAAGCTCATTTCGTGCGTCACCATGATCATGGTGCGGCCTTCCTCGGCCAACCCCTGGATCACCTTCAACACTTCGCCCACCAGCTCCGGGTCGAGGGCCGAGGTGGGTTCGTCGAACAGCATCACCTCTGGCTCCATGGCCAAGGCGCGCGCGATGGCGACGCGTTGCTGCTGGCCGCCGGAGAGGAACGCCGGGTACTGATCCGCCACGCGTGCCGGTAAGCCCACCTTGTCCAAGTAACGACGGGCACGGTCCTCGGCCTCCTGCTTGCTGCAACCCAGCACCCGGCGCGGGGCCATGGTGATGTTCTCCAGCACGCTCATGTGGCTCCACAGGTTGAAGTGCTGGAACACCATCGCCAGGCGCGTGCGCAGGCGCTGCAGTTCGGCATCATCGGCCACGCGCATGCCGTGGCGGTCGCTGACCATGCGGATCGGCTGGCCGTCGAGGGTCATGGCGCCGTCGTTGGGGGTTTCCAGGAAGTTGATGCAGCGCAAAAAGGTGCTCTTGCCCGAGCCGCTGGCGCCGATCAGGCTGATCACGTCACCGGTCTTGGCCTTGAGCGAAACACCTTTGAGCACCTCATTGTCGCCATAGCTTTTATGCAGGCCTTCAACGGTCAATTTGTACATGGGGCGTGCATCCTCAAGGCGAAAGTAGATAGCCGCTGCGGTAGGCATCAAGGCCTGCGACATGGGCGATGACCATCCCGGCAGTGGCCATGCGGCGCAGCGAACGGGCGTAAAGCAGGCCGGCATTGCGACAATGCACGGGCGTTACGCGGTCGGAAATGGGGTCGATGATTTCAGCGATCAGTTGCCCGGCTTCCAGGTACTCACCGGGAAGGGCGCTGAACACCAACAGGCCGCCCATGGGCGTCGCCACCGGCTCAACGCCTGCCAGCGGTGTGGCCGGGTAGGGCAGCTCGGGCAGTGGTGCGGCTTCCCCGGCAATGGCGCCGAAGTGGATCAGGTAATCGATGATCGCCTGGCAGTCGAGGGCGGCCAGGCCGTGGTTGACGTCGCCCTGGCCGCGCAGTTCGACGGTCACCGAAAAGCTGCCCATGGGGATCGGGAAGCGCTCGCCGAAGCGTTGCTGCAACTGCCACCACACCAGGGTGAAACACTCATCGAAGGATTGCCCGCCGGAGTCGGTCGCCAGCAGGTTCGCCTCCGAGCCGATATAACGCGCCAACGGCTCAACCTGCGGCCAGGCCTCGGGCGTGGTGTACAGGTGCGCCACGGCTTCGAAATCGCAATGCAGGTCCAGCACCATGTCGGCGTCACACGCCAGGCGTTGCAGCACCAGGCGCTGGGATTGCAGTTGGGTCTCAGCGCTTTGCGCAGCGAGGGCGGTCGACAGCGCGGCGCGGATCAACTCGACGTTGTGCTGGGGATCGTCCCCAAGCAGCTCCTCGACTTGATTGCCCACGGTTTCACTGAGGTCGACAAACAGGCGATTGAAGTTCTGCCCGCTTTCCAGCTCGTAGCGGCCCAGGGGGATATCCATCAGCACCTGTTCCAGGCCCACCGGGTTGGCGATGGGCACCAGCACAATCTCGCTGCGCAGGCGACCGGCCGCCGCCAGATCAGCCAGCCGCACCTTCAGGTGCCAAGCCACCAGCATGCCCGGCAGCTCATCGGCATGCAGCGACGACTGGATGTAGATCTTGCCTTCGGCCTGCTCCGGGCCGAAGTGAAAACTGTGAATCTGCCGTGCCGTGCCTGGCACCGGCGCGATCAGTTCATGGACCTGATGACGCATGAAAGCTCCTTAATGGCTCGGCCCGAGGAAGGCCAGCCAACGACGCTCCGCCAACCGGAACAGACCGACCAGGGCGAAGGTCACGGTCAGGTAGATCAGCGCAGCGATTCCGAATGATTGAAAGGTCATGAAGGTGGCCGAGTTGGCGTCCCGCGCCACTTTGAGGATGTCGGGGATCGTCGCGGTGAAGGCCACCGTGGTCGAATGCAACATCAGGATCACTTCATTGCTGTAGTACGGCAACGAACGGCGTAACGCCGACGGCATGATCACGTAGGCGTACAGCTTCCAGCCACTCAAGCCGTAGGCCTTGGCTGCTTCGACTTCACCATGGGCCATGCTGCGGATCGACCCGGCGAAAATCTCCGTGGTGTAGGCGCAGGTGTTGAGGGCGAAGGCCAGGATGGTGCAGTTCATCGCATCGCGAAAGAACGCATCCAGCAGCGGTTGTTCGCGCACAGCGGCGAGGCTGTAGATGCCGGTGTAGCAGATCAGCAGCTGGATATAGAGCGGCGTGCCCCGGAACAGGTAGGTGTAGAACTGCACTGGCCAACGCACCAGGCGCTTGCGCGACACACGGGCGATGGACAACGGGATCGACACCAGAAAGCCGATGACCAGCGCGGCCGTGAGCAACCACATCGTCATCGCCAGGCCGGTGATGTGCTGGCCGTCGCTATAAAGGAAGGGGCGCCAGTATTCCTGCAAGAGTTCGATCATCGCACGGCCTCCCGGGCGCCAGCGGAGTAGCGACGTTCAAGGCGACGCAGGACGAAGTTGGACGCGCTGGTGATCAACAGGTAAATCAACGCGGCGAGTACCAAAAAGTAAAACAGCTGGTAGGTGCTCTTGCCAGCATCCTGGGCGGCTTTGACCAGGTCTGCCAGGCCGATGATCGACACCAGGGCCGTGGCCTTGAGCATCACCATCCAGTTATTGCCGATCCCCGGCAGGGCAAAGCGCATCATCTGCGGGAAGGTCACGTAGCGAAACCGCTGGCCACGCTTGAGGCCATAGGCTGTGGCGGCTTCCAGTTGGCCACGGGGCACCGCGAGAATTGCACCGCGAAACGTCTCGGTGAAGTACGCACCGTAGATAAAACCGAGGGTGATCACCCCGGCGCTGAAGGGGTCGATTTCGATGTATTCCCATTCCATGAAATCGGTCAAACCGGTCAGCCAGGTTTGCAGGCTGTAGAAAATCAGCAGCATCAGCACCAGGTCGGGCACGCCGCGAATCAATGTGGTGTAGAGCTGGGCGGGAATGCGCAGGAAGGGCAGGCTGGAGAGTTTGGCGCTGGCGCCGAGCAGCCCCAGCAACACGCTGACGGCCAGAGACAGCACCGACAACTTGATGGTCATCCAGGTGCCTTGCAGCAACAGCGGGCCGAAACCCTTCAGGCTGAGCGCGCTCAACCCGAGGGTTTGCAATAATTCTTCGAACATAAATCAGGACCTATGGCGATAAAAAAGCGCCCCTCCAAAGGAAGGGCGCTCCAGGCATTATTTGCCGCTGTACAGGTTCAGATCGCCAAAGTGTTTCTTCTGGATGGTGGCGTAGGTGCCATCATCGTGTAACGCTTTGATACCTTTATCCAAAAGCGCCTTCAGTTCAGTGTTACCTTTTTTGATACCGACGGCGGTTTTCGACGGCAGCAACGGGTCGTCGATGGCCGCGCTGACTTCATAACCGGCACCGGCCGGCGACTTCAGGAAGCCCAGTTCGGCTTGCAGCATGTCCTGCACGGACGCGTCGAGACGGCCGGAGGTCAGGTCGGCGTACACCTGGTCCTGGTTGGCGTAGGCCTTGGTGGTCACACCGGCTTTATCCAATACAGCCTTGGCGTAGGCTTCCTGGATGGTGCCTTGCTCGTAGCCCACGGATTTGCCCTTGAGGGATTCTGGCGTCGAGTAGCCCGCGCCTTTCTTGAACACCAGCGAAGTCGGGCCGGAGAACAGTTCGCTGGAGAAGTCGATGGCCTTTTCACGCACCGGGGTCACGGTCATGGATGAGATCACGCCGTCGAACTTGTTGGCTTTGAGGCCTGGAATCATGCCGTCAAAGTCACTTTCAACCCACTTGCACTTCACTTTCAACTCGGCGCAGATCGCATTGCCCAGGTCGATATCGAAGCCTACCAGGCTGCCGTCGGCGGCCTTGGATTCGAACGGCGCGTAGGACGGATCGACACCAAAACGCAATTCCTTGTATTCCTTGGCCGTGGCTACACCTGCGGCCATGCACAGGGCCAGTGCAGAAAGGGTCAGCAATGCTTTTTTCATTATGTAATCCCTGGAAACCAAGATAAGCGCTTGTGGCGCGTTTAGGACTGTTACTGAACGGTGTCAGACGGATCACAAGTAGCAATTTCTGCACCATAGTTCCGAATGAGCGTTTTAAAAGGTACGGGAAGGGAGATCTGAGTGTAGGAGATGCCCGAAAATGGGCATCGAAAAATGAGTGCACTGTTTCAGGTCAGAAGGTCTTGCAGGGTGGCGAGGTTGTCGGCTTCCTCGACTTTTTTGTCCTGCCGCCAGCGCAACATCCGTGGAAACCGCACCGCAATCCCACTCTTGTGCCGCTTGGACAGGGCAATGCCCTCGAACCCCAGTTCAAACACCATGCTTGGCGTCACACTGCTGACCGGGCCGAATTTTTCCACGGTGGTCTTGCGCACAATCGCGTCGACCTTGCGCATTTCTTCGTCGGTCAGGCCGGAGTAGGCCTTGGCAAATGGCACCAGCGAGCGTTCGCTGCCAGCCGGGCCGTCCCACACGGCGAAGGTGTAGTCGCTATACAGGCTGGCGCGTCGGCCATGGCCGCGCTGGGCGTAGATCAACACCGCGTCGACGCTGAACGGGTCGACCTTCCACTTCCACCACACACCCATGTCCTTGGTGCGGCCGACGCCGTACAGGCCATCGCGTGCCTTGAGCATCATGCCTTCCACGCCGAGGCTGCGCGAGGCGTCGCGTTGTTCGGCCAGGTCTTCCCAGGTCGCCCCGGTCAACAGCGGCGACGCCCGTAATAGCGGCTGGTTGCACTGGGCGATCACCTGTTCAAGCTGCGTGCGACGCTCAGCCTGGGTGTGGTTGCGCCAATCGTCGCCCTGGTGTTCCAGCAGGTCGTAGGCCAGCACCGCAACCGGGGCGTCCTCCAGCACTTTTTTGCTCAGGGTCTTGCGCCCAATCCGCTGTTGCAGCAGGGCGAAGGGTTGCACCGCGTCTTTCCACACCACGATTTCGCCGTCGATCACCGTGCCATCGGGCAACCCGCTTACCAGGCTGTGCAGTTCGGGGAAGCGCTCGGTCACCAGTTCTTCGCCACGGGACCAGATCCACAGGCGGCCGTCGCGTTTTACCAGCTGCGCGCGGATACCATCCCACTTCCATTCCACTTGCCAGTCGGCGGGGGAGCCCAGCAAATCGTTGAATTGTTCCACTGGTTGCGCCAAGCCATGGGCCAGAAAAAACGGATAAGGCTGCCCGCCACGTTGGGCATGTTCGTCAGGCGATTCAGCGGCGATCAGCTTTAGATAGCCTTGGGCCGTAGGACGGTTAGACAGATCGGTGTAGCCCACCAACCGCTGCGCCACGCGCTTGCTGTCCAGGTCGGCCATCGCAGCGAGAGCGCGGGTGACCAGCAGCTTGGACACGCCCACGCGGAAGCTGCCGGTGATCAACTTGATGCACACCATCAGGCTGGGTTGATCCAGTTGTGCCCATAACGCCGGTAGACGCTCGGCCAATTCCAATGGCGGCAAGCCACGCAGGGGCAGGAGTTTTTCCTCCAGCCATACCGCCAGGCCGTCCTGCGAGGTGTAGGTGGATTCCGGCAGCAGCAGGGAAATGGTTTCCGCCAAGTCACCCACCGATTGATAGCTTTCTTCAAACAACCACGGCTCGATGCCGGACGCTTCGGCGGCCATGTCACGCAGCAGGCGCGTCGGTACCAGTTGCCGAGGGCGTCCGCCGGACAAGAAATACACGGCCCAGGCCGCATCTTCCGGCGCGGCATCGCGGAAGTAGGCTTGCAACGCCGCCAGTTTGGCGTTGCTGGAGGTGGTGGCGTCGAGGTTGGCGTACAACTCGGCAAAGGCCTTCATGGGCTGGCCTCTTCTTCGTCATCACCGTATTCAGTGGTGAAGCCCTGGGCATCCAGGCCTTTTTCCCGCAGATGGCGCACCAATACGCCGACAGACCCATGGGTGACCATCACCCGCTCGGCGCCGGTTTGCTCGATGGCCCACAACAGGCCGGGCCAATCGGCGTGATCTGACAGTACAAAACCCCGATCCACGCCGCGCCTGCGTCGGGTGCCGCGCAGGCGCATCCAACCGCTGGCGAAGGCGTCGCTGTAGTCGCCGAAGCGCTTGATCCAACTGCTGCCGCCGGCCGAAGGTGGGGCGATGATCAAGGCTTGGCGCAGCAGCGGGTCGGTTTTCTTGAAGTCACCGGCGTAAAGGGTTTCGGGGATGTAGATGCCGGCCTCGCGGTACACCCGGTTCAACGGTTCGACCGCGCCATGGCTGAGGATCGGGCCGATGCTGGCGTCGATGCCATGCAGGATGCGCTGGGCCTTGCCGAAGGAATAACAGAACAACACGCTGGCCTTGCCGACGGCGATATTCGCCTGCCACCAATCGTTGATCCCGGCGAAGATCTGCGCCTGGGGCTGCCAGCGGTAGATCGGCAGGCCGAAGGTGGATTCAGTGATAAAGGTGTGGCAGCGCACCGGTTCGAAGGGCGCGCAGGTGCCGTCGGGTTCGACTTTATAGTCTCCGGATGCGACCCAGACTTCGCCCTTGTATTCCAGGCGCACCTGGGCCGACCCCAAGACATGCCCGGCCGGGTGAAAACTCAGGGTGACGCCGTGGTGCACCAGTTGCTCGCCGTAAGCCAGGGTTTGCAGGTTGATGTCCTGACCGAGCCGCGAGCGCAGGATGCCTTCGCCAGGGGCGGCGGCCAAATAGTGCTGGTTGCCGGTGCGGGCGTGGTCGCCATGGGCATGGGTGATGACCGAGCGTTCCACCGGGCGCCAGGGGTCGATGTAGAAATCTCCGGCGGGGCAGTAGAGGCCTTCGGGGCGGGCGATGACAAGGTCCATGGACGTGCCGGGGGCGATGGGCTTATCAGGTAGGAGGCGGGGCGGAGTGCAGAAGTTCTATCTGAATGCATGCAGAACAAATGTGGGAGCTGGCTTGCCTGCGATGAGGCCCTATCAGTCAACCTTTGAGTGACTGAAGCACCGCAATCGCAGGCAAGCCAGCTCCCACATTTTTGATCCGGCTTCTCCAGTGAGAAACCGGATTACTTGCCCGGCGTCAGGGTTAACCGGGTTTTCCCATACACCTTCTCGAAGTTCTGCGGCTGCATCGGGAAGCTCAGGTATTGCGCCTTGAGCGACGGGTCGATGCCATTGGCATAGTTAGGGCTGGCCGGGTTGCCGGACTGGCCGATGCCGCCCTGGCCCGTCATCGGTTCCACCTGGCCAAAGTCGACGATCATGCGCAGCGCCGGCACCTGGGTGGTGGCGAAGTCCTGGCCCCAGCTGTACGGCGCCGGATTCAAGGTGTTGTGGTCACCACCGGCGGCCAGCGGACCGCGAATCACCTGGCCGTTGGTGTTTCTCCAGGTGGTGGTGTGCAATTTGCCCCACTGCCAGGCCTTGTGATCGGCACCCAATTGACTCTCACCCGCGCTGATCGCGGCGGCCAGGCTGCGGGCGAGGATTGTCGGTTTGTCTTCTTTCTGCGGGGTGCGCACGTCGTCCCAGAACGGGCTGTCTTCGCGGCCCAGCAAGTGGTCGGCCTGGGCGGCGTAGGACAGGTTGGCATTGCTGACAAACGCCTTCCAGCTGGCACTGTTTTCCGGGCCGAGTTCGTCGAGGAAGATCTGTTTGGTGCTTTCCTGCAGGAACAGTTCATAGATCGCCGCGTCGGCGGAGGTGGACACCAGGCGGCCGTCAAAAGCCATCAGGCGAGCCAGGGCTTCGCGTGCCTTGGCCTGTTCGGCCGCCGGCAGCGCGTCAATCGCCTGCTTCAGCGGCTGGGCCATGCCTGGCGCCTGGAACATGGTCTTGAGCTTGGCGGCGAAGGTGGTGGTCTGGTCGTACTGCATGGCGATCATGCTGCGGCTGTCATGCTTGCCGGCATTGGCCAGTTGCGCCAGACGCTCGCTACGTTCCGGCGCATCCCAGGAGTTGGACAACTGCATGCCATAACCACGCGGCGCGGTGCGTTGGTTGGCGGTGCCGATCCAGCCTTGGGCCGGATCCTGGTCATACGGGTGCAGCATCGCGTCGGCATAACCGTCCCAGTCAAACCGCGTGTCCCAGCCCGGCGACGGCAGCAGGCCTTCGCCTTCGCGACGGTTGGGGAAGCGTCCGGTGACTTGCCAGCCAATGTTGCTGGCGTCGGCGAAGATCATGTTCAGCGCAATGGCGCGAATTTCGCGGGTGGCGTCCGAGGCCTTGCCGGCGTTTTTCGCACGGGACAGGTCGAAGAACGCATCCAGGCTCTTGTCGTCCTTGAAGTCGGCGGTTTGCAGCGCCAGGCCCAGGCCGGTGGTCAGCGCCTGGCTGCTGTTGAGCAGGGCGCCGTGGCGGGTTTCGTACACCACTTCGCGAATGGAGCGTTGGCCTTTGACGAAGAAGGTTTCGTTACGCACACCGGCGGGTAGCCATTTGCCGTTGTTCTCGTAGTACAACGCGCTGCCCTGGCGTTTGACCTTTTCCAGGAACAGGTCCTGGGTGTCGCCCTTGACCGTGCTCATGCTCCACGCGACGTTGCCGTTGAAGCCGGACAACAGCGTCGGCAGGCCGGCAATCGAAGCGCCCACGGCCTGGTATTTCGGTGCGCGGATCTGCACGTAGCTCCACGGCGACGGCGCTTGCGGCTGGGTGGCGAGGTCGCTGGCCAGCAGGCTTTTACCGCTGCGGCTGCGTTGCGGGCCGATGGCCCAGTTACTTGAGGTGGTCACTGCCAGCGAATTGAGGCTGTTCAGTTGTTGGCTGACTGCGTCCAGTCCGGCCAGACCGGTGATCTGGCCCAGGTTCACGCCCTTGAGCTTCTCGGCTTCGGCCAACGGGATCGCTTCGTCCGGCGCACTAGGCGTGAGCCACGCGAGTTTGTCGACGCCGACTTTCTGCGCCAGCACCAGCGAGGCAATTTCTTCCTGCAGGTTGGCCGACTCGCTGAAATTCAGCAGGCAGAACAGCAGTGCCGAATCTTCCGGCTTCCAGTACTCGGGCTTGTAGCCGGTCTGGGCCAGGTCCGGCGGCAGCTTGTCGCGGTAGCGGAACAGGTAGGCGTTGACGCCACGCGCATACACTTCAAAGAAGCGCTTGAGGCGCGGGCTTGAGGCGTTGTACAGCTCGCCGGCGCTTTTCTTCAGGTTGACCGCGCGCATGAACCGGTCGACATCCAGCACCTCGGGCCCGGACATTTCTGCCAGGCGGCCCTGGGCCAGCAGGCGCAAGGTGACCATCTGCGTGATGCGATCACTGGCGTGCACATAACCGAGGCTGAACAGCGCGTCATGGAAGGTGTTGCTTTCGATCAGCGGCATGCCCTGGGCATTGCGGCGCACGGAAACATTCTGTGCCAGGCCTTTGATCGGCTGCACGCCGGCGACCGGTGGCAGGGTGTCCTGGGTGCTCTGGAGCTGGCAACCGGCCAGGCTTAACGCACTGGCCACTGCCGCGGCAACGCCGAACCGGGGAAGAAAATGTGAGAGGGCTGGCGAGGCCATGGCAAAGCTCCTGCGGGGGTAGCGTCAGTAAAGGCGCTACGTTAGTGAGCGCGGCGAAACGGCGCAAGCAGGAGCTATGCCTTATTTTCAGGAATTGCGTATCAAGACTTGGGCGGGTTCACCTTCTGAACCAACTCATACGCGCGCACTGTTGCCGGCCGTTCCTTGATGCTGTTGAACCAGCGATGCAGATGTGGGAAATCTTCCAGGCGCTGGCTCTGCCATTTGTGGGAAACAATCCACGGGTAGATGGCCATGTCGGCAATGCTGTAGGCCTCCCCTGCCACGAATGCACGGTCTGCCAAACGTCGGTCCAGCACGCCGTACAGGCGGGCGGTTTCGTCCACATAACGTTTGATCGCGTAGGGGATTTTTTCCGGTGCGAACTGGCTGAAGTGGTGATTCTGACCCGCCATCGGCCCCAGGCCGCCCATTTGCCAGAACAGCCATTGCAGCGCTTCCTGACGACCGCGCAAGTCTGTTGGAAGGAACTGGCCGGTTTTTTCCGCGAGATACAACAGGATTGCGCCGGATTCAAACAGCGAAATCGGCGCGCCGCCGTCGGTCGGGTTCTGATCGACGATGGCTGGGATGCGGTTGTTGGGAGCGATCTTCAGGAAGTCAGGCTTGAACTGGTCGCCCTGGCCGATGTTGATCGGATGCACCTTGTAGGGCAGGCCGGCTTCTTCCAGGAACAGCGATACTTTGTGACCGTTAGGGGTAGTCCAGTAATACAGGTCGATCATGAAGCTCTCCAAAAGTGGTGATGCTTGAGCGGATGCCTGTAGGTATAGGTAATGTTGGGTGTGCGAAAATTCAATGAAACATTTGCGCATACCCTTAGAAGCAAATCAAAAAGCGCCATCCACCAGCACCTGCAACGATTGCTGCGAACAGCGCTCGATGCGCGCCCGCACGCGATACACCTCGGCAAACAGCAGTGGATTGAGCACTTCGTCCGCCGCGCCGCTGGCGTACAAACGTCCCTGGCGCAGCACGGCGATATGGTCGGCGAAGCGCGCAGCCAGGTTGATGTCGTGCAGCACCACCACGGCGATCAGGTTGTGTTCGCGCACCAGCCCGCGCACGCAGTCCATCACCTTCAGCTGGTAATTGAGGTCGAGGGCGCTGGTGGGTTCGTCCAGCAGCATCACCTGAGGACGACGGGCGATCAGTTGCGCGAGGCTGACCAGTTGGCGTTGGCCACCGGACAGTGTGCTTAACAGTTGATCGGCCAAATGCGCGATGCCAATGCGCTGCAAGGCGTCGAAGGCTTCACGCAGGCACGCATCGCTGGACAAGGGAATGCCCTCGACATTCGCCACGCGCAGGGCGGCGATCACACTTTCCATCACGCTGAGGCTCAAGCCTGGCGGCAGGTTCTGCGGCATGTAGGTCACGCGTCGCGCACGTTCGGCGACAGACATGGCCGACAGGTCAAGATCACCCAATCGTACAACGCCTTGCATCTTTTCCAGCCCGGCCACGGCACGCAACAGGGTGGACTTGCCGGCGCCATTGGGGCCGATCAGAGCGGTCAAACTGCCATGGGGCAGGGTGGGTAGGCTCAGATCGTGCACGATCTGCCGGCGCCCGTAACTCACCTGGGCGTTGTGTACGCTCAACCCTTCGCTCATAACTGCCTCCCGCGCTTGAACACCAGCACCACAAAAATCGGCACGCCCACCAACGCGGTGACGATACCCACCGGCACGATCACACCGGGCATGATCAACTTGCTGGCAATCGACGACAGCGCCAGCAGCAACGCGCCGGTCAAGGCGCTGGCCGGCAACAGGAAACGTTGATCTTCGCCCACCAGGATCCGCGCGATATGCGGACCAACCAGGCCGATAAATCCGATGGTGCCTACAAAGGCTACGGCGGTGGCCGACAGCAGACTGATGCGCAGCAGTGAGAAAAACCGCAGCCGCTTCACGTCCACGCCAAAGCTTTGCGCGCGGTCCTCACCCATGCGCAACAGGGTCAGGCGCGGTGCGGCGGCAAAGGAAAACGGCATGACGACCGCCACCACCAGGGCCAGGATGCCGAGCTTGTCCCAGTTGGCGCGGGTCACGCTGCCGAGGGTCCAGAACACCAGTTGTTGCAGCACATCTTCGGTTGCAACCAGCTGCAGCAAGGCCACCACCGCGTTGCAACTGAACACCAGGGCAATGCCGAACAGCACCAGGCTTTCCACTCCGGCGCCACGCAGGCGCGACATGGCTTGCAGCAAAAACACCGACGCAGCGGCGAAGATGAAGGCCGAGATGGAAATCGCCGTGTTGGCCGACACCCACAACGTCGTCACCGGAAACACAATCACCAGCGACGCGCCCAACGCTGCCGCCGACGACACGCCCAGCGTGAACGGGCTGGCCAGCGGGTTGTTCAGGATTGCCTGCATCTCGGCCCCGGCCAACGACAACGCGCAGCCCACCAACACCGCCATCAGCGCGTAGGGCAGGCGCACGTTCCAGATGATCACCTGGTCGGTGGCGCTCAGATGCGACGGGTGAACAATCCCGTCAAGCAGCGCCAGCAGGCCCATGCCCGACGGACCGCTGGACAGGTCTACCAAGATGGCGCAGACCAGTGCAGTGCCGAGCAGGCCCAGCAGCCAGGTACGCCGCGCCAGCAGGCGGCGGTAGCCGTGGGTGGCGCTGGCGAGGTCGAGTGTCTGGGTTGTCATTTAGGGGTATCGATCCAGTACGCACCCTGCAACGGCATTCCCAGGAACTGCGCGTTGATCTGCTCCATGGTCGCCTGCGGATCCAGCTTGGCGAACAGTTCTGGATGCACCCATTTGGCCAGCGATTCAATCGCCAGCAGGTTGTACGGCGAGTTGTAGAAGTCATGCCACAGGCCGTGGGCATTGCCTTCGCGGATGGCGCGAAGGTTGGCGAATTCCGGGCGTGCCAGCACTCGGTCGAAGGCTTCACGCGCCTCGTCGTTGCTGACGCCAGCCCCCAGGATCAGCCCAGGCTTGTGGTTACCGGTGGCGACATAAATATCCGGATCCGCTTTCAGCGCGTACTCCACACTGATATCCCCCAGCGCCCCCGGCACCACATCGGCGGCGATGTTGCGCCCGCCCACCAGCTTGATCACTTCACCCATGCCGCTTTTGCCGGTGGTGTGCCCCGGCGCTTGCCAGGCCCCGGCCAGCAGTTCGAGGAACACACTCGGGCGCGGCCCCGCCGGCAAGGTGGCGACCGCATCGGTGATGACTTTGATGTGCTGGTCATAGAAACCCAGGAACGCCTTGGCCTGGGTCTCACGCCCCAATGCCTGGCCCAGCGCGTTCATGCTGGTGTGAGTGCCCTGCACCGGATTGATACGGAAGTCGACGAACAGCACGGGAATGCCCGCCTTGGCCAGCACGTCGGCGACCGGGCTGTGTTCGGTAGGGCCGTGGCCGGAAATGCTGAACACCGCCAGGTCAGGTTTCAGCGAGAGGATCTCCTCGGCGCTGACGCTTTGCTCCGACGCTTGGCCGATCAGCGGGATATCTTTCACCGTGGGAAATTTCGCCACGTAGGCGTTATAGGTGTGCTGGTCCAGCAGCTTCAAATCGTTCTGCCAGCCGACAATGCGTTGGAACGGCGCGGCGCGGTCCAGCAGGGCAAACGCCGAGATCAACCGGCCTTCACCGAGGACCACGCGTTTTACGTTGTCAGCCACTTCGACCTTGCGGCCCAGCACGTCGGTGACTTCATGGGCCGCAGCGGTTTCGGCATAGCCGAGGACCAGGGCGCCGAACAGCACACCCAGCTTGAGCAGGTGACGGGGTTTCAACATGGCAGGGACTCCAGGTGAAGGCGGCGCATCAGACATCGCTCCAGCGCCGCAACAGGTTGTGATAGGCGCCGCTCAGTTGCAGCAGCGCGTGGTGGTCGGCGTCTTGGGCGGTGAGGGTCTGGATGGCCACATCCATGTCCAAGAGCAACTGGCGCTGGCTGTCTTCGCGCACCAGGCTTTCGATCCAGAAGAAACTCGCGATGCGTTCACCACGGGTCACCGGGTTGATCTTGTGCAGGCTGCTGCCGGGGTAGATCAGCAGGTGGCCGGCGGGCAGCTTCACCGCGTGCTCGCCGAAGGTGTCGCGTATCACCAGTTCACCGCCGTCATAGCTGGCCGGGTCGGCCAGGAACAGCGTGGCGGAGATGTCGGTGCGCACCCGCTCGCGCACGCCCTTGATGCCGCGAATAGCGTTGTCGATATGCCAGTCGAACCCTTCACCGCCGCTGTAGCGGTTGAACAGCGGCGGGTAGATGCGCTTGGGCAGGGCGGCCGACATGAACAGCGCGTTATCCGACAGCCGCGCCAGAATTTGCTCGCCGATGCGCAGGGCCACTGGCGAATCTTCCGACAACTGTCGGTTGTTTTTCGCCATGGCCGAGCGCTGTCCGGCGGTCACCTTGCCGTCAACCCAGGGCTGATCGAGCAAGGTGGCCACGGTGGTTTCGACTTCGCTGGCGCTGAGCAGCGCCGGGATTTCGATCAACACGGTTCAGAACTCATAGTCGACGCTGGCGGTGAGGGTGCGCCCGGCACCTGGGATGCCGTAGAGCTGGAAGCCGTCGAGGGACGCGCCGACCTGGCTGTAATAAAACTTGTTGAACACGTTGTTGAGGTTGAGGTTGACCGTGGTGTCCTTGTTTACCTTGTATTGTGCGGCCAGGTTGCTCAGCCAGTAGCCGGGGGCTTTTTCGTGGTCGCGGGTGTAGATCGCGTACACGCCGGACGGGCCATTGGCGTAGCTGCTGTTGTTGTTCAAGCCGCCGACGTATTTGTTGTCGGTGTAGCGGCGTCGACCCACGTATTGCTCGCCGTAGCTGAGGCTCAGGGCGTCGGTGACGGCGTAGGTGGTCCACAGGTTGGCGGTCAGGTCGGGGACGTTCTTGGCTTCGGCGCCTTTGTTGATGCCTTTGGTCTGGGTGCTCTTGAGTGTCGAGAACCCGCTGTAGGCGGTCCAGCGCGGGGTGATATTGCCTTGCAGGCCCAGTTCGATGCCGTCTACACGCTTGGCGGGCAAGGCACGTACCGGGGCGGATTCGCCGTCCTGGTATTCCCAGGCATTGTCCAGTTCGGTACGGAAGATCGCCGCCGTGACGTTGAGCCTGTCGTGGGCAATGTCCCACTTGGTGCCCAGTTCATAGGTCTTGGACTTGGCCGGGCTGTAGTTGCTGGTACTGGCTGCGCCGTAGATCTGGTTGTTGGTCGATGCGCCCAGTGCCGACGGCTGCGCCGCTTCGCTGTAGGACACATAGATACTGCCGTTGGGCAGCGGTTTGAACACCGCGCCAACCCGACCGCTGACGGCACCGTCAGTACTGCTGATGCTGGCCTGGCCACGCTGGCTGGTTTGTGCGCGCCAGTTGTCATAGCGCAACGAGCCCAGCACTTGCCACTGATCGTTGAGGGTGATGGTGTCGCCCAGATAGATCCCGGCGTTGTCGATCACCGACCGCGGGTCGCCTTCGCCTTTGGTCACGTAAGTGCTGGCGAAGCTGTGGCTGGGGTCGTTCATGTCGAACAGCATGTCGCCGGCCGGCACCTTGGCGTTGCGTTTCAGGCCGCCGTAGGTCTCGTGATAGAACTCCAAACCGCTGACCACGGCGTGCTGCAGGCTGCCGGTGGTGAGGTTGAAATTGAAGTCGGTCTGGTTGTCGAGGATGGTGTAGCGCTTGGACAAACCGAAGTCACTGCCGCGCAGGATGCCGTAGGCGGTATTACTGTTATTTACATAATCGGTGTAGGCATTCACCGTGCTGCCCGGCACTTGGCTGATCGGTCCTACACCGGTGTAGCCCAAGGTCGCACAGCGGGTGCCGGTGCAGGTCTTCTGGCCGTTAGCATTGGCGGCGAAGAAGCGTGCCGGGGAGAGCACGGCAAAATTGTCGCTGCGTTCCCAACGGGTCTGGTTGCGCAGGTTGGCGTCATTCCAGTCGAAGTCATGCTCGAAGCGTGCGGTGAGCGAGGTGGTTTTGTTCTCTTGGGTGTAGAGGCTGGAGTCGCCGTACCAGTTGGAGCGCTTCACGCCGGGCATGCGATCGCCATTCGTCCCACGCTGGATCGGCACGCCGCCGTCCGGGGTGTTGGTGTCTTTCTGATAGAAAGTGTCGATGAAGAAGCGCGTGTCAGTACCCAGTCCGAAGCCGAACGAGGTGGCAATGCCCCAGCGGTCGTAGTCCACGTCGTCACGTTCGGCCACCTGGTTGTAGTGCTTCATCAGGTTGACGCGTACGGCGGTGGAGTCGTTGATCTGTTTATTCAGGTCGGCGGTGAGACGGCGGTAGGCATCGGTGCCGATACCGGCGGAGACGCGGTTGGCGTCGCCCAAGTGCGCTTCTTTACTCACCAGGTTGACGCTGCCACCCACGGCGGACACGCCGGATTCGATGGAGCCGGTGCCCTTGAACACTTCCGCCTGTTGCAGGTTGAAGGTGTCGGTACGGGTGGACATGCCCGCATCGCGCACGCCGTCGACGGTCAGGCTCTGCTCGGAAGAAAACCCGCGAATCGAAAACAGATCGCCCCAGCCCAGGTTGCCCTCGCCGGACATGAAGGTAATGCCCGGCACGTTGCGCAACACTTCCTGCAGGGTCTGCGCGTTCTGCTCCTTGAGCACCTGCTGCGGCACGATGGTCACGCTTTGCGGGGCGTCCAGCAGCGGTTGGCTGATTTTTGCCGAGGTCACCCGGTCCACCTTGAAGGTGGAGGTGGCTTCGCCATCGACCTTGATTTCCGGCAGGCTCAGCACCGAGTCATTGGACGTGGCCGTTGGCGCGTCAGCCAAGGCAACCGGTGCGACGCTGCCGGCAGCCAGCAGGCCGAACATCGGTGCCAGGGTGGTATGCAGCGTGTGGCTGCGAGGTGTGGGCAATGACATGAGTGGCTTCCGAGTCTAAATTACAATTACTCTCATTTAGGTTCGGTAGTCTAAAGAGCGATTTCCCCTGCCATACCCCAGGTTTGTATCGCTGATGCGTGATTATGGTTTCCTACAACATTCCATTACATTTGCCTGCACGGCTGGCTGAACTTTCGGCTATTTGCTGCGTTTCATTGTTTTTCGGATTGACTGCCCATGGCCAAGCAAGACCACCTGCTGATCGTTGATGACGACCCGCAAATCCGCCAGTTGCTCTGCGACTACTTGAGCGACGCTGGCTTCCAGGTGTCCACCGCTGCCGACGGCAAGGAAATGCGCCGCCGCCTGGCGCTGAATGTCATCGATCTGATCGTCCTCGACCTGATGCTGCCCGGCGAAGACGGCCTGAGCCTGTGCCGCGAACTGCGGGTGAACTCCAACATCCCGGTGGTGATGCTCACGGCCAAAGGTTCGTTGATCGACCGCATCGTCGGCCTGGAAATTGGCGCCGACGATTACCTGCCCAAACCGTTCGACCCACGCGAACTGCTGGTGCGGATCAAGGTGGTGTTGCGCCGGGTGCAGAGCTTTCCCGACCGCGCGCGCCTGGATGAAGCGCCGAGCATCCGTTTTGCCGGCTGGCAGCTCGACACGCGGGCGCGACAGTTGCTCTCGCCGGAGGGCGTGGTGGTCAGCCTGGGCAACTCGGATTACCGCGTGTTGCGCCTGCTGTTGCAGCACCCCAATCGCCCGTTGAGCCGCGACTTTTTGCTCAACCACGTGTTCGACAAAGACAGCACGCCGTTCGACCGTTCCATCGACGTGTGCGTCAGCCGCTTGCGCTCGCAACTGCCGGCCCATTTGATCAAGACCGTGCGCAACGAAGGCTACATGCTCACCGCCGACGACGTGGTGCTGGAGTCGTGAGACTGCTGCCGCGTTCGTTGTTCGGGCGGCTGGTGCTGATTTTGGTCAGCGGCATGCTCGCGGCGCAGGCGCTGACCAGCAGCATCTGGTACGACCGGCGTCATGGGCAGGTACTGGAAATCCCTGCGCGCTTGATCGCCACGCGCCTGGCGGACGTGGTGCGCCTGGTGCACAGCGACCCGCAACAGGCGGACCAGCTGATCAAGATGCTCGACACGCCGACCTTCCGCCTGACCCTCAGCGACCAGGCCAGTAATACGCCCAGCACGCTTCACGACAGCGACCGGCCCACCGAGCGGTTGATCAAGAAGGTGTTGTCGGAAAAAACCGGCTACGCCCAGACCCTGATCCTGTTGCGCCTGTCGTTGGTGGATGGTGAGGGGCAAACCGCCGGGCTGTCGACCCTGCTCGGTTCCAAACCGGTGGTGGGGCAGTTTCTGATCGACCTGCGCTTGCCCGACGGCCGCTGGTTGCAGGTGGATGCCAGCGAAGAACAAGGCTGGACCAGCACTTCACCGCTGGACCTGCTGTTCGATTACGTCATGCGCATTTATTTGCTGCGGGTGCTGGTGCTGGTGTTGATCGCGTTGGTGGCGGTGCGCCTGGCGATCCGCCCGCTCAACGCGTTGGCCAAGGCGGCCGAAGCCCTGGGGCGGGATATCCAGCGTCCGCCGTTATCGGTGGACGGCCCCACCGAAGTACGCCGTGCTGCCCAGGCGTTCAATGCCATGCAACAGCGGCTGATCGCCAACATCGCCGAGCGCACGCGCTTTCTTGCGGCTATTTCCCACGACCTGCGTTCACCGATCACACGCCTGCGCCTGCGCACCGAGATGCTGGAAGACAACCGCACAAAGGAGCGTTTTCGCAGTGACTTGGAAGAAATGGAGCACATGGTCTCCAGCACCCTGGATTTTGTCAGCAGTGGCGAAATCAACGAGGCGCGACAGAACATCGATATCAATGCCTTGCTGCAAAGCTTGCAGGCCGATCTGCAAGATGTGGGCGAAAACGTGGTGATCGAAGGCCGGGCCAAACAGCCACTGCCGGGTTACGCCCGTAGCCTCAAGCGTTGTGTGCAGAACCTGCTGGAAAACGCGGTGCGTTATGGCCGTGAGGTGGTGGTGCGGGTCGAGGACCAGGTGGAGAGCTTGAAGATCGTCATCAGCGACCGGGGGCCGGGGATTCCCCAAGAACAGCTGGAGCAGGTGATGGAGCCGTTTTATCGGGTGGAAGGTTCACGCAATGCCGAGACCGGCGGGTATGGCTTGGGGTTGAGCATCGCTCACACCATCGCCAAGGCGCATGACGGGCGGTTGAGTTTGCGTAATCGCGAAGGTGGGGGGCTTGAGGTGGAGTTGCTTTTGTGGAGAGCCCGCTCACCACAGTAAGTGGGCTCCTCCGGGGTCAGGGCCTTACGCCCCGTGGCACTTCTTGAATTTCGTCTCGCTGCCGCACGGGCAAGGATCATTGCGACCCACGTCCTTCAAGGCGTTGCGCACCGGCTCCTGGTGAGCGTGGCCGCAGTTCGGGCCGTGGACATGGCCGTGGTCGTGATCATGGTGATCGTGATCGTGGTTGCAGTCAGGACCATGGACATGGGGTTGCTGAGTCATCGATGTCGCTCCGGAATAAAATCGCCGGGGATTATCTCGCCATTGTGGTTCACCTGCACGTCATAACCGATGAATAATCCGGTTTTCAGCTCACCCTCCAGGCGATACGGCACCGGCCGGTCAGGATTTTTCAGCATCTGCACCACATCGCGGATCTGCGGCCAGAGGTTGGTGCGCACCGACACCCGGAAAAACTTATGACTGCGCGGCGGTACGGTGAGCCATTCATTGGACTCGCCTTCGGTCAGCACAAAATCATCCAGGGTCACCTTGTAGATCAGGCCGCGTACGGTCAGGTCGGCGTCGTCGCGGTTGTCCACGCGAAAGTACAGCTTGAATTTCTGCTCCAGCAACTTGGCGCGCACCACTTCGACTTTGACCAAGGAAACGTGGGGCGGCGGGGAATCATCTTCGAACCACGACGCGCAGCCGGTCAGGCCAAGGGTCAACGCCAGCAGCAAGCTGTATATCCGGAGCATGGCGTTAATCCTTTGAGATTTTAGAGGTAGCTGGAGCAGCACTTCTTGAATTTCTGCCCGCTGCCGCACAGGCAGGCATCGTTGCGCCCGGCCTTCACTTCCACTGTCGGGTCGATGAAGTACCAGCGCCCTTCATTCTGTACGAAAGAGGACTGCTCGCGGTGGCTATGTTCGCCGGTGCTGTCATGCCAGCGCGCGGTGAAGGTCACGAAAGCGTGTTCCGGCTGGCCGCCGAACACCTCGGAGCTTTCCACCTCCAGGCCAAGCCAGGTGCTTTGGGCGCTCCAGGCGGCGATGGCATTTCGGTCCAGACCGGCCTGTTGCGCGGGCAGGGTGGTGGCGACCAGGTAGTCCACCAGGCCTAGCACATAGGCGCTGTAGCGCGAGCGCATCAACGCGGTGGCGCAGGGCGCCGGGTGCCCTGCGTGATAATGGCCGCAGCAGGCATCCAGCAGGTTGCCACTGCCGCAGGGGCAAATGGATGTACTCATCGGGTTACCACCAATACTTTCCGAAGTTTTCCGGGTTGGCCCAGAAGCGGGCGTTGAGCCAGTCCGGCACCTGTTTATAGTCAAGCAGATCATAGGTAAACAGCGTCAGAACCTGCTCGTCGCGCTGGAAGCGCTCGCCAGCCTGCAGGGCCAGGGAGAAGAAGTCGGTGTCCTTCCAGTCGCAGGCGGCCAGGTCCACCAGCACGGCAATGCGGCTGGCATTCAGGTTGCGGATGCCGCCGAGCAGGGTCAGGCCTTGTGGTTTTGACAGGTGCTCCAGGCAGTCCACCACCAGTGCCAGGTCAAACCGCTGTGCGGCAAGCTCCGCGGGCAACGCGCCGGGCTGCGCGACGGACACCTGGGTATCCGGGTGGGCTTGTTGAAAAGCCTCCAGCGCCGGGAACTGGCTGGCGCCCAACAGCAGCAGGCGTTTGGGCTGGTGCAGGTCGAGCAAGGCGGCCAAGGCTTGCTGGGGTGTACGGGCAGAAATACCGGCGATCATCAGAGATCCTCACATCAGGACCCTAGAGACTAGCGCGGCTGAGCGTGCGGGCCTAGAGCGGGCGGCCGAGAAAAGTCCTACGAATGCGGCGATCCTCAATGAATACAGGGGCGCGGCGTAGTGGCGCAGATGAAAAGAGCGGTCTTTACTCCACCCATCGGCCCCCGCCGATCCCCTCAGGAGAAATCAGATGAGCATCATGCGGACAGCTCTACCCTTGGTTCTGCTAACCGGAGTATTGACAGGTTGCGCAGGTTTGCAAAAAACCGATTGGCCCACCTGCGCCGCCCTTGGCGGTGTGACCGGTGCGGCGATCGGTGCCACTGAAAGCTCGGCCTACGCGGGCGCTGGTGCTCTGCTGATCGGCGGCATGGCGGGTGCGTATTGCTGGGTGCACGGCGATGGCGACGAAGACGGCGATGGTGTGCCGGACAGCCGTGACAAGTGCCCAGGCACGCCAAAAGGCGTGCAGGTGGATGCCAATGGTTGCCCACCGACACCGCCACCGGCCGTGGTTGAAGAAGTGGTCGTGGTCAAGGAAGAAACCATCGTGATCCGCGATGTGCACTTCCAGTTCGACTCGGCCAAGCTGACGGCGGCGGACAAAACCAAGCTCGATACCGTCGCCACGCGCTTGAAACAGGAAGCCCCGAGCGCCCAGCTGCGGGTCAGTGGCCACACCGACAGCGTCGGTAAAGACGCCTACAACCAGAAACTTTCGGAAAAACGCGCCCATTCGGTTACGGACTACCTGATCGGTGCAGGCGTACCGCGCAGCAACTTTGTCTCGGTAACCGGTGCAGGCGAAAGCCATCCGGTAGCCGACAACAAAACCGCTGAAGGCCGCGCCCTGAACCGTCGCACGGAAATCCAGATCAACCGCTGACGGCCCTTGCCCCTGTGGGATCCACAGGGGCATTGCTGCCAATCCTCCCCCTTTATTAACTTTTTTGATCCTTCACTGGCAAAGCGCCTGTGGAAGTCGTTACTGTGCGTCCAAAGAAAAACTAGAAATAATTTTTAAAAGAATTCAGGGGAGCTCCACGATGCGTAAGGTTTTACTGCTGGCCCTGTTGGTCAGCCCTGTTGCCCTGGCTCAAAGCGTCAGTGTGGAAACCAACTCGTTGATGCGCCTGCCCAGCAGCACCAGCGTGTTGCAACTGGAGCGCTTGGAAGTGGCGGATTACGGCACCTTGCTGATCCCTGCCACCATCAGTCAGGTTACGGTGGATGAACTGCACCTGGGCCGCGACGCGCGCATCGCCATTGTGCCCGGCAACACCGCGCTGCAATTGCAGGTGCGCCATGCGCAGTTGGACCACGGCAGCCAGATCACCTCGCGCGGCGCGCCCGGCACCCATGAAAAACCGGCCAAGGCCGGGCGAGACCTGACCTTGCGCATCAACTCCCTGGCAGCAGACGAACTTTCAGTCGACGCTCGCGGCGGCGCCGGTGCCCAAGGCTATGCCGGGCTGGACGGTGCCAATGGCGTGGACCCAGGTTGCACCTGGGGCTCGGCCGGTCGCGGCGCCAATGGTGACAACGGCGGTGATGGCTTGCCTGGCGCGTCCGGCGCGCAGGTGCGGGTCGAGCTGCCGCAGGACTTCCCGGCGCAGCAGATCAAGGTCTGGGTGGACGGTGGCCCCGGCGGTTTGGCCGGCACGGCGGGCAAGCCGGGCAAAGGTGGACAGTCCAAGGGCTGCCTGGTGTATCGCGCTGATGGCGGCGAAAAGGGCCGCCCAGGGTTGGAAGGGCAGCCGGGGCCGGCTGGGCCTGCGGGTACTGTGACTATTCAGCGGCTGTGAATCGTTTGGGCTGACGTCTTCGCGGGCTTGCCCGCGAAGAGGCCCTAAAGAACACCCTTAGAACATGGGCCGAGCCGAAGCAATCGCCACCACCACCAACCCCACGATCAAGTTAATCCCCACCAACCGCCGGATCTGCCCCAGCACCGCAGCCCCCGTCGGCCAGTCCTCCGCCGCCACCGCCGTGCGCAATTCCGGGAATTTCAACGCCTGGATACGGATAAACAACGCCGTCATCACCAGATACAACCCCATCATCACCTGCACATAACGCGGTGCTGTCTCAAAGCCGTTGAAGCGCAATTGCAGCAGGCCTATGCCGCTGATCGGCAAAATCGCCACCGCGACCCACACCCACACGAAAAAACGTTGAAACACATTCGCCCACAACCTGAGGCGGGCAGGACCCTCAAGTGCCGCCACAGCGGCGGGGCGCAGGATCATCCAGGCGAAAAACATACCGCCGACCCATACCAGGGCGGCCAATACATGCAGGGTGTAAGCGAGGCTAAACGCGGTCATTGTGGTACTCCGTTCTGCGCGGGATTCATTAGCGGGGTATGATAGCCGCCGATCCGAACCACTGAAAATTTATCCAGCGTTTTTTGCGCCCGACTATCCATGATCAGCACTGAACTCAAAACCACGATCCAGGGCGCCTATTCGCGTTTTCTCGAAGCCAAGAGCTTGAAACCGCGCTACGGCCAACGCCTGATGATCGCCGAAGTGGCCAAGGTCCTCGGGGATATCGACACCGACGACGAAGGTCGCCGCGAGGGTGAGCCCGCGGTCGTGGCCGTCGAGGCCGGCACCGGTACCGGCAAGACCGTGGCCTACAGCCTGGCTGCGATCCCCACCGCCAAGGCCGCCGGCAAGCGCCTGGTGATCGCCACCGCCACCGTCGCCCTGCAAGAGCAGATCGTCTACAAAGACCTGCCCGACCTGATGCGCAACAGCGGCCTGAATTTCACCTTCGCCCTGGCCAAGGGCCGTGGGCGCTACATGTGCCTGTCCAAGCTCGACGTGCTGTTGCAGGAAGGCCACGCGCAAACCGCTACGGCGTCGCTGTTTGAAGAAGAAGGCTTCAAGATCGAGGTGGATGAAGTCAGCCAGAAGCTGTTCACCAGCATGATCGAGAAACTCGCCGGTAATAAATGGGACGGTGACCGCGACAGCTGGCCCACCGCCCTGGAGGATGCCGACTGGGCGCGCCTGACCACCGACCACAGCCAGTGCACCAATCGCCATTGCCCCAACTTCGGTCAGTGCGCTTTCTACAAGGCCCGCGAAGGCATGGGCAAGGTCGATGTGATCGTCACCAACCACGACATGGTCCTGGCCGACCTGGCCCTGGGCGGCGGCGCCGTGCTGCCCGACCCGCGTGACACCCTCTACGTTTTCGACGAAGGCCATCACCTTCCCGACAAGGCCATCGGCCATTTCGCCCACTACACACGCCTGCGTTCCACTGCCGACTGGCTGGAAACCACCGCGAAGAACCTCACCAAGTTGCTCGCCCAGCACCCGCTGCCCGGTGACCTGGGCAAGCTGATCGAACAGGTGCCGGAGCTGGCGCGGGAGATCAAGACCCAGCAGCAATTCATGTTCAGCGCCTGCGAGCAGGTGGCGGATTTCAAACCCGGCGAAGACGTCGAGGGCCGTGAGCGGCCGCGCCATCGGTTCGTCGGCGGTTTGATTCCCGAGCACATGCGCGAAATGGGCATTGAGCTGAAGAAGGGTTTCTCACGCCTGACCGATCTGTTCACCCGCCTCACCGACCTGCTCAAAGAGGGCATGGACGGCGAGGTCAACATCGGCATCGCCAGCAACCAGGCCGAGGAGTGGTACCCGCTATTCGGCAGCCTGTTGTCCCGTTCCCAGGGCAACTGGGAATTGTGGACGGCCTTCACCGTTGAAGACCCGGAAGACAACCCGCCCATGGCGCGTTGGCTGACCCTGTCGGAAAGCGGTGCGTTGTTCGACATCGAGGTCAACGCCAGCCCGATCCTGGCCGCCGAAATGCTGCGCCGTAATCTGTGGAACGTGGCCTATGGCTGCCTGGTCACCTCGGCCACGCTGACCGCCCTGGGCACCTTCGACCGCTTCCGCATGCGCGCCGGCCTGCCGAAAAAGGCTGTCACTGCGGTGGTGCCGAGTCCGTTCCATCACGCCGACGCCGGTGTGTTGCGAGTGCCGGACCTCAAGGCCGATCCACGGGATGCAGCGGCCCACACGGCTGCGATCATCCGTGACCTGCCGGAGTTGGTAGAAGGTTCACGCGGAACGCTGGTGCTGTTCTCGTCGCGCAAACAGATGCAGGACGTGTTCGACGGCCTCGACCGTGACTGGCGCAAGCAGGTGTTTATCCAGGGCAACCTGTCCAAGCAGGAAACCCTCAACAAACACAAGGCGCGGGTGGATGGCGGGGATTCCAGCGTGCTGTTCGGCCTGGCGAGTTTCGCCGAAGGGGTGGACTTGCCCGGTGCCTACTGTGAGCACGTGGTGATCGCCAAGATCCCGTTCTCGGTGCCGGATGATCCGGTCGAGGCGGCCTTGGCCGAATGGATCGAAGCACGGGGCGGTAACCCGTTCATGGAAATCTCGGTGCCGGATGCTTCCTTGAAGCTGGTCCAGGCCTGCGGTCGCTTGCTGCGTACCGAAGAAGACCGAGGCACCATCACCTTGCTCGACCGCCGATTGGTCACCCAGCGCTATGGCAAGGCTATCCTTAATGCGTTGCCGCCGTTCAGGCGCGAAATTTCTTAAGCCACCGTGGGCGGATTCGCCCACTTCGTGGTCTATCTCACTGTATTTCATCAGGCCATCCATCGGCCGTCTGGGAGAACCTTGCTCGTATGATTCGCACGCTGCCCGCCCTTTTTGCCCTGCTGTTCGCCGCGCCCTTGATGGCCGCGCCCGCCGGGCAACAGACCCTGTTCAATTTCGTCCGGCCTGCCGATGTGGTCAAGGTGGCGACCCAGGACGCCAGCCTGCCGCAGTACAACGCTGAACAGACTCCCGAAGGTGAAGTGCTGCGCCGTATCACCTTCAACCCGGCTGCCGAGCCAAGCCTGGTGCTTAGCCCGCAGACTGGCGCCTGGGACTGGTCTCAGTCGGGGGCCATGAGCCTGCGCATCCAGAGTGCGATGGATTGGGCGCTGACGCTCTACGTGAAAGTGCAGAGCAGTGATGGCCGTACCCTGGTCAGTCGCATCGACCTGCCGGCGGGCCCGGCCCAGACCCTGCTGGTCCCGTTGCAGGCCAACTCGCCGCTGAGCCAGGGCATGAAGGCCGGCCCGCCGATGCCGATCACCGTAGACGGCCAGCGCGTCTTGCTGGCCAGCAGCGCGGGCGAGATCGACCGTAGCCAGGTGGTCTCGGTGACGCTGTCGATGATCAAGCCCAACGCCGCCCAAAGCATCCTGCTGGAGCGCTTTGGCGTGCAGGACAGCGAGCCGGTGTTGAAGGCCGCCTACAGCGAATTGGTGGATGCCTATGGTCAATCCACCCGTGCCCGCTGGCCGGAAAAGGTCAGCAGCGACGAACAACTCAAGGCTGCAGCAGCCAAGGAGCAACAGCAGCTCCAGGGCTGGCTGGCCACGCGGGATAAGTCCGCGCTGGACCAATACGGCGGCTGGAACAAAGGCCCGGCCTTCGACGCCAGCGGCTTTTTCCGCACCGAGAAGCGCGATGGGCGTTGGTACCTGGTGACGCCGGAGGGGCATCCGTTCTATTCGCTGGGCGTTAATACCGTGGCCCCGGACAACACCCAGACCTACGTGTCCGGCCGAGAATGGATGTTCGCAGCACTGCCCAAGGCTGGCGAACCGTTCGACAAGTATTACGGCAGCGGCGACAACCGCACCGGCAACGGTGCGGGTGAAGGCCGCAGCTTCGGTGCCGGGCGCTGGTACGATTTCTACGGCGCCAACCTGCAACGCACCTACGGCGGTGACGGGTTTGACCAGAAGCGCTGGACCACTCACACCCTCGACCGCCTGCAAGCCTGGGGCTTCAACACCGTGGGCAACTGGAGCGACGACGACCTGGCCCGTGCCGACCGTGTGCCCTACACCTTGCCGCTGTCGATCGTCGGCGACTACACCAGCATCAGCACCGGCACCGACTGGTGGGGTGGCATGCCCGACCCGTTCGACCCGCGTTTTGCCATGGCCACCGAGCGCGCCGTCGCTATCGCCGCCCGCGATCACCGCGATGATCCGTGGTTGATCGGCTTCTTTGCCGACAACGAGTTGGCCTGGGCCGGCCCTGGTGATGATCCGAAGTCTCGCTATGCCTTGGCCTACGGCACCTTGCGCATGACCACCGACGTTCCGGCCAAGCGCGCGTTCCTCAAGCAACTGCGTGACAAGTACCGTAACGAAGAAGGCCTGTCGAAAGCCTGGGGCATCGAATTGAAGGGCTGGGAGCTGATGGAAGACCCAGGCTTCGAACCGCCGATGCCCAACCCTGAGCACCCGGAGATCGAAGCGGACTTCAAATACTTCCAGAAGACCTTTGCCGATGCTTACTTCAAGACCATTTCCGACTCGCTGAAATGGCATGCGCCCAACCAGCTGCTGCTGGGCGGTCGTTTCGCCGTGAGCACGCCGGAAGCCGTGGCGTCCTGCGCCCAGTATTGCGATGTGCTGAGCTTCAACATGTACACCCTCAAGCCGCAGGACGGTTATGACTTCGCTGCCCTGCGTGCGCTGGACAAGCCGGTGCTGATCACCGAATTCAACTTCGGCTCGGCTGACCGTGGCCCGTTCTGGGGCGGCGTGACGCAGTTGGCCAAGGAAGAGGACCGCGGTGTGGCGTACGGCAACTTCCTCAAGCAGGCCATGGCTGAACCGTCGATTGTCGGCGTGCACTGGTTCCAATACCTGGATCAGCCGGCAACCGGGCGTCTGCTGGACGGCGAAAATGGCCACTTTGGCCTGGTGGGCATCACCGACGTGCCGTTCCAGGGCTTTGTCGACAGCGTGCGCAAAAGCAACCTGGCAGCGGTCGATCAACTGGGCAAGGAGGCGGAAAAGGCCAAGGCAGCCGGTGCCGTGCGTGAAAGCGAAGGCGGCAGGGTCGGGCACGAAGGCAAAGGCCCGGGGCAGGGCGCTGGGCATGCGGGCGGGCACTCAGGGAATGGTCATTGATTGAGGGCTGACGGGTTCACAAAACCCACCAGTACTGGAACAATGTCGGCCACTTTTTGCTGTGTTGTCCGAGGGTGTTCAGGTGCAGATCCAGGGTCATTACGAACTCCAGTTCGAAGCGGTACGGGAAGCCTTTGCCGCGTTGTTCGATGACCCGCAGGAGCGTGGTGCCGGGCTGTGTATCCAGATAGGCGGCGAAACCGTCGTCGACCTGTGGGCCGGCACCGCCGACAAGGACGGTGCCGAGGCCTGGCACAGTGACACCATCGTCAACCTGTTCTCCTGCACCAAGACCTTCACCGCCGTGACGGCCCTGCAATTGGTGGCCGAAGGCAAGTTGCAACTGGACGCACCGGTCGCCAACTATTGGCCTGAATTTGCGGCAGCGGGCAAAGAATCCATCACCCTGCGCCAGTTGCTCTGCCACCAGGCCGGGTTGCCGGCAATCCGCGAGATGCTGCCGACCGAGGCGCTATACGACTGGCAACTGATGGTCGATACCTTGGCGGCCGAAGCCCCATGGTGGACGCCCGGCCAAGGTCATGGCTACGAGGCGATCACCTACGGCTGGCTGGTGGGTGAATTGCTGCGTCGCGCCGATGGGCGCGGACCGGGAGAATCCATCGTGGCGCGGGTTGCGCGGCCACTGGGGCTGGACTTCCATGTGGGCCTGGCGGATGCAGAGTTTTATCGTGTGGCACATATAGCGCGTAGCAAAGGCAATATGGGCGATGAAGCCGCACAACGTTTACTGCAAGTAATGATGCGTGAACCCACGGCCATGACGACCCGTGCATTTGCTAATCCACCGTCTATTCTGACCAGCACTAACAAACCTGAATGGCGCCGTATGCAGCAGCCAGCGGCAAATGGTCACGGTAATGCACGCAGTCTGGCGGGCTTTTATAGCGGCTTATTGGACGGTAGTTTGCTCGAAGCCGACATGCTCGAACAATTGACCCGCGAACACAGTATCGGGCCGGATAAAACATTATTGACACAAACCCGTTTTGGCTTGGGCTGCATGTTGGACCAACCGCAGCTGCCCAATGCCACCTTCGGCCTTGGCCCGCGTGCATTCGGGCATCCTGGGGCGGGCGGCTCGGTCGGGTTTGCCGACCCAGAGCATGATGTAGCGTTTGGTTTTGTGACTAATACATTGGGGCCTTATGTACTTATGGACCCACGGGCACAGAAGTTGGTCGGAATATTGGCCGGTTGTCTGTAAACCCCTTGCTGTTTCACGTTTTTTTGTTACAAAGGCAACTATAAGAAGGCGCTGAACGAAACGATGTAACTTTAATGTTCTGTAAGCGTCTGTTTAACGGGTCATCCAGACCCCCGTTTCTTTTCTCATTTTGTGGATATCTCATGTTATCGAACAAGTCCTTGGCACTGGCGCTATGCCTCACTATTACCGGCTGCGCACAAACTCCACAAAATGATGCCGAGGGCGGGCATTGGTGGTCATTTGGATCTGATAAGGCCGCGACCAAGGATGCAGTGACCCAAACCGATGCCAAGCCGGACGCTAAACCGGACGCCAAGCCCGCTGCCGGCGCCAAGCCTGCCGCCCCGGTAGCCGCTGCTGCCGCTCCCGCTCCCGCTGCCAAGGCTGACACCGGCTCCAGCTGGTGGCCGTTCTCTTCCAAGAGCGCCGACGAAAAGGCCGCCGATGCCAAGGCTGACCTGAAAGCCGACCTCAAGGCCGCCGAGCCAGCCCCTGCCGCTGCCCCAGCTGTCGCCAAGAACGACACCGAAACCAAATGGTGGTGGCCGTTCGAAAGCAAACCCAAGCCGTTGGCCAAGGTCGACGTGACCAACGTGCCGATGCCGGATCCGAAAATCACCCAGGCCTGGCTGGATGACTATGAGCCGCGCCTGCGCGCCGCCATCAAGGACAGCAACCTGCAACTGGAACGACGCGACAACGTGCTCGTCGTGATCGCGCCGGTAGACGGTTCCTACAACCCGAAACGCCCAGCCATGTTGCTGCCGGTCACTCTCGGTCCGTTCACCCGTGTTGCCAAGGCCGTTGAAGCCGATCCGAAGACCGCCGTACTGGTGCTGGGCCACGTTGATGCCACCGGCACCGCCCCGGCCAGCCAGGCGTTGTCCAAGGAACGCGCACAATCCATCGCTTCGATCTTCAGCCTCAGCGGTCTGAAGCAGGACCGTCTGATGCTGCGTGGTATGGGCGACCTGATGCCACGTGCCGCCAACGACAGCACTCAGGGCCGTGCGCTGAACCGTCGCATGGAGATCATGTTCACCCAGCGCACCACCATGTTGGCGCTGTTGAGCAAGTATCAATCGGGCAAAACCCCGCCTGTCGCTGAAATGGTTGCGGTACAGGCCGCTCCAGCGCCAGTAGCAGCACCTGCTGCGAAGAAAGCCGCAGCGAAAAAAGCCCCGGTCGCCAAGAAAGCCGCCGCCAAGCCCGCCGCTAAAAAAGCGCCAGCCAAGCCTGCTGCCAAAAAAGCTGCACCGGCTGCCAACGACCAGGCGAAAAACTGATCCGCTGAACCAGAAGGATAAAGCCGCATGACCCAGGCACTGGCCGATATGCGCCGTGACTACACACGGGATGGTTTGAGCGAGGCCCAGGCCCCGAGCGAGCCGTTTGCCTTGTTCCACCAGTGGTTTGCCGACGCGGTGAAAACCGAGCAGCCACCGGTGGAGGCCAATGCCATGACCTTGGCCACGGTCGACCAGGACGGTCGCCCTCACTGCCGCATCCTGTTGCTCAAGGGCCTGGACGCGCAGGGCTTTACCTTTTTCACCAACTATCAGAGTGCCAAGGGCCAGCAGCTTGCGGCGCGGCCGTTCGCGGCCATGACCTTCTTCTGGCCGACCCTGGAGCGCCAAGTGCGCATCGAGGGGCGGGTAGTCAAGGTCACGGCTGAAGAGTCGGACGCTTATTATCAGGTCCGCCCGCTGGGCAGCCGCCTGGGTGCCTGGGCGTCTCCGCAGAGCCAGGTCATTCGTGACCGCGAGGAACTGCACGACCTGCTCAAGGCCACCGAGCAGCGTTTCAGCGACACCCAGCCCGACTGCCCCGAGCATTGGGGTGGGTATCGCTTGCTGCCGGAACGCATCGAGTTCTGGCAAGGTCGTGCCAGCCGCTTGCACGACCGCCTGAACTATCGCCTGCAAGGGGCCGATTGGACCCGCGAGCGCTTGGCGCCCTGAGCTGCACCTTTCGTCACTTCACCTGAATGTTGCCCATCACGCTGAAGTCTCTATTACAGAGGCTTCGGGCGTGTAGTGCTGTGTGGTGTTCCTGGCGACTGTCGCGACTACAATCAAAGTAATCCTTGAAGGGTACGCTACCGTTCGTCGATTTTTCTGGTGCGGGCAGTCTGTACTCAGGCTGAATGAAAGCAATTTTCTGCGGTGCTTGCCGTGACAGGCGTCAAGCTGCAGCGTTTAATGACCACCTGTCCTTTGGAGTTGATGCTATGCGTAAGTCCGTTTTACTGGTTGCCTGCTTTACCACCCTGTCGTTGCTGCTGGGTGGCTGCGCCTCGAGTCTGACCGGCGACTCGTACTCCCGTGACGAAGCGCGTCGTGTACAGACCGTGCGCATGGGCACCATCGAATCCCTGCGTCCGGTGAAAATCGAAGGCACCAAGACCCCAATCGGCGGCGCTGCCGGCGCAGTCATCGGCGGTGTTGGCGGCAGCGCCATCGGCGGTGGCCGTGGCAGCATCGTGACTGCCGTGATCGGTGCTGTTGCTGGCGGCCTGTTGGGTTCGGCCACCGAAGAAGGGCTGACCCGCACTCAAGGTGTGGAAATCACCGTTCGCGAAGACGACGGCAGCATGCGCGCCTACGTGCAGGCTGTGCAGGAGAATGAAATTTTCCGCATTGGTGACCGCGTGCGCATCATGACCGTTGATGGCACCAGCCGCGTTACTCGCTAAGCCCTGGTTGTAGAAACACAAAACCCCAACCGGGTGACTGGTTGGGGTTTTTGGTTTTCTGGGCGGGCATTTTTAGGTGGCGGTCGGATTAAATGCAAAAACGCAGGCAATAAAAAACCGCCTTAGTAGGGCGGTTTTTTATTGCATACCCAACTAACGGCTGGGGATGCGACTCAAAGATGCATTGACCTGCATCCAAAGGCCACGTGTTCCGGTAAGTGTGCTGGAGGTAGGCCCAACGTAAGGGGGCCGACGACGTATGTGGAACCTCGTAGTGAACTGCCTGCGTGCTTATCACGTATGGAAGTTCCTGCGAGACAGCTTCGATGACCTGTAAGGTCTGAGAAGTGGAGCCGCCTCGGTCAATCCGAGGCGGCTTTTTGGTTTTCGGTCTGTCGGTTCAACCCTGAAGCGTGGCCTTCTTACGACTCGCCATCGCCGTCACCGCATAACCAATACACGCTGCCAGAATCGATCCGGTCAAAATCCCCATTCGGTCCTCACCTGCAAACTCACTGGCACCCGGCACAAATGCCAGCGAACCGACAAACAGGCTCATGGTAAAGCCGATCCCACAGAGGATCGCCACACCAAACACCTGCCCCCAGTTCGCGCCGCTGGGCAGGGCGGCGAGGCCGGTCTTGATGGCCAGCCAAGTAAGGCCAAACACACCCACGGTCTTGCCGATCAGCAGGCCAGCGGCGATGCCCATGGGCACGTGGTGGGTGAAGCTTTCCAGGCTGACGCCGGTCAGGGATACGCCGGCGTTGGCGAAGGCAAACAGCGGCAAGATGCCGTAGGCCACCCACGGGTGCAGGGCGTGTTCAAGCGTGAGCAGCGGCGAGGGCTCGGCGTTCTTGGTACGCATCGGGATGCAGAAGGCCAATGTCACGCCGGCCAGCGTTGCATGCACGCCGCTCTTGAGCACGCAGACCCACAGGATCAGCCCAATGATCAGGTATGGCCCAAGCTTGATGACGCCCAGGCGGTTCATCGCAATCAAGGCAACCAAGCACGCACCCGCGCCTGCAAGGGCAGCGCCGGACAGGTCGGCGGAGTAGAACACCGCAATCACAATGATCGCGCCCAGGTCGTCAATGATCGCCAGGGTCATCAGGAACAGCTTCAGCGACACCGGCACGCGCTTGCCGAGCAAGGCCAGCACGCCGAGGGCGAAGGCAATGTCGGTGGCCATGGGGATCGCCCAACCGGAGAGTGCGGCGGGGTAATCCTTGTTGATCGCCCAGTAGATCAGCGCCGGCACGACCATGCCGCCGATAGCCGCCGCGCCTGGCAGCACCACTTGCGAGGGCTTGGACAGGTGGCCGTCGAGCAGTTCACGCTTGACCTCCAGGCCGATCAGCAGGAAGAACAGGGCCATCAGGCCGTCGTTGATCCACAGCAAGGCCGGCTTGGCGATTTTCAACGCGCCGATCTGCGCCACCACCGGTACGTCGAGAAACGCCTCGTACAGGTGCGACAAAGGTGAATTGTTGATGATCAACGCCAGGGCGGCAGCCGCGATCAACAACAGACCGCTGGCGGCTTCCAGCTGGAAGAAACGGGTAAAAGTGCTACGCAGAGGCAAGGGATGCTCTCCAATCCAGATTCAATAGGTGGGTACCCTAACCCGTACCGTTAGTTGTTAAAACAAAAGTTATATTCTTATTTGTTATAAGCAGCTGTTTGGCATGACGTTGCGTCTAAGCCTGGCAATTGTGTGTCCGATTGAGTCGGTACTGTATCTGTGTCACACGTAGGAAACCCCCTAAAATCAGGGCTTACACCTTCAGAGAAACCCTCCATGAGCGACCACCGTCCCTGGGCCCGCGAAGCCATTCGCATTATTGAAGCCGACTTCCAGCGCAGTGCCGACACGCACCTGATCCCGTTGCCGCTGCCGGGGTTGCCGGGTATCGAGTTGTACTTCAAGGACGAGTCCAGCCACCCCACTGGCAGTCTCAAACATCGACTTGCCCGCTCGCTGTTTCTCTACGCGCTGTGTAACGGTTGGCTCAAGCCGGGCGCGCCGGTGATCGAGGCCTCCAGCGGTTCGACGGCAATTTCCGAAGCCTACTTCGCGCGTTTGCTCGGTTTGCCGTTTATTGCGGTGATGCCGGCCACCACTTCCCAGGAAAAGATCGCGCAGATTGCCTTCTATGGCGGCAAGAGCCACCTGGTAAAGGATCCCACGCAGATCTACGCCGAATCCGAACGCCTGGCGCGGGAAAGTGGCGGTCACTTCATGGACCAGTTCACCTACGCCGAACGTGCCACTGACTGGCGGGCGAACAACAATATCGCCGAGTCGATCTTCCAGCAGATGCGCTTCGAGCAGCATCCGGAACCGAGCTGGTTGATCTCCAGCCCCGGCACAGGCGGCACCACCGCGACCCTCGGGCGTTATGTGCGTTATCGCCAGCACTGCACACGCGTGTTGTGCGCCGATGCCGAGCGATCGGTGTTCTTTGATTACTACCAGAGTGGCGATGCGAGCTTGCGCCTGGACTGTGGTTCGCGCATCGAAGGCATTGGTCGGCCACGGGTCGAGGCGTCGTTCCTGCCCAAGGTGATTGATGCGATGGTCAAGGTGCCGGATGCACTGTCGCTGGCGGCCATGCACTATCTGGCCGAGCGCTTGGGACGGCGGGTCGGTGGTTCCAGCGGGACCAACCTGGTCGGCGCTCTGGTGGCGGCGCAGCAAATGAAAGCGGCGGGTGAGTCGGGTTCGATTGTGGCGATCTTGTGTGATGGCGGGGAGCGGTATGCCACGACTTACTACGATCAGGCCTGGCTCAACGCCCAGGGCTATGAATTGGCCGAGTTGATTGCGGCCGTTGCGGCCAGTGTCGAGCGGGGCGAGCCGTTGCCGGACAGCATCCTGCGCGCCAACATTTAATCGTGTAGGAGCCCGGCGAACCGGGCTCCTACCAGGGCATGTGTCAGGCCTCGATACCCAACATGTCCCGCGCCAACGCCTCGGCAATCCGAATCCCATCCACGCCTGCCGACAGAATCCCACCGGCATAACCGGCGCCTTCCCCGGCCGGGAACAGGCCTTTCACGTTCAGGCTCTGCATCGATTCGTTACGGGTGATCCGCAGCGGCGATGAAGTGCGTGTCTCAATGCCGGTCAACACCGCGTCGTGCAGCGAATAACCCTTGATCTGCTTTTCGAACGCTGGCAAGGCTTCACGGATCGCTTCGATGGCGAAGTCCGGCAAGGCCAGCGCCAAATCGCCCAGGGACACACCTGGTTTGTAGGACGGTTCCACACTGCCGATCGCCGTCGACGGCTTGCCGGCGATGAAGTCACCCACCAGTTGTGCTGGCGCCTCGTAGTTGCTGCCGCCGAGGACATAGGCGTGGGATTCCAGGCGTTCCTGCAGCTCGATACCCGCCAGCGGACCACCCGGATAATCCACCTCAGGGGTGATGCCGACCACGATGCCGGAGTTGGCATTGCGCTCGTTACGCGAGTACTGGCTCATGCCGTTGGTGACCACACGGCCCGGCTCGGAAGTCGCCGCGACCACGGTGCCGCCGGGGCACATGCAGAAGCTGTAGACCGAGCGGCCGTTCTTGGCGTGGTGTACCAGCTTGTAGTCGGCCGCGCCGAGTTTCGGGTGGCCGGCGTATTTGCCCAGTCGCGCGGCGTCGATCAAGGATTGCGGGTGTTCAATACGGAAACCCACCGAGAACGGCTTGGCTTCCATGTACACACCACGGCCATGGAGCATGCGGAAGGTGTCGCGGGCGCTGTGGCCCAGCGCCAGGATCACGTGCTTGGACAGGATCTGCTCGCCGCCATCGACGACCACGCCGTTCAACTGGCCGTCTTCGATCAGCACGTCGGTCACGCGCTGTTCGAAGCGCACTTCACCGCCGAGGGCGATGATCTGCTCGCGCATGTTCTCTACCACGCCGGTCAGGCGGAACGTACCGATGTGCGGCTTGCTGACGTAGAGGATCTCTTCCGGCGCACCGGCCTTGACGAACTCATGCAGGACTTTGCGGCCGTGGAATTTCGGGTCCTTGATCTGGCTATACAGCTTGCCGTCGGAAAAGGTCCCGGCGCCCCCTTCACCGAACTGCACGTTGGACTCGGGGTTGAGCACGCTTTTGCGCCACAGGCCCCAGGTGTCCTTGGTGCGCTGGCGCACTTCCTTGCCGCGCTCAAGGATGATCGGCTTGAAGCCCATCTGCGCCAACAACAAGCCGGCGAAGATGCCGCAGGGGCCGAAACCGACCACGATTGGACGTTCCGTGAGGCCTTCCGGCGCCTGGCCCACGACGTTGTAGCTGACATCCGGCGCCGGGTTGATGTTGCGATCATCGGCGAATTTGAGCAGCAGGGCGGCTTCGCCCTTCACGTTCAAGTCGATGGTGTAGATGAAGCACAGCTCCGAGGATTTCTTGCGGGCGTCGTAGCTACGCTTGAACAGGGTGAAATCGAGCAAGTCATCACTGGCGATGCCCAGGCGCTGCACGATGGCGGGCCGCAGGTCTTCTTCGGGATGGTCGATGGGCAGCTTGAGTTCGGTGATTCGTAACATGACAGGATCCGGTAGGCGGCGGGCTCGGAGGCCGGCTGTTTTGCAAACCGGCGATTATAAGCCCCAATGGCGGTTTCCCGTCATGTTAAAACAGCACGGCGTGGCGTCAGTCGTCGCGCGAACCGCCGAACGACGCACAACCGCGCTGCACCTGGCCGTTGACGCGCAGTTCGGCGCTCATGTGTTGCAGGCTGCCGCTGACCGGATCGACGCAACGCTGCGGGGCCACCCACAATTCCACGTGTTGATTATTGGCCTCGGTCATCAGGTTGAATCGGCCGTCACCGATTTGTTCTTCCACATAAGGCACCGCCAGTGGCGGCTGGCCTTCGCGCTCCAGCACCAGGCCCTTGGCGGTGACGTTCATCACCCAGGTCGGTTTGTGGCCGTTGGCGCGCAGGATCATGCGTTTGAAGTCGGGGTCGTTGCAGGCCGAGGTCGAGCGCTCGACGCGGTAGAGTTGTTGCAGGTCGACGCTGCCCTGGGTGCCACTGGCAACCCCGGAGAATTTACCGCGCAGGTCGGCAAACAACGCACCTTGCTCGCCGGCCAGCGAAGCCGCTTCCTGCAGGATGCTGGTGCCGCCGGTGTCGTTGACCACATAGTTGCGTTTGTCGCCACACGGCTGGAACAGCAGTTTGCCGCCGACTGCCGTGAGTTCGCCCTGCATGCGGGTCAGCCCGGCAATAGAGGGCTTGGCCGGATCGTTATCGAACATCTGGCAGGCGCCAAACAGGGGAAACAAGGCAAGTAGAGCAAGGGTATGGGCGGCACGCATCATCGAGTCTCCAGACAAGTGCCGCCACGTTACGCAGGCCTGCGCTGCATCACAAGTCCGGGACAGGGTTTGAGCAGCCTGCCGCACGATGATGGGAAACGGCGCATTGCTGTTTGATACTTTTCCTACACTCAGGTTTGGAGAGTCGTGAGAGTGTCGACCTCTTTTGACCGGAGGTCGCCATGAATATCAAATGGAGCATCTGCATGCTGCTGCTCTGGGCAAATACTGGCTTTTCAGACGAGCCCGCCCGGCTCTCTTACTCGTCAGCCACTGACTTCACGGATATTTCGATGACGCTCAAGCGTGCTGGAAAGTCTGATTCGGCTTATGTCGAGGTGGATGTCTCGCTGAGCCCAGAGGCGAAGGCAAGGACACAATCCATTACGCTGCTGGCCTACCAAAAGTACGTAACACTCTATGTAGACGGTTACCCGTTAAGCACGTCCAAAGTTCAAAGCCAGCTGGGCGGGGCGTTCAGGTTTTCCGCCCCGCGTGCGCTGGTGGTTGAATGGATGTCTCGGTTCTCACGTGAGGCGGTGGCCGCTCAACCCACGATGTAGGTCTGGCCGGTCTGCAAACCCTCGACGCTTTTTGCGTACGCCAGTGCCACGTCGGCCCCCGTCGCCGGTTTGAACCCGCGGAAGTACGGGGCGTAGCTGCCCATGGCCTCCAGCAGGACAGTCGGGCTCACCGAGTTGACGCGCAGCCCGCGCGGCAACTCGATCGCCGCGGCTTTGACGAAGGCATCCAGCGCACCATTGACCAGTGCCGCCGAGGCGCCGGTGCGGATCGGATCGCGGTTCAGAATGCCACTGGTGAAGGTGAACGAGGCGCCATCATTGGCGTACTCGCGGCCGATCAACAGCAGGTTGACCTGGCCCATCAGCTTGTCACGCAAACCCAGTTCGAAGTCGCTTTCGCTCATCTCACCCAGCGCCACAAAGTTCACGCTGCCTGCCGCACAGACCAGGGCATCGAATTTGCCGGTCTGTTCGAACAGCTTGCGGATCGACGCGCTGTCGCTGATATCCACTTGGAAGTCACCGCTGTTGCGGCCGATGCTGATCACGTCGTGACGCTGAGCCAGCTCTGCCTTGACCGCTGAGCCAACCGTGCCGCTGGCACCAATCAATAGGATTTTCATCGTGCTGTTCCTCCAGGGGGTAAGTGAGGGTTCAGTCTAGTGTGGCTTTTTTGGCGGATAAACGCGCTAATAGGCAACCTTTGGTTTTCAAATGGAAACAATCCATGAGCGAGATGGATGACCTGGCCGCGTTTGCGGTGCTGATCGAAGCCGGCAGTTTTACCGTGGCCGCCGAGCAACTGGGCTGCAGCAAAGGGCAGTTGTCCAAGCGGATCAGCCAGTTGGAAGCGCGGTTTTCCGTGGTCTTGCTGCACCGCACCACGCGCAAACTCAGCCTGACAGCCGCAGGTGCGGCGTTGCTGCCCCAGGCCCAGGCATTGGTGGTGCAGGTGGATCGCGCCCGACAAGCATTGGCGCGGCTCAAGGACGACCTGGCCGGGCCGGTGCGCATGACGGTGCCGGTGTCGTTGGGCGAGACCTTCTTCGACGGGTTGTTGCTGGAGTTTTCCAAGCAGTACCCGCAAGTGCAGATCGAGCTGGAGCTCAACAATAGTTACCGTGACCTGGCGCGGGATGGGTTTGATTTGGGGGTACGCTCAGGCGCGATTGAAAACGAGCGCCTGGTGGCCAAGCCACTGCTGGCCTGGCATGAAATGACCTGCGCCAGCCCGGCGTACCTCGAGCAGCATGGTGAGCCACAGACCCCGGCCGACCTGGCAACCCACACCTGCCTGCTCAACAGCCATTACAGCGGGCGGGAAGAGTGGCTGTACCACCAGCAGCACGAATTGCTGCGGGTGCGGGTCAGCGGCACCTTTGCCTCCAACCACTACAACCTGTTGAAAAAGGCCGCGCTGGTGGGCGCCGGTATCGCACGGCTGCCGTCCTATGTGCTGCCTGCAGAATTGGCTGACGGCCGCTTGCGTTGGCTCTTGCGCGATTATCAGACGCGGAGCCTGCCGATGTACCTGGTGCATCCTTATCAGGGCGGTTTGCCGCGTCGCACCCAGGTGTTGGCCGATTACCTGGTGGATTGGTTCAAGCGCAGCGGCGAAGCGCTGGATCGGCTTTAAGCGCAGCGACGGGCAATCAGGTGATCGAGGGACAGACGCCCCGGCCCTTTGGCCACGAGCAGCAACAGCAGCGCGATCCAGGTGCCATGGGTTGGATAGGCGTCCGGGTAGACGAACAGCTGGATCACCAGGGTCATGCCGATCAGGGCCAAGGCCGAGAAGCGCGTGGCGAACCCCACCAAGATCAACACCGGGAAAAAATGCTCGGCAAATGCAGCCATAGGCGCTGCGATTTCAGGCGATAACAGCGGCACGTGGTATTCGCTGCGAAACAGCGGCAATGTCGAAGCCGCCAGTTTCGGTGCACCTAGTTGGAAGGTGCCGCTGATCAAATCAATCGCGAAGCCTTCGACTTTGGTTTGCCCGGATTTCCAGAACACGGCTGCAATGGAGAAGCGTGCGAGAAAGGCGATCAGGCTGTAGGGAATCTGTTCGAAAAGCGCGATGACCCGATTGATCAGGCACGATGGACGAGTATTCATGGCGATACCTTTTGTTCTGGTTGCAAATGGGTGATGGCGTTGTGGCTGATCAGCAGCGTCAGGCATTGGTGCAGATCGAACTCGGCTGACGCTTCAAGCGCCTGCTCCACGGCTTTTTCCAAGGGCGTGCCATGGGCCAGGCTGTCGATAAACGCGACTGAGCCGTGGTCGATAGCAAAGACCTGGACTTCCAGGCCCTGACGCATGACCAGCGCACCCTGGGCATGCCAGGGACTCAAAGTGGCCAAGCCACCCTCGGTCTGGTGCGCGGCCCACACGGCCACCACCGCATAGGCTGAATTCAAGGTGGCCAGGGAGGGATGCAGTTGCAGGCGAAATTTCCCTAGGTCTGCCTGGCCTTGCAGTGCCAGGAGAACCGTCTGCTGGTCCAGCGGCGGGGTATCCGCGGCGTGATAGGCACGCACACGCAAGCGTTCCAGGCGCGCGACATCCGCCAGGTAGGGCACGCTGGCGGCAGGCTCGAAATCCTGGATAAACGCCGCGAACGCACTGCCGTACTCGCTGATCAACGGGCTGGTGGGTGGGCAAACCTGTACAAACAGGCCGGCCATTGCTCGGAAGAATTCTTCGCCTACCAGTTGCAATGTCACGGGATATGCCGTCGCCAGTGCGTTGATCAATGAGCTGTGCACATTGTTGCGATACACCACGAAGCGGCTGGCGGGGTCGGCACCATTGGTGCTGAACAGGCCGTCGGGGCAGGCCAGGTCCGGCGCCAATAATGCCTCGGCGAAATTGTCGTGCAGGCTCATGCTTTCACCTTGGACAGATGCCATTCGGCTTGTTGAGCCTCGGCCAGCAGTACGCTGAACGCTGGCACCTGGTTGTCCCGCTCGATCAAAGTCGCCACTGAGCCGACCTGCGTCAGTACCTTTTCGTACAGCTGCCACACGGTGTTGTCGATAGGTGCGCCGTGATCATCGATCAGCAAGCGATCACCAAGGCTGTCAGTGTCTTCGGCAAAACCGGCCAGATGAATCTCGCCCACTGCGTGCAATGGCAACGCGTCGAGGTAGGCAAGTGGATCGCGCTGGTGGTTGATGCACGACACATAGACGTTGTTTACATCCAGCAGCAAACCACAGCCGGTGCGACGGATGACTTCGCTGATGAAGTCGGTCTCGTCCAGGGTGGAGCGTTGGAATTGCAGATAAGTCGACGGGTTTTCCAGCAGCATCGGGCGCTTGAGAGCGCTCTGTACCTGGTCAACGTGTTCGCACACGCGTTGCAGGGTCGCGCTGTCGTAGGCCAGGGGCAGCAGGTCATTGAGGAACACCGGGCCATGGCTTGACCAGGCCAGGTGTTCGGAAAAAGAGTGGGGTTGATAGCGTTCAATCAGCGCGGCCAACCGTGCCAGGTGCTCACGATCCAGCGGGCCTTCGCCGCCGATGGACAGGCCCACGCCGTGCAAGGACAGCGGGTACTGCTCGCGGATCAACCCCAGGTAATGATGAAACGGGCCGCCGGCCACCATGTAGTTTTCGGCGTGCACTTCAAAAAAACCGATGTCGGGCGAGGTCTCCAGCACTTCCATGAAATGCTCATGCTTGAGCCCCAGCCCGGCCCGGCGGGGAAGGCCGGGCGCCTGAGCCTGGGAGACGGCTTGCAGGAATGAAAGGGTCATCATCAGTACTCAGGTTTTACGAGGTTTCAGGACTTGGCGGTGAAGGCGGCTTCCTGGCCGAAACCGGTCGGCGAGGTGGAGCTTGGGGTCTTGAGGCAGGTGCCGGCTGGGACCAGTTTCCAGGCGTTGGCTTGATCCTTGGTTTTTGAGGTGCCGGCGCAGGAAGTGCCTGCACCCGCGGCGCAATCGTTCTTGCCAGCTTCAGCGACGCCGAAGCATTTCTGCATGTCGTCGGCAGCGTGGGCGGTGGTGGCCAGGGTGGACAGGCTCAGGGCGGAGCCGAGGGCCATTACGAGGGCGGCGGCGGACAGTTTGGTCGTCATGGTGTATCTCCAGCAGTGGGTTGAGGTGGCAGGCTTGAATGCTTGCTTGTAGCTCTAGAGCGGGTGAGTAGGATTTCGTTACAGGTCATCTGAAAAAACTTTAAATAAAAAGGGGAGCCGGTTACCCGGCTCCCCTTGTGTCCAGCATCCATGGGCTTTCTCAGCCGCCCAGGTAGGCCTCGCGCACCTTCGGATCGGTCAGCAACTGCTCGCCCGTGCCCTGCATCACCACCCGGCCGTTTTCCAGCACATAGGCACGGTCAGCGATTTTCAGTGCCTGGTTGGCGTTCTGCTCCACCAGGAATACCGTCACACCGTCCTTGCGCAGCTGTTCGATGATGTCGAAGATCTGCTGGATGATGATCGGTGCCAGGCCCAGTGAAGGTTCGTCCAACAGCAACAGCTTGGGTTTGCTCATCAGCGCGCGGCCGATGGCGAGCATCTGCTGCTCGCCGCCGGACATGGTGCCGCCGCGTTGGCTGAAGCGTTCCTTGAGCCGAGGGAACAGGTGCAGCACCTTGTCCATCTGCTCCTGATAGTCGCCCTTGTCGGTGAAGAACCCGCCCATGGCCAGGTTCTCTTCCACGGTCAGGCGCGAGAACACGCGACGGCCTTCCGGCACCACCGCAATGCTCTTGCGCATGATCTGCGAGGATTGCTGACCCACCAGTTCTTCACCCATGTAACGGATGCTGCCGCTGTGGGCCTGAGGCGAACCGCACAGGGTCATCAACAGGGTCGATTTGCCGGCACCGTTGGCGCCGATCAGCGTGACGATCTCGCCCTGGCGCACTTCCACGTTGACGCTGTGCAGGGCCTGGATCTTGCCGTAGAAAGTGGAAACGTTTTCGAATTGCAGCATTTTACGCTTCCCCCAAATAGGCTTTGATCACTTCAGGATTATCGCGGATCTGCTCCGGCGTCCCGTCGGCCAAAGGCGTGCCCTGGTTGATCACCACGATGTGGTCGGAAATGCTCATGACCAGTTTCATGTCGTGTTCGATCAATAACACGGTCGCATTGTTTTCTTCACGCAACACACTGATCAGCGCCTTGAGGTCTTCGGTTTCCTTGGGGTTCAGGCCAGCCGCGGGTTCGTCGAGCATGAGGATCCGCGGGCGGGTCATCATGCAGCGGGCGATTTCCAGGCGACGTTGCTGACCGTAGGCCAGGGTGCCGGCCGGGCGGTTGGCAAACTCGGTCAGGTTGACCTTGTCCAGCCAGTACTCGGCGTACTCCATGGCCTCGCGTTCGCTCTTGCGGAACGCCGGAGTTTTGAACAGGCCCGCGAAGAAGTTGGTGTTCAAGTGACGGTGCTGGGCAATCAACAGGTTCTCGACCGCCGTCATGTCCTTGAACAACCGCACGTTCTGGAAGGTCCGCACCACGCCCTTGCGGGCGATTTCGTGACCGGCCAGGCCCTGGATCGGCTGGCCGTCCAGCAGGATGCTGCCACCGCTTGGCTTGTAGAAGCCGGTGAGGCAGTTGAACACCGTGGTCTTGCCTGCGCCGTTCGGACCGATCAAGGCAACCACTTGTTTCTCTTTCACGGTCAGGGCCACGCCGTTGACCGCCAGCAAGCCGCCGAAGCGCATGCTCAGATTTTCGACTTTCAGGATCTCGCGGCTCATTTGCGCAGCTCCATGTGTGGACGTTGCATGGGCAGCAGGCCTTGAGGACGCCAGATCATCATCAGCACCATCATGGCGCCGAACATCAACATGCGGTATTCGCTGAACTCACGCATCATTTCCGGCAGCAGGATCATCACGATCGCCGCCAGGATCACGCCCAGTTGCGAGCCCATGCCACCCAGTACCACGATGGCGAGGATGATCGCCGACTCGATGAAGGTGAACGACTCCGGCGTCACCAGGCCTTGGCGAGCGGCGAAGAAGCTGCCGGCGAAACCGGCAAACGTTGCCCCGAGGGTAAATGCCGAAAGCTTGATGACTGTCGGGTTCATGCCCAGTGCACGGCAGGCGATTTCATCTTCACGCAGCGCTTCCCACGCACGGCCGATGGGCATGCGCAGCAGGCGGTTGATCACGAACAGGGCAGCCAGTGCCAGCAGCAGCGCCACCAGGTACAGGAACACCACTTTGCTCACCGGGTTGTAGTCGATTCCGAAGTACTCGTGGAAGGTCTGCATGCCTTCTGCGGCGCTACGGTCGAACGTCAGCCCGAAGAAGGTGGGCTTGGGGATGCTGCTGATGCCATTGGGCCCGCCGGTGATGTCGGTGAGGTTACGCAGGAACAGACGGATGATTTCACCGAAGCCCAGGGTCACGATCGCCAGGTAGTCACCGCGCAGGCGCAACACCGGGAAGCCCAGCAGGAAGCCGAACGTAGCCGCCGCCATGCCCGCCAAGGGCAGACAGATCCAGAAGCCCCAGCCCAGGTAGTGCGAGAGCAGCGCGTAGGTGTAGGCACCCACGGCGTAGAAGCCCACGTAACCCAGGTCGAGCAAGCCGGCCAGGCCCACCACGATGTTCAGGCCCAGGCCCAGCAACACGTAGATCAGGATCAGGGTGGCGATGTCGACCGCACCGCGCGAGCCAAAGAACGGCCAGATCAACGCGGCCACGATCAGGCCGATGATGATGTAGCGCTGGGTGCGCGGCAGGGTCAGGAATTGGCTGACCTTGGGCGATACCAACGGGCCACGGTTGCCCTTGAACAGGGCGCCGACCTGCTGGGTGAACAGCACGCGCAGGAACATCAGCACCGAACACAGGGCGATGATGGTCAGGGTCACGGGACCGGTGCCATGCACTTCCAGGTTGATGCCGACAATGCTCAGCTTGAGGCCGAGTACCGGAAAGGCCACGGCCCATACCAGCAAGGCGCTGAAAAACGCCGATTTAAGATATCTGCTCATACTTTCTCAACCTCCGGACGGCCCAGGATGCCGGTCGGACGGAACAACAGCACCAGAACCAACAGGCCGAACGCCACGACGTCCTTGTACTGGTCGCCGAAGATATCGGCGCCAAAGGCTTCGGCCACACCCAGCACCAGGCCACCCAGCATCGCGCCCGGGATACTGCCGATGCCGCCCAATACCGCCGCAGTAAAGGCCTTGAGACCTACCAGGAAACCGGCGTTGGGGTTGATCACGCCGTACTGCATGCTCAGCAGCACCGCCGCAACGGCAGCCAGTGCGGCACCGATCACGAAGGTCAGGGCGATGATGTTGTTGGTGTTGATGCCCAGCAGGTTGGCCATCTTGATGTCTTCGGCGCAAGCCCGGCAGGCGCGCCCCAGACGGGAGCGAGAGATGAACAGGGTCAGGCCCAGCATCGCCACCAGGGTGACGACAAAGACCAGGATCTGCATATACGAAATCAGCACTTCTTGTGCGCCACCTGGGCCGAAGGAGATGCTCCCCGGGATCAGGTTGGGAATGGACTTATCCTTGGAATCCTGTGACAGCAATACGGTGTTCTGCAGGAAAATCGACATGCCGATGGCGGAAATCAGCGGGATCAAACGGTTGCTGCCACGCAAGGGACGGTAGGCAACACGCTCGATACTGTAGCCATAGGCACTGGTCACGACGATCGACGCCAGGAACGCGGCGGTCATCAACAGCGGCAGGGAGTGGATACCCATCATGGCCAACCCGGCAAGGGCGATAAAGGCCACGTAGGAACCAATCATGTACACCTCGCCATGGGCGAAGTTGATCATTCCAATGATGCCGTAAACCATTGTGTAGCCAATGGCTATCAAGGCATAGGTGCTGCCAATGGTCAGGCCATTAACCAGCTGTTGGAAAAAATGATAGATCTCAGGCATTACAGCGCTCCTAAAAACCCGATACGCATTTCACTGGTGGAGTCATTTCCGGCCTGTGTCCTGTTCTGTGACCAGGTTGCACAAAGCGTTTGCCAGCGAACCGCTGGTGACGGTTTTAAGATTTTCAGGTGAGCCAGCGCCCGGATCGCGGGTGACAGGCCCATAAACCTCGTAAAACAAAGCCCACTGCTCTCACAGTGGGCTTGTTGGACCAGTAACGCCTGGCTTACTGAGGGGAAACTTCGGTTTTTGGTTTACCGAAGTGCCATTCGTAGACCACGAATTTGAAGTCCTTCAGGTCGCCCTTGGCATCGAAGCTCAGGTCGCCGGTAGGGGTTTTGAAGGTGCCCGCGTGGATGGCGGCTGCCACTTTGGCGGTGTCTTCGCTCTTCGCAGCGGTAATACCGCCGGCGATCACTTCGATGGCCGAGTAGGCTGGGAACACGAACGGACCGGTTGGGTCCTGCTTGTTCTTGGCGAACTCTTCAACGATGGCTTTGTTGGCCGGGTCGGTGTCGAAGGATTTAGGCAGGGTTACCAGCAGGCCTTCGGAAGCGCCCTGGGCGATTTGCGAGATGGAGTCGTTGCCGACGCCTTCCGGGCCCATGAACTTGGCGTTCAGGCCTTTTTCCTTGGCTTGGCGCAGGATCAGGCCCAGCTCAGGGTGGTAGCCGCCGTAGTAGACGAAGTCGACGTTGGCTTGCTTGAGCTTCTGGATGATCGAGGAGAAGTCTTTGTCGCCGGCGTTCAGGCCTTCGAAGACGGCAACCTTGGTGCCTTTCTTCTCGAGGGTCTGTTTAACGGCGGTGGCGATGCCTTCACCGTATTGCTGCTTGTCGTGCAGGACGGCAACGATCTTCGGCTTCACGTGGTCGGCAATGTAGTTGCCGGCGGCCGGGCCTTGGGCGCTGTCCAGGCCGATGGTGCGGAAGATCAGCTTGTAGCCACGAGCGGTGATTTCCGGGCTGGTGGCAGCCGGGGTAATCATGATCACGCCTTCGTCTTCATAGATGTCGGAAGCGGGTTGAGTGGAGCTGGAGCAGAGGTGACCGACCACGAACTTGACGCCGTCGTTGACCACTTTGTTGGCGACGGCAACGGCTTGTTTAGGATCGCAAGCGTCGTCGTATTCCTTGGCCTCAAGCATCTTGCCGTCAACGCCGCCCTTGGCGTTGATGTCGGCGATGGCTTGTTTGGCACCCATGAATTGCATGTCGCCGTATTGCGTCACTGGACCGGTCTTAGGCCCTGCGATACCGATCTTGATGGTGTCGGCTGCGAACGAATGGCCGGCAACCCCAGCCAGGACCATAGCGGCAAACAGTTTGGAAATCTGCTTAGTAGCCTTATTCATAGTGCTCCACTCTTACTGTTGTATTTTTTATAGTTCTAGCGGCCTTGTGAGCTGCAGAACCGGATCAGATATCTCGGATATCCCCCCGGCAGTGCCCTGGCAACTGTACCGGTACAGTGTAGAGCGCCGGTTGATCGCTTGAAAAGCTGGCTGCTGGGGGCAAAACCCGGGTATGTCGCTTAAATGAAAGAAAAAGACAGAATTGCGGCGGGGTGATGCCAGAGTTTCGGGCAATCCTTGGCTTTCCTGACACTTTCTCTCGGTGACTCATTTGCAACTGGGTTTTTCTACCGGTGCCACGACGTTATGATTGCGCCGTTTTTTACTCAGGTGAATTCCCATGACGCAAGAACCTAGCACCCTCTATGCCAAGCTGCTTGGTGAAACCGCCGAAATATCCTGGAAGGAGCTTGAGCCGTTCTTTGCCAAGGGTGCCCTATTGTGGGTCGACGCCGGCCTGGATTTGATCGAAGCCGCCGAGGGAATGGCCGAGGACAATCGCGACAAAGTCGCTGCCTGGCTGGCCTCTGGCAGCCTGGGCGAAGTGTCTGCGACGCGGGCGCTGGACCTGGTTGAGCGTGATCCGAGCCTGTGGGCAGTGGTGGTTTCGCCGTGGATCCTGATCCAGGAAAGGGCAGCGACTTCCAAGTAGGCACTGAAACGGTGCGTGAATTTCAGGTTTGAAAGTGTGTAGCGGGGTAACCGCTGGCGCCGTGATGGCATCTTGCCGTGAAGAAAGGTCACAGCCCAGGGTGACGCGCACGTCATGGGAACAGTTTTTCCACGGCTGACAGCGGGGAAGAATTGTTTCCCGGTGTTTAAAAAGCCTGGCGATTGTCGGATCTTGGCAGTAGGAAGACATGGAATTCCGGTAAAGTGCGCAGCCTGTCACCCGGAGCCCATCATGCCGTCTACGCTGCCCCCCTCAGCGAAACCCTCGCACCAGCTGCTCTATCTTATCTACGGTAAACAAGACGTTTACCGGCGCGAAGCCAAATTCAGCATCCTCACTGCCTTGGCGCGCCTCAAGCCGGGTGAGTCGCTGTGTATCCGGGTCATGACCGATCGTCCGCAGGATTTTATCGGCTGGCCGGTGGAAACCATCGAGCTGGACGAGCAAACCCTGATCCAGTGGCAGGGCGACAACGGTTACCTGCACCGGCGCAAGGCCTGTGCGATCGCCCAAGGCTTGACGCTGGCGGACACCACGCTGTTCGTCGACACCGACACGCTGTTCCTCAAGTCGCCCCATCGCGTCTTCGAACTCATCGGCTCGGGCCAGTATGTGATGGACGAGTTCGAGTACGACTGGAGCTATGTCTGCAAGCGCCCGGACTACCTCAAGCTGGGCCAGCACCTGCACGCCCACGGCATTTCTGCCAGCAACAGTTTCAAGCTCTACAACAGTGGCCTGTGTGGTGTCCGTGATACGGATACGCCGCTGCTTGAAACCTCGATCCGCCTGATCGACGAGTGGACCCAGGGTTCATTCGACATCCACACCATTGAGCAAGTCGCAATTTCCTTCGCGATGCATGGCAAGACGGTGCGCGAGGCCAGGAAGTTCGTTCATCACTATTACGCTGACAAGCGCTTCTTCCACGCCATGCAGGCGCATTTTTTCAGCCTGCATGGCGAAACCTTCAGTCCTGAGCTGGTGCTGCGTTGCCTTGACGTACCGCAGTTCAAGCCTATGCCATCGGCGTGGCAGCGACTGATCATCAAATGGAAGCTGCGAAATCAGCGCAAGCATGTAAAACGGGTCGGTCGCGACTTGCTCTACGGCAGCGCCGCGCCTGCGAACCCCTATTACGACGTGTGCCGACAAGGCTGGTGGGAATCGGCCTCGCGTGAAATTCGCGGTTGGGATGAGGCTGAACAGAACACGTTCTTCGGAACGCAAGCCCCCAGCTGGCCGAAGCAATTGCCCCGGCCTGCCAAGTCTGCAGACGAGCATGCCATCGTCGCCTACCTGCAGCAACGACGAGCCTCGTGAAACAGTGACGGCGCCAAACGGCGCCGTCGCTACGCGTCAGGCGGTCTTGCCCGTGTGATTATTCAACGAAATAACCTTGGTCTTGCCGATGCGATGACGGTAGATCTCACGCAGGTACTTGATCGACTTCTTCACACAATCCCGTGACAGGCGAATGTCATTGATCGACACGAACTTGTCTTTGTCGTTGATCAGCTCGCGGTACTTCTTCTCATACATCGGCTTGATCGCGTACCAATTGGTATCGAGGATCTTCGCCGGGTTTTCGAACTCGTTGAGCAGCTCGTCGATACGGTCCTCGTCGAAGTCCTCGTGGATGATGAAATCCAGGATCGAGTTGTCCAGCGTATCATCGAAGCGGTACGGGTTGCGCGCAAAGCAGCGTTTAATAAATGCCACGATCAGCGTAAGGAAATCGTCCGACAGGCACGGGCTTTTCGCAATCAAGGTGGTCAGCGACAAGTTGGCCGAAGCACCGATCACCAGGGCATAGCGCTTGAGGGTGGTGTTGGGGAACAGGCTGTTGAGGTGGGTCTTGAGCCGGTTCAGGTCCATGTAGGACAGCTTGTAGTCCTTGGGCAACGAGACGATGGACACCACCGACGAGCAGTTCTTGAAGAAGTGCAGGTCATGCAACGCGGCCGCGTCGTAGCCTGAATTCTTGTACTGCTCCAGCGACGCCTTGTAGCGCTTGGATTCGATCGGCAGCAGGCTGATGCCTTCGATAGCCTGGGTGACTTTGTTGAAGTGCGGCAGGTCGATGGAGCGAAAGAACAGGTCATCGATGTTCAGGCGTTGCGGCTCTTTCTCGAATACCTTGAATTTGTCGCTCGACGGCGCCGGGGTTTCCGGGACGACGGACTCGGCGTAGGCAATCGCCACCGGGCCGGCCAGGCTCATGAACAGGTCGTTGGCATCCAGGCGGATGGTTTCGCCGATGTCGATCCCGGCGCGCCGGAAGTAGTTCTGGTCGTAGTCGGTGGTCACGGCCTGGGCGGTGAGGATGTTGAAAATCTGCTGGGAAATGTACTGGTTGGCGTGTTTTTCCATGGCATTGACGTCAATGTTCTGGATGTTGCCGTCATCGCTTTCTTCGGCATAACGCATGATGTCGTTGGAGATCAGCATCATCGCATTCCACGGCCGGATGCGCCCCTTCACGCTGGCTTCGCTGCTGTCTTCATTGGCAAAGTTGTACGAGAAATCCCATTCTTCCGACAGGTATTTGCACAGCAGGCGCCCGGCGTTGATGTGCAGCGCCTCGGACATTTCGCTACGGTGGTCGGAAATGTTCGGCAGCACGCAAATGCCGCTGGTGAAGATCGGCTCGAACACAAAGGCATGGCCGCTTTTGCTGTCGTGCTCGTCGGCGGGCTTGGTGTCAAACGTCTTGTTCATGTACGAGTGCTGTTGGGCCAGGCCAAATTCCGAGGCCATGCCCGAGCCGGTGCCTCCACCGGCGCTGAAGATCGAGAAGTACAGGCGCGACTGGTTGGCCTTGATGCCGCACGAGTCGATCAGGTACGAGTGGATCATCTTCCAGTCAGGGCTGGAAAAACGCTGGGTGTCTTTATTGAGGATGATCTTGGCCAGGTACTGGCCGAGGATCGGCGCGTTACCGGCACCACCGGCATGGACTTCAGACAGGTCCATGATTTTCATCTTGCTGTAGTCGCGCAAAAAGCCGCTTTTTTCGCCCTTGCGCGAGAAACGGATACGCCCGGCGATGTCCTTGTCCAGGTCGCCAAGCATTACCAGCGGTTCCACCAGGAACACCGGTTTGCTGGCCTTGCCGCTGCCCAGGCGCAAATTGTTGCGGATCCACTGGGCGGGGCTGTAGCCCTTGTCCTGTGACTTGTCTTCGTTGCTGAATTCGTTGAGGTAGAACTTGCGCGCGTTGTACACCAGTTCCGCCACATCGAGCGCGATGTTGGAACCACAGCGGCCCAGGCCGATCAGGCACACCGAGGGAAATTCCTGCTCGTTGCGCGGATCGTTGTCGCCTTCCAGATGGGGGGCGCGCGGGAACACCATGTCGCGCAGGCCGTCGAGGTTGTCGAGGATGCGGTCGGTATTGGTTTCGGTGAAGTACAAGTATTGCTGGGTGGCCAGCGGGCGGGCGGTGCTCAATGACTTTGAACCTGAGGGAGTGTCCGCAGGAGCTGGGAGCAACACGTCGGATACCACGGTGGCAGAGTTATTTTTAGAAGTCATTGTGCGCCATGTGCCTGGGCGGATGGCTGAAAGTATCAAAGGGCCATCACGGAATGGGAGTTCGCGACTTTACAGTGCGTCCTTGTCCTGGGCGAGTGGGCTAGAACCCTAGTGTTTTCGGGGAAAACCTGGCCGGACTCTGATGAATCGGCCGTTCGTCGGCGTTCTTTAGGCAAATGATGGCGAAATGCCAAAGATTCGGCGTCAGCGAATTGGCCTGACGATGGACGTGGAGCCTCCACGGCTTGGCGAGGGCTCTTTCGGCGTACGGCTGTCCGTGGTGCTCACCCCGCTTGGTGAGAGGAGCGGATTGCGCATGTTGATGCCTTGCATTACACCGATGATGTCACTGGCTGGCACCGCCGGACTCAGCAGGTAACCCTGGACGAAATCACAGCCATGCTGGTGCAGCAGCTCGAACTGGGCCTGGGTTTCCACGCCTTCGGTCACCACCTGCAGGTGCAGGGTGTGGGCCATGCCGATCACCGCCTGGACGATCTCGATATCGGCGGTGGATTTGGGAATATCCTGGATAAACGAGCGGTCGATCTTCAGGGTGTTGAGGGGCAAGCGCTTGAGGTAAGCGAGGGATGAGTAGCCGGTGCCAAAGTCATCGATGGCCAGTGACACACCCAGCGCGCGGATTTGCCGCAGCAACGCCAAAGTACTGCTGATGTTACCCATCAGGGCGTTTTCGGTGACTTCCAGTTCCAGGCGGTTGGCGCCGATCCCGCTGAAGCGCAACGCGTCTTCGATTTCATCCGCCAGTTCATCGCGGGCCAGGTTCAGGGCCGAGCAGTTCACCGCCATGGTCAGGTCGGTATAACCCCGTTCCGACAGCAGGCTCAGGTCATGACAGGCTTGGCGCAGTACCCAGTGGTCCAGTTCGGCAATCAGGCCGTTGCTTTCGGCGATGCCGATAAAGCGGTCTGGGGCCAGTAGACCGTGCTGTGGATGTTGCCAGCGCACCAAGGCTTCCAGTCGCGTGACCTTACCCAGTTTCATGTCGAAGATCGGTTGATAGAACAGCACCAGTTGGTTGCGGGTGCGCAGGGCGCCGCGCAGTTCCTCTTCCAGTTGCAGTTCAAGGAACGCGCGGGTTTTCAGGTTGGAGCTGAAGAAGTTCAGGCTGTTGCGTCCGGCATCCTTGGACTGATACAGCGCCAGGTCGGCGGTTTTCAACAGCTCTTCGCACGTCAGGCCGTCATCGGGAAACAGGCTGATACCGATGCTGGTGGTCATCACCATGCGCCGGCCGGCCAGTTCGATGGGTTCTTTCATCTGCTGCATGATGCGTTGGGCCAGGTGCCGGGCTTCGTCGCGGTGGTGGATGCTGATCAGGATGCAGAACTCATCGCCGCCAAACCGCGCCACCACATCGGCGTGGCTGCGTACCGAGCCCTTGATGTGCCCGGCCAGCACGGTGAGCAACTGATCGCCGGCGTCATGCCCGAGGCTGTCGTTGATGCGTTTGAAGTGATCGATATCAAGAAAGATCACCGCCATCATGCCGTGGGAGGCGGTTTTTTCGGCGAGCTTTTCCGCGAAGATCTGGTTGAAGCCTCTTCGGTTGAGCAGGCTGGTCAAGGCGTCGTAGTGGGCCACCTGTTGCAGCGAGGCGCGGGCCTGGTCCAGTTCGCTGAGCAGGGCATTGACCCGACGTAGATCGCGTTCCTTATGTTGCAGTTTCTTGTCGGCCAGGGCCGCGCTGATGCTGCTGCCGATCACCAGCAGGGTGATGACGGCGACCGACAAGCCCAGTTGAATCGGATTGTTGTCCAGCGGCAGCGACAAGTCCGCCCCCGTCGGCACCATCAGGCGCATAGCGGCCATGCCGGTGAAGTGCATGCTCAGGATGCCCGCGCCGAGCACCAGACTGGCGGCATATTTAAGCAACTGGTGGAACACCCCGGCACCGTTGCGCAGGTAACTCGACAGCAGCAAGGCCGCCAGGCTGGCGCCGATGGCAATTCCGATCGAGGCCATGAACAGTTTTGTTTCGAAATACACCTGTGCCTGGGAACGCATGGCCGACATGCCGACGTAATGCATCAAGGCGATGCCGATGCCCATCCACACCGACGCCAGCAAATACTGGTGGAAGCGCAGGTGGGAGTGACTCAGGGTTTGCATGGCGATCAGCGACGCGATCAACGCGATCAGCAAGGACGCGAACGTCATGAGCAGTTCGTAATGAATGGCAATCGGGGCCTGGAAGGCCAGCATGCTGATGAAATGGGTGGACCAGATCCCGCCCGCCAGGCACCCGGCACCGAGCCAGCGCCAGTGGCGACGCGCGGTGGGGTCTTCGACATGGCCGACGCGTTCGGCCATGTCCAGCGTGCCGAAACCTGCCGCGCAGGCGACCAGATAGGCCAGAAGCACCAAAAAGGGGTTATGACTGCAGTTGAGTAATAAGTGCCCGCTCTCTGGAAGCTCGGTAAAAAAATGCAGACCCAGCCATTCCATAGCATGTCCCGTCATAGCGTCACGTCACTGCCTACGGCGATGACCTATGAGGACCAGTGTAGACGCGTAGGAAAATTCGCAAGGTGTAATGGCACTTTGCTTCTCTACGATTTTGGCATGCCACCCATAGCGTTTGATGCTAAGCGCTGATGGGCAGGTCCAGTTCGAACGGTGCTTCCAGCGGCGCCAGGCCAAATGCCGCGCGGGCTGCATCGCAATCGGCGTTGTGTACGCCCTCATACCAGGAGGACTCGAACTCGCGGCACACGCTGGAGCGCTGATCGTAGATCGTGCAGCGGGTGCCTTGGCCTACTTCTCCTTCAAGGCTGCAGCAGCGCGCCGGTTTCTGGTCGGTGCCGATCATCGCTACGCGGGTGGGGTTGATCTGCACCACCAGATCGTCGGGCACTGTGCCCCCCGATGAGGCGCACTCGCCCCAGAAGAAAGACACGCGAAAGTGTGAACAGCAGGCACCGCAATTCAGACACGGACTGGCTTCGGACATGGGCGTCATCGATAAGAAAAACAGGGGTGGGGTGTTACGGAAGGCTCGCCATTCTATCCGGGCCATGGCCGTTGGGAAGGGGGGCAGGCACTTATATTTTTGTAGGCGAAGTCCCGTGCTGCCGGGCGAAATCATGCCCTATCAGCTTTACGAATCATTACAGACAACCGGGGGCTGGCTGACTATGTTGCAGGTACCGGGCAGGATGCATCGGGCATCGCAGCTCTCATAACAATAAAAGAGACGGACCCATGCAGAACTCGACCCAAGCGGCGAATGCCTGGCGCATTCTGTTCCTGCTGTTCCTCGCCAACCTGTTCAACTTCTTCGATCGCACGATTCCGGCGATCATCATCGAGCCAATCCGCATGGAATGGCACTTGAGCGACTTCCAGCTCGGCATCATCGGCACCGCCTTCACCATCGTCTACGCCATTGCCGGCCTACCCCTCGGGCGCCTGGCCGATACCGGCTCGCGCAGCAAACTGATGGGTTGGGGCCTGTTCGCCTGGAGCGGGCTGACGGCGGTCAATGGCATGGTCGGCAGTTTCTGGACGTTTCTGCTGGTGCGCATGGGCATCGGCATTGGCGAAGCCAGCTATGCGCCGGCGGCCAACTCGCTGATTGGCGACCTGTTCCCGGCGCACCGTCGCGCTCGGGCCATGGGCATTTTCATGTTGGGCCTGCCGTTGGGGCTGTTGCTGGCGTTCTTCACCATCGGTTGGATGGTCAAGGCGTTCGACAGCTGGCGCGCACCGTTCTTTATCGCGGCGGTGCCGGGGATGATCCTGGCGGTGTTCATGTTCTATATCAAGGAGCCCAAGCGCGGCGCCGCCGAAACCGTGCAGGTTTCCCAGGAGCGCGTCGACCGCCCGATCCGCCGCGTACTGGCGGTGCCGACCTTTCTGTGGCTGGTGCTGGCCGGGCTGTGCTTCAACTTTGCGACCTATGCCTGCAACTCGTTCCTGGTGCCGATGCTGCAGCGTTATTTCCTGATGCCGTTGCAGGAAGCGGCGGTTGCCACTGGGGTGATCGTAGGCCTGACTGGCCTGGTGGGCCTGACCCTCGGTGGCTGGGTGGCCGACAAGATCCATCAACGCATCGCCAATGGCCGGCTGTTGTTTGCTGCGTTCAGCCTGATCATCTCCACCGTGACCACGGCCTGGGCGTTGCACGCCGGGCGTATCGAGATTGGTGTGTTTGTGGCGCTGTTCAGCGTGGGTTGGTTGTTCGCCTATAACTTCTACACCTGCGTGTACACGGCGATCCAGGACGTGGTCGAACCGCGCCTGCGCGCCACGGCGATGGCGCTGTTTTTTGCCGGGTTGTACTTGCTGGGCGGTGGGATGGGGCCGATCGTGGTGGGTGGGCTCTCCGATCATTTCGCCCATTCGGCAATGTACGCGGCCGGCGCGGAGCAGATGACTGAAGCGTATAAAGCGGTGGGGTTGCATGACGCCATGTACCTGATCCCGGTGGCGCTGTTCTTGACCATGCTGTTTCTGTTCCAGGCGTCGCGCAGTTTTGTGCGCGATGCCAAGAAGATGAAGGAGGGGTTGAGTGCGGTGGAGGTGCCGGGTTCGGCGGTGACAGCTTGAGACCGAGGTGACTCCTTCGCGAGCAAGCCCGCTCCCACATTCGACTGCATTCCAACGTTGGAACTCGGTCAACTGTGGGAGCGGGCTTGCTCGCGAAGAGGCCCGAAAGACTAATAAAGAAGGCCCGCATTGCGCGGGCCTTCTTTTTATTAGCCTGCGACCAGGACCCGAATCGCTTCCAGTCGCAGCGCCGCCTTATCCAGCATCGCCAAGCCTTGCTCACGTTGGGCACGCAAGGCCACCAACTCACTGTCACGCACGGTCGGGTTGACCGCTTGCAACGCGGTCAGGCGTGCCAGTTCTTCGTCGGTGTCTGCTGCCAGGCGACGTTTGGCCTCGGCCACGCGCTCGGCATGTTGCGGGGTGATCTTTTCTTCGCCGGCATTGATCCGTGGCGTCAGCTGGTCGCGCTGGGCCTGGATGAACTTGTTGGCGCTGGCCCGTGGCACGCTTTCCAGCTGGTCGTTGAGGGTCACGAAGGACACACGGCTCGACAGGTCGTTGCCATTGGCATCCAGCAGGCAGCGCAGGGCAGCCGGCGGCAGGTAGCGGCCCAGTTGCAGCGAGCGCGGGGCGACCACTTCGCTGACGTAGAGCAGTTCCAGCAACACGGTGCCAGGCTTCAGCGCCTTGTTCTTGATCAGCGCCACGGCGGTGTTGCCCATGGAACCGGACAGCACCAGGTCCATGCCGCCCTGCACCATCGGGTGTTCCCAGGTGATGAACTGCATGTCTTCGCGGGACAGCGCCTGGTTACGGTCGTAGGTGATGGTCACACCTTCGTCGTCGCCCAGGGGGAAGCTGGCGTCGAGCATTTTTTCGCTGGGCTTGAGGATCAGCGCGTTTTCCGAATGGTCTTCGCTGTCGATGCCGAATGCGTCGAACAGGGTTTCCATGTAGATCGGCAGGGCGAACTGGTCGTCTTGCTCCAGAATGTCCTCGACCAGCGCATCACCTTCACCCGCGCCGCCGGAGTTGAGTTCCAGCAGGCGGTCGCGACCAGTGTGCAGCTCTTCTTCAAGACGCTCGCGCTCGGCACGGGCCTCGTCGATCAGGGCTTGCCACTCGCCGTCGTCGGCGTTTTCCAGCAGCGGCAGCAGGCGTGGGCCGAACTGATGCTGCAAGGCGTTGCCGGTCGGGCAGGTGTTGAGGAAGGCGTTGAGCGCTTCGTGGTACCACTGGAACAAGCGCTCTTGCGGGCTGGTTTCCAGGTACGGCACGTGCAGTTCGATCACGTGTTTCTGGCCGATCCGGTCCAGACGGCCGATGCGCTGTTCCAGCAAATCGGGGTGGGACGGCAGGTCGAACAGCACCAGGTGATGGGAGAACTGGAAGTTGCGGCCTTCACTGCCGATTTCCGAGCAGATCAGCACCTGGGCGCCAAACTCCTCATCAGCGAAGTAGGCGGCGGCGCGGTCACGTTCGAGGATGTTCATGCCTTCGTGGAACACCGTGGCCGGAATACCGGAGCGCACGCGCAGGGCATCCTCCAGGTCCATCGCGGTTTCGGCGTGGGCGCAGATCACCAGGACCTTGGTGCGCTTGAGCATTTTGAGCTGGTCGATCAGCCACTCGACGCGGGGGTCGAAGCGCCACCAGCGGTTTTCTTCTTCGATGTCCGGTTGCGACTGGAAGCTGACTTCCGGGTACAGCTCGGCGTGTTCGCCCAGCGGCAACTCCAGGTATTCGTCCGGGTTCGGCAGCGGGTAAGCGTGCAGTTTGCGCTCGGGGAAACCTTGCACTGCGGCGCGGGTGTTGCGAAACAGCACGCGGCCAGTGCCGTGACGGTCGAGCAGCTCGCGCACCAGGCGTGCGCTGGCTTCGGTGTCGCCATCGTTGACGGCGGTCAGCAGGGCTTCGCCTTCGTCACCGAGGAAACCCTGGATGGTCTTGTGTGCGGCAGGGGAGAGACGCCCCTTGTCGAGCAGCTCCTGCACGGCTTCGGCGACTGGGCGATAGTTCTCGCTTTCGGCGCGGAAGGCCGCGAGATCGTGGAAACGGTTCGGGTCGAGCAGGCGCAGGCGTGCGAAGTGGCTGTCCTGGCCCAATTGCTCCGGGGTGGCGGTCAGCAGCAGCACGCCCGGAATCACTTCGGCCAGTTGCTCGACCAGTGCGTATTCCGGGCTGGCCTTTTCTTCGTGCCACACCAAGTGGTGGGCTTCGTCGACGACCAACAGGTCCCAGCCGGCGGCGAACAGTGCGTCCTGGGCCTTCTCGTCGTCCACCAGCCATTCCAGCGCGACCAGGGCGAGTTGGGTGTCTTCGAACGGGTTGGTGGCATCGCTTTCGATAAAGCGTTCTTCGTCGAACAGCGCAACCTGCAGGTTGAAGCGGCGGCGCATTTCCACCAGCCATTGGTGCTGCAGGTTTTCCGGGACCAGGATCAACACGCGGTTGGCGCGGCCCGACAGCAGCTGGCGATGGATCACCAGGCCGGCTTCGATGGTCTTGCCCAGGCCCACTTCGTCGGCCAGCAATACCCGTGGCGCGATACGGTCAGCGACTTCACGGGCAATGTGCAACTGGTGAGCAATAGGTTGTGCACGCACACCACCCAGCCCCCACAGCGAGGACTGCAATTGGCGGCTGGTGTGTTCCAGGGTGTGGTAGCGCAGCGAGAACCAGGCCAGCGGGTCGATCTGCCCGGCGAACAGACGGTCGCTGGCCAGGCGGAACTGGATGAAATTGGACAGTTGGGTTTCCGGCAGGGTGACCTGCTCGTTCTGCCCATTGAGGCCGTGGTACACCAACAGGCCGTCGACGTCGTCGACTTCCTGTACGGTCATTTTCCAGCCTTCGAAGTGGGTGATGCTGTCACCCGGCGAAAACCTCACACGCGTGAGGGGCGCATTCCGTAGCGCATACTGGCGAGTGTCGCCAGTGGCCGGATAGAGCACGGTCAACAAGCGGCCGTCCTGTGCCAGAACGGTGCCTAACCCCAGCTCTGCTTCGCTGTCACTAATCCAGCGTTGCCCCGGTTGATACTGCTGCGCCATGCTGCCTGACTCCCGCCGTGAAAAAGCCGACTATCTTAACGGAACAAGCCCCCACGCCCAAGGACTCTGACAAAAACTACTCCGTTTGCGTGGGGGGCCGGAAGCCGAATCGACGGGTGGCGGGCACTTGGGAGTGTCGACTGGGTCACAGCTTGGCGAGCCTGCGCTCAAGTCGCCCTGCCACCCGCCGACAGCCTGTTGATCAGGAGAATAATCACTATGCTGCCACCCATGCTGCCCGTCAGCGTTGTGCCGGTGACGTCACAACTCGATCCGGTGCGACAGAAGCCGGATATCCCGCCCGTGGTGCCAGTTCAACCGGGCTCCAACGAGAGCACCATCGACCTGAAAAAGGGCGACGCCGAGACCTCGGCTTTTTTGCTGCGCGAAGAACAACGCCGTCAGCAGGAACAACAGAAACGCCGGCGTGAAGCCGATGAAGACCCGGAGCAGCACCTGGCCATTCCGGGCGACATACTCAACGCCGATAACACCGTGCCGGTGGTGCCACTGATCGAAGATGCCCCGCGCCAGGGCTTGTGGGTGGACGTCGAGGTTTAGTCGCGTAACTCGCGCAGGGCGGCTAACAACACCTCGATATCCTGCTCGGTATTCAGCGGGCTGACCGAGATCCGCGCCACGCTCTCCAGGCCCCGCGCCTGCATATCCAGCGGTGTGTAGGCCACGCCATTGGCGCCGATATTGATGCGCTTCAGGCCCAGCCGCCGCTTCAGTTCGAATGCATCCCAGCCCGCCAGGTTGAAGGCGATCAAGCCTGACTGCTGCGTGCCCAGGTCATGCAGGGTAATGCCTGATATCCCACGCAACGCCTCGCGGATTCGCTCGGCGGTTTGTGACACTGTTTCCCAGGCGCGCTCGATGCCCAGATGATTCATCTCTTGCAACGCATTGCCCAGGCCTGCCAGCAAGGCGAAAGAGGTTTCGCTGGTTTCGAAGCGCCGAGCGTCATGGCGCAGGTCAAAACCCTGGGCGGTCCAGGGTGCTGAAAATACATCGCGCTGGGTCGGATTCAACCGTTCAAGAAAGCCCGGTCGCACATACAGCAGCGCGGTGCCCCGTGGGCCGCGCAGGTGTTTGCGGCCGGCCGACTTGAGCACGTCGCACTGCAACGCCTGTACATCCACCGGCACCTGGCCGACGGCTTGGCCGGCGTCGATGAAGTAGGGGATGGCATGGCGCCGCGCCACTTCACCAATGGCCTGGGCGGGGTTGATCAGGCCGCCATTGGCTGGGAGCCAGGTGAGGTCGATCAGCTTGACGTGTGCATCGACCATCGATTCCAACGCCTGCGGGCAGACCGCGCCGGTTTCATCGCAAGGGATGACTTCCACTCGGGCGCCGGCCTGCACTGCCAGTTCCATGCTGGCCAGGTTGCCGCCCCATTCGTGGCGGCCAACCAGAATACGGTCGCCCGGTTGCCAGGGCCCCAAGGCTTGGAACGCCAGGCTCCAGGCGGTCGAACCGCTGCTGGCAAAGGCAATCGAAGCGACGGGGGCATTGAGCAGTAGCGCGGCGGCGCGGCGGGCTTTTTCCACCAGTACGGCGCCATGTTCGCCGGCTTCCATCGGACCGTCGCGGGCCTCGCGTTGCAGTTGTTCGATGATTGCATCGAGGGTCGCCTGGCTCGGCAGGGAGGCGCCAGCTGGGTTGAAGTGCACGATGCCGGATTGGCAGCCCGGTGTGGCGTCCCGCAGGCGCTGGACTTCAAGCGGGCTCACGGGCGCAACTCGAAAATCGCATCCACCTCCACGGCCACACCGGCCGGCAGGCTGGACACACCCACGGCGGTGCGCACGTGCCGGCCTTTTTCACCAAGGGCGTTCACCAGCAGGTTGGACGCACCATTGGCGACCACGCTTTGCTGTTTGAAATCACCGCTGCTGGCGATGAATACACCCAGGCGCACGGTGCGCACCAGGCGCGAGAGGTCATCGCCCAGTGCATTGCTCAACTGCCCCAGCAGGCCCAAGGCCGCCAATTGCGCCGCCTGTGCGCCTTCTTCATCACTGAGGGATTCCCCCAAGCGACCGATGTAGGCGGGCTTGCCGTCTACCAGGGGGATTTGTCCGGAAACGAATAACTGGTTTTGGCTGATGACATGGTTGATGTAGTTGGCAATTGGCTGGCTTGGGGTGGGCAGTGTGAGGCCAAGGGCTTGCACGCGTTGGCGGATGGAGTCGCTCATGATGAATCCTCTGGGTTCGGGAGGCTTCAGCATGTTGGCTGCATCGCGGGGCGACAAACGGATAGATCTCACGCGACGTATCGAAATAACTCACGCGTCGGCGCAGGCTTCCTTCAGCCATTGGCTGAAACATGCCGCCGCTTCACTGGTCGGGCCTTCGGGTGCGATGAGCCAGTAGCCGATATCGCTGTGATAGGGCGGCCAGTCGAACGCTTCCACCAGGCTGCCGTCCTGCAGCCGACGCTCGATCAGGCGATGGCGGCCCATGGCGATACCTTGGCCGGCCACGGCGGCTTCGACCACGATGTTGTAGTCGTGCAGCATTACGCGGGGATGGTGGGTGAGGTCGACCTGGTAGTGCGCGGACCAGTCGGTCCATTCAAAGGGGCGGTGCGAAGTGGCCATCAGCAGTGGGCTGTCCTGGCGTGCCTTGAACGACGGGCTGCACACCGGGGAGATGATCTCGGGCATGAGCCGCGTGGCCTGGACATCGGGCCAGTCACCCTTGCCGTAACGGATGGCCAGGTCTACCTCGGCGCCCGCGACATCCGCCAGTTGAATCGCCGGTAACAACTCCACCTGGATATGCGGGTAGCGGTTGAGAAAGCCCGCCAAACGCGGCGCCAGCCACAGCGTGGCGAACGATGCCAGTAAACCGATGCGCAACACGGTGGCGCTCGGGGCAACCCGCTGGGCACGCGTGGCGGCGGCGATAGCATCGAGGGCAGGGCGGATTTCGTCGTAGTACTGTTGGCCGTCGGCGGTCAGATCGATCGCGCGGGTGCGTCGGATAAACAGCGGTTTGCCCAGATGTTGCTCAAGTTTCTGCACCTGATGACTGAGGGCGCTCTGGGTCACCGATAACTCGCTGGCGGCTTTGATGAAACTCAAATGCCGCGCCACGGCTTCGAAAGCGCGCAAGGCCAGTAACGGTGGAAGGTCCTTGTGCAGTGCCACCTGAGGGCGTCTCCGGGTTCGGGTAAGGCCTCGATTTTGTGCGAAGCCTTGCCTTTTGTCGCCCGCTGATTTGCCGTTGGCCGCTTGAGCCCGCATTATTGGGCCATTCCCTCCACGACGTAAGCCAAGCCATGAGTGAAGACGACAAGCTGATCGACCTGAATGCCGAACGTGCCAAGCGCGTGCATGACCTCAATGACAAGCGCCTGAATGAAGTGCGCCAGGCATTTGAACAAGCGATGCCACTCGGCAAAGTGAAGAAAAAGCCGAAGAACAAACCGAAAAAGCGTTGAAACAGCCTGCATCCCTTGATGCAGGTCAGTTATTGCCCTTCTTTACGCCCCGTCGCGGGCGACATTGATCCCCGTCAATTTTCCAATCCGCCTTCTCCATTAACTTAGCCCTATCGCAACAGGGCAAGCACAGGAGGCCGGTCATGTTTATCGATAATGTGGTGTTTGCCGGAGTGCTGACTGTAAGCCTCATGGTGCTGTTTTTTGTAGGGTTTGGAATTTTTATCTGGAAAGACGCGAACAAGCGTAAAAAACCTTAGTTTTTCCAGGTTACATGAGCACGCAAGGCATTTTGGGCGACTTCGGTCGCCCTTTTTTTTGCCTGTTATTTGAGTCGGCGTCTACAGAAAAACGAACATAAAAAAAGGTACGACCCTCGCGGATCGCACCTTTTTTATTGCGGCGGGGTTATCAACTACCCAGCGCCTTCGACGCCAACCAGAACAACCCTGCCGACAAACCTACCGTCGCCGGCAGGGTCAGCACCCAGGCCATCAGGATGGTCTTCACGGTGCCGCCTTGCAGGCCGCTTTTGTTCGCGACCATGGTGCCGGCCACGCCGGAAGACAGCACGTGGGTGGTGGACACCGGCAGGGCGAAGATGTTGGCAAAGCCAATCATGGTCGCGGTGGTGATCTGCGCCGACATGCCTTGGGCATAGGTCATGCCCTGCTTGCCGATCTTCTCGCCGATGGTCAGTACCACACGCTTCCAGCCCACCATGGTGCCCAGGCCCAAGGCCAGTGCAACGGCGAGGATGACCCAGAACGGGGCGTACTCGGTGGTGGCGGTGAGGTCTTTGCGCAGCTTGTCGAGGTCGGACTTCTCACGCGCATCCAGGCCTGGCAGTTTGCCGACTTTTTTCGCGGTGTCATCCAGGCAGAGCAAATAGCGACGCACTTCAATACGCTGGTCAGATGTCAGCGAGTGATAGTCGGACACGCCTTTCAAGGTGTCGACCAGCGCGTTGATGGTCGGCTCAGTCTGTTGCGGGTTGCACTGGAACTTGCCCGGCAGATCGTTCTTCACGCTTTTGCCCAGGGCCAGGAACTCACCGAGCGTGGCGTTGTTACGCTGGTAGAACTGGCTCAGATGCACGGTCGCATCGCGGGTACGTTCGATCTGGTAAGTGGTGCTGCCCAGGTCGAGCACGAACTGCGCGGGCACGATACCGATCAGCACCAGCATGATCAGGCCGATGCCTTTCTGGCCGTCGTTGGAACCGTGCACGAAACTCACGGCCATGGCGGAAATCACCAGCACCAGGCGGTTCCAGAACGGCGGGTGTTTCTTGTCGTCGAGCTTGCGGCGCTGGTCCGGGGTCTTGTGCATCTTCGACAGCGGCCGCCACCACTTCAGGCCAATCAGCACCAGGGCTGCGACGAGGAAGCCGGCCATGGGCGAGAACACCAGGGAGGCGCCGATATCGATCGCCTTCTGCCAGTTCACACCGTCAGCCAGGGGGATGTCGTTGATCAGGGCATTGGCCAGGCCGACACCGAGGATCGAGCCGATCAAGGTGTGGGAACTGGAAGCCGGGATACCGAAGTACCAAGTGCCCAGGTTCCAGGTGATCGCCGCTGCCAATAGAGAGAAGACCATTGCCAAGCCATGGCCGGTGTTCACATTGATCAGCAACTCCACCGGCAGCAAGTGCACGATGGCGTAGGCGACACCGACACCACCGAGCAACACGCCGAGGAAGTTGAATACCCCGGAGAAGAACACGGCCAGGTGCGGCGGCATGGCTTTGGTATAGATGACTGTGGCCACCGCGTTAGCGGTGTCATGAAAGCCATTGATGAACTCGAAGGCGAGGACAAAGGCCAGGGCGAGCAACAGGCTCACGAGAACCCAAGCATCCAGTCCGCTGAATAAATCGATCATGAAGGTTTTCTGACCCGGTCGTAAGGGGGCGCGATTATGCCAGAAAACCTCAGTAATCGATGCACTAGCTGCTCATCGGTAACAATCTTCACCGAAAAAAACACTCGGAAAGGCACGCATCCCAGGGTTTTCGGGGCTTTGGCAAGTCTTTGATTTATAAAGCAGAGGGCCCCCATGGCGGGGTTTTGTCACAAAAACGTCACGCCTGAAACATTTGTATGAAATTTTACCGGGGATGGTGGGATTCAAGGTTGTCGGCTGCTAGCTATATGCCAGCAACCGAGGCAAAAACCTTGGGGCTCAGACCGGATCGCTTATGGCTCTTCGGTTTTCAGCTCTTGTTCAATCTTTTGGATTTCCTGGGCAAATGCCTGGTCGAGCAGGCTGGCTCGCTTGCGCCATGGTTTGCGTTCAGGTTCAGGCTGGGCGGCGTAAGTGGTGACTTCTCCGCCGTAAACGTCCTTGTAACGTTGCTCCTGGCGCTCAAGTTCCGCGCGCAGTTCATCTTTCGTCACATCGTTACCTAATTGAGTTGAGTGTAAATACGTTGCAGCGTTATGCCGGAATGCGCCCTCGACGTGTTCCAAGTTGAAGCGCAGAACGTTCAAGTTGGAATAGGCACGGGCGGCCACTTGTTAGTGGTGCATTCGAGGCAGATAGTTGCGATCGACAATGCACGGTAGGTGCATCATCTGGCGAGTTCCAGTCCCGCTGATCGAGCCGGGCGGACCTGCGCATAGAGTGCATTATAGCCGTGCATTTGAATAACTCTATCAGCATAAAGTTAAAAACCGTCAACGTTGTGTGAGCGTTTTGTTACACAGACGTGGCGGTAATTGCACAAATTCTGGCGCCATAAACTCAACCCAACTTCAGACATTATTAAGCGTGACTTAATTTTACTCAGCGCTTCGGGTCGACTCGGCCCAGATCGCTCGCAAATTGCGATAATCGAATGATCGTCCGATAATCGCACAATGTTGTCGGCGCTGCCTTGTGCATCCCGGCTGACACGGCTTGTAATAACAGCCGAACCCCTCTGCGTTCGACAATAAGAGAAAGGATCCCGACATGAACGATCAATTGCGCAACTCTTTCGCGTCAGTGGCGCCGCCGATCGTTGCCTCCCCAGCCAAGCGTATCCAGGCGTTCACCGGCGATCCGGACTTTATGACTTCCCTGGCTCGCGGCCTGGCCGTGGTGCAGGCGTTCCAGGAACGCAAGCGCCACCTCACCATCGCCCAGATCAGCCACCGCACGGAAATCCCCCGCGCCGCCGTGCGCCGTTGCCTGCACACCTTGATCAAGCTCGGCTACGCCACCACTGACGGGCGCACCTATTCGCTGTTGCCCAAAGTGCTGACCCTGGGCCATGCCTATTTGTCGTCCACACCGCTGGCCGTGTCGGCCCAGCCTTACCTGGACCGCATGAGCGAGCAGCTCCACGAAGCCTGCAACATGGCGACCCTCGAAGGCGACGACATTCTCTACATCGCCCGTTCGGCCACCACCCAGCGCCTTATCTCCGTGGACCTGTCGGTGGGCGGGCGCTTGCCGGCCTATTGCACCTCCATGGGGCGCATCCTGCTTGCTGCGCTGGACGACGCCTCGCTGCAGGATTACCTCGACCACGCCGATCTGCAAACCAAGACCAGCCGCACCTTGACCACCCCCGCAGCGCTGTTCGAATGCCTGCAACAAGTGCGTCAGCAGGGCTGGTGCATCGTCGACCAGGAGCTGGAGCAGGGCCTGCGTTCCATCGCGGTGCCGGTGTATGACGCCTCGGGTCAGGTGCTGGCCGCGCTGAACGTCAGTACCCACGCCGGACGTGTCAGCCGCAGTGAGCTGGAGCAGCGCTTCCTGCCGAGCATGCTCAGCGCCAGCCGTGAGTTGAGCGCGCAACTGTTTGCTTAAGCTGTTCGGTCACCGCACAGATCCCGGTTTGCTCAATTGACGGTGTTTCCCCCGACTTATTACTGTGCGGCAGCGCTGTTGAAGCGCCCCAATAATAACGACGACCCCAGGTCGTCAGCCCGCCATCGGTGTGGAAATAAAAACAATGAATCAGCCTTCTGTCGGTTCCACGTTGGACGTCCAGTCCTTCATCAACGCCCAGCCCCTGTCACGTTATCAGTGGCGCGTGGTGATCCTGTGTTTCCTGATCGTTTTCCTCGACGGCCTCGACACTGCCGCCATGGGCTTTATCGCACCGGCACTGTCCCAGGACTGGGGCATTGATCGCGCCAGCCTCGGCCCGGTGATGAGCGCTGCGTTGATCGGCATGGTGTTTGGTGCCCTCGGTTCCGGCCCGTTGGCCGACCGCTTTGGCCGTAAAGTGGTGCTGGTGGGCGCGGTGCTGGTGTTCGGCGCATTCAGTCTGGCCTCCGCTTACAGCAGCAACGTCGATCAGTTGCTGGTGCTGCGTTTTCTCACCGGGCTGGGCCTGGGCGCCGGCATGCCGAATGCCACGACGCTGCTGTCCGAATACACCCCGGAACGCCACAAGTCATTGCTGGTGACCAGCATGTTCTGTGGCTTCAACCTGGGCATGGCCGGTGGCGGGTTTATCTCGGCCAAGCTGATCCCGGCGTTCGGCTGGCATGCCTTGCTGCTGATCGGCGGCATCCTGCCATTGATTCTGGTGGTGGTGCTGATGCTGTGGCTGCCGGAGTCGGCGCGCTACCTGGTGGTGCGCAACCGGGGCACCGACAAGGTGCGCAAAACCCTCTCGCCCATCGAACCCAGCATCGTCGCCCAAGCCAGCAGCTTCAGCGTGCCCGAGCAAAAAACCGTCAAGGCGCGCAACGTGTTTGCGGTGATCTTCTCCGGCACCTATAGCGCCGGTACGTTGCTGCTCTGGCTCACCTACTTCATGGGCCTGGTGATCGTCTACCTGCTCACCAGTTGGTTACCGACCCTGATGCGCGACAGCGGCGCCAGCCTGGAACAGGCCGCGTTTATCGGTGCGTTGTTCCAGTTCGGTGGCGTGTTGAGTGCGGTGGGCGTGGGTTGGGCGATGGACCGGTTTAATCCGCACAAGGTCATCGGCATTTTCTACCTGCTGGCCGGGGTGTTTGCCTACGCGGTAGGGCAGAGCCTGGGCAATATCACCTTGCTGGCAACCCTGGTGCTGGTTGCCGGGATGTGCGTCAACGGTGCGCAGTCGGCAATGCCGTCTCTGGCCGCACGTTTCTACCCGACTCAAGGCCGCGCGACCGGCGTGTCGTGGATGCTTGGCATCGGTCGTTTCGGCGCGATCCTCGGCGCCTGGATGGGCGCGACCTTGCTGGGTCTGGGCTGGAACTTCGAGCAAGTGCTCACCGCCCTGGTGATCCCGGCTGCATTGGCCACCGCTGCGGTGGTGATCAAGGGCATGGTCAGCCATGCAGATGCGACCTGAGGCTGATCGATAGCTTGCCAACAATCCGTTCGATAATCGAACACTGAGTCGATTATCGGATTGTTTGGCCCATTTCCCCGGCTTAATCTTCAAGCACTTCGGCGCCACCTCAGCGCCTTTTTCGATCCATACCGGGAGCCCGAACCCCATGGCTGAAATCCTCGCGCTGCGTGACGCGGTGAAGCAATTTGTGAACGACGGCGACACCGTCGCGCTGGAAGGCTTCACCCACCTGATCCCAACGGCAGCAGGTCATGAAATCATTCGTCAGGGCAAAAAAGACCTGACGCTGGTGCGTATGACGCCTGACCTGATCTACGACCAGTTGATCGGAGCTGGTTGCGCCCGCAAGCTGATTTTCTCCTGGGGCGGCAACCCCGGCGTGGGCTCCTTGCATCGCCTGCGCGACGCGGTCGAGAAGCAATGGCCGCAACCGCTGGAAATTGAAGAACACAGCCACGCCGACCTGGCCAATGCCTACGTCGCCGGCGCCTCCGGCTTGCCCTTCGCGGTGCTGCGTGCCTACGCCGGTTCTGACCTGCCCAAGGTCAACCCGCTGATCAAGACGGTGACCTGCCCCTTCACTGGCGAAGTGCTGGCAGCGGTGCCGTCGGTGCGTCCGGACGTCACCGTGATTCATGCGCAAAAGGCTGACCGCAAGGGCAACGTGCTGTTGTGGGGAATCCTCGGAGTGCAGAAAGAGGCGGCCCTGGCGGCCAAGCGTTGCATCGTCACCGTCGAAGAAATCGTCGATGACCTGAATGCGCCGATGAACAGCTGCGTACTGCCGACCTGGGCGCTGACGGCGGTCTGTCATGTGCCGGGTGGCGCGCATCCGTCCTACGCCCATGGCTACAACGAGCGTGATAACCGCTTCTACCAGGCGTGGGACCCGATCGCCCGCGACCGTGGGACCTTCACCGCCTGGATCAATGAATACATCCTCGGCACTGCCGACTTCAGCGAATTCCAGGCCAAGCTGGCCACCGTGCAGGAGGCCAAGTAATGGCTTACTCGACCAATGAAATGATGACCGTCGCCGCCGCGCGCCGCCTCAAGAACGGCTCCGTGTGCTTCGTCGGCATCGGCTTGCCGTCCAAGGCGGCCAACCTGGCGCGCCTGACCTCGTCGCCAGATGTGGTGCTGATCTACGAGTCCGGTCCGATTGGCGCCAAACCGTCGGTATTGCCCCTGTCCATCGGTGATGGCGAGCTGGCGGAGACTGCCGACACCGTCGTACCGACCGGTGAGATTTTTCGCTACTGGCTGCAGGGCGGGCGCATCGACGTGGGCTTTCTCGGCGCGGCTCAGGTCGACCGTTTCGGCAACATCAACACCACGGTGGTCGGTGACTACCACCAGCCTAAAGTGCGACTGCCGGGAGCCGGTGGCGCGCCCGAGATCGCCGGTTCGGCCAAGAGCGTGTTGATCATCCTCAAGCAATCGGCACGTTCGTTTGTCGACAAACTCGACTTCATCACCTCGGTCGGTCATGGCGAAGGCGGCGACTCGCGTAAACGCCTGGGCCTGCCGGGCGCCGGTCCTGTAGGGATCATTACCGACCTGTGCATCATGGAGCCGGAGGAGGGCACCCATGAATTCGTGGTCACCGCGCTGCACCCTGGGGTGACCCGTGAACAGGTGGTGGCCGCGACCGGTTGGGCGATTCGTTTTGCCGACCAGGTCGACACCACCGCCGAACCGACTGACGTAGAGCTGACCGCCCTGCGTGACCTTGAAGCACGCACTGCGGCCGCCCATGGCCAAGCGCCTGGAGAAGCCTGATGCGCGATGTATTTATCTGTGATGCCATCCGTACCCCCATTGGCCGTTTCGGCGGTGGCTTGTCCACCGTGCGTGCCGATGACCTGGCCGCGCTGCCGATCAAGGCGCTGATCGAGCGCAACCCTTCGGTGGATTGGACGGCCGTCGATGAAGTGTTCCTCGGCTGCGCCAACCAGGCCGGTGAAGACAACCGCAACGTAGCGCGCATGGCGTTGCTGCTGGCGGGCCTGCCGGACAGCATTCCGGGCGTGACCCTTAACCGCTTGTGCGCCTCGGGCATGGATGCGATCGGCACCGCCTTCCGCGCGATTGCCAGCGGCGAAATGGAGCTGGCGATTGCCGGTGGCGTCGAGTCGATGTCCCGTGCGCCGTTCGTGATGGGCAAGGCCGACGCGGCGTTCTCGCGCAACATGAAGCTGGAAGACACCACCATCGGCTGGCGCTTTATCAACCCGCTGATGAAGGCCCAGTACGGCGTGGATGCGATGCCGCAGACGGCCGACAACGTGGCCGACGATTACCAGGTGTCTCGCGCCGACCAGGACGCTTTTGCCCTGCGCAGCCAGCAACGTACCGCTGCTGCCCAAGCCGCTGGGTATTTCGCTGAAGAGATCGTGCCGGTGCGGGTTGCGCATAAAAAAGGCGAAACCGTGGTGGAGCACGACGAACATCCACGCGATACCACCCTGGAAGCCCTGGCCAAGCTCAAGCCGGTCAACGGCCCGGACAAAACCGTCACCGCTGGCAACGCCTCGGGCGTCAACGACGGTGCGGCGGCGCTGATCCTGGCCTCCGCCGAAGCGGTCGAGAAACATGGCCTGACCGCCCGCGCCCGAGTCTTGGGCATGGCCAGCGCCGGTGTCGCACCGCGCGTGATGGGCATCGGCCCGGTTCCAGCCGTGCGCAAACTGGTCGAGCGTCTTGGCTTGGCGGTCACTGACTTTGATGTGATCGAACTCAACGAAGCCTTCGCCAGCCAAGGCCTGGCCGTGCTGCGTGAACTGGGCATCGCCGACGACGCGCCGCAGGTCAACCCGAACGGTGGCGCCATCGCCCTCGGCCACCCGCTGGGCATGAGCGGCGCGCGGCTGGTGCTGACGGCCCTTCATCAACTCGAAAAAACCGGCGGCAGCAAAGGCCTGGCGACCATGTGCGTGGGCGTCGGCCAAGGCTTGGCCCTGGCGATTGAACGCATCTAATAAGAGAGGACTGCACCATGAGTGACAAGCCTGGATACCGGCGCCCGCAAGCGGGCACTCAACCTGATTACCTGCACCCGGCCTACCAGTCGACAAACCTGCGTTCGCCGTCCCAGCCGTTGGTGTTCCTGCCACATTCCTTGTCGGAAATCACCGGCCCGACCATCGGCGCCGAACGCATCCATGAGAAGGACAACGACCTCACGGCCCAGCATGAAGGCGAGCCCCAAGGCGAACGCATCATCATTCATGGCCGTGTACTCGACGAAAACGGTTTACCTGTGCCGGGCATTCTGGTGGAGATCTGGCAGGCCAACGCCGCCGGTCGCTACAACCACAAGCGCGACCTGCACGACGCGCCGCTGGACCCGAATTTCACCGGCACCGGTCGCACCGTCACCGATGCCGATGGCTGGTATCAATTCCAGACCATCAAGCCCGGCGCCTACCCGTGGGGCAACCACCACAACGCGTGGCGCCCGGCGCATATCCATTTCTCGCTGTTCGGCCCGAGCGTGCTGACGCGGCTGGTCACGCAGATGTACTTCCCCGGCGACCCGCTGCTGGAATACGACCCGATCTACAACTGCGTGCCGGACACTTCGGCCAAGCAACGCTTGATCGCCCGTTTCGACCTGGAAAAAACCATTCCTTCCTATGCCCTCGGCTACCGCTGGGACATCGTCCTGCGCGGCCGCGACGCCACGCCGATGGAGAAATGAGATGACACTCAACGCGACCACGTCCCACACCGTCGGGCCGTATTACCACATCGGCCTGACCTGGCTAAACCGCGAAGATCTGACCGTGAGCGCCACCCTCGGCGAACGTGTGGCGATCAGCGGGCAAGTGGTGGATGGCAATGGCGATGTCGTCAACGACGCCATGCTCGAAGTCTGGCAGGCCAATGCCGCCGGTAAATATGACCATCCGGAAGACGAGCAAGACAAAGCCGTCGACCCGAACTTCGAAGGCTTCGGCCGGGTGCCGGTGGATGCTGAAGGGCGGTTTCGCTTTACCACCATCAAGCCGGGTGCGGTGCCGGGCCTGAAAGGCACCACCCAGGCGCCGCACCTGGTGGTGCTGGTGTTTGCCCGTGGCTTGGTGAAGCACTTGCTGACGCGGATCTATTTCGAGGGCGAGGCGTTGAATGGGGATGACCCGTTGCTGGCGTGTGTGCCGGCAGATCGGCGCGAAACCTTGATTGCCAAGCAGGATGCAGAGGGTGTGCATCAGTGGAATGTGGTGTTGCAGGGCACAGACCGGGAAACAGTGTTCTTTGATTATTGAGTTGGCTTGAGATCATTCGCGAGCAAGCCCGCTCCCACATTCGATCGAGTTCCAACTCTGGAATGCAGTCAACTGTGGGAGCGGGCTTGCCCGCGAAGAGGCCCTCGCAGGCACGACATACCTAAAAGTCTTGTTGCGGAACGAGCTTGTTGCAAAGTATGTCTAGGCTATAACCGTTCCCACTGAGTGAAAAAACATGACAACAACAACGGGTCACTACACCGGAGAAGAACGCAGCAAACGGATTTTTGCGATCGTCGGGGCATCCTCCGGCAACCTCGTCGAATGGTTCGACTTCTACGTCTACGCCTTCTGCGCCATTTACTTTGCCCCGGCGTTTTTCCCGTCGGACGACCCCACGGTCCAACTGCTCAACACTGCCGGTGTGTTCGCTGCCGGCTTCCTGATGCGACCTATCGGTGGCTGGCTGTTTGGCCGGGTGGCCGATAAGCACGGGCGCAAGAACTCGATGATGATCTCGGTGCTGATGATGTGCGCCGGTTCCCTGGTCATCGCCTTCCTGCCCACCTACAAAGACATCGGCGCCTGGGCTCCGGCGTTGCTGTTGGTGGCGCGGCTGTTCCAGGGCCTGTCGGTGGGGGGCGAATACGGCACCACCGCGACCTACATGAGTGAAGTCGCGCTCAAGGGCCAGCGCGGTTTCTTCGCCTCGTTCCAGTACGTGACCCTGATCGGCGGGCAACTGCTGGCGGTGCTGGTGGTGGTGATCCTGCAACAGATCCTCACCGAAGAAGAATTGCGCGCCTGGGGCTGGCGGATTCCGTTCGTGATCGGCGCCATTGCGGCGGTGATCTCCCTGTTGCTGCGTCGCACCCTCAAGGAAACCACCAGCAAGGAAATGCGCCAGGACAAGGACGCCGGCAGCGTGGCCGCGTTGTTCCGCAACCACAAGACGGCCTTCATCACCGTGCTCGGCTACACCGCCGGCGGCTCGCTGATCTTCTACACCTTTACCACTTACATGCAGAAATACCTGGTGAACACCGCCGGGATGCACGCCAAGACCGCCAGCTACATCATGACCGGCGCGCTGTTCGTCTACATGTGCATGCAGCCGCTGTTCGGCATGCTCTCGGACAAGATCGGCCGTCGTAATTCGATGCTCTGGTTCGGCGCCCTTGGCACCCTGTGCACCGTGCCGATCCTGCTGACCCTGAAAACCGTGACCAACCCGTTCCTGGCCTTCGTGCTGATCTCCCTGGCCCTGGCCATCGTCAGCTTCTACACCTCGATCAGCGGCCTGGTGAAAGCGGAAATGTTCCCGCCGCACGTGCGTGCCCTGGGCGTGGGCCTGGCCTATGCAGTGGCCAACGCGATCTTCGGCGGTTCGGCGGAATACGTGGCCCTGGGCCTCAAATCCATGGGCATGGAAAACACCTTCTACTGGTACGTCACCGGAATGATGGCGGTGGCCTTCCTGTTCAGCTTGCGCCTGCCGAAACAGGCAGAGTACTTGCACCACGATCTATAAGGGACGCGTTATGACACTGCGCACGAGCAATCAATTGTTCGACGCTTACTTCACGGCGGGCAGCATGGCCGAGGTGTTCTGCGACAGGGGACGCTTGCAGGGCATGCTGGATTTTGAAGCGGGCTTGGCCCGGGCTCAGGCTCAGGTCGGCTTGATTCCCCAGGCCGCCGTCGCACCGATTGCCCAGGCCTGCCTGGCCTCGTTGTACGACGTGGATGCCCTCGGCGTGGCAATTGCCACGGCAGGGAATTCGGCGATTCCGCTGGTGAAGGCACTGGGCAAGTTGATTGCCAGTGAAGATGCCGGGGCCGAGCGCTACGTGCATCTGGGCGCGACCAGCCAGGACGTGATGGACTCCGGCCTGGTGCTGCAACTGCGGCGGGCGGTGGAATTGATCGAGTCGGACCTGATGCGCCTGGGCGACATACTTGCCGCCCAGGCCCAGCGCTACGCCGGCGTGACATTGGCCGGGCGGACCTGGTTGCAGCATGCGACGCCGGTCACCCTGGGGATGAAAATCGCCGGTTGGCTGGGCGCGGTGACGCGCAATCGGCAGCGTCTTGCTGAACTGAAACCGCGTTTGCTGGTGCTGCAATTCGGTGGCGCTTCGGGAACCCTCGCAGCGCTGGGCGAACAGGCCATGCCGGTGGCCGAAGCGCTGGCGGCTGAGTTGCAACTGACCTTGCCGGAACAACCCTGGCACACCCAGCGGGATCGTTTGGTGGAGTTCGCCAGCGTCCTCGGTTTGATCGCCGGCAGCCTGGGGAAATTGGGTCGCGATATCAGCTTGTTGATGCAGACCGAAGCCGCCGAGGTGTTTGAGCCATCCGCACCGGGCAAGGGTGGTTCCTCCACCATGCCGCACAAACGCAACCCGGTGGGCGCAGCCGTGCTGATCAGCGCCGCCACTCGTGTACCGGGCCTGGTTTCGACGATGCTTAGCGCCATGCCCCAGGAGCACGAACGCAGCCTGGGCCTGTGGCACGCCGAATGGGAAACCCTGCCGGAGATCTGCCGTCTGGTCTCCGGTGCCTTGCAGCAGGCGTTGCTGGTGAGCGAAGGCTTGGAAGTCGACCCGCAGCGCATGGCGCACAACCTCGACCTGACCCAAGGCCTGGTGCTGGCCGAGGCCGTCAGCATCGTGCTTGCCCAGCGTCTCGGGCGTGAAACCGCGCACCATCTGCTGGAGCAATGCTGCAAGCGTGCCGTCGCAGAGGGGCGTCACCTGCGTGCGGTATTGGCGGACGAACCACAGGTCACCGCTGAGCTGTCCACAACTGAACTGGACCGTTTGCTCGATCCCGCTCACTACCTGGGCCAGGCCCACACCTGGGTCACCCGCGCCGTAGCCGAACACTTTGCTTGAGGAGACCACCGTGGCCTTTGTACAACTCGCCGAGGGCGAACTGCATTATCAATTGGACGGGCCTGAAGATGCACCGGTGCTGGTGCTCTCGAACTCGCTGGGCACCGACCTGCACATGTGGGACATCCAGATCCCGGCCTTCACCCAACATTTTCGCGTGCTGCGTTTCGATACCCGTGGCCATGGCAAGTCCCTGGTGACTCCGGGCCCCTACAGCATCGGGCAACTCGGTCAGGATGTGATCGCATTGCTGGATGCACTGGATATCCAACGCGCGCATTTCTGCGGGCTGTCCATGGGCGGCTTGATCGGCCAATGGCTGGGCATCCATGCAGGCCAACGTCTGCAGCGCCTGGTGGTGTGCAACACCGCCGCCAAGATCGGCACACCCGAGGTGTGGGACCCGCGCATCGAGATGGTGCTGCGCGATGGCGCAGCGGCGATGGTGGCGTTGCGCGATGCGTCGATTGCACGCTGGTTCACCGCAGACTTTGCGGCGGCCAACCCACACCAGGCCAAGCAGATTACCGACATGCTGGCGGCCACATCGCCCGAAGGTTATGCCGCCAACTGTGCGGCGGTGCGTGATGCGGATTTCCGTGAGCAACTGGCGTCAATCAAAGTGCCAACCCTGGTCATTGCCGGCACCGAAGACGCCGTCACACCGCCGGCGGGTGGCCACTTTATCCAGAACCATGTGCAGGGCGCCGAGTACGCCGAGTTCTATGCGGCGCACCTGTCCAATGTGCAGGCCGGCGCTGCGTTCAGCGACTGCGTCATTGATTTTTTGTTGGCCCGCTGAGGAGCTTTTTGTGGACGAGAAACAACGTTATGCCGAAGGCCTGCACGTGCGCCGCGAAGTGCTGGGCGATGCCCATGTCGACCGCAGCCTCAATGCCCTGACCGAATTCAACAGCGAGTTCCAGGAAATGATCACCCGCCACGCCTGGGGTGACATCTGGACCCGTCCCGGTCTGCCCCGGCACACCCGCAGCCTGATCACCATTGCCATGCTGATCGGCATGAACCGCAGTGAAGAACTCAAGCTGCACCTGCGCGCTGCGGCGAGCAATGGCGTGACCCGCGCCGAGATCAAGGAAGTGCTGATGCAGAGCGCGATCTACTGCGGGATCCCGGCGGCGAATGCCACGTTTCACCTGGCGGAGTCGGTGTGGGATGAGCTGGGGGTTGAATCGCGGGAATAGGGGTTAGTGGGAGTCGGCGTCCCACACCCAATTCCACACGCCCGGCAAATGCACGGCTTCATTCACATCCCTGACCGTACGTGCCAGCGCTGCGCGGTTTAGCTGGGCCGTGTCGGTGTAGAAAGGTTCGGCGGCGGTCTTCACGCCGTTGATCCGGGCGCTGTCCAGCAGGATCTGCAGGTACTCCTGCAGATGCCGCGCGGTGTAGCGATTGATGTCGTGGAAGGTCACCACCACCGGTATCACGCCGTCCACCGTCGGCAATTCACCCAAGGCAATGCGTTCGCGCACCACCGACAGTTGCCGGTACAGGTTGGCTCGGCGGCGCGGGCTGCCGTTGAAGCCCCAGATCTTGCCGTCATTGGCGCTCAGGTCCGTCAGCAACACGTGCATGCCGTGGCGCTGGTAGGCGGCGAAGGTGCGTCGGTCGTAATTCCAGAACGGCGGGCGCGCCAGCACCGGTGGCGCACCTGTGATCGCGGCGATGTCGGCGGCGCCTTGGGTGAGGGTGCTTTCCAGTTCGGCATCGCTCAGCCAGCGATGGTTGGTGTGAAACCCCGTGGCCGTGTGGAAGGCCAGGGCGTGACCGGCCGCGTATTCGCGTTCCATGGTCTTGCGACCCCGTGAGCTGCCGCCCGATCGGGCGGCTTCGGTCTGCAAGAAGAACACCGCTTTGATCCCCGGCAGCACCGGGTTCTGCGCCAGGTCGGCCACCACCGAACGGCTCGGGTTGTTGTAGCCCGACGCGCTGGGACCGTCATCGAAGGTCAGCAGGAAGCGGATCGGCGCCTGGGTTTGCAGGCGCTGCTCGGTCTCTGGCGTGAGAGCGATGGGCGAGCCAATGCAGCCGCTGAGGCTCAAGGCCAGGGCAAAAACGGCGGATACGATGGCAAAGGATTTCATGGTGGGCGCAGGCTCGAATAAAGGCCGCTGCTGAGTGGATCAGCAGCGGCAGGCGCGCACCATACAGCAAGATCGGCTGTGTGAGGTTACAGGCTGACAAACGAGCGTCGCCAAGGCTCAGCCGACGTATTGAGGGCGCAGCGGCTTGCCCATTTCTTCATTCAAGGCGTTTTCAGTCAGGGGTTTGGGGTTGGGTGGGGTCGCGGGCGTAGTGGGCAGCCCTACGGCCTGACGTTCGCTGTTGGGGACATCGTGTTGCTCGCCCTCAAATGTTTCAGTGGTCGAGCCGGTCAAAGCGGTGCCATTACCTGCGTTATAGGCATGCACCATTTCGTGGTAAAGCGTCGTGATGGAGGCGTAGGTCACGCCAGCGACGGTGTCCACTGAGGAGCGGTTATAGCTGATTTCAGCCCGGTCAGCCTGCGACCCCGGCACACCGTCGACCATGAAGCCCCATTTGGGATCGTCACCGACAATAGGTGCGCGTTCAAAGCCAAACAAGGCCTTGAGCTCCTGGCTGCCATACACATAGCCGCTGCCAAGGTCGACCAAGTCTTCGACGATGGTCACTGGTGCGCCGTTGCGCTGGGCGATGGCGCTCATCGCGGCCAGCATCTGTTGTCCGATGGGAGACCGGCGCAGCAGGGCCAGGTCGTCCTCGACCCGTTGGATAAACTCGGCCGAACCCTTGATCACAAACCCTGTTCGAGGTTTGGGGGAGGCCGACACCGCGGTAAACCGCGAACCGTTGAGGTGGTTGATCGTATCGTCGGATGTGCCATAGATCAGATCGCCAGGGCGATTGGCGATCACCGTGTCGCGGCCGTCGCCGGTGTAGAAGGTGGTGCGGTCGTGGCCTATCAGGCGATCGTCACCGGCACCGCCGTGCAGGACCGTATGCCCGTTACCTGCGTAGAGTCGATCATTGCCATTGCCGCCATCCAGGTAGCTGGTTTTGTGCTTGGGGCCCGCGCCCGCGTAGAGACGGTCATCGCCATTGTTGCCATACAGGATGTTGTCGCCAGTACCGCCCATGAGTGTGTCGTTACCGTCGCCGCCCTCGGCATAGCCCAGGCCACTGCCGAGACGCAGCACATCATCGCCTTTGCCGCCGAACACACGGGTGTAACCGCCGCCGGCCTGCACGCGGTCATTGCCGTCGCCGGCCTCCACGACGACAGGCTGAGTCACATTGGCGTCGATGCGGATGTTGTCGTCGCCGCCATGGGTTTTGAAGTGAAAGGTCAGGGGCTTGCCGTCTTTATCCTCACTGTCGAAACGATACAACCGACCGTTGACCCGAACATCCAACTGTCCTGCGCGTGTCTGGCTGACGTGAATCTGGTCGGCCTTGTCACCGGTTTCGAGGACCAGGGTGTTCTTCAGACTGTAAGTCACATCTTCTTCCCAGACCGATTGGCAGCTGGCTTTCAAGGTGCCGTCATCCAGGACCGGTTGTACGTAGACCTGGATCTGCTTATCCGGTGTGAACGGCAGTTGAGGGGCGACGACGGGTACGTAGCGATTGTTCTCAACCGAGACTACCGGGGCTTGCGGCGAGTGGTGCTCGCCGTTCAGAGGAGGGCGGTGCGCGTTTTCAAGGCTTTTGGACACTTCCATTTGAGATCCCTTTCGACGAGTCAGGCGGTCTGCCTGCCTTTTGGAAGTGTCCGTCTGCGGCAAAACGTTCCTGCGAGGTTGTAATAGGGTCTTACAGCAAACTGATCGGGTAACTGACGATCAACCGGTTCTCATCGAACTCATTGTTGCTGTAGTCGCGGCGCATGCTGGAGTTGCGCAGGCGCACCGTGAGGTTTTTCAGGCTGCCGCTTTGCACGGTGTAGCCCAGTTCGCTTTCGCGACCCCATTCCTTGCCGTCGGTAATCGTACCGGTGTGCACGTTGCTGCCGCTGATGTAGCGGTTCATCAGGGTCAGGCCGGGCACACCGAGGGCGGCGAAGTTGTAGTCGTGGCGCACTTGCCAGGATTTCTCCTGGGCGTTGTCGTAGCTTGAGTTGTAACTATCGTTAGCCAAAGTGCCGCCGCTGGTGCCGTTGACGCGCATCCAGGCGCTGTTGCCGGTGAGTTTCTGCAGGCCGACGTAGAAGGTGTTGCCGCCATACTTGGCGGAGAACAGGCCGGACCAGGTCTTGTTGTCCAGGTCGCCGGCGCGGGCGCTGCCATCGTCCTTACCGTAGAAAAAACCGAGGTTGGCGCCCAGGGTCCAGTCGCCGATGGGCTGGCTGTGGATCAAATTGACGAACTGCTGGCTATAGATGTCCTTGAGTTGCGCATTCCACAGGCCAATCTGGGTGCGTTTTTCGTTGAATGCGTACTCGGCGCCCTGGAAGTTGAAGCGATCGGAGGTGAAGGCGGTTTTTCCGAACATCGACATGTCCGTCATGCTGCTGTCGTCGCGCGGGCTGTTGGCGCGGAACTGGCCGCCGTAGAGGGTCAGGCCGTCGATTTCTTTCGAGGTGATCTGCCCGCCGCGTAGGGTTTGCGGGAGGGAGCGGCCATCGTCCGAGCGCAGGATCGGCAGCACCGGCATCCATTCGCCGACCTTCACTTCGGTCTTGGAAATACGCGCCTTGAACGCCACCCCGAGACGCCCGAATTCATCCGCCGGTCGGCCATCGTGATCCAACGGCAACAGTTGGGTGCCCCCGGTGCCGCGACCGCCATCCAGCTTCAACGAATACAGCCCCAACACATCCACGCCGAAACCCACGGTGCCCTGGGTAAAGCCGGACTTGGCGTCGAGGATGAAGCTCTGCGTCCACTCCTGCGCGCCGCCCTGGGCCTTGGTGGGGTTGGTGTAGTTGCGGTTGAAGAAGAAATTGCGCAGGTTGAGGTTGGCGCTGGCGTCTTCAAGAAAACCGTGTTCTTCAGCGACGACGGGCAAGGCAAGACTGGCGACAGCGGTTGCCAGCAATAGCCGGCGCGGGTGGAAAGTGCTCATGGCGAAAGGACCTGTTGTTATTGGGTTTATGCAGGTGGCGGCCATGGTGCGGGGCGGTGCGGGGGCGATGAAAGTGGGGGAGAGCGGGTTGTGGGCGATGATCGAACGCAAGTTGGCCAACCCCAGAAAACACAAAGCCCACCAAGAGGTGGGCTTTGTTGATGCAGGTGCTATCAGAACAACTTAAGCGCCGGCGCTTCTTCTTTCAACGGCTCGTTCTTCGCTGTCTGCTCGTTCCAACCGCCGCCGAGGGCCTTGTACAGGTTGACCTCGCTGGTCAGCTGCGCCAGGCGGTCGGTGATCAGCGATTGCTGGGCACTGAACAGTTGGCGCTGGGCATCGAGGAACGTCAGGTTGCTGTCGACACCAATGCGGTAGCGACGCTCGGCCAGGCGGTAGTAATCCTGGTTGGCCGCGACGAAGCCACGTTGGGCATCCAGTTGCTGCTTGTAGGTCTCACGTGCGGCGAGGCCGTCGGAGACTTCCTGGAAGCCGGTCTGAATGGCCTTCTCGTAGTTCGCCACGTTGATCTCTTTCTGGATCTTCGAGTAGTCCAGGCTGGCGCGCAGGCTGCCAGCGTTGAAGATCGGGATGTTGATCTGCGGTGCGAACGACCAGGTGCCCGAACCACCCTTGAACAAGCCGCCCAGGTTCGGGCTCGCGGTGCCAGCGCTGGCGGTCAGGGTGATGCTCGGGAAGAACGCAGCACGGGCTGCGCCGATGTTGGCGTTGGCGGCCTTGAGGTTGTACTCGGCCTGGACGATATCGGGGCGACGTTGCAGCAGGTCGGACGGCAAGCCGGCCGGCACTTCGCTGAGCAGGTCATCCGACAGCGGCTTGCTGGCGATATTCGCCGGCAGGCCGGTGCCCAGCAGCAGGGTCAGGCTGTTTTCGTCCTGGGCCACCTGGCGGGTATAACGCGCCAGGGCGACCCGGGCGTTTTCCACCGAGGTGCGCGACTGGCTCAGGTCGAGGGCCGAGGCCACGCCGACTTCGTTGCTACGCGAGGTCAATCGGTAGCTTTCTTCGAAAGCACCCAAGGTGTCCTTGGTCAGCTTGAGCAGCTCCTTGTCGGCCTGCCAGGTCAGGTAGGCATTGGCCACACTGGCCACCAGGCTGATCTGGGTACTGCGCCGTGCTTCTTCAGTGGCGAAGTACTTTTGCAGGGCTTCTTCGCTCAGGCTGCGTACGCGACCGAACAGGTCCAGTTCATAGGAACTGATCCCGAGACCGGCCGAGTATTGGCTGCTGATGGTCGATTCGCCGGTCTGCGACAGGCGGGCCGGAGTACGCGAACGGCTGCCGCTGCCCGTGGCCGACACGGCCGGGAACAGGTCGGCGCGCTGGATCTGGTACTGCGCGGCATAGGCGTCGATGTTCAGGGCCGCGACACGCAGGTCACGGTTGTTCACCAGCGCGGTCTGGATCAGCTGTTGCAGGGCAGGGTCATGGAAAAACTGCTTCCAGCCCTGCTCGGCAGCGGCCTGGCTCGGCGCCTGGGCCGACGAATACGCCGGCCCCTGCGGGAACTGTGCGGCCACCGGCGCTTCGGGGCGCTGATAGTCAGGTATCAGCGAGCAGCCACTGAGCACGAATGCCGTGACCGCTAGGGAAAGTAGCGACTTGCTCATTGGCCAGCCTCTTTAGGGGTTTCAGTTGTGTCAGTCTTTTTACGTTCGCCAGCGGCGGATACGGTTGCGAAGAACAAAGGCACCCAGAAGATCGCCAGCACAGTGGCCGTGATCATACCGCCAATTACACCGGTACCGATGGCGTGCTGGCTACCTGAGCCTGCGCCCGAGGAAATCGCCAGCGGCAGTACGCCGAGGATGAACGCCATGGAGGTCATGATGATCGGGCGCAGACGCATGCGAGACGCCTCGATGGCCGCCTCGACGATGCCTTTGCCCTGTTCGTGGAGTTCTTTGGCGAACTCCACGATCAGGATGGCGTTCTTCGCCGCCAAGCCCACCGTCACCAACAGGCCCACCTGGAAGAACACGTCGTTGGACAGCCCGCGCATGCTGGTGGCGATCAACGCACCCACCACGCCCAGCGGTACTACCAGCACCACCGCGATCGGGATCGACCAGCTTTCGTACAGGGCCGCGAGGCACAGGAACACCACCAACAGCGACAGGGCGTACAGCGCAGGCGCCTGGGAGCCGGACAGACGTTCTTCGTACGACAGGCCCGTCCAGGCATAGCCCACGCCCGCCGGCAATTGCTTGGCGATACGCTCGACTTCGGCCATCGCATCACCGGTACTGTAGCCCGGTGCCGGAGTACCGAGGATTTCCATCGCCGCTACACCGTTGTACCGCGAGAGCTTCGGCGAACCGTAGATCCACTTGCCCGAGGAAATGGCCGACATCGGCACCATCTTCCCGGAGTCACTGCGCACGTACCACTTGTCCAGGTCTTCCGGGGACATCCGGCCAGCCGCTTCGCCTTGCACGTACACCTTCTTCACCCGACCACGGTCGATGAAGTCGTTGACGTAGCTGCCACCCAGGGCAATTGCCAGGGTCTGGTTGATGCTCGACAAGGTGATGCCCTGGGCGCTGGCCTTCTCGTCGTCGACGGTGAGTTCGTACTGCGGCTCATCGTTCACGCCGTTAGGGCGCACACCCGCCAGGATCTTGCTTTGTGCGGCGGCACCCAGGAACTGGTTGCGCGCTTCCATCAGTTTTTCGTGGCCGACACCGCCCTGGTCTTGCAGGAACACGTCGAAACCGGTGGCGTTACCCAACTCCAGCACCGAAGGCGGCACGATGGCAAATACCATGGCGTCCTTGAAGGCGCCGAAGAAGTAACCCTGGGCACGCTTGGCCACTTCGAATACCGACATGGACGAATCGCGTTCATCCCACGGCTTGAGCATCACGAACGCCAGGCCCGAACTCTGGCCACGGCCAGCGAAGTTGAAGCCGTTGACGGTAAACACCGATTTCACGGCCTTGCCTTCGCCCGGCTCGCCTTCCTTGTCGTTCAGCAGGAAGGCACGCATGTCGTCGATGACTTTTTGCGTACGCTCAGCCGAAGAACCGACCGGGGTCTGCACCTGGGCAAAGATCACGCCCTGGTCTTCTTCCGGCAGGAACGCGCTCGGGATGCGGGTGAACAGCCAGATCATGCCGACGAAGATGATCAGGTACACGAAGAATGCCGGAAGCTTGTGCTTGATCATGTTGCCCACGCCGCGCTCGTAGCTCAGTACGCCACGGTCGAAGGTGCGGTTGAACCAGCCGAAGAAACCACGCTTGGGTTGGCCGTGTTTCTCTGGGTCGATCGGCTTGAGCATGGTGGCGCACAAGGCCGGGGTGAAGATCAGGGCAACCAGTACCGACAACGCCATGGCCGAAACGATGGTGATGGAGAACTGTTTGTAGATCACACCGGTGGAGCCACCGAAGAACGCCATCGGCAACAGTACCGCCGACAGTACCAGGGCAATACCGACCAGGGCGCCCTGGATCTGGCCCATGGATTTTACCGTCGCTTCTTTAGGCGACAGGTGTTCTTCGGCCATCACCCGCTCGACGTTTTCCACAACCACAATGGCATCGTCCACCAGCAAGCCGATGGCCAGGATCATGCCGAACATGGTCAGGGTGTTGATGGTGAAGCCGAACGCGGCCAGGATCCCGAAGGTACCCAGCAATACCACCGGCACCGTCATGGTGGTGATGATGGTGGCGCGGAAGTTCTGCAGGAACAGGAACATCACCAGGAACACCAGCACGATTGCTTCGACCAGGGTATGCACCACGCCGGAGATCGATTCGGTCACCACCGGCGTGGTGTCATACGGCACCACTGCCTTCATGCCAGGCGGGAAGAACGGTTCCAGCGACGCCACGGTGGCGCGGATGGCCTTGGCGGTGTCCAGGGCGTTGGCGCCCGATGCGAGCTTGATCGCCATACCGGAGGCTGGCTTGCCGTTGAACTGCGCACTGATGCTGTAGTTCTGGCCGCCCAGTTCGATACGAGCGATGTCACGCAGGCGAACCTGCGAGCCGTCGGCGTTCACCTTCATCAGGATCTTGCCGAACTGCTCGGCAGTCTGCAGACGGGTCTTGCCGATGATGGTCGCGTTCAGCTGGGTGCCGGGCAGGGCAGGCAGGCCGCCCAATTGGCCGGTGGCCACCTGGACGTTCTGGGCCGCGATGGCGGTGCTGACGTCGACCGGGGTCAACTGGTAGTTGTTCAGCTTGGCCGGGTCGAGCCAGATCCGCATGGCGTACTGCGAGCCGAACACCTGGAAGTCACCCACACCCGCAGTACGCGAGATAGGGTCCTGGATGTTGGACACGATGTAGTTGGACAGGTCGTCCTTGGTCATGCTGCCGTCTTCCGACACCAGACCGATCACCATCAGGAAGTTCTTAACCGACTTGGTCACGCGGATACCCTGTTGCTGCACTTCTTGCGGCAGCAATGGGGTCGCCAGGTTCAGCTTGTTCTGCACCTGGACCTGGGCGATATCCGGGTTGGTACCCTGGTTGAACGTCGCGGTGATGGTCATGCTGCCGTCGGAGTTACTGTCCGAGGCGACATAACGCAGGTTGTCGATACCGTTGAGCTGTTGTTCGATGACCTGCACCACGGTGTCCTGCACGGTTTGTGCGGACGCGCCTGGGTAGGTCACCTGGATGTCGATGGCGGTAGGCGCAATGGCCGGGTATTGGTTGATGGGCAACTTCAGGATCGACAGTGCCCCGACCAGCATGATCACCAGGGCAATTACCCAGGCGAAAATGGGACGGTCGATAAAAAATTTCGACATGGGTTACTCCCCCTGGCCAGCAGCGGCAGCAGGAGCTGGAGCAGAACCGGCAGGCTTGGCGTTGTCGGCGTCCTTGACCTTGACTTCGATGCCCGGCTTGATGAATTGCAGGCCTTCGGTGATCACACGGTCACCGGCGTTCAGGCCTTTTTCCACCAGCCAGTAGGCGCCGGCAGTGCGGTTGGCCACCAGTTGACGCTGTTCTACCTTGTTGTCCTTGTTCACCACCATGGCAGTCGGGATACCTTTGATATCGCGGGTCACGCCTTGTTGTGGTGCCAGGATGGCTTTGCTGTTCACGCCAGCTTGTAACTGGGCGTGTACGAACATGCCCGGTAGCAGGGTGTGGTCAGGGTTGGGGAACACGGCGCGCAGGGTCACGGAACCGGTGGTCTGGTCAACCGACACTTCGGAGAATTCCAGTTTGCCGTCCTGGCCATAGGCGCTACCGTCTTCCAGGGTCAGCTTGACCTTGGCGGCGTTGGCGCCGGCTTTTTCCAGCTGGCCGCTTTCCAGGTCGCGGCGCAGTTTCAGCATTTCAGCCGAAGACTGCGTGACGTCAACGTAGATTGGGTCCAGTTGCTGGATCACGGCCATGGCATCGGTCTGGCCATTGCTGACCAGCGCGCCTTCGGTCACCGAAGAACGGCCGATACGCCCGGAAATCGGTGCGAACACCTTGGTGTAGCGCACGTTGATCTGGGCCGTTTGAACGTTTGCTTCCGCAGTCATGCGGTTGGCGACGGCAGTGTCGTATTCCTGGCGGCTGACGGCTTGTTCATCGACCAACTGCTTGTAGCGGTCGGAGATGGACTTGGTCTGGGTCAGGCTGGCTTGTGCGCTTTTCAGGGTGGCGTCATACACCGACGGGTCGATCTGGTAGAGCTGTTGCCCTTCCTTCACGTCGCCGCCTTCCTTGAACAGGCGCTTGAGAATGATGCCGTTGACCTGTGGGCGAACTTCCGCGATGCGGTAGGCGGTGGTGCGGCCTGGCAGCTCGGACGTCAGGGTATAGGCTTGCGGTTGAATGGTGACCACGCCGACCTGAGGGGTTTGAGCGGGCGGAGCCGCTTCTTCCTTTTTACATCCGCTGAGCAGCGATGCCAGGGCGACGGCAGTGACCAGAGCGGTAACAGCTGGCTTAAGTTGCATGAAGATCCTCGGGTCAGGCGCGCAGGGTGCGCACAAGAAGTGTGGAAGGGTAAAAAACAAACACTGAGTAGATAAGTAGCTTGCTACGCAATATACTTACGTTCATGGTTGTTTGTAAACTCTTGACAGGCTGCGCGGAATGTTGACAAAGCAACGCCCAAAGCCTCGATTTCATTACGTTCGGCACCCATGACGGTGTCGTCCCACAAATATTCGGATGATCGTTACCGACGGTTAATTCTGCGTTAACGATAGTCTCAAGTGCCCTGATTGAGGTTGTACTGCCATGGTTCGTCGCACCAAAGAGGAAGCTCAGGAAACGCGCAGCCAGATTCTTCAAGCCGCCGAGCAAGCCTTCTATGAGCGCGGCGTCGCGCGGACCACGCTGGCGGACATCGCCGCGCTGGCCGGTGTGACGCGGGGTGCCATCTATTGGCATTTCAGTAATAAATCCGATTTGCTGCAGGCGCTGCTCGACACGCTGCATGAGCCGCTGGACGAGTTGGCCAGGGCGAGTGAAAGCGAGGATGAACTCGACCCGCTGGGCTGTATGCGCAAGCTGCTGATTCATTTGTTTCATCAAGTGGCCCTGGACCCGAAAACCCGGCGCATCAACGAGATCTTGTTCCATAAGTGCGAATTCACCGATGAAATGTGCGACATGCGTCGCCAGCGTCAGACCCACAGCCTGGAATGCAACCTGCGCATCGGCCTGACCTTGCGTAACGCGGTCCATCGCGGGCAACTGCCGGAAAACCTCGATACCACCCGTGGCGCGGTGTGCATCCACGCCTACATCAACGGGCTGATCGGCCAGTGGCTGCTGGTTCCCGACAGCTTCCAACTGCATCAGGACGCCGAGCGCTGGGTGGATGCCGGGTTGGACATGCTGCGCTGGAGCCCCAGCCTGCGCAATTAAGACGAAATGCGTAATTGCATCAGGTTGTGTCAACAGTAAAGCCCAAGGACAGTCAATCGTCCTTCCGCCTGATCGGTGGGGTGACTTTATATACGGGCTGGCGGGCAGTTGATAGGTAGCCGCCTAAGTATTTTGTAGCGATTTTGTTGCAGGGCTGTGAAGGAATGTTTCCCGGCCTCCATGAAAAAGCCCCGGTTCCTGCGAACCGGGGCTTTTTCGTTTCAGCTTGTTACGTCAGATCGCCAGTGTCGGGTAGTCGATGTAACCCACCGGGCCCTTGCTGTAGAAAGTATCTGGGCGTGCTTCGTTCAATGGTGCGTCGGCTTTCAAGCGAGCCGGCAGGTCCGGGTTGGCAATGAACGGCACACCCCAGGCCACGGCATCGGCTTTACCTTCGGCCAGCCAGGCGTTGGCGCTGTCCTTGGTGAAGCGTTCGTTGGCGATGTACACGCCGCCGAAGGCTTTCTTCAGCTGTGGGCCGAGGCTGTCGCCGGCTTCTTTCTCACGGGAGCAGATGAAGGCAATGCCACGTTTGCCCAGTTCGCTGGCGACGTAGGTGAAGGTTTCCGCCAGGTTGTCGTCGCCCATGTCGTGAGAGTCGGCGCGTGGTGCCAGGTGCACCCCCACACGGCCAGCGCCCCAGACTTCGATGGCTGCGTCAGTCACTTCCAGCAGCAGGCGTGCACGGTTTTCCAGGGAGCCGCCGTACTGGTCAGTGCGTTTATTGGTGCTGCTCTGCAGGAACTGGTCAAGCAGGTAACCGTTGGCGCCGTGGATTTCCACGCCGTCGAAACCAGCGGCCTTGGCGTTCTCGGCACCGGTGCGGTAGGCGTCGACGATGTCAGCGATTTCAGCGGTTTCCAGGGCGCGTGGCGTTGGGTAGTCGGCCAGTGGGCGCACCAGGCTGACGTGGCCTTTAGGCTGGATGGCGCTCGGGGCCACCGGGCTTTCGCCGTTGAGGTACGACTCATGGGAAATACGCCCCACGTGCCACAGTTGCAGGAAGATCTTGCCGCCTGCGCCATGAATGGCCTTGGTGACATTGGCCCAGCCGCGCACCTGGTCGTTGGACCAGATGCCCGGCGTGTCCGGGTAGCCCACGCCCAGCGGCGTCACGGAGGTGGCTTCGCTGAGGATCAGCCCGGCGGAGGCGCGTTGCACGTAGTACTCGGCCATCAGCGCGTTGGGCACGCGACCGGCGTCGGCACGGCAGCGGGTCAGCGGCGCCATGATGATGCGGTTCGACAGTTCCAGGTCGCCCAGTTTGATCGGATCGAAAATAGTCGTCATGGGGAAAACACCTTTGTCTTTGAAGAGGATCAGTTAGTCGCAGGGGCCAGGTCGGCATCGCCGCTCTGACGGAAAGTAATCAGGGTCACCAACAGCGCGAGGATCGCCAGGGCCGCTGCGGCCAAGGGCACGCTGGTCAAGCCGAAACCGTGGGCAATCACACTGCCGCCGACCCAGGCGCCGAGGGCGTTACCGATGTTGAAAGCACCGATGTTCAGGGTGGACACCAGGTTCGGCGCGGCCTTGCCGAAGGTCACCACGTTGATCTGCAACGCAGGCACGGCGGCGAACGATGCGGTGGCCCACAGGAACAGGGTGATTTCGGTCGGGATCACGGCGACGCTGGTCCAGGTCAGTGCCGTGGAGACCACCGCCATGCTGATGAACACGCCGATCAGGGTGGCCGCCAGGCGCTTGTCGGCCAGCTTGCCGCCGATAATGTTGCCGACGGTGAGGCCCAGGCCGATCAGCAGCAGGGTCCAGGTCACGCCTTTGGGCGACACGCCGGTGACATCGCCCAGCAACGGTGCGACGTAGGTGAAGAGGGTGAACATGGACGCGGCAAACAGCGCGGTCATGCTCAACGACAGCCAGATGCCGGCGCCTTTGAGGGCGGCCAGTTCGGCGCGCATGTCGAGTTTCTCTTCATCGCGCTTGGCCGGCAGGAAGCGGATCAGGCCGATCAACGCCACCACCCCAATCACCGTCACCGCCCAAAAGGTCGAGCGCCAGCCGGCTTCCTGGCCGAGAGCCGTGCCCAACGGCACGCCCAGCACGTTGGCCAGAGTCAGGCCGGTGAACATCAAGGCCACGGCAGAAGCCCGCTTGTTGGCCGGCACCAGGTTGGCGGCCACGACTGAACCAATCCCAAAGAATGCACCGTGGCACAGCGCGGTGACGACACGGGCAAACATCAGCACGTTGTAGTCACTGGCCAGGGCGCAGAGCAGGTTGCCGATAATGAAGATGCCCATCAACGCTACCAGCGCCGCCTTGCGTGGCAGCTTGGCGGTGGCCAGCGCCATGAACGGCGCACCGATGGCCACGCCCAGGGCGTAGCCGGTTACCAGCCAGCCGGCGCCAGGAATCGACACGCCCAGGTCCGCCGCCACATCGGGCAGCAAGCCCATGATGACGAACTCGGTGGTGCCGATGGCGAAGGCGCTGAGGGCCAGTATGAGTAGCGAGAGGGGCATCAGGGTTTCCTTGTTACAGCGCGGCGCTGTCGTGCGCGCTGAGTTCGGTGGTGAGCGCGGCGAGGAAGGCCTGGATGGTGTCCTCGTTGCGTCTGAAAAAGTGCCACTGGCCGGCTTTCTGGCTGCTGACCAACCCGGCGCGTTGCAGGGTGGCCAGGTGGGCTGACACGGTCGACTGGGACAAGCCGCAGCGCTGGTCGATCTGCCCGGCGCAGATGCCGTATTCGTGGTTGTGCAGTTGTTCGGGGAATTGCACTTTCGGGTCTTTCAGCCAGGTGAGGATGTCTCGTCGTACTGGGTGCGCCAGGGCTTTTATTATTTCGTCGAGGTCGATGGACATGGCAGGTGCTCGGTGTCGTACAGCGTTATATCGCGATGAGGCGAACTTTATATCGGTCTATCCCGATAGACCAATATGATTTTGGTCTGAGCCTAGACTCATTCGGTATATCGGGTTATAACGATACGTTGAGGGCAGTGGTAGACTGCACGCCATGAATTATCTCGCACATCTGCACCTGGGCGGCCAACTTCCTGCGCAACTGCTGGGTAGCCTCTATGGCGACTTCGTCAAAGGCCGCCTGCAGGGCCAGTACAGCCCGCAAATCGAATCGGCGATCCAGCTGCATCGTTCCATCGACCGCTTCACCGACAGCCACCCGCTGGTGGGGGAGGCGTTGTCACGCTTCAGCCTGACCCGCAGGCGCTATGCCGGGATCGTCCTCGATGTGTTTTTCGACCACTGCCTGGCGCGGGACTGGACGTTGTATGCCGACCAACCGCTGGAGCGTTTCACGTCGCAGGTGTACCGCGTGCTGGCGGCCGAGCCGCAATTGCCGGGGCGGCTGGCGCAGATTGCGCCGTACATGGCGGCGGATGATTGGTTGGGCTCGTACCGCGAGTTTGCGGTGATGGAGCAGGTGTTGCGCGGGATCTCCCGGCGCCTGACACAGCCCGAGGAACTGGGCCATGCCATGCAGGAGTTGCGGGTGTTGTACGAGCCTTTGAGTGAAGATTTCCGGCGGTTCTACCCCCAATTGCAGGCATTCGCCGCCGAACATCGTTAAGCGGCGACCAAGTCTCCAGTGCGACGCGGTTCGACCGGCTGCACCACTTCACCAAACAACGCCTTCTGCACCGCCTGCTGCGCCTGATACGCCAGCGCCGCACGTTCTTGCCCGGCGCAGGCTATCGGCTTGAGCACATGGATTTCCACATCGCCCTGGTCGTTGGCAAACAAACGCATCAGGTGCGAGAGCAAATCATCATCGCCAATAAAAGGCGCCAGCGGGTCCGCTTGGCCGTCACGCAGATAACGGATCGCCACCGGTTGCAGCGACACATCCGCATCGATCGCACTGGCCAGCAAGCGCCCGTGAAAGGTGCGCAGGCTGCGCCCGTCGGTGGTGGTGCCTTCCGGGAACATCAACAGCGGGTGCTGTTGCTCCAAGTGGCGCGTCATCTGCTTGCGGATCAATTGGCTGTCGCCCGAACCGCGACGGATAAACAAGCTGCCAGCCTTGGCCGCCAACCAGCCTGCCACCGGCCAGGTGCGCACTTCGGCCTTGGACAGGAATGACATCGGCGCCACGGCACCCAGCAGCGGAATATCGGTCCAGGACACATGATTGCTCACCCACAGCATCGGCTGCGTTGGCAATTCGCCGTGCACCGTCACGCGAAAGGGCAGGGCGTTGGTCAGCCGCGCCATGAAAAACCGCGACCAACGCTGGCGCCGCACCATCGAGTTTGCGATGCCCAAACGCTCGAACAGCCCAAACACACTGGCCATGCCCAAGCCCAACGCCACCACCACCAGCACGCGGGCAATGCGCCCGTAAACCCGCAGGCGGCTCATTACATTGCAGCCTTGAAGTGGCGGGCGTAACGCGGGCACAGCTCATCGCGCTTGAGCAGGATGAACACGTCAGCCACCTGGAAATCTTCATCCCAGCACGGCTCGCCACAGATCTTCGCACCCAGGCGCATGTAAGCCTTGAGCAACGGCGGCATCTCCGCGATCACGTTGGACGGCAGGTCCAGCGCCGGCAGTGGTTTTTTCGGTTCGGCGCGCAGGTGTTCATTGCACAGGTAGCGTTCGCGCAGACGCTGCATGATCGCGTGCGCCTGGATGCCGCCGTCGTGCATCGGGATGCTCGCGCAACCCATCAGGTAGCTGTAGCCGCCCTGGTTGAGCACTTCGGCCAACTCGCCCCACAACACGGCGATGGTGCCGCCGTTGCGGTAGGCCGGGTCGACGCAGGTGCGGCCGATTTCCAGGATCGGGCCTTGCAGGTGGAGCAAGCCATGCAGGCTGAATTCTTCTTCACTGTAGAACCGACCCAGGGTGCTGGCGGCCTGGTGGTCCAGCAGGCGGGTAGTGGCTACGAGTCGACCGCTGTTCAAGTCCCGCACGCCGATGTGGCTGCAGTGAACATCATAGTCATCCATGTCCAGGCCCAGTTCCGCGCCTTTCAGCTTGGCGTTGAACTCGCCGCTGAACACGTTGAACCGCAGGGCCTGGGCTTCCTGCAACGCCTGCGCGCCAACCAGGCGTTCGGCTTGCAGACGGCGTTCATTGCCGGTGTCGCTGATGCGGGCGATCTGAGTCATGGCGAGTCTCCGAGTGCCGGCCACGATTTCGGCCGGTCGACTTTGTTGTCCAAACTCAGGCTATGGAGGCCCGGTGTCATCTCCATGAAGTTATGGTGACGCTTGGATGACAGCCCTCTGTGTCGCAAATCTGTCATCAGCCTCGGCTAGGCTCGCGGGCTTGAATGCCCCCCTTGAGTTTGCGTCCATGGTCAGAGGCCTGCTGTGTGTTGCCCTGCTGTTCGTCACCGTTGCCGCTCACGCTGAAACCTGGCCCGATAAAGACTGGGCCAAGGGCATACCGCTTTCTGGTCCCGCTGTTGATGCCCTGGAGGCCTACGCTTTCCCGGCGCGGGACGACACCACCCGCCAAGGCATCCGCACCGATGCGTTGTTGGTGATTCGTGACGGTGAAGTGATCTACGAACGCTACGCCGCGCCCACCACCGCCAGCACCCCACATCTCACCTGGTCCGTCAGCAAAAGCCTGATGGCAGCCGTGTTGGGCGTGGCCTATGGCGAAAACCGCTTCAAATTGACCGACCCCGCCGCGCGTTTTTACCCGCCGATGAAACAGCACCCAACCGTGACCATGGCCGACCTGCTGCACTGGGCCTCGGGCCTCGACTGGCAGGAGGACTACGAATACGCGCCGCTGAAATCCTCGGTGGTGGCGATGCTTTACACCCGTGGCCGCGGCGATATGGCCGACTTTGCTGCCGACACCGAGGCTGCCAATGCACCGGGCCAAGTGTTCCGTTATTCCAGCGGCGACACCAATATCCTGTCCGCCACCCTTAAAGGCATGCTCGGGCACAAGGCTTATATGAGTTACCCGTGGGATGCACTGTTCAAGCCTTTGGGCATTCGTAATGCCACCTGGGAAACCGACGCCGATGAAACCTTCGTCGCGTCCTCTTACGTCTACCTCACCGCTCGCGACCTGGCGCGTGTTGGCCTGCTGATGGCGCGGGAGGGTCGCTGGGGCGATCAACAACTCCTGCCGAAAGACTGGGTCGCCTTTAATCGCCAGCCCTTCGACAAGTACAAAGCCGGTCAGGACGAAGCCGTCCCCGGTGGTCATTGGTGGCTCAATAAAGGTGCTCCAAGGCCCTGGCCCGACGCCCCCGCCGACACCTTCGCCGCCCTCGGTCACTGGGGCCAGGCGCTGTACGTGATACCTGACGAACACCTGGTCATCGTGCGCTACGGCGACGACCGCGACGGTAGCTATCGGCATAACGAACTGCTCAAACGCGTGCTCGCGGCGGTGCAACCATGATCCGCCGTCGGCCGTTTACCAGTGTGTTTCTGCTGCTGTTGTTCGCCTTACTGGGTTGGCTCTGGCACGAACGCGTCAACCTGCAAGCCTTCCCCGACATCATTGCGGCCTACACCGCCAAGGAGTACTGCTCGTGCCGCTATGTGGCGAACAACCCGGCGGAGTATTGCCGGGGGTATGTGAAGCAGTACGTGCCGACCAGCGCGTTCAGCGACAACCCGGAGCGTAGTGAGGTGACGGCCAGCGGTTTGGGGCGTACGCACACGGCGAGGTGGTTGGGCGACCGACAGGGGTGTCGCCTATTACCCTGAGGTTCCACAGGGTGGAACCACCTTTGATTGTCCTCTTGCCCACATCGCGGTTAGCTGGCGATGTGCAGCAAACAAGAACGGGAACACCCGCCTGTGAGGAGAATCACCATGCGCCCACACCAGCACATCCTGGATTGGCTCAGCGACGTTGCCGGCGATTTGCACGCCGTGCGCCAAGACATCCACGCCCATCCTGAACTCGGCTTTGAAGAGAATCGCACCAGTGCGCTCGTTGCCAAATCGCTGCAGGACTGGGGCTACGAAGTGCACACCGGCATCGGCAAGACCGGCGTGGTGGGCGTGCTGCGCAATGGCGGCAGCCCGCGCACCCTGGGCATTCGTGCCGACATGGATGCGTTACCCATCATCGAAAACACCGGCGCGTCCTATACCAGCCAGCACGCCGGTTGCATGCACGCCTGCGGGCATGACGGCCACACCACCATGTTGCTCGGCGCCGCGCGCTACCTGGCGGCGACGCGGCAGTTCGACGGCACCTTGAACCTGATTTTCCAACCCGCCGAAGAAGGCCAGGGCGGCGCCGAAGCCATGCTGGCCGACGGTTTGCTGGAGCGTTTTCCCTGCGATGGCTTGTTTGGCATGCACAACATGCCGGGGCTGCCGGCGGGGCATCTGGGCTTGCGTGTCGGGCCGATGATGGCCTCGCAGGACTTGCTCACCGTGACCCTCGAAGGCGTTGGCGGCCATGGCTCCATGCCACATCTGACGGTGGACCCGTTGGTCGCGGCGGCGAGCATGGTCATGGCGTTGCAGACGGTGGTGTCGCGCACTATCGACACCCAGGAAGCCGCCGTGGTCACGGTCGGCGCGCTGCAAGCGGGCCAGGCAGCCAATGTGATCCCCCAAGAGGCGTTGTTGCGTTTGAGCCTGCGCGCGCTCAATCCCAAGGTGCGTGAGCAGATGCTGGAGCGCGTGTTCGCCATCATCCAGACCCAGGCCGCCAGCTTTGGCTGCACGGTGCAGATCGAACACCGCCCGGCCTATCCGGTGTTGGTCAATCACGCCGAAGAAACCGAATTCGCCCGCCAGGTCGGCGTCGCCTTGCTCGGCGCCGACGCGGTGGACGGTAACACCCGCACGCTGATGGGCAGCGAAGACTTCGCCTGGATGCTGCAACGCTGCCCCGGCAGCTACCTGTTCATCGGCAACGGCGTGTCGCGGCCGATGGTGCATAACCCCGCTTATGACTTCAACGACGACATCCTGCTGACTGGCGCCGCCTATTGGGGCGCGCTGGCCGAGAGCTGGCTCAAGCCTGCCTGACGACCTTCTTTTTCTGCCGCTGGACCCTTTCCCACTTTTGGTTGAATGGAGTGTTCCTCATGCAGACTGCAAAACCAGGTGTGTCCCGCACCCGCCAAGTGGTGGCGGCCGTGATCGGCAATGCGCTGGAATGGTATGACTTCATTGTTTACGGCTTTCTGGCGAGCATCATCGCCCGGCAGTTTTTTCCTTCAGATGACGAGTACGCCTCGCTGCTGATGGCCTTGGCCACTTTCGGCGTGGGCTTTTTCATGCGTCCGGTTGGCGGCATCCTGTTGGGGATCTATTCCGACCGCAAAGGCCGCAAGGCTGCGATGCAGTTGATTATCCGGCTGATGACCGTGTCCATCGCGTTGATCGCGTTCGCGCCCAATTACGCCGCCATCGGTATGGGCGCGCCGTTGTTGATCGTGGTGGCGCGCATGCTTCAAGGGTTTGCCACCGGCGGTGAATACGCGAGCGCCACAGCGTTCCTGGTGGAAAGCGCGCCGGCCCATCGCAAGGGCTTATATGGCTCCTGGCAATTGGTGGGGCAATGCCTGGCCGTGTTCGGCGGCGCGGCGATGGTGGCGGCGGTCACGCATTTCTTTTCGCCGCAAACCCTCGACCTGTGGGGCTGGCGCTTGCCGTTCGTGTTCGGTTTGTTGATCGGTCCGGTGGGCCTGTGGATTCGTCGACACATGGAAGATCCAGAGGAATTCATCGAGGCACGCAAACAGGCAACCGGCACGGCGCCGAGCCTGATGCAGGTGGTGCGCGAGCATCGGCGCAGCATCCTCGTCTCCATGGGCCTGGCCTGTGGCGCGACGGTGTCGTTCTATGTGGTGCTGGTGAACATGCCGACCTTCGCCCATAAAAGCCTCGGTCTGCCGCTGGATCAAGTGCTGATGGTGCAGATGTTTGCGGTGGCACTGATGACCGTAGTGATTCCACTGTCTGGGCTGCTCTCGGATCGCCTGGGGCGGCGGCCGGTGTTGATGGCGTTCACCTTGGCGTTTTTTGTGATGGTCTATCCGCTGTATGTGTGGGTCGCTGCTGCACCGTCCATCGAGCGTCTGCTGGTGATGCAGGTGATGCTGTGCACCGCCATCGGCGGCTTTTTCGGGCCGGCACCGACGGCATTGGCTGAGCAGTTTCCCATCGAAGTTCGCTCGACCGGTGTATCGGTCGCCTATAACGTGGCGGTCATGGTGTTCGGCGGTTTCGCGCCGTTGATTGTCACTTGGCTGACCCAAGTGCTGGGCACGCCCGTCGCGCCATCTTTCTATGTATTGTTCGCTTGCGTGCTGACGCTGCTGGGCACTTACTGCATGCATGAGGCGCCGCGGGCCAAGCAACCGCAGCCGTTTTCCAAAGAGGTGAAGCCTTGAGTATTGTTGATTGGGATGCCACTGAACTGTCGCGGGCGATCCATGCGCGGCAGGTGTCGTGCGAAGAGGTGATGCAGGCCTACCTGGCGCAGATCCAGCGCTTCAATCCGACGGTGAATGCGCTGGTGTCGCTGCGCGATGCCGATGACGTGTTGGCCGAGGCGCGGGAACGTGATCGCGAGCTGGACCAAGGCCAGTCACGCGGCTGGATGCACGGCATGCCCCAGGCGATCAAGGACCTCGCGGCGACCCAAGGCTTGCGCACCACCCTGGGTTCGCCGCTGTTCGCCGAGCACGTACCCAGCGAAGACGCCATCAGCGTGGCGCGGGTGCGGGCCAGTGGCGCGATCATCATCGGCAAGACTAACGTGCCGGAGTTCGGCCTGGGTTCGCAGACCTACAACACGCTGTTCGGCACCACCGGCAATGCCTACGACCCCAGCCTCGTCGCGGGCGGCAGCAGCGGCGGGGCGGCGGTGGCCCTGGCGCTGCGCATGCTGCCGGTGGCTGACGGCAGCGACATGATGGGCTCGCTGCGCAACCCGGCGGCGTTCAACAACGTGTTTGGCTTGCGTCCGTCCCAAGGCCGTGTGCCTTATGGGCCGACGCCGGAACTGTTCGTGCAGCAATTGGGCACCGAAGGCCCGATGGGCCGCAGCGTCACGGATGTGGCGCGGTTGTTGAGTATCCAGGCGGGTTACGACCCACGGGTGCCGTTGTCGTCCAAGGAGGATCCGGCGGTGTTCGGCCAGCCCTTGCAGCGCGATTTCAAGGGCGCGCGCCTGGGCTGGCTGGGGGATTACAATGGCTATCTGCCGATGGACGACGGCGTGCTGAGCCTGTGCGAATCGGCCCTCGGCGATTTCACTGCGCTGGGCTGCACGGTGGAAAGCTGCCAGCCGGACTTTTCCATGGCGCGGCTGTGGCGCAGCTGGTTGGTGCATCGCCACTGGCTGGTGCACGGCAACCTCGGCGCGGCCTACGCCAACCCGCAGAAACGCGCACTGCTCAAGCCCGAAGCGCAATGGGAAGTCGAGGGCGGCCTGGGTTTGACGGCCCAGCAGGTGTACCAGGCGTCGGTGGATCGCAGCGAGTGGTATCGCGCGCTCGCCAAGCTGTTCGAACGTTACGATTTCCTGCTGTTGCCGACTGCCCAAGTGTTCCCTTTCGATGCACAACAGCCCTGGCCACGCCTTGTTGGCGGGCGCGAAATGGACACCTATCACCGCTGGATGGAGGGGGTGATCGGCCCGACCCTGGCCGGGCTGCCGAGCATGAACGTGCCGGTGGGGTTCAACCCCCAGGGCCTGCCCATGGGCGTGCAGATCATCGGCCCGGCCCAGGCGGATCGCGCGGTACTGCAATTGGCCTATGCTCATGAGCAACTGACGCAATGGGTGCAGCGTCGGCCGCCGACGTGCCTGGCGTCGGCGGATTGATCCGCGACCGGGCCTGTATCTTGCTGTGAACAATGATCATCCATCGGCAACAGGGAGATCGAACATGGAGACAGGCACCGTACGCTCGGTCGAGCGCGCACTGGCAATCGTCGAGTTGCTGGGCGAGCACCAGGCCCTGGGGCTGGAGGAGTTGCACTACCTCACACGTCTGCCCAAGGCCACGGTGTCGCGCATGTTGCTGACGTTGCAGGAGCAGGGCTGGGTCTATCGTGGCCTGAGTGATCGCCGTTACCGCCTGCGCGCCCAACGCCTGTTTGGTGACACCCAGCAACGCTTCAAACGCCAGGTGGTAGAGAGCGCGGCGCCGTGGCTGCTGGAACTCAGCGAGCGCACTGGGCTGGTGGTGGATTTATCCTGTTTTGATGGCGAGCGCCTGGAAGTCATGGAAAGCGCGATCCCCAGCGTGTTGCGCAAGCTATACCCCAACAATTGCCAGATCGTCGGCCAGCACGCCAGCCTGTTTCATTCGGCGATGGGCAAGGCCTGCCTGACCCAGTTACCGGCCGAAGAGGTGCAACGGTTGGCGGGGCGCGACCAGGTGGCGGCGGACGAGCAATACCAGGCCTGCGAGCAAACCCAGCACCAGGGCTTCGGCCAGCGCACCGAGGGGTATTGGGAGTATCCGGTGCGCCTGCCGTTTCTGATTCGCGCCGTGGCCCTGCCGGTGCGCGCCAACGGTCGCCTGGTCGGCAGCATGGCGTTGCATTGGCCGATGCATCAGGCGCCGGTGGAGCGGGTGTTGAACCTGCACATGGCCAGCCTGGAAGAGACGGTGCGCGAAGTGCAGCGCGCATTGGCGTAACCCTCGCGATCCGGTTAAGGTTCGTTCAGGTTTTTCGCCCCATGAGTCTTCAATGTTCAACGCTTCTGTGATCAAACCCCTGGCCTTGGCGCTGTTGGCCGCCGCCGCTGTGCCTGCCCATGCCGACTGGTACCTGGATAACGAGTCCTCGCGTCTGTCCTTCGTCACCACCAAGAACACCGAAATCGCTGAAGTGCAGCGCTTCCTGGTGTTGCACGGCAAGGTCGACAGCAAGGGCGCGGCGCAACTGGAGGTGGAGCTGGAGTCGGTCAACAGCGGCGTCCCGCTGCGCGACGAGCGCATGCGCAACCAGTTGTTCGAGATCAAGACCTTTCCCGATGCGTTGATCAACGCGCAGATCAACCTGCAGCCGATCAACGATTTGGCCCCTGGCGCGCAACTGGAATTGCGCCTGCCGTTGTCCGTGACCCTGCACGGCAAGACCCAAACCTACAACGCCGAGCTGTTGGCCACGCGCTTGGATGACCGACGCTTCCAGGTGGTGACCCTGGAACCGCTGGTGATGCATGCCGAGGACTTTGACCTGGCGCCGGGTGTGGCGGCGTTGCGCAAAGCGGCGGGGCTCAAGTCGATCAGTCTATCGGTGCCGGTGGGTGCGGTGCTGATCTTCACGGCGCGCTGACATGAGCGGCGCGGTGTTCCCTTGGCGCAGCGCCAACCGTTTCGAATTGCTGATCGACGGGCCGAATTTCTTCCCGCAGATGCTGGTGGACATTGCCCGCGCCGAGCGGCAAGTCGAGCTGGAGTTGTACCTGGTGGAAGCCGGGAGCTGTGCCGAAGCCATGGTGCAGGCGTTGGTGCTCGCCGCCGAACGTGGCGTGCACGTGCGCTGCCTGTTCGATGATTACGGCAGCCTGGCGTTTACCCTCGGGCTGCGCAAACGCCTGACCGACGCCGGTGTGGAGCTGCGTTTCTACAATCGCCTGAGCTGGCGCCGTTGGATGCGCAATCTGTACCGCGATCATCGCAAACTGTTATTGATCGACCAGAGCATCGCCTTTGTCGGCGGCACCGGCGTGACCGATGAATTCTGGACGCCGGGCGATGACAGCGCCGACTGGCATGAAGTCATGGTGCAGATCAGCGGCCCGTTGGTGCAGGACTGGCAGGCCCTGTTCGACCGCCAATGGCACGCCAACAACGCGCGCCGCGCCTGGAAACCCGCCACCCATTTCGGCTTGCCACGCTTGCCCAGGATGCCGGCCACCGGGCCGGGGCTAGGCCGCGTCGCCTACGCCGACGCCCGACAACACCGGGATATTCTGCAATCGCTGATCCGTGCGCTGAACAGCGGCAAACAGCGGATCTGGTTGGCGACCCCGTATTTTTTGCCCACCTGGGGCGTACGCCGTGCGTTACGTCGGGCCGCAGGGCGTGGCGTAGACGTGCGTTTGCTGCTCACCGGCCCGCGCACCGATCACCCGTCCGTGCGCTATGCCGGCCACCGTTATTACCCGCGCTTGCTGCGTTCGGGCGTGCAGATCTTTGAATACCAACCGTGTTTCCTGCACCTGAAAATGGTGCTGGTGGATGACTGGGTCAGCGTGGGCTCGTGCAATTTCGACCACTGGAACCTGCGCTTCAACCTGGACGCCAACCTGGAGGCGTTGGACCCTGAATTGACGCGGGCGGTGGCGGGCAGTTTCGAGCGGGATTTCGCGCAGAGCCAGGCCGTGAGCCTGGAAACGTGGAAGTCGAGGCCGCTGTGGCGGCGGGTGAAGCAGCGGGTGTGGGGGTGGATTGATCGGTTGGTGGTGAATTTGCTGGATAGACGCGGCTAGTTAAGTCAACTCGATCTAAATGTGGGAGCGTGCTTGCTCGCGAAGGCGCAGTGTCAGCCACTGAATAGTTGACTGATCTACCGCTTTCGCGAGCAAGCCCGCTCCCACATTTTTTGACCGCGTCAGGCTTTACAGCAGTTCGAACGTCTGCTGCTGCACATCCTGGGAATCCAACCCGATCTGCACATTGAACTCACCCGGTTCCGCGGCGAACTTGAGCTGGGTGTTGTAGAACTTCAAGTCTTCCTCGGTGATGGTGAAGTGCAACGTGCGCTCTTCACCCGCCTTGAGCATGACCTTCTGGAAGTTCTTCAGCTCCTTGATCGGGCGGATCATCGAGCCGGCTACGTCCTGGATATACAACTGCACAACCGTTTCGCCATCCACCTTGCCGGTGTTGGTCACGGTGACACTGGCGTCGAGCTTGCCGGTCTTGTTCAGGGTGGTGGACGACAAGGCCATGTCCGACAGGCTGAATGTGCTGTAGCTCAAGCCGTAGCCGAACGGGAACAGGGGACCGGTGGTGTCATCGAAGTACTGCGAGGTGTAGTTGCCCGGCTTGCCTGGGGTGAACGGCCGGCCGATGGTCAGGTGGTTGTAGTAGGTCGGAATCTGCCCCACCGAGCGTGGGAAGGTGATCGGCAGTTTGCCCGACGGGTTGTAGTCACCAAACAGCACGTCGGCAATCGCGTTGCCGCCTTCGGTGCCGGCGAACCAGGTTTCCAGGATCGCGTCGGCCTGTTGGTTCTCTTCCAAAATCGACAATGGGCGGCCATTCATCAGCACCAACACCAGCGGCTTGCCGGTGGCTTTCAAGGCCTTGATCAGGTCGCGCTGGCTTTGCGGGATGTTCAGGTCGGTGCGGCTTGAGGATTCATGAGACATGCCACGGGACTCGCCCACGGCAGCCACCACCACATCGGCATCCTTGGCGGCCTTGACGGCCTCGTCGATCATCACCTGGGCTGGGCGGGTGTCATCCACCACTTCCGGCGCATCGAAGTTGAGGAAGTTCAGGTAGTCGACCACGGCCTTGTCGTTGGTGATGTTGGCGCCACGGGCGTAGATGATCTTGCCTTTCTCGCCGATCACCGCGTTCAAGCCGTCGAGCAGGGTGACCGATTGTTCCGGCTTACCGGCGGCAGCCCAACTGCCCATCATGTCGATCGGCGCCTTGGCCAGCGGGCCGACCAGGGCGATGGTCGCGGATTTCTTCAGCGGCAGCGTGTTGTTCTGGTTTTTCAGCAGCACCAGGCTGCGGCGGGCGATGTCGCGGGCTTCGGCGCGATGCAGGCGGCTTTCGGCGTAGGTGTCGGCCGGGTCATCCTCGGCCTTGCCGATGCGCAGGTACGGGTCTTTGAACAAGCCCATGTCGTACTTGGCGCCGAGCACTTCGCGCACGGCGTTGTCGATGTCGCTTTGCTCGATCTCGCCGGACTTGAGCAGGCCGGGCAATTCCTTGCCGTACAGCGAGTCGTTCATGCTCATGTCGATGCCGGCCTTGATCGCCAGCTTAGCGGCTTCGCGCCCGTCCTTGGCCACGCCATGCTTGATCAGCTCGAAGATCGCGCCGTGGTCGCTCACGGCCAGGCCCTTGAAGCCCCAGTCCTTGCGCAGCAGGTCGTTCATCAGCCAGGTGTTGGCGGTGGCGGGCACGCCGTTGATCGAGTTCAGCGCCACCATCACGCCGCCGGAACCGGCCTTGATCGCCGCGTGGTACGGCGGCAGGTAGTCCTGGTACATCTTGACCGGGCTCATGTCGACCACGTTGTAGTCGCGGCCGCCTTCCACTGCGCCGTACAGGGCGAAGTGCTTGACGCTGGCCATGATGCTGTCGGCATTCGCGGGGCTTACGCCCTGGAACGCCTTGACCATCACTTCGGCGATGCGTGAGACCAGGTAGGTGTCTTCACCGAAGCCTTCGGAGGTGCGGCCCCAGCGTGGGTCGCGAGAGATGTCGACCATCGGCGCAAAGGTGATGTCGAGGCTGTCGGCGGCGGCTTCCTGGGCGGCGATGCGCCCGGAGCGGCCGATGGCGTCCATGTCCCAGCTGGAGGCCAGGGCCAGGCTGATCGGGAAAATCGTGCGGTGGCCGTGGATCACGTCGTAGGCGAAGAACATCGGGATCTTCAGGCGGCTGCGCATGGCCGCGTCCTGCATCGGACGGTTTTCCGGGCGGGTGATGGAGTTGAAGGTGCCACCGATGCGGCCGGCGGCGATTTCCTTGCGGATCAATTCGCGGGGCATTTCGGGGCCGATGCTGATCAGGCGCAATTGGCCGATCTTTTCATCGAGGGTCATCTGCTTGAGCAGGTCGCTGACAAAGGCGTCCTTGTCTTTAAGCGCAGCAGGCTTTGTTTCTGCCCATACGGGGTGACTGGCCAGAGTGGCAACAAGGCCGAGCAAACACAGCTTCTTCATGAATATCCTTTTTCGGCTCACTGCACAGCGATAACGCTGATCGGCCAAAATGTGGGGAGCGTCTATTGTTGTTCGGGTGTTGTTCAGATAAATGCAGCACACTCTGAACTCTTTTTTGCGCTGGGCATCTTTGTAGCTGATTGGCTCGATGCAATCCAGTGGTGGCGGATTATGCCCCAAGCGCGCGGTGTATAGGGTCAGTTGTAACATTCCATCAAGATTGGGCAGGAGAAACACCATGCAAGCAGCACAGGGTTACCGCTGGGGCTTGAAAGCCGCAGCTTTGCTATTCATCAGCACGGTGCTGAGCGGTTGCGGCATCAACAACATTCCCACACTGGATGAACAGGCCAAGGCGGCCTGGGGCCAGGTGCAGAACCAATACCAACGCCGCGCCGACCTGATCCCCAACCTGGTGGAAGTGGTCAAGGGCTACGCCGCCCATGAGCAAGATACCCTCACCGCCGTGATTGAAGCGCGGGCCAAGGCCACCTCGATCCAGGTGGATGCGAGCACCCTCGACAACCCGGAAAAACTCAAGCAGTTCCAGCAGGCCCAAGATGGCTTGAGCGGCGCACTCAGCCGCTTGATGGTGGTGTCTGAGCGCTACCCGGACCTGAAGGCCAACCAGAACTTCCTGGCCCTGCAATCCCAGCTTGAAGGCACTGAGAACCGTATCGCCGTGGCTCGCCGCGACTTTATCCAGGCGGTGCAGGCCTACAACACTGAGATCCGCACTTTCCCTGGCCGTCTGTGGCACAGCGTGATGTACAGCGACTTGCCGATCCGCGCCACGTTTGAAGCCACCAGTGCCGATGCCGATAAAGCGCCGCAAGTGAAGTTCAAATAAGGCTGCACTGAGGTGTCGATGCGTTTATTACGGATAGGCCTGGCGTTGTGGCTGTTGGCCTGCGTCGGTGCGGCCCAGGCAGCGCTGACCTTCCCGGCGCTGACTGGGCGGGTGGTGGACAACGCCCAGATGATCGACCCGGCCACGCGCCAGCAACTGACGCAGCAGTTGCAGGCGCTGGAGCAGACCTCCGGCGACCAGATCGTGGTGGTCACCGTACCTGACCTGCAGGGCGTGCCCATTGAAGATTTCGGTTATCAATTGGGCCGCGCGTGGGGGATCGGCCAGAAGGGCAAGGACAACGGTGCGCTGTTGATCGTCGCCCGCGATGAGCGCAAATTGCGCATCGAAGTCGGCTATGGCCTGGAAGGTGTGCTCACCGATGCGCAGTCGTGGGTGATCATCAACCAGGTGATTGCGCCGGCGTTCAAGGCCGGCAACTTCAGCAAAGGCATCAGCGACGGCGTGGCCGCGATGGTGCAGGTGGTGGGCGGCGAGCCACTGGCCGTGCCGGCGCATGTGGCGGATGCCAACTTTGCCAAGGATAATCCCGGGTTTTCCATTGGCCTGTTTATCCTGCTGATCGGCGTGTTGTGGCTGTGCAATCGCATGGGGCTGCCGGTGGGCGCTATCTTGCTGGCGATTCTCAGCAGCAGCGGCCGTGGCGGTGGCGGCGGGGGAGGCGGCGGTGGTTTTCGGGGCGGCGGTGGCGGCTTCGGCGGCGGCGGGGCTTCAGGCGGCTGGTGATGATAATAATGAGAGAGCAAGCACAACCATGGCATTACTGACTGAACACGAGCAGCGCCAAGTCGCGGAAGCGATCGCCCGCGTCGAGAAAACCACCGACGCGGAGCTGGTGACCGTGCTGGCCGCCCGCGCCGACGACTACGCCTATATCCCGCTGTTATGGGCCAGCCTGATCGCGTTGGTGGTGCCCGGCGTGGTGCATTACTTGTCGGGTTACCTGACCATGTACACCTTGTTGTTGGCGCAATGGGCGACATTCATCGTGTTGTGCCTGGTGTTCCGTTTGCCCAAGGTGACCACGCGGTTGATCCCCCGTTCGGTGCGCCACTGGCGTGCGTCCAACCTGGCGCGGCGGCAGTTCCTGGAGCAGAACCTGCACCACACCCTGGGCAGCACCGGCGTGCTGATTTTTGTCAGCGAGGCGGAGCGGTACGTGGAGATTCTGGTGGATGACGGCATTTCCAAACGGCTGGATGACGGCAGTTGGGATGTGATCGTCAAGGCGTTTACCCAGCAGGTGAAACAGGGGCAGACGTTGGCGGGGTTTATCGACTGCATCGAAGCCTGCGGCGAGTTGTTGAAGGTGCATGTGCCGGTGACGCAGACCCGCAATGAACTGCCCAATCGATTGGTGGTGCTGGAGTAAGGCGTACCGCTGGTCAAATAACTCCGTGCCCTGGCGGGCTATCCCCCCTAAAATGCCCGGCATTCCCTGCCCGAGGCGTTTTTGTTCATGTCTGTCACCGCTCAACCTGCCCGCCCTGCGCCGGATCATCACGCCCAATTCATCGAACTGCTCAGCGCAAGCCTCGCGCAAAACGCCTTTATCAAGCTGGTGCTGGCCAAGTATGTCGGTGAGGAAGCCGAGTTGCAGCGACTGATCATCAAGCCGGTCACGGTCAAGGAGCAGGCGTGCCTGTCCTTCGTCTACCGCTACAAGACCCGCGACATCACCAAGAACTTCCCGCAGGCCGAAGGTGTGGCAGCGATTGCCGCGTTGCTGCCGGCGCAGTTCAAGAACGCGCACCTGCTGTCGCTGACTGACGAAGCCCAGCTGGAATACAGCAAGAAGAACAAAAGCTCGCTGTTCAAAAGCAAGCCGCAGCAACTGCGTGAAGCGCCCTCGGCCGAGCATAACCGCGAGAAAAACCGCTTCCTCGACCTGAGCCGGCCATTCCTCGCCGACCTCGGCGTGACCGACGCCAAACAGGCGCTGATCCCGTCGATGTCGCGCAAGTGGAAGCAGATCAACAAGTTCATCGAAGTGTTCAGCCATGCGCTGACTTCATCACCCTTGAAGCTGGACCAGCCGGTGCGTGTCGCTGACTTCGGCTCCGGCAAGGGCTACCTGACGTTCGCGATTCACGACTACCTGCGCAACACCCTCAAGGCCGAGGGCGAAGTGACCGGCGTCGAGCTGCGCGAAGACATGGTGACCCTGTGCAACTCAGCGGCCGCCCGCCTGGAGCATCCGGGGCTGGTGTTCAAGTGCGGCGATGTACGCAGTGTGGCGCCCAGCGAACTGGACGTGATGATCGCCCTGCATGCCTGCGACATTGCTACTGACTACGCGATCCACACCGGCATCCGTTCCGGCGCGTCGATCATCATGTGCTCGCCGTGCTGCCACAAGCAGATTCGCCTGCAGATCCAGAGCCCACTGCTGCTCAAGCCGATGCTGCAATACGGCCTGCACCTGGGCCAACAGGCGGAAATGGTCACCGACAGCTTGCGTGCGCTGTTCCTCGAAGCCTGTGGGTATGAGACCAAGGTGTTTGAGTTCATCTCGTTGGAACACACCAACAAGAACAAGATGATTCTGGCGGTCAAGCGCGCCGAGCCGTTGGACAACGTGCAGTTGCTGGAGAAAATCCAGGCGCTTAAAGCGTTCTACCACATCACCGAACATTGCCTGGAAACCCTGCTGCGCGCGGATGGCTACCTGGCCTGATCGGCCACAGCCACGGGCGCAGGCTGCACCGCCGTCTTGCGCCCCAGCATCACCGTCACGATCACTCCACAGGCAAACAGCCAGGTGATTGGCTCGATGTGTTCGCCAAAGAACAGCGCCGAAAACGCGATGGTGAAGAAGATCTGCAACAGCTGGATCTGGCTGACCCGCGCAATCCCGCCCATGGCCAACCCGGCGTACCAGGCGAAGAACCCCAGGAACTGCGAGAACAGCGACACGTAGCCAAACGCCCACCAGGCGCGCATGGAAATCGCCCCTTGATGCTGAGCCGCCAGGTACCACACCGGCCCGATCAGCACGGGCGTCGACAGCACCAGCGCCCAGCAGATCACCTGCCAGCCGCCCATCTCCTTGGCCAATCGGCCGCCTTCGGCATAACCCAGGCCGCCCACCGCGATTGCACCGAGCATCAGCAAATCACCGGCCTGGATACTGCCGGCGCCGGTGATCAACGCGTAGCTCAACACCAGGCCACTGCCCAGCGCCGCACAGGCCCAGAAGGCTTTCGACGGCCGCTCATGGGACAGCCACGCCGCGTACAGCGCCACGCACAGCGGTTGCAGGCCGTTGACCAGCGCGCCATGGGACGCTGGCAAGGTCTGCATGGCCCAGGCCGACAGCACCGGGAAACCCAGGATCACGCCCGCGATCACCAGGCACAGCCCGCGCACCTGGCGCCAAGTCGGCCAGCGTTCGCGGCGCCACAGCAACAGCGCCGCCGCGGGGATCGCCGCGAACAACGCGCGGCCCAGGCCGTTGAGCAACGGGTGGATTTCCTGCACCACGATGCGGGTGAAGGGCAGGGTCAGGCTGAAGATGATGACGCCCAGCAGGCCGAGGGCCATGCCGGTGTTTTCGCGCGAGCTCATGAGGTAGAACCGAAATCTAGAGGGCTTCAAGGGAAGCCCATCTAGCCACATCCCCCGCTGATTGCGGGCCTACAGCTGGGTGCGGATTTATCCGTACAGTTTTTCAGAAGAAGCGGGTGATGCTGATCTTGGCATCACGGCCCTTGGTGTAGGCACGGTCGCCGCTCAGGGCCGGACGGAAGTTCTCGTTGAACAGGTTGTCCACCGTGAAGTTCACTTCGGTGCCTTTCAGGTAGGCCTGCTGTGGTTTCCATTTGGCGAACAGGCCCTGGGTGTTATAGCGCTTGTTGCCGTACTGGTCGTAGAACAGGTCGCCCACGCTGCTGCCGGGGCCGCCGGAATATTTGTCGCTGGGCAAACGCGAGGTCGCGCCGATGAACTGACCGGTCCAGCCCACTTGGGCATCCCAGGCCGGAATGTTGGTGCCGAGCACCAGTACCCATTTGGTCGGCGGAATATCCCGTGCCGCCACATCCGGGCCCCAGGGGTTGGTGTAGGCGCCTTCATGGTCACCCTTGGCATAGGCGAAGGACACCGAACCGAACAGGTAGGTGGAGTTGTAGAAGGATTCGAGTTCGAAGCCCTTGATGGTCAGGCCGCCGATGTTGCGATAGTTGGACATGGCGCCCGGCGGGCAAGCGGTGGAAATGGTGCCGCCGTTGATGGCCTGGTTCTGGCAACCGACGCCGGTGGCCTTGAAGATTTCGTCTTCGACTTTGTTGTGAAAGAAGGTGGTGCGTAGTTGCAGGTTGTCGTCGTGGGCGATCAGGTTGTCGAAGCTGCTGACCGTGCCCACGCTGATCGAGGTGATGCGTTCCGGGTCTAGGTCAACGCTAGTGGCGGTGCGGCTGCCTAGGCCTTGGACTTCGTACTGTTCGTCGATCACCGGCGCGCGCCAGGTCTTGCTCCAGTTGGCGAACAGGCCGAGGTGCGGGTTGACGGTCCAGAACACCGCCAGGCGCGGCGACCAGCCGGTGTAGGTGCGGTCGCTGTAATCGTGGCCGAAGGACGGATCGGGGTTGCTGTAGTACGGCGCATCGTTGGCTTCGCCGCGGTTGCGCACGTGGTCGTAGCGCATCGATGGGGTGATGGTGACATCACCCAGGGTCACCGCATCCTGCACGAAGAAACTGTTGGTATCGACCTTGCCGTGGGGCATGAAGCCCGGTTGGAAATGCCCGTAGTTGTAACGCGGGGTGTTGTAGGTGGTGCCCGGCATCCACATTTCAGTTTCGCGGATGTGCTTGCGGATTTGCCCGCCCACGGTGACGGCATGTTGCAGCGGACCGGTGTCAAACAGACTGACGTTGCGTACATCGAGGTTCTTGTCGGTGTAGGCGGTGTCCATTTTGCGTCCGCCGGTGGCCAGTTGGAAAAACGCCGTGGCGTCGCGTTCGTCGGTCTGGTCGGTGTTGGACTGGGAGTATTTGACGGTCAGGTCCACCAGCGGGTTGTCCAGCGGTGTGTATTCGTATTTGCCCGACCACGTGGTGTCGACCGTGTCGCGATGGGCCAGAAACCGCTTCAACGCCGCTTCGTAGCCATAGCGGTCAATGTTGGCCTGGGTGGGCGGCGTCGGGTAGCTGGCCGCCGAGAACGGTGTCCAGCGGTCGCTGTGTGAACGCGAGTAGGACAAGCCAACAGCGTGCTCTTCGGTGAAGTGGGCGTTGACCTTGAACAGCTTGCCGTCGACATTCTGCGCGGAGTTCGGCAGACGCTGGGGGTTGATCGGGTACTGATTGTTCTCGTTGGGCAGTTTGGCGGCGACCTTCATGTCGTCGCCATCGCGTTGAGTCAAATAGGCCAGTGCATCGAAACGGCCATCGTCGGTACGCCCGTACACGGCGCTGCTGTAGACCTGCTCATGGTCGTTGCTGGAGTAACCGTATTTGAGCATCGCGCCACTGTTGCGACCGTCCTTGAGCAGGTCGGGGGCATCCTTGGTGGTCATGTTGACCGTACCGCCAAACCCGCCGTTGCCGGTGAACGGCGAGTTGGGGCCTTTCTCCACCTCGATGTTTTTGATCAGTTCGGGCTCAATGAACACCGTGCCTTGCTGATAGCGCTCAAAGCCACTCTTGGTAGCGCCATCGACGGTCATCAGCACGTCTTCGGCGTCGCCGAAACCGCGAATATTGATGGTCTGGCCGCCAGGTTTCAGCGAGCCGCCCTGGCTGATGCCGGGGAGGGTCTGCAACAGGCTGGGGATGTTATTGGACTGGTAACGGTCGATGTCTTCCTGGCTCAGGGTTGAACGGCCCACGGTGCTGGAGTTGACCTCGGTACCGGTGCCAATCACGCTCAGGGCGTCCAACTGGATCACGCCGCTGTTAGTGGTCTTGCCCTCATCGGGGCGCACGACGTAGGTGCTGCCGACCTTGATCAGGGTGAACTCGCCGTTTTTCAGCAGGGTACGAATCGCCACTTCCGGCGTGAAGTCGCCGTTGAGCGCCGGCGCCTGTACGTTCTTGAACAGTTCTTCATCGAACAGCAGCTGGATTTTCGCCTGTTGCGCCACCTGGCTCAGGGACGTGGCCAGCGACTGCGCAGGCAGTTGCAGCGTGAGCGATTCGGCCTGGGCACTGAGGCTGAATACCAAACAGCTAGCGATGAGCGTCGGTCGAAGAAACAGGTGCGAAGCGTGGCAAGGCGCGCGAAACATGAAATCCCCCGGTGTGGCCAAATGGCCGAAAAGGTGTGCGTATCAAACGCAGACCGGGGGAAGACGGGGCTGCGCGAAAAAACCACACCTGCGAATGCAAAATATTCTCAAATAAGAACTTTGCAGGGTTATTTGCTTGGTTCGATCCTTACGATGCCATCGGCCGACGCCACGGTTTTCACCGGCAGCAGGGCAGGCAGGGCGTTGAGCAGGGCGTCGGGATCATTCACATCCAGATTGCCCGAGACCTTCAAGTGCGCCACGGCGTTGCTGACTTGCAGTGGTGCCTGTGGGCGATACAGGCTCAGCTCATCGATCAGGCTCGCCAACTCGCGGTTGCGAAACGACAGGTGGCCGCTGCGCCAGTCGGCGACCTCCTCGGCGGTGAGGGTCTGCTGCTGCAACGTGCCTTTGGCGTAGCTGAAGATCGCACGTTGCTGGGCGCCCAGCAGGGTGACCGGGCTTTTGGCGTCCGGCTCGAATGCGACCTGCCCATGGGCGACGCTGACCACCAGTTGCTGCTGGCTGCGGCGCACATCGAAGCCGGTGCCGACCACGCGTACATTGGCCTCGCCGGCTTGCACGAACAGCGGTCGTTCCTTGTCGGCGGCCACTTCGAGGTACAGCTGGCCCTTGTCCAGGTGCACGATGCGTTGGTGCGCGGTGAAATCCACGCGCACGCGGGTGTTGGCATTCACATACAAGGTGCTGCCATCGGGCAGGTTGAGGGTGCGCGTGCCTTTGGCGTGGGCTGCGACCTGGGTGTGATACAGCTCGCGGGGTGCGCCGATAGGCGTGGCCATGATTGCGCATAACAGGGCGGCGGCCACGGCCAGGGCAGGGCGCCATGCCGACGGTTTGCGCTTGGGCAATGCCACGGGTTTGTTCAGTTGCTGCAACTGGGCCAGGTCTGCCCACAGTTGCTCGAATTCGGCATAGGCGCGGGCGTGTGCGGGCTCGGCTTGCCAGGCGGCGAAGGCCTTGCGGTCGGCACGCCCCGCGTCATTATTGCGGTTGCGGGCAAACCAGCTGGCGGCTTGGGCATCGATGGCGTCGCTGTCTTCGATGTCGAGCACGTCGGTGTCGCTCAGGCGGTTCATTCTGGCTGCTCCGTGCCGGGTTCGTGTTGAAGGCGTCGCTTGCAATGCAGCAGGGCAAAAGCGATGTGCTTTTCCACCATGCTGGTCGAAATGCCCATGCGCTCGGCGATCTGCGCCTGGCTCAAGCCTTCGAAGCGGTGCAGCATAAGGGCTTCTCGCCTGCGGGGCGAGAGTTCGGCGAGGACTTCTTTCAACTGTTCCAGGCGTTGCAAGCGCTGCACGGCGGCCATGGGATCGTTTTGCTCGTCGGTGACCGGCTCGGCGTCCATTTCGGCCTGATCGGAGTGGGCGGTGTGCCGTACCTTCTGTTTGCGCCAGTGATCACGCAGCAGGTTGCGCGCCATCTGGAACAGAAACGCCCGTGGCTGCTCGACCTTGGCCCGGTCGCGGTAGTCCAGCCACTGGGTGAAGACATCCTGGGTCATGTCCGCCGCGTCGCTGGCGTTGTCGGTGCGCTTGCGCAGGAAATACAGGATGTCTGTATAGAACCCGCGAAAGGCATCGGCCGACAACGGGTCGGGCTTGGGACGAGACATGGATATCCTTCTTGACGAAGCACGACGTGGAGAAAGTCGTGAATGGTATCGAGAACCATTGTCATTTGTCTCGTTTATTTTGTCGGAGCCGGATATCCGGCTCCTGTCGCCTTTTTCAGACGGTTGTCAGCAGTTTTCCCAACTGTTCAATCCCGGTTTCGCCCAGTGGGAACACCGGCATACGCGGGTCACCCGCTTCCAAGCCGGTCAACCGCAACCCGGCCTTGATCGTCGCCGGCAACCCACCCTTGAGGATGAAGTCCAGCAACGGCAACTGGCGGTAAAACAGCTCCCGCGCCTGGGTCAGGTCATTGGCCAACACCGCCTCATACAGCGCTAGGTTGAGTTGTGGGATCAGGTTCGGTGCCGCGGTGCACCAACCCTTGGCGCCCGCCGCAAAGGCTTCCAGCGCCAGCGGGTTGCAGCCGTTATAGAACGGCACGTCGCTGTGGCGATGCAGTTGGTGCATGCGCTGGATGTCCCCGGTGCTTTCCTTGACCATGGTCACGTTGGCCACCTGCTTGATGATGCGCAGGATCAGGTCCACCGACATGTCCGTGCCGCTGGTGGCCGGGTTGTTGTAGAGCATGATCGGCACGCCGATGCTGTCGCCGATCGCCGCGTAGTGCGCGATGATTTCCGCTTCGCTGAGTTTCCAGTAGGAGGTCGGCAGCACCATCACCACATCGGCGCCATTGGCCTCGGCGTAGCGGGCGCGGCGTACGGCTTTGGCGGTGGTGAGGTCGGACACGCTGACGATGGTCGGCACGCGCCGGGCGATTTTGGCCAGGCTGTAGGCGCTGACTTCGTCCCACTCGGCGTCGCTCAAGTACGCACCTTCACCGGTGCTGCCCAGTGGCGCGATGGCGTGTACGCCGCCGTCGATCAGGCGGTCGATGGAGCGGCCCAGGGCGTCGAGGTCAATGCGTTGGCCGTCGGCGCTGAACGGGGTGATGGTGTAGCCGATGATGCCGTGAATGTTAGGGCTGGACATGGGAAGTCTCCGGTCGAAAAAGGGCAAGTCAGTTCAGGCAATCGGCGTGTTGACGCAGGTTCTGCCGGGCGTAGTAGTTGAACGCGGCGCCGTGGCGCTTGGGCCGGGAGATCCAGTCATGGGCCTCGCGCCCCAGTTCCGGCAGGATCGGCTTGATGGTGCCAGCCGCCATCGCCAGCAACTGCAATTTGGCCGCGCGCTCGATCAACTGCGCGATCACGCAGGCTTCCTCGACGCTCGCCCCGGTGGACAACTGGCCATGGTGCGAGAGCAGGATCGCGCGTTTGTCACCCAGTGCCGTGGTGATGATTTCCCCTTCCTCATTGCCCACCGGCACACCTGGCCAGGCCTCCAGGAAGGCACAGTCTTCGTACAGCGGGCAGAGGTCCATATGGGACACCTGCAGCGGCACTTCCAGCATCGACAGCGCGGCGATGTGGGTGGGGTGAGTGTGGATGATGCAGTTCACATCCGGCCGCCCACGGTACACCCAACTGTGAAAACGGTTGGCCGGGTTGGGGATGCCGTGGCCTTCCAGTACTTCAAGGTCCTCGTTCACCAACAACAGGTTGCTGGCCGTGATCTCATCAAAACCCAGGCCCAATTGCTGAGTGTAATAGGTGCCTTGCTCCGGCCCGCGCGCAGTGATCTGCCCGGCCAGGCCGGAGTCGTGGCCGTTTTCGAACAGGATGCGACACGTGAGCGCCAGCTTTTGCCGGACGGTCCACGTATTATCCGCCAGGGTGTTTTGCATCTGGACCAGTGCTTGCTTGACCAGTTGGTCTTTTGGGAGTGCTAATGTCTTGGCCATATCGGGTGCCCTCGGTGGCTGCAAATGACACTAACGATGCTATATGACACTTTGTGTCATTGGCAAGCACAGCTCATCGCTTACTGCATGGATTAATCGCAGCGCATGTCTATCCGTTTGAAATTATTGAGAAAAAAACTTGGCGTGACCTTGGATGTCCTGGCCGAAAAGTCCGGGATGACCAAGAGTTACCTGTCCAAGGTCGAGCGCGGGCTCAACACGCCGTCGATTGCCGCCGCGCTGAAACTGGCCAAGGCGCTGAACGTGAAGGTCGAAGAACTGTTCAGCGAAGACAGCGTCAGCCTCGACAGCTACAGCCTGGTGCGCAGCCATGAGCGGCCGGATACGTCACCGGGCTATGCGGTGCTGGCCCATCAGGTCAGCGAACGCAGCCTGCTACCGTTCATCATCTACCCGCCAGCGGAGTTCACCGACAAGACCTTCAAGGAGCATGTGGGAGAAGAATTCCTGTTTGTGCATGAAGGCCAGGTGGAGGTGGATTTCATGAACGAACGGGTGATCCTGGAACGCGGCGATGCGCTGCACTTCAATGCGCAGAAGCCCCATCGATTGCGCTCGGTGGGGCCGGTGCAGGCACAGCTATTGGTGGTGGTGCACAGCAGCGAAGCGTGATCAGCGTTCGACAGGGACGGACAGGGCAGGATGACCCAATGGATGCGTGCGCGCCGCAAAGAACTTCAGTTCTACACCCGTCCCATCGAACAACTGCGAATACCGCCGCTTCTGCTGGCGGATAAACCCCTCACTGCGCCCCGACACCGAGATCGCCAGCGTCGTCACGTTGGCCTGGCGAATCGCATCCACCAAGTGTTTATCCTGCGCTCCCAGGTCATGGCCAAAGATGCACAACGCACCTTCGTGGCTGAGCAACTGCTCATAGCAGAATGACAGGTAATCCGAGCTTCGGATTGTCTTGAGCTTCTCCTCAACCTTGCCCTCGCTGACAAACAGCGGCACATCATCGAGGGTCTTGATCGTGTTGTTGATCGCAAAGCTGCTGAGCAAGGTGCTGTCGGTGGTCGGCAGTTTGCGCGCAGTACCATCCAGGTTGCGCACCAGGTGCAGGCCGCCGTGCAGGTAGAGGATGCGCGTGGCGTCGGTGCGGGCATTGCGCAGGTCGAAGCTGGCGTCGGCGCTGCGGAACAGGTCGTCGATGCCCGGCGCGTGCAGGATGGCCCAGTAGTTGAGCAGGTCGTAGTTGCTGGTGAACACCGTCGAGTATTGCTTCAGCTCAGCGTTGATCGTCGCCAGCGTCGACGGCTGCACCAGGCGCCACGGGATGTGCACGGCATGGATGGTATTGATCAAGGCTTCCTTGATCGCGTAATAACGATTGCGCGGCGCCGCCGAGCTGACCGCCAGGGCCTTGTTGACCCGGCTGGTGGTCTTCAACGCGCCCAGGGCTTGCTCGAAACTGCGGGTTTGCAGGGCGTCGAACACGCTGAGTTCGGATTGGCTGAGGGGTTTTTCCTCAACGGTGCGGGCGTTTTCGAACAGCGAGTCGTAGGCGAAGTCTTCCCAAATGGCACGGCTCGCGCCATTGCCGATCAGAATCCCGCTGAAGTCCGTGCTGCTGCGCAGTGCGCTCCAGTCTTCAAGGTGGGCGTCAATATCCTGGAAATCCTTCATTGCGGCGGGTCTACTCGAAATCGGCTGGACGGAGACTTTATCACGGCTCGGCGTTGATCCTGATCAAGATACGGAGGCTGGCGCAGGTTGATGCTGTAGGCATAAAGCCTCTGAGGATTGACCATGAGCAGCACCTTCTTCATCCCCGCCGTCAACATCATGGGCATCGACTGCCTCGACGAAGCCATGAAAGCCATTCGCAACTACGGCTTTCGCAAGGCGCTGATCGTCACCGACGCCGGCCTGGCCAAGGCCGGTGTGGCGAGCATGATCGCCGAGAAACTGGCGATGCAGGACATCGACTCGGTGATCTACGACGGCGCCAAGCCCAACCCGAATGTGGAAAACGTCGAGAAAGGTCTGGCGCTGTTGCAGGAAAGCGCCTGCGATTTCGTGGTGTCCCTGGGCGGTGGATCGCCCCATGACTGCGCCAAGGGCATTGCACTGTGCGCCACCAACGGCGGGCATATCGGCGACTACGAAGGCGTCGACCAGTCCGCCAAACCGCAACTGCCGCTGGTGGCTATCAACACCACCGCCGGCACCGCCAGCGAGATGACCCGTTTCTGCATCATCACCGACGAAACCCGCCACGTGAAAATGGCCATCGTCGACCGCAACGTCACGCCGCTGCTGTCGGTCAATGACCCGGCGCTGATGGTTGGCATGCCCAAGGGCCTCACTGCCGCCACCGGCATGGACGCGCTCACCCACGCCATCGAAGCCTACGTGTCCACCGCCGCCAACCCGATTACCGACGCCTGTGCCATCAAGGCCATCGAACTGATCAGCGCCAACCTGCGCTTGGCGGTGCGCGATGGCAGCGACATGGCCGCGCGGGAGAACATGGCCTATGCACAATTCCTCGCCGGCATGGCCTTCAACAACGCATCCCTGGGTTTTGTGCACGCCATGGCGCACCAATTGGGAGGTTTCTACGACCTGCCCCACGGCGTCTGCAACGCGGTGTTGCTGCCCCATGTGCAAAGCTTCAACGCCAGCGTCAGCGCCAAACGCCTGAGCGACGTAGGCCGTGCGTTGGGTGCCGACGTCAAGGGCGTCACCGATGAAGAAGGCGCCCAGGCCGCCATCGCCGCGATTCGCAGCCTGGCCCACGATGTCGAGATCCCGGCCGGACTGCGCGAGCTGGGCGCCAAGTTGCAGGACATCCCCTTGCTCGCGACCAACGCGCTGAAGGATGCCTGCGGGCTGACCAACCCACGGCGGGCGGATCAGCGTCAGATCGAGGAGATCTTTCGCAGCGCCTTCTGATCTGCGTGGCAGCGGGCGACGCACACGCATGCAGCGCCCGCCAACACCAGGCATAAAACCGCCAACGGCCACGCCTGCTGACTCACCAGCAGGCTCGCCACACCGCCGATCAACGCGGCCATCAGCTGATGCATGAATCCGCTCAGGGCCATGGCGTAGGACCCGCTCACCGGCGCTTCATCATTGGCCACGGACAGGCTGATCGGATAACTCATCGATTGCCCGAACACCGCCAGGCAATATGGCAGCCACAGCAACATGGCGAGCCCGCTGGCGAACAGACTGCCGAGCAGCATCACCGCCGTTCCCAGCAATACCAGGGTGACGCCCCAGCCCATCATCCTCAGCCGACCCCTGCGAGCAACGAAGCGATTAACCATCAACGCCCCCGCGAGATACGCCGCGCTGATCGGCCAGCCCAGCCAACCATATTGCGCCGCGCTCCACTCGAAACGGCCCTGCAGGATCAGCGGCGCGCAGGTGTTGAACGCGATGATCACCCCGTAACCCAAACCACCGGCCAAGGCGGCGTGCAGAAACGGCGGATGCCGAACGATCGTGGCGTAGATGCGCCAGGCGCGGACCCGTGAGTCGACTTTCACCAGCGTCGGGAACGTTACGCGGTGCAGCACCAGCATCAACCCAACCGCGCCAATCGCCAACCCATAGAAGATCGCCTCCCAGCCGAACGCCACCTGCAACAATGAACCGGCGAACTGCCCGATACCCAAGGCCACCACGAAGGTCATGCCCAGCCACGACAAACCCTTCGCCAACAGCGCACCCCTGAAACTGTCGCGCACCAATACCCGCGCCATCACCGAAACACCGCCAGCGCCCAAGCCTTGAACCAGCCGCAATGACAGGAAGGTTTCAACGTTGAACGCCAAGGGGATTGCTGCACTGGCCAGCGCATACACGGTGAGTGCAGCCAGCAGCACGGGCTTGCGCCCAAAACGCTCACCCAGGCTGCCCCATAGCAACATCGGTAAAGCCATGCCGACCAAGTAAATCGCCAGGGCCAGGGCAACATGGTCTTCGGCGGCGGGGAGGGCGTGGGCAATGGCCGGGACGGCAGGCAGGTAACTGCTGATGCCGACCTGGGCGAGGAAGGCGGCGCTGCAGGCCAGGGCAAGGGTGGTGGTATTGTTCAAGGGCCGACTTTTCCTTTTTCAGCGGTAAGCTACAAGCTGATAGTGTGTTTGTCTCTAACGTGCGGCTAATCGTTTGTAACCAAGGAACCAACCCATGAGAGTTCTGTTATTCGGCGCCACCGGCATGGTCGGCCAGGGCGTGCTGCGAGAGTGCCTGTTGGCCGCCGACGTGCAGGAAGTGGTCGCGGTCGGCCGCACGGCCCTGACCCAGGAACACGGCAAGCTGCATCAGGTGTTGCACAGCGACATGCTGGATTTCCAGCCGCTGGAAAACCTGTTGCAAGGCTTTGATGCGTGTTTTTTCTGCCTCGGCGTTTCGTCGGCGGGGATGAATGAAGTCAAGTACACCCACCTCACCTATGACCTCACCCTGGTCGCCGCCAGCACCTTGGCGCGGCTCAATCCGCAGATGACGTTTATCTATGTGTCCGGCGCCGGTACCGACAGCTCCGAGGCGGGCAAGTCGATGTGGGCGCGGGTCAAGGGCAAGACCGAGAACGCGTTGCTGCGCCTGCCGTTCAAGGCGGTGTACCTGTTCCGTCCGGGCGTCATCCAACCCTTGCATGGCGTGCGTTCGAAGACGCCGCTTTACCAATCCTTCTATTCGGTGCTTGGCCCCCTGTTGACGTTTGTGCGACGGCTGAAACCGGGTTGGGTGGTGAGCACCGAGACGGTGGGCCGGGCGATGTTGCAGGCCGCGAGCCAAGGCGCGCCGCAGCCGGTGGTGGAGCAGGCCGAGATCAATCTGCTGGCCAGCGAGCGTCGCTGATGCTGCACAAGAGCCTGGTGCGGCGGCTGGACCTGATCACGCTGCAGCTGTTCGTTGCGGTGTTTGAGGAAGGCACGCTGACCCGCGCCGCCAACCGTGAAGCCATTGCCGTGTCGGCCGCCAGCAAGCGCTTGATGGAGTTGGAGCAGGTGCTGGGCGTCAACCTGTTCGTGCGGCGGGCCAAGGGCATGGACCTGACGGCCGCTGGCGAAACCCTGTTGCACCATGCGCGGCAAATGCTGTTCAACGTCGAGAAAATGGGCTTGGAGCTGGGTGAGCACAGCCACGGCGTACGGGGCTACGTGCGGATGCTGGCCAACCTGTCGGCAATCATTCAGTTCCTTCCGGAAGACTTGCGGGATTTTTCCGAGCGGCATCCCGAAGTGAAAACCGACCTGGAAGAGCGCCCCAGCAATGGCGTGGTGCAAGGCGTGCTGGACGGCGTGGCGGACCTGGGCATCTGCTCCAGTGACACCGACACCAAAGGCCTGCCCAGCGTGACCTATCGCCACGACAAACTGGTGGTGCTGATGCCGGCGGATCACCCGTTGGCGGCGCGCAAAACCCTGGCGTTTGTCGAGACCCTGGACAGTGATTACGTGGGCCTGCACGCCGCCAGCTCCATCAACATGCGCACCCACGCCGCCGCGCGCGAGGCGGGCAGGATGTTGCGCCTGCGCATTCATGTGCCGGGGTTCGATGCGATGTGCCGGATGGTCCAGGCGAACATGGGCATCGGTATCCTGCCGCAGAAAGCCTATGAACTGTTTGGTCGTGCACTGGGTTTGCATGCCGTGCCGCTGACGGATGACTGGTCGGATCGCAGCTTGATTTTGGTGGTGCGTGATGAGGCGCAGTTGTCGCCGGTCAGTCGGTTGCTGTTCGATTATCTGAGTGTTCGCGTTTAGCGAACGCTCCTTGCCAACTGACGGTTGGATTTCTCCTGCACCTGGCCTCTAGTCTTGGCATCACATTCCAAGAATAAGAGGTACACCCCATGACGGCTCCCCTGAGCGGTATCAAGGTGATCGAGATCGGCACCCTGATTGCCGCGCCGTTCGCCGCCCGGCTGATGGCCGAGTTTGGCGCCGAGGTGATCAAGATCGAAGCCATGGGCCAGGGCGATCCGCTTCGCAAATGGCGAAAGCTGCATGAAGGCACGTCGCTGTGGTGGTACCTGCAATCGCGCAACAAGAAGTCGCTGGCGCTGGACCTCAAGTCGCCGGAAGGCCTGGACCTGATCAAGCAACTGCTCGGCGACGCCGACGTGCTCATCGAAAACCTGCGGCCCGGTGGCCTGGAGAAGCTCGGCCTCGGTTGGGACGTGCTGCATGCCCTCAACCCCAAGCTGACGCTGGTGCGTATCTCTGGTTATGGCCAGACCGGCCCTTACCGCGATCGTCCGGGCTTTGGTGCGATCGGCGAGGCCATGGGCGGCATTCGCTACACCACGGGTAACCCGGATTCACCGCCGGCGCGAGTGGGCGTGAGCCTGGGTGATTCCCTGGCGTCGTTGCACGGTGTGATCGGCGCGCTGATGTCGCTGCTGCGGGTCAAGACGGGGCAGGGCGATGGGCAGATTGTCGATGTGTCGCTGGCCGAAAGTGTGTTCAACCTGATGGAAAGCCTGGTGCCGGAATACGACATGCTTGGCCATGTGCGCGAACGCAGCGGCGGCGCCTTGCCGGGCATTGCGCCGTCCAACACCTACCTGACGGCCGACGGTGCCTATGTGGTGATCGCCGGCAACAGCGACCCGATCTACAAGCGCCTGATGACCACCATCGGCCGCGCCGACCTGGCTGACGCGCCTGAGTTCGCCCACAACGATGGCCGCGCCGCCAAGAGCGGATTGCTCGATGCCGCGATCACCCACTGGACCAGCAGCCTGCCCATCGAGCAGGTACTCAGTGCCCTGGAAGCCGCCGAAGTACCGGCCGGGCGTATCTACTCCGTGGCCGATATCGTCAGCGACCCGCACTACCAGGCACGCAACATGTTGCTCACTGCCCAACTGCCCGGCGGCGTATCGGTGAAGATGCCCGGCATTGTGCCCAAACTCTCGGAAACCCCTGGCGGCGTGAACTGGCCGGGCCCGACGTTGGGCCAGCACACCGACGACATCCTCGGCAGCCTGGGTCTCACCGGCGCCGATATCCAACGCCTGAAAACCTCGGGGGTGGTGCAATGATTGCTGATTATTCAGACGCACTGATCGTGCAGGAAGTGTCGCCGCGCGACGGCCTGCAGATCGAGCCGACCTGGGTCGAGACGGCCGACAAGATCGCCCTGGTCGACCAGCTGTCCCTCGCCGGTTTTTCGCGGATCGAAGCCGGTTCGTTCGTCTCGCCCAAGGCCATTCCGGCGTTGCGTGATGGCGAGCAAGTGTTCCAGGGCATCGAGCGCAGGCCGGGGGTGATCTACGTGGCGCTGATCCCCAATCTCAAAGGCGCGCAGCGTGCCATCGCGTCCCGCGCCGATGAACTGAACCTGGTGATGTCTGCCAGCCAGACCCACAACCTGGCCAATATGCGCATGCGTTGCGAAGCGTCATTGGCGGCGTTTGACGACATCGTCAGTTTTGCCCGCGATTACCCGGTAAGGCTCAACGGCAGCATCGCCACCACCTTCGGTTGCCCGTTCGAAGGCAAGATTGATGAAGACCGCGTGTTGCAGATTGTCGAGGCGTATCAAGCGCTGGGCATCCAGGGCATCAGCCTGGCGGACACCACTGGCATGGCCAACCCGCGTCAGGTGGCACGCCTGGTCAAACGCGTGCTGGAGCGTGTGTCCGCCAGCGATCTGACCCTGCATTTCCACAACACGCGGGGCCTGGGCTTGTGCAATGTGCTGGCCGCCTATGAAGCCGGCGCCCGGCGTTTTGACGCGGCGCTGGGGGGCTTGGGCGGTTGCCCGTTTGCGCCGGGGGCGTCGGGCAATATCTGCACCGAAGACCTGGTGAACCTGTGTGATGAAGTCGGGATTCATACCGGTATCGACCTGCCGCACTTACTGCACATGTCTCGCCGCTTGCCCGCCTTGTTGGGACACGAACTGCCCGGCCAGGTCGCCAAGGCCGGACGCAACTGCGATCTGCATCCACCGCCTGCCTACATCGCCACGCTGTAACACTGCACCAGACAACAAAAACAATCGGGCGCCTGTGAGCAGCCCGCTGGAGAGAAACCATGAGCACTAATACGTTGGAGGCCGGCGCGCGCCCGGCCGCTGAAATCGATGCCGAAAAAGCCCTGGTCAGCAAGGTCGCCTGGCGCCTGATGCCGCTGATCATGGTGTGCTATCTGTTCGCGTTTTTTGACCGGATCAACATCAGCTTCGCCAAGTTCCAGTTGCAGGCTGACCTGAGCCTGAGCGACACCGCCTATGGCCTCGGTGCCGGGTTGTTTGTGGTGGGGTATGTGATCTTCGAAGTGCCGAGCAACATGATGCTGTACAAGGTCGGCGCGCGGCGCTGGATTGCACGGATCATGATGTCGTGGGGGCTGGCGACGGCGGCCATGGTGTTTGTCACGGCCGAATGGCAGTTCTATGCGCTGCGCTTTCTGATCGGCGCCATGGAGGCGGGTTTCGCGCCTGGTGTGCTGTATTACCTGACCCTGTGGTTCCCGCAGCATTTCCGTGGGCGCATCACCTCGATGCTATTCCTGGCCTCGGCCTTTGCGGGCCTGGTGGGCGCACCGTTCTCCGGCCTGGTGCTGGAACACCTCGACGGCGTCTTCCAGATGCGCGGCTGGCACTGGTTATTCCTGCTCGGTGGTTTGCCGTGCATCGGCCTGGGTTTCCTGGTGCTGACCTTGCTCAAGGACCGCATCGAAGACGCCCATTGGCTGACGGCGGCGGAGAAGACCTTGCTGGCGAGCCGCATCGCCAAGCATGAGCCGAACCAGCACGGTGGCTCTTTGCTGTCGGCGATCCGTATTCCTGGGTTCCTGATGCTCGGCTTCATCTACTTCCTGATCCAGGTGGCGTCCTACGGCCTCAACTTCTGGGCGCCGCAGTTGATCCGCAGTGCCGGCACCCAGAGCCCGGTGACGATCGGCCTGCTCACGGCGATTCCCTATGTGTGTGGTGCCATCAGCATGGTGGTGATCGGGCGGCTGTCGGATGCCACGGGCGAGCGGCGCAAGTTCGTCTGTGGCCTGGTGGTGCTCGGCGCGGTGGGCTTCTTCAGTGCCGGTATTTTTGCCGATCACACCACCTTCCTGATCATCGCCCTGGGTATGTTGGGCGCGGGCATCATCGCTTCGATCCCGACCTTCTGGACCCTGCCACCCAAGTTGCTGGCCGGTGCTGGCGCCGGCGCGGCGGGTGGTATTGCGGTGATCAATACCCTCGGCCAGTTTGGTGGCATTGTCAGCCCGGTGATGGTGGGGCGGATCAAGGACCTCACCGGCAGCACCACGCCGGCGCTGTATGTGATTGGCGTGTGTGCACTGTTGGCGGCAGCCTTGCTGCTGTGGGGCTTGCCGCAAAAACTGCGCACCCTCGATAAGGGCTGATCAGCCAGCGGTTGCCAAGGCGCGAGCGGGCGTGGCGCTGAACTGAATCAACACCACGCCGCCGATCAACAACAACGCCCCCAGCACGCGGGGCGTTGTCAGTTGGCGCTCCACCAGGCCGAACAGGCCGAAGTGATCCAGCACCAGCGACGCCAGAATCTGCCCGGCCATGGCCAGTGCGATAAATCCCGAGGCGCCGAGCTTGGGCAACAGCATCAACGCCAGGGAAATAAAACACACGCCAAACGCGCCACCGGCCCACATCCACAACGGCGCCTTGCTGATAAACGCCAGGCTCGGCAACGGCAGGCGCAGCGCCAGAATCACCGGCAGTAACACGATGATACTCACCAGCAACGACGCCAGAGTGGCCCACAGCGGATGGCCTAGGCCGCGTCCGAGGTTGGCGTTGATCGCACTTTGAAACGGCACCACCGCGCCGGCGATGACCGCCAGCGCCAATAAACCCACCCAATGCAGCGTAGTCATGTCGAATCTCCCAGAGGTTTTGCTGGACTCTAGGCTATTCGTCGCGCAAATTTAAATTCCAAGTTCTTATGCCGAGCATGCAGCTGATGAATGATCTGCGCCGCATCGACCTCAACCTGCTGGTGATCCTCGACGCCTTGCTCAGCGAGCAACACGTCACCCGTGCGGCTGAGCGTTTGCACCTGAGCCAGCCGGCAGTCAGCCACGCGCTGGCGCGTTTGCGTGACCTGCTCGGTGATGCGCTGCTGGTGCGCCAAGGTGGGAGCCTGGTGCCGACTGCCCGCGCGCTGGAGTTGGCCACGCCACTGGCCGAAGCCCTGGCCCAGGTGCAGGCCTTGCTGGCGCCGAATCGCTTTGACCCGGCGTCGGCCAAGCGCAGGTTTCGCGTGGCGATGTCTGACTACAGCGCGGCGATTTTCCTACCCGACCTGGTGCGAGTGCTGCGCCGCGAAGCACCGGGTATCGACCTGCAAATCATCCAGGCCAGCCGGGAGGGCATGGTGGACGGGGTGCTCAATGGCGATCTCGACCTGGCGGCTGGCGTATTCCCCGACATGCCCGCCGAACTGCGGACTACGCCATTGTTCGAAGAGCACTACACCTGCCTGGTCGACCGCGACAGCCTTGCGGCAAGCGGCACACTGGATCTGCCCACCTACCTGTCACGTCCCCATGTATTGCTGGAAATGCGCGGCAGCGGCACGCCGGAAATCGAGCGGGCGCTGACAGCGATTCGCGAGCGTCGGCATGTGGCGATCAGCCTGCCGCACTGGGGTGTGGCGCCGCAGTTGATCCGCGGCACGGACTTGATCCTGACCGTGTCTTCCCGAGGCTTGCTGGATGTTGATCAAGAGCATTTGCTGGCGGTGCCGCCGCCCTTTCATATTCCGTCGTTTGCGTTCGAGCTGGCGTGGCATGCACGGCGAGGTGGGGATTCGGGGTTGCAGTGGTTGATTGGGCAGGTGCAGGGGGTGTTACAAATCTGAGCCTTCATCACCAGGATGCGGGTGGCTGGCGCCGGGTATGGAAGATCCGCATGACTTGCAATCGGCCCTCTCGGATGCGATACGGGACAATGTAGGGCCATCTAGGCACGACCCATTCGCGAGTCCCTGGCACGCGTCCCTCTTTTCCCATCGCTGGAAATTCAGCAATCTGTTGGAGCCCAGTCAAGATTGCCTGGACAAATTCGTGGGCAGCTTTTGGATTTTCTTCAGCAATATAAGCGGCTTCTTCGTCAAGGTTCCTGAGGGCTGCCCTCAGCCAATCAACCTGCATTAGTGCGCCATTTGTCAGTGACAGCTTCTACCTCGGCAGCGGTAGCGAAATCGCCCGCATCCGCTTCTTTCAGTGCTTTTTGAATTTCCTCAATTTGCCAGGCTTCGCGCGTGAGGTATTCGCGCAATGCGTCTACCGCCAGAAAGGATTTGCTGCGCCCGGTGGCCTTGGCGAGACTGGCAAGCGTATCGGCGATATCTTCCGGTATACGTAGGGACATGACAGACATGACGACCTCGTTGTAGTGACATGTAGTGCAACATACTACATTGTCACCGTGTCCCTGGTTTCCCCCGTTCGTCAGGGGGCGTTCTGATTGTAAAAGGAGTATCCATGCTCTCAGGCTTCAACCACCTGACCCTGGCCGTCACCGACTTGCCGCGCAGCATCCGTTTCTACCGTGAGCTGCTGCAACTTCACCTCGACGCCACCTGGGACGCTGGCGCCTATCTCTCACTGCCGGGCCTTTGGTTGTGCTTATCGCTCGATCCGCTGCGCGACTCGAAGCCGGCCGCCGATTACTCCCATTACGCGTTTACCGTGGCTGCGGCTGACTTCACCAGGTTCGTAGAGCGCCTGCGAGCAGCGCAGGTAGAAGAATGGCGCGACAACCGCAGTGAAGGTGCCTCGTTCTATTTTCTCGACCCCGATGGCCACAAGCTCGAAGCCCACGTCGGTGACCTGGCCTCAAGGCTGCAAGCCTGTCGCGCCAAGCCTTATGCCGGAATGACGTTTTACCCGTAGCGCGGGAACGTGCAGAATCCATCCACCTCTTAACCCTCCGTTTGAGTCGCGCCCATGACCCCATCCTTGCTGCTCGCCGTCCTCGCTTCAGGTTTCATCTACGGTATTACCCCGGGGCCGGGGGTGTTGGCCGTGTTTGGTATCGGCGCCGCCCGTGGTCGCAGGGCCGGGGCGGGTTTCTTGTGCGGGCATCTGCTGGGGGATGTGGTGTGGTGCTCCACGGCGCTGATCGCTATCGTCGGCGCGCGGGAAGTGGGCAGCAGTGCGTTTGATGTGCTCGGCGTACTCAGCGGCCTGTACCTGTTCTGGCTCGGCTGGCGCGCGATTCGCACCCAGCGTCGCAGCAGTGATGCGCCCCAGGGCGCGGCACGGCATCCGTTCTGGCATGGCATTCTGTTCGGCCTGACCAACCCCAAGGCGTACCCGGTGGCGGTGGCGACGTTTACGGCGTTGTTGTCGAGCCGTGCCGAGTTGCTGACCTGGTCGATGCTGCCGTCGTTGATCTTCCTCAGCTTCGTCGGCGGCCTGCTGGCCTACGCGATCCTGATCGGCGTGGTCGGCGCGCAGCGGGTGCGTACGGTGTATCAACGCCATGAAATCCTGATCACCAAGCTCTGTGGTGTGATGTTTATCGGCTTCGCCATCAACGCCCTGGCGCACGCGTTGCCGGGCCTGTTTGGCAGCAAACCCGCTTGATTTGACGATGACCGTTCGTCGCACTGGCGAGTTTTTTCTAAACCTTTGCCGCCCTGAAAATTCGAATTGAGGGCGGGGTGTGTTCCCCCGCCCTTATTTTCAGCCTGGAGGAACCCATCATGAGCCGCATGGCTATCCGGTTACGCACCGCCAGTTTCGCGATGCTGCTGGGCCTCGGCGCCAGCAATGCTTTCGCCCAGTCGCCTGCTGAATTCATCGAGCAGGCTTCGGCCAAGGGTATGGCCGATATCGAAACCAGTCGCATGGCCCACGCCAAGACCTCGTCCCAGGAGATCAAGGACTACACCATCGAGGTGATCAACGAGCGCACCCTGGCCAACCAGCACCTAGCGGCCATTGCCAAGAAGCTCGACCTGCCGGTGGCACCGCGCGAAAAGATCGTCGACAAAGCCGAAACCCTGATGCCCGAACTCAAGGACGGCGACTCGTTTGATGCGGCCTACACAGCGCAGCAGGTGAAGGAAAATGAAGACGCCATCGCGCTGTTCAAACAGGAAGGCGCGGCGTCGGATGTGCCGGAAATAAAAGCGCTGGTCGACGAGACGCTGCCCAAGCTGGAAGAGCGTTTGCAGAAGGCTCGGGCCTTGGCATCGACTTACGGTAAAGGTCATCAAGGCGACGGTTAAGTTCGTCATCTGAAATAAAACAACGGCGGTTGGATCAGATCCAACCGCCGTTTTTTCATGCCTGGTTCAAATCGGTTTTGGTCGGTGCCGCATCGTCGGCGGCATGACCGCAGCTGCTGTTCAGGCTCACCGTGCCGGTGTTGCCGATGCTGCGGTATTCCTGGCGCAGTTTTTCCAGTTCCTTGCGATCCAGGCCATCCAGGCTGAGTACGGCATTCTGTGCATCCTTGGACACGCGCAGCAGTTCATCGATCTTGATATGCAGGATGTCGTTGTCGCGGTTTTGCGTGTTCTGGATCAGGAACACCATCAGGAACGTGATGATGGTGGTCGAGGTGTTGATGATCAGTTGCCACGTATCGTTGTAGTGGAAATACGGCCCGCTCAGGCTCCACGCCAGGATCAACGCCACCGCCGCGTAGAACGTGCGCGGGCTGCCGGCCCAACGGGACAGGGATTGGGAGACTGCGGAGAATTTCATGACCGTTTTCCTAGGAAGGGGTGATGAAATAATGGACCGCAGGGACTCTCTGAAATTTCTTTTTACATTTGCTGTGCGTCTTCAGAACGCCAATTCAGCCTGGCCTGTACCTTCCAGCGCCAGCAGATACTGCTTGGCTTCCAAGCCTCCCGCAAAGCCGGTCAGCCCGCCTGACGCACCAATGACCCGATGACACGGCGCAATGATCGAGATGGGGTTACGGCCATTGGCCGCACCGACTGCGCGCACGGCTTTCGGGTTGCCGATCTGTTGGGCGATCTGGCTGTAGCTGCGGGTTTCGCCGAAGGGAATGGTCAGCAAGGCCTGCCAGACCTGTTTCTGGAAATCGGTGCCGGCGAAGTCCAGTTCCAGCTCGAATTGGTGGCGGTTGCCAGCGAAGTACTCCTGCAATTGACGCTCGGTTTCCAACAGCACCGGGCTTTCAGGCGCCTCGTACAATTGTCCCAGGCGCACACGGTTGGCGCGTTCGGTTTCCCACAGGATGGCGCTGAGTTTGCCGTCGCGTGCCACCAGGGTGAGTTGGCCGACAGGGGAGGGCATGAGCTTGTATTCGTAGGGCATGATCGGGCTCCTGAAGGTGGGTGCAGTGGGAGTCTAGAGGGGAGCGCTGATCGGCAAACTACGTTTCTTGCGATCAAATTCAACGCCGCCAGTAGAGCCATTCGTTACCCCTCCTGTTGCAGCACTTTAAGCGCCGCCGACGCCAGAAACCCCGAGCGGCTTTTTTCTTCCGGATGGTGCAGTACATATTCATCGATGCGGTTCAGCAGGTAACCCGGCAACGTGATGTTGAGCTTCTGCGCCTTGCCCAGATACTTGGTGACATCAATGTCTACCACGGCCCAGGTGCAGCCTGCGTACTGGGGGTTGGCGGCATGCAGGGTGACCTTCTGCGCACTGGGAATCGGCGCACCGTCTTCGGCCAGGATCTCGAAGTGCCCTTCAATGGCTTCGCGGGCCATGGCCATGGCGTCGTCCAAGTCGTCACCGGCGGAATAACAACCAGGAATATCCGGCACTTCCACGCCCCAGGCGTGATCCTCGTCACCGGTTGAAATTGCAATCGGGTAAAGCATGTCTGTTGTCCTCCACGGACGCTTAAATCAACAGAGCTTGTTTCAAAATGCTCTTGGCGGTCTTGTCCAACAGGTCCTTCTTTGGATGTGGAATCGTCACCAGCCCCGGTTTAGTCGGGTGCTTGAAGTGATGATGACTCCCTCTGATACGCGCCAGATACCAACCGTCCGCAACGATGTGACCTATCAAATATCGGCTATCCACAACACCTCCTTGTGGTGTGTGTTGGTGGTGACTATAACCACTGAAAAGAAATTATCAACACTCTACCTACCAGTGGTCGATGACCGGTCTTTGGGGTAGGCGGTAATTAGAGTGTATGAGGGCGTAGGAATGGCGTCGGGGAGAGGTATTGCGAGGTTTTGCTATCGAGTTACCGCGTGTGTAGGGGCTGCGCAATGACGGCGAGAAACGCATCAACCAGCACACTTTTTGTTTCAGTACGGGTTAATACCAACAACTGAGCACACGCATCCACTTCCACCAGAGGCCGGTACGTCACGCCTTTATTCATCAAACTCTGCGTACATGCCGGCACCAACGCCACACCTTGTCCGGCGGCCACCAGCGCAATGATCGACGTGATCTGCCGCCCGGTCGGGCCCGGGCGCAAAGGCTGGCCGTGATGTCGATACAGCTGCTCGATGGACTGGTTGAGCCCCGATCCATAATCCGCCGGAAACAGGATCAACGGGTAGGCACTGAGCTGCGCCAGGTTGACGCTCGGCTGACGGGCCAACGGGCTCTCACTGGACACAGCGGCCACCAACCTTTCTTCGCCCAGGGACAGCGCTTGCACCGCTTCATCTTGCGGCAACAGGCGACTCAAACCGATATCCAGCCGCCCATCCGCCACCTGCGCGCCCAGGCTGCCGGAGGCACATTCCACCAGGGTCAATTGCACATCGGGAAAACGCAGGGCAAACGCCTGGATCGCCTGGCTGAACCGGTCCGACAGCGCGATCGAACTCACGTACCCCAGCGTCAGTTGCCCCGCAGTGCCCGCCGCCAGTTTGCCGGCGATCACTTGCGCCAACTCAACCTGCTCCAGCACACCACGGGCGTAGGGCAGGAACGAGCGGCCTTGCGCGGTGAGGCTGACCGTGCGACTGGTGCGATCAAACAACTTGAAGCCCAACTCGGTCTCCAGCGCCGAGATCTGGCGTGTCAGCGGCGGCTGCGCCAAGTGCAGGCGAATGGCCGCGCGGCCGAAGTGCAATTCCTCGGCGACCGTCAGAAAGTAACGCAGCTTGCGTAAGTCGAGCATCCTGATCCTTGGGTATCGATCGGTCCGAAATCGGTATTGGTTCCAGACCTGCCGGCCATTCTATAAAGACCTCACAAAATAAAACGAGAGGTTTCATGAAACCGCGCCTGCATTGTGCCCGTCTTGCCCTGTTCCTGTGTGGCTGCGCGGCGTTTCTCAACCTGTATGCCACCCAGAGCATTCTCCAGACATTCGCCGCGCAGTTTCACATCAGCGCCAAGGCGGCGGGGTGGAGTATCACCGTGACGACCTTGGCGGTGGCGATCACGGCGCCTTTCGTCAGCCGGCTGACCGGGCGCTTTGAGCAACGCACGGTGATCAGCGCTGCGGCGTTGTTGCTGGCGGTGCCTGCGTTGATGACAGCCTATGCCGGCAGCTTTGCCGAGGTGCTGGTGTGGCGGTTTGTGGAAGGCATGCTGATCCCGGTGCTGTTCGCTACCAGCGTGGCGTACATCGGCGACCGCTGGCGTGGCGGCACGGTCACGGAGGTCACCAGTCTTTACGTGGCCGGGACGGTGTTGGGTGGGTTTGCCGGGCGCTTCGTCACGGGTGTGATGACGGAGTACGTGGGCTGGCGCGAAGCCTTTGAATTGATGGCGGTGCTAAGCCTGATGGTGGGTGGGTTTATCCAGTTCCTGTTGCCGGTCAGCCGTGCGCGATCCGTGAGGGTTGAAACTGCGTTTTCGGCGGTTTTTCGCAAGCCTTTATTGGCTGCCTACGCGGTAGGTTTTTGCGTGCTGTTTTCCCAGGTGGCGGCGTTTACCTACGCAGGTTTGTATCTCGGGTTACCGCCGTTCAGCCTGGGGCCTGCGGCTCTGGGTACGCTGTACATGGTGTTCCTGCTGGCGCTGATCGTGATCCCCATCGCCGGCCGCCTCAGCAAGGCCCGGCCTCATGCTGAACTGCTGAGCGTGGCTGCGGTGCTGGGTATTACCGGCTCCGCGCTGACGCTGTTGCCCTCTTTGTGGTGCATCGTTACAGGCCTGGCGCTCAGCTCGACTGGCGTGTTCCTGGCCCAGGCGGCGGCCAACGCATTCACCACCGCGACCGCAGGTGACAACAAAGCAGGCGCCGTGGGCGTTTACCTCACCTGTTACTACCTGGGCGGCAGTTGCGGTGCGATTGTGCCAGCGTTGATTTGGGAGCGTTGGGGCTGGGCCGGGTGTGTGGTGCTGATTATCGCCTTCCAGATGTTGACCTTGTTGATCGCGCTCACTGGCTGGAAGCCCGTTAAACCTCAACTGATCGCGACGCCATGAACGACATCTCAAACCGCCGCCGTACCTTGATCGCCGGCTGCAGTGCCCATGCCGTGCATGATGGCCTTACCGATGTCATCTACGTGCTACTCCCAATCTGGCAGGCGCAGTTTGCGCTGTCCTACGCCCAGATCGGACTGTTACGCGGTGCTTATTCCGGGATGATGGCAGTGTTTCAACTCATGGCCAGCGGCGCCGCGAAACGCTGGGGCCGGGTATCGATGCTGGTGGGCGGCACAGCACTTGCCGGTGCGGCTTATCTAATGGTGGGCCAAGCCACTGGATGGGTGATGTTGCTACTGGCACTTCTGTTAGGTGGCTTGGGCGCCAGCACCCAACATCCGCTGGCCTCTTCGATGATCAGCGACGCCTACGAGGACGGTGGCGGAATCAAGCAGGCATTGTCCCAGTACAACTTTTCCGGCGATATCGGCAAAACGCTGATACCGGGTTTGGTTGGCCTGCTGCTCACCGTCATCAGCTGGCGTGCCGGCGCGACGTTGCTGGGGTTACTCGGCTTGGCGGCGGCGGGGCTGCTGTGGTGGTTGGTTCCTACGCAAGTATCCGAATCCACTTCTACAAAAAACACCAAGCCTTTCAGCGCAAGCGTCTCCGTCACCGGCCTGCGCGCGTTGATTCTCACCGGCACCCTCGACAGCGCCGTGCGCATGGGTTTTCTCACCTTCCTGCCCTTTCTGCTGCAAGCGAAAGGCGCGGGCACTGCCGGTATCGGCCTGGCCCTGACGCTGCTGTTTATCGGGGGCGCATTCGGCAAATTGCTCTGCGGTTACCTGGGGGCGCGCATCGGCATGATGAAAACCGTGTGGCTGACGGAAACCAGCACCGTGTTGCTGATCGTTGCCGCCGTGTATGTGCCGCTGGCCGGGTTGATGGCGATGCTGCCGTTATTGGGCCTGGTGCTCAACGGTACGTCTTCGGTGCTGTACGGTGCCGTGCCAGATCTGGCGGGCGCGGGGAAGCGGGAGCAGGCGTTTGCGGTGTTCTACACCGGCACCATTGGGGGTGGTGCGCTGGCGCCGGTGGTGTTCGGCGGGGTGGGGGATGCGTTGGGCGTGTCGTTGGCGGTGATGGTATTGGCGGGGGTGTTGCTGGTGACGTTGCCGTTGGCGTGGGTGGTGCGGCGGGGGATGATCGATGAGTGATAAATGCAGGATCGGGGTGTGCTCTTGAACCTTGCGGCATTGCCTACACAACGATCAGAATCGTCCGAGTTGTGCGTCTTGGGCGACCTCTTTAAGGTTCGTCTGCCGCTGCCTATCAGCGGTCGGGTTTAGTAGCTCGATAAAAAATTTCCTCGGCGTATGGCTGTCCTTGCAGTCAGGCATTTCAGTGCCTGAATCTATTGGTAGCTGTGCGCAGGGCGTCTTCGGGCGCGCCGGTTTTCGAGGAAGTTTCCGGTCTACTAACCTGCGTACAGCTGCCACCCTAACCTTTTGGGTGGTGGTCCTTACCGAGGATCAACAGATGTGTAATGACTCATGTAATCCATCCGTAAAACTGTTCAGCGTCCGTCCCGAAGCCAACACCGAAGCACTGCTCGCCAACGCCTACGAAACCATCGCCGGCGCGGGAGCCATGACCAGTGAGTTCGCCGAAACCCTGCCCTCCCAACAGCGCTACCTGGCCCTTGCGATTCAGCAAATGATCGAGTTGGGGCTGATGCTGGTGGAAGCGGCGCAGGACCGCGTGGATCAAGTCGCCTAAGTACTGAATAGGCTTGCCTTCCCAGGCCGCCCATACCAAGGGGGAGGGGAGCCAACAAATTCCAAATCTTACAGGGACGAGTCCAGCGAAAACGGAATGCGCAATGCGCCAATCGGTCCTTCCCGCACACCGCACATTTCATCGTGCACGCAGTGCTGCACCAGTGGTGGAACCCGTTGCAACAGGCTGCGCAAATGCGTGGTGGAGCCGATGCGCAGCGGCTTGGCGTCATCGCCGTGCAGTGTCATCTCAACGTTATCCAGCCTGATGCGCGCGATGTAGAAGCCACCTTCCAGTGACAGTAACTCCAGCTCGCGAACTTCACCGTTCATGGCCAACTCAGTCAGCATTTGCAGGTTCATGTTTCACCCTCACTGCGGGTCATTCATTGGCGACGAAAGAACAGCGTGACCTGGCCCCATTCGACGCCGAACTTGGTCATGCTGGAGCGGTTGATCAGGGTGTCCTCGTCCATCAGGTACATCCAGTCATCAAAGCTCACCTCGTAGACCGAACCGTCCACCGGCAGGTTGAGCCTGTAGCGCCAACGCAGCGCGTTACCTGCCACTTCGCCGATCGCCTCGCCGACCACATCACCCGCCCGGCCCTTCCAGCGCCCCGGGCCATCCGGTGTCAGCGTCCACACACGTTGTTGACGCGTGCCGTCGCTGTACAGAAAACGCTCGTCGAGAATCAAGGCGTTGCCCTCGCGCCGGCTGGCGATAGCCACTTCAAAGCGCTTGGTGACCTCACCGGAACGCTTCTGGAAAATGCCCCAGGCTTTGACGGGCTTGCTGAAGAAACGCTCCAGGTCCAGCTGCGGCTGTTGGTCAACGTAGCGCTCGACGCCTACGTTGGCGCAACTGCCCAAACTCAACACCAATACTAATGAAACCAGTAGACGTGTCATTGCTCGGCTCCGTGATTGTGCGTCAGCGCGTATGAATGATACTTGTACAAGAACATAAATTTGTACAGGTATTCCCGACGCGATGATTGATGCATCAAATCGCGGCCATAAAAAAACCGGTCATCAAGGACCGGTTTTTATGCATCCCCCGTCAAACACAACTTGACGCGAAACGAGAATTTGAGTGGAGCGGGTAGAGGGAATCGAACCCTCGTCGGAAGCTTGGGAAGCTACTGTTCTACCATTAAACTATACCCGCTCAGAGCGGCTGACTTTGTACCAGATGTTCGCGGGGATTTGAAGTTTTTCTTCAAAAATGTGTGGGTTACGTGCTTGTGGGAGCAGGCAAGCCAGCTCCCCCACAAGCGTTCAAATGGCAAAGGCATGCTGCGCCTGGCCCTGGTGATAGCGCAACCGGCTGACCTGCCGCTGCGGTTTCAAGAAGCCCACCACCGCCTCCCGGCTGTCCCGGCACGCCGCCTTGTGCTCCATGTCCAGGAAATGCCCCGTCGCTTGAATCGTACTGAAGCTGCTGTTGGCCACATGCTGGCCAAACAGCTTGGCATCCTGGGCGCTGGTGTATTCGTCCCATTCACCGTTGAGAAACAATACCGGAATGTCGATCTGCTTGGCCGCCTTGAGGTAGCACAGGCGGTCACTGTTGAGCACATGGCTGATGTGAAAGTGCATCTGCCCATACTCATGCTCGGCCAGGCTGCTCACGTGCTTGTAGTTGAAGCGCTTGAACAGTGACGGCAGGTGTTTGCCGATGGTGCTGTTGACGAGGTGGCCGACGCGGTCGCGGTCGAGGTTGCCGAGGTAGTCGACGCCGCGTTCGAGGTAGTCGCGCATCGGGGCGTTGATCACCGGGGAGAACGAACTGATCACGGCCTTCTCCACGCGACGTGGGCGATGGGCGAGGGCGACCAGGGTGGCGGCGCCGCCCCAGGAAAAGGACAGTACGTGTTCGGCGGCGAAGTGATCGATGAGTTCCAGCAGGAGCTGGCCTTCGACTTCCTTCGTCAGCATCTGCTCATGGCGGTTATGGATTTTGGAGCGGCCAGCGTAGGGCTGGTCGTACAAAACCACATTGAATTGCGGGTACAGGCTTTTCACGGTTTGGGCGAAGGATGCCGTGGTGGCCATGGAGCCGTTGACCAGGATGATGGTCTTTGCAGCAGCGTCCGCGCGATAGAACTCCGTGTAAACCCGATACTGACCCTGTATATCCAGCACAGCGATTTCTGGCCTCATGTCGTAAGACTCCTGGCAAGCGGGTAGAGCGCGCAGATCACTCTGCACGAGCTTTGTGACAGGTAGGCATACGCCTGGAAAAGGAGGGCCCATGTCGGTCCGATGACGGCTGGCCGACGGCTATTGTTATGGCGGGCTGTTTGCCTGAGAGGCCCGTAGATCAAGCGCGGGCGGGGCAAGGTGTTTCTTGGAGGTTATAGGCGACTCGCCAGTCATATTTAAACTGGTGATCCTGATTCAAGCAGCAGAGGCGCTACCCCGCAAGGCGACAGGACGGTTTTTTGCCATCACCGGCCGAACGGTCGTCAGACCTGTCGGATTTCGTCGTCAGTCAGCGCCCGATACTGGCCCGGCGCAAGGGCCACATCCAGCACCAAAGGGCCCATCCGCTCGCGGTGCAGGCCGATCACCTTGTTATCAAAGTGCCCGAACATGCGTTTCACTTGGTGGTAGCGGCCTTCGACAATGCTCAGCCGTGCGGTCGTCGGCCCAAGCAATTGCAGTTCGGCGGGTTGGGTGGTGAGGTCTTCGAATGCGAAGTACAGACCCTCGGTAAAGGTACTCGCATATTCAGGGCCGATAGCCTGCTCGGTCTCTACGAGGTAGACCTTGGGCAGTTTGGTCTGTGGCTGCGTCAGTCGCCGCGACCATTGGCCATCGTTGGTGATCAGCATGAGGCCGGTGGTGTTGAAATCCAGACGACCGGCAATGTGCAGCTCATGTTTGTCCGGCTCATCCAGTAAATCCAGCACGGTTGGGTGCTGTGGGTCCGCTGTGGCGCTTACGCAACCCTGGGGTTTGTGCAGCATGAAGTAGCGCGCCGGTTTGCCGGCTTGCAACACTTCATCGTCAACGCACACTCGGCTGAATTCCCGCACCTCATGATGAGGATCACTGACGGCAACACCATCCACAGACACACGCCGTTCAACCAGCAGCAGGCGAACTTGCTGGCGATTGAAGCGCGGCAGGTTACTGAGGAAACGGTCAACCCGCATTATTTCGGCTCAGCTGCGCGTAACTGCTCATCCACTTGGGCACAGCGCGGGCACAGGCAGGCCGTGTTGCGCAGTTCCATGGGCAGGGCTTCGAGTACCGCCGGGTCGATGTTGACGCTAAAGCACCAGCAGGCTTGGTCGGCTGTGCGCGGGTCGGCCAGGGTGCAGTCGTTGCGCGCGCCGCAGGCGGGGCAGTGAGTGGGGGTGGTCATGGTGGGTTCAGGCAACATCGCGGAAGTCCCCGCACGATACCAGATCGTCGGAAACAGATGTTTCAACCTATGTCCAAAACGCACCAGATTCAGTTTTTGATGTCCCATATTTTGTCATCCGGCGAAAGCTGGATGCCGCCCTCCAGCGTCGCTGGAGGTGCTCTTCCGCGGTCCAGGAGGCCGCCATGTATCGACGATTGCTGCTCAGCGCTTTACTCGGTCTGACCCTTTGCGCTTGCGTGCCCTATTACGATGGCGGCCAGAGCTATTACCGTTCTGAGGTCTACACCTCACCGGCACCGGCGTATTACTACGGCGGCGGCACGGCGTATCAGTACCGCCGTGATTACTACCCCGCGCCGCGCTACTACGCGCCCCAACCGCGCTACTACTCGGCCCCGCGTTATTACCAGCCTGCTCCGCGTTACTACGGGCCGCGTGCCGGTTACCGGCCTTATCCGAACCAAGGCTGGGGCGGCGACCGGTGGGGGAATGGCGGGCGCGGACGCGGTTCCGACCATGGAGGGGGCCGAGGCGGTCACCGTTGACAGGCCTGTATTACAAGCGGCGCATGAAGCGCCGCTTTTTTATGGGCGTCAGTAATCCGACAAGTCCGCCAACGGATGGCGGCCTTCCCACGCTTTGTTGAAGTGCGCCTGCACCACCGCCTCCGGAACCGTATTGATATCCGGCCAATGCCAACGGGGCGTCTGGTCCTTGTCGATCAACCGCGCGCGCACCCCTTCGCTGAATTCCGGGTGACGGCAGCAATTGAGGCTCATCGTGTATTCCATCTGGAACACCTGCGCCAGGGACAGGTGCCGGGCACGCTGGATCTGCTCCCACACCAGATGAGCGGTCAGCGGGCAGCCTTCGCTCAGCGTCTTACCGGCTCGGCTGAACAGGGGATCGGCGTGCTCACGCAGTGGGCTCAAGTTGCGCCAGGCACACCGCACATCGCCCACGTCCAGCCATTCGTCGATCTGGGCCCGGCGCGGCAGCCACTGCGCTTCGGGTTGCTGGTCGACAGCTTTCTGGGCCAGCGCCTTGAGCAGGCTGTTGAGTTGCATCGCGGTCTGTTCCTGCCAGTTCAATTGCAGCAAACCGTCGAGCAATTCGTCTTGCTGATCATCGCGCAGGAAGCGGTCGGCCAGGCCCAGATCCAGAGCGTCGCGGCCATTGATAGGCGCGCCGGTAAGGCCGAGGAACAACCCCAGCTTGCCCGGCAGGCGCGACAGGAACCAACTGGCGCCGACGTCCGGGTACAGGCCGATACTGATCTCCGGCATGGCCAGCCGGCTGCTCGGTGTCACGATGCGCACCGTGGCACTTTGCAACAGGCCCATGCCGCCACCCAGCACGTAGCCGTGGCCCCAGCAAATCACCGGTTTTGGGTAGGTGTGCAGGCGATAGTCGAGACGATACTCCGCCGCAAAAAACTGTGCGGCCAGGTCAGACACCACACCCGGCTGTTCAAGGCAGGCCAACGCCAGGCTGCGCACTTCTCCGCCGGCGCAAAATGCCTTGGGGCCGTTACCGCGCAGCAGCACACAGACGATGTTCGGGTCTTTGGCCCAAGCATCCAGGCGTTCGCTCAGCGCCAGGATCATCGGCAAGGAGAGCGCATTGAGGGATTTTTCAGCGTCGAGGCTGGCGATGCCGATGCGGGCACCGTCGCTGCCGGTCAGCTCTTCGAAGTGCAGGTTCATCGTGACCTCAATCGATAAGGTGAAGGATGAGTATGATCGCTTCGTAGGAAAGCGCCGTTGGTGTGTCAGATCAATTGACAAGCGGGGTCGGCTTTCCTAGGGTTCGCCTCATTCTTTTTTACAAGACTATTCAACCATGACCGAAGACGACCGTATCAAACTCGAACCCAGCTGGAAACACGCCTTGCGGGATCAGTTCGAGCAGCCGTACATGGCCCAGTTGCGCGAGTTCCTGCGCCAGGAACATGCCGCCGGCAAAGAGATCTACCCGCCCGGCCCACTGATTTTCAACGCGCTCAATTCCACGCCGTTGGATAAGGTCAAAGTCGTGATCCTCGGCCAGGACCCCTACCACGGCCCCGGCCAGGCCCACGGTTTGTGCTTCTCGGTGCAACCGGGCGTGCCGGCGCCGCCGTCGCTGGTCAATATCTACAAAGAACTCAAGCGCGACCTGAACATCGACATCCCCAACCATGGCTACCTGCAAAGCTGGGCCGACCAGGGCGTGCTGATGCTCAACACCACCATGACCGTCGAGCGCGCCAACGCCAACGCCCATGCGGGCAAAGGCTGGCAGTTCTTTACCGACCGCATTATCGAGGTGGTCAGCGAGCATCAGCCGCACCTGGTGTTCCTGCTGTGGGGCGCCCATGCCCAGGGCAAGCAGAAGCTGATCGATGCCACCAAGCACCTGGTGCTGACCTCGGTGCACCCGTCGCCGCTGTCGGCGTATCGCGGGTTTCTGGGGTGCGGGCATTTCAGTCGCACCAACAAGTTTCTTGAGCAGAATGGCGAGACGCCGATTGAGTGGCGGTTGCCGTCTATCTGATGGCCGTGAGGAGGGCAAGCCTCCTCCGCTCACGCAAGTCATTGTTTGACGGTGCTTTGGTCGTGCGTTCCACGTAAGCCAAGCACTTGCGGCCCGATCCTACCTGTTAGTTCTGACAGTATCCGTTTCGGGTTCAATCGCATTAACTCCTCTCTCTGGCCTCTGGAATCGATGGCCAACAACCCTCACTGAGGCTTGCCGAGGAGAGTAGACATGCCAAAACCTGAACCCATTGGAGTGACAAACGCCGGCATTCTGGAGTTGCACGCACCGTTGGCGCCTGACTCGCTGGATTTGATGCCTGACGATGTCGGCCGGAAAATACCGGTGTCGTTTCAAAGCACGGGACTGCGCGTTCAGGTGCCTGAACTCCCACCCGGCAGTGATAGTCTCGACTCAGGCGATATAACGGTATTCAACTGGTATTGGGATGACGTTCTGTTTGCGACCGAAAAGCTGGAGGCGCCCTATGACGAATCCGACCTGCCTGATGTCGATGCCGTGGCGCCTTCATATCTTATGGATGTAGGTGGGCTGCACCGTCTGAAATACGAAGTGGTCTTGAGAGAAAGCAGCAGTAATCCTGGCGTTCCCTCATTCATAACCCTGTTGGACAGCGACAAGGTCGGCCCGAATCAGGGGCAGCGTGGACCGCGGTTGCGGTTTTCTGCGGTGATCGACGCCGAGGGTGTCACTGATGAATACCTGGATGATCCGGCCAATGGAGATCGGGTAGTTGGCACCATCGCTCCCCTCTGGTTGGACGCCCGTTTAGGCGACGTTGTTGAGGGGTATTTGACACTGCTGCCCTTTCGTAAACCTGCGCGAAAACGTGACCGTCGTCTGGACATTGTTGCCACCACCGAGATCACACAAGCGCACAAAGACGGGACTCTACCCGTTGAATTACATTTCCCCGGTAACATCCTGCGCGGGCTGAAAAATGCCGAGTACAACGCCCACTACTATCTGCGCGATCGCTCGGGCCGCGAGTCTGGCCCTTCCCTTACGTCCCCTCTATTGATCAATTTGACGCCGACGCCCGGCGAGTTGCGCGCGGTTCAGATACCTCAATTGGCGGACGGCCTGATAAACCTCGATGACGCCCGCCAAAAACCGGATGGCGTGTACATGCAAATCCTCGAAGTGTACGGCGCCGCGCCGGGGGATTTTCTGCATCCTTTCTGGGACCGTATCCCCCTGACCTCTATCAAGATTGCCGCGATTCAGGCGTGGCCTATCACCGTCCCCATTCCGTATCCAGTGTTGGCGAGTGGCGGTTATGAGTACACACCTGGAGTGATCCGAGCGGAATACGACTGGCAGCGGGGGACTGCGTCCGCGAGGCCGTCTGTCACCCGGTTTGTTCCGGTCAACCTGACCGTGGCAGGCAATGTGAGCCCTGATAATCCAGACCCGCTCAACCGCTTGCTGCCGGTGGTGACGGTCAAAGGTAAAGACGGTGACAACCAGTTGAGCGTGAATGACGAAGGGCTGCGCGTACGGGTGGTGGCCCCTCTATACGACAATCCGAAACCAGGAGAATGGCTGGAGTTGATGGCGGGCACCCATCCAGCACCTATTGCAACGTATGAAGTAAAACTGGGGGACACGGCCGGGAAGGAAGTCGAATGGTTTGTCGACTGGGCAATCATTGAGCTTCTGGGGGGCGGGCTGGTCCCGTTTTTCTACTGGACCTTCAACGGCGTTAACAGGCAGCGGGCACGGGATACGCAGGTGTTGATCAACATCATCCCGATTGTGGGGTTGAAAGACCTCGAGTATGTGGGGGTGACCTACGGCCCAGGCCCGGATGCCGGCTTTATCAGTTGCCCTTTGCGGCCGTGGGTTAACGGCGTGGGCGTCTGGATTCCGGGAGACGCAAGCCGGTTGGCCTGGGGCGATGAACTGAGATTGCACTGGGCCAGTTATGCGCATCCGGCTGGCTTTGCCGGTGCGGTCATCCCTGAAACCATCCATACCTTTACGCACACGCTGACCGGGAATGAACACCGCGACGGATTTACCTTCCAGGTGCCTTTTGTTCCGTACATCAAGGCGCCGGGTCTGGTAGAACCGGCGCCGGGCCAGACTCATCCTCGCCATGGCTCGGCTGTCGCGCGCTATCAGGTCATCAAACCCTTAGGCGCTGGCATGGGCTATTCCGGTCGCAAGTTGGTGTACATCACGTTGATTCGGCTGGCTGGCAAGCCGCCTTGTCTTTCGGATGATTAAAACGTTGCGTAACTGTCAGATCTGACAGTTATGCAGCCGTTTAAAACGCTATTCAATGAACGAGACGTCATCAGGTTTGTGAAGCCAGGCCCGTTGAAAGTCAGTTGTTTCTTCGAGCAATAACAACCGGGTGTGTGGTCAAGCATGCCTTGTATACCCGGACAGATACCTATCCCTATCAGGAGTTAGAGTCATGTCCAGTAATACACAAAAACCCATCAACAAAAGCTGCGATGAAGAACAAGGGCCGATGGAGGATTGGGAGGACCCCGTCCCCAACCCTCTTTTTTCTCCGGCGCCGGTTATCAATGGTCTGCTACCCGCTGTTCCGGGTGATAACCACCGTGATGTGGTGCCCAGGGCGATGCAAGAGGCGGGTGTGGTACTTAATCTACGTCCTTGGGAACGCGGGCTTTTTAATGCGTTCGAGCCGCTCACGGTCTCTGTTAATGGCCGGCCTGTATACATCACTAGCTATGAAACGAGTGTTGCTCTGCCTGATCCTGTGGTTGTCACCATGGGGCCATTAGATGCTCTTAAAGAAAATGGCCTCAAGGACATCAGCGTCCATGTACGTAATGCAAGCGATAACGACATCAATTACAACATCAGGCGGGTGTATGTGGACTCACGGGACCCAAATGGCAATAGAGAGCCTGTGGTCCCGATTGAATTTGAAGACTATGGCGCGCAATTGACCCCCGCAGACCTGGCGGGGAAGCTGGGTCTGGAATTCACTATTCCCGAGCCTGCAGAGCGGCGCGGCGGTGACATGTACAGTGTCCACGTGGACACCCTGACAACACACATAGAAGATGACGTCCCCCTGACGGGCCCTATCACGGGGATCATTCCCAGTGCAATGATCCTGGCAAGAGCTGGAGTAATCCCGGTTACCTACAGGCTGACTGATCGTTCAAATAACTCGACGGGACTCTCTGATCCGGCCTACGTGAACGTCGCCCTCAACAACCCGCCAGTATTCGGTCCTATCAGCGTTTTGGAGGCGCCGCTGGTTGACAAAGAAGAAGCCCGCAATGGTGCAACGGTACGCCTGCAAAGCATTGCAGGCCACTTGCCCACGGACTTCCTGAGAGTGATGTGGGGAACGATAGAGATCTATAACCAGGCCATCGGCTCGACCGGTGGGCCAATTGATATTCCAGCCCTTTATGCTGCCATTGCGGCCGGTGGTAGTTTTTACACTGCGGATATTCAGCTTTTTGTGGATCGCACTGGCAGCCCCACCTTCCCATCCGCCATCGTTCAAGTGGATGTCGACCTGCGTGAGCCAGGTGACAGCCAAAACCCCGGCCCAGGTCCTGTGGACCCGACACTCGCCCGGCCTTTACTGTTGGGCGGCGGGCCTCTGCCGCGTCCAGACAACCGTATCTCAGACAAGGACCGTAACTTTAATGCAACGGCTACTCTTGCGTTGCCTGCAGGATTGACAACGGGCGACTTCATCGACTTGATCTATGGCCCCAACGGCGATGTGGCATCCACCTATCCCGTCACAGGCTCGGAGCCAGCGGGTTTCCAAGTGCCTTTTACCGTTCTCTGGACGCTCATCGAATCGCTTGGCAATAACCCCGCCCTCCCGATTTATTGCAAGATCCGGGACGCTGTCAATTACAAACACACCCCGACTCAAAATGTGGTTGTGGAAATTTTCAATCTGGCAGGGCTGGCCGATCCTATTTTCAATAACGCGCAAGCCTTGCCATCCCACCCTCATGCCACTTGGTTTATCAATTGCCCACGGAGCCCATGGTTGGGCGTTCCAATCAAAGTCTTGGACCCTGCAATACTTCAAGTGGGGGATAAGGTCACGATCGAGGCTTACCGGTACGCCTATGTCCCCGCTGCAACACCTATCGGTGCGCCTATTGGGATCCCAGTGACAACGGCTGAGTTCGACATCGACAGTACCCATGTAAACCTGGGCTTGATCGTGCCTTTGGATTTGAGTGCCTGGTTCAAGGATTACACGGGTACGCTAGGTCGGGGCTATGTCGGTGTGCGTTGGACACTCTTCCGGCCGTCCACAGGGGATCGCGGGCATTCCATGGAAGTCAGGGCGCTTTGGGACCTGGTTGCGTCTGGCACGCCGCCTACCTGTGTACCAGGCGCAACACGCCGTAGCGGAACGATTTGATCGCCACGGCCCCATTCGCCTCTGTGAGGCGGTGGGGCCTTTTACTGCAGTAACCTATCGTCGTTAAGAAGGGGATGTTAAGAAAAGTCCTACGTGTTCAGGGAATACAGCTCTTTAGTCTCAGCGCCGTGGAAAACGGAAACCTATTCGATACGGGTTCCGGGTTCGAACTGGTATTTACTTCTGAGACTACAACGTATGAAACCTATTACCCCTCATCATTTTCGTTATTCGCGTTTATCGACAGCTGTAAAATTCATGGCTGTTGCACCGCTGTATCTTTTGAGTGAACAGGCGCTGTCGGCGGTCATCGTGGACGGCAATGTTGGCACTGGCCAGCTTGATGTTTATCCCGGAACAGGTGCGCAGGCCTATATCGCGCAGAACAATGCGGCCCTCAACATCCACAACCACGCCATCGTTCAAGAGATACAGGCTGACAACGGCTCGACACTGACTATTACGGGGGCTACGGTGAGCTCGACGCACACCTCCCAGGCCGCTGTCGCCCTCAGTAACTCGAACGCCACGATCACAGACGCGAGCATCACCAGCTACACCAGTGGCGGGTTGAACGTTGCTCACCAACCCGGTACCACCACGGGCTCTCATGCTCAAGTCAGCAGGAGTGAAATTACCGGCGCGACTTACGGCGCAAACGTGACCTCCCACAGTCTGTTGGAGCTGAATGACGCCAAGGTGACCGGCAGCAGCCAACAGGGTTTGAGACTGTTAGGGGGAGCAGCTATTGCCAGGAACAGTGAAATAACGGGGGCGACGGCTGGAGTCGTGATGGCGCGTGAGAGCTCGACGGCTTTTGAGTCTCCCCACTTGATCCTGGACGGTTCGCGTGTCGAGGGGCTAAGTGGCCCGGCAATCTCCGTGTTGAGCCCTATCACGGCCGAAATTGATGTGACCAATGGTTCATCCTTGAGCGGTCACAACGGCAATATGCTGGAGCTGAGCGGTGGCGGCTCGGCCAACATGCGCGTAAACAACAGTGCGCTCGACGGAGATATCCAGGTGGGCACAAGTAGCGCCCTGGATTTGAACCTGGATTTCGCCTTCATGAAGGGCGACATCACCAACAACGGCGGCAGCGCCAACGTTGGCCTCAACAATGGCTCGGTGCTGACCGGGCGCCTGGACAATGTCGACAAACTGTCGGTCAACAGTGACGCCACCTGGGTAATGGTGGATGGCCAACAGGCACTCAATGCGTTGTCGATGAATGGCGGTAACGTCAAGTTCGGCGAGTCCGGAGCCTTCTATCAGCTGGACGTGGCCAACCTGTCCGGCACCGGTGGTACGTTCATCATGAAGGCGGATTTCGGCTCGCTGACCGGTGACTTCCTGAACGTAACGGGTACCTCTGCCGGCAACCATCAATTGCTGCTTGCCGCCACGGGGGCCGACCCGTTGAACGAGCGCCTGCACATGGTGCACACCGCCGACGGTGTGGCGAATTTCAGTCTGGTGGGCGGTCGGGTCGACCGCGGTACTTATTCTTACGACCTGGCAGCGGATAACCAGAATCACGATTGGTACCTGGACCCGGACAGCAAGGTCATCAGCCCGAGCACCAACTCGGTGTTGGCGTTGTTCAACGCGGCGCCGAGCGTGTTGTTGGGGGAAATGACCAACCTGCGTACGCGCATGGGTGAACTGCGTTTCAACGGCGGCCAGACGGCTGGCCTGTGGACCCGTGCCTACGGCAACAAGTATGAGGTGTCCAACGACAAGACCGGCCTGGGTTATAACCAGAACCAGCGCGGTTTCACCCTGGGCGCGGATGCACCGGTGGAGGCCGGTGACGGGCAGTGGTTGATCGGCGCGATGGCCGGCCACAGCCAATCGGACCTGGACCTGAACCTGGGCAGCAAAGCCACCATCAACAGCTACTACGTGGGCGGCTATGCAACGTGGCTGGACAGCGAAAGCGGCTTTTACTTCGACGGCGTGCTCAAGTTCAACCGCCTGCACAATGAGTCCAACGTGGCCATGAGCGACGGCAAGAAGAGCAAGGGCAACTACACGCAAAATGCCACGGGCGCTTCGGCCGAGTTCGGTCGTCATATCACGCTGGATGACGGTTACTTCGTTGAACCCTACGGCCAATTGGCGGCGGTGATCACCCAGGCCCAGAGCTACACATTGGACAATGGCCTGCAAGCCAAAGGGGATCGTTCGAGTTCGGTGATCGGGGAGTTGGGCGTCACTGCCGGCAATAATATCCAACTCGACAGCGGCGGCGTGCTGCAGCCCTACTTGAAAGCGGCGGTCACCCATGAGTTCGACCAGAGCAACAAAGTGTTCGTCAACGACAATTCGTTCAACAACGACCTGTCGGGCTCGCGCTTGAAGCTGGGGGCGGGTGTGGCGATGTCGGTGTCGCAGAGCTTGAGCCTGCATGCGGACCTGGAGCGCAGCGTGGGCAAAAACATCAAGCAACCCCTGGGTGTGAATGTGGGGCTGCGCTACGCGTTCTAAGCGTTGTTGGTGTCGCACTTTCCGCTTGTCGGGCAAACCGCCAACCTGTCAAATCTGACAGTAGGCGGTTTGTTTTTTTGGGTGCTAACTGGATGGGCATTCCTAATCAGGAGATTCCCATGCATCATTTTATTAGTAAGAAAGTTATGCGTACCGTCCCCAAGGTAGTACTGGCGACAGGCGTGGCGGTACTGCTTGCCGCTTGTTCCACCGGCCCCTCCGAGACGGTCTCGAGTGAGTACCCCGGACTTGATCCCGCCTGCACCAGCGCAGGTTATTTTAAAAGTATATCGCCCGGTTGGTATTATCGGTGTGTGTGGAACGGCAGTATCAATCGCTGGATAAAATACCCAAACCAATGCCCGGCTGGGCAAGAGTTTGATGTGGCCCTTAAACGCTGCGTACCCAAGCAATAATGCATTGATAGGCCTCTCTTCCTGACGGAAGAGAGGCCTTTTTTATTGCCTTGAGAATGGTGATGTCGGGTGGCGATATCGCCACCCGACAGAGGTTTTGAACAATGAGCCTATGGCCGCTCCACAACCAAAATATCATCCAGCGAGAACTCTGCCGGTGAGTAGAAACTGTAGAAGTAGATGCGCATAGCTAAGAATTGAGAGGGAACCCCGGCAGGCAATGAAAAGGTTCTGGAGTGTGAGGTCCACACACCAGGCTGAACATGCACGAACGATTCTGAATGGGTGCCAAACTCTAGGAAGACTTGGGGTTGATAGGGATTGCCGTCAACCTTCATTTTGAAGCTTAAGTCGTAGTATTTACCGCTTTTAATGTAGAAGGTTTTGATAAGGCCGGGCTTCAGAGGGCTGCCATTATTCAATTTTACATACCAGAAATTGTTGTTGCTGACATTTCTGATCACGCCCGTGCCATTGACGATGTTGACCCAGGCGTTCCAGGACAACAATTCAAAGTCTGTGAAATCATAGAGCCGAAGCGCTTTGATAATGTAGTCGCTCAACGGAAAGGGCTTGGCGTTCAGTTCATTTGAATCACCATCGAAAGTGACGGCTGCCTTTGCCGTAACCTTGCTGCCATCTGCGAGTGCGGTAAACCAACTGCGCATCGCCTTTTCATTCACTATCCCGTTGTCGGCTTGAGTCTGGTCGATCTGATGGCCGTTCAACAATGTCAACGGAGTTGCACTCACACTGTGGAGCCTGAGCCAGATACGTTGGTCTTTTCTGCTCAGCAGCCACCGCGCCAGGCTCACCCAGCAATCGGTGGTGAATGCATTCAAGTCTACGGTTGAGCCCGATGGCAGGCCATTGAGTCTTGGCTGCGGCAGTGGATTGCCGCCGGGTAGCTCATCGAAGTCCAGCACGCGCAGGTTCAACACCCTTGAGTCATCGGTGACGCCGTTGGTGGTGACGTGATACTGAATACGCAGGACGCTCCCAATGTGGTCGCCGATCACACTGTTGGGGAATTTGAAATCGACGAAACCAGCCGTCGGGTTGCCGTATTGGGGGGTTATGGACGGCAGCGTCGCACCGGCTTTGCCCAGCAGTTCAGGTTTGATGAGATCGGCTGAGGACATCGGTGCAAACTGCACGCGAAATGTCACCTCTGGAGTGTTGTCAGCAATGACCGGGTTGATGGTCGCGTTCTCATCGTCCACGGGGGTGCTGTTATAAACGAAAGGTGCGGGTAAATGGCGCACTGCGAGGATTTTCATGGGCACGACGTTCGAAAAGCGTGTTGCAGCGCCTAGGCGCGAGCGGTCGTAGAAAATATTCATGACTTGATTGAGCAGGATGTACTGGCGCTCAAGCGTGAATGGCAGCGGCCTGTCTTTCCAAATGTCTGAGACAAAGAAGGGTTGCGGCGGAGCGCTTCCTCCGGTGCCTTCAGCATGCAGAGTGACCGTATCCCCCACTTTGATATCGTTGTTGGGGTCGACCTCAATCGTGGCATCACCCGTGGATTGGCTCGGATCAAACACGTAATCAGGCGGCGGCGCCTCATGCACCCTCGGTTCGGGCAGTACCGCCGTAGAGGCACCGACATAAACCGTTGTAGCCGGGGATGGCCGTATGCCCTGGCTATTCTCACTGGTATAAGAGGCCGTCAGGCTGCCCCCTGCCAATTTGGCAATATCACCCTCGGGGCCATTGATAATCGAGAACACCACATTGCCTGCGCCTGCATTTTTGGATTCTTCGTGGTAGTAAAACTTGCCGTTAGGGTAGCGGCCCAACAGCTTCAGCGTGATGCGGTCAAAGAAATCCTGTCCGTGAGATTTACGGATGTCGATATTAACGATGGGGGCATCAGCAGGCAGCGTTCCATCTACAGCCTCCCGAAATATTGGGGCATAGAGCCCACCGGGAATGGCGGTGCCGATCACGCTGACCGGCGTGAGGTGCGAGCCTCTATTCGGCGCGCCAAAGCGGATTCGTTCATAGCGAAGTCGAGCCTGGCCTCCGATCAACGGTATCAGGTCGCTGACCGGGCATGGGATTCTGAGCTGGCGCGTCGTGGTGGATGTCAGCGGAGCGGAACTGTAGGTTTTTGTCACCGTTTGCCCGTCCACCGTTCTGCCGGTGAGGGTCACCTTGATCACGTCGCCCAACAGGTAGCCGAATCCCGCGATGAGCACGATGATCGACACAAAATCGCCAATCACCTCGTCGAGGTTGAGGATGTCTTCCGGAGCCTCATCGAAGAAGCAATGGGGCAACAATGGCTCTGACCCATCGTTCAGGAACACCTGGATGAATTCAGGGAGCGACCAGCCATCCGAATAGTTTCCGCATTCATCAATCACGTTATATTCAGCGACGTGAGCGCCGCTGCCGACCTGGCGCCAATGTTCAATGCACAGCCTGAAGACAATGTCGTCAAAGTTATCCGCTTCTGGCTGGGACACCTTGTGTTCGAATAATGCGTCGCCGATTTTCAGGCGCACAGCATCACGTAGCGCGCGGTGGGTGCGGGGTGACAATGAGGTATCGGCGGGGTAGTAGGGTACGCGAATCTCTATGCAGTTTTGCGCGTCGTCTTCTGTAACGCCAAAGTCGAGAAACTCTTGGGGAATGATTGGTTTGAGCAGGTTCGTGTTGATAAAACTGTGGCCGTCCGGGTTGTCCCCGGCGGGTTTTACCTTATCGACCTTCAGCGCGAATTTTCTGGTTTCTCCTACTGCCTGGCCGAGCCGTGTGACCCTGATGAATACGATGACAATGCCATCTGTGATCACACTCGACGGTACGAACAGGGGAATCAATTCAGCATTATCCACTTCATGCTGGTGGATGGTGGTGGAGGCGACGGAGTTGGTCAGGTCGCCCCAGAACAGTTCCGCGAAATCCAGCGCTTCCATGTCCAGAAATGGCAGCAAGGCGATCAGTAATCCTTCCGCATGCGTCGTGATCGCGACCAGATTGATACCGGCGTCGACGCCTAGCACCGGCTTGGTACTGGCAGGGATGTACAGCACCAAATCTTCGAGGCGAACCTTTTTAAAGGCTTGCGTCGAGTTGAGAGAGAGGTCAGAGGGCCTGGGCACCAGGTAACGAGGGTCGATAAAAGTACGCCGCACCGCCGGCGTCTTTTTGACGGGCTGCGTGTTCGAGTAAGGCGCAAGCAGTGAGCGTCCCTGAGGGAGCTTGATCAAACGTTGGCCTGGATTGTTGGATAGCTCTTCGTCGTTACCCATGGGGGAACCCTCTGCAGTCAGTGAGGAACTCAATGTCTACGGCCCATTTACTGAGTGGGAGTAGTTACGAAGAGGTGTAACGCGGAATCTGGAGGGCAACCAGCTGTGAGAATTGACAGTGCCGACAAACGGCAACGGCTCGCCGGCGAGCCGTTCACGTTGTGGGTGGTCAGGGTTGGCGGTTCCACTGTCGGAACAGGGGCTCGGCGAGGAACAGCACGAACAGCAAACGCATCACCTGCATGGCAGTGACCAAGGGGACGGACAACTGCAGCGTCTCGGCGGTGAGGCTCATTTCGGCAATCCCGCCGGGCATCATGCCCAGGGTCAGCGAGCGCAGGTCCAGATGGGTCAACGCGCTCAAGCCCACCGCCGCCAATGTCGCCAGTGCCATGGTCAAGGCCGTGCCGATCAGGGTGCGGCCCATGAACGACGGTGCCCGACGGAAGAACTGCCGGTTGAAATGGCAGCCCAAACCGCTGCCGATCAACCATTGGCCAATCTGGCTGCCGCCATCGGGCAGGCCGATATGCAGGTCCCAGACCACGCTGGCAGTGGCGCTCACCAGCAAGGGCCCGAACAACCACGGGTTCGGCTGACGCAACCGCTGCCAACCCCAGGCCACCAGCGCGCCTATCGGAAACAGCACCAACAGCCAAGGCCAGCTCACCGGCGCCGGATGAAACTGTGGCGCGCCGCCTTCCAGCAAATATTTGAAGATTGCCGGTACACACAGCACCACCACCAGCACCCGCAAACTTTGCCCCGCCGCGACACGGCTGAGCACCGCGCCATTGCGTGCGCCGAGGTTGACCATCTCACCGGAACCGCCCGGCATGCTGGAGAAAAACGCGGTGGCGCGGTCTTCACCGCTGCGGCGCATCAACCACACACCGACCACGCTGGACAGGCTGGTGACCAGTGCACCGAAGAAGATCAGCCCGAAGTGGCTCATCACCTGCTCGATCACCACCGGCGTGAAGTGCAGCCCGATCCCGATCCCCACGACCCATTGGCCGCATTTGCGCCCGCCGGGAATCTCCGCCAACTGCCACGGCGTGAGGCAGCGTACCAGGATGATCGCCAGCAATGAGCCGACCATGTACGGCAAAGGCCAGCCGACGAGGCTGGCCAGGTAACCGCCGGCCAGGCCGACCAGCGGTGTTCCCCACCAATGTTTAAAGGTGACCTCAGACATCGGCCACGGCACGACGCTGCAGGGCACGTTTGCGGTAGATGCGGATCAACGGGAAGGCCAGCATCAGCGCCGTCAGTACCCACACACCAAAGGTGATCGGGCTCGACCAGAGAATCTGCAGGTCACCGTTGGAGATCGACAGCGCCCGGCGCAGATTTTGCTCCATCAAGCCGCCGAGGATAAAGCCCAGCAGCACCGGCGACAGTGGGAAGTCAAGCTTGCGCAGGATGTAACCGAAGATGCCGATACCGACCATCAGGAACAGGTCGAAGGTGGTGGCGTGAACCGCGTACACACCAATCGCCGTAATGATCGCAATCACCGGCACCAGCGCCCAGTTCGGCACAGCCAGGATGCGCGTGAAGATGCGGATCATCGGGATGTTGAGGATCACCAGCATGATGTTGGCGATGAACAACGAAGCGATCAGGCCCCAGACGATGTCCGGTTGCTGTTGGAACAGCAGCGGGCCAGGGGTGATGTTGTACAGCGACAGGGCGCCGATCATCACGGCGGTGGTGCCCGAACCGGGTACGCCGAGGGTCAGCATCGGCACCAGGGCGCCGCAGGCGGACGCGCCGATGGCAGTTTCCGGAGCGGCGAGGCCGCGCATGTCGCCCTGGCCGAATTTACCGCTGGCACCGGCCAGGCGTTTTTCGGTCATGTAGGCAACCGCCGAGGCCAAGGTCGCACCGGCACCTGGCAAGACGCCCATGATGAAACCCAGCAAACCGCAGCGGATGTTGACGACAAAGACCGCGCCCGCTTCCTTGAGGTTGAACATCATACGGCCCGTGGCCTTCACGGCTTCCTGGCCTCGGTGGGTTTTTTCCAGCAGCAACAGGATCTCACTGATGGAGAACAGGCCCAGCACCAACACCACAAACTGGATGCCGTCGGTGAGGTGGATGTTGTCGCCGGTAAAGCGGTACACGCCGCTGTTGGCGTCGATGCCCACCGCTGACAGGAACAGGCCGATCAGCGCTGCAACAAAGGTCTTCAACGGCTTGTCACCGGCCATACCGCCGAGACAGACAATCGCGAACACCATCAGTACGAAATATTCCGCCGGGCCGAAGGCAATCGCCCATTTGGCCAGCAACGGCGCAAACAACACCATGCCGCAGGTGGCGATAAACGCGCCGATGAATGAACTCCACGCCGACAACGATAGCGCCACGCCGGCCAGGCCTTTGCGGGCCATCGGGTAGCCGTCGAGGGTGGTCATTACGGTGGAGGCTTCGCCTGGGATGTTCAGCAGGATCGAGCTGATACGCCCGCCGTATTCGCAGCCCAGGTACACGGCTGCCAGCAGAATCAAGGCTGATTCCGGCGGCAGGCCCAGGGCGAACGCGATGGGGATCAACAACGCCACGCCGTTGATCGGGCCCAGGCCTGGCAACAGGCCGACCACGGTGCCAATCAGGGTGCCGCACAGGGCGGTCACCAGGTTGTAGGGGGACAGTGCAACGCCGAAGCCCTGGCCCAAATAGCCGAAAGTATCCATATCAGTTCTCCAGAACGTCGAGCAGGCCGAGGGGCAGCGGCACATCCATGGCTTTATCGAACAGCAGGTAAAGACCAATCGCCATCAGGCTGACGATCACCACGCTCGGTAGCCAGCGGCCGCCATACAGGCGCGCCATCGGAATGCCGATCAGCATGCTGCTGAGGATAAAACCCAGGGATTCGAAGGTGCCGGCGAACACGATCAACAAGCCGACACAGATGCCGATCTTGATCAGGGTTTCGCGGTCCAGCGCGGGTTCTTCTTCGGTGTGTTTGGTCGGCTGTGGGCGGAACAGCATGTAGATAAGTGCCAGGCTCATCAGCCCGAGCATCAGCAGCGGGTAGGCGCGAGGTCCTACCGGCTCGTAGGAAAACGACGCCTGATACGGCCAGGCCATCAGGGCCAGGCCGGCACAGGCCAGTAACAGCACTGAGGCGAAAATGCGTTGTAAGAGCATGTGAAACTCCTGGGCCGCGCCCCGGTTGAAAGGGGCGCGGCCGTGCGACAGGAAGGGGCGATTACTGGATCAGGCCAAACTCTTTGGCCAGCACTTTGTAGTCAGCCACCTGTTTCTTCACGTAGGTGTCCAGCTCCGGGCCGGTCATGGCAAACGGGAACAGCTCGCGCTGGTCACGCAGCTTGGCGAACTCTTCCGAGGCCAGCAGTTTGTCGAAGGCGTCTTTCCACCAGGCGTAGTCGGCATCGCTGACTTTTGGCCCGAGGTAGAAACCGCGCACCACCGGCCAGACGATGTCGTAGCCTTGCTCTTTGGCGGTCGGAATGTTCTTCATTTCCGGCTCGTCCAGGCGCTGTTCGGAGAACACGGCCAGCAGGCGCATGTCACCGCTGAGGATGTGCGGCATGGAGTCGGAGATGTCGGTACTGCCCACCTGGATGTGGCCGCCGAGCAGGGCGGTGGCGATTTCGCCGCCGCCTTCGAGGGCCACGTAACGCAGCTCGCGCGGGTTGATCCCGGCGGCCTTGGCGATCAGCGCGGTTTGCATCCAGTCCTGGCTGCCCACGGTGCCGCCGGAGCCGATCACTACGCTGCCCGGATCTTTTTTCAGGGCTTTGACCAGATCGTCGAGGGTCTTGTAGGGCGAATCGGCTTTCACTGCGATAGCACCGTAGCTGGTGCCGACTGCTGCCAGCCAACGCACGGCGCTTTCATCGAACCGGCCGAACTTGCCCTGGGCCAGGTTCAGCAGCGAACCGCTGGACCAGGCCACCAGCGTACCGGCGTCGGCCGGGCGCTGCGCAACCACGGCGTTGTACGCTACCGCGCCCACGCCGCCTGGCATGTAGGTCACGCGCATCGGCTTGCTCAGCAGCTTCTCGTTGACCAGCGCGCTTTGCGCCAGTTTGCAGGTCAGGTCAAAACCGCCGCCAGGCGAGGCCGGGGCGATGCATTCCGGGCGCTTGGGTTCGTCGGCGGCCAGCAGTTGGCCGGCGAACAGCATGCAGCCGGCGGCGAGGGCCAATTTACGCAGTGAAGGGGTCATGGTGATCTCCATCTTTGTTGTTATGAGGGGGTACTACCAAAGGGCGACGCTATAGCTGACCAGCAAGCGCATTTCGTCCGCATCACGGGCTGAGTAGTTCGAACGGTAAGTGGCGTTGCGCAGGCGCACGGCCACATCCTTGAATGTGCCGCTTTGCACCACGTACTTGATCTCGCTGTTGCGTTCCCATTCCTTGCCGGTCTCGCCGTTCTTGAGCTTGATGTTGTCACCCGAGAGGTAACGGCTCATGAAGCTCAGGCCGGGGATGCCCAGCTTGGCGAAGTCGAAGTCGTAACGTGCCTGCCAGGAACGTTCTTCGGCGCCGGCAAAGTCGTTGATCTGCACGAAGTTGACCAGGTACGGGTCGCTGCCATCCACATACGGGAAGGCGCTGTCGCCGGACATGTGCTGGTAGCCGGCGCTGAGCTTGTGGCCATTGAGGGCATAGCTGAACAGGCCGTTGAGGGACGTGTTGTCGATCTTGCCGCCACGGGCGCTGCCGGTGTCATCACTGATGGCCAGGCGCAGGTCGGTGCCGAAGGTGCCGGGGCCCATCGGGCGTGCGGCCACCAGGCCGAGGAAGTGCTGGCGGTACACGTCGTCGAGTTGGGCGAAGTGATAGCTGCCGGTGATCTTGTCGGCGAACTTGTAGTCGGCGCCGCCAAAGTTGAAGTGCTTGCCGGTGGCGCCACTCAGGAAGCGGCTGTTCTTGTTGTTGAGCGCGATGTCTTCGTAATTGGTGTCGTCGCGGTCCTTGGCCTTGTCCAGGCGGCCACCGGTGAACACCAGGTTCTTGAATTCCTTGGAGGTGATCAGGCCGCCGTTGAAGGTCTGCGGCAGGATACGGCCGTCGTTGGGCTTGAGGATTGGCAGTTCGGGGATCAGCGAGCCGATTTTCAGCTCGGTGGCCGAGATCTTCACTTTGCCGGTCAGGCCCAGCTTGGAGTACTCGTCGGCGGCGCGGCCATCGTCGTGGGTGGGCAACAGGCCGGTGCCGGTACGGTCGGGGCTGGAGTCGAGCTTGACCCCGAGCATGCCCAGCGCATCCACGCCAAAGCCGACGGTGCCGTCGGTGTAGCCCGATTGCAGGTTGAGCATGAAGCCCTGGGCCCATTCGTCGCGTTTGGATTGCTGCAAGCGGGTGCCGTCGCGGAAGTCGCGGTTGAAGTACATGTTGCGGGTTTCCAGGGTCGCGCTACTGTCTTCGAAGAAGGCAGCCTGGCTGAGCGGCGAAAAGCCGGCAAGGGTAGCAGCACTGGCGAGGGCGGTCTGGGTCAGGCGAGAAAAACGAACAGGCGAGGGGGCCTGGGGCTGTGTCGACAGCATCGTTGTGTACTCCGTTATTGTTCTTATTTTGGCGAAAACGCTTCGAGGCGTTTTTCGGGCGCGGCGCGAAGGCAGCTCGGCGGGCATAGACCACCGTGGCTGGATGCTAAAGGGCGAAGCTTTCACTAACCTTTCAGTGGCCTTTCAATGTTTTCGGGCTTCACAGGGCAGGTGGCGCCTGTAAACTGCCCGCCAAAGCGTGGCGCCGACCACCCCTGAACGAGGTAGAAATCCATGCGTGTCCTGCTGGTTGAAGACCATCTGCAACTTGCCGAAAGTGTCGCGCAAGCGCTCAAGAGCACGGGTCTGACCGTTGACGTGCTGCACGATGGCGTAGCGGCGGACCTGGCCCTGAGCAGCGAGGAATACGCGGCGGCAATCCTCGATGTGGGGCTGCCGCGCATGGACGGTTTCGAGGTGCTTGCACGTCTGCGCGCCCGTGGGAAAAATCTGCCCGTGCTGATGCTGACGGCGCGCAGTGATGTGAAAGACCGTGTGCACGGTTTGAACCTCGGGGCCGACGACTACCTTGCCAAACCTTTCGAACTCACCGAGTTGGAAGCGCGGGTCAAGGCATTGTTGCGGCGCAGTGTATTGGGCGGCGAGCGCCAACAGGCGTGCGGCGTGTTGGTCTATGACCTCGACACGCGGCGCTTCACCGTGGGCGGAGAGCTGATGACGCTCACCTCCCGCGAGCAAGCGGTGCTGGAGGCGCTGATTGCCCGGCCGGGCCGGGTGATGAGCAAGGAGCAACTGGCTTCCCAGGTGTTCGGCCTGGACGAAGAAGCCAGCCCCGATGCCATCGAAATCTACGTGCATCGCCTGCGCAAGAAACTTGACGGCCAGCCCATTGCCATCGTGACCTTTCGCGGCCTTGGCTACCTGCTGGAAGCCCGCGATGCATAAGCCCAGCAGCCTGCGCTGGCGCCTGCTGTGGAACCTGGCGCTGTTGTTGGTGCTGTTGATGCTCGCCAGTGGCATGAGCGCTTATTGGAATGGCCGCGAAGCCGCCGACACCGCCTACGACCGCACGCTGCTGGCCTCGGCGCGGACCATCGCCGCCGGCTTGACCCAGGTGGATGGCACCTTGAGTGCGAATGTGCCCTACGTCGCCCTGGACACCTTTGCCTACGACAGCGCCGGACGCATTTATTACCAGGTCAACGACATCGACCAGAAGCTGATCTCGGGCTACGAACACCTGCCCGGTCCACCGCCCGGCACGCCGCGTACCGATGACTATCCGGCGTTGGCACGCTTCTACGATGCGGTGTACCAGGGGCAGCCGGTGCGTGTGGTCAGCCTGCTTAAGGCGGTCTCCGAGCCAAACATGAACGGCATGGCGGAAATCCGTGTCGCTGAAACCGACGAGGCGCGTGTGAGCATGGCCCGCAGTTTGATGGCGGACACTTTGCTGCGCTTGGGGATGCTCGCTGTCGGCGCATTGCTGCTGGTGTGGTTTGCCGTCAGCGCGGCGTTGCGCCCGCTGGAGCGCCTGCGCACTGCGGTGGAAGAGCGTCAGCCCGACGACTTGCGCCCATTGCCCTTGGTGGAAGTGCAGCATGAGTTTGGGCCACTGGTGCGCTCCCTCAATCACTTTACCGAACGCCTGCGCGGCCAGTTCGAACGACAGGCGCAGTTCATCGCCGACGCGGCCCATGAGCTGCGTACGCCGCTCGCGGCGCTCAAGGCCCGGTTAGAACTCGGCTTGCGTGCCGAGGATCCGGCTACCTGGCGCAGTACCCTGGAAACCGCAGCCCAGGGCACTGACCGTCTGACACATCTGGCCAATCAATTGTTGTCCCTGGCGCGCATTGAAAATGGCGCCCGCGCGATTGCCGAAGGTGGCGCGCAGTTGCTCGACCTCAGCCAGCTGGCCCGGGAGCTGGGCATGGCCATGGCGCCGTTGGCCCACGCACGCGGCGTAGCGCTGGCGTTGGAGGCCGACGAGCCGGTGTGGCTGCGCGGTGAGCCGACCTTGTTGAATGAGCTGTTGAGCAACCTGGTGGACAATGCCCTGGCCCACACGCCGCCGGGCGGCAATGTGATTCTGCGGGTGACGGCGCCGGCGGTACTGGAAGTGGAAGACGATGGCCCAGGCATCCCGCTGGATGAGCGGGACCGCGTTTTCGAACGTTTCTACCGTCGCAGCCAGCAGGGCATGGGGTCAGGCCTGGGGTTGGCGATTGTCGGTGAGATTTGCCGGGCGCACCTGGCACAGATCAGCCTGCATGATGGCGAACTTGCCGGGTTGAAAGTGCGGGTGAGTTTTATCGCGGGCTGATCAATAGAACATCGAGCGGGCTTCATCCAGCTCGGCGCGCAAGGCATCGCTGTACGGGTCGAACCGCAGTTTCTTGATCGCAGGCAAGGTCGAGACCGCTACGCTGGCCAACGGGTGATCGGTGCCGCGATGGCAATACAACACAGCCACCTGCACTAGGTCGACGTAGTCGAGGCTGGCCGAATCGCGCTCCAGGTTGAGGTATTGGCCGGGCAGTTTGGCAAGCATTTCCGGGAAGTCCCAGCCACTCAGCAGCTTGTCACCGAGCAACGGGTGGATGCTCTCGATCACGTGATTGAGGCTGACCGGGTCCGCGAGCAACTCGTAATGGTCTTCGGCGTACGTCAGGATCGGCAGCACGCCGATCTGGTGCACCAGGCCGCCAAGAGCGGCCTGGTCTGGCTTGAGCTGGCTGTGGCTGCGGCACAGGGCGTAACTGACGCCCGCGACTTCCAGGCTGCGGCGCCACACATCGCGCATCTTTTGTTCGACCACGTCGGAGCGGGCGTGGAAGATCTGCTCCATCACCAGGCCAATCGCCAGGTTGCTGCTGTAGTTGGTGCCCAGTCGGGTGATGGCGGTGTGCAGGTCGGTGACTTCCTGGGTGGCGCGCAACAACGGGCTGTTGACCACTTTGATCAGGCGCGCCGACAGCGCGGTGTCGCGACCGATCACTTTGCTCAAGTGGCTGATGCTGATTTCCGGGTCTTCAGCGGCCTGACGAATATTCAGGGCCACTTCCGGCAATGTCGGCAGAACCAGGTCATCGTTGTCGATGGCCGTCACTAAAGCCTGTTGGACTTTTTCCGCCAGCTTGTTCATTCATGCTCTCTAGGGTGTTGCAAAAAGGTACGGCGATCAGCGCTGGATCTCTCGATCACGGTCGAGCGTGTAAGGCAGGTCGAGCAGTTGCAAGCCGGGACCTTCCAATGTGCCTACGTGCACATCGCCACTATCGGCAGCTTCGGCTTGCAACACGGCCAGAAGTTCAATGCTCTTGCCGGCCTTTGCGGCAAGCACCACTTCGCCGATCGCGCTGTTGTGGCTGGGGGAAAACAGCGGAGTGCCTGGCTCGGGCAGTTCAGGCGCATCGAGGCTCAAGCGGTACAGGCGACGTTTGAGTTTGCCCAGGTACTGCATGCGCGCGACGATCTCTTGGCCGGTGTAGCAGCCTTTCTTGAAACTCACGCCACCCACGGCCTGCAGGTTGAGCATCTGCGGGATGAACAGCTCGCGGGTTTGCGGCATGACCTGGCCGATGCCTGCACGGATTTGCCCCAGCAGCCATTCATTCAGATCGGTTTGATCGAGGGTTGCAGCCAATTGATTGCGTACGGCGTCGCCTTGCTCGGCAGGCACCCAGAGTTCAGCGCGACCTGGGGAGACGCGGAGGGCGATCAACGCATCGTTGCGCACGACGCTGTCGGTCTCGGCGGGCAGTTCAAGGCCGAGGCTGGCCAGGGCCGTGTCCGCATTCACCAGGCCGAAGCGCACCCAGGCGGCGCTTTCGTCGGTGAGCTTGGATTTGGAGAACACGGCGTACTTCTTCAGGTCGGCCAGTTGCGGTTCCAGCAGCTCGGTGGCCATGGCCAGCAACACGCCATCACCTTGCAGCAGAATGCGGAAGCTCGACTGCATGCGCCCTTTTTGCGTGCAGCGCGCGCCGAGACTGGCCTGGGTATCGCTCAGGTAATTGAGGTTGCAGGTCAGTTGGCCCTGAAGGAATTTGGCGGCGTCAGCGCCGCGGACGGCAAGAACACCTTCGTGGGACAGGGAGCAGAAGAAAGCAGAGTCAGCCATGGGTCATCGCAGGTCAAAAAGTCATGGGTGCATCATAGAGGGGCGCCCGGCAAATGGATAGTTTCCGTATGGGGCGACCAAAGCCGACTGTTCCGGTGCCGTCGGGCCTGTATACTTGCCGCCTATTTGAGGAGCGCTCCATGGTCGAAGATGTAGAAATCAATCGTCTCTACTGGCACAGCCGTCGTGGCATGCTGGAGTTGGATGTGTTGCTGGTGCCTTTCACCAAAGAGGTCTATGCAACGCTCAATCAGGTGGATCGCGACCTCTACGTCAGGCTGCTGACTTGTGAAGACCAGGACATGTTCGGCTGGTTCATGGAGCGCGCCGAATCCGAAGACCCAGAGCTGCAGCGCATGGTTCGGATGATCCTGGACCGTGTCCAGCCCAAGTAATACATTCGAATGCCGCTGGCAGGCCTCACGGCTGTTGCTGGCGGCGTATCTCCTCGCCCAGCTGTTTGCGTTGGGTGCGCTTTTGTTTCTCGATCTGTCTTTTTCAAGCCTTGGCCTGTTGGCGTGTCTCGCGCACGCAGCCTGGGTTTTGCCGCGCTTTATCCTGCTGACTCACCGTTCGTCGATTCGTGGCCTGCGTCGTGACGCCGATGGTTGGCAGTTGCTCAATGCGCAGCGGGGCTGGCACAGCGTGCAGTTGCGACCGGACAGCCTCGCCTTGCCATTGATCGTCGTGCTGCGCTACCGGGTGCCGGGCGACTGGCGGATACGTTCGGTGTGTGTGCCCAGGGATTCGCAGGTCGCCGATGTGCATCGGCGCCTGCGGGTACGCCTGAAGTTCAGCCGCCGTAGGTGGTTGGTACCAGGATAGTGTCGCGGGCTTCGGGCAGCATCTGCGGGTAATCGAGGGTGTAATGCAGGCCGCGGCTTTCCTTGCGCTCCATGGCCGAGCGGATCATCAGTTCCGCCACCTGGGCCAGGTTGCGCAACTCGATCAAGTCGCGGCTGACCTTGTAGTTACTATAGAACTCGTCGATTTCATCCAGCAGCATCCGCACTCGATGCTGCGCGCGTTGCAGGCGCTTGTTGGTGCGCACGATCCCCACGTAGTCCCACATGAAACGGCGCAGCTCGTCCCAGTTGTGCGCGATGATCACGTCTTCGTCCGAGTCGGTCACCTGGCTGGCGTCCCAGCGGGGCAGGGCGGCAGGTACAGGAATGCGCGGCAGCTGTTCAAGAATGTCTGCCGCCGCCGAGCGCGCATACACGAAACACTCCAGCAGCGAGTTGCTGGCCATGCGGTTGGCGCCGTGCAGGCCGGTAAAGCTGGTTTCGCCAATCGCATACAGGCCCGGGACGTCGGTGCGACCGTGCTGGTCGACCATTACGCCGCCGCAGGTGTAGTGCGCAGCCGGCACCACGGGGATCGGGCCTTGGGTGATGTCGATGTTGAACGCCAGGCAACGCTCGTAGACCGTAGGGAAGTGAGTCTTGATGAAGGCTTCGGGTTTGTGGCTGATGTCCAGGTAAACGCAGTCGATGCCCAGGCGCTTCATTTCGTGGTCGATGGCGCGGGCGACGATATCGCGCGGGGCCAATTCGGCGCGCGGGTCGAAGCGCTGCATGAAACGTTCGCCGTTGGGCAGTTTCAGGTGTGCGCCTTCACCGCGCAGGGCTTCAGTAATCAGGAAGCTCTTGGCTTGCGGGTGATACAGGCAAGTCGGGTGGAACTGGTTGAATTCCAGGTTGGCCACGCGGCAGCCCGAGCGCCAGGCCATGGCGATGCCATCACCACACGCGCCATCGGGGTTGCTGGTATAGAGGTAGACCTTGGCTGCGCCGCCGGACGCAAGGATGGTGAAGCGCGCGCCGTAGGTGTCGACTTCGCCGCTGGCGCGGTTGAGCACGTAGGCGCCGAGGCAGCGCTCGCCGTCCAGGCCCAGGCGTTTTTCGGTGATCAGGTCGACGGCGACACGTTGTTCCAGTAATTCGATGTTGGGGCGCTGGCGAGCTTGTTCGAGCAGTGTCTTGAAAATGGCGGCGCCAGTAGCGTCTGCCGCATGGATGATGCGGCGGTGGCTGTGACCGCCTTCGCGGGTCAGGTGGAACTCAAAACCGCCGTCGTCGCTGCCTGCGTGTTCGTCGCGGGTAAAAGGGACGCCTTGATCGATCAGCCATTGGATGGCTTCACGGCTGTGCTCGACGGTGAAGCGCACCGCGTCTTCATTGCATAGGCCACCGCCCGCATTGAGGGTGTCCTCGACGTGGGATTGCACCGTATCGGTGTCATCCAGTACGGCGGCGACACCGCCCTGGGCCCAGAATGTCGAGCCGTTGGCCAGGTCGCCTTTGCTCAGCACCGCAATGCGCAGGTGGCTGGGAAGGGTCAGCGCTAGGCTCAAACCGGCCGCGCCGCTGCCGATCACCAAGACATCGTGTTGAAACTGTTGGCTCATTTGAGGGATTCCGCAAAAAGCGATCCGAAGAGGTGGCGCAAACAGGACGCCTGGATCGGCGGATCAAAGGGTCACACGGGCTACTAGTATATAGAGGGGTGGAGCGGCACAATAGCCGGGCATTCGTGGCAATGTGAGATTACGGGGCACGGCTGGGGTAAAATCGGCAGGTTGTTGAGGTGGGAACTTTTTGCATAAGCCCCGACTCAATAGCAGGTTGCCCGAAAGCTGGGAAAACGTTGAGTTTATTGGCCCGTCGGGAGCATTGGACGCGTCAGAAAACCGGCGACAAGATTATTCGCGCAGTCGGCCATGCCCGTACTGCGTTTTTCGTGTGTGCCAAATCAGTGCGTGCCGGAAACTTGCTTGAAGGGGGAGAACTTTTGCGAAAAGACCGAGTCTATGTTTGCAAGCCTGATCGTTTAGTTATGCAAGCCTCCTTCAAGTACAACGAGGAGTGTTCATGCTAACCCAGGAAGAGGATCAGCAGCTGGTCGAGCGCGTTCAACGCGGCGACAAGCGAGCTTTTGATCTGCTAGTGCTGAAATACCAGCACAAAATTCTCGGGTTGATCGTGCGGTTTGTGCACGACACCCATGAAGCGCAGGACGTTGCACAGGAAGCCTTTATCAAGGCTTACCGTGCACTTGGTAACTTTCGCGGTGATAGTGCGTTTTACACGTGGCTATACCGAATCGCCATCAACACGGCGAAGAACTATCTGGTGTCTCGCGGACGCCGCCCACCGGATAGCGATGTAAGTTCAGAAGATGCGGAATTTTACGATGGTGATCACGGCCTCAAGGATCTCGAGTCGCCGGAGCGTGCATTGCTGCGCGACGAGATCGAAGGCACCGTTCATCGCACAATTCAGCAACTGCCAGAAGATTTGCGTACGGCGTTAACTTTACGTGAATTCGATGGTCTGAGTTACGAAGACATTGCGAGCGTCATGCAGTGTCCGGTGGGGACTGTAAGGTCACGGATTTTCCGGGCCCGGGAAGCCATCGATAAAGCCTTGCAACCGTTGTTGCAGGAAAACTAAAGACAGCGGCGACAGCCAAGAGAGGAACCGCCATGAGTCGTGATGCCCTGCAGGAATCGCTGTCCGCAGTGATGGATAACGAAGCGGATGAACTGGAACTTCGTCGAGTGCTCAACGCATTTGATGATGCCGAAACCCGTGATACCTGGTCTCGTTACCAAGTCGCTCGGGCGGTGATGCACAAGGATCTTCTAATCCCTCGTCTGGATATTGCTGCGGCCGTTTCTGCCGCGCTGGCTGATGAAGCCGTTCCGGCAAAAGCTGCTCGTGGTCCATGGCGTAGCCTGGGTCGTCTGGCAGTGGCTGCTTCGGTGACTGTTGCCGTGTTGGCCGGTGTTCGCCTGTACAACCAGGACGAAATCGCCGGTGCCGAACTGGCCCAACAGACTCAGCAACCGGTCATGGCCGGTCCGCAAGTCAAAGGCCCAGCGGTACTGGCCGGCTACAAGGAAAGCTCTGACACCACCGGCCCGATGGCCAACGGTGTACTGCAAGGGCAATCCGGCTGGCAGGACCAGCGTCTTCCAGGCTACCTGCGCCAACACGCACAGGAATCGGCTCTGAAGGGCACTGAAAGCGCTTTGCCATACGCTCGCGCAGCAAGCCTGGAAAACCGCTAATCCGTAAGGAGCTCTATGCGAGCCATACCGCTCCTTACGCTTTTGCTCAGTGGTTGGTTTGCACTCCCCGCCCACGCCGATGAAGCCCAAGACTGGCTGACTCGACTTGGGCGTGCAGAGCAGCAGCAAAGCTTTCAAGGCACGTTCGTCTACGAACGTAACGGCAGTTTTTCTACCCATGACATCTGGCATCGTGTCCAGAATGGTCAGGTCCGTGAGCGGCTTTTGCAGCTCGATGGTTCTGCCCAGGAAGTCGTGCGGCTGGATGGCCGGACCCAATGTGTCAGCGGCACCCTTGTCGCAGGCCTTGGCAACTCGCGTGATGCGCCATCCCGTGCGTTGGATCCGCAAAAACTCAATCAATTCTACGAACTGGCCGTCATTGGCAAATCCCGCGTGGCCGGGCGTAACGCGGTGATCGTCTCGATCACGCCGCGTGATCAGTATCGCTATGGTTTCGAGCTGCACTTGGATCGCGAAACCGCGCTGCCGCTCAAGTCTCTCTTGCTGAATGATCAAGGGCAGTTGCTTGAGCGCTTCCAGTTCACGCGGTTGAACACATCAGTCGTACCGGATGATCGCGATCTGCAACCCAGCACCGAATGCACACCTATATCGGTTGCCAATGAGAAGGCTCCAGAAGTGCAATCTACTGAGGCATGGCATTTGGAGTGGTTGCCGCCCGGCTTTCAACTGACCAATACCAGCGCCCGCAAAGACGTCCAGACCAAGGCAACAGTCGACAGCCTTATGTATGAGGACGGGCTGGCGCGTTTCTCGGTGTTCCTGGAGCCGATCAGTGATGCGAGTGTCACGGAAACCCGCACCCAACTCGGTCCAACGGTGGCTGTATCCCGTCGCCTCAATACGGTAGACGGTGAAATGATGGTGACGGTGGTGGGCGAAATCCCGATCGGCACCGCAGAACGTATCGCGTTGTCGGTGCGCGGTGAAAAAAAACCAGCCGCCCAGCCGTGAGCCGTTAATCCTATGTTCATCCTGACGTTTCACTGTATTTGCATGCCAGGTTGGCTACCGAGAGCATGAAATGTCTGGATCAGCATTTTCACTTGCAAAAATCTCTTATGTTTTTTATAGGTCAGGGCTTGTCGGCTCTGGCCTTGTTTTGTTCGCGGAACAAAGATGTCGGTCGCAGTTTTCGGCGTTTCTTGAACCCTGTCGCTCAACCCTGCTCGTCGTAACGGGAGCTGTATGTCGATACCACGTTTGAAGTCTTACCTATCCATAGTCGCCACGGTGTTGGTGCTGGGTCAGGCCTTGCCCGCGCAAGCGGCCGAGCTGCCTGACTTTACCCAGTTGGTTGAGCAAGCCTCGCCGGCCGTGGTGAACATCAGTACCACGCAAAAACTGCCGGATCGCAAAGTCTCCAACCAGCAGATGCCGGACCTGGAAGGCCTGCCGCCGATGCTGCGCGAGTTCTTTGAGCGCGGCATGCCGCAACCGCGTGCGCCCCGTGGTGGCGGGGGTGGCCAGCGTGAGGCTCAGTCCTTGGGCTCGGGCTTCATCATTTCGCCGGATGGCTACATCCTCACCAACAACCACGTGATCGCCGATGCCGACGAGATTCTCGTGCGCCTGGCTGACCGCAGTGAACTGAAAGCCAAGCTGGTGGGCACCGACCCACGTTCCGATGTGGCGCTGCTGAAGATCGAAGGCAAAGACCTGCCCGTGCTGAAATTGGGCAAATCCCAGGATCTGAAGGCCGGGCAGTGGGTCGTCGCCATCGGTTCGCCGTTTGGTTTTGACCATACCGTGACCCAAGGCATTGTCAGCGCCATCGGACGCAGCTTGCCGAACGAAAACTACGTGCCGTTCATCCAGACCGACGTGCCGATCAACCCGGGTAACTCGGGTGGTCCGCTGTTCAACCTGGCCGGTGAAGTGGTGGGGATCAACTCGCAAATCTACACCCGCTCCGGTGGTTTCATGGGCGTGTCGTTCGCTATCCCGATCGATGTAGCCATGGACGTTTCCAACCAACTGAAAAGTGGCGGCAAGGTCAGCCGTGGCTGGTTGGGCGTAGTGATCCAGGAAGTGAACAAAGACCTGGCTGAGTCCTTCGGCCTTGACAAGCCGGCCGGTGCGCTGGTCGCGCAGATCCAGGACGACGGCCCGGCTGCCAAAGGTGGCCTGCAAGTGGGTGATGTGATCCTGAGCATGAATGGCCAGCCGATCGTCATGTCGGCCGACCTGCCGCACCTGGTCGGCGCACTCAAGGCTGGCAGCAAGGCCAAGTTGGAAGTGATTCGTGAAGGCAAGCGCCAGACCGTTGAGCTGACAGTGGGTGCCATCCCTGAAGAAGGCGCAACCCTGGATGCCTTGGGCAATGCCAAGCCAGGCGCCGAGCGTAGCAGCAACCGCCTGGGTATTGCCGTGGCCGAGCTGACCGATGAGCAGAAAAAGAGCTTCGACCTCAAGAGCGGTGTGGTGATCAAGGAAGTACAGGACGGTCCTGCCTCTTTGATCGGCCTGCAGCCGGGTGATGTCATCACCCACCTGAACAACCAGGCCATCGACAGCACCAAGCAATTCACCGACATCGCCAAGGCGTTGCCGAAGAATCGTTCGGTGTCGATGCGCGTGCTGCGTCAGGGGCGTGCAAGCTTCATCACGTTCAAGCTCGCCGAGTAAGTCGGTAAAACTAAAAAGCCCCGCCTTCGTTGGATGAAGGCGGGGCTTTTTTATGGGCGATAGGTTTAGCTCATCATCCCTTTGACCAGCCGTTCCTGCTCGATCAGCTCGCGCTGACGGGCGTCGATACGTGAAGACAGTGGGAAGTTGTTGCCGGCGCGACGCTTGGCAAAATCCAACTGCTGGATGGCCTGCTGGAAATCACCGACCAGCGCAAAATACTCGGCGCGGGCTTGGTGCAGGCCGATGATGTTGCCGGACAAGCCGCGTGTCTCTGCGACCTGGTACCACACGTCTGGATCATCCGGACGAGATTTGAGCAAGCTGTCCAGCGCTTTTTCCGCATCGGCGGTACGGTTCTGCTTGAGCAGAAGATCCACGCGTAGCTGATTCAATGGGTAGTTGCCCGGATACTGAGTCAGCATTCGATCAGTACGTTGCTGGGCATCAGGCAGATGGTTGTTGTCTATCTCAAGCTGAATCAGCGCCAGGTTGTAGGTGATGTCGTTCGGCGCCTTGGCGAGTAACGCTGTCAGGTTTTCCCGAGCTTGCTTGAACTGAGAACCCTTGATCTGGGCGATAGCCAGGCCATAACGCGCCACATCGTTCTTCGGGTTTTCGTCCAATTGCGCCTGGAAGCGCTTGGCGGCGAGTCCTGACGTGTCCTCGTATTGCAGCTGCACCCGTGCGCGAATCAGTTGATAACGCAGGCTGTCTTCCTTACCGCCGGCTTTGGCTTGCTCGGCGCGGTTGCGGGTGTCGGCAATACGCGATTCGGTGACCGGGTGAGTCAGCAGGAATTCTGGCGGCTTGGCATCGAAGCGGTATTGGCGCATCAGGCGTTCGAACATGGTCGGCATGGACCGCGGGTCGTAGCCGGCTTTTTCCAGGTTGAGGATGCCGATACGGTCCGCCTCTTGTTCGTTCTGGCGCGAGAACCGGCGCTGCTCCTGGATCGCCGCCGCCTGGGTGCCGGCAATCGCGGCAATACCCGCGTCGCCCGCGCCGGCTGCTGCGGCAATGATGCCACCCAGCAGGGCCGCCATCATTGGGATTTGCATACGCTGTTGCGCTTCCACGCCACGGGCGAAGTGACGCTGGGACAAGTGCGCCAGTTCGTGGGCCAGTACCGAGGCATATTCCCCTTCGGTCTGGGCGTTGAGGAACAGGCCGCCGTTGACCCCGACAATTCCACCAGGCGCGGCAAAGGCGTTCAATTGCGGGCTGTTGATCAGGATGAACTCCAGGCGCCGGTCGTTGACCTGGCTGGTCTCCACCAGCTTGTAGACGCTGGTTTCGACGTAATCCTTGAGCTGCGGGTCGTTGAGTTGCGAGACCTGGCCCCGAAGGTAGGCCAGCCAGGCGCGGCCCAACTGGTATTCCTGTTGTGGCGAGACAATGGCAGAGCTGGCGTCGCCGAGTGACGGCAGGTCGTCAGCAAAGCCTGGGGAGGCCAGCAGGCAAGCCAGCGTCAGCAGGGTAGGGCGCAAAAAAGTCATGCACAAAGCCTTTCGACAAAGAGCTTACTGTAGCCGGACACTGAGCTTCGGACCAGATATTCTAAGCATCCCCGACGCTTGCCTGGAGTAAACCATGACCGACGCTGTAGCCTTTGATGCCGAACTCGATGCCAGCGGCCTCAATTGCCCGTTACCCTTGCTCAAGGCCAAGTTGGAGCTCAATCGTCTGGCCAGTGGTGCAGTGCTCAAGGTGATCGCCACGGACGCGGGCTCCCAGCGTGATTTCCGCACCTTTGCCAAGCTCGCCGGCCACACCCTGCTCCATGAAGAAGACGCCGCCGGTGTGTACCGTTACTGGTTGCGCAAGGCCTGAACCGTTTGCCCCTACCCGCCGAGGTTGATTGATGTTCAAAGTGTTACGAGACTGGATCCAGCGCTACTTCTCCGATGAGGAGGCCGTGGTGCTGGCGGTCCTGCTGTTTCTAGCCTTTACGGCCGTGCTCACCTTGGGCGGCATGCTGGCGCCGGTATTGGCGGGGATGGTGTTGGCGTATCTGATGCAAGGCTTGGTCACCACACTGGAGCGCTTGCGCTTGCCAGGCGGAGCCGCCGTGGGCTTGGTGTTCGCCTTGTTCATGGGGCTGCTGGTGCTGTTTATCGTGGTAGTACTGCCGCTGCTGTGGCATCAGTTGATCACGTTGTTCAACGAGCTGCCGGGCATGCTCGCCAAATGGCAATCGCTATTGCTGCTGTTACCGGAGCGCTACCCGCACCTGGTGTCGGACGAACAGGTGTTGCAGGCCATCGAAGCGGCACGCGGCGAGATCGGAAAGTTCGGGCAATGGGCACTGACCTTTTCCCTGTCCAGCCTGCCGTTGCTGGTCAACATCATGATCTACCTGGTACTGGTGCCGATCCTGGTGTTCTTCTTCCTCAAGGACCGCGCCATGATCGGCCGCTGGGTGCGTGGCTATCTGCCGCGCGAACGTGCGCTGATTAGCCGGGTGGCCGAGGAAATGAACCGGCAGATTGCCAACTACATTCGTGGCAAGGTCATCGAGATCATTATCTGCGGCGGCGTGACCTACATCGCCTTTATCGCCCTGGACCTGAACTACGCGGCGTTGCTGGCGTTGTTGGTGGGTATTTCAGTGGTGGTGCCGTACGTCGGCGCCGTGGTGGTGACCGTGCCGGTGGCGCTGATCGCGCTGTTCCAGTGGGGCTGGAGCGACCAGTTCATCTACCTGATGGCGGTGTACGGAATCATCCAGACGTTGGATGGCAACGTGCTGGTGCCGCTGCTGTTCTCGGAGGCTGTCAACCTGCACCCGGTCGCGATCATCTGCGCGGTGCTGTTGTTTGGTGGGCTGTGGGGGTTCTGGGGCGTGTTCTTTGCAATCCCCCTGGCGACGCTGTTCAAGGCGGTGCTGGATGCGTGGCCGCGGCAGGAGCCTGTCGTCGCGCCGCTGTTGTAGCGGTTTAGCCTTCTGTGGTGAGCGGGCAGGCCCGCTCACCACAACAGCCCACTGCGTTTCAGGCTTTGTTCAAAGCCTGCGCCGCCGCCAGAACTGCATCCACATGGCCCGGCACTTTCACGCCACGCCATTCCTGACGCAGCACGCCGTCCTTATCGATCAGGAAGGTGCTGCGATCCACGCCCAGGTATTCCTTGCCGTACAGCTTCTTCAACTTGATCACATCAAACAGCTGGCAGACCGCTTCATCCTTGTCGCTGATCAGCTCGAAGGGGAATGCCTGCTTGCCCTTGAAGTTCTCGTGAGACTTCACGCTGTCCCGCGACACGCCAAACACTTCGGTGTTGGCCGCTTTGAATGCTGCGTACTGGTCGCGAAATCCTTGACCTTCGGTGGTGCAGCCTGGCGTGCTGTCCTTCGGGTAGAAGTAGATCACCACTTGCTTGCCCTTGAGGGCTGCAAGGCTGAAGGTCTGGCCGCTGGTGGCCTGGGCTTCGAAATCGGCTACCGGTTTGTCGATGACTACCGCCATGAAAACTTCCTTACATTGGGTTCTGTGGGCGCCATGGCTCGATCAGTGCGTCGAGGTTCAGAGCATCGGCGAAATCCAGGAACTGGTCGCGCAGCCAACTGATCTGCACGCCGGCCGGCAAGGTCACGGTAAACGTGGCGTTCAGCATGGTGCCGCCGGTTTGCGGGGCCTGGTAGGTGTCGCAGGTCAGGTTCTCCAATTCGACGTTGTGGTCGATGAAGAACTGGCACAGCTCGTTGACGATGTCCGAACGGTACGCCGAGCTGACATACGCCACATAAGGCAGGGCCTGGGGACGATTCTCCAGGGCGGCACTGCGCACCACATTGACCGTGAAGTCATGCTTCTTGGCCAGGCCCGGCAGGCCGGTTTCCAGGCGCGCCAGGGCGTCCCAGGTGCCGGAGATCTGCAGGACCAGTGCGCTGCACTCGCCGTGGCGGGTCAGGCGGGAGGTCACGACGGCGCAGCGGTTTTCATGGCTGGCGCGGCACAGGACGTTGGTCAGCTCCATGGGGTTGGCGCCGAGGGCACTGATAACAAGGAATTGTTCGCGAACTGTGGGGGTGGACATGCAGCCTTCCTAAAACGATGAGCGGTCGATACTGTGCGGGCTGTATCGATCAAAGGATGAAGGGTAGCGAAAACCGTCGCCAAGGGATAGGAGGTGGCGTTTTCATTGCGTGATCGGCTCGATTTCACCGTGCTCCAAGGCAGGCTTTGGCCCAATGATGGCATTGCCCGTCGTTTAGTTGCGCCATAACGCATCCTCAGGCGGTACTTCGCTTGTGCAAGCATCTTGGCGCCAGTACCATTACGGCTCTCTTTTTCCGGCAGGAGCGGTTGCATGATTGCGGGCAGTATGGTGGCACTGGTCACACCCATGGATGCACAAGGTCATCTCGACTGGGACAGCCTGGGCAAACTGGTGGACTTCCACCTGCAAGAAGGCACCAACGCCATCGTGGCGGTCGGCACCACCGGTGAATCGGCCACCCTCGATGTGGAAGAACACATCCAGGTCATCGAATTCGTGGTCAAGCGCGTTGCGGGCCGTATTGCCGTGATCGCCGGTACGGGCGCCAACTCGACGCGTGAAGCGATCGAGCTGACCAAGAACGCCAAGAAGGCCGGCGCCGATGCCTGCCTGCTGGTGACCCCGTACTACAACAAGCCGACCCAGGAAGGCCTGTACCAGCACTTCCGCGCCATCGCCGAAGCCGTCGACATCCCGCAGATCCTCTACAACGTGCCAGGCCGCACCGCTTGCGACATGCAGGCCGCGACCGTGATCCGCTTGTCCACCGTGCCGAACATCATCGGTATCAAGGAAGCCACCGGCGACCTGCAGCGCGCCAAGGACATCCTGGCCGGCGTGAGCAGTGATTTCCTGCTGTATTCCGGTGACGACGCCACCGCCGTAGAGCTGATCCTGCTGGGCGGCAAGGGCAACATCTCCGTGACTGCCAACGTGGCTCCGCGTGCCATGAGCGAAATGTGCGCCGCCGCCATTGCCGGTGACGCCGTGACCGCCCGCGCGATCCACGAGAAGCTGATGCCGCTCAACAAGACACTGTTTATTGAATCCAACCCTATTCCCGTGAAGTGGGCGCTGACTGAAATGGGCATGATGCCGGACGGTATCCGTCTGCCGCTCACCCGTCTCAGCGAAGCCTGTCACGAACCGCTGCGACAGGCCCTGCGCCAGTCCGGCGTCCTGGTTTAATTGAGGAAGCACTACGCATGAAGCGATTGGCCGGACTTTCCGCACTTGCCTTGATTATCTCCAGCACCAGTGGCTGCGGTTGGATCTGGGGCCCGGAAGGCTACTTCCGTGACCGCGGTAGCGATTACCTGGAAGCCCAACCTACCAAACCGATGGAATTGCCGGCGGGCGTCAACGTCGCCAAGCGCCTTGACCCGTTGCTGCCGATTCCGCGTAACGTCGCCGACGACACCACCAAGGGTGAGTACGTGGTGCCACGTCCACAGCCGATCTCGGCCGTGGCGGATGCCAGCGACTACAGCCTGCAGAAGAGCGGTGATTCCCGCTGGATCGTGGCCCAACGACCACCTGCTGAAGTCTGGCCGGTGGCCGTGCAGTTCTTCCAGGACAACGGTTTCCGCATCGACGAGCAGCGTCCGCAGACCGGCGAATTCACCACCGCATGGCAGCAAGGCAGCGAGTTGTCCGCCACCATGGCCAAGCGCTTGCAGGCCGGTGGTGTAGCCGCCGACAGCGAAGCCCGTGTGCGTGTGCGCATCGAGCCAGGCGTGCAGCGCAATACCAGTGAAGTCTACGTGGTCAGCGCCGAGCGTCCGGCCGGCAGCACCGCCAACGTTGATTTCACCAATCGTTCGGTCAACACCGGTGTCGACTCGGCGCTGGTCGACGAGATGCTGGCCAGCATGAGCCGTATCTCCGAGAAGGGCGGTTCGGTTTCCCTGCTCGCCGCACGTGATTACGACACCCCGAGCCGCGTCAGCCTGACAGAAGACGGCAGCGGCAACGTGGTGCTGAACCTGGGTGAAGACCTCGACCGTGCCTGGGCCAGTGTTGGCCGTGCATTGGAGCAGGGCCCTTGGCGTGTAGAAGACATCAACCGCAGCCTGGGCCTGTACTACATCAACGTGGCTGAAAAGGCCGAGCGTAAAGATGAAGAGCCAGGTTTCTTCAGCAAACTGTTCGGCAGCCAGCCGACCAAGGAAGAAATCGAGACCCGTGCCGAGCGTTACCAGGTTCGTTTGAGCAAGGTTGGCGAAAGCGTGCAGGTCACCGTCGAGAAGAACATCAACACCGTTGCACCCGCTGAAACAGCGCGCAAAGTGTTGGGCGTGATTCAAGACAACCTGGGCTGATCCGGTGCGTTTTGCCGTTCTCGGCAGCGGTAGCCAAGGGAACGGTACGCTGGTCGCCCACGACGACACGTACGTGCTGGTGGATTGTGGTTTCTCGTTACGGGAAACCGAGCGGCGCCTGCTGCGCCTGGGGGTTCACCCTGCGCAGCTGAGCGCGATTCTGGTGACCCACGAACATGCCGACCACGTGCATGGCGTGGGTTTGCTGTCTCGGCGCTACAATCTTCCGGTGTACCTCAGTCGCGGTACCTTGCGCGGGATGCGCAAACCCATTGAACCCGCAGGTTTCCTGGCCGGTGGCGAGCAGCTGCAAATCGGTGCCCTGAGCATCGAGGTGATTGCCGTGGCGCACGACGCCCAGGAACCGACGCAATATGTCTTCAGTGATGGTGAACGGCGCTTCGGCGTACTCACCGACCTGGGTTCCTACTGCGCCAAGGTGCTGGACGGTTACCGGAACCTCGATGCCTTGATGATCGAGTCCAACCACTGTCGGGATCTGCTGGCTCGCGGTCATTACCCCTACTTTCTCAAGCAGCGGGTGGGCGGCGAACTGGGACATTTGAACAACCACCAGGCGGCGTACCTGGTGTATGAGTTGGGCTGGCAAGACTTGCAACATCTGGTCCTGGCCCACCTGAGCAGCAAGAACAACCTGCCGCAGCTGGCCCGGCAATGTTTTGTCGACACCCTCGGGTGCGACCCGGACTGGCTGCAACTGGCCGATCAAGATTCAGGGCTCGACTGGCGACACATCGCCTAGCCCACCATTTAGCAAGCGGAGCCCATCATGGAAAAACGTGAAGAACTCTACCGCGGCAAAGCCAAGTCGGTGTACAAGACCGACGACGCCAACCGCCTGATCCTGCTGTTTCGCAACGACACTTCGGCGTTCGACGGCAAGCGCATCGAACAACTTGATCGCAAAGGCATGGTGAACAACAAGTTCAACGCCTTCATCATGCAGAAACTCGAAGAGGCCGGCATTCCGACCCAATTCGACAAGCTGCTGGGCGACAACGAGTGCCTGGTCAAGAAACTCGACATGATCCCGGTCGAGTGCGTCGTGCGTAACTACGCCGCCGGCAGCCTGGTCAAGCGCCTGGGCGTGGAAGAGGGCCTCAAGCTCAATCCCTACACCTTCGAACTGTTCCTGAAGGACGACGCCAAGGGCGACCCGTTCATCAACGAATCCCACGTCGTGGCATTCGGTTGGGGCACCGCTGAGCAACTGGCCCGCATGAAGGAGCTGTCCCTCAAGGTCAACGACGTGCTGAGCAAACTGTTCGACGACGCAGGCCTGCTGCTGGTGGACTTCAAGCTGGAATTCGGCGTGTTCCACGACGGCTCCATCGTCCTGGGCGACGAATTCAGCCCGGACGGCTGCCGCCTGTGGGACAAGGACACCAAGAAGAAGATGGACAAAGACCGCTTCCGCCAGGGCCTCGGTGATGTCATCGAAGCCTACGAAGAAGTCGCCAATCGTCTCGGCGTACCGCTTTAATCGACGCAAGCATCTGATAGCACGGAAAAAAATCTCGCTTCGAGCTTTGCTTTCCTGAGTCACGCTGTTATGATGCGCGCCGTTGGAGAGATGCCAGAGTGGCCGAATGGGACGGATTCGAAATCCGTTGTACCTTCACCGGTACCTAGGGTTCGAATCCCTATCTCTCCGCCATTATTGAATACGACTAAGCCCCTGAAATGGTTGAACATTTCAGGGGCTTTTTCGTTGTTGGGGTTTGGTTTAGGGCAAAACATACGTACGAAACACCGGCTCTGGCTCACAAGGAGTGTCTACGTCGGTCTGTTATGCTTAATTAAAATCCGGGTCAGTCAAAGGGAGTAAATGACTAGATGAGCTACGATGCCACGGTTTTCAATGTGATGGTTGCGTCTCCAGGAGACGTTCTCGCAGAGCGTGCGGTTTTTCGAGAGGTTGTACACGAATGGAACGCTGTCAATTCTGAAACGCGGGGCATTGTACTCATGCCGGTTGGGTGGGAGACGCACTCATCGCCTGAGATGGGAGCTCAACCGCAGGACATCATCAATAAGCAAGTGCTACATAGTTGTGATCTTCTTGTAGGCATATTTTGGGTTCGCGCCGGAACTCCGACTACAGAGTTCGCTAGTGGAACTATTGAGGAAATCGAAAGGCATATCGCTGCTGGACGCTTGGCAATGTTGTATTTCTCCAGTACGCCTGCAGCTATGGATGATGTGGATTTTCAGCAATACGAAGTTCTTAAAAAATTTAAGGCTGCGTGCAGGGATCGCGGGCTTTATGAGTCATTTGATAGCCTCACAGATTTCCGAAACAAATTTAGCCGGCACTTACAGCTGAAGGTTAACTCTCATGAAGTATTTGAAGTGGCTGAGCTAAGCGCACCAGAGGCTCCGTATGCGCCTTTGTTCAGCAGTCCTGTCCCGTTGCTGAGCTCAGAAGCGAAAATATTGCTTAAAGAGGCAAGCAAGGATTCTCAGGGCCATATTATGTTTATTCGTTATATGGGTGGAGCAGCGGTACAAGCCAATGGCAAGAATTTTGTTGAAGGGAATGAACGAAGAGAAGTATCTAAGTGGGAGGCCGCACTTGCTCAGCTCAAAGATGAGAGGCTAATTGCTGATAGAGGCTATAAAGGCGAGGTTTTCGAAATCACCGCTTTAGGGTATGAAGTGGCCGATACAATAAAAGACTGATAGAAATAGAAGTCTCAGGCTTGATTTGACATGCGTCTTAAAAAACGGGCTGACGGTTTTAGTGTCGGTCCTGTTTTTTAGCTTTAAAGTCACAGTTGATTATTTCGATAGTCATAGAAAAATAAAAGTTGTCGTTGTAGCTAATCTCTAAATCCCGGCATTTTCGAAACAATCCCAGCCATGCTCTAGGTGTCCTTCGGTATCCACCTGCCGTAGTGCTTTCTCACCATCGTCGTATCCGCATGACCAAGCTGCCGAGCCACCCACTCTACCGGCACATAGCTCGACAGCATCTGACTGGCAAACGTATGCCCGCATTGATTAACACCGCGATGCCTAACCTCAGCTTTCTTCAAATGAGCAGTAAACCACTTACTTAAAACCTTCCCGTTCCAAAGCAACCCACTTGCAGTGCTTCGGAATAAAAACCTGACCCTTGCAGGCTTTGTCGTGATGTTGTCCCGCTGTGTGACGTTGATATCGACGTACGGCACATCGCTGGCCGCTGCCAGGATCTCCCGCATCAGTTCCAGGGCGGGATCAATCAGCTCCACCACCCGCACCCTGGAGCGTTCCTTGGGCACCTTGAACTGCCCAACCATCAATGCACGTCGAACGTGAACAGTGCCAGCCTTCAGATCCACATCTTCAACGGTAAGCGCAATCAGCTTGGACAGTGAAAGTCCCGTCCAGCAGTTGAACACGATCATTCTGGCATCGGCCATTCGCTCTGGATCTGCCGCTCCAATCGGCTCTATTTCATCCCGGCTGAAAGGGTCGGCATGTTCGTCGTCGGCGTCTGTGCTGACGTTGCTGATTCTCTCCAGCGGATTGGTTTTCAGAATCCCATCACCAAACGCATCAGCCCAAACCCCGCGCACCACGGTGAAAATGTCGTTCACCGTTTTCGGCGCCAGCTTTTGCTTCAATAGCTGAGCTTGGAACAGCTCGATGTCGCTCTTGCTGACGTCGACGATCCGCGACTGTCCAAACTTGTTCTCGACGTGCACAGCCTTGCTCTCGTAGTTGATCACCGTGCTGGCAGCCTTTAGCGCGCTGCACTTCCAGTCAGCGGTCTATACCTTCTTTCACGGTTCGCTTGGTTGCCGCATCAAGGCGAGCAGGGCCAGCAGTTAGCCAAGTTGGCGAGCCTGCGTTGCTTGCCGGAGCGGGAGCTGTCTGTAGCTGAACAGATACGGCTGCTTGGGCTGGAAACTGCGGCAGATAAAACCTATCGCAATTGGGTGCAACGGATGCATGAGCGGGTCATGTCGGAACTGTCACGGCGTGCAGAGCGACGTGTTGCCTGACCATCCGTCTGGTGGAAATACTTCAACCCTGTATCGAGGCCGCACCAACTAGGCAGTAAAAGGAATGGCCGTTTTTTTCGCTTTGCTGGTTTTCCGCTGGGGCGTAGAACGTTGCTAGGTTGTACGCTTTGCGTCAGAAGCTTCACTCAACCCGCCAATGCGTTCAGCACATGCACCGGGTCATTGTGGATCGCCTTCAGCAACGCCTTAGCTGGCCCGGTTGGGTCTCGGCGACCTTGCTCCCAGTTACGCAGCGTACCCAGTTGAACATCAATCAACGCTGCGAATTTAGCTTGGGTCAGCCCAGTCGCCTTACGAATTTCTTTGACCCGCATTGCGTCAACGTGAAACTCGCGGGAAGGCTCACGCTCACCGCGCAGGATCTCGTTCATTTCCTCAACGCTTTCCATCAGTTCATCAAAAAATTTGCTCATGGTTATCTCCAGTGTTCGATTGCAACCTTCAACGATTTACGCTCGTCAGCGGTAAGGTCTTGCTGTTCGTTCTTGGGGTAGATCATCAAAAAAACGATCTTTGATGCCGAGACAAAGTGGTAGTAAATCACCCGCGCTCCACCTCGTTTGCCGTGGCCCTTGGCCGCAATCCGAATCTTGCGCACTCCGCCTGTGCCTTCAATTACATCACCGGCTGATGGATTCACGATCAGCACATTCTGAAACGCCATATAGGCATCGTCGTCGATCAGTTCTTTGACGCGACGGGTGAAACCTGAAGTCTCGATGAAAATCATAGCTAATGTACGCCATTGGCTTAGTTTTCGGCAATGCTAATCCCGTATACGTCAGCGTGCATCCGATGAGTTGTAACTGGTTTTTAACGAGTCTTGATGTATCGGAGGACTGTCGATATGCCATCCAGTAAAGACCCCCACCGCTTGGGCCATTGCCCTCGCATGGCTGGCTCAACATGCCCCAGTTATCTACGCCACCAGCTTGTCAGCATTGATTTCTGCGCTACGAATCATCTACCGAGGTGGTACCCGAAAAGCGGTCCTGCTGGAGTCTGTTCTCTGTGGCTGCATCACTCTGGCAATCCTCTCCGGGCTAAGCCTGCTAGATCTCCCACAAGAGGCCGCTGCTTTCGTGGGTGGCATGGTCGGACTACTTGGCGTCGACAAGGTCCGCAGCCTGGCTGAACGTTTCGCCGGTTCAAAAATCTCCCGACGCGACGGCGATGAATGAACACTCCCGCCCAGCGCGGCTACGGTTGTGGATCTGGGCGAGGGCGGTTTTGTGCTGAATGTGCGGGGAGTTGTTTTTGCTGTCTTGTCTGTCGTCGGTGCTGCTGGGGGTTGGCAAATCCAGACGTGGCGGTATGAACGGCAATTGGCCGATCAAGCACGGCTCCACGCTGAAACGCTCAGAGAGATGGTCCTTGCTCCATCGTCGAGACAGCGTGGTGAGTTCGACAAACGCTACGCCCTGGAGCAGCGGCTGCAAACCAACGACCAAACCCACCAGAGGGCTTTGATCGATGCTAAACAACGCCAAGCACGCCTTATGGATCGCCTGGCTACCGCTGATTTGCGGCTGTCAGTCATCCTCGCCCAGCCGCCCTTTGCCGGAGGTGAGGCAGTGCCTGCCGCCACCGGAACCGGCGGCGTGGTTTATGGCGGAGAGAGAGCCGAACTTGACCGAGCGTTTGCTCAACGAATTGTCCGCATCGCCGAGGAGGGGGATGAGGGATTGATTGCGTTGGCTGGGAGTCAGGCATATGTGCGAGCAACAAGCGACGCCCGCGATATACCTGACAGTATCGCTATACCGCCTCTTGCGCCTCTTCGAGTTCTTCCTGAGGTTCGAACTCAAGCTGATGCCGCGTCCACTGCTGTGCAATGACCGGGTTCTCTAGAATCTGCTGCTCAAGTCGGATGGTTTCTCGGAACTCATGTGCGTCGGCTGCCATAGTCCAATGGGTTTCGACCCCCAGGCTTTCCAACTCGGCGCGAATTTCGGTCAGCTCCAACCGGAAAAACTCTTTCCGTGGATTAACCTTGTTCATCTGACGACGCAGGAAGTGGCGGTGCAAGGTCTTTTCAAGGCCAGGAGCGTCGTCACTGAAGATCATTGCATGCACGTCAAACTCAAACGGCACGCTGGCATCACCGAGTTCGCGGATACGGTCCTTGGGTTCAAGGCGTCGGGTCATGCCAATCTTGAACACTTCCTCACCAAAAGATCCAATGTTGGAAATTACATACACATGGCCTGCTCTCGTCTGCTGAGCCATAGATAGCGCACGCTGGTTCTTTTCCTCGGCAACCTGGAGTTTGGTTTCCAGCTCTCGAAGTTTGGCCTCGTACTCAGCACGTTGCGCATCGTTGGCGGTAGCGACCTGCTGGAGAACCTTGTCCATTGCCTTTTTGATGGTTTCTTCTTCTTTCGCGGCGTCTTTTATTGCGCGCTCAAACTCTCGACGTGCTTTTTCTTCCTCTCGAATTTGTTCGCGCAGTTGCCGTTGTTCTTCGCGCTCCTGGTCTTTCAGTGCTTGTGCGGTGGCTGCCCACTTGAGCTCCTCAAGACGTGAAGCGAGGTATTCGTCAGTAATCCGAGCGTTTCTGAAGGCTGTACCGTTATGGTTAACCAGCGCGAAGGCATCCCGGATTTCCTGCTCCAGTTTGCCGTGGTTGTCAGCTTTGTTTCTTGAGAGGATCGAGTCGACTTTGCCGTTGAAAGCATCGATAACAAAACGGATCGCCGTTCCCTTTCGATTGGCTTCAGCATAATCACAGGTCGCGGCCCGGCCCGATTTGACCATCGAGCGAGTTGCATCGCGGGCGGTTTTGAGCTTTTTCCCTGCGTCAGTAAAAGCGAACTCTTCGGCGAGGTCATCCAGCAAGTTATAGGTTGGAACGATGTACGCGTCTCCATAACCCTCAACGATGTTTTTCATTGCTTTGGCGGTTTCTGCAAACTCCTTGGCTCGGTTCATCGCTGCATAAGCTTCGCCGGCGATTTCTTCGGCTCGCTTGTTGGCCAACTCCATAATCCGGTCAGCCGCCAGCCTGGCTTGCTCCAGCTTCTCTTCGGACTGCTCGATTCTGGTTTTTGCAGAGAGATTGGCGCTTTGGCGTTCCTGGGCGGCGTCTTGTTTGGCTTTAGCCAATTCGCGCTCGGCTTCGGAAATGAGTTTCTTGGCCCATTCTTCGGCATCGATAATAGTTTGATACTTTGACAGGGCTGCGACTCGACTTAGCAGATCGAGGTTTTCCTGCTGCTGCCGGGCTATCACGTCGTCCCGTTGACGCAGGTCTCCTGTCAGCTTGGCAATAATCTTTGCGGCTTTGAATCGAAGAATCAAAAGCGCAAGGATGCAAGCGGCAGCAATGATGAGCAGTAGCTCCATGTGATCCCTCACAGATGGTCTTATTGAATATCGGTGCTGGACGCTATCCTTTAGCCAGTACGGTGTCCACACTCATTCTGATTCAGATTTTTTCTCTGGTGAGATTTGCCAGTTTCGCGACTGATTTCACTCGGCAGGATGCGGCGATTCTCAACATTCAGCGTGCCTGCGAAGCTGCACTGGATATGGGGCAGCATTTGATCCGTCGTGAGCGGCTGGGCGTCCCTCAGGGCGCACGTGACGTGTTCCAATTGCTATCCCAAGGTGGGTGGGTGAGCCCGTCCTTGTTGACCAACCTGAAGAATATGGTCGGCTTTCGTAATATCGCCGTTCATGAGTATCAAACCCTTCAATTGCCGATCACCGTTGCGATCATCACCCAGCATCTAGGGGATTTTCTGGCGTTTAGCTCATTTATTCTGACTAAGGATGCAAGTGAGCCAGGTGCCACCCCAGACACTCATCCCCATTAAACGAAAAAGCCTGCTGAGCTCAACACTCAGCAGGCTTTTTAGTCAGTACTTGTCTGGTCAGGCAGGCTGCGCCGCCAAGCTGTTACTGACATTGCGCCCCAGCACCAGCACCGTCACAAAACCCACGCCCACCAACGCTGTCGCGAGGCTCAACAGCACCGAGCTGCCCATCTGGTCGACGATCCGCCCGCCAAAGAACGACCCCAGCGCAATGATCACCTGGAACAGCGCGACAAACAGCGGCATACCACGCTCCACATCCTTGGGCGCTACCACAAACATCCAGATGCTGGCGCAGGCCGGGAAGGCGCCGAAGGCGAAGCCCCAGAGCGCGATCAGCATGGCGGCGCCGGTCAGGCCGGTGGCGAAGTAGGGGAACAGGGCGGTGCTGGTGCCGATCATCAGCGCGACCAGCAGCAGGGTGTAGCGCACGCTGCGGTTGGCGGCGAAACCGGCAAAAATGTTACCCGCCACACCGGCTATGCCAAACATCAGCAGCAGTGAGCCGATGGTCGGGCCATCGAAGCCGGAGCTGTTCTTGAAGAAGGGCGCGACGTAGGTGTACGCGGCAAAGTGCGCCAGGCCGATCAGCAAGACCGCGATCAAGCCGACCCGAGCCCGTGGGTTGATGAACAAGGCTGGCAGGTCGCTGACAAGAATGGCTTTTTCCGGCTTGAGCAATGGCAGCAGGAGCACCTGCGCCAACAGCACCGGCAGGCCCACCAGCGCGGTGACCAGGAAGGTCATGCGCCAGCCCATCAGGCCGCTGAGCCAGGTGCCGACCGGTACGCCGAGTACGGTGGCGAGGGTCACACCCATCATGATGATCGAAGTGGCCTTCGCGACGTCCACGCCTTTGGGCGCCAGGCGGCCGCTGAGGGCGATGGCCGTGGCCCAGAAACCGCCGATGCTGATGCCCAGCAATACGCGCCCGAACAACAGCAAGCTGAAGTCGCTGGCGAAGGCCACGACCATGTTGGCGATGATCATGATCAGCGTCAGACCGATCAGCAGGTAACGACGGTCCATGGCGCCAATGATCACTGACAGCAAAGGTGCCGCGAGCGCAGCCATGATGCCGGGCAGGGTGACCATCAGGCCGGCGTGGCCGGCACTGATACCCAGGTCTGCGGCAACGTCGTTGAGAACGCCCACGGGTAGGAATTCGCTGGTCACCAGGGCAAAGGCGCCCACGGCGACCGAGAGAATCGCCAGCCACTGCTGTTTGACGCTTTGTTGATTATGTTCGGGGAGGCCGCGAGGGGCCTGGCTGGCACTTGGCATGATGTTGGGTTCCAGGGTGAACGTCGCCCGAAGTGAGGCGAGGGGGAGGGAAAGTGGAGGCGATTATAGGAATCAGTGCTGGAAATCGGGCAGGCGCTCGTTTCGATAGTAATCATCAGTGCAATCGATGCGACGCTCTAGCACGCACTACGTGACCCATGCACCTTTCATGCGGACTTCTCAAACATTGCCTACAGGCAGTGCATTGCGATGCCACCGGCGACTGATTAGTGTGTGGTTGCGCACACGATCAGGCGCTTCCCACTGCAAAGGAGTTGCAGCATGAGCAAAAACACCAAGAAAACCTCGGGCAAGATCGCGACATTGGCAGCGGATATGCTCAACAGTCCAACCTCATCAGTCATTGCCAGAAGCCTTGCCGCTTCAGCGCTAGCCCAGAAAGGCACCGACAAGCAGACCAGCGCAGAGATGGAGGAGACGGCTGGCAAGGTGCTGGGCAGCGATAAATACAACGAAGACACGAAGGCGCTTGCGGCGTCGGTGCTTTCTCAGGCCAATAAAGCGCGTTGATGCTGAGTCACTTCGATTAGGCAGGGCCCCCCCCGTAGTCTCATCGACCACGGGGGGCGGGTTCGCTCATCGCGCGAGTTTTTCAGAAAGACTGTCGATAAATACCGTTTCTGCCCGGCTCATCTTCTGTTCCCGGTTCCACAGCAGATGGATGTCCACGTCCGTAATGCCCTCGTCCGGCGGTAGCCGCCAGAGCAGTCCATTCTTCACATCGTCTGCCACTACATGGATCGGCAGGCAGCCAAGACCAAAGCCGGCGATCACCAAACGCCGCACTTCTTCCAGGCTTGAGGACGACGCCACAATCCGCCCGCTGAACCCCTGCTGGTCGCGGAAAATCGTCAATGGCGAGAGCATTCCGCCGATCTGGTCACTGGTGAAGCTCACGAAGTTCTCCGATTGCAGATCGCCCTCCGCCAAACCACTGCGCCCGAACAGCGGATGATGGCGGCCACAAAAAAACGCATAGCGCTGGCGCAGGAACAGGTGCTGTTCCAAGCGGGGCTGCGGTCGGCGGTTAAGACTCAGCCCGAGGGTCGCGGTTTTTTCCAAGAGTGCGGCGACGATGTCTGAGCTGCGCATCACCTCGACTTCCAGGTCGACCCGAGGATGCTCACGATGAAAATCCGCCAGGAATTCATCGAAGGTGTCCGAGTTGATCCGGCTGATCATCAGCAAGCGCACTTTGCCGATCACTTCATCACCGGGCTTTTGCAGGGCATTGCTCATCTGCGACACCTGGCCGTACATCTCGCCGGCGATGGCGAAGATCTGCTCGCCGGCCTCGGTCAACACAAAGCGCGGACCACGGCGGACGATGAGTTGGCAATCGAGCTGTTCTTCTAGGCGCTTGAGCGCCTGACTGATCGCCGGCTGGGTCAGGTGTAGGCGGGCGGCCGCGCGGCTGATGCTCAACTCCTGGCCGATCACGCGGAAGGTGCGCAGCAGATTCCAGTCCAGGCGGTCGTTGAGCAAGGGGTGAATGTCGCGGCGGGCTTCGGGCATGGCGCAGCTCGATAATAAGCAGGATTTATAATTGGAATAATAAATAGAAAATTGACTAATCATAGCCCCGAGACGATAAATCACCCTCAACAAGCGCCATCAGAGCGCGTGCGTTCGACCTTTCTCCTGCCAAAAAAATAACCAAAGGAGCCAGCCCCATGAAGCCTTCCGCTTCGCCCCAGCCTCGCCGTGCTGCGGCCGCCGCTTTTATCGGCACCATGATCGAGTGGTACGACTTTTACATCTATGCCACCGCCGCGGCGCTGGTGTTTGGCCAACTGTTTTTCCCCTCCGAAGACAAACTCTTCAGCACCATGGCGGCGTTCGGTACCTTTGCCGTGGGTTTCTTCGCGCGGCCGTTGGGCGGCATTGTGTTCGGGCACATCGGTGACCGGATCGGCCGCAAGAAATCCTTGGTGATTACCCTGGTGATGATGGGTGTGGTCACCGTGTGCATCGGCCTGCTGCCGACCTACGCGCAGATCGGTGCGGCTGCGCCGGTGCTGCTGATCCTGCTGCGTGTGGTGCAGGGTATTGCCGTTGGCGGCGAGTGGGGCGGGGCGGTGTTGATGGCGGGCGAGCATGCGCCGAAAGGCCGCCGCAACTTCTTTGCTTCCTTCGCGCAATTGGGCAGCCCGGCTGGGCTGATCCTGTCGCTGCTCGCGTTCAGTGCGGTCACCCGTCTGCCGGAAGACGCGTTAATGAGTTGGGGCTGGCGCTTGCCGTTCCTGGCCAGCGCGTTGCTGTTGGTGGTTGGCCTGGCGATTCGTCTGGGCGTGAATGAGTCGCCGGTATTTCTTGAAGACAAAGCCTTGGCGGAAAAAGCGCGGGCGATCAAGAAAGACCAGGCCCCAGTCATTGAAGTGCTGCGAACCGCCTGGCGTCCGCTGCTGCTGTGTATCGGTGCCAACACGTTGGGCATTGCCGGGGTGTATTTCACCAACACCTTCATGATTGCCTACAGCACTCAGCAATTGGGCCTACCGCGTTCGTTGATTCTGGAGTGCCTGTTCTTCGTCGCCATCATCCAGTTCTGCGTCCAGCCACTGGCCGCCTGGGTCGCGGAGAAGGTCGGTGCCACGCGTTTCCTGTGCGCAATGACGGTGCTGGCCATGGCTTCGCCTTATCCCATGTTTGTGCTGGTCAGCAGCGGCCAGGCACCCTTGATCATCCTCGGCATCGCCTTGGCGGTGGTGTGCATGGCCTCGTTTTATGCCGTGATCGCCGGCTTCGTCAGCGGCCTGTTTGAAACCCGTGTGCGCTACACCGCGATCTCCCTGGCCTACCAGGTGTGCGGCGCGCTGGCGGGAGGTCTTACGCCGTTGATCGGCACCTGGCTGGCCCACGAATACCAAGGCCAATGGTGGCCGATGGCAGTGTTTTACAGCTTGATCGCGGCGGTCTCGCTGGTGTGTGTGCTGGCGTTGTCGCGCCGGCATGCCACCGCCCACCGTCATGAAATGGCCCATAGCGTTTGATGGAGTGTGTGTAATGTTGAAGATCAATGGCGAACGCCTGTGGGCCAGCCTGATGGCCATGGCCGAGATTGGCGCCACGGCGCGCGGCGGCAGTTGCCGCCTGGCTTTGAGCGGCGAAGACAAAGCCGGTCGCGAACTGTTCAGCCACTGGTGCACGGCCGCCGGGCTGACCCTGAGCGTGGATGCCGTCGGCAACCTGTTCGCCCGTCGTGCCGGTACGGAAAACGACGCGGCGCCCGTAATGATGGGCAGCCACCTCGACACCCAACCCGAAGGTGGGCGTTTCGACGGCGTCTACGGTGTATTGGCGGGTCTGGAGGTGATCCGTAGCCTTGACGATCATGGGATCCAGACACGCAAGCCACTGGAAATCGCGGTATGGACCAACGAGGAGGGCGCCCGCTTTACGCCAGCCATGCTCGGTTCGGCGGTATTCACCGGCACCCTGGCACTGGACAAGGCCCTGGCCACCGCCGATGTCGATGGCATCAGTGTGGCCGAGGCTTTGCGTGCTACCGGCTACAACGGCTCACGCCCCTTGGGTGGCGCGGTGGATGCGTATTTCGAAGCGCATATCGAGCAGGGTCCGATTCTTGAGGACAACGCCAAGAGCATCGGTGTGGTCACCGGCGGGCAGGCGATCCGTTGGCTGGATGTGCGCGTCGAAGGCATGGCTGCCCACGCCGGCACTACACCGATGCCGCTGCGTAAAGACGCCTTGTATGGCGCCGCACAGATGATCCAGGCGCTGGAAACGCTGGCGGCGGATTTTGCCCCTGAAGGCCTGACCACCGTGGGTGAATTGAGCATCGCCAAATCGTCGCGCAACACCATCCCTGGACTGCTGAACTTTACCGTCGACTTGCGTCATCACCGCGACGGCGATATCGATGCCATGGAACAGCAGGTGCGCCAGCAATTGCAGGCCATCGCTGAGCAACGCGGATTGTCCGTGACCGTCAGCCCACACTGGATCAGCCCGGCTACACCTTTCGACGCCGATTGCGTCGCCTGCGTGCAAACCGCCGTGGATGCCCTGGGCTATAGCCAGCAACGCATCGTCAGCGGTGCCGGCCACGACGCCATCCATCTGGCGCGCTACTGCCCGACGGCGATGATCTTCATCCCTTGCGTCGGCGGCCTCAGTCACAACGAAGCCGAAGACGTGTTGCCCGAGGACGTGCGCCAGGGCACCGACGTATTGCTCAATGCCGTGTTGAAACGCGCCGGCCAGGTTCAGTAAGGAGATTTCTTCATGCGTACGTTTTTTCATCCCGAACAACTTTTGCATCATCCGCGCAGCTACTACTCCCGTGGTCAGATGCGTACGCCGCAAGAGGTTCCCGAGCGCGCCCGTAACCTGTTGTTGGCCGCGCAAACCTTGGGGTTCGACATCCTGCAGCCGCAGGACTACGGCCTTGATCCCTTGCTGGCCGTACACGGTGCGCCCTACCTGGCTTTCCTGCAGGAAGCCCACCAACGCTGGAAGGAAATCCCCGAAGATTGGGGCGACGAAGTCATGTCCAATATCTTCGTGCGCGAACCCAACGCCCTGCGCGGCATCCTTGCCCAGGCGGCGCGTTACCTCGCAGATGGCAGTTGCCCGATCGGCGAACTGACCTGGCGCTCGGCCTACTGGTCGGCCCAGAGCGCCGTGGCTGCCGCCCAGGACATTCTTGATGGTGCACCGGCCGCCTACGCCCTCTGTCGTCCACCGGGCCACCATGCGCGTTACGATGCGGCAGGAGGATTCTGTTACATCAACAACGCCGCGGTAGCTGCCCAGGCATTGCGTGAAGGTTTCCAGCGTGTCGCCGTACTCGATACCGACATGCACCACGGCCAAGGCATCCAGGAGATTTTCTACGAGCGTGACGACGTGCTTTACGTCTCGATTCACGGTGACCCCACCAACTTCTACCCTGGTGTTGCCGGCTTCGCCGAAGAGCGCGGCAGTGCAGCAGGTGAAGGCTTTAACCTCAACTTGCCAATGCCCCACGGTGCCAGCGAGGCGGTGTTCTTCGGAAAACTGGAACTGGCCTTGGCGGCGGTGAAAAACTTCTCGGCAGATGTGCTGGTGCTGTCACTGGGTTTCGATATCTACGAGCTGGACCCGCAGAGCAAAGTCGCCGTTACACGGGAGGGTTTCGCGCGGTTGGGTGAGTGCATTCGCGGGTTGGGATTGCCGTGCGTGATCGTGCAGGAGGGCGGCTATCACCTGGAGACGTTGGATAGCAATGCGCGGGCGTTTTTTAATGGCCCGCAGGTTTGGGGGCCGCGTTAACCTGTGTCCATCGCCTCAACGCATGGATGAGGCGATGGTGCGGTGTTTACGGTAAGGATTTGCCTGTGTCGGGTACCAGCTCCAACACTCGGTCCCGCCCACCCTCGGCCAGCAGGTAGGTCCCTCGACCGGTTGGCACAATCGACTGCGGCGCCTTCAGGAACGATAAGATCGTCTGCTGGTGCCCCTGCTTGTCTATCAGCAACAACCTCGCCCGATGCGTGGAGTCTTCATTGACCCACAGCCCGCGCTCATCGCACATCAAAAACGTCGGTTTGTTCAAGCCAGCCAGCACCACCGGATCATTGCCGTCTTCTGTCAGTTCTCGTACCACACCTTTTTTCTTCTCGGTGTAGAGCATGCGCCCATCGGTGCAACGCACAATGGACTCGCCTTCCTGAAGCTGATCACGCAGTACGGCCAGGGACTGATCGCTCCAGCGATAACGCAGCAGTCGCCCGAAAGGCTTGCGGTCTTCGATGGCATAGAGGTAGTCACCGTCATCCCACAGACCCTGCACGCTTTCGCCTCTGAACAGTTCGGTGACGACACCGTCCTTGAGAAAACTCACGGGCAGGTCGGTGGACTCCTGGCTGAATACCCAACCACCGCGGGTGGCGAACAAACCATCGGGTTTGGACAGACTGCCCACCACCACTTCACGGGTGCCGTTCTTAAGGATGCGCACAATGCTGCCCTTGGCGTCATCGAGTTCCTGGCTGACCATCAGCGACCCATCCGCCAAAGGCATCAACGAAGCGGCCTTGGGCACATCGCGATGCAGCACCTGCACACTCCAGCCGCGGGCTGCGCTGACAGGGTAGAAGCTTTGCCAGGCGAAAAAGCCCAGGGTGGCGGCGCACAGCAGGCCGATTACCCAGAGGCTCGGCTTGAGTGCTCGGTGCGCAGCGCTGCTCATTCTTCCATCTGTCTTGTTCATTGATCACTCTTGTTGGTCAGGGATTACTCCCCATCGCCTTGCAACAATGCCGTGTAGTCCTGCCCGCCGTAAAAAAGCCCCAGGATCGAGACCGTTTCACTATCGGAGTCCACCATGAATGCGATAACGGTGGTGCGACGATAGTGTGTGATGCGTAAGTGCGTCAGCAGGTCATCACGGCGGGTGCCGCGCAAGGGAAACAGGCAAAGGCCTTCGCAGTAGCGGATGAGGTTGTCGATAAAGCGTGCAGCTATAACTGGGGAACCGGCATCGCTGATGTAGTCTTCAAGGGCGTCGAGTTGCACCAAGGCTTCAAGCGAAAAGGCTACCGCGTAACTCACGCTTTCCCGGTGCCTTTTCGTTGACGCTTGGCTGCCATGTGTTCTCTAACCTGTTCGACGGACAGCGCGCGCTCGGGCTCGGCCTTGAGGGCTGCCGCAGCTGGTATCACCTCGTCCCGCAGCCAGTCTTCCATGGCGCGATCACGGGCCAGCAAGACCCTCAGGCCGTCGCGGATCACTTCACTTTCGGATGCATACTCACCGGCCGCGACCTTGGCTTTGACCAGGGCCGCCATTTCGATTGGCAACGTAATGCTCATTTGCTGGGTTGAGCGCATGTAGATGTCCGCCGAAGGAGGGTAGGATTCAATCCTACTTGACCACTGGCGTGATGCAAGAAGCAACTGATCGATGCCGATATCCAGCATCTCGTCGTCTGTCCAGAAGTAAGGGGTTTCCATGCGTGCTACATCTCCCGTTGTGAAGGTCAGGCCGCAAGTATTGACCCATTTCGACGATTGCGTGGCCGCAAAAAACCCAATAACCCACTGATATGTATGACTTCATATTTGTAGCAAGGTTATTACGACAAGCCGGTTCCGGCATGCATGGCGCGCCATCGGCTCCCATACGATAATGCCCGCCACCTCGACCATATTGGCACTCCCGTGATCATCAACTTCGACCTCAACGACCTCCAAGCCTTTCGCGCCGTGGTAGACAAGGGCAGTTTCCGCGGTGCCGCCGAGGCCATCCGGATCTCGCAGCCGGCCCTCAGCCGGCGTATCGAAAAGCTTGAGACCGCCCTGGATGTGAAGCTGTTCGAACGCACCACGCGGCGCGTCAGCCTGACCATGGTCGGCCGCGCATTCCTGCCGCAGGTCGAGCGCATGCTCGACGATCTCGATGTCGCGCTCATGGGCATCAGCAATGTCGCGTCCACACGCATGGGCAATGTCACCATCGCCTGCGTGCCGTCCACTGCGTACTACTTCATGCCCCACGTGATCTCTGAATTCCACAAGTTGTATCCGAAAATTCGCCTGCGGGTGCTGGATGCCAGCGCCGGTGAAGTGTGCAATGCCGTAGAAAGTGGCGAGGCGGATTTCGGTGTGAGTTTCAGTGGCAGCCTGGCCGATGAAGTGGAGTTCGAACTGCTGCTGCAGGAGCGTTATGTGCTGGCCTGTCGCCGCGATCATCCACTGGCCCAGCGTGACAGCGTGACCTGGTCCGAGGCCTACGAACACGACTACATCACCGTGGACAAGACGTCCGGCAACCGCTTCCTGCTCGATCAGGCGTTGCGCGGCGTACGGGTGAAAAAGCCGAGTATCTGCGAGACGCACCACGTCACGACGATGATCGGGCTGGTGGAGGCAGGGCTGGGGGTAGCGATGGTGCCCTCGATTGCGATGCCGGCCGGCGAGCATCCGATCCTGGTGAGTGTGCCGCTGGTGGAGCCGCAGGTGATGCGCAATGTGGGCTTGATAAAACGCCGCGGGCGGACCTTGCCGCCAGCGGCGCTGGAGTTGGAGCGGTTGGTGCGGGAGATGCCGTTTCGGTCAGCGTGACACCGAGTCCAGGCCGGTGGCTTGCACCACCGGTTGCGCTTGGGGCGAAGCCAGGTACTGCAACAAGGCCTTGGCCTGCTCAGGGTGTTCGGCATTCACCGGAATGCCGGCGGCAAAACGGGTCACCGATTGCACGTCTTCCGGGATCTTGCCGACGTAGGTTACACCCGCCACCGGCAGCAATTCCGCGACCTGTTGCAAGCCCACTTCGTAGTCACCCTTGGCGACCTGCTCGGCCACTGGCAGGCGTTCGATCATGGTGCCTTTGGCTGGCATGCCGAGCTTCTTGAACAGCTCCTTCTCGACATACACACCGCTGGCGCTGTCCGAGTACGCCACGGATTTGGCCTTGCTCAGCGCGGCTTTCAATTCGGCATCCGTACCGATTGCAGGTTTGATCGCGCCGGCCTTGACCACCAGGCCGATGCGCGAGTCCGCCAGTTCCACACGGGAAGCCGGGTCGACCTTGCCTTGTTTGATCAGGTCATCCAAAGCGTAGCCGACCATGATTACCACGTCGGCATGTTCGCCACGGGCGAGCCGGTTGGGAATCGCTTCCGGCGCCTTGCCCATGGACGGACCCAGAATGGTGTCGAGGCTGTCACCGCTTTGCTTGGCGTACTGCGGGCCAAGCAACTTATACGCAGCGGTGAAGCCACCCGATGTCATCACCTTGAGCTGTTCGGCCTGGGCCGACAGCGCCAGGGCGCCGAGGGCCAGGGCCGTCAGGGTCTTGAGCAACGGCTTCATCACGCCGCCTCCTGCATCACCTGGCCACGGGTATTGGCGCGACGATACAGCGCCAGGGTTGAACACAATGCGCAGGCGGCGGCGAACATCATCCAGTAGGCCGGCGAGGCCTTGTCTTCGGTGATGTGGATGAACCAGGTGGAGATCGCCGGGGTAAAGCCGCCGAAAATCGCAGTCGCCAGGCTGTAGGCCAGGGAGAAACCTGCCACACGCACTTCCACCGGCATGATTTCGGTCAGGGCCGGGATCATGGCGCCATTGTACATGCCGTAGAGGAAGGAGAACCACAGCAGGGTTTCCAGCATGTGGGCAAAGCTCGGCGCATTTACCACGTAGGACAATGCTGGATAAGCCGTGAGAACCGTCAGCACGGTCATGGCGATCAGCACCGGCTTGCGGCCGAAACGGTCGCTCAGGGTGCCGCCGATCGGCAGCCAGACAAAGTTCGACACCGCCACCAGCAGGGTCACCAACAGCGCGTCGGAGGTGCTCAATTGCAGCACGGTCTTGCCGAAGGTCGGCGCGTACACGGTGATCAGGTAGAACGCGGTGGTGGTCATGGCCACCATCAGCATGCCGCCGATCACCACGGTCCAGTTCTTCACCAGGGTCGCCAGCACTTCACGCATGGTCGGGCGATGCTTGCGGTTGGCGAACTCTTCGGTTTCCTGCAGGTTGCGACGCAGGATAAATATGAACGGGATGATCACACAGCCGATGGCGAACGGAATGCGCCAGCCCCAATCGGCCACCACGGCGGGTTCCATCCATACGTTCAAGCCATAACCCAGCGCGGCGGCGACCACGATGGAGATCTGTTGGCTGCCCGATTGCCAGCTGGTGTAGAAGCCTTTGCGGCCGGGTGTGGCCATTTCGGACAGGTACACCGACACACCGCCCAGTTCCGCGCCGGCCGAGAAACCTTGCAACAGGCGGCCAAGCAGCACCAGCAGCGGTGCCCACAGGCCAATGGTGTGATAACCCGGCACCAGCACGATCAGCAGCGTGCCGCTGGCCATGATCGACAGGGTCACGATCAGTCCTTTGCGGCGACCGACGTCATCGATGTAGGCACCCAGGATGATCGCGCCCAATGGACGCATCAGGAAGCCTGCGCCGAATACGGCGAAGGTCATCATTAATGACGCAAACTCATTAGCAGCAGGGAAGAACGCGGCAGCGATGTAGGTGGCGTAAAAACCGAACAGGAAGAAGTCGAACTGTTCGAGGAAGTTGCCCGAAGTCACGCGGAAAACCGCGCCCACTTTCGAACGGGCAGAGTCGGGTCGGGTAGGGCTAGTCATGGTTTTGTGTCTCCAGCGTTCTTTTTAAAGTGCTTGTTTCGCCTAAGACCGAGAATAGTGGCTGACACATTTAGAAATGATAAGTGACAAATTTGGATAGATTGATGCGCATTGGCTATCAATCGGTGGCGCGGTCAAAAATGCGTTCGCTGTTCTATGCTGAAGGTGTGACCAATTCTTACGGATGGGAGGTGGCGATGACTGACCAACAGAAACGGCGGGACGAGCCGGAGCGTGAACAACCCCGACAGCGGGAGGAAGAAAAACCGCAGACCTGGAAGCATCCGGATGATGGAACGGAGCTTTCCGAGCGGGATCAGGAGCGTCCGCTAAAACCGTAATATCAGGCTAAACGCGGTCAAAATGTGGGAGCGGGCTTGCTCGCGAACACGGAGTGTCAGTCAACAATGCTGTGACTGATCAACCGTTTTCGCGAGCAAGCCCGCTCCCACATTTATCTGTGCACTCTCATAAATGGGAAACTATTTGACATATTTGATTTGTGATCACATATTGAGGCCATAAGAACGACAACACAGGTTTTGCCTCATGACAGATGGTCCGCTCCTCCTGCCCACCCTGCGCCAGGTGTCCCGCGATACCTTGCAAGACCAGGTCTACCGCCAGATCCGCGAAGCCTTGATGAGTGGCCGTTTCCAGCCTGGCCAGAAGCTCACCATCCGCGGTCTCGCCGAAGCCCTGGGTTCCAGCCCGATGCCAGTGCGCGAAGCGCTGCAACGCCTTAGCGCCGAAAACGCCTTTGAAGTCACCGAAACCTCCCGTCTGCGTGTGCGCTTGATGACGGTCGAACGCCTGCGCGAAATCCGTGATGCGCGGGTCGCCCTCGAAGGTTTGCTCGCCGAAAAGGCGGTGCTGCTCCTGCAAAAAGCCGACCTAGACGAAATCACCGACCTTTGCCAGCAGATGCAACACGCTGCCGACGAAGTCGACGTGTCGCGCTATCTGTGGACCAACTTCGCGTTTCACCGGCGTATCTACGCCGTGGCCCAGGCCGAGTTGACCATGGCCGCCGTGGAAAACTTCTGGCTGCACATGGGCCCGTGCTTTGCGCTGGTCGCCCCGGATAAAGCTCACCTGCAACGCTCGATGGAGGCGCACACGCGCATCGTCGAAGCCCTGGCCGCCCGCGATGGCGCCGGCGCCCGCGCGGCGGTGACCGATGACATCATGCAGGCCGCCGATTCCCTGGCGCGCCTGCTCGTCAAGAACGACCGTTCGCGGTCGTCTGCTTCAGGAGGTAAACGTGCATGAGTGTCCTACAACGGCTGCAGCCCTATCCTGGGTTACGTGTGTTGATTTCCGGCGGGGCTGCCGGCATTGGTGAAGTGCTGGCAGCGGCGTATCTGGAAGCCGGTGCGCAGGTGCATGTGTGTGATGTGAGTGAGCCGGCCCTGGCTGCGTTTCGCGACAAATATCCAGGCAGCGTCGCCACCCGCGCGGATGTCAGCGATGCCGCGCAGATCGAGGCGGTGTTCCAGGTGCAGCGCGAGCAGTTCGGCGGCCTCGATGTGCTGGTCAACAATGCCGGGATCGCCGGGCCTACCGGCGGGATCGACGCGATCAGCGACGCCGAGTGGCAAGCCACCATCAACATCAATCTCACCGCGCAATACCGGTTTGCCCACCACGCGGTGCCGATGCTCAAGGAATCGTCCCACGGCCATTTGCTGCATATCGCCTCGGTGGCGGGGCGCTTGGGTTACGCGTGGCGCACGCCCTACGCGGCGACCAAATGGGCGATCGTCGGCTTGATGAAATCCCTGGCCTCGGAGCTGGGCGAGAGTGATATCCGCGTCAACGCCTTGCTGCCCGGCATCGTCGAAGGCCCGCGCATGGACGGCGTGATCCGCGCCCGTGCCGAACAGGTTGGCGTGCCCGAAGCCGAGATGCGCCAGGAATACCTCAACAAGATCTCACTCAAACGCATGGTCACCGCCGAAGACGTCGCGGCCATGGCGTTGTTTCTCTGCTCGCCCGCCGCACGCAACGTGACCGGCCAGGCGATCAGCGTCGACGGCAACGTCGAGTACTTGTAAGCCACGCAAGAACACATCGCGCTGTACCCAGGATTTTTTTCATAAGAATAAAAGTCGGAGATCTGTCATGTCCAAAAATCGTCCTGTCATCATTACGTGCGCCGTTACCGGTGCGATTCATACGCCGTCGATGTCACCGCATTTGCCGATCACCGCCCAGGAAATTGCCGATGCCGCCATCGGTGCCGCCGAGGCTGGCGCCGCGATTGTCCACCTGCATGCCCGTGACCCCAACGACGGCCGCCCCAGCCAGGACCCGGCGCTGTTTGCCGAATTCCTGCCGCAGATCAAGGCCGCCAGCGACGTGGTGATCAACATCACCACCGGCGGCGCACCGACCATGGGCGTGGAAGAACGCCTGCAACCGGTGATGCAGTTCAAACCGGAACTGGCCTCGCTGAACATGGGCTCGATGAACTTCGGCCTGTACGAAATGCTCAACCGCTTCACCGATTTCAAGCACGACTGGGAGCGGCCGTACCTCGAAGAAAGTGACGACCGGATCTTCCGCAACACCTTCCGCGACATCACCCACATCCTCAATTCCTGTGCCGAAAACCGCACGCGTTTTGAGATCGAGTGCTACGACATCGGCCACCTCTACACCGCTGCGCACTTCCTGGAACGCGGCCTGCTCAAGCCTCCATTGTTTATCCAGTCGGTATTCGGCTTGCGCGGCGGCATCGGCGGGCACCCGGAAGATTTGGCTCACATGCGCCGTACCGCCGACCGCCTGTTTGGCGACGACTACGTGTGGTCGATCCTCGGCGCCGGGCGCGGGCAGATTCCGCTGGCGACCATGGGCCTGTCCATGGGCAGCAACGCGCGGGTGGGGCTTGAGGATTCGCTGTGGGACGGGCCGGGCAAACTGGCGGCGTCGAATGCCGATCAGGTCCGGCGCATTCGTACCGTGATCGAAGCCCTCGGTCACCGCGTCGCCACGCCGGATGAAGCGCGGGAAATCCTCGGGCTCAAGGGGCGCGATCAGGTCAACTTCTAACCCAACAAACCGCCGCGTCAAGGCGCGGCCTGCATCCCGCACAACAACAATAAGGGGATCACCATGCGTATCGAAGTGCTCGTCGACGTCAAGACCACCCTGGGCGAAGGCCCGGTGTGGGACGTCGAGCAACAACGCTTGTATTGGATCGACAGCGCTGACGGCCGCATCCTGCGCTGCACCGACGACGGCCGCGAACTGCGGGCCTGGGACGTGGGCCAGAAAATCGGCTCCATGGCCCTGCGTCGCGACGGCGAGTCGGCCATCGTCGCCCTGCAAAACGGCGTGCACACCCTCGACCTCAACAGCGGCGAACTCGACCTTGTCGCTGATCCGGAACCGCACCTGCCCAACAACCGCCTCAACGACGGCAAGGTCGACCGCCAAGGCCGTTTTATCTTCGGCTCCATGGACACGTTGGAAGACAACGCCAGCGCCAAGCTTTACCGCCTGGACGCCGACCTGAGCCTGCACACGTTGGACGAAGGCATCATCGTGTCCAACGGCCCGTGCTGGAGCCCGTCGGGTGACACCTTCTACTTTTGCGATACCTGGTCCGGCGAGATCTGGGCCTACGACTATGACCTGGCCACCGGCAACGTCAGCAACCGCCGCACCTTCGCCAAGGTCGATACCTCCGGCGGGGGCGCCGCCGATGGTTGCACCGTGGACGCCGAGGGCTGCCTGTGGCAGGCGCTGGTCTACGCCGGAAAACTGGTGCGCTACACCCCCGACGGCCACGTCGATCGCATCATTCAGATGCCGGTGAAAAAGGTCACCAGCCTGACCTTTGGCGGGCCGAACCTGGACACCCTGTTTGTGACCTCCATGGCCAAGCCGCCGCTGCCGCGTTTTCCGGCAGACGGCCAGCAGCGCGGAGCGCTGTTCGCCATTACCGGGTTGGGCGTGCAAGGAATAGCCGAGCGACGGTTCGCCAGCTAGCGCGTGTGTGTGACAAGGCATATTCCTTCGCAACCTTGTGTCAGTGCGCGCCCTTGCGCGCCTGGAGAGGCCCATGGCAACTATCAAAAAAGCGTCGCTGCGCAGTATTCACCGGCATTCCTGGGTGTCGCTGCTGGTCTGCTGGATGATCTGGATTCTCAACGCCTACGACCGTGAGATCGTGCTGCGCCTGGGGCCGACTATCTCCAAGCATTTCGATTTGTCCGCTGACCAGTGGGGCACCGTGGCCACGGTGGTGATGCTGGCCCTGGCGCTGCTGGATATTCCCGGTTCGATGTGGAGCGACCGTTATGGTGGCGGCTGGAAACGTGCGCGCTTCCAGGTGCCGCTGGTGCTGGGCTACACCGCGATCTCGTTTCTGTCCGGCTTCAAGGCGTTGAGCGGCAACCTCGCCACCTTCATTGCCCTACGCGTCGGCGTCAACCTCGGCGCTGGCTGGGGCGAGCCGGTGGGGGTGAGCAACACCGCCGAATGGTGGCCGGTTGAGCGTCGCGGTTTTGCCCTGGGTGCGCACCATACGGGTTACCCGATTGGCGCGATGCTCAGCGGTATCGTCGCGAGTTTTGTCATCACCGTGTTTGGTGAGGACAACTGGCGTTATGTGTTCTTCTTCGCGTTCGTGGTGGCGCTGCCGCTGATGATTTTCTGGGCGCGTTATTCCACGGCCGAGCGCATCACCGCGCTGTACGTCGACATCGCCGCCAAGGGCATGACCCCGCCCGACAACGCGCCGGCCAGCCAAGTCAAAGGCGAGGCCTGGCGTACATTCCTTGCCACCTTGCGCAACCGCAATATCGCCCTCACGGCGGGCAATACGATGCTCACCCAAGTGGTGTACATGGGCGTCAACATCGTACTGCCGGCCTACCTCTACAACATCGCCGGTCTGTCCCTGGCCGAGTCGGCGGGAATGAGCGTGGTGTTCACCCTCACCGGCATCCTCGGGCAACTGGTGTGGCCGTCGCTGTCGGACATCATCGGCCGACGCACCACCCTGATCATCTGCGGCGTGTGGATGGCGGCGAGTGTCGGCGCGTTCTACTTCGCCAACACCCTGACGCTGATCGTCGTCGTGCAACTGCTGTTCGGCCTGGTGGCCAATGCGGTGTGGCCGATCTATTACGCCGTGGCCTGCGACTCGGCCGAACCGTCAGCGACGTCCACCGCCAACGGCATCATCACCACCGCGATGTTCATCGGTGGCGGCCTGGCGCCGGTGCTGATGGGCAGCTTGATCGCCATGGGCGGCGGCTGGACCACGCTGCACGGCTACACCGTGTGTTTCTTCGTGATGGCCGGCTGCGCCCTGGGCGGCGCGCTGCTGCAACTGTTTTCCCATCGCCCCCAGGCGTTGGCTATGCAACTCGACTCCTAGAACAACACCGATGCGCCCCCCAGCCCGGCTGGCGGGGCGCCAAGAGGAATTGCCGATGACTACCGCGACTTCCGCCCGCACCCCGCAGGCGTTGAACAAACTGATGTTCGTCAAGCTGATGCCCTTGCTGATCATCGCCTACATCCTGAGCTTCCTGGACCGCACCAACATCGCCCTGGCCAAGCATCACCTGGACGTCGACCTGGGCATTTCCGCCGCGGCGTACGGGTTGGGCGCGGGGCTGTTTTTCCTGACGTATGCACTGTCGGAAATCCCCAGTAACCTGATCATGCACAAGGTCGGCGCGCGATTCTGGATCGCGCGGATCATGGTGACCTGGGGCCTGATCTCGGCGGCTATGGCTTTTGTGCAGGGCGAGACCTCGTTCTACGTGCTGCGCCTGTTGCTGGGCATTGCCGAAGCCGGCCTGTTTCCAGGTGTCATGCTCTACCTGACCTACTGGTTCAACCGCGAACAACGCGCACGCGCCACCGGTTATTTCCTGCTCGGTGTGTGCTTTGCCAACATCATCGGCGGCCCGGTGGGCGCGGCCTTGATGCGTATGGACGGCATGCTCGGCTGGCACGGCTGGCAGTGGATGTTCATGCTCGAAGGCCTGCCGGCGGTGGCGTTTGCCTGGGTGGTCTGGCGCAAACTGCCGGACCGTCCGAGCAAGGCGCCGTGGTTGTCGGCCGAGGAAGCGCGCGGCATCGAACAGCGCATCGCCCAGGAAACCGAGGAGGGCGCGGGCGAGGGTGGTCACTCGTTGAAAAACTGGCTGACCCCGCAAATCCTGCTGGCGATCTTTGTGTACTTCTGTCACCAGATCACCATCTACACGGTGATCTTTTTCCTGCCGAGCATCATCAGCAAGTATGGCGAACTGAGCACCATGAGCGTCGGCCTGCTGACCTCGTTGCCATGGATCGCGGCGGCACTCGGGGCCTTGTTGATTCCGCGTTTTGCCACCACGCCCGGGCGTTGCCGGCGGTTGCTGATCACGGGCCTGTTGACCATGGCGCTGGGCCTGGGCATCGCGTCGATATCGGGGCCGGTGTTCAGCCTGCTCGGTTTTTGCCTGTCGGCGGTGATGTTCTTTGTGGTGCAGTCGATCATTTTTCTGTACCCGGCTTCCCGTCTCAAGGGCGTTGCGCTGGCGGGTGGGCTGGGTTTCGTCAACGCGTGCGGGCTGCTTGGCGGGTTTGTCGGGCCGTCGGTAATGGGCGTGATCGAGCAAAGCACCGGTAATGCGATGAACGGCCTGAAGGTGATTGCGCTGGTATTGGTGGTGGCGGCTATTGCGGCGCTGCGGTTGCGCATGGGGCACGAGCCTGAGCGTGGCGCACAAGCCAGCGAAGCGTCCTACACGTAGACGCCGGCAACGCGGCTTTCTACACTGCGGCTTGTCTTGGGGAAAGGGGCAGGCGCCGATGAATCGCAATGAATTACGCAAGGCCGACATCAACCTGATGGTGGTGTTCGAAGCACTGATGCTGGAACGCAACGTGACGCGGGTGGCAGAGAAGCTGTTTCTCGGCCAACCGACCATCAGCTCGGCCCTCAACCGCTTGCGTACTTTGTTCAACGACCCGCTGTTCATTCGCGTCGGCCACCGCATGGAGCCCACGGCGCGGGCCGAGGAAATCATCCAGCATTTATCGCCAGCGCTGGACTCGCTGTCCTCGGCCTTGAGCCTGACCCACGATTTCGACCCGTCGATCAGCACCATGACCTTCCGCATCGGCCTGTCCGATGATGTCGAGTTCGGCCTGTTGCCGCCGTTGTTGCGCGCCCTGCGCCAGGAAGCGCCGCAAGTGGTGTTCGTGGTGCAACATGTGGACTACTGGCGCATCCCGGATTTGCTGGCCTCTGGCGATATCACCGTCGGCATCACCCAGACCCGTGGCCTGCCAGCGAATGCCAAGCGCAAGCTGCTGCGCCATATCCGCCCGCGCATCCTGCGTGCCGATGCCTCGGACACACCGCTGACCCTCGACGAATACTGCTCACGGCCCCACGTGCTGGTGTCCCACACCGCCAACGTGGCGGGGTTCGCCGATGAATGGCTGGCGGAAATCGGCCGCAAGCGCCACGTGGTGTTGTCGGTGCCGCAATACAGCGCACTGCCGGCGTTGCTCGCCGGCACCGACCTGATCGCCAGCCTGCCGGACTACACCGCCGAGGCCATGGCCGTGTCGGGCCACCTGTTCTGCGAGCCGTTCCCGTTCGAGACGCCGACCCTGGATTTGTCCATGGTCTGGCTCAGCCACGTGGACACTGACCCGGCCGAGCGCTGGGTACGCTCACGACTGGAAGCGTTCATGAGTGATCGTGGGTTGGCGACCAAGGCCTGACTCCGTGGTATATCTAGGTATCTTCCTACGAAAGACTCGGAGCCCTCCATGCCACACCTGCATCTGGAATACACCGCCAACCTGACAGGCCTTGCTGTCGAGAAAACCCTGTTGCGGCTCAACAATGTGCTGATGGCGTCCGGGCAGTTCGGTTCCGAGTTCGATATCAAAAGCCGTGCGATAAAGGTCGAGACGTTCCAGGTGGGCACCTCCCTCGACCCTCGCGGTTTTATCGCGGTGAAGTTGTCACTGCTCAGCGGGCGTTCGCCGCAGGTCAAGAAGCAGTTGTCGGAAAGCCTGCTAGCGGTCTTGCAGGACTTGGGCGACTGGCCGGCGGGCGTGCAGGTTCAACTGAGTGTCCTGTTGGTCGACATGGACCGCGATTCCTACAGCAAAGTCGCGATTGGCTAGGCCCTACAACAACCCCTGATCCGCACACACCTTCACCACCTGCTCACGAAACCAGATATTGGCACTGTCCTGTTCACTGGTTTCGTTCCACTGCATCTCCAGGGTGAACCCCGGCAAACCGTTCGGCGCTTCGCAATGGCCGAACACCGTGGACGGCGCCAGCAATTTTTGCACGCGACGGGGCAAGGTGACGATGAAGTCCGTGCCGGTGATCATCTTCAAGGCTGCGCTGTAGCTGTTGGCACGGGCGATGACCTGGCGCTTGTGGGTCTGGCGCGCGAGCCAGCCGTCGATCATGTTGGTGTCGGAGGTCCACGGCGTGGGAAACACGTGGCGGCGTTCGACGAAGGACTGCAGGCTGAAGGCCGGCTCCCGTGGCGCCGAGCGTTTGTCGAACACGCACACCAAGTCGTCCTCCAGCAGCATCTGGGTGCGGAAGTCTTTGTGGGCGCGGTGGAAGTTGGGGCCGAAGCAGATCACCAGGTCGAGGCGACCTTCGCGCAGGTCGTCGGCGGGGATGTCGGTTTCCAGTTTCTGCACATTGACGATCACCGGCAGGTCGGCGCGGTCGAAGTTTTTCAACAGGCGCGGCAGGATCAACTGTTCGAAATATTCCGGCGCACACACGTTGAAGGTCACGGCCTTCTGCGTCGGATCGAAGGCTTGGCTGCCGGCGTGGCACAGGTTGATGCTTTCGAGGATCTTCTGCACATGGCCGTACATGGTGGTGGCCTTGTACGTCGGGCGCATGCCGGCGCGCGTGTTGATAAACAGCTCGTCTTCAAAACTGGTGCGCAGCTTCTTCAAGCTGTAGCTCACGGTGGACTGGCTGACAAACAGCGTTTCAGACACCTCGGTAACGCTGCTCTGGTCATAGACGGCGATAAACACCATCAAGTCCTGCATATCGAGCTTTCTGAGCAAGTTACTGTTTAGCATCGGTTTCGTCCGTAAACCCTTTGTACCGAACTCAGTACAAGACAGCACAAAAGCTTAACGGAACGAGCGTGCCAATAGAATGCTCTGTAGGGCGTTTCTATGTTTGGCGTGAGACAAATACTGTTTGCAACACGACCTCAGCGGATATGTCGTGCGTAATGCTTTGGGTTGAAGCGCGTGACGATCAACAGCATCACCACGATCACCACCGTGAGCGACCACCAGGCCCATTCGAAGCTGCCCAGTTGATCGCGGATCATCCCGGCGATCAGCGGCGACAGCCCGGCAATCAGATAGCCGATGCCTTGCACAAATGCGGTGAGGCCACCGGCGCGGCGCGGGTTGTCCAGGTGGTCGAGGGACAGGATCAGGCTCATCGGGAACAGGCCGCCGATGCCCAGGCCGAGCAGGCAAGGCCACAGCAGGCTCAGGTGTTGCGGGCTGAGGATCAGGCCGCAGAAACCCAGGATGATCAGCACCAGCAACACCGCCACCACGCCGCGTTTATCCTGGCGACGGTTGGCGATGGCCGGGGTGATCAGGCCGGAGACGACTTCCATGGCCGTCAGGAAACCCAGCAGCAAGCCGGCGTTCTGTTCACTCCACCCTTGCTCCACGTAGTACGGCGCCAGCCAGGCGAGTACGCAGGTGTAGGACGCGGTGCCGAGGCCGAAGAATACCGCGAGCAACCAGGCGCGACCGTTGCCGAAAAATGACTCCTGAGGACCAGCACCGGCTTGGGGCAGTGGCGGCAACACCGAGCGCTGCGCGTACCAGAACACCAATGCCAACAGCGCCAGCACTGCCCAGATCGCCAGGCCGATGCGCCAACTGCCAGTCTGCACCTGCACGAACGGTGCAAACGATGCGGCGAGCGCCGCGCCGCCCATGATCGCGGTGACGTACAGGCCCATGAACAGCGAGACATTGTCACTGAACCGCGACTTGATCAGTGCGGGCATCAACGCCTGGATCATCGCAATCCCCACACCGGCGGCGATGGCGCTGACAATCAACTCCAGCGCCGAATCGAGGAACAGCCGCGACAATGTCGCCACGCCAATCACCAGCAGCGACACCACGATGCTGCGGTGCTCGCCAAATCGCTTGGCCACGCCCATGCCAAAAAACATCGCCAAGCCCATGGCCATCACCGGCAACATGGTCAGCAACGCAGCACTGCTGAAACTCAAGGGCACGTCGCCGCGAATCGAGGACAACAGTGGGCCGACAGCAGCCATCGACGGGCGCAGGTTGAGGGCGACCAGCACGACGCTGATCATCAGCCAGACGGCGGTGGTGGGTTTTGTTTGGACGGTTTCCATGGGACGGCCTTGAGTGAACAAGGGCGAATCAGGCCATGGGTGGAGGAGGGGGGCAAATGAGAAAGTCGCAGGGGCTATCTAAAAAATGCGGATGACTTTGTGGCAAGGGAGCAAGCTCCCTCGCCACAAAAGATCGTTATCGGCTAAAGGGACCGGATCACATGCTTGATCTCCTGAAACGCCGCCAACCCCCACGGCCCCAACTCACGACCGAGGCTGCTCTGCTTGTAACCGCCCCACGCGGCTTGCGGGAAGATCACCTGCGGTGCGTTGATCCACACCAGCCCAGCCTGCAAGGCGTTCGCCACGCGCTCGGCGGTTTCATGGCTGGCGCTGACCACACTCGCCACCAGGCCGAAATCGCTGTCGTTGGCCAGAGCAATGGCCTCGGCTTCGGAGGTGAAGCGTCGTACACAGAGCACCGGGCCGAAGATCTCTTCGTTCCACAACGCGCTGTCCAGCGGTACGTCGGTAAACACCGTCGGGCGGATGAAAAAGCCCTTCGGCAGGTCCGCCGGGCGTTCACCGCCACACAGCAAACGTGCGCCATCCGCAACGCCGCGCTGGATGTGCCCCAACACGCGTTGATATTGCACGCGGTTGATCAACGCGCCCATTTCCACGTCATCGGCAAACGGGTCAGCCACGCGAATGCCTTCAGCCCGTGCCTGTATACGTTGCAGGAATTCATCCGCCAGGCTGTCGGCTACCAGCACGCGACTGGTGGCAGAACACATCTGCCCGGCGTTGAAAAACCCACCGCCACAGGCCAGTTCCACCGCCAGGTCCAGGTCGGCATCGGCCAACACCAGCAGGGAAGATTTGCCGCCCAGTTCCAGGCTCACACCCTTGATGGTTTCGGCGGCGCGCTGCATCACTTGCACGCCGACGGCGTTGCTGCCGGTGAAGGAAATCTTCGCCACGCGGCGATCCGTCGCCAGTGGCGCGCCCACTTCCAGGCCCGTGCCGCACACCAGGTTGAACACCCCGGCCGGCAAGCCCGCCTCGGCGATAATCCGCGCCAGTTGCAGTTCCGCCAACGGCGTGACTTCCGATGGCTTGAGCACCACGCAGCAACCGGCCGCCAGGGCGGGAGCGAGTTTCCAGGCGGTGGTCACCATCGGGAAATTCCACGGCACGATCAGCCCGACCACACCACACGGCTCACGACGCAGACGTGCACTGAAGTCGGTGCTGGGCAGTTCCACTGGGCTATCCTGGCTGGCGTCCATTGCCTCGGCCACGCTGGCGTAATAGTCGAAGGTGGCGATCACATCGTCCACATCAATCGCGGCTTCAAACAGCGGTTTGCCGTTGTTGCTCGATTGCAGGTGCATCAGCTGTTCGCGTTGCTCGCTGACGCCTTGGGCGATCTTGCGCAACAGCGCGGCGCGGTCGCGGCCGGTGCTTTTTGACCAGTCGATGAACGCGGCGCTGGCGGCGTCGACCGCCTGGGTGACCGTGCTCGCATCGCCGACGCTGACGTGGGCCAGCACGGCTTCCGTCGCAGGGTTGATCACCTCAAGCGAGGCCAGTCCGGCACGCCATGCGCCATTGATATACACACCGTTCAATACCGCGCTCATTCCGCCACCGCCTTCATCCACAGCCCCTGTTCGATTTCAATCAGCGTCGGCCCTTGGCGATCAGCCGCTGCGCGTAGTGCCACGCGCAGCGACTCAATCCCTTGGATGCTGTCGGCGGCGCAACCGAGTGCCTTGGCCACGCCGATAAAGTCCGGCGTGTAGATGTCCACGCCGACTGGCTCGATGGCGCGGTTGACCATGTATTTCTTGATCTCTTCATAGCCGTGGTTATTCCACAGCAACACGATCACCGGCGTGCGCGCTTCCACCGCGCTGGCCAGTTCCGGGAGGGTGAATTGCAGGCCGCCGTCGCCGATCAGGCACACCACCGGCTGCCCATCGCCACGTCCCAGCCAGGCGCCGATGGCGGCAGGCAAGGCATAGCCCAAGGTGCCGTAGCCGGTGGACGAGTTGAACCAGCGGCGCGGGTGGTCGAGATTCAGGGTCAGGTTGCCGCTGTACACCGGTTGGGTGGAGTCGCCCACCAGTACGGCGTTGGGCAATTCTTCGAGGACGGTCTTGAGGAACAGGGTTTGCGCGCGGGTGGCGGCGTCCCAGCTGGGGGTCAGTTCCGCCCACAGGCGCGCTACGCGTTCAGCGCCCCACGCGCTGTTGCGCGGTGGCAAGGGTTTGCTGCTCAGTTCGGCCAACAGCGCTTCGGCGGCGATTTGTGCATCAGCCACCAAGGCCACTTGAGGCGGGTAGTTGCGCACGGTCTGGTCGGGGTCGATATCGATGCGCAGCAGCGCGCCGGCAATCTCGAAACCGCCGGCGAAGGTCACGTCGTAGTCGGTTTCCGCCAGCTCGGTGCCGATGGCCAGCACCACGTCCGCTTCGGCCACCAGTGCGCGGGTGGCGACCAGGGTCTGGGTCGAGCCGATCAGCAGTGGGTGGCGGGCGGGCAGCATGCCTTTGGCGTTGATGGTCAGGGCTACCGGCGCGCCGAGGGCTTCGGCCAGTCGGGTCAGTTCCGGCGCTGCGTCGATGGCGCCGCCACCGGCCAGGATCAAGGGTTTCTTGGCCGCTGCGAGCAACTGGCTCATTTGCTTGACCGCCGACGGCGCCGCACCGGCACGGGCCACGCTGATCGGTTCACTGCCCAGCAGTGCGTCGGCATTTTCCACCAGCACATCCAGCGGGATTTCGATGTGCACCGGGCGCGGCCGCCCGGCCTGGAACAACGCAAACGCCCGCGCCAACACGCCGGGCAGCTCCGCCGCCGACATCAGGGTATGGGAGAACGCCGCCACGCCGGCCATCATCGCGCCCTGGTTCGGCAGCTCATGCAGCTTGCCGCGCCCGCCGCCCAATTGGCTGCGCGACTGCACGCTGGAAATCACCAGCATCGGGATCGAGTCGGCATAAGCCTGGCCCATGGCGGTGGTGATATTGGTCATGCCGGGGCCGGTGATGATGAAGCACACGCCGGGTTTGCCGCTGGTGCGCGCGTAACCGTCGGCCATAAAGCCGGCGCCCTGTTCGTGGCGCGGGGTGACGTGGCGGATGCTGGAACGGGCCAGGCCGCGATACAACTCCACGGTGTGCACGCCGGGGATGCCAAACACCTGGTCCACGCCGTAGCCTTCCAGGAGGTTGACCAATACTTCGCCGCAGGTCGCCATATAGGTTGCTCTTATTGTTGAGGTAAGGCGTTATTGGACCGGCTGGCCTGTAGCGGCAACAATCGATAAAAAGTCATACTAGCCATGTCCTCACGTCATGGCTGCGCCCCGATGAAACGCCTCCCGCCACTGCCCGCGCTGCACACCTTCTGGGTCACGGCCCAGTGCTGCAACTTCACCCGCGCTGCCGAGCAACTGCACATCACCCAGGGCGCGGTGAGTCGGCAGATTGCCGGGCTGGAAAGTCATTTGGGTTATGCGCTGTTCCAGCGCCAGGCGCGTGGCTTGAGCCTGACCGAAGAGGGCCGCGAATGGTCACTGCGCGCACAGCAGGTGTTTGGCCTGCTCGGCGAGGCGGTGGAGCAGATCGGCAGTCGCCGCCAGGTCCTGCAACTCAAGGCGTCCACCTGTGTGATGCGCTGGCTGTTGCCGCGCCTGATGCAGTGGCAAAAGGAACGCCCGGACGTGCCGGTGGAACTCACCACCACCGTGGCCTACACCGTGGACTTTCGCCGCGAGCAATTCGACGCGGCGGTGATCTATGCGCCCATCGCCGAGCAATCAGCCGAGGCGCGACATCTGTTCGATGAACAGCTCACACCGGTCTGCGCGCCGGCACTGCTCACGGGCTTGAACACTCCGGCAGATTTGCAGCAACAGGTCTTGCTGCACCCCACGCGGGATGAACGGGATTGGGCGTTGTGGCTCAAGGCGGCGAAGACGCGATTGGGCAATCTGGGCCAGGGGCATCATTTTGAAACGCTGGATCTGGCGATGACGGTGGCGTCCCAGGGTTCCGGTGTGGCGATTGGCGACAGTGCGTTGATTGGCGAGGATTTGAAGGCGGGGCGGTTGGTGATGCCGTTTGAGCTGCGGGTGCCGACGGGGATGGGGTATTACTTGGTGTATCCGCCGGGGACGGCGCCGTCGGCCGGGCTTGAAGCCCTGATGAACTGGTTAGTGAACCAGGCGCAACAGTCGTAACACCCGAGATCAACTGTGGGAGCAGGCAAGCCAGCTCCCACAGTTTTTAACCGCGTTGCCTCAGTAGCCTACGGTGAAGCGCTGGCGCGAGTGCTTCGGCGATTCAACTTCGTCGATCAACGCAATCGCATAGTCCGCAAAACTGATCCAACTGCGACCTTCACTGCTCACCAACAAGTCATCCTGGCCCACTCGGAATTGACCGGTGCGCTCGGTCTCGACGAACTCCGCCGACGGCGACAGGAACGTCCAGTCCAGTTCCTTCTCCTGGCGCAGTGCCTCAAGAAACGCCGCGCCTGCACTGGCTTCGGCTTTGTACTCAGCCGGGAAGCCTTCGCTGTCGATCACCCGCTCGCCATTCGGCAACAGCAGCGAACCGGCACCGCCCACCACCAGCAGGCGTTTTACCCCGGCCTTTTTCACCGGCTCGATCACGGCGCTGGCGGGCAGGGTGGCGAAGTGCGCCGCACTGATCACCACGTCGCTGCCACTCACCGCCTGTTGCAGGGCGTTGGCATCCAGGGCGTCGACTTGTTTGACGGTGACGCCAGGGCGCACGGCCAGCGTGTCGGTATTGCGTGCGATGGCGGTGACGGTGTGCCCGCGACGCAGCGCTTCTTCCAGCAATTGGCTACCGGCACGGCCGGTGGCCCCAATGATTGCAATCTTGCTCATGACGTTCTCCAGTACGTTAGGGTTTGAAACGGTTCACCACTTCATTTCGCCCTTGGCGACTTTGGCGCTCAGTTCCAGCGAGCTTTCGTCGGCGAGGGTGGGGTAACGCTTTTTCATGACCGCGATCAGGGCGGCGGAATCCTTGGCCTTGGCGGCCTCGATGTCGAAGGCCTTGATGTAGTCGGCAGTAAAGGCCACCGATTGCAGTGTCGGTGTGCCGAGGTAGTGGCCCGGGATCACGGTCTTTGGTTTCAGCTGTTGGATGCGTTGCAGTGTCGCCAGCCAGTCTTTATGGGACTGCGCGCTCTGGGTATCGGCCATCCACAAGTGGATGTTTTCGGAGACAACCACGCCACCGACCACGGCCTTGATCGACGGGATCCACACAAAACTGCGATCCGGCTGCGCGCCATCCAGGCCGATGACCTCCAGTGGCTGGCCTTCAAGGCTCAGGCTGTGACCTTCGAGAACCTGCGGCACGATGGTTTTAGACGGCTTGTCGGCGCCCATTTTCGGGCCCCAGAACTCCAGCTTGCCGGCCACGGTGGCCTTGATGTGGTCGACCACCGGTTGTGGCGCCAGCACCTTGGCATCGGGGAAGGCGGCGGTGAGGGTGTCGAGGCCGAAGTAGTAGTCCGGGTCGCCATGGCTGATGTAGATGGTGGTGAGGTGCTTGCCGCTGGCGCGGATCTTCTGCACCAATTGCTCGGCCTGGCCTTTGCCGAATTGGGCGTCCACCAGGATCGCGTCCTTGGCGCCGCTGACCAGCACCGAGCTGACCGGGAAGATCGCGGCTTCGCCTGGGTTGTACACGTCCAGCTTCAGCTCGGCGGCGGCCGCATGGGCGGCGAACGCCAGGGCGGCGGTGGCGAGGATCAGGCGCTTGAAGGTTGAGAACATCGGGCAGCTCCAGCATCGGTAAAGGATGCACAGAGCTTAGTTGCACAAAACCAGACTAAAAATGCGATGCTGGGACATAGTTTGTTTCTGAAAGCGGGCAGATCATGGATCGTCTTCAAGCAATGCGCGTGTTTGTCACGGTGGTGGACCTGGGCAGCCAGTCCGCCGCCGCCGATCATCTGGACCTGTCGCGGCCGGTGGTGTCGCGTTACTTGGCGGAGCTGGAAGACTGGGTCGGCGCCCGTTTGCTGCACCGCACTACGCGCAAGCTCAGTCTGACGGCAGCGGGCAGTGAAACCCTGCCGCGCTGTCGGCAATTGCTGGAATTGTGTTGCGACATGCAAGCCGCCGTCAGCGAGCCCGATGAAGCGCCCCGTGGTTTGCTGCGCCTGAGCGTCAGCACTTCGTTCGGCCAGGCGCAATTGGCCCAGGCCATCGCCGAATACGTCAAGCGCTACCCGCTGGTAACGGTCGACCTGCAGATGCTCGATCGTACGGTGAACCTGGTGGATGAGCGCATCGACCTGGCTATCCGCACCAGTAGCGACCTGGACCCCAACCTCATCGCCCGGCGCCTCACGGTGTGCCGCTCGGTGGTGTGTGCCTCGCCGGCCTACCTGCTGGAGCATCCGGCGCCGCAGAAGGTCGAAGACCTGGCCGGGCACAATTGCCTCACCCATTCCTATTTCGGCAAAAGCCTGTGGCATTTCGAAGAGCGGGGTGAGCCGGTCTCGGTGCCGATCAACGGCAACATCACCTCCAACGAGGCCAGTACGTTGTTACGCGTGACGTTGGCCGGTGCCGGAGTGTCGATGTTGCCCACTTACCAGGCCGGCGATTACATCCGGCGCGGCGAACTGGTGCGCCTGCTGCCTGACGCCGAGCCACGGCAGATGAACATCTATGCGGTGTACGCCTCGCGCAAACACATGCCGTCGGCGTTGCGCAGCCTGTTGGATTTCCTGGTGCTGCGGTTCCCGGAAGAGCCGGCGTGGGATGTCGGGCTCTAGACTGGCATCAACCGGTTGAATGTCGTCCGATAATGGCAACTTGGCCGGGTTGACCTATGCTTTAGACAGCACCCTGTAGATCCGCAGAGGTCTGTGCCATGAGCATTAAAACCAGAAAGTACCTGATGATTTTCAGCCTGTGCGCCATTGCCAGCGCACTTTACGGGACCGCCGCCTACCGCGTGGAGCAGACCCGTATGCAGCCGACCTTTGCGATCAGCTGCCATCAGGATCAATGCGTGCCCCGCACCGGCAGTTTCAGCGCGCTCAGGTAGCCGATGGTTCGGCTTTCAACTGCTCGCGAAACGCCTTGGGTGAGAACCCGACCCGTCGGCGGAACAGCCGAGAGAAGTTGGTCGGGTCGGAAAAACCCAACACCTCCGACATCTCATTGATGGTCATGCTGGTGTACGTCAGCAGGCGTTTGGCTTCAAGCAATTGGCGGTCATGCATGATCTGCAACGCAGGTTGCCCACCCAATTCCCGACACGTCCCGTTCAGGTGTGAGACCGAGATGCCCAGCTTGTGGGCAAGATCCTCAATCTTGGGGTGTTCGCGGTAATGCTGCTCGACCAACTGGGTGAAGCGCCGGAAGTATTCACGCCCCCGTGGCGCACGTGGGTGACGGCGCTGGATGGCCTGGCGGCTGATCCATACCAGCAACACGCTGACCAGCGCGTGCATCATCATGTCCCGTGCCGGTTGTTCGTCGGCGTATTCATCCTGCAAGCGGGCGAACTGGCTGTTCAGGTAATCACTGTCTTTGCCCGCCGGGTAACTGCCGAGTGTCTGCAAACCGTCCACGGTGGTGCCCAACTGTGTTTGCAGGTGGCTGACCAACGGCGCCGAAAGCGTCACTACGTAGCCTTCGACGTCCTCAGGAAAACGGAACCCGTGCACGCACAAGGGCGGCAGGACTTGCAGAGTTGCTTCGTTCAGGGTGGTGCGCAGGCCTTCGATTTCCAACTGTGCCTGGCCTTTGTGCACGTAGAGCAACTGGCACAGATCCGCGTGCCGGTGGGGTTGGATTTCCCACTGGTATTCCCGACTGCGCCGGGAAATGGTTTCGCAGTGCAACAAATCGGGGGTGGGCCATTGCTGGTGTTCCCCGTAAAGCTTGAAGACCGGAATTGCGGTTTTGGTCATGGTTTCAACCCGATACTCGGAAGAGTGGTGCGGTAATCGCCCCGATTGGCAAAAAGCGCAGGCTTTGGCGCAGTTTTCACCTTCTTATGCCGCTCACTCAAGTGAAAAATGTCAGCAACAAGACCAATGACAACTCTTTCACCCGATCCGTTCGAGTGGAACTTGCGGGCCATAAAAATAATGAAAACGCTGAAAACCCAAGTCGCCATTATCGGCGCCGGTCCTTCCGGACTGCTGCTTGGCCAACTGCTGCATCAGGCAGGGATCGAGACCCTTATCCTAGAGCGTCAGAGCGCCGATTACGTGCAAAGCCGCATCCGTGCTGGCGTGCTGGAACAAGGCATGGTCGACCTGCTGCGGCAGGCCGGCGTCAGCCAGCGCATGGACAACGAAGGCCTGGTGCATGACGGTTTCGAGTTGGCGCTGAACGGCCGGTTGACCCATATCGATCTCAAGGGCCTGACCGGCGGTCAATCGGTGATGATCTACGGCCAGACCGAAGTCACCCGCGACCTGATGGCCGCCCGTGCCGCCGCAGGAGCCACTACCCTGTATGAAGCGCGCAATGTGCAGCCTCACGCTCTCAAAAGTGATCGACCCTGGCTGACCTTCGAACATCAGGGCCAAGCGTTCCGCCTGGAGTGCGATTACATCGCCGGTTGCGACGGTTATCACGGCGTTGCGCGCCAATCGATCCCGGCTGAATCGCTCAAGGTCTTTGAACGTGTCTACCCGTTCGGCTGGCTGGGCATCCTCGCCGACACGCCGCCCGTTCACCCTGAGTTGGTCTACGCCAAACACCCGCGTGGTTTCGCCCTGTGCAGCATGCGTTCGCCGACGCGCAGCCGGTATTACCTGCAGGTGCCGGTGGAGGAACCGATTGACGAATGGTCCGACGCCCGCTTCTGGGATGAACTGAAAACCCGCCTGCCCAGCCACCTTGCAGAACACCTGGTCACCGGTCCATCGATCGAAAAAAGCATCGCACCGCTGCGCAGTTTTGTAGTGGAACCGATGCAGTACGGGCGCCTGTTCCTGCTCGGCGACGCGGCGCACATCGTGCCGCCGACCGGAGCCAAGGGCTTGAACCTGGCGGCCAGTGATGTGAGTACGCTGTACCGGATTCTGCTCAAGGTCTACGGCGAAGGGCGCGTGGATCTTCTGGAGCGTTACTCCGCCATCTGCCTGCGGCGGGTGTGGAAGGCCGAGCGGTTTTCCTGGTGGATGACCTCAATGTTGCACCAGTTTCCCGAGGCGGACGGTTTCAGCCAGCGCGTCGCCGAGAGTGAGCTTGACTACTTCATCCACTCCGAGGCGGGGCGCAAGACCATCGCAGAAAATTACGTCGGACTTCCTTACGAAGCTATCGAATAGCCTGCTATCGTATCGAGCATTCCCGTGGGCCGCCTTTTCCCACGGGCCTTGCTCGAAGGTCTTGCCGTGACGCACCTCAATCAGCCTGCTCCGCCACTGCCCGCTGTGCGCAGTATTCTCGCCTCACTGATGATGGCGATCTTCCTGGGGGCGTTGGATCAGACCATTGTCGCCGTGTCCATGCCCGCTATTTCCGCCCAGTTCCACGACGTCAACCTGCTGGCCTGGGTCATCTCCGGCTACATGGTGGCGATGACCGTGGCGGTGCCGATCTACGGCAAGCTCGGCGACCTGTACGGGCGGCGGCCGATGATGCTGATCGGCATGGGCCTGTTCACCCTGGCCTCGCTGTTCTGCGGCATGGCGCAAAGCATGGAGCAACTGGTGCTGGCGCGGATCCTCCAAGGCATCGGCGCCGGCGGCATGATCTCGGTGAGCCAGGCGATTATCGGCGACATCATCCCGCCCCGCGAACGCTGCCGCTACCAAGGCTATTTCAGCAGCATGTACGCGGTGGCCAGCGTGGCCGGGCCGGTGCTGGGCGGCTACATGACCGAATACCTGTCGTGGCGCTGGGTGTTCCTGATCAACCTGCCCTTGGGCGCTGGCGCCTGGTATGTCGCCCATCGCACGCTGGTGGGGCTGCCGGTGCCGCAGCGCAAACCGATCATCGATTACCTCGGCACTGTGCTGATGATCATCGGCTTGACCGCCTTGCTGCTGGGCATCACCGAAATCGGCCAGGGCCATCACTGGCGTGACAATCAGGTGCTGGGCTTGCTGGTGTGTGCGCTGGTGGCGTTGACGGTGTTTGTCTGGCACGAGCGCCGGGCGCGGGAGCCGATGATCCTCAGCGGCGCGTTGTTGAGCCCCTTCGCGATTCTCGGCATGGCCTTGAGCGCGCCCCAAGCGGTGGGGCTGACGGCCCTGTTCATGCTGCTGTGCGGGATCGCCGCCGGCATGCAATTCCCGACGTCCCTGGTGGGCACGCAAAATTCGGTGGAACAGCGCGACATCGGCGTCGCCACGAGCACCACCAACCTGTTCCGTTCCCTGGGCGGGGCGGTGGGCGTGGCGTGCATGTCGGCGCTGTTGTTGGCGCTGTTGCAGGATTCCAGCTTCGCCCACCTGGCCAGCGGCGCGTTGGTGGCCGAAGGCAGTTCCGGCAACGTGCTGCTCGACGGCCTCAACGCCGCCCCCGGCCCGGCGCAGGATGCCCTGCGCGGGGAGTTGGCGGTGACGTTCCGGCATTTGTTGATGGTCAGTGCGGCGGTGTCACTGCTGGGGCTGGCGGCGGCGATTGCGATGCCTAATCGGGTGCTGCGTGGCCGTGAAGACAAGGCCAAGTAGTCTCAAGGGCTGTAATAACCCACCGCCACCATGAAATGCCCGGCCTTGCGCACATACGCATGCTTGTTCTCGACCTTGTCGGTCACCGGGTTTTTCCAGCGGTATTTGTATTCGCCCTGATCCTGCTCGGCCATCAACTTGAGGATCGGCTCGCCCACGGGCTTGCCGTCCGGGTCCTTGATCTTGCTGAAGTCGGTGTTGACCAGTCGCAGGTTGGTGCCGTGGGCTACATAGCGCTGGGTATCGAGGTCCACCACGAACACATAAAGGTCGTCCTGCAGGAAACCGCCTTGCAATGAGTTGATGGCCTTGAGTGTGCCGGTTTCATCCTTGAGCAAGGCGGTTGCCGCTTTGTTGCGCAGGGCACGGGCCTGTTCCGGCGTGGCCCGTGGCAGGTAATAGCCCACCGCGAGAATGCGTTCGCCCACGCGCTGATAAAACACATGCTTGTGTTCGACCTTGCCATCGTTCCAGTTCTGCCAGCGATAGTCGGCCTGCTGGATGCCCTGGCCTTCCGGCACCTTGAGCGCATCCTTGAAGGACTGGCGCAAATCCGGCCCGAGCACTTCGGATACATCGCGGCCGATCAAGGCGGAGGAGGGGCCACCGCTGGCCAGTAGGACGCCTTGGGTGTCGACCACGAACACATAGCGGTCGTGGTCGACGAATTCGCCCTGTCGGCTGAAGGCGGCAAACGCCTTGTCGCCGTTGCTCTGGTAGTAGGCCAAGGCTTTTTCCAGCAACGCCTTGGCCGCCTGGGCGTCTTCATCCTGAGTCGTTGCGGCGTGCACCTGGCTGAAACACAACAGCAGCAGCCAGGTGAGTCGGAACACTGCCTTCATTATCCGTCCCTCGTTCTTGTTGGTGTGACAAGAGCGTAGACGGTCGCGGGCGACTCAGAAGGGTTTGGTCGGCAGGTACTTGCCATCCAGGGTGATCACTGCGCGGGAACCACCGTTCGGGTCCTCGACCTTCTTGATGTCCAGCTTGAAGTTGATCGCACTGATGATGCCGTCGCCGAATTGCTCATGGACCAGCGCCTTGAGGGTGGTGCCGTAGACCTGGAGCATTTCGTAGAAACGGTACATCGTCGGGTCCGTCGGCACGCCGCCGGGGAAGCTGCCGCGCAGGGGCACACTTTGCAGCAGGCGGCTGGCGTCCTGGTCCAGGCCGAGCTTGTCGCACACCGCATCCGCAGCGTCCTTGGGCAGCGGGTGCTGTCCGAGCAGGGCGGCAGTGACGAACGCCAGGCTGAGCCCGGTGCCGTCGGTGAGGTCCTGCCAGGACAGGTTCTTGCGGGCCTTGAGGTCGATGACAGTGTCGGCCAGGGCCAGGCGTGGGGTTTGGGAGAAGTTGGATTGCAACATGGTGTTGTCCTCTGGGTTGAAATGGGGTCAGGCAGCGTGGATCTGATTGAGCAGCGACACGAAGCGCCCGCTGCGGCTGTCCAGGGCGTCGATGGCGCCGGTTTCGATGTCGTACACCCAGCCGTGTAGCGTCAGCCGACCTTGTTCCAGGGCCAGGGCGACGGAGGGGTGGGTCCTGAGATTGGCCAACTGGGCGATCACGTTTTCGCGCACCAAGTCGCTCAAGCGGGCGGCATCGGATGCGTGCTGGCGTGCGGCGTTGATCACCTTGGCCGATTCGGCATGGCGCAGCCAATTGGCCACGGCAGGCAGGTGATCCAGGCATTTGCAGGTGGAGATGGCGGTCATCGCGCCGCAGTCGGAATGGCCGCAGATCACAATGTCACTGACCCCCAGCACCGCCACCGCGTATTCGACGGTGGCCGACACGCCACCCGGCTCCGGGCCGTAGGACGGCACGATGTTGCCGGCGTTGCGGATCACGAACAGATCGCCCGGTTCCTGCTGGGTCAGCAGCTCGGGAACCACACGGCTGTCGGAACAGGACACAAACAGCGTGCCCGGGGTTTGCGTGGTCGCCAGGTGTTTGAACAGGTCGCTGCGTTGGGCAAAGGCTTCGGCCTGGAATTTGCGGAAGCCGTCGATGAGATGTTGCATGGGAAGTTCTCCTTGCGTCGCTGATGGGGCAAGGATGGAAGTTTTCAGCTATAGCGTCCAAGACCGGCTTATTATGGTTCCTATTGGTCATGCCTATAGTTGGGGGCTTCGATGCTGCTGCGCCATATCCGTTACCTGCTGGCGGTGGCTGAACACCGCAATTTCACCCGTGCCGCCGAGGCGCTGCATGTGTCGCAGCCCACCTTGTCGCAGCAGATCAAGCAGTTGGAAGACACCTTGGGTGCGCCGCTGTTGGACCGCTCCGGGCGCAGCGTGAGCCTGACCGATGCCGGTGAAGCCTATGTGCGCTTTGCGCGGCTGGCCTTGCAGGACCTGCAGGCCGGCACCCGCGCCATGCATGACGTGCAGGACTTGAGCCGAGGCAACCTGCGCCTGGCCATGACGCCGACCTTTACCGCCTACCTGATCGGGCCGTTGCTGGCGCAGTTCAATCAGCGCTATCCGGGCATTACCGTGAGCATCGAGGAACTGACCCAGGACCGCATGGAAACCGCCTTGGCGGAAGACGCGCTGGATATCGGCATTGGTTTTACCGGCGAGCATCTGCCGGACATCGAGTGCGAAGGGCTGTTTGTTGAAACGCTGAGTGTGGTGGTCGGCGCCCACCATCCGGGCCTGGATGGCCGGCAGTGGCTGGCACAACCCTTGGTGTTGTTGAACCCAGGCTTTGCGACCCGGCGCTACATCGATGATTACTGCCGTGCCCAGGGCATACGCCCGTTGATTGCGATGGAGGCCAACTCCATCAGCGCAATCATCGAAATCGTGCGCAACACGGCGCTGGCGACCATCCTGCCCAGTGCAATCGCCGAGGCCCAGCCAGGGTTGAACGCGGTGGCGATCAGCCCGGCATTACCCCAACGCACCGTGGCCCTGCTGAGCCGCAAGGGCGCCTATCGCAGTGCCGCGTGTCGCGCCTTTGTGGCGTTGATCAAGGCGCGGCCAACCACTGGCTGACGACAGCGTCATAGGCCCCGGTGGCCTGGCTCAAGTGCAGCCATTGATCGACGTAGCTTTTCCAGGCCACATCATCACGGGGCAACAGGAAGGCTTTTTCGCTGTACTGCATCTGCCGCTCGGGGTTCACCGCACACAGCCCCGGCTTGAGCTTCTGCTGGTAACGCGCTTCGCTGGCGTCGGTGATCATCACATCGGCCTTGCCCGCCAGCAGTTCGTCGAAAATAGTCACGTTGTCATGCAGGCGAATTTGCGCCTGGCCCAAGTGGGCACGGGCGAATACTTCGTTGGTGCCGCCGGCGGGTTCGATCACGCGGACTTGGGGCTGGTTGATCTGTTCGACGCTCTGGTAGCGCTGCACATCGGCACAGCGCACTAACGGGATTTTGCCGTCGACACCCAGGGATTGACTGAAGAAGGCTTTTTTCTGGCGCTCCAGCGACACCGAAATGCCGCCGACGGCGATGTCGCAGCGTTGGGCCAGGAAGTCCGGCATCAGGGTTTTCCAGGTGGTGGGCACCCATTGGATTTTTGCGTTGAGGCTCTTGGCCAGGGACTCGGCCATGGCAATGTCGATACCTTCATAGCGGCCATCGGCGCGCAGCGAGGTGTAGGGCTTGTAGTCGCCGGTGGTGCAGACCGTCAGCGTGCCGCGTTGCAACACCTGGTCAAGGCGCGACGGCGCGGTGTCGGCCAGGGCGCTGGTGGCCAGACTTGCCAGTACACAGAGGGCGAAAGGAGCTTTCATGCGGTCGAGTCCTTGGGGCATGGGCGTGGGCGCTCATTATTTCCAGCACCGGGCACGGTAGCAAGGCGCAGCGAATGTTTAGCCAAGTCGCAACCAAACTCCGCCAACCCTGAATTTAATCACCTGTGCTGGCGTGTGACGCTGGCGGTTACCTCTAGCACTGTGACCCCCGCATGGACGGCTCTTCCGACACCCACCCCGCGACACTGCCGTCCGATCTCGCGTTCTGGGCCCTGTTCCACTGCCGACACGCACGCCCACCAGATACTGCATTCCTACGTTGATCCATCCCCTGGATGGCGCGCACCTGCGCGCCTGCCTGACCCACACGTATGAGAATGCCCATGAGTGCCTTTGCCTGCCTGCACGAAGCCAAGTCCTTCCTTGAACAGAACCCGGACATTGAGATGTTCGAGCTGTTTATCCTCGATAACAATGGCGTGCCACGCGGCAAGTTGCTGCACCGCGATGAGTTGCTGGCGGTGTATGAAAGTGGCCGGCCTTTGCCCAGTACCATTCTTGGCCTGACCATCAATGGCGACGACGTGGAAAACTCCGGGCTGGTGTGGGAAGTGGGTGATATCGATTGCCGCGCCTACCCGATCAGCGGCAGTTTGCAGCGCATGCCGTGGCGCCTGATTCCGACAGCGGCCGTGCAAGTCAGCATGCACCCCACCGAAGGCCTGCCCGCCACCGTCGCCGACCCCCGGCACTTGCTGGCCAAGGTGATTGATGGACTCAAGGCCGACGGTTACTACCCGGTGATGGCGGCGGAACTGGAGTTCTACCTGCTCGACCAGAAACCCGACAGCCAAGGCCGTCCGCAGCCGGCGCGGGATGTGGACGGCGGTCGCCCGCGTTCGACTCAGGTCTACGGCCTGCGCGAGCTGGAGCAGATCGAACCCTTCCTCGCTGATCTCTATAGCGCCTGCAAACTGCAAGGCATCCCGGCGCGCACGGCCATCTCCGAATACGCCCCTGGCCAGGTGGAAATCACCCTGGAACACCGCGCCGACGCCCTGCAAGCCATGGACGAAGCGGTGCGCTACAAGCGCCTGGTCAAAGGCGTGGCGCATAAACACGGGATGACCGCCTGCTTCATGGCCAAGCCATTCGACGACCTGGCTGGCACCGGCATGCACATGCACGTCAGCCTGGCAGACGCCAAGGGCAACAACCTGTTCGCCAGCGAAGCCACCGACGGTACGCCGCTGCTGCGCCACGCCGTGGGCGGCATGCTCAGCACCTTGCTTGATTCCTTGCTGATGTTCTGCCCGAATGCCAACTCCTACCGCCGCTTCCAGACCAACAGCTACGCCCCGCTGGCCGCCACCTGGGGCGTGGACAACCGCACCGTCAGCCTGCGGGTGCCGGGCGGTCCGGCGAATTCCCGGCATATCGAGCACCGCATCTGCGGCGCCGACGCCAACCCCTACCTGGCCGCTGCCGCGATCCTGGCCGGCATCCATCGCGGTATCCGCGAACAGCGCGACCCCGGCGCTCCGGTAGAAGGCAACGGCTACGCCCAGGCCAAGGAGTTGCTGCCCACCGACTGGCTGACCACCTTGCGCGCCCTGGAAGGGTCGAGCTGGGCGCGGGACGCGTTCGGCAGTGAATTCCTCGGCGTGTACCTGGCGGTCAAGCGCGCCGAATACCGCCAGTTCATGGGCGAGGTGGGCGAGCAGGATTGGCGCTGGTATCTGCATCAGGCGTGAACCGGATTCGGTGGTGAACGTTTCGACCTTTTTTTGACATTGCACTGGTTAAGCTGCGAATCAAGGTCGTTCACTGCCGTTCCACCCACATGAGCCCACGATGTCGCCACAACCACCCTCATCCATCGAGATCGAATACGCCGAGCGCTGTGACCGCGAGCACGCCAGGGTCTGCGGCGATACACGCCCGCCAGGGCTGCGGCAGCGCCTGGCGTCGTGGCGCGACGAGTGGATGGTGCGCCAGGCGCTGAAAGTCGCGGGCGAGCCTGGGTTGGTGTTGGACCTGGCCTGTGGCTCGGGGCGCTTTTGGCCCGTGCTGGCCGAACACGTCAACCGGGTGATCCTGGCGTCGGACAACTCCCAGGACATGCTCGACCATGCCCGTACCCATCACCCGGCGTCCTTGCTCAAGCGCGTCAAGACGTTCCAGGGCTCAGCGTTTTCCATCGGTTTGTCGGCGAATGCGGTGGACTGCATTTTCTGCCTGGAATTGTTTCGCCATGTGCCCAGCAGTGAAGGGCGCTCGGCCCTGCTGCGCGAGTTCCACCGGGTCAGCCGCGACACGGTGATTGTCTCGGTCCATTCCCGCACTGCCGTCGAAGAGGAGTTCCGCCAGGCGGGCTTCAAGGTCCTGCATCATCAGGAATTCATGCCGGGCTCAAGCCTGTGGCGGGTCTACGTGCTGCGTAAGAGAGGATAACTCCCGCCTGTCGGAGTATTCTTCAACTCCTGTCTGAGTTTTCATGGTTGCCTGTGCACTGCGGATGCTCGCTAGCCCCTTTCGCGATATATACTGCGCGCCATTCTTCAAGGGAGAGCCGTGTGGCCATCGATATTCACTGGATCTGCGACAACGATAGCCTCGGCCAGCATTGCGCCGAATGGCAGCAGTTGCCATTCGTCGCCCTCGACACCGAATTCATGCGGGTCGACACCTTTTATCCCATTGCCGGGCTGATCCAGATTGGTGATGGCGTACGCGCTTACCTGATCGATCCCCTGACTATCGACAACTGGCAACCCTTGGCCGCCTTGCTGGAGAACCCGGCAGTGATCAAGGTGGTGCATGCCTGCAGCGAAGACCTCGAAGTGTTGCTGCGCTTGACCGGCAGCCTGCCCGTGCCGTTGTTCGACACCCAATTGGCCGCCGCTTACCTGAATCTTGGTTTCTCCATGGGCTACTCGCGCCTGGTGCAAGCCGTGCTGGATATCGAGTTGCCCAAGGGCGAGACCCGTTCCGACTGGCTGCAGCGGCCCTTGTCCGAGACGCAGGTCAGCTACGCCGCCGAAGACGCGGTGCACCTGGCCGAGGTCTACACCCGCCTGCGTCCGCAACTGTCGGACGACAAGTACGCCTGGGTGCTGGAAGACGGCGCGGAGTTGGTCGCCAACCTGCGCCGCGAAGTCGACCCGTACGAGGTGTACCGCGACGCCAAGCTGGCCTGGAAACTGTCCCGCGCCCAACTCGCCGTGCTGCGTGAACTCTGCGCCTGGCGCGAGCAACAGGCCCGCGCCCGTGACCTGCCGCGTAACCGCATCATTCGCGAACACTCGTTGTGGCCCCTGGCCAAATCCCAGCCGGATAACCTCGCCGCCCTGGGCAAGATCGAAGACATGCACCCGCGCACCGTGCGTCAGGACGGCCAGTTCCTGCTGGACCTGATCAAACGTGCCGGCAGCGTGTCGATGGACCAATGGCCGCCTGCCGTTGCCGAACCGTTGCCGGTGGATGCCGCCGCACTGATCAAGCAATTGCGTGCCCTTGGCCAAGCTGAAGCCGAACGCCTGGAGATGGCGCCGGAACTGATGCTGCGCAAGAAAACCCTCGAAGCCCTGGTCAAAAGTGGCTACCCCGATGGGCCTTATAAATTGCCAGACTCGCTGCGTGGCTGGCGCCGCGAGTTGATGGGCCAAGCGCTGCTCGACAGCCTGGCCACCGCCGGAGAACAGCCTTGAAACGTATCTGCTCCATCTACCGCAGCCCTAAACGCGCCGGCATGTACCTTTACGTCCTGAAAAGCGATGCCCTTGAGCGCGTGCCTGAAGGCCTGCTCACCGTATTCGGCAAGCCGGTACACGCGTTCAACCTGGTGCTGACGCCTGAGCGCAAGCTGCAACAGGAAGACATCGTGCAGGTGTTGGAAAACCTCGACAAACAGGGTTACCACCTGCAAATGCCGCCGCGCGAGGACGAGTACATCGAACACTTGCCCGAAGAACTGCTGCGCCGCAACGACCCGATGTGATCGACCCGTGCTCCGTCCGGGGCACGTGCTTCAATGGAATCGTATAAGTGGGCGGTGGCCGTAAGGATGCGGGCAGCCGTCCGTACTGTTTTGAAAGGTTTTATGCATGCGTGTTCTGATTGCTGAACAGGATCACCCGCTCTACGCCCAATTGCTCGGCGAAGCGGCACCGGACCTTGAAGTGCTGACCAGCGGCGACTCGGCCGAACTGTCGCGCCTGGCCGCCGATTGCCCGGTGTGGCTGGGCCAGCCGGACCTGCTGGCGACGCTGCTGCGCCAAGGCCATCAGCCGCAATGGTTGCAATCGACCTGGGCCGGCATAACGCCGCTGCTGGCTGAAGGCCTGCCACGCGACTATCGCCTGACCCGTGCGGTCGGTATTTATGGCCAGGTCATGGCCGAATTCGTGCTCACCTATATGCTCGGCCATGAGCGCGAAGTGTTGGCGCGCCTGGTCAGCCAGGTCGAGCGCAAATGGGACAACCGCATGGGCCAGAGCCTGGCGGGGCGCAAGGTGCTGATCGTCGGCACCGGCGACATCGGCCAGAGCGTTGCCGAGTTCCTGGTGCCCTTCGGTGTGAAGCTGTACGGCATCGCCAGTTCCACTCGGGAACAGGCACCGTTTATCGAAGTGGCCGGGCTTGAAGCCCTGGGTCGCCTGGTGGGTGAGGTGGACTACGTAATCAACCTGCTGCCTAACACGCCAAGCACCCATGATCTGTACGACGCGGCGCTGTTCAAGCAATTCAAGCCGACCGGGTTGTTTATCAATGTCGGGCGCGGTGTGTCGGTAGTGGACGCGGACTTGGTCGAGGCCTTGAAAGAAGGGCATTTGGCCGGTGCGGTGATTGATGTGTGCCGCCAGGAACCGTTGCCGCAACGCCATCCGTTCTGGACGGCATGGGGCCTGTTGTTGACCGGCCACAGCTCGGCGCCGACCTCGCCGGCACTGATGGTGGAGTTGTTCGTGCAAAACCTGCGGGCGTATCAGGCCAAGCAAGACTTGCGCGGCAACGTGGATTTCGAGCGCGGTTACTGACAGCAGAGGAGCCGGCATGCCGGCTCCTCTTGGCATTACAGGCTGAAATCACCTTCCGAGACCAACTCGCTCAACGGACGACGTGGGCTCGGCGCTTCACGACCCTGCAGGTATTCCGGCAAGGTCGACTTGTCCCCCAGCTTGCCAACCGCAACAGCGGCATGCAGGGCATAACCTTCCGGGATTTTCAGTTCTTCGCGGGTCAGTTCCTGATCGAAACCGGCCATGCCGTGGGTGTGCCAACCGCTGAGGCTGGCTTGCAGCGCCAGGTGGCCCCAGGCCGAGCCGGTATCGAAGGTGTGCCACAGCGCCGGGGTTTCTTCGCTGGCGCCGGGGGCGGTGAAGTCGGTTTTCGAGGCGATGATCACCAGGGCCGACGCATGCTGCGCCCAGTTGCGGTTGAATTCATTCAGCAAGCCCAGGAAACGCTCCCAGTCCGGCGTGTCGCGGCGCGCGTAGAGAAAGCGCCATGGCTGGGAGTTGTAGGCGGACGGCGCCCAGCGCGCGGCTTCGAAGAAACTCAACAGGGTTTCTTGCGGGATGTTCTCGCCGGTGAAGGCGCGGGGCGACCAACGGTCGGTGAACTGGGTGTGGATCGGATAATCGGCAACACGTGTCATGGAGCAGTTCCTGATCGTCAATTCGGCGCTCAAAACTACTGCGCGGCCACTAGACTGACAAGTGTTGTTACACCGCCAGTCGTAAGCGCTTGGCCCCAGGGGCCTTGGGCACTAGACTGGCGGCCTTTTCACCTACCGATACTGATGTAGAGCCATGGCCGCCAAAGTCGAACCTTTCTGGATACGCAAAACCCTTGAACACCTCGACCAGGAGGAGTGGGAGTCGTTGTGCGACGGCTGTGGCCTGTGCTGCCTGCAAAAGCTTGAGGATGAAGACGACAATAGCGTCTATTACACGCGGATCGCCTGCAAACTGCTCGACCTGAAAACCTGCCAGTGCACCGACTACCCCAACCGTCGCGCCTCGGTGCCGGACTGCATCCAGCTCACGCCGGGCCAGGCCGACCAGTTCAAATGGTTGCCGCCCACCTGCGGCTATCGGCTGGTCAGCGAACGCAAGGACCTGCCGCTGTGGCACCACCTGGTTTGCGGCGACCGCGATGCCGTGCACCACGAACGCATTTCCCAGTCCGGACGCATGCTCAGCGAAGGCAGCGTGCCCGAAGATGACTGGGAGGATTACCTGATTTTCCGCGCGGGCTGACAAGGAGTGGGTATGAGGGGGGCAATCAAGCTGGCGGCATCTGTGGTGTTGCTTGCACTGAGTACATCCGCGTGGTGCGCGAAGAAAGTCGACCTGGACTATCACGTCAAACTGTTGCCCCAGACGGATCAGGCCGAGGTGCGCGTGAGCCTGTCCCAAGGCTCGGCGGTGCGCAGCCTGAACTTCGACCTTGGCGCCGACGGTGACTACAGCGACTTCAAGGCCGACGGACAGTGGCGCATCACTGAGCATCGTGGCCTGTGGCAACCCAGCGCCAACAAGGCCAGCCTGACTTACCGCGTACGCCTCACCCATGCACGCAAGGCCGGTCTCTATGAAGCGCGGATGACGCCGAGCTGGGCGCTGTTTCGCGGCGAAGACCTGGTGCCGACCGCGCGGCTCGACCAGCAGGACGGCGTCGAGTTGGTCTCACGCCTGGTGTTCGAACTGCCGGCCGGCTGGAAAAGCGTCGAAACCGCTTGGCCGCGCATCGGCAAGAACAAGTTCCGCATCGACAACGTCTCCCGCCTGTTCGACCGGCCCACCGGCTGGATGCTCGCCGGTAACCTCGGCAGCCGCCGCGTGCGCCTGGGCGAGACGGAAGTCACCGTGGCTTCGCCCAAAGGCCAGGCCATGCGCCGCATGGACGTGCTGACGTTGCTGACCTTCGTCTGGCCACAAGTGGAAGCGGCCTTCCCACGCCATCCGGCCAAGCTGCTGGTGGTGGGCGCCAGTGACCCGATGCGCCGTGGCGCGTTCTCGGCGCGGGATTCGGTCTACCTCAACAGCCGCACGCCGCTGGTCAGCGAAAACGGCAGCAGCCCGTTGATCCGCGAAGTGGTGCAGGCGATTGGGCGCTTCAATGACCACGACACCAGTGACTGGATCAGCGAGGGCCTGGCCGAGTACTACGCCATCGAGCTGGTGCGTCGGGCCGGTGGCATCACCGACGAGCGGTATCAGGCGATACAGGCGCGACTGAACAAGGAAGGCAAGGACGTGGCCAGCCTGCGCGGCGAACACGCCAGCGGTGCGACGGTGTCACGGGCGGTGGTGGTGTTGCAGGAGCTGGACCGCGAGATCCGCGTAAAGACGCATAACAAGCGCTCGCTGGATGACCTCGCGCAGGCGGTGATGCGGGCCAACAGCATCACCACCGCGGAGTTCGTGCAACTGGCTGAAAGTATCATCGGCGAGTCGTCGGTGGTGCTGGACAACAAGCTGCTGCGTTAGACGGTGGTTTTGGTGGCCTTCTCGGCCGCTACTTCAGCCTTGGTCTTCAGATTCTTCAGCTCGGCCCCGGCGCGTTCGATCTTCGTGCGCACGGTATTCATTTCCTGGCGGCCCTGTTCCAGCTTGTCCTTGAGCGAGCTGTGCCCGGTAAAACCACGGGCCAGCGCCACGCCGCCGATCGCCACCTGGATCAAGCCGAAAATCCCGCCACGGCGCAGGCCTTTGCCGACCATCATCACGCCACCGGCCACCGAGCCGATGCGCTCCCAGCCGTGCACGTTCTGCGTGGGCTGGGTCTCGAAAGGCGTGTGTTCGATGATAGGTCGCAAGGTTTTGCTGTCGCTCATGATCTGTCTCCAACGAGGGCTATTGATAAGTAGCTGACTGCCCGCAGGTGCCGGATGTTCCCGAAAAATCAGTACTTGGGGCCCGAGCGGGTGTTGTTGCCCTTGGCCAGGCGGTCGTAGAGCACCACGTTGACGGTGGCGGCGAGGTTCATGCAACCGGTGGTCGGGATGTAGACCACGTCTTCGCACCAGTCGCGGATCTCTTTGTCCAGCGATCCGTCTTCCGGACCAAAGATGTACAGCGCGCGGTCAGGGTGGGTGTATTCGGGCAGGGGGCGAGCGCCTTCTACCAGTTCCACGGCGACGGGGATGCAGCCCAGGGGCAGGATCTTTTTCAGGTCATCGATGCCGATCAGCGGAATGTCGTGGTGGACTTTCTTGGTGTCGGTGATGAAGTCCCGCGCGCGCTCGTAACGCACGCCGGTGTAGAACACCGAGGCCACGCCGTAGCAGCCGGCGGCACGCATGACCGAACCGACGTTTTCGGGGGATTTGGGGTTATACAAACCGATGCAGCTGTAGCGTTTATTGCCCACGGGGAAGGGTGCCTTGGAGAAAAACGGCGATTATACGGGGATTAGGCAGGGTGCGGTGTTGTCTGGGATATCGCTATCGCGGGCAAGCCCGGCTCCCACAGGGGAATGCATTCCAATTGTGGGAGCTGCGGTGCGACGATTCGACTTGCCTGCGAAGAGGCCGGCACAGTCAGCGAAGATTTCAGTCGTCTTTCTTCATCAACCCCGCCAACGCCGCAAACGGGTTATGCGTGGCCTTGGCAATCGTCGGGCTGCTGGTGGAGCCTTCGCCGAAATACTGCTGGTCGGTGTAGCGCGAGTGTTCGTTGTCATGGCAATACAGGCAGAGCAGCTCCCAGTTGGAACCGTCCTGGGGATTGTCATCATGATTGTGGTTTCGATGGTGTACGGTCAGCTCGCTCAGGCGTTTGCCGGCGAACTCACGGGCGCAGCGGCCGCACACGTGGGGGTACATTTTCAAGGCTTTATCGCGGTAGCCCATTTCCCGGTCGCGCTGGGCATCGGCAAGGATGCGGTCCAGCTTGGCGGTGTGGGAGGGCGGGTTGGTCGAGCTCATCATGGCTCCTGGCTATTTGGGGGTTCACGGATAGGGTTGATTCTAGCCGCTCGCGTTGCAAATAACCGCTTCACTTTACTCATAAGGACTGAAACTCATGCGTTTGCATTCATGGACTGTTGCACTGTTGTTGTGTGGGCTCACGGCCCAAGCCCAAGCGTTTTCTACACCCCAGCCCGGCCAGGTGATCGAGGTGGCCCTCGATCAATTGCACCCGACCCAGGCCGTGGTGGGGTTCGACCAGATCTACTACAGTCTCGGCCTGTTCGCCGACAAACCCGCCAAGGTCTTCGATGAATACTGCGAAACCAACGGCCAGGGCGAAGCCGACAACGTGCCCAAGGGCGCGGACCTGCACAAACCGGCGAGCTTCACCTGCAAGGACCCGGTGGGCACCCATCCCGACGACATGAAGACCGTGGTAGTCGGCCCTGGCGGCCAGTTGTACCTGACCGACGGTCACCACAGCTTCACTACCTTGTGGGAAGTGCCCGGCGGCGGGCCTCGCCTGAACATGTGGGTCAAGGTCACCGACGACTTCAGCAACAGCCCGACTCTGGCCAACTTCTGGCAGCGCATGCAGGCCGCTCGCAAGGTCTGGCTCAAGGATAATCAAGGCCAGACCCTGCCGCCCGAGCAACTGCCGGCGCACCTGGGCTTCAAGAACCTGCAGGACGATACCTTCCGCAGCCTGGTGTATTTCACCCGCAAGGCCGCGTATGGCAAGCCCGAGGCGGGCGAGATCGCACCGGAGTTCCTGGAGTTCTACTGGGGCAATTGGTTGCGCACTCAAATTGACCTGGGCAAGTACAACCTGAACAAGAAGGGTGGCTACAAGGACGCCATCGAGGCCGTGGCCAAGCGCATGGTCAGCCTGGCGCCGGGCTCACAGGTTGGCGACAGCGGTTTCACCGCCCATCAACTGGGCGGCATGACCCAACTCGACCGTAACGAGCTGGAGAAAACCTTCGACAAAAAAGTGCCGTACGTGATCGATTACCGCAATTCCCTGCGCTAGCCGATCACAGCTTCTGCGCAATCCAGATGGTGTGCCGGGTGCCCTTGTTGCCATGGGCGAATACCTGCACTTCCTCGGCCTTGAAACCGGCCTTGCGCAGTTTGTCGCTGAACAGCTTGTCCGCGCTGGCCGACCACACGGCCAGCACGCCTTTGGGGCGCAGGGCCTTGGCGCAGGCCGCCAGGCCTCCGGCGGAGTAGAGCCAACTGTTGGCCTTTTGCGTGAGACCTTCGGGGCCGTTGTCCACATCCAGCATGATCGCATCAAAGCCCTGGGGCTCGGCTTGCAGCACCTTGGCCACGTCTTCCAGGCGGATCACCGTGCGCGGGTCCAGCAGCGGGCGGCCGGATTTTTCGCCCAGTGGCCCACGGTTCCATTCCACGACGCCTGGCACCAGTTCTGCCACGACCACTTCGGCAGTCTTGCCCAGGTGCTTGAGCGCTGACGCCAGGGTAAAGCCCATGCCCAAGCCACCGATCAACACCCGTGAGTCCGCACGCCCGGCGACTTTGCGGCAGGGGATCTCCGCCAGCGCATCTTCGGAACCGTGCATGCGCGTGTTCATCAACTGGCCGCCATCACCGCCCTGAATCTTGATGACGAAATCTTCACCGTATTCGAACAGGCACAAGGCACCGCCGTTGTCGGGGATCGGGGTGGTGTCCAGCAGAACGAAACGTTTCATGGAAATCTCATTGGGAAGGGCATTCTTGCGCGGTTGGGAGTAGCCTTACGACATTCCGGTCAGGCCATGGAGCCATCGATGAAGTGCAGCATTCTAACGGTCATTGTGTTGAGCGCGCTCGCCTCTGGTGCGGTGCAGGCTCAGGAGTTGCAAACCGTACCGGTCGCGCCCGCCCCAACGCCAGGCGCACCGGGCACCCCGACGCCGACGTTGTACCCGCAAGTCACCCCACCGGCCGTGCCCAAGACCAACGGCTCGCCGCCCTTGGTGCCCATCGTGCTGCCCACGCCACCCAAGGACCAGACGGTGCCGGGCCTGCTGCAGAATGACAGCAAGCCGAAGACGCCGGGCGGCTAGAACTGTTGCGAAAGTAATTGCCCGTCGGCCATGCGCAGGCGCTTGGACAGGGCGATGGCAATCGCGCGGATGATCTTGGCGGCGACCCTGGGCGCTTCGTTGAGCATTTTTTCCAGGGAGTCCTTGCCCAGGTTCAACAGCACGCAGTCACTGGCCGCCATGCAACTGGCCGAGCGGCGCTCGCCGTCGAGTACGGCCATTTCGCCGAAGGCCCGGCCACTGCGTAGGGTGGCGATGGTCAGGCGCTGGCCGTCGTGGTTGGTTTTCTGCACCGCCACCTGGCCGCTGTGGAGGATGCACATGAACGTGCCAGCATCGCCCTCAAGGAAAATCACCTCATCGCGGGCAATGCTGCTGATATTGAAATAGCCGGCGGCGACGTGAAAGTCTTCCGGCAACAGCGGGTCGAACAGGCCGCAATCCATAAGCATGTCGCGGATTTCGGTATTCATTAGCGTCGGTAGTGCCATGGCTGCAATCTTGGTCCATCAATCAGTAGGCGGTCCTGTGTTCAGACAGGACCGCCCTACGAAGTTCCTTAAACCAGCCCCAGCGCCTTGAACACAAAGCCATATTCGAGTGCTACGTCACGTAATCCCTGGTAACGACCGCTCATGCCACCGTGGCCGGCGCCCAGTTCGGTCTTGAGCAGCAGCAGGTTGTCGTCGGTCTTGGTGTCGCGCAGCTTGGCCACCCACTTGGCGGCTTCCCAATATTGCACGCGGCTGTCGTTGTAGCCGGCGATCACCAGCAGGTGCGGGTAGGCCTGGGCGCGAACGTTTTCGTAGGGCGCGTAGGCCTTGATGCGTTCGTAGACGTCCGGTTCTTCCGGGTTGCCCCACTCGTCGTACTCGGTGATGGTCAGCGGCAATTCCGGGTCGAGCATGGTGTTGAGTACATCGACGAACGGCACTTCGGCAATCGCCGCCTGGAACAGCTCCGGGCGCTGGTTAAGCACCGCGCCGATCAACAAGCCACCGGCACTGCCGCCGCTGATGGCCAGTTGTTTGGACGTGGTCAGGCCCTCGGCGATCAGGTGTTCGGCGCAGGCGATAAAGTCGCTGAAGGTGTTCTGCTTGTGTTCCTGCTTGCCGTTGCGATACCAGGCCTCGCCCAGCTCACCGCCGCCGCGCACGTGGGCGATGGCAAACGCCACGCCTCGGTCCAGCAGGCTCAGGCGTGCGTGGGAGAACCACGGGTCCAGGCTCGAACCGTAGGCGCCGTAGCCGTACAGATACAGAGGCGTTGGTTTACCCAACTGGTCGCGCTTGACCACCAGGCTGATCGGCACCTGGGTGCCATCTGCCGAGGTGGCCCAGAGGCGCTGGCTCACGTAATCATCGGCGTTGAACACGCCGAGTACCGGGGTTTCCTTGAGCACCTGTTGCGCGCCGCTGGCCAGTTCCAGCTGGCGCACCTGGGCTGGACGGTTCAGGGCTTCGTAGCGCAGGCGGATTTTGTCGCTGACAAACTCCAGGCTGTTCTGTACGTAGAGGCTGTAGGCGGCGTCAGGCAATTCCACGCGATAGGCCGGCAAGCCCTGCGGGTGCACTTCGATCACCGGCAGGCCGCCGATGCGCAGGCTCAGGGTCATGGCGTGGGTGTTCAGGCTCACGCCGTCGAGCATCACCTCATCGCTGTGGGGGATCAGGTTCTGCCATTCAGCTTCGGTCGGCACGTCGCCAATGTCGGTTGCCACGAACAGCGCGTAGTTGATGCCATCGCGGTTGCTGCGGATAAACCAGGTCCACGCGCCATTCAACTGGCCGTGGTCGACATCGTACTCATGGTCTTCGACCCGTGGCGCCAGGCAGGTGAAGTCCAGGTGTGGCTGGTCGGCGTCCAGGGCCCAGACTTCGCTGGTGGTCTTGCTGCCCAGTGACAGCAGCAGCTGGCGCTCGGAGCTGGAACGGTAGCAATGCAGGAAGAAACGGCCGTCGGGCTCATGGAACACTTCCTGCGCCGCGGTGCCGTCCAGGCGATAGCGATACAGCTTGTGCGGGCGGTGGGTGTCGTCCAGTTCGCCGAAGAACAGGGTCAGGCTGTCATTCGCCCAGGTCATGCTGCCGTCGCAGTCTTCAAACGCCAGTTCGCTGACTTTGCCGGTGGCCAATTCCTTCACGTACAGGGTGTAGATCTCTTCACCGCTGGTATCGAGGCTGTAGGCCAGGCGCTGGTGGTCGGGGCTGATGCTGAACGCGCCGAGGGAGAAGAAACCGCCATTGGCCAGCACGTTCGGGTCCAGCAACAACTCTTCGCTGCTGTCATCCACCTGGTTGCTGTCGTCGGCCGGGCGACGGCAGCGGTAGTGGCGGGCGTATTCGTCACCGGCGGTGGTGCGGGTGTAATACAGATACGGGCCCCACGGCGAAGGCAGCGACAGATCGGTTTCGAGAATGCGGCCCTTGATTTCCTCGAACAGGGTTTCGCGCAGCGCTGCCTGATCGGCGAGTTGCGCTTCCTGCCAGGCGTTTTCGGCCTTGAGGTAATCGAGCACCTCAGCGCTGTCGCGCTCTTGCAGCCAGGCGTACGGATCTGAGCCTTGGGCCTTGCGGGCAATCGGAGCGGTCGATGTAGGCATGGGATTAATCTCTATCGGGCGGACGGTGGCAGGCATTGCAGCCGCGACACGCAAAAGCCGTTATCATAGCCGCCTGTGTGCGACACGCGTAGCGTGTCTTCAGAACCTCGAGGTGTTCAGTCATCTTGAGGGATTTCCATCGCGGAAATCGACAGCTTGGGTACCCAGTCCCAGGAACCAAAACTGCCCTTTAAGTCCAATGCCTTCAAGGACTTACCGCTGCGGCGGTTGGCACAGAGATAGGTCGACTAGCACTTGGAAGCTCGACCACAGGACCGGTTCCCCCGGTCTTGAAGTGCACTTTAGTCCTCAGCCCTTTTAGGGCTCATCCCATGCGGGAGAGAATCCCCGCAGGGGTTTTCTCCTGCGTCTGAAACAGGAGGAAACAATATAGAGAGCATGCTGACTCGTCAGTTCCTGCTCACTTTCATCTGGAGACTCGAGCGAAAGCTCTGTCTGTCATTCTCCAACTACCTTGCCTGCAAGGTGGCAGCGGACTCGTTGTGCGACCAACGATAGCCTAGGAAAACATGCGTCACTGGTAACGGTGGGGTGTGAAGCTTTTCCAACAATGCAGTCCCCGTCAGGGTGTGCTTTTACCGTGAGGTGAGGCACAGACGCTCGGAGCAGTGCCGGGTCGAGACGCTAGGCTGGTTGGCATGGGTAACGTAAGTGAACTGCTGATAAACACCGTAACTATGAACAAGCCAAAACTGCTGACAGGCTTGGGCCAAAAGGCACGTGGTCGGTTACGTCCGTACAGGTTGGGCGTACGTCGTCCTCAAGACCACCGGTGAAAAGGCAGACCCTAAACCAATCGTGTGACAGGCAGGGAACGTGGTAAGCCCGTATGGCTGCCTTCGGGCAGGTGAACCGCAAGGGGATCTGTTGGCTGTGCGGGTATGGGATCGCAGAAAAAGCGAACGCCGGGCTGTAATGGCTCGGATAGGGGTTGGGACATTACCCCACGGGAAACCGGGCAGACTTCTGCGTGGTCTTTTATCGCATGAACACTGAGTGAACCTGTCTCAAATATCTTCGAAGTCCGGCAGTAATGGGCTTCTTATTCATCCACTCCTGGCGGGAGCGTCCATTCCCGTCAGGGGATGCGTACGTCTTCTGCTCGGGGCAACTTGAGAGGAAGGCAGCATGTTAGTACCTAGCCAGATGGCCGGGTCTGCGCCTTCCGGCGCTCCGCAGCATTGGCACGACATCGATTGGTGTCGTGTTCAGCGGAACGTACGGGCGATGCAGATTCGGATTGCGAAGGCTTGTGGGGAAGGCGACTGGCGCCGGGTGAAAGCCCTGCAACGGATGCTGACCCGTTCACGTTCAGCCAGATACTTGGCCGTACGGCGAGTCACTGAAAACCAAGGTAAGCGCACGGCGGGAGTCGACCGCGTGCTTTGGGATACACCCGATGCCAAATGGAAAGCGGCAAATGGGTTGAAGCGCCACGGGTATAAGCCACGGCCATTACGGCGTGTATTTATCCCGAAGTCGAATGGGAAAGAACGCCCTCTGGGCATTCCAACCATGACTGACAGAGCCATGCAGGCTCTTTACCTGCTGGCCCTGGCGCCCATCGCGGAAACCACCGGCGATCCGAACAGTTACGGCTTTCGGATCGAGCGTTCCACGGCGGATGCGATGGGGCAATTGTTCGTGTGCCTATCCAAGAAGGTTTCGGCCCAATGGGTGTTGGAGGCGGACATCAAAGGTTGCTTTGACCACATTAACCACGACTGGTTGATCGCTAATGTCTCTACAGACAAGGAGATCCTTCGGAAGTGGCTGAAGGCTGGTGTGATTCATAAAAGCCAACTACAGGCAACAAATGCAGGTACGCCACAGGGAGGAATTATCTCGCCTACCTTGGCGAACTTGGTACTTGATGGACTGGAGTTACAGCTCAAGCAACATTTGGGCTTAACAAAGGCAAAGAAGCTGAAAATCAATGTGGTGCGATATGCGGATGATTTTGTGATTACTGGTAGCTCAAGAGAGGTGCTAGAAAACGAAATCAGACCTTGGGTCGAGCAGTTCCTCGCTGTACGGGGGTTGCAGTTGTCGCCTGAGAAAACTCACGTCGTCCATATAGATGAAGGCTTCGACTTCCTGGGTTGGAGTTTCCGCAAATACGACGGGAAGCTACTGATCAAACCGAGCAAAAGAAACGTGAAAGCGTTTTATCGCAAGGTGAAGGACGTCATAGACAACCACAAGATGGCGCCGCAGCACTATTTGATAGGGCTGCTCAATCCCATTTTTAAAGGCTGGGCGTTGTATCACCAGCCGGTTGTTGCCAAGCAAACGTACAGTCGCCTGGATCATTTGCTGTTCCGTGTTTTATGGCGTTGGGCGAAAAGGCGACATCCTAAGAAATCGCTGGAATGGGTCAAGAAGAAGTACTTCCGGACTCAAGAGAGCAAGGACTGGGTGTTCGCCACCACGGTTGTAGAAGATGACGGGAGCATACGGGTGGTCGAGTTGTACTCGCTAGCGAGTACGCCGATCGAACGGCACAAGAAGGTGAGTGGGGAGTACAACCCCTTCGACCCTTCCATGGAGGAAATGGGCGAGAAGCTGCGAATGACGCGGATGCTGAACAAGCTGAAGTACCGCAAGCAGATTTTGAGCCTGTTTCAGAGTCAAAAAGGATTGTGCCCATTGTGTAATGGAGCGATTACCAAGATAACGGGATGGCACGACCATCACATCATCCACCGCTCCCAAGGCGGTAGAGACACCTTGGATAACCGAGTACTATTGCACCCAGTGTGTCACCAACAGCTTCACAGCCGTGGATTGACAGTGAACAAGCCGGCCCCGCAAGGGGTTCTACTAAAGACTTGAGCCGTATGCGTTGAAAGACGCACGTATGGTTCTTAGGGGGAGGCAGACCAGTAATGGTCTGTCTCCACCCGACTTGCCAACCTTGCCATGGACACCATGACCGAGAACGACTATCTGACCGCTTGGGGCCTTTACGCCTTCGCCGCTTTGGGCTGCCTGTTGGTGTGGTGGCGCATGACCCGCTGGATCTGGCGCTGGCTGCGCGAGCCGCTGCTGTTGCTGATGGCGGTGTTGCTGTTCAGCCCGACCATCGTCGACCCGGTCAAGACCCAGTTCGCGCCTGCCGTGGCCATCACCGCCCTGGACCTGGTGCTCAAGGTCGGCAATAACGCCTGGCGGGCCATTTCCGATCTGTTCATGTACAGCATGATCGCCTTTGGCGTGTACCTGGTGTTCGTGCTGATCCGCTGGCCCATCGAGCGCGCTGCCAACGCCCGCCGTGAGCGCAAGGCCGCCGCGGATGCTGCGCTGGCCGCCGAACCGGATCAAGACGACGATGAAGTGCCTTTTCGCCGTCCGGCACCCGTGAGCGGTCTGCGCGTCGAACCGCGCCTTTAACGTTGTCCGCCCTGCTGCGAGAGCCCTGGCATGTGTGAATTATTGGGCATGAGTGCCAACGTCCCCACCGATATCGTGTTCAGCTTCACCGGGCTGATGCAGCGCGGTGGGCGCACCGGTCCCCACCGTGACGGTTGGGGCATCGCGTTCTATGAAGGCCGTGGCCTGCGCCTGTTCCAGGACCCGGCCGCGAGCAGCGAATCGGAAGTCGCGCTGCTGGTGCAGCGTTACCCGATCAAAAGCGAAGTGGTGATCGGCCATATCCGCCAGGCCAACGTCGGCAAGGTCAGCCTGGCCAATACTCACCCGTTCGTGCGCGAACTGTGGGGCCGCAACTGGTGCTTTGCGCATAACGGCCAATTGGCCGACTTCAATCCCCGCGCGACTTTCTATCGTCCCGTGGGCGATACCGACAGCGAAGCGGCCTTTTGCGATCTGCTCAACCGCGTGCGTGAAGCCTTCCCGGAGCCGGTGGACATTGAAAACGTCCTGCCGGACCTGATCGCCGCCTGCTCCGAATACCGCAGCAAAGGCGTGTTCAATTGCCTGCTCAGCGACGGCGACTGGCTGTTTTGCTATTGCTCGACCAAGTTGGCGCAAATCACCCGTCGCGCCCCGTTCGGCCCTGCACGCTTGAAAGATGTCGACGTGATCGTCGATTTTCAGGCCGAAACCACGCCCAATGACGTGGTGACCGTGATCGCCACCGAACCTTTGACCGACAACGAAAACTGGACCCGCTACGAACCGGGCCAATGGAGCCTGTGGCGACGCGGTGAATGCGTCAGCCAGGGCATCACCGAGTAAGGATATCGACCATGTTGCTCAGTTATCTGCGGTTGGTGCTGTTTGCCATTGGCCTGTTGGTCGGCGTGCAAGTGCCGGGGTTCATCAACGACTACGCCAAGCGCGTCGAAGCTCATCTGATCGAGGCCCAGACCGGCCTCAGCGGGTTTGAAAACACGGCACGGCAGTTCTTCAACGGTGACTTGAAGGCGTTGGTCGCGCATTACCGCGCCAGTGATGACCCGGTGTTTCAGAGCGACGCCAACAGCCTGGGCGCCATGCTTGACCGCCAGGTGGCGTTGGACAAGCAATTCCAGGCCATGCAAGGCCCGTGGTACATCCGCGCCCTGCAAGTGGCCGTGGCGGCGGATCCGGATATCCGCCAGGAAACCTGGAACGGCTACAGCTACCAGATCCTGCTGACGCCCGAGGCCATGGGCTGGGGGTTGGGCGGGGCGATGCTGTTGTCGTTCGGCCTGGAGTGCCTGTTCCGTCTGATCGACTGGGTGGTGTTGGGCGGCAAGCGCCTGCGCCAAAGCCGGCCGATCGAAGAGCGGGACCTCAAAGGGCTCTGAGCCTCACGGGTGAGCGAGCACCATCCGCTCCTCACCCACTTCCTCGGCATACCGTGCCACCACCTTCTGGCACAACCCCACAATCTCCTCCACCAGCTCCACCCCCACGCGCCACGACACCACCACCTGCAAGTTCGGCAGTTTCTGCGCCATCGGCAACATCACCAATTCCCCGCGCGCCAGTTCTTCGCTGACCAGCACCGGCGGCAGTGCGCCAATGCCAAAACCATCGCGCAGTAAACGGGTGATGGCCGACACCGAATTCACGCAGTTCATGCGTGGCGCGGCCACGCCGTTGGCCTGCATCAGGCTGATCACGTCCTGGTGCGGATGGGAGTTTTTCGAGTAGGTGATGATGCGTTCCTGCGCCAGTTCGGCGAGGGACGCGTAGTCACGGTTGTAGATCGACTGGCTGGCGACGATCCAGGCCATGGGGTGGCTGCACAGCTCCAGGCTGCGCACGGTTTCGAGGCGCAGCAGGTCGGTTTGCAGGATCAGGTCGAGGAAGCCTTTTTGCAGCTGATCGCTGAGGTTCAGCGCGGTATCGGCGACCAACTCGATTTCTACCAGCGGGAAGTGGTCCATCAGTTCCGCCACCAATGGGCTGAGCCAAGTGTGGATCACCGTGTCCATTGCGCCGATGCGGATGCGCCCGACCTTGCTGCTGGTGGTCTCCAGGGACTGCTTCAGGCCCTGCATCGTCACCATCATTTGCTCGGCGTAATCGAGCACCTTCAAGCCTTCCGGGGTCAGGCTCACACCGCGTGAGTCGCGCAGAAACAGCTTCACGCCCAACTCGCTTTCCAGCACGGCAATGCGGCTGGAGATCGACGCCTGGGTAGTGAACAACTTCTCGGCGGTCAGGCGGAAACTCTTGAGCTTGGCCACCCAGACGAAGGTTTCGAGGAACTTCAAATTCATGGGATCAACTTTTTCTTATGCATGGATCGGTTTTTATTAGTTGGACGCCGCACCGGGCCAGCGCCAAAAATCGAGCTATTCCACGATAAGCGCCGTTGGGGTGTCAGGACAAGTTGCGAGTTCTGCGTAAAAAATCCCACACTACAAAATAACAATGCCTACAGGAGCGACCAACGTGAGCCGCCTTCTACTGAATTGCGACATCGGAGAAAGCTTCGGTAACTGGACCATGGGGCTGGACGCCGAGGTCATGCCGTTCATTGATTGCGCCAACGTGGCGTGCGGCTTCCATGCCGGCGACCCGAGCATCATGCGCAAGACCGTCAGCCTGGCACTCAAGCATGGCGTGCAAGTCGGCGCACACCCGGCGTACCAGGATCTGCAAGGTTTCGGCCGTCGCTCCATGGCCTACACGCCCCAGGAAATCCAGGACCTGCTGCACTACCAGATCGGCGCCCTCGACGGCATCTGCCGGGCGCAAGGTGGGCGGGTCAGCTATGTGAAGCCCCACGGCGCGATGTACAACGACATGATGGCCAAGCCCGCGCAATTGCGCGCGGTGATACAGGCTGTGGCAGCTTACGGCGACCTGCCGCTGATGTTGCTGGCAACCCGCGACAACAGCGCAGCGCAGGCCTTGGGCGATGAATATGGCGTCACCCTGTGGTTCGAAGCCTTTGCCGACCGCGCCTATGACAACAAGGGCCACCTGGTCTCGCGGCAGTTGCCCGGCGCCGTGCACCACGATGCCGACACCATCCTGCAGCAAGCCTTGACCATTTCCAGGGGGGAAGCGCTGACCGCCAGCGACGGCAGCTCGTTGGTCCTGCAAGCCAACACGCTGTGCGTGCATGGCGACAATGCCAGCTCAATCGCCGCCGTACAGCGCATCCGCGAGGCATTGAAGCCAGCATGAAGCCACGGATTGAAGTGGTGGCCATCGACTGCCTGATGGTGCGTCTGTTTGATGCAATCGCCGAAGCCAACATGCCCTGGATGCTCGCCGCCATCCAGCGCTTGCGCAGCGGTTTCGGCGCAGCTTTGGTCGACTTGGTGCCGTCCTACACGACCTTGATGGTGCATTACGACCTCAGCGTATTGAACCCGGCCCAGGCACGCGAATTGATCGACCAGGCCCTGACCGACCTGCAACCGCACACCCAGGGCAGCGGCCAGTGCCACGTGCTGCCGGTGTGGTACGACCTGAGCGTCGGCCCCGAACTGAGCCTGCTCAGCCAGCGCAGCGGGCTAAGCGTCGATGACGTGATCCGCCGCCACAGCGCCCACGAGTACCAAGTGTTCGCCCTCGGCTTCGCCCCCGGTTTTGCCTTTATGGGCCTGGTGGATGAAGTCCTCGCCGCGCCACGTCTCAACACCCCGCGCAAACGCGTGGCGGCGGGCAGTGTCGGTATTGCCGAACGGCAAACCGCGGCCTACCCGGTGGTCTCGCCGGGCGGCTGGAACCTGATCGGCCGCACCCCGGCCAAGTTGTTCGACCGTGAGCGCGATGGTTATAGCCTGATGCAACCGGGCGACACGGTACGCTTCGAACCCGTCGATCACGCGCAATTCATCAAACTGGGTGGCGATGACACGCCGTTGGAGGCGCAGGCATGAGCCGCTTGATCATCGAGGCCAGCACACCGCTGTGCCTGTTGCAGGACGCCGGCCGCTTTGGCGTGCGTCACCTGGGCGTAACCCAGGGCGGGGCGCTGGACTGGGTGTCGATGTCCTGGGCCAACTGGCTGCTGGGCAATGCGCTGGACGCGCCGGTGGTGGAAATCACCTTGGGCGGCTTTACCGTGCAGGCCGAGGATTATTGCCTGCTGGCCCTGGCCGGTGCGGACTTGGGTGCTTATATCGACGAACGCGCCATCAGCCCAGGCCGCAGTTTTATCCTGCAAAAGGGCCAGCGTTTGCGTTTTACCCAGCCATTCAACGGCGCGCGGGCCTATCTGGCGGCGCCGGGCGGGTTTGATGCGCCGGACGTGCTGGGCAGTTGCGCCACCGTTGTGCGTGAAGAACTGGGCGGCGTGGACGGTTTCGGTAAGGCACTGGCCGAAGGCGGGCGCTTGGCGTATTCCGGCGTCGGCGGCGCAATGAAAGTGCTGAATGATCCAGGTCTGGCCAAAACTGCATTGGACGTGATCGTCGGCGCCCAGATCGGCCAGTTCAGCGGGCAAAGCCTGTTTGATGCGTTCAACACCGAATGGGCCCTCGACAGTCGCGCCGACCGCATGGGCATGCGGCTGTTGGGTACGCCGCTGCAGTATCAGGGGCCTTCACTGATTTCCGAAGGCATTCCGCTGGGGGCGATCCAGGTGCCGCCGGATGGGCAGCCGATTGTGTTGCTCAATGATCGCCAGACCATTGGTGGCTATCCGCGTCTGGGCGCGTTGACGCCATTGGCGCTGGCGCGGCTGGCGCAGTGTTTGCCGGGGGAGAAGGTGCGGCTGGCGCCGGTGGTGCAGGAGACTGCGCATCAGCAGCACATTGACTTCTTGCAGCGCTTTTTGAACAGCTAAAAGCATCGCAGGCAAGCCAGCTCCCACAGTTGAATGCATTCCAACTTTCAAATGCATTCAACTGTGGGAGCTGGCTTGCCTGCGATAGCGTCAGTGAGCACACCGCCTATTTGGAGAGAAAGCGCATCCCCTCTTCCAACCCCCGCAACGTCAGCGGATACATCTGATCCTCCACCAACTCCCGCACAATCCCCGTCGACGCCGTATACCCCCAGGTGTCCTTCGGATACGGGTTGATCCAGATCAGCTTCTTGTACTTGGCCATGAAGCGCTGCATCCACACATACCCCGGCTCTTCATTCCAATGCTCGACGCTGCCGCCGGCCTGGGTGATTTCATACGGCGCCATCGACGCATCGCCGATAAAGATCACTTTGTAATCCGCGCCGTACTTGTGCAGCAGGTCCTGGGTTGAGGTGCGCTCGGAGGTGCGGCGCTGGTTGTTTTTCCACACCGACTCATAGACGAAGTTGTGGAAGTAGAAGTACTCCAAATGCTTGAACTCGGTCTTGCACGCGGAGAACAGCTCTTCGCAGATCTTCACGTGGGCATCCATCGAGCCGCCGATATCGAACAGCAATAGCAGCTTGATGGTGTTGCGCCGCTCCGGGCGCATCTGAATATTTAGCAAGCCGGCATCGCGGGCGGTGTGGTCGATGGTGCCGTCGATATCCAGCTCTTCCGCCGCGCCCTGGCGCGCAAATTTGCGCAGGCGGCGCAGGGCGATCTTGATATTACGCGTGCCCAGTTCAACCTGGTCGTCGAGGTTCTTGTACTCGCGCTGGTCCCACACCTTAACGGCCTTGCCCTGGCGCTTGCCGGCATCGCCGACGCGAATGCCTTCCGGGTTATAGCCGCCGGAGCCGAACGGGCTGGTGCCGCCGGTGCCGATCCACTTGTTACCGCCGGCGTGGCGTTCCTTTTGTTCTTCCAGGCGTTTCTTGAATTCCTCGATGAGTTTGTCGAGGCCACCAAGAGACTGGATCTGCGCGCGTTCTTCATCGGTCAGCGAACGCTCGAACTCCTTGCGCAGCCACTCTTCGGGGATCAGCGCCTGCAAGTGGTCGTCGAGTTTCTCCAGGCCGTTGAAGTAGGCGCCGAAGGCCCGGTCGAACTTGTCGAAGTGCCGCTCGTCCTTGACCAGGATCGCCCGGGCCAAGTAGTAGAACTCGTCCATGTCGGCGAAGGTCACGCGCATTTTCAGCGCGTTGATCAGGTCGAGCAGCTCGCGCACCGACACCGGCACCTTGGCGGCGCGCATTTCATTGAACAGGTTGAGCAGCATCAGCGATTACCGCGACGGCTCATGAACGCCAGACGCTCCAGCAACTGCACGTCCTGCTCGTTCTTCACCAACGCACCGGCCAGCGGCGGGATGGCCTTGGTCGGGTCACGTTCGCGCAGCACGGCTTCGCCGATGTTGTCGGCCATCAGCAGCTTGAGCCAGTCCACCAGTTCGGAGGTGGAGGGTTTTTTCTTCAGGCCCGGTACTTTGCGCACGTCGAAGAACACATCCAGCGCTTCGCTGACCAGGTCTTTCTTGATGTCGGGGTAGTGCACATCGACGATCTTTTGCAGGGTGGTGCGGTCGGGGAAGGCGATGTAGTGGAAGAAGCAGCGGCGCAGAAAGGCGTCCGGCAGCTCCTTTTCGTTGTTGGAGGTAATGATGATGATCGGGCGTTTCTTGGCCTTGATGGTCTCGTCGATTTCGTAGACGTAGAACTCCATCTTGTCGAGTTCTTGCAGCAGGTCGTTGGGGAACTCGATGTCGGCCTTGTCGATTTCATCGATCAGCAGGATCACCCGCTCTTCGGATTCGAAGGCTTCCCAGAGCTTGCCCTTTTTCAGGTAGTTGCGCACGTCGTGGACCTTGTCCACGCCCAACTGCGAGTCGCGCAGGCGGCTGACCGCGTCGTACTCGTACAGGCCCTGATGCGCCTTGGTGGTGGACTTGATGTGCCAGGTGATCAGCTTGGCACCGAAGGACTCGGCCAATTGCTCGGCGAGCATGGTCTTGCCGGTGCCGGGTTCGCCCTTGACCAGCAACGGCCGCTCCAGGGTAATGGCGGCGTTGACGGCCAGTTTCAGGTCATCGGTAGCCACATAGGCCTGGGTGCCTTCGAACTTCATCGGTGTTTCCTCGCATTCATCAATGCCTGGACTATACCGCGCAGCCCCGGCGACTGTGAACGCAGGCGGCTCATTCAGTCTCTGAATGACCAGTCACCTTCAGTCCGCCGAGGGCTTGGGTTGTTCATAGCGCGCATTGAACGCCTGGATGAAGCCGTTGCGCAAAATCGCCAAAAACGCGGAAAACGCGCTGACATTTTGCTGGTGCACGCTGCCACTGAGCTCAACCCGGGTGGCGAACTGGTTTTTCGCCTGGTTTTTCAGCACGGTCTCGCTGGCGCCGACCACCGCCTCCCAGATCGAGCGGAAGATGTTCTTGTCTTTGTTTTCCACGTCCTGCTGCCAGTCGAAGACTTCGACGTCGCGCAGCAGCGGTTTGATATAGCCGGTCAACTGGCCTTTTTCCGCCTGGGCTTCGATCACCACGTCGCCGGTGCCGGCCTTGAAGTCGAATTTGCCGTAGGCCGAGGCGAAGTCATTCATGCGCTTGAGCTGCAAGTCTTTGGCGCGGAAACGGAATTCGAAGTTCTCGAAATTGCTCAGCGGGTCAAAGGTGGCTGTGGCTTCCAGCGGCGCCTGGCCTTGCAGCAGCGCCTTGCCCTCGAAGCGGGCGTCGCGCTTGCCTTTGACGTCGACCACGTTGGTCAGGTTGTAGAAACTGGCGTTGACCGCGGTGGCGTTGATGTTGACCGGTGGTTTGGAGCTGAAGTTATGGAAGGCGATCCTGCCGTCTTCGATGCGCACTTCGTCGAGGGTGATAGGGGCCAGCTTGCTCAATTGCTCGCGCCAGTCGGTGCCTTTACCGGTCTGGGACGCCTGCTTGTTGGCGCCGCCGTCGACGAAGTTCACCTCGGGGTTGATAAACAGCACCTTGGCCACCACCGCATGGTCGTACCATAACGAGTGCCAGCTCACCGCGAGGTCGATCAGCGGCGCCTTGACGAACGGTACGGGCACTTTGCCGTCGACCTTGATGATCTCCAGGCCGTTGATCTTGTACGCGCCGCGCCACAGGGCCAGGTCTACATCCGTGACGTGGCCGCGGTAGTCGCCCATGTTGGCGAGCTTGTCATTCAAGTAGTTACGCACCAGGTAGGGCAGGGCGATGCTCAGGGCGACCAGTACCACCAGCAATCCGGCGACGGTCCATAGTGGCCAACTGTAGCGACGTTTCATGGGGAGGGTCCTCTGTGCGTATAGGGGATGGACTGTTGCGAAGGGCGCAACGTTCCTCCGACTGGACGCTTTGCGGCACGAGGCATACCCTTGTGGCCTTCCTTGAATCGACCCATAGGACCCGTCATGAGCCGCATCTTTGCAGACAACGCGCACTCCATCGGTAACACGCCCCTGGTTCAGATCAACCGGATCGCACCGCGTGGTGTGACCATCCTGGCCAAGATCGAAGGGCGTAACCCAGGCTACTCGGTGAAATGCCGCATTGGCGCAAACATGATCTGGGACGCTGAAAGCACCGGCAAACTCAAGCCGGGCATGACCATTGTCGAACCCACCTCCGGCAACACCGGCATCGGCCTGGCATTCGTCGCCGCCGCCCGTGGCTACAAGTTGTTGCTGACCATGCCGGCGTCCATGAGCATCGAGCGCCGCAAGGTACTCAAGGCCCTCGGCGCCGAACTGGTGCTGACCGAACCGGCCAAGGGCATGAAGGGCGCTATCGAGAAAGCCGGCGAAATCGTTGCCAGCGACCCGGCCACCTACTTTATGCCGGCCCAGTTCGACAACCCGGCCAACCCGGCGATCCATGAAAAAACCACCGGTCCGGAGATCTGGAACGACACCGATGGCGCCGTGGACGTGCTGGTGGCGGGTGTGGGCACCGGCGGCACCATCACCGGTGTTTCGCGCTATATCAAGAACATTGCGGGCAAGCCGATCCTGTCGGTGGCTGTCGAGCCTATCGTGTCGCCGGTGATTACCCAGGCGCTGGCCGGTGAAGAGATCAAGCCCAGTCCGCACAAGATCCAGGGCATCGGCGCAGGGTTTGTGCCGAAGAACCTCGACCTGTCGATGGTTGACCGCGTGGAGCTGGTGACCGACGACGAGTCCAAGGCCATGGCCCTGCGGCTGATGCAGGAAGAGGGAATTCTGTGTGGCATTTCCTGCGGCGCTGCGATGGCCGTGGCGGTGCGCCTGGCCGAGAAGCCGGAGATGCAGGGCAAGACCATCGTGGTGATCCTGCCTGACTCCGGTGAGCGCTACCTGTCGAGCATGCTGTTCAGCGATTTGTTTACCGAGCAAGAAAACCAGGCTTGATGTATGTCTGTGGTGAGCGGGCTTGCCCCGCGCTGGGGCGCGAAGCGGCCCTAAAATCAGACGCCCTGTTTCTCACTGGCAAAAGCGTTGCCCTATTGGGGCCGCTTCGCAGCCCAGCGCGGGGCAAGCCCGCTCACCACAACAGCCCGCTCACCACAACAAGCCTCTTCACCAAGACTAACCTGCTTACCACAGGGGTTGATGTGAATCAGCGTTACTAAGCTAGGCCTTCTGCATAATGGCCCAACTGTTTATCATGGCCGGCTGCTACGTCTGCTGTTGGCCAGGCGCTTATTTCCAGGAGTTGCTGCATGACCTTTTCTTTGGCCGCCAAACTGTCCGTGCTGGCGTTGTTTATCGGCAGCACGTTGTATGTGCACCTGCGCGGCAAGGCGCGTTTGCCGATGTTGCGTCAGTTCGTCAACCATTCGGCGCTGTTCGCCCCGTATAACGCCTTGATGTACCTGTTCTCGGCCGTGCCGTCCAAGCCCTACCTGGACCGCAGCAAGTTCCCCGAACTGGACGTGCTCAAGGACAACTGGGAGGTGATCCGCGAAGAGGCCATGCACCTGTTCGACGAGGGTTACATCCGCGCCGCCGAAAAGAACAACGACGCCGGCTTCGGCTCGTTCTTCAAGAAGGGCTGGAAGCGTTTCTACCTCAAGTGGTACGACAAACCCCTGCCCTCGGCCGAGGCGCTGTGCCCGAAAACCGTGGCGCTGGTGAGCAGCATTCCCAATGTGAAAGGCGCGATGTTCGCGCTGTTGCCGGGCGGCAGCCACCTCAACCCGCACCGCGACCCGTTCGCCGGTTCCCTGCGTTATCACTTGGGTTTGTCCACGCCGAACTCCGACGACTGCCGCATCTTTGTCGACGGCCAGGTGTACGCCTGGCGTGACGGTGAAGACGTGATGTTCGACGAAACCTACGTGCACTGGGTCAAGAATGAAACCGAGCAGACCCGTGTAATCCTGTTCTGCGACATCGAGCGCCCCCTGAGCAACCGCGTGATGACCCGCGTCAACCGTTGGGTCAGCAAGCAATTGGGCCGCGCTACTGCACCGCAGAACCTGGATGACGAGCGCGTGGGCGGGATCAACCAGGCGTACGCCTGGAGCAAGACTTTCAGTGACAAGTTCAGCGGTGTGGTCAAGCAGTGGAAGCGCAAGCATCCGAAGGCTTACCGCATTGCGCGGCCGGTGCTGGCGGTGCTGGTGCTGGTGCTGTTGTGGAAGTGGTTGTTCTGATCAGAACACGGTAAAAAATGTGGGAGCGGGCTTGCTCGCGAATGCAGTCTGTCAGTCATAGATGTTTTGACTGATCCACTGCATTCGCGAGCAAGCCCGCTCCCACATTTGTTTTGCAGTGTTACTTAAGAGGCGATCAGCTGGCGAAGCACATAGTGCAAGATGCCCCCGGCCTTGAAGTATTCCACCTCATTAAGCGTATCGATCCGGCACAACACCTCGACCTTCTCCGTACTCCCATCCTCCCGCGTAATCACCAGCGTCAGGTTCATCCGTGGCACGATCTCCACGTCGGTCAGCCCGAGAATGTCGATCTTCTCCTTCCCGGTCAGCTTGAGCGTCTTGCGGTTCTGATCCAGCTTGAACTGCAACGGCAGCACGCCCATGCCCACCAGGTTGGAGCGGTGGATCCGCTCGAAACTCTCAGCGATCACCGCCTTGACCCCCAGCAGGTTGGTGCCCTTGGCTGCCCAGTCGCGGCTGGAGCCGGTGCCGTATTCCTGGCCGGCGACCACCACTAAAGGCGTGCCCGAGGCCTGGTACTTCATCGACGCGTCATAGATCGCCATCTTCTCGCCAGTGGGGATATACAGCGTATTGCCGCCTTCCTCGCCACCGAGCATTTCATTGCGGATACGGATATTGGCAAAGGTGCCGCGCATCATCACTTCATGGTTGCCCCGGCGTGAGCCGTAAGAGTTGAAGTCGCGCGGTTCCACGCCTTGTTCGCGCAGGTAGCGACCGGCGGGGCTGTCAGTCTTGATATTACCGGCCGGGGAGATGTGGTCGGTGGTGACCGAGTCACCCAGCAACGCCAGCACGTTGGCGCCTTTGACGTCTTTGATCACCGGCAGCGGCCCGGCAATGTCGTCGAAGAACGGCGGATGCTGGATATAGGTCGAATCCTCTTGCCAGACGTAGGTGGCGGCTTGTGGTACTTCAATGGCTTGCCACTGCTCGTCACCGGCGAACACCTCGGCGTATTCCTTGTGGAACATGCCGGTGCTGACCTGAGCCACGGCATCCGCGATTTCCTTGCTGCTGGGCCAGATGTCCTTGAGGTACACCGGCTTGCCGTCTTGGTCATTCCCCAGCGGTTCACTGCTGATATCGATGCGCACGGTGCCCGCCAAGGCATACGCCACCACCAGCGGCGGCGAAGCCAGCCAGTTGGTTTTCACCAGCGGGTGCACGCGGCCTTCGAAGTTGCGGTTGCCCGACAGCACCGACGCCACCGCAAGGTCGGCTTTCTGGATGGCTTTTTCGATCGGCTCGGGCAGCGGGCCGGAGTTGCCGATGCAGGTGGTGCAGCCGTAGCCCACCAGATCAAAGCCGAGCTTGTCCAAGTACTGGGTGAGGCCTGCCGCCTTGTAGTAGTCGGTGACCACTTTGGAGCCTGGTGCCAATGAGGTTTTAACCCAAGGCTTGCGCGTCAGGCCTTTTTCCACGGCCTTTTTCGCCACCAGCCCGGCCGCCATCATCACACTGGGGTTAGAGGTGTTGGTGCAGGAGGTGATTGCGGCGATCACCACCGCGCCGTTTTTCAGGCGATAGGTCTGGCCGTCGTACTCATAGTCGGTTTCGCCCACCAGGTCGGCATTGCCCACGGCAACCCCGCCGCCGCCTTCGCTTTCCAGGCGGCCCTCTTCTTTGTTGGTGGGTTTGAATTGCAGGTCGAGAAAGTCACTGAAGGCCTGGCCGACATTGGGCAGTGCTACGCGGTCCTGCGGGCGTTTCGGCCCGGCCAGGCTGGCTTCGACACTGCCCATGTCCAGGGCCAGGCTGTCGGTGAACACCGGCTCCTGGCCGGCGATGCGCCACAGGCCCTGGGCCTTGGTGTAGGCCTCAACCAGCTTCACGGTTTCGGTAGGACGGCCGGAGAGACGCAGGTAATCCAACGTCACCTCATCCACCGGGAAAAAGCCGCAGGTGGCGCCATATTCCGGGGCCATGTTGGCGATGGTGGCACGGTCGGCCAACGGCAGGTCGGCCAGGCCATCGCCGTAGAATTCGACGAATTTACCCACCACGCCTTTTTTGCGCAGCATCTGGGTGACGGTCAACACGAGGTCAGTAGCGGTGATGCCTTCTTTCAATTTGCCGGTGAGCTTGAAGCCGATCACTTCCGGGATCAGCATCGACACCGGCTGGCCGAGCATCGCCGCTTCCGCTTCGATCCCGCCCACGCCCCAGCCGAGTACGCCGAGGCCGTTGATCATGGTGGTGTGGGAGTCGGTGCCCACTAATGTGTCCGGGAAGGCGTAAGTGCGACCATCTTCGTCCTTGGTCCACACGGTGCGGCCAAGGTATTCGAGGTTGACCTGGTGGCAGATGCCGGTGCCCGGTGGCACCACGCTGAAGTTATCGAAGGCGCTCTGGCCCCAGCGCAGGAAGGCGTAGCGTTCGCCGTTGCGCTGCATTTCGATGTCGACGTTTTGCTCAAACGCGTCGGCGTTGCCGAACTTGTCGACCATCACCGAGTGGTCAATCACCAGGTCTACGGGCGATAGCGGGTTGATGCGCTGCGGATCGCCCCCGGCCTTGGCCACGGCGGCGCGCATGGCGGCCAGGTCGACCACGGCGGGTACGCCGGTAAAGTCTTGCATCAAAACTCGAGCGGGGCGGTACTGGATCTCACGGTCGGACTGGCGTTCCTTGAGCCAGGCGGCAATGGCCTTGAGGTCGGCGCCGGCGACGGTCTTGTTGTCTTCCCAGCGCAGCAGGTTTTCCAGCAGTACCTTGAGCGACATCGGCAGCTTGTCCAGGTCACCCAGGCTCTTGGCGGCTTCGGGCAGGCTGAAGTAGTGGTAGGTTTTGCTGTCTATTTCCAGGGTCTTAAGGGTTCTCAGGCTATCAAGCGATGACATGACACGACTCCTTATGGTCCGCACGGCTACGGACCTGACGGGACGAACAGAGCTATCAACTTAGCCCTGTTTTCATTAGCAGGCTAATAACTGGACTCTATCGTTAAGTCCAAGGTTCCGAACTCCGTTATCATGCGCGGGTTTTCATGACAGGCATTGCGACAGCGCAACGTCAGTTGATTCACTTGGAGAGTTGATGAACACCCTTTTTATGCACTGCCGCCCGGGTTTTGAAGGCGAAGTCTGTTCCGAGATCGCGGACCTCGCCGCGCGCCTGAACGTTTCCGGCTACGCCAAGGCCAAGACCGGCAGCGCCTGCGCCGAATTTGTCTGCACCGAAGAAGACGGCGCCCAGCGCTTGATGCACGGCCAGCGCTTTGCCGAGCTGATCTTTCCTCGGCAGTGGGCGCGCGGGGTGTTTATCGACCTGCCGGAAACCGACCGCATCAGCGTGATCCTCGCTCACCTGCGCGAGTTCCCGGTGTGCGGCAGCCTGTGGCTGGAGATGGTCGACACCAACGACGGCAAGGAACTGTCCAATTTCTGCAAGAAATTCGAAGTGCACCTGCGCAAAGCCCTGCTGAACGCCGGCAAGCTGGTGGACGACCCGAGCAAGCCGCGCCTGCTGCTGACCTTCAAGAGTGGCCGCGAAGTCTTTATGGGTCTGGCCGAGTCGAACAACTCGGCAATGTGGCCGATGGGTATCCCACGTCTCAAGTTCCCCCGTGAAGCACCCAGCCGTTCGACCCTCAAGCTGGAAGAGGCCTGGCATCACTTCATCCCCCGCGACCAGTGGGACGAGCGCCTGCACGGCGACATGACCGGCGTCGACCTCGGTGCAGCGCCCGGCGGCTGGACCTGGCAACTGGTCAACCGTGGCATGCTGGTGACCGCCATCGACAACGGCCCGATGGCCGAAAGCCTGATGGACACTGGCCTGGTGCAGCACTTGATGGCCGACGGTTTCACCTTCGTGCCCAAGCAGCCGGTGGACTGGATGGTCTGCGACATCGTCGAAAAGCCGGCGCGTAACGCCGCGCTGCTGGAAACCTGGATCGGCGAAGGGCATTGCCGCGAGGCGGTGGTGAACCTGAAGCTGCCGATGAAACAGCGCTACGCCGAAGTGAAGCGCCTGCTGGAACGCATCGAAGACGGTTTCAAGGCGCGCGGCATCCGCGTGGAGATCGGTTGCAAGCAGCTGTACCACGACCGTGAGGAAGTGACCTGCCATTTGCGTCGGTTGGTGGATGTGAAGAAAACCAAGGCCCGGTAGACTGGCGGCCAGTTTCAGGAGTAGATCATGAGCGATATTTTCGACAGCGCCGTCGACGGCACCCTAGATGCAACAGGCTTGAATTGCCCGGAACCCGTGATGATGCTGCACCAGCACATCCGTGACCTGCCGCCCGGCGGCTTGCTCAAGGTGATCGCGACCGATCCGTCCACGCGCCGCGATATCCCCAAGTTCTGCGTGTTCCTTGACCACGAACTGGTGGATCAGCAGGAGCAGGCCGGTACGTACCTGTACTGGATCCGCAAGAAGTCCGCTTAAACCCGCGCCTTATCGGCGCGGATACGCCGGCGTGCACTGCGCGCCAGGCGCACCAGCAACATCCCCGCCGCACAACTCAGGCCCACGATCAGCCCTTGCCACAAGCCGCTTGGGCCGCTCGGCTCGCCCAGCCAATTCGTCAGGCCCAGGGCGTAACCCACCGGCAGGCCAACGCCCCAGTATGCGAACAGCGTCAGCACCATGGTCACTCGGGTGTCCTGGTAGCCACGCAGTGCGCCGGCTGCCGTCACCTGGATCGAGTCGCTGAACTGGAACAGCGCTGCAAACACGATCAACGTCGACGCCAGGTGAATGACCACCGGGTCCGGGGTGTAGATCGCCGCAATCTGCTCGCGAAACAGCAGCATCAGGCTGCAGGACAGGCAGGCGTAGACCAGCGCCGTGCCCATGCCGACACCAGCGGCGAAGCGGGCTTCACGCGGTTCCCCACGTCCCAGCGCCTGGCCCACGCGCACGGTGACGGCCATGCTCAGGGAGTACGGGATCATGAACACCATGGAGCTGATGTTCAGCGCAATCTGATGACCGGACACCACGGTGGCGCCCAAGCCACCGAGCAACAGGGCGATCACTGCAAAAATGCTCGACTCGGCAAAGATCGCCACGCCAATCGGCAAGCCAATGCCCAGTACACGCTTGATCACTGCCCATTGCGGCCAATCGAAGCGCTTGAACAACTCGCTGCTCTGGTAGGCCGGCCCCCAGCGGGTCCAGGCGGCCAGGCCGAGCATCATCGCCCACATCGAAATGGCCGTGGCCCAGCCGCAGCCTACGCCGCCCATGGCCGGCAGGCCGAGGTGACCATAGATGAAGATGTAGTTCAGTGGAATGTTCAGCGCGAGGCCGAAGAGGCCCATGACCATGCTCGGCAGCGTGCGGCCCAGGCCGTCACTGAAGCAGCGCAACACGTAATAGAACGCAATGGCCGGCATACCGGCGGCGATGCCATGCAAGTAACCCATGGTGGGCGCGATCAGGTCCGGCTCCACCTTCATTGCATGCAGGATCGGTTCGGCGCAGAGCAGCAGCAGTGAGCCGATGATGCCGACCATCAAGGCCAGCCACAGTGATTGACGCACCAACGGCCCGATCTCGCGGTACTGGCCCGCGCCGTAGCGTTGGGCGACTTTCGGCGTGGTGGCCAGCAGCGTACCGCTCATCAGCAGGTAGACCGGAATCCAGATCGAGTTGCCCAGGCCCACCGCCGCCAGGTCCTGGGGGCTGACGCGGCCGGCCATCACCGCATCGACAAAGCTCATTGCGGTGGTGGCCAGTTGGCCGACCATGATCGGCAGGGCAAGCGTCAGCAGGCCGCCGACTTCCCGGCTGATGCGGGCGGGGCGGCTAAGGGTGGCAGAGGCAGTGTTCACGTACAGGTGTCCAATAAAGGGAGGCGCAAGGACGGCGGATTCTACGCTTTGACGCACTGGTCAGGAAAAAACCAGTGTTAGGGATTTGTAAGCGCGGGTCGTGATCCCTGTACACTGCGGGTCCGCGAAAGGAGCCTGCCATGCTGATTGTTGCCGACGAAAATATTCCGCTGCTCGATGCATTTTTCCAGGGATTTGGCGAGATTCGCCGCGTGCCCGGCCGTTCCATCGACCGCGCCACGGTCGAGCAGGCCGACGTGTTGCTGGTGCGCTCGGTGACCAACGTCAACCGCGCCCTGCTGGAGGGCACGAAAGTGCGCTTCGTCGGCACCTGCACCATCGGCACCGACCACCTGGACCTCGATTACTTCAAGCTGGCCGGCATCCAATGGTCCAGCGCCCCCGGCTGCAATGCCCGTGGCGTGGTGGATTATGTGCTGGGCAGCCTGATGACCCTGGCGGAAATCGAAGGTGCCGACCTCACCCAGCGCACCTATGGCGTGGTCGGGGCCGGTGAAGTCGGCGGGCGGCTGGTCAAGGTGCTCAAGGGCCTCGGCTGGAACGTGCTGGTGTGCGATCCGCCACGGCAGATTGCCGAAGACGGCGATTACGTCAGCCTGGAGCAGGTCATCGAGCAATGCGATGTGATCAGCCTGCACACACCGCTGACCAAGTCCGGCAACGGTTCCACTTGGCATCTGTTTGATCGCCAGCGGCTCAACCAGCTCAAGTCCGGCACCTGGCTGATCAACGCCAGCCGTGGCCCGGTGGTAGACAATGCCGCCCTGCGCGAGGTGCTGCTGGCGCGCGAAGACCTGCAAGCGGTGCTGGACGTGTGGGAGGGCGAGCCTGAAGTGGACGTGGACCTGGCAGATTTGTGCGTGCTGGCTACGCCGCACATCGCCGGCTACAGCCTGGATGGCAAGCAACGCGGCACGGCGCAGATCTATCAGGCGTTTTGCGCGCACCTGGGGCAGGCGCCGAGCATTCAGTTGAGTGACTTGCTGCCGCCGCCGTGGTTGGCCGAGGTGCACTTGAACGCGTCCACCGACCCGGCCTGGGCACTGGCGGCCCTGTGCCGCAGCGTGTACGACCCACGCCGTGATGATGCGGATTTCCGGCGTAGCCTGGTAGGAACAGTGGAAGAACAGCGTAAGGCGTTTGACCTGCTGCGCAAGCACTACCCGGAGCGCCGCGAGATTGATGGCTTGAAGGTGCGTATCAACGGTGAATCGGCGGCGCTGTCGAACATCATCAGCGCATTGGGCGCGGTGAGCGTTTAGACCCCCATAAAAAACCCGGCCACCTGGGCCGGGTTTGAAAGAGCGTCGGCGCCTCAGCCTTGCTGGGCAGGCTTGACCAGTCGCTGTTCCAGTTCGCTGCACGCTTGCTGGATCATCTCTTCGGTAATCTGCACATCTTTGCCATTGGCATCGACGTACCAGCAGGGCAATTGCTGCGGCTGGCGGATTACTTCAATCTTGGCATCGCTGCTGTTTTGCAAGGTCATGGCCTGTCTCCTCATCAGGTTGTGTACCCATTCTGCTTATCACTCTAAGCCGCCCGCGTGACCAGGCTGTTACAACTCCTTTCAAAGTCACCGGTTCGAATACCCAGTCGACCAGAAACCGATACAAATTTCCAGCCAGGGGTTAGACCGATAGCCTCTAGGGTTAGGTATCGGCGGGCATAATTAACCTGACTCATTGTTATTTACCCAAGTTCCCCCAATGTTGAGGACAGGTTCCTCATTGGTGATGCCCTCCATGTTCTCAGTCCGTCAACGCCGCGCGATCCGTCTGGCCAGCCGCTTCATCGCCCCCTACCGCTGGCAGGCGCTCGGCGCCCTGTTGGCGCTGATCGTCACGGCCGGTATTACCTTGTCCATGGGGCAGGGCATCCGCCTGCTGGTGGATCAGGGCTTTATGACCCAGTCTCCGCACTTGCTCAACCAGTCCATCGGTCTGTTCATGGTCCTGGTATTGGGCCTGGCGGTGGGCACGTTTGCGCGGTTCTACCTGGTGTCCTGGATCGGCGAGCGCGTAGTGGCGGATATTCGTCGGCAAGTGTTCAACCACTTGATCTATCTGCATCCGGGCTTTTACGAGAACAACCGCAGTTCGGAGATCCAGTCGCGGTTGACCACCGACACCACGTTGCTGCAGTCGGTGATCGGATCGTCGTTGTCGCTGTTCCTGCGTAATGCCTTGATGGTCATCGGCGGCATTGTGTTGCTGTTTGTCACCAACCCCAAGCTCACCAGTATCGTGGTGGTAGCGCTGCCGCTGGTGCTGGCGCCGATACTCATCTTCGGCCGCCGGGTGCGCAGCTTGTCGCGCCAAAGCCAGGACCGCATCGCCGACGTGGGCAGCTATGTGTCCGAGACCCTCGGCCAGATCAAGACCGTGCAGGCCTACAACCACCAAGTGCAGGACGAACAACGTTTCGCCGTGACCGTGGAGGACGCCTTCACCACCGCGCGCAAGCGCATCACCCAACGCGCCTGGCTGATTACCCTGGTGATCATGCTGGTGCTCGGTGCCGTGGGCGTGATGCTGTGGGTCGGCGGCATGGACGTGATCAGCGGACGTATTTCCGGCGGTGAGCTGGCGGCCTTTGTGTTCTACAGCCTGATCGTCGGCAGCGCCGTTGGCACCCTTAGCGAAGTACTCGGTGAGTTGCAGCGCGCCGCCGGGGCAGCTGAGCGGATTGGCGAGTTGTTGCAGTCGAGCAACGAGATCCAGGCGCCGAGCGCAGGCACTGTCCAACTGCCGGCCCGCGTCAGCGGTCGCATGGAGTTGCAAGACCTGCGTTTTTCCTATCCCTCACGGCCGGACAGCTACGCCATCGACGGCCTTGACCTGACCATCAACCCCGGCGAAACCCTCGCGTTGGTGGGCCCCTCCGGGGCGGGTAAATCGACGATTTTCGACCTGTTGCTGCGCTTCTACGACCCCCAGCAAGGCCGCATCCTGCTCGAAGGCCATCCGCTCACCGAGCTCGACCCCATGGACCTGCGCCGCCACTTCGCCCTGGTGTCCCAGAGCCCGGCGCTGTTCTTCGGCAGCGTCGAAGACAACATCCGTTACGGCAACCCGACCGCCACCCAGGAACAAGTCGAAGCCGCTGCTCGCATCGCCCATGCCCACGACTTCATCCTGCAAATGCCCGACGGCTACCAGACTCATCTAGGCGACGGCGGCATGGGCCTCTCCGGCGGCCAACGCCAACGCCTGGCCATCGCCCGCGCGTTGTTGGTGGACGCGCCGATCCTGCTACTCGACGAAGCCACCAGTGCCCTGGATGCCCAGAGTGAACACCTGATCCAGCAAGCGCTGCCGCAGTTGATGCAAGGGCGCACCACACTGGTGATCGCCCATCGGCTGGCCACGGTGAAGAACGCTGATCGCATTGCGGTGATGGACCAGGGCAAGTTAGTGGCTGTGGGTACGCATCAGCAGTTGATTGCGAGCAATGCGTTGTATGCAAGACTGGCGGCGTTGCAGTTCAGTGATGGACTTGAAGAACACGCATCACACTAACGTACAGTCCATAAAAAATGCCCGCATCTCTCAATGCGGGCATTTCTCTTGAAGCTTCAAACTTAACGCTTGAAGCTGCCCTTGTTACTGATCATCAAAATACCGCTCATGCCAATCCACCAGCGGCTGTGGCGAATTGAGCTTCTGCCCGTAGATCACCGAATAAGACAGCACGTTCTGCACATACTGGCGGGTTTCGTCGAACGGAATGCTTTCCACCCACACATCGAAACTCAGGTGGTCCGCGCCACGCAGCCACTGGCGCACGCGGCCGGGGCCGGCGTTGTAGGCGGCAGAGGCGAGCACGCGGTTGCCGTTGAACTGGCTGTGCACCTGGCTCAGGTAGGCGGCGCCGAGCTGGATGTTCTTGTCCGGGTCCAGTACCTGGGCCGGGGAGGCCAGGGGGATGCTGAACTTGCGCGCGGTTTCCTTGGCAGTGCCAGGCATCAGTTGCATCAGGCCGCTGGCGCCGACGCCGGAGCGGGCGTCGTCCATAAAGGCGCTTTCCTGACGGGTGATCGCGAACACCCAGCTCGAATGCAGGCCGCGCACCTTGGCTTCACGCACCAGCGTGTCGCGGTGGGCCATCGGGAAACGGATGTCCAGGTCATCCCAGTACTGCGCCTGGCTGATGGTGCGGATCGCTGGGAAGTACCACTTCATGTCGTAGGCCAGCCTGGCCTGGGCGACCATCTCGTCACGGTTGAAGTGACGGCTCACGTGGTACCACTCACGACGGCCATCCACGATCTGGCCACGGGCGTAGAATTCCAGCGCACGGCGCACGCCAGGGGTGTTACGCACCTTGTTGACCAGTGCCTGGCTCATCAGCAGCGGTTTGTTCTTCAACTGATACGGGGCTTTGGAGCGATCCGCCGCAAGGAAGCCGTAGAAGTCACGCTCTTGTGCCAGGTTCTTGTACAACACCAACGCTTGTGGGTTTTTCGGCTCGGCCAGTTCCAGGCTGCGGGCCTGCCAGTAACGCCAGCGGTTGGTGGTCGCCAGGTCTTGTGGGAGTTTGCGGGTCAACTGGTAGGCGTCTTCCCAGCGCGCCAGGCGCAACAGCAGACGCAGGCGCCATTCGGAGACGGTGTTGTCGCGCAGTTCTGGGTCGTATTTGGTCATCACCTCAAGGGCGCGCGGGTCGTAGCGCTTGGCCAACGTCAGTCCGATTTCCCGGGCGATCGACACTTTTTCGTCACGGGAGAAGTGCATGCTGCTGGCGTAGCCGTCCAGCAGGGCCATGGCCTTGTCCGGATCCTGGCGGGCCAGGCGACGCAAGCCCAGGCCCACGGCGTCAGACATGGCCTCGGTGGCTGGCAGGAAGCGTGACGGGTCACTGAGCATGTCGGGCTTTTGCGCCACGTCCACCATCAGGCGGCCTTGAGCGCCGAGGGTGGGCAAGGTTTTCACCAGGCTGTTGGCGAGTGCGTAGTTGCGCGCTTCGGCGGCGAGCTTGGTGCGGTCCCAGATCTTCTGCTCTGTGAGCTGACCGTCAGCCGCCCATTGGCCGAAGGTGGCATCGCAGGCAGCTGGTTGAGACTTGCCGGTCATCCAGAGCTTTTCGGTGGTCTTGTAGCCTTCGGCTTTCAGGTTGTGGGTGAGCTGGTATTGGCCATGCAGGCAGTCCAGCTCGACGAAATTGAGCTTGGCGTCGTAGTACTTTTCAAAAGTCTGCCAATCGCCGCGGTCGGCCAACCAGCGCAACCAGCGCAGTTTCATCCAGTTGGCCTGGGGCAGGTCACCGTTTTTGGCCAGGAACTGTTCGATCTCCTGATTGCTCGCGGTTTTCAGGCGCGCCGTCAGTTCGTCGTAGGCCAGGTACGGTGTCAGCGGGTAATCGGCCAGGGCCTGGCTGTATTGCATGTACGGGCCGGTATCGCCCTTGGCCAAGGCGCGTTTGGCTTCATCGTAATATTGACGTTGGGTGGTGAGGTCCACGGCCTGGGCGGATTGAACGGCGGTGGCGGAAAGAAGCAGACAAGATAAAAAGTTGAAAAGGCGACTGCGCATGAGACGTCCGTGCAGAGAAATCACGACTAGCATCGGCACCGCCGACACTGATTGCCCCTAGCTTAGCCTTTTGCCCGACGCAGACGAAAGCTTTGCTGGGCGGTTCGTTCAAGTTCGTTGGAAATGTCCTACAGAACGTGTCGGCAGCGAAAATGCCAGCCGCATCCCACCCCTAACTCAGGTAGAATGCGCGCCCAGTTTTTGGAGAAGCGTATGACCCTGCTCAAATTCAGCGATGTGTCCCTTGCTTTCGGCGCTATGCCGTTGTTGGACAAGGTGTCCTGGCAGATCGCCCGTGGTGAGCGGGTGTGCATCATCGGCCGCAACGGCACCGGCAAATCCAGCATGATGAAGCTGGTCAAAGGCGACCAGAAGCCCGATGACGGCTCCGTATGGCGCGCGCCGGGCCTCAAGATCGGCGAATTGCCGCAAGAATTGCCGGTGGCCGACGGACGGACAGTGTTCGACGTGGTTGCCGAAGGCCTCGACGGCGTCGGCGCACTGCTCGCCGAATACCATCACCTGGCGCAGAACTGCGTCACCGAAGATGACCTGAACAAGTTGATGCACGTTCAGCAAGACCTCGAAGCCCGTGATGGCTGGCGCTTGCAGCAACTGGTCGACAGCACCCTGAGCCGCCTGCAACTGCCGGCCGACAAGACCCTCGCCGAGTTGTCCGGCGGCTGGCGTCGTCGTGTGCTGCTGGCCCAGGCCCTGGTGTCCGAGCCGGATCTGCTGCTGCTCGACGAACCGACCAACCACTTGGACATTGGCGCGATTGCCTGGCTGGAAGAAGCCCTCAAGGAATTCCAGGGCGCCGTGCTGTTCATCACGCACGACCGTTCCTTCCTGCAGAACCTGGCCACCCGCATTCTTGAACTGGACCGTGGCGGCCTGATCGACTGGAACGGCGACTACGCCAGCTTCCTGGTACACAAGGAAGCTGCGCTGGCCGCCGAAGAAACCGCCAACGCGCTGTTCGACAAAAAGCTGGCCCAGGAAGAAGTCTGGATCCGCCAGGGCATCAAGGCCCGCCGCACCCGTAACGAAGGCCGCGTACGCGCCCTGAAAGCCCTGCGTGTCGAGCGCAGCGAACGCCGCGAGCGCACCGGCAAGGCGAATATCCAGCTGGACACCGCCGACAAGTCGGGCAAGCAAGTGATGGTGCTGGAGAACGTCAGCTTCCATCACCCAGACGGCCCGTTCCTGATCAAGGACTTCTCCATGGTCCTGCAGCGCGGCGACCGTATCGGCCTGCTGGGCGCCAACGGCACCGGCAAGACCACTTTGCTCAAGCTGATGCTCAGCGGACTGCAGCCGACCAGCGGCACCGTGGAAGAAGGCACGCGCATTGACGTGGCTTACTTCGACCAGCTGCGCCACCAGTTGGACCTGGAAAAAACCGTGATCGACAACGTCGCCGAAGGCCGCGACTTTATCGACATCGACGGCCAGAGCCGCCACGTCCTCAGCTACCTGGGCGACTTCCTGTTCAGCCCGCAGCGTGCACGTACGCCGGTGAAAGCCTTGTCCGGTGGTGAGCGTGCGCGCCTACTGCTGGCCAAGCTGTTCAGCAAGCCGGCCAACCTGCTGGTGCTCGACGAACCGACCAACGACCTCGACGTGGAAACCCTCGAGCTGTTGGAAGAAGTGCTGCTGACCTTCAATGGCACTGTGCTGATGGTCAGCCACGACCGGGCATTCCTCGACAACGTGGTCACCAGCACCCTGGTCTTTGAAGGCGAAGGCAAGGTGCGTGAATACGTTGGTGGTTATCAGGACTGGCTGCGCCAGGGCGGCTCGCCGCGCCTGCTAGGTGTGACCGAGAGCAAGTCCGGCAAGGCTGACTTGAACTCGGCGGTAGTGACCCCGGTGGCCGCTGCTGCGCCTGTTCAAGAAGCTGCGCCTTCGGCCAAAAAGAAGCTCAGCTACAAGCTGCAGCGCGAGCTGGAAGCCTTGCCAGGTGATATCGACGCCAAGGAACAGCAGATTGCCGCTGTAGAAGCGGACATGGCTGACGCGGGTTTCTACCTGCGTCCGGCGGCAGAAACCGCCAAGGTCATCGCTTCCCTGGAGAAACTGAACCAGGAGTTGGAAGTGCTGGTTGAGCGCTGGGCCGAGTTGGATGCCTGATTGACCCGCCAGCCATAAAAAAGCCCGGCCTCACTGATGTGAGTGCCGGGCTTTTCGTATCGGTTTACTTGGCGTCTTTGACCAGCTTCACCGCCAGCACATCGCACGGCGCACCGTGCAGCACATCATTGGCGGTGGAGCCGAGCAGTAGCGCCAGCCCGTGACGGCCATGGCTGCCGACCACGATCAGGTCACAACCCTTTTCCTTGGCCAGATGGTGGATTTCCTGGCGCGGTTGGCCGTAGGTGAGGTGGCAGTCTTCCTTTTTCAAGTGCGGGTATTTGAGAATCAAACGGTCCAGGCGCTCCTTGGCCTGGTCAAACTGCTGTTGCTGCAACTGGGAAAGGTCCATCGGCACGTCACCGCCAAAGGCCATGGCCATGGGCTCGACGATATGCACCAGCGACAGTATGGCGCCATTGGCCAATGCAGACTCCTGCGCGCGCTTGATCACTGGATCGCACTCTTCGGTCAGATCTACAGCGACCAGAATATGTTGGTAGGGCATGAGGCGTTCCTCCAAGGGACTGCAATAAGTTCAGTATGGCTGCTTTCAAGCGGATGGGGTTGCGTCAGGTCAAATCCGCTCATCTAGAAATTCGGGAGTACACATATGACGGTCTGGATAGTGGTGTCAATCCTTGTGGTGGTTCTGAGCCCTCTGGCATGGCTGCGCCCGTCGCGCCATCAGAGCGGGCGCATGGCCCTGCGTATGGAGGCACGCCGCATCGGCCTGGCCATGCAGTTGTCGCCCCAGGAGTGGCCGCATTGGCTCAAGCAAGAGCCGCCGAGCCCGTGCGCGCAGTATTGCCGGCCACGACGCGGCAGCACGCCGGCGATCTGGAGTTACTGGCAGTTGGAGCCCGGGGTCTGGGTGAATCAGTGGCGCGAAGTGTGCGTCGATGAAAAGTTGTTGCCGCATTTTGCGACGCTGCCGGACAACGTCTACAAGGTCGAAGCCGACAAGCAGATGATCGCCTTGTATTGGGGCGAGAAGGGCGAGGCGAGCGTGTTGAAGGCTATTGATACACTGCTCAAGGCCCTGGCCTGAATCGCAGGCAATAAAAAGCCCGACATCATCATCGGGCTGGAGTTGGCCAGGCAGGCCGGTAATTCTGGTGTTTCGCGCGTCGGATGTTCATCCAGACGCTTTACGGTTGCGGCTAGCCTAGCCGCATATTCCGGTCTGTACAGTCTTTTTCCACATCTTTTGCATTATTGATTTCGTGAATAGTTGAATATTGACGAGTCGTGGGCTTAGGGTTGGGGTTCTGAAATGACTGGAAAGTCGCGTTTTTCCTAGCCTTTCGAGCGATTGACAATTGCCCGGAATTGGATGAAGGTGGCGTACCCAAATCAAACGGGCGTATGAATTGAGCGTTTGTCTGTCAGACGACTCATACAGAATCCCGACTATCGCATTGGCGGGTGTGCCTGGCGGATTGGCGTGAACATTGGCGAATTCATCAATGTCCAACCAGAGGCCAGCGTCCAGTGTGTACTGTTCAGCTTCCATATCGTGGAGATCAGTTGATGATTTACGAAGGTAAAGCCATCACGGTTAAGGCTCTTGAAAGTGGCATCGTCGAACTGAAATTCGACCTCAAGGGTGAGTCCGTCAACAAGTTCAACCGTCTAACCCTGAATGAACTGCGTCAGGCCGTAGACACCATCAAAGCAGATGCTTCGGTCAAGGGCGTGATCGTTTCCAGCGGCAAAGACGTGTTTATCGTCGGCGCTGACATCACCGAATTCGTCGACAACTTCAAGCTGCCCGATGCCGAGCTGGTGGCTGGCAACCTCGAAGCCAACAAGATTTTCAGCGATTTTGAAGACCTCAACGTACCGACCGTCGCCGCGATCAACGGCATCGCGTTGGGCGGCGGCCTGGAAATGTGCCTGGCGGCTGACTTCCGCGTCATGTCGGCCACGGCCAAGATCGGCCTGCCTGAAGTCAAGCTGGGCATCTACCCAGGTTTCGGCGGCACCGTACGCCTGCCGCGTCTGATCGGTGCCGACAACGCCATCGAGTGGATTGCCGCTGGCAAGGAAAACCGTGCTGAAGACGCGCTGAAAGTCGGTGCTGTCGACGCTGTGGTTGCCCCGGACAAACTGGCCGAAGCCGCACTGAACCTGATCAAGGGCGCCATCAGCGGCGAATTTGACTACAAGGCCAAGCGTCAGCCGAAGCTGGAAAAACTCAAGCTCAACGCCATCGAACAAATGATGTCGTTCGAAACCGCCAAAGGTTTCGTGGCTGGCCAGGCCGGCCCGAACTACCCGGCGCCGGTTGAAGCGATCAAGACCATCCAGAAAGCCGCGAACTTCGGTCGCGACAAAGCCCTGGAAGTGGAAGCGGCTGGCTTCGTCAAACTGGCGAAAACCTCCGCAGCCCAGAGCTTGATCGGCCTGTTCCTGAACGATCAGGAACTGAAGAAAAAGGCCAAGGCCTACGACGAAATCGCCAAGGACGTGAAACAGGCTGCCGTACTCGGCGCCGGTATCATGGGCGGCGGTATCGCCTATCAGTCGGCGTCCAAAGGCACGCCGATCCTGATGAAAGACATCAACGAGCACGGCATCGAGCAAGGCCTGGCGGAAGCCGCCAAGCTGCTGGTCGGCCGCGTGGACAAAGGTCGCATGACCGCTGCGAAAATGGCTGAAGTGCTTAACGGCATTCGTCCTACGCTGTCCTACGGCGATTTCGGCCACGTCGACCTGGTGGTCGAAGCGGTTGTCGAGAACCCGAAGGTCAAGCAAGCCGTACTGGCTGAAGTGGAAGCCCAGGTTAAAGACGACACCATCCTGGCGTCCAACACCTCGACCATTTCCATCTCGCTGCTGGCCAAGGCCCTCAAGCGTCCGGAAAACTTCGTCGGCATGCACTTCTTCAACCCGGTGCACATGATGCCGCTGGTGGAAGTGATCCGTGGCGAGAAGTCCAGCGAGCTGGCGGTTGCCACCACCGTTGCCTACGCCAAGAAAATGGGCAAGAACCCGATCGTGGTCAACGACTGCCCGGGCTTCCTGGTCAACCGCGTGTTGTTCCCGTACTTCGGCGGTTTCGCCAAGTTGGTCAGCGCCGGTGTGGACTTCGTGCGCATCGACAAAGTCATGGAAAAATTCGGCTGGCCAATGGGCCCGGCGTACCTGATGGACGTGGTCGGCATCGACACCGGCCACCACGGTCGCGACGTCATGGCTGAAGGCTTCCCGGACCGCATGAAAGACGACCGCCGTTCGGCGATCGACGCGCTGTACGAGGCCAAGCGCCTGGGCCAGAAGAACGGCAAGGGTTTCTACGCCTACGAGGCCGACAAGAAGGGCAAGCAGAAGAAAGTGGCCGACCCGTCGGTGCACGAAGTGCTGGCTCCGGTTATCTACGAACAGCGTGAGGTGTCGGACGAAGACATCATCAACTGGATGATGATCGCCCTGTGCCTGGAAACCGTGCGTTGCCTGGAAGACGGCATCGTCGAGACCGCCGCCGAAGCCGATATGGGCCTGGTGTACGGTATTGGTTTCCCTCCATTCCGTGGTGGTGCGCTGCGTTACATCGACTCGATCGGTGTGGCCGAGTTCGTTGCCCTGGCTGATCAATACGCTGATTTGGGCCCGCTGTACCACCCGACCGCGAAGCTGCGTGAAATGGCCAAGAACGGCCAGCGCTTCTTCGGTTAAGTGCCCAGACGACTAGAGCGAGAATATTTATGAGCTTGAATCCAAGAGACGTCGTGATCGTCGACTTCGGTCGTACGCCGATGGGCCGCTCCAAGGGCGGCATGCACCGCAACACCCGTGCCGAAGATATGTCGGCACACCTGATCAGCAAACTGCTGGAACGCAACGTCAAGGTCGACCCGAACGAAGTCGAAGACGTGATCTGGGGCTGCGTCAACCAGACCCTGGAGCAGGGCTGGAACATTGCGCGCATGGCGTCGCTGATGACCCAGATCCCGCACACCGCCGCCGGCCAGACTGTGAGCCGCCTGTGCGGTTCGTCGATGAGCGCGCTGCACACTGCCGCCCAGGCGATCATGACCGGCAACGGTGATGTGTTCGTGGTCGGTGGCGTGGAGCATATGGGCCACGTCAGCATGATGCACGGCGTTGACCCTAACCCGCACATGTCGCTGTACGCGGCAAAAGCCTCGGGCATGATGGGCCTGACCGCGGAAATGCTCGGCAAAATGCACGGCATTACCCGCGAAGCCCAAGACGCGTTCGGCCTGCGTTCCCACCAGCTCGCCCACAAGGCGACTGTGGAAGGCAAGTTCAAGGATGAAATCATCCCGATGAACGGTTATGACGAGAACGGTTTCCTGAAACTGTTCGACTACGACGAAACCATTCGTCCGGACACCACCCTGGAAAGTCTGGCGGCGCTCAAGCCGGCGTTCAATCCAAAGGGCGGCACCGTGACTGCCGGTACTTCGTCGCAAATCACCGACGGTGCCTCGTGCATGATCGTGATGTCGGCGCAGCGTGCCCAGGACCTGGGCATCCAACCGCTGGCTGTGATCCGTTCGATGGCCGTGGCGGGTGTGGACCCGGCAATCATGGGCTATGGTCCTGTACCGGCCACACAAAAAGCCTTGAAGCGCGCGGGCCTGACCATCAACGACATCGACTTCTTCGAGCTCAACGAAGCTTTCGCCGCACAGGCCCTGCCCGTGCTGAAAGATTTGAAAGTACTCGACAAGATGAATGAGAAGGTTAACCTGCACGGCGGCGCGATTGCCCTGGGCCACCCATTCGGTTGCTCCGGTGCGCGTATCTCCGGCACTTTGCTTAACGTGATGAAGCAAAATGGCGGCAACCTTGGGGTTGCAACCATGTGCATTGGTCTCGGCCAAGGCATTTCCACCGTCTTCGAACGCGTCTAAGCGTTGGGTTGACGGAAGCCGGGGCCCAGTGCCCCGGTTTTTGTTTTTGGGTGGTTTTGTATTTTTTTTTTAACAAATTTTGTAAGAGGGCCAGAGCATGAAAGTCGAACCAGGGCTCTACCAGCATTATAAAGGTCCGCAGTACCGTGTTTTCAGTGTGGCGCGCCACTCCGAGACCGAAGAAGAAGTGGTGTTCTACCAAGCACTGTATGGCGATTACGGCTTTTGGGTGCGCCCGTTGAGCATGTTTGTGGAGACCGTCGAAGTTGACGGCGAGCAGGTCCCGCGCTTTGCTTTGGTCCAGGCCGAACCCAGTCTTTTTTCAGGGCAATAACGGCAGGTCGCGCAGAATGCTGCGCTTGACCTCACCTTGTTGCCACTATATATAGCGTTGCCGCGACAGGCGCCAACTGCCTTTCACTTCTCGAATTCAGGAATTTTCCGATCCATGGGCAAATCGCTGGTCATTGTGGAATCCCCGGCTAAGGCCAAGACCATCAACAAGTACTTGGGCAACGAGTACGTGGTGAAGTCGAGTATCGGCCATATCCGAGACCTGCCCACCAGCGGTTCGGCTAGCGCCAGCAAGGAGCCAGCCGCCAAGCGCGGCAAGGCGGCTGCGGGCGAAGGTCCGGTGCTCACCCCTAAAGAGAAAGCGCGCAAGCAGCTGGTCTCGCGCATGGGTGTGGACCCGGATCATGGCTGGAAGGCCAAGTACGAAATCCTTCCAGGCAAGGAAAAGGTCATCGAAGAGCTGCGCCGGCTCGCCAAGGATGCTGACACCATCTATCTCGCGACGGACTTGGACCGCGAAGGGGAAGCCATTGCCTGGCACCTGCGGGAAGCCATCGGCGGTGATGACAGCCGCTACAAGCGCGTGGTGTTCAACGAAATCACCAAGAAAGCCATCCAGGAAGCCTTCTCCAAGCCGGGCGAACTGGACATCGACCGTGTCAACGCCCAGCAGGCCCGCCGTTTCCTCGACCGCGTCGTGGGTTACATGGTCTCGCCACTGCTGTGGGCCAAGATCGCCCGTGGCCTGTCCGCTGGTCGTGTGCAATCGGTTGCCGTGAAGCTGGTGGTGGAGCGTGAACGCGAGATCCGTGCGTTCATCCCCGAAGAATACTGGGAAGTCCACGCCGACTTGGGCACCGCCAAGGGCGCCAACGTGCGCTTCGAAGTGGCCCGTGAGAAAGGCGAAGCCTTCAAGCCGCTGAACGAAGCCCAGGCCATGGCCGCGCTGGAAAAGCTCAAGTCTTCCAGCTACAGCATCGTCAAGCGTGAAGACAAACCGACCAGCAGCAAGCCGTCGGCTCCGTTTATCACGTCCACCCTGCAACAGGCCGCGAGCAACCGCCTGGGCTTTGGTGTGAAGAAAACCATGATGATGGCCCAGCGCTTGTACGAAGCCGGCTACATCACGTATATGCGTACCGACTCCACCAACCTGTCGCAAGATGCGGTGGCGATGGCGCGTACTTACATTGAAGAAGAGTTCGGCAAGAAGTACCTGCCGGAGAAGCCGAACGTCTACAGCAGCAAGGAAGGCGCACAAGAGGCTCACGAAGCGATCCGTCCTTCCGACGCCAACACCACGCCTGCCAAGCTGAGCGGCATGGAGCGCGACGCTGAGCGCCTCTACGAGCTGATCTGGCGCCAGTTCCTGGCTTGCCAGATGCTGCCGGCGCAATACCTGTCCACCACCGTGACGGTGGCGGCTTCCGACTTCGAGCTGCGTGCCAAGGGCCGTATCCTCAAGTTCGACGGCTATACCCGTGTGATGCCGCAAATCGCCAAGCCTGGCGATGACGACGTGCTGCCGGACATGGCCCAGGGCGACACGTTGAAGCTGATCAAGCTCGACCCGTCGCAGCACTTCACCAAGCCGCCGGCGCGTTATTCGGAAGCCAGCCTGGTAAAAGAGATGGAAAAACGCGGCATCGGTCGTCCTTCGACCTACGCGGCGATCATCTCGACCATTCAGGACCGTGGCTACGTTGCGCTGCACAACCGTCGTTTCTACTCGGAAAAGATGGGCGACATCGTGACCGAGCGCCTGTCCGAGAGCTTCTCCAACCTGATGGACTACGGCTTTACCGCCGGTATGGAAGAGAACCTCGATGACGTGGCCCAGGGCGAACGCGACTGGAAAAACGTGCTGGACGAGTTCTACGGCGACTTCAAGAAGAAACTCGAAGTAGCCGAAAGCCCTGAAAACGGCATGCGCGCCAACCAGCCGGTGATGACCGATATTCCGTGCCAGACCTGCGGTCGGCCGATGCAGATTCGTACGGCGTCCACCGGCGTGTTCCTCGGTTGCTCAGGCTACAGCCTGCCGCCGAAAGAGCGCTGCAAGGCCACCGTCAACCTGGTGCCGGGTGATGAAATCGCCGCCGATGACGAGGGTGAATCCGAGTCGCTGGTCCTGCGTGGCAAGCACCGTTGTCCGATCTGCAGCACGGCGATGGACGCCTACCTGCTGGACGAGAAGCACAAGCTGCACATCTGCGGTAACAACCCGGATTGCAACGGCTACGAGATTGAAGAGGGCACCTATCGCATCAAGGGCTACGAAGGTCCGAGCCTGGAATGCGACAAGTGCGGCAGCGAGATGCAGCTCAAGACCGGCCGTTTCGGCAAGTTCTTCGGTTGCACCAACCCGACCTGCAAGAACACCCGCAAACTGCTGAAAAGCGGTGACGCGGCGCCGCCGAAGATGGACCCGGTGAAGATGCCGGAACTCAAGTGCGAGAAGGTCAACGACACCTACATCCTGCGTGACGGCGCTTCGGGGTTGTTCCTGGCGGCCAGCCAGTTCCCGAAAAACCGCGAGACCCGTGCGCCGCTGGTGCTGGAGATCGTGCCGCACAAGGATGAGATCGATCCTAAGTACCACTTCCTGTGTGAAGCGCCGAAGAAGGACCCGGATGGTCGTCCAGCCGTGATCCGCTACAGCCGCAAAACCAAGGAGCAATACGTGCAGACCGAAGTGGACGGTAAGCCTACCGGCTGGAAAGCGTTCTACGACGGCGGCAAGTGGAAGGTCGAGGACAAGCGCCAGGGCGCTTGATCGGCTAATCTGCCAATGACAAAGGCCGCCTGCACAGGCGGCCTTTTTTTGCCCTTGCAGTGCGCTTGGCTGATCCGTGACACTGTTCAGCCAGCATCACGCTTATTCGTTGTGGAGATTGCCGTCATGGCCAACGAACTCTATACCCGTACCAATCAGAAAATTTACTTCGCGGGTTTATCCCTGGAAGCCCTTGGCCGCGCCGAGGAAGGGAAAGAGATGAATGCCATCGCGCTGGTCCAGGCGGGGCGTGAAGCGGCGTTGTTCCACCTGTACGGTGCGTTGCTGGGCCTGTGCCATGAGATCGCCGGGTTTTACCGCCTGCCTCAAGCCGGTTCGCCCCGTGCAGAAATGATCATGAATCGCGAAGTGCTGGACTCGATGGTCATTCCTGAGCTGGCCGAATTGGTTGAAATGGCTCAAAGCCCGGACAGTTGGGTGGCGCGTTTGCTCAAGGCGCATGCGGATATGTTCCAGCCACCGCGTATTCCCCATGTCCCCAAGGGGGATGTGACCCAGCCGCTGATCGTGGCGGTCGCGCTGGAAGAGGAAGAACCCAAGCCGTTAAGCCGGGAAGAGCTGGAAGGCTGGCGCCAGGAGCTGAAAAAGATGGCGCTGCGTTTTCGTGAAGGTCTCAACGAGTGTTGAGCATCCTGTAGGCGACCATTCATCAAGCTGTCAAGAAACCTGTTCAGATCCTCTGCGGGGCTGAGTGGATGACTGATATAATCCCGGCCTTTCGTGGAGAACAGACTTTTATGCCAACGTCCTTTCTGGAAATTGTTGAGTTGCCTGACGGCCGAATCGAGCTGCGCCGGGCTGAGGACGAGGGTTCTCTGGTTATCTTGGATTTTTCCGAGGATGCCAAACAGTTCCTGCAAGGCCAGCACGTGGAAGTGGCTAAAGCCATGTTGAGCGTGGGTGTGCAGATGGCCGGCCGATTGGCAGAAGGCGAGCCGGAGAAAGACGAGGGGCCGCGGGTTCTTCACTGACTGACGGTGATCGTTGTAGTGAGCGGGCTTGCCCGCGCTGGGTGGCGAAGCCGCCCCAAATTCAAACACCTCGGTGTTTCTGAAGTACCGCAGCGGCCTTGTTGGGGCGGCTTCGCCACCCAACGCGGGGCAAGCCCGCTCACTACAAAGGCCGTTTAGCCCAATCGAATATTCAAGCTCTGCGCATCACCCGTACGCGCGGCGCTGATCAGCTGTTGCTTGGCGCTGACACTCAGTGGGTTCAACCAGCTCACCACCGTATGGCTACGGCCCAGACGCAAGGCTTCGCAGGTCAACTGCTGGGCACTTTGTGCGCCGCGCGGTTGCAGCAACAGGATACGCTCGCGGTTGAGGCCGGCATCCCGCAGCCAGGCCTGGGTCAGGCTGGCGGGCGGGGCGATCAGCGTCAGCCAGCGGGCGTCCTGCTCTTCGCTCAGATCACGCAGGATCGGCGCGAGCAGGCTCAGGCAACTCCCCGCTGCACCGCGCAACGACAATTCACTGAACGCCTCAGGTTCGGCACCCCAGGGCGCCTCGACCGTTTCCTTGAGGATAGGCGCAAGGGGTTGGGCCATGAAGGCCTCGAACAGCGACAGTTGTGTGTGTTGTGGGGTGTGGACGAGTTGCATGATGCCTCCTCTAGCGGCGAATGACGCCGACGCTCAAACCTTCGATCACCAGGTCCTGGTCTTTCAGGTTCACTTCAATCGGGGCGAACTCAGGGTTCTCGGCCAGGAGCCAGACCTTGCTGCCTTCGCGCTTGAAGCGTTTGACGGTGACTTCATCGCCGATGCGGGCGACGACGATCTGGCCATTACGGGCTTCGCGGGTGGTGTGGACGGCCAGCAGGTCGCCATCGAAGATGCCCACGTCCTTCATGCTCATGCCGTGGACCCGCAACAGGTAGTCGGCGCGAGGATGGAAGAAGGTCGGGTTGATGTTGCAGGATTCCTCGACGTGCTGCTGCGCCAGGATCGGCGCACCGGCGGCGACACGGCCGATGATCGGCAGGGTCGATTCGTCGGCCTTGGCTTCGAAGCCAGGGATGCGAATACCGCGCGAGGCACCGGGGGTCATCTCGATCGCGCCTTTGCGAGCGAGGGCCTTGAGGTGTTCTTCAGCGGCGTTGGGGGACTTGAACCCCAGTTCCAGCGCAATTTCCGCTCGTGTCGGCGGGTAGCCGTTGTCATCGAGGCAGCGCTTGATAAAAGCCAGAATCTCAGCTTGGCGTGGCGTCAGTTTTAGCATGTTGATCGCTCTGTCTTTTTATACAGTGACTGGGATTATATACAGTGAACTGCGCTTGGCAATCATCCTTTTCTGCCCCTCCGCTGGACGGTCATCGGGCATGCTTCCCACAAGCCAGGGATAGCGCTGCCTACAGACCGGTATGGATGTGATTAAATAGCGATGAAATGTATGACTGCTCGGCCGGAAAGCGAACCCGCAGGCTTGACAAGACACACCCTGAAACGTATGTTTCAAACAAGTGTTTGTCAGGCGGAGTAGCCATGGCCCAGTCGGAAACCGTTGAACGCATTCTCGATGCTGCCGAGCAATTGTTCGCGGAAAAAGGATTTGCTGAAACTTCATTGCGGCTGATCACCAGCAAGGCTGGCGTCAATCTCGCTGCAGTGAACTACCATTTCGGCTCGAAAAAGGCCCTGATCCAGGCTGTGTTCTCGCGCTTCCTGGGGCCGTTCTGCGCGAGCCTCGACCGTGAACTGGAGCGTCGCCAGGCCAAGGCTGACCATAAGCCGACCCTGGAAGAACTGCTGGAAATCCTCGTTGAGCAAGCGCTGGTGGTTCAGCCTCGCAGCGGCAACGACTTGTCGATCTTCATGCGCCTGCTGGGCCTGGCGTTCAGCCAGAGCCAGGGTCACCTGCGCCGTTACCTCGAAGACATGTACGGCAAGGTATTTCGTCGCTATATGTTGCTGGTTAACGAGGCCGCTCCGCGTATTCCGCCGATCGAGCTGTTCTGGCGTGTGCACTTCATGCTCGGTGCCGCTGCGTTCAGTATGTCTGGGATCAAAGCGTTGCGGGCCATTGCCGAGACTGATTTCGGCGTCAACACCTCCATTGAGCAGGTCATGCGCCTGATGGTGCCGTTCCTGGCCGCCGGCATGCGCGCCGAAACCGGCGTGACCGACGCCGCCATGGCCGCCGCCCAATTGCGCCCACGCAGCAAGTCCGCGCCAGCACCCGCCAAGGTTTGACCGCGCCGGGTGGGCGCGGCCGCTTGCATCCGCTAAAGTAGCGGCCCATGCCGAATTCAGCTATTTACTCATAACCCGTTGTGCTCACTGTGCCTGGTGAGGGCAACGGGTTGTGTGCGTTATTTAAGGAAGGTTTATGACTGCTGCCCTGCAAGGTTCTTTGATGGTCGATGTGGCCGGCACCTGGCTGACGGCCGAGGACCGTCACCTGCTGCGCCAGCCTGAAGTGGGCGGCCTGATCATTTTCGCGCGCAATATCGAGCATCCGCGCCAAGTGCGGGAATTGAGCGCAGCGATTCGCGCCGTGCGCCCGGACCTGTTGCTGGCCGTGGACCAGGAAGGCGGCCGCGTACAGCGCCTGCGCCAGGGCTTCGTGCGCTTGCCGGCCATGCGTGCGTTGGCCGACAACCCCAACGCCGAATACCTGGCCGAGCAGTGTGGCTGGATCATGGCGACTGAAGTGCTGGCCGTTGGCCTGGACCTAAGTTTCGCCCCGGTGCTGGACCTGGACTACCAGCGCAGCGCCGTGGTCGGCACCCGTTCCTTCGAAGGCGACCCGGAGCGCGCCGCCGTGCTGGCCGGTGCCGTCATTCGCGGCATGAACAGCGCCGGCATGGCCGCCACCGGCAAGCACTTTCCCGGCCACGGTTGGGCTGAGGCCGATTCCCACGTCGCCATTCCCAATGATGAACGCAGCCTGGAGCAGATTCGCGCCAATGACTTGATACCTTTCGCACGCTTGAGCAAGCAACTCGCGGCGGTGATGCCCGCGCACGTGATCTATCCGCAGGTCGACGCCCAGCCAGCCGGGTTCTCGCGACGCTGGTTGCAGGACATCCTGCGTGGTGAGTTGCAGTTCGATGGCGTGATTTTCAGCGATGACCTGTCCATGGCCGGTGCCCATGTGGTGGGCGACGCCGCCAGCCGTATCGAAGCGGCGCTGACGGCGGGTTGCGACATGGGCCTGGTGTGCAATGATCGAGCGGCTGCCGAGTTGGCGTTGACCGCCGCCCAGCGCATGAAGGTCAAGCCATCGGCCCGAATCGCACGGATGCGCGGCCAGGCGATTGCGTCGACGGACTACAAGCAGGATCCGCGTTGGCTGAAAGCCCTCACTGCCTTGCGCGATGCGCAGTTGATCTAGCGCTTTTCCTGTTTGTTGGGCAACGGCGCAAACAGCGCCTCGATATCCTCGTTGCCCAGCTGCCAGTCCCCAGTAGTACGCCCATCCAGCACACCCGCCGCCAGGTCGGATTTTTCCTTCTGCAGGTGCTGGATTTTCTCTTCCACCGTGCCCCTGGCAATCATCTTGTAGACGAACACCGGCTTCTCCTGACCAATGCGATAGGCGCGGTCGGTGGCCTGGTTTTCCGTGGCCGGGTTCCACCAAGGGTCGTAATGGATCACCGTGTCGGCTTCGGTCAGGTTCAGGCCAACACCGCCGGCCTTCAAGCTGATCAGAAAAATCTGCAGCTTGCCGCTCTGGAAGTCCTTCACCGGTGTGCGCCGATCGCGGGTCTGGCCGGTGAGCAGTGCGTAGGCCACGCCACGTTTTTTCAGCTCGACTTCGATCAGGCTCAACATCGAGGTGAATTGGGAAAACAGCAGGATCCGCCGACCTTCCTCAAACAGTTCCTCAAGCATCTCCATCAAGCTATCCAGCTTGCCGGAGCTGCTGCCACGGGCGGGCAGGGTCGCGTCGTTGACCAGCCGCAAGTCGCAACAAACCTGGCGCAACTTCAGCAGCGCCTCAAGGATGATGATCTGGCTGCGCGCCACGCCCTTGCGGGTGATCTCGTCGCGGACTTTCTTATCCATCGCCAGGCGCATGGTTTCGTACACGTCGCGCTGGGCTTCATTGAGGTCGACCCAGTGGATGATCTCGGTCTTGGGGGGCAATTCTGTCGCCACCTGTTCCTTGGTGCGGCGCAGCAGGAAAGGTTTGATCCGACCGTTGAGGTGCTGCAATCGTACATCGCTGGCGCGCTTTTCGATGGGCACGCGGTAATCGCGATTGAAGCTTTTCACGTCACCGAGCCAGCCCGGCAGCAGGAAGTGAAACAACGACCACAGCTCGCCCAAGTGGTTTTCCAGCGGCGTACCACTCAGGCACAGGCGCTGGCGTGCGTTCAGCTCGCGCGCCGCCTGGGCCGCCTTGCTGGACGGGTTCTTGATGTACTGGGCTTCATCAAGGATCAGCACATGCAAGGGCAGGGCGGCGAGTGGTTCGATGTCCTTGGGCAGCAGCGCATAGGTGGTCAGCAGCAGGTCGTAGTCCTGCAGATTGGCGAAATGTTTCTTGCGCCCTGCGCCATATAGCGCCAGCACCTTGAGTTGCGGTGTGAAATGCGCCGCCTCATCCAGCCAGTTGGGAATCAGGCTGGTGGGCATCACCACCATGCACGGCCGATCCAGGCGACCGGCGATTTTCTCAGTGAGAATATGCGCCAGGGTCTGTAGGGTTTTGCCCAGGCCCATGTCATCCGCGAGTATGCCGCCGACATCCAACTGACGCAGCGACTGCATCCAGCTCAAACCTTCCAGTTGGTAGGGGCGCAAGGTCGCGTTCAGCCCTTCAGGCGCTACACAAGTGAAGTCCTTGATATCCCGCAGGCGCTGGGCAAAGTTGCGGATCTTCTCGCCACCTTCCCATTGCAGCGGCAGGTCTTCCAGCGGGTTGAGGCGGATCGCGTCGGCTTTGGCCAGCCGTAATGTCGTGGTGCCCGATTCCTGTAGGTAAAACTCACCGAGGGTCGCCAGCACCGGTTTCAATCGACCGTAGGGCAGCGCCACTTGTATCGGGCCATGGCCATTGGGCAGGCCTGGGATATTCACCAGGATCAGCTCATCATCGCGCCGCCGCGCCAGCTTCTCCGGGTTGAGAATCTCGGTGTGGGAGCGCATCAGGTTCAGCAGGATCGGCAACAGGCTCAGCCGCTCGCCATTGACGATAATCCCCAGCTCCAGATCGAACCAATCACGCTCCGGACCTTCATCGACGGTGGCATACCAGTCATCGACGGCGCTGAGGTCGAAGCCGAAATCATCGTCGATCAGCAGTTCCCAGCCCTCGGCCCGCAGTGTCGGCGTGGCATTGAGCGTGAAGGTGAGCCAGGCACTGTCATTGACCATCTCGAACAGCTCGCCGGCGCTTTCCGGCAGGGCCTTGCTCTGGCGTGTGGCGATCTTGAAGCCCAGCAGGCGCAGTTGTTCACGATACGGTTGCTCAAGCTCCGGATGCCGCTTGATGCGCAGGCTCTGGGTGTCCTGGCGCACAATGATGTCGGCGTTTTTCTGCCCGCTGACATAGTTGCCCAGGTAGTTGAACGACAGCGCCGCCCGGTGCTGGATATAGCGCTGCATCTTGCCGTTGCGCGGTTCGAAGGCGCTGAATTCGACACTGGCCATCCACAGGCGGGGTACCGGCACCACGTCTTCCATCACCACTTGCGGCAGCACCGCACGGTTTTCCAGCACGGCCTGGAGTTTTTCCAGCAGCTCGGCATCCTGTGCGGCGGCGGGGTAGGCCAGGGTTTCCTGGACCTTGAGCAATACCGCGGCGATGTGTTTGCAGTTGGTGTGCACCGGGCAGGTACAGCGGCTGTCCACCAGGATCAAGGTGCCCTTGGCCGATTCACGCAGCGAGATGGTCTGGCGATACACGTTGCTGCCGGAGCCTTCGCAACTGGCGACGATGGTGCTGTCGCCGCACTCGACGATGCGCACCCGGTTTTCCAGGGCATAACGTCGCCCGCGCTCAAGGCTCTGCTCTTTAAAGCGGTTGGCCCACGAAGGGGCCAGGGGTTTGGTCAGCGACGACGTGAGGGACATGGTGCTGGATCAGTCCTGAATGTCGGGCGGTGGCGCGCTGGGGGGCTTGGCGGTCAGCGAGGTGATCTTGATCAGCAGCGCCAGGTGGCCGCCGTCCAGGTAGTTGAGTTGGTTGTTCTTGGTGCGCACGTCGGTCTGGCTCAGGTGCTCGCTGGCGATCACGCTGCCATTGACGTCGAACTGGTTAATCCAGAAGTTCGCATCGATATCGGTAAAACGCCCCAGTTGCAGGTTCAACACGCCCTCGATCGGAAACTGGCCGAATTGTTCCTGGCCGTCGGTGATCGCGACCTTGACCGGCTGCTCGCCCAGGTTCTGTTCCCACGCCTTATGCAGCAGCACCGTGTAGGTGGAGTCGGCACGCAGCTTGTCGACAATGTTGGACAGGCGCGGCGGGCTCAGTCTGTCGCCCAGGCGCGCTGCCCCGGCATCCCAGTTTTCCGGGGCGGCACGGCTGTTGATCACCGGTTCGGCGTTCTGGCGCACCAGGATCATTTCCACCTGGTACGGGCTGTCGGCGAACGCCGCAGGGGCCACGACCACCAACAACAGGCTCAACATGCGGAACAGGCGCATTGGGGCGTCCTTCAAGCAGATTTCGGGATGAGGCGCTCGAACAACGCCTCCAAGGTATTAAAGCGTTCTTCGGCACGTTCCATCGGCACCATGAACTTGAACAGCGTAGCCCCTTCGAACTTGTAGCGGTTGGGCTGGCCCTGGATCAGTTTGATCAGCACCAGAGGGTCTACCGGCGTCTGCGCTTCGAATTCGATGCGTCCACCCTGCGGTCCGGCGTCGACCTTCTTGATGCCCAACTGTTCGGCCTGCAACTTGAGCAGGGTCAGGCGCACCAGGTTCTTGGTTGGTTCCGGCAACAGGCCGAAGCGGTCGATCATCTCGACCTGCAGGTCTTTAAGGCCTTCTTCATCGGTGGCCGAGGCGATGCGCTTGTACAGGATCAGCCGTGCGTGCACGTCCGGCAGGTAATCTTCGGGAATCAACGCCGGCAAGCGCAGGTTGATTTCCGGGCCGCCGCCCAGCGGTTGATCGAGGTTCGGCTGTTCGCCCTTGCGGATCGCTTTTACGGCGCGTTCGAGCATCTCCATATAGAGGGTGAAGCCCACTGCCTGGATCTGCCCGCTCTGGCCGTCGCCCAGCAGTTCGCCGGCGCCACGGATTTCCAGGTCGTTGGTGGCCAGCACAAAACCGGCGCCCAGGTCCTGAGTGTTGGCGATGGCTTCCAGGCGCTTCTCTGCGTCGGAAGTGATCTGTTGGCGCGGCGGCGTGAGCAAATAGGCATACGCCTGGTGGTGACTGCGTCCGACGCGGCCACGCAGCTGGTGCAATTGCGCCAGGCCGAACTTGTCGGCGCGCTCGATGATGATGGTATTGGCGCTCGGCACGTCGATGCCGGTCTCGATGATGGTCGAGGCGATCAGCACGTTGAAGCGCTTGTGATAGAAGTCGCTCATCACCTGTTCGAGTTCGCGCTCGCGCATCTGCCCGTGGCCGATGGCGATACGTGCCTCCGGCACCAGCTCGGCGAGGTCGGCGGCGCATTTCTCGATGGTCTTCACGTCGTTGTGCAGGTAGTACACCTGCCCGCCGCGCAGCAGTTCACGTAGCAGCGCTTCCTTGACCGTGCTTTTGTTCTGCTCCATCACGAAGGTGCGCACCGACAAGCGGCGCGCCGGCGGCGTGGCGATGATCGACAGGTCGCGCATGCCCGACACCGCCATGTTCAGCGTACGCGGAATCGGCGTGGCGGTGAGGGTGAGGATGTCGACTTCACTGCGCAGGGCCTTGAGCTGTTCTTTCTGACGTACGCCAAAGCGGTGTTCTTCGTCGATGATCACCAGGCCCAGGTTCTTGATCTTCACGTCGTCCGACAGCAGCTTGTGCGTGCCGATCACGATGTCGATCTTGCCTTCGGCCAGGTCTGCGACGGCGGCATTCACTTCCTTGGCCGACTTGAAGCGGCTCATCACTTCCACGGTCACCGGCCAATCGGCAAAGCGGTCGCGGAAGCTGTTGTAGTGCTGCTGGGCGAGCAGGGTGGTCGGCACCAGGATTGCCACCTGACGGCCGCCGTGCACGGCAATAAAGGCGGCGCGCATGGCCACTTCGGTCTTGCCGAAGCCCACATCGCCGCAGACCAGGCGGTCCATGGGCTTGGGCGCGAGCATGTCGGCGCGTACCGCTTCGATGGTGGTTTGCTGGTCCGGGGTTTCCTCGAAGGCGAAGCCGGCGCTGAAGGTGGCATAGTCGGCTTTCGGGTCGGCAAACGCGTAACCTTCGCGGGCGGCGCGGCGTGCGTAGATGTCGAGCAGTTCGGCAGCGACGTCGCGCACCTGCTCGGCGGCCTTGCGCTTGGCTTTCTGCCAGGTCTCGGAGCCCAGGCGATGCAAGGGCGCCAGGGCGTCATCGCTGCCGGTGTAGCGCGCGATCAAATGCAGGCTGGCCACTGGCACATAGAGCTTGGCGCCCTCGGCGTATTCCATGGTGAGGAATTCGGCGGCCTGGTTGTCGATCTCCAGGGTCTGCAGGCCCAGGTAGCGGCCGACGCCGTGGTCGATGTGCACCACCGGCGCGCCTTCGCGCAGTTCGGTGAGGTTCTTGATGACCGCGTCGTTGTTGGCGTCTGCGCGTTTTTCACGGCGGCGGCGCTGCATCACGCGCTGACCGAACAGCGGGCTTTCGGCGATCAGCGCCAGGGCCGGGTCATCCAGCAACAGGCCTTCGTCCAGCGGCGCGATGGTGATCGCCAGGCGCTCTTTGCTTTTGACAAAGTCCGGCCAGCTGTCGACGGTTTTCGGCCGCAGCTTCAGGCGTTCCAGCAGTTCCAGCAGCACTTCGCGACGGCCAGCGGATTCAGCGGTAAACAGCACGCGGCCGGGGAAGTCGCCGAGGAAATTGGACAGCGCTTCCAGCGGTTGCGTGGCTTTCGCCTGGATCGCCAGGTCCGGCAGTGTGCCCGCCGGGAAGCGCTCGCGGCCAACGCCGGTTTCCACATCCTGCTGGCTGGCGACCACGCGCGGCCAGCTTTTCAGGCGCGCAAAGCAGTCTTCCACCGGCAGGAAGAGTTCGGCGGGCGGCAATAGAGGACGGGACGGATCGACGCGGCGCTCTTCATAGCGGTTGCGCACGTCGTTCCAGAAATTTTCCGCCGCCTGTTCGATGCCTGGCAGCGAGAACACCTGGGTGTCCTGGGGCAGGTAATCGAACAGGGTGGAGGTCTCGTCGAAGAACAGCGGCAGGTAGTACTCGATACCGGCGGGAGTAATCCCGCTGCTCAGGTCCTGAAAGATCGGGCAGCGGCGGAAGTCCACGTCGAAGCGTTCACGGAAGCGCGCCTTGAAGCGCGTGACCGCGTCTTTCTGCAGCGGGAATTCCCGTGCGGGCAGCAGCTTGACCGAGTCGACTTTATCGATGGAGCGTTGGTTTTCCGGATCGAAGGTGCGCAGGGTCTCGATTTCGTCGTCGAACAGGTCGATGCGATAGGGCAGTTTGCTGCCCATCGGGAACAGATCGATCAGCGCGCCACGCACCGCGAACTCACCGTGCTCGTACACCGTGTCCACGCAGCGATAACCGCTGGCTTCCAGGCGCGTGCGCATTTGGTCCACATCGAGCTTCTGGCCGATATCCAGCACCAGGCTGCTGCCCAGCAGGAACTTGGTCGGCGCCAGGCGATGCAAGGCCGTGGTGATCGGCACCACCAGCACGCCATGGGCCAGTTCCGGCAAGCGGTACAGGCTGGCGATGCGCTGGGAGATGATGTCCTGGTGCGGCGAGAACAGGTCGTAGGGCAGGGTTTCCCAGTCGGGGAAATGCAGCACCGGCAAATCGGGGGCGAAGAAGCTCAGCTCCTGCTCCAGCCGTTCGGCGCTTTGGCTGTCGGCGGTGAGCAGCAGGGTAAAGCGCTTGGCTGCGCTGGCAGCCTCGGCGATGGCCAGGCTCAGGGCGGCACCGGGCAGGTTGCCCCAGTGCTGTTTGCCTGCCGCAGCAGGGAGTAGCGGTAGACGCAGGACGGGCACGGAAGGTTGAGCTCCAAGCGTTGCGACAAAGTCGGTAATTGTAACGGTGCGGGGCGCCGTCTGTCAGTTGCTGACTAAGCCTATTACGGTTTGTAGGAAATGTAGTGGCTAAGACAAACAATGGCGGGTTTTGACTCAATATGTAGTGCCAAAATGTACGCGTTTTTCGGAGGGTTACGGACAAGTTGTCCCGCGCGTGCCATTGGTGGCCTTCTGGAACCCGCGTATTTACTGGGCTGTAGCGGGGTGTCATTTTTTCGCAAGGACTTTTTGTTGCCGGACGCGCATTGCTCCGGGGGCGGTCGGGCGGCATAATGTAGCCCCTTTTTTCAGCCCCTACATGTGGAAGGTTCCCGTGACTCAGAAGCCCGACCAGTGTCTTGGTGAATGGATCGACCGTGAAGCACTCGCAGAAGCGATGATCCCGCTTATCGGTCAGCTGTACCGCAATAACAATGTGGTGAGCTCGATCTATGGCCGCAGCCTGATCAACCAGTCCGTCATCGCGATTCTCAAAGCCCACCGCTTTGCGCGTCACCGTTCCGCCGACGACAGCGAACTCTCCGTCCACGAAACATTCCCACTGCTTAAAGCCATGAGCGAGCTGAAGCTCGGCGCGGCTTCGGTAGACCTGGGCAAGCTGGCCTACAAATTCCGCAAGGAAGGCGCCGGCCGCAGCGCCGAGCAGTTCGTGCGTGAAGAAATGGCCGATGTGGTTGGCCAGCAAAACGCCGCTGCCCGCAAAGGCACCGACGTGGTGCTGTACGGCTTCGGTCGTATCGGCCGCCTGCTGGCACGCATCCTGATCGAAAAAACCGGTGGCGGCGACGGCCTGCGCCTGCGTGCCATCGTCGTGCGCAAAGGCGCCGAGAACGACCTGACCAAGCGCGCCAGCCTGCTGCGTCGCGATTCGGTACACGGTCCGTTCAACGGCACCATCGTCATCGACGAAGAAAACAACACCATCACCGCCAACGGTAACCTGATCCAGGTGATCTACGCGAAGAACCCGTCCGAGGTGGATTACACCCAGTACGGTATCAAGGACGCCCTGTTGGTGGACAACACCGGCGTATGGCGTGACGCCGAAGGCCTGGGCCAGCACCTGGCCTGCCCGGGTGTGGACCGCGTTGTCCTGACCGCGCCTGGCAAAGGCAAGTTGAAGAACATCGTTCACGGCATCAACCACAGCGAAATCACCGCTGACGACAAGATCGTGTCCGCCGCCTCCTGCACCACCAACGCCATCGTGCCGGTGCTGAAGGCGGTGAATGACAAGTTCGGCATCGTCAACGGCCACGTCGAGACCGTTCACTCGTACACCAACGACCAGAACCTGATCGACAACTTCCACAAGGGCGATCGCCGTGGCCGTAGCGCCGCGTTGAACATGGTGATCACCGAGACCGGTGCTGCCACCGCTGCTGCCAAGGCCCTGCCTGAGCTGGCCGGCAAGCTGACCGGTAACGCGATCCGCGTGCCGACGCCAAACGTGTCGATGGCCATTCTCAACCTGAACCTTGAGAAAGCCGCCACCCGTGAAGAGATGAACGAGTACCTGCGCTACATGGCGCTACACTCCGATCTGCATAAGCAAATCGACTTCGTCAACTCGCAGGAAGTGGTCTCCACCGACTTCGTGGGCTCGCGCCACGCCGGTGTGGTGGACGCGGAAGCGACCATTACCCAGGACAACCGCGTTGTCCTGTACGTGTGGTACGACAACGAGTTCGGCTACAGCTGCCAGGTGGTTCGCGTGATGGAAGACATGGCTGGGGTCAACCCGCCTGCGTTTCCGCGCTAAGCCTTTGCGCTGAATGAAAAAGCCCCGACTGGTTTGGGGCTTTTTTGTGGCTGAGAGATCTTTGGTGTCTCTAATGGCCTCTTCGCAGGCAAGCCAGCTCCCACATTTCGATTTGTGAACACATTCAAATGTGGGAGCTGGCTTGCCTGCGATGGGGCCTTCATTCCAATAGAGCACTGCGCAGGCTGTCGGACAAGCCCTTGGGCGCCAGCCAGACCCCCAAGTAAGTCTTCGCCAGCTCCTCATCAGCGCTGCTGAACACCACCTGACCATTGATCTCCAGGTTCAAACCACGTCCCGGACGAAAGTCCAGGGCATACCAATCACCGCTGCGGATATCGCGAAAGCGGGCGTGCAGTTTGTCTATTTCGGGTTTGAGGCGGGCGCTGGCCTGTTGGCGCTCCAGCGTGGCAGTGGCGGCTTTGATCACGTCATTGCGGTCGATGTCGCGAAAGTAATACAGCGTCAGGCGCAGCGCTTTTTGTTGCGCCCAGGCCTGCTTGGCGCGCACGTCGGACGGGGCATACAGCGCAGCCGCGTAAACATCCGCCCAGAGATAGGTGAGCACCGCCTGGTTTTTCAAGGTCAATTGCTGGGACTGTGCGGGAAAGTCGGCTTGCTTTAGCCGATCCGCCTCATTGGCCTGCACCGTGATCGACAGCATCAGTAATAAACAGAAAGCGACATGTCGCATAATGGCCAGTCCTGCAAAGGGGCTTGCTGGCAGTGTAATTGCAATTTCCTGATGGTGTAGTAAAGGCAAGACTGGCCTACGACGCGACCAAGGGTTAATGTTCGCGGCGTTGAGCCTTATATAGACTGTGCCCCGGTTCACACACTTGAGCCGAATTGTCCTTCATGACCGCTGGCCGCGGCATGATTTAGCCCGGCGTCCAACCGTACGCCTGGCCTGTTCTGAGGAGTACGCATGGCTGTCTACAACTACGACGTGGTGGTACTGGGTTCCGGCCCGGCTGGAGAAGGTGCGGCGATGAACGCCGCCAAAGCTGGGCGCAAGGTGGCGATGGTCGATAGCCGTCGTCAGGTCGGCGGTAACTGCACCCACCTGGGCACCATCCCGTCCAAGGCCTTGCGTCACTCGGTGCGCCAGATCATGCAGTTCAACACCAACCCGATGTTCCGGGCCATTGGTGAGCCGCGCTGGTTCTCGTTCCCGGACGTGCTCAAGAGCGCCGAGAAAGTCATCTCCAAGCAAGTCGCCTCGCGTACCGGCTACTACGCCCGTAACCGCGTCGACCTGTTCTTCGGCACCGGCAGCTTCGCCGACGAGCAAACCATCGAAGTGGTCTGCCCCAATGGCGTGGTCGAGAAGCTGGTGGCCAAGCACATCATCATCGCCACCGGTTCGCGCCCGTACCGCCCGGCGGACATCGATTTCCACCATCCGCGTATCTACGATAGCGACACCATCCTGAGCCTGGGCCACACCCCGCGCAAACTGATCATCTACGGCGCTGGCGTGATCGGCTGTGAATACGCCTCGATCTTCAGCGGCCTGGGTGTACTGGTGGAACTGGTGGACAACCGCGACCAATTGCTGAGCTTCCTCGACTCGGAAATCTCCCAGGCGTTGAGCTACCACTTCAGCAACAACAACATCACCGTGCGCCACAACGAAGAGTATGAGCGCGTCGAAGGTCTGGACAACGGTGTGATCCTGCACCTCAAGTCCGGCAAGAAGATCAAGGCCGACGCCTTGCTGTGGTGCAACGGCCGTACCGGTAACACCGACAAGCTGGGCATGGAAAACATCGGGGTCAAGGTCAACAGCCGTGGCCAGATCGAAGTGGACGAGAACTATCGTACCTGCGTGGCGAATATCTACGGTGCTGGTGACGTGATCGGCTGGCCAAGCCTGGCCAGTGCCGCCCATGACCAGGGTCGCTCGGCTGCTGGCAGCATCGTCGACAATGGCAGCTGGCGCTATGTGAACGACGTGCCGACCGGGATCTACACGATTCCCGAGATCAGCTCGATCGGCAAGAACGAGCACGAACTGACCAAGGCCAAGGTGCCTTACGAAGTCGGCAAGGCGTTCTTCAAGAGCATGGCGCGTGCGCAGATCGCCGGTGAGCCGCAAGGCATGCTGAAGATCCTGTTCCACCGTGAAACCCTGGAAGTCCTCGGCGTGCATTGCTTCGGCTACCAGGCTTCGGAGATCGTGCACATCGGCCAGGCGATCATGAACCAGCCGGGTGAACTCAATACCCTGAAGTATTTCGTCAACACCACGTTCAACTACCCGACCATGGCGGAAGCCTATCGGGTAGCGGCCTACGACGGCCTCAACCGGCTTTTTTGAGCGGCTCCGGCCGGTGGCCTGAGCCGGCCGGGGAGACCGATTTCAGTAATTCCCGAGAGTGGCAGTGGCCAAACCGGGAAAGTCTGTAATCAGGCTATCTACGCCGAAGTCGGCGAGCCTGCGCATCAGCGCGGGTTCGTTGACGGTCCACACGGACACGTGCAAGCCCTGGCGCTGGGCTTTTTCCAGTCGCTCAGGGGTGCACAGCGTCCAGTTCAACGCCAAGATCTCACAGCCGTAATTCTGCGCGACCTTCAGCGGGTCCAGCCAAGCGTATTCCGCCACCAGTCCGCGTGACAGGTCGGGAGTGAGTTCAACGGCGGCCTTCAGTACTTCCCGCGAACTCGAGGTCACGGTGACCTTGTCCATCAGCCCGAAACGCACGGCCATTTCACGAATCGCCAGCACAGTGGTGGCGGCGCGGGTGCGCGAGGCGCTTTTGACTTCCAGTTGCCAGTGATCGAAATCGCACTTTTCGAACAGCTCTTCCAAGCGCGGAATCGGGCACGGCTTCACCCAGCCTGGGCCGCCTTTGCGTGCGTCCATCTTCACCAGGTCCGCCGCCGAGTACTCGACGACTTTGCCGCGCCGGTCGGCGGTGCGCTTGAGGGTGGGGTCGTGGATGACCATCAGCTCGCCGTCCATGGACAGGTGTAAATCCAGTTCGCAGCGGCGTACACCGTGCTTGAGGCACTCCTGGAAGCTGGTCAGGGTGTTTTCCGGTGCTTCGCCTTTGGCACCGCGGTGGCCGTAGATCAGGGTCACAGTTGCTCCTTTACGCCAGGTGGTCTGGCGGGGTGAATTCGAGGGTTCAAGTGTCTTGGGCGTCGCTCTGTTCCCGCGCCAGGCGGCGTTCCTGGGCCTGTTTCTGCAGGATGTAGCGCGCCAGCAGTTGGCGTTGGGCGTCGGTCATGGCTTCGAATTCCGTGCCGACATCAAAGCCTGCGCCTTTGGGGTCGCAATGGGTGACCCGCGCGCGCAGCAGCAGGCCGAGCGCCTGGGGCATGAGCACCAGCTTGACCGCCAGGTGCGCACCGGCTGGCAGGGGCGTGGGGTGTTGGAAGTCGATGCCGCCTTCGGAAATGATCACCGGCTGCGGTGCGCCGACCTCATCCAGCAGGCCGCGCGCCATGATCTGGCTGAGCAGGTCCAGGCGTTTGTTCTGCACGCGAAGGAAGGCGGCGAGGGTGCGATCCTTCTCGCTGAGCTGGCGCAGCAGGTGCTGGGCTTCGAATTCGCTCAGGTGCAATTCACTGAGTAAATTGAACAGCGGAGAATCATCCAGCAACACTTCCTTGCTCGCCGCCTCGGGGGCAGACAGGCTTTTGATTTGAAGTGCGATCATGTCGTCGATACGGTAGTATTCGCGGCGTTCTTCTTCATCTAATGTCGACATGGCGAACCCCAGCTAGCGGTAATGGTCAGAGTGTAAAGCTGCTTACCAGACCCCGCCACCGGGACGTCTTCTTTTCCTCCGAACAAGCCCCGACATGTTCAGACCTCTCTTCGTATTTATTGGCACGCGTTATACCCGTGCAAAGCGTCGCAATCATTTTGTGTCGTTCATTTCCCTGACCTCGATGATCGGGCTCGCCTTGGGCGTGGTCGTGATGATCGTGGTGTTGTCGGTGATGAACGGCTTCGATCATGAGATGCGCACCCGCGTGCTGGGCATGGTGCCCCACGCGACCATCGAGGGCGATGCGCCCATCAGTGACTGGCAAAGCCTGGCCGACAAGGTCAAGCAGAACCCCAAGGTGCTGGCCGTCGCGCCATTCACCCAGATGCAGGGGTTGCTGACCCATGACGGCAAGGTGCAGAAGATCCTGCTCAATGCCATCGACCCGGTCCAGGAACGCAACGTCTCGATCATCGACAAGTTCATGCTGCAGGGCAAACTCGACGACCTGGCGCCCGGCAGCTTCGGCATTGTCATCGGCGACAAGGCGGCGGCCAAACTCGGCGTGGGCCTCGGCGACAAGCTGACCTTCGTCGCGCCGGAAGTCACGGTGACCCCGGCGGGCATGTTCCCACGCATGAAGCGCTTTACCGTGGTCGGCACTTTCCACGTTGGCGCTGGCGAGATCGACGGCTACCTAGGCCTGACCAACCTCACCGACCTGGCGCGCCTGCATCGCTGGCAGCCGGACCAGGTGCAGGGCCTGCGCCTCAAGTTCGCCGACCTGTTCGATGCGCCACGCGGCGCCTGGGAAATCGCTCAGCACCTGGGTGAAAGCCAATACTACGCCCGCGACTGGACCCGTACCCACGGCAACCTGTACCAGGCCATCCGCATGGAAAAAGCCATGATCGGCCTGCTGTTGCTGCTGATCGTCGCCGTGGCGGCCTTCAACATCATCTCCACGCTGGTGATGGTGGTGAACGACAAGAAGGGCGATATCGCCATCCTGCGTACTCTCGGCGCCACGCCGGGGCAGATCATGGCGATCTTCATGGTGCAGGGCACCGTGATCGGCGTGGTCGGTACCCTGATCGGTACGGCCGTCGGCATTTTGGCCGCGCTGAACGTGAGCGCCGCCATCGCCGGTCTCGAAACCCTGATCGGCCACAAGTTTCTCAACGCCGACGTCTACTTCATCGACTACTTGCCGTCCCAGGTGCAGGCCCAGGACGTGTTGATGGTGGGCGGCGCTGCGTTGGTCCTGAGTTTCCTTGCCACCCTGTATCCAGCCTGGCGCGCGGCACGTACCCAGCCAGCACAGGCCTTACGTTATGAGTGAATCGGGCATGAGTGAAAAAGCAATCCTGAGCTGCCGCGACCTGGGCAAATCCTACGAGGAAGGCCCGGAGTCGGTGGTGGTGCTGTCCAATCTGCAACTTGAGCTGCACCCTGGCGAGCGCGTGGCGATCGTGGGCAGTTCCGGTTCCGGTAAAAGTACCTTGCTGAACCTGTTGGGCGGCCTTGATACGCCGTCCCAGGGCAGCGTGTGGCTGGCCGGTGAAGAACTGTCGGCCCTCGGTGAAAAGGCTCGCGGTCAACTGCGTAACCGTTCGCTGGGTTTTGTGTACCAGTTCCACCACCTGTTGCCGGAGTTCACCGCCCTGGAAAACGTGTGCATGCCGCTGCTGATCGGCAAGACCGCGATCCCGGAAGCCCGCCAGCGCGCTAAAGCACTGCTGGAGCGCGTTGGCCTCGGCCATCGCCTGGAGCATAAACCGGCCGAGTTGTCCGGCGGCGAGCGCCAGCGTGTGGCCATCGCCCGCGCCTTGGTGAACAATCCAGGGCTGGTGATGCTCGATGAGCCGACCGGCAACCTCGACTCCCACACCGCCCAGGGCATCAAGGACTTGATGCTGGAACTGAGCACCCAGATGCGCACCGCGTTCCTGGTGGTGACCCATGACATGAGCATGGCCCGCCAGATGGACCGTGTGTTGCACCTGCAGGAAGGTCATCTGGTCGCCATCTGACCCGTTTCAAGCCCGGCGCTTCAAGCGCCGGGCTTTTTCATTTTTTCAGGCGGTGCAAGCGAATGTTCAGACCGTTATCGATTTTCATCGGCACGCGCTATACCCGCGCCAAGCGCCGCAACCGTTTTGTCTCGTTTATCTCGATGACCTCGATGATCGGCCTTGCCCTGGGCGTGTTGGCGATGATCGTGGTGTTGTCGGTGATGAACGGCTTCCAGCGCGAAATGAGCTCGCGCATCCTTGGCATGGTGCCCCATGCCACCATCGTCGGCGTGAACCCGATTGACGATTGGCAGCCGGTGGCCGCCGCCGCGATGAAGAATCCGGAAGTGACCGCCGCCGTACCTTTCACGCAAATGGATGGCATGTTCTCCTACAAAGGCGCGATGCAGCCGATCGAGATCAGCGGCATCGACCCGGCGCAGGAAGGCAAGGTGTCGATCGTGGCCCAGCACATCGTGCGCGGCAGCCTGGAAGACTTGAAACCCGGCGAGTTCGGCGTGGTGGTCGGCGAAATCACGGCTCGGCGCTTCCGTCTGAATGTGGGCGACAAAGTGACCCTGATCGTGCCGGAAATCAGCACCGCGCCGGGCGGCATCACCCCGCGCATGCAGCGTTTGAACGTGGTGGGCATCTTCAAGGTCGGCGCCGAGCTGGACGGCTCCATGGCCATGATTCACATGGCCGACGCCGCAGAGATCCAGCATTGGCAGCCAAACCAGGTACAAAGCGTGCGCCTGGCGGTGAAAGACCTGTACGCGGCCCCCAAGGTCTCATCGGACATCGCCGCCAGCCTGGGCGCCGCCTACAAGCCTGACGACTGGACTCACACCCAGGGCAGCCTGTTCAGCGCGATGAAGATGGAAAAGACCATGATCGGCCTGCTGTTGCTGATGATTGTCGCCGTGGCCGCGTTCAATATCATCGCCACCCTGATCATGGTGGTGAACGACAAGGGCGCGGACATTGCGATTTTGCGCACCATCGGCGCGACGCCACGGCAGATCATGGCGATCTTCATGGTGCAGGGCACGGTGATCGGTATCGTCGGTACTTTGATCGGCGGCGTATTGGGCGTGATTGCCGCGCTGAACGTGAGTGAGCTGGTGGGCTGGGTCGAGCGGGTTACCGGGCAGCATATCTTCAGTTCGGACGTGTACTTCGTCAGCAACCTGCCTTCAGAACTGCAAGGCGGGGATGTGCTGCTGATCTGCACCGCTGGGTTTGTGTTGAGCTTTCTGGCCACGCTGTATCCGGCGTATCGGGCGGCGAAGATTGAGCCGGCGCATGCCCTGAGATATTCGTAAGCCTTAGACCGTCATCGTCGGCAAGCCGGCGATGACGGTCTAAGCGGGTAGCTCAATCACAAACCTTGTCCACCCTGCCTTAGATTCGCAATAAATTCTCCCCCCGTGCGCCCGCACAATCGACTGGGTAATCGCCAGCCCCAGCCCCGCATGCTCACTGCTGCCTTCATGGCGTGCCGGGTCTGCCCGGTAGAAGCGGTCAAACAACCTCGGCAGCAACTCCGTTGGAATGCCATCTCCGGTGTTCTCCACTGAAAGCCTCACCCCATCCTCTATCCGCACAAGCACTTCGCCACCTGGCGGAGTAAACCGTAGCGCGTTATCCAACAGATTCGACAAGGCCCGGCGCAACATCCCACGATCACCCGTCGTACGGGCCGTGCCCTCGCGCATTAGGCTGATCTGCCCTTCCTCTGCCAGCAATGTAAAAAACTCCAGTAGCGCGTCGACTTCATCCGCCAGCGCCAAGGTTTCGCGCTTGGGCATCAACAAGCCGTGATCCGCCTTGGCCAGGTACAGCATGTCGTTGACCAACTGCGCCATCCATTGCAGTTCTTCCAGGTTGCTGTGCAGCGCCTCGCGGTAGTCCTCCAGCGGCCGTGGCTGGGTGAGGATGACCTGGGTCTGGGTCAGCAGGTTCGACAGCGGCGTGCGCAGTTCGTGGGCGATGTCGGCGGAAAACGCCGAAAGGCGCTGGAACGCGTCGTCGAGTCGGCCAAGCATGGCATTGAAGGCTTGGGCCAGGTCGGCCAGTTCCGTGGGCATTTCCTGTTGGGGCAAACGTTGGGTCAAGGAGTGGGCCGACACACTGGCGGCCACTTCGCCCATGCGTCGAAGTGGCCGCAACCCGCTGCGCGCAGCCCAGGCGCCGAGCAGGGCGGTCGCCAGGGCCGACAGGCCGACGGTGAGCCAGATCAGGTGCTGCATGCGCTGCAAGAAGTGCTGATGGTGAGTGATATCGAGCATCAGGCTCAGTTGCGGCGAGTCGGGTTGGCCGGTTCTCAACGGCGCGTTGTAGACCCGGTAGTCGGTGTCGGCGTTTTGCAGGCTGTGCAACCCGGGTGCCTCTGGCAAGGTCACGCTTGGCGCATCGTCCAGCCAGCGTTGGCCGGCGGCGGTGATGCGTAGCGTCAGGTCGGGCTGGCGACTGAGTTCGGTGCGCAATTGCGCTTCACGCCGGGCAAAGGCCTCCGGCGAGTCGACACCCTGCAAGGTACTGCGCAGCGCAACCAGTTTGCTGTCGAGTTGCTGCTGGTCCAACTCAATGAAGTGCGCCTCGCTGGCGCGATTGAACAGCACCCCGGCGATCAGCGAAACCACGGCGGTACAGGCGGCAAACAGCAGCGCCAGGCGGCTGGCCAGCGAGAGGCGCTTGATCAATTGATGCGCTCCTCCAACACATAGCCCATGCCGCGCACGGTGTGGATCAGCTTATTGGGAAAGCTGTCGTCGACTTTCAGGCGCAGGCGGCGGATCGCCACTTCGATGATGTTGGTGTCGCTGTCGAAGTTCATGTCCCACACCTGAGAAGCGATCAGCGATTTGGGCAGCACTTCGCCTTGGCGGCGCAGCAGCAGTTCCAGTAGGGAGAATTCCTTGGCGGTCAGGTCGATGCGCTGGCCGTCCCGTTCAACGCGACGGCGGATCAGGTCCAGGCGCAGGTCGGCCAGTTGCAGCGCGGTTTCCTGCGGTGTGCTGCTGCCACGGCGCAATAGAGTGCGCACGCGGGCGAGCAGTTCGGAGAAAGCGAAAGGCTTGACCAAGTAGTCGTCGGCGCCCAGTTCCAGGCCGTGTACACGGTCTTCCACGGCGTCGCGGGCGGTGAGGAACAGCACCGGAATGTCCATGCCGGCACTGCGCACGGCCTGGAGGATCTGCCACCCGTCGCGGCCCGGCAGCATCACGTCGAGGATCAACAGGTCGTAGTCCCCGGTCAGCGCAAGGTGCTGGCCGCTGGTGCCATCGGCCACCAGTTCGGTGGTAAAGCCCGCCTCGGCCAGGCCCTGGCGCAGGTAGTGACCGGTTTTGGGTTGGTCTTCGACGATCAGCAGTTTCATGGGCAGCTCTTGGCAACGGTGGACGACGGCTTTATACCTTGAGTGCCAGGGCGGGGGAGCAACCTGACAAAGTTGTAATCTAGCAGTCAGCTGGCTGGCAGCGGCGCAATCTTAGAGTGCTGCCCAAGCTGTTCATCTATTTTTGGAGAAGACCGATGGCGTTGCGTACACCCCTGTTGTTGGCGGGCTGCCTGTTGGCATTGAGTGTTGATGCGATGGCCGATGCGGCCCACACCTATGCCTTCGGCGAGGCTGCGCCGGCGAGCAAAGCCACGCGTACCGTGGAAATAACCCTGCAGGACATTTCCTTTTCGCCCAAGTCCCTGGACGTGAAAGCCGGTGAGACCGTGCGCTTTGTACTGGTCAACAAAGGCCAGTTGCTCCATGAATTCAACCTGGGCGACGCGGCGATGCATGCCGAACACCAGAAGGAAATGCTGCAGATGCAGGCCAGCGGCATGCTCACCGCCACCGGCATGGGCAAGATGGACCACGCGGCCATGGGCCACGGTGCGATGAAACACGATGATCCCAATAGCGTACTGGTCGAGCCGGGCAAAACCGCCGAGCTGACCTGGACGTTCACTAAGGCCGCGGGCCTGGAGTTTGCCTGCAACCTTCCGGGGCATTACCAGGCGGGCATGGTCGGCAAGCTCAACGTCGATTGATCCGCTGGCGCTTAGGCGCGGGGGCAAAGGCTGGTAGACTGGCGCGGTTTATTTAGCCAGGTTTCCGCCATGCATCCCGCAGCCGAACATTCGCCGCTGGGCAAGTCCAGTGAATACATCTCCACCTACACCCCTTCGTTGCTGTTCCCGATCCCGCGTGCCGCCAAGTGGGCCGAGCTGGGCCTGAGCGCCGAGACCCTGCCGTATAAGGGCGTGGATTTCTGGAACTGCTTCGAATTGTCCTGGTTGCTGCCGTCGGGCAAGCCGGTGGTGGCCATCGGTGAGTTCAGCATCCCGGCTGACTCGCCGAACATCATCGAGTCCAAGTCGTTCAAGCTGTACCTCAACTCGTTGAACCAGACCGCTTTTGCGGATACGGCCAGTCTGGAAGCCACGTTGCGCACCGACCTCAGTGCCGCTGCCGGCAAACCGGTGAGCGTGCGTATCCGCAGCCTGGCCGAGATCGAGGCCGAAGGCGTGATGGCGTTGCCAGGTGCGTGCATCGACGATTTGGATATCAGCGTCAGCAACTACGAGCATCCGCGCCCGGAATTGCTGCGTTGCGATGACTCGTGCGTTGTCGAGGAGAGCGTGCACAGTCACCTGCTCAAATCCAACTGCCCGGTGACCAGCCAGCCGGACTGGGGCAGTGTGGTGGTGCAATACCGTGGTCACGCGTTGGATCACGCCAGCCTGCTGGAATACATCGTGAGCTTTCGCCAGCACTCGGACTTCCATGAGCAGTGCGTAGAGCGCATCTTCCTGGACTTGCAGCGCTTGCTGAAGCCGGAAAAGCTGACGGTGTATGCGCGGTATGTGCGGCGGGGTGGGTTGGATATCAACCCGTATCGCAGTACGGAAGACGTGGCGTTCCAGAACGTGCGTCTGGCACGGCAGTAAGATAGAAAAGCCCCGCGATTGCGGGGCTTTTTGCGGTCAGATCCCGATATTGCCCAAGGTGATCATGATATTGCGCAGGGTCCCGGAAATCACCGGGTGCTCGGCATCGAACTCGATGGCCGCTTGATTCACATCGTCGGAAATACTCGGTGTTTGAGTGGCCGGCTCCAGTTCGAGTTGTAATTCGAACTTGGCAATCAAGGCTTCCAACGCTTCACGTTTTTCTTCCGACAGCGGCGGTTCCTGTTCCAACTGCCCGCGCAGGATTTCGACCTGTTCTTCCAGTTTTTTGCGATCAGGCATGACGTGTTTCCTTTTATCGATAGGCACTGGCATAGACCGCGGCACGCCGAGAAAGGTCTACGGGCTGACCTGTAGATTAATCCACTGGCGTCGAGTGTGCATGATCCGTGTCAGGGCTTCTCGCCTTTGAACTGGCGCAGGCTGATGTCGGCCAGGCAGGTGCCGAGTTCGCCCAGGTGATCAATCACCGAGTGCACACCCAACCCGTACAGGGCGACGGTGGCCTTGCCGCGCTTATGCTCGCGTTCCTGTTCGCTCAGCGCCTGCCATTGCTCCGGCGCCATGCCGCACAGCGAGCCGCAGGAGGCCAGGCCGATGGTCCACAACCCGGCGTTGAGCCCGGATTGCAGCAAGCGCGGTTCGCCGCTGACCAAGACGCAGCCTTCCAGGCGTTCGATGTTCAACTGCATCAAGGCTTGCCAGCAGGCGTGGGGCGCAGGCCAGCGAATGGAGGAGGGTGGTGTCGCCTTGACCCACGCAGGCAGCGTGGCGGCCAGCGGGGTGGTGACGGCGGGAGGCAGTTCATCCAGCCAGGCGCACGGGACGCCTTGTTCCTTGAGACTGCGCAGGATGTTCAGGGCGCCGGGCGTAGCCTGGGATTCAAGGGAGGGCGAGTCGGTGCGAGCACGGGAACCGAAGTCCACCAGGCAGCCACTCAAACCAAACAGGACGGCAGTCAAGGTGGGCGCGCTGGCGATGGCTATCTCGGCGTGAGGCATGTCGACATCCCTGAAATAGCACCAACGCTATCGAGCCAGGATGACAAGTCGATGACAGGATTGTGAATTGTAGGAAATTTGTCCATTTTTGTTGTGACATTTCCTAGTTACTGCCTAATTGCCAACTTCCGTCATATACTGACGGCCTTATTCAGGGCATAGCGCCCATGACAGACCATTCAAGGAGCAAAAGCTATGCGCTGGAGCCACTACTTCGCTCAGCTGTCGGTGTGTGCCACTGTCTTGTTGGCGCCTTTCGCCGCACAGGCTGCATCGGAAGATGATCCATGGGAAAGCGTCAACCGCCCGATCTTCACCTTTAACGACACCGTAGATACCTATGCCCTCAAGCCATTGGCCCAAGGCTATCAGTTCGTGACGCCGCAGTTCGTACAGGATGGCATTCACAACTTCTTTCGCAACATCGGCGACGTAGGCAACCTGGCCAACAACGTGCTGCAGCTCAAGCCGCATAATGCCGGTGTCGACACCGCGCGTTTGCTGGTCAACACCACCTTCGGTGTGCTGGGCTTTATCGATGTCGGCACCAAAATGGGGCTGCAACGCAGCGATGAAGACTTCGGCCAGACCCTCGGTTACTGGGGCGTCGGCAGCGGTCCTTACGTGATGTTGCCCCTGCTCGGCCCAAGCACCTTGCGTGATGCGCCGTCCAAATACGTGGACAGCTACACCCAACCGTACCGCTACATGAACGATATCGGCTGGCGCAACAGCACTTTCGGCCTGAATATCGTCGACACCCGTGCCAGCCTGCTCGACAGCGAGAAGCTGATCACCGGTGACAAGTACACCTTCATCCGTAACGCCTACCTGCAGAACCGTGAGTTCAAAGTCAAGGACGGCAAGGTCGTCGACGACTTTTAAGTCGTGACGTTTTGAAATGAAAAAGGCGACCTCAGCGGTCGCCTTTTTTGTGCGCGGTTTTCAGCGCATTTTCAGGATCTTGAGGCCCAGGTGCTGGTCTTCGCCCGTGGCCCTGGCCCATACCACCTCGGTATCGGCCTCCAGGCCTTTTAGCGCGGCGTGCTCTGAATCGATGCGCACGGTCAGCAGGTCGCCTACGTTGAACTGGCGAGGCGCCTGCACCTGCATGCCGGAACTGGAAAGGTCCACGCAAACCCCGGCAATCTCTTGCCCTGCATGGATCAGGGACACGTCTGCATCCACACGCATGCGGATGAAATCGCGTTTTTCGGCGTAGTCGCGCTCGTGTTCGCTCATGGGCTTCATCCTTACTTTGTGTTGTGGTCGTGCCTGTTCTTATAACTCCCGGTGATTTGCGGTGTAAAGACGCCCGGCGACCATCGGCATGAGCTTGAAACCCCTGACGGATGGGAGTACCGTCTGCGCCTTAGAAGGGCACCTCTGCTTTACCGTTGTGCATGGGCGAAATCCCAATGCTTTGTAGGACAGAGAGGCTAGAAAGCGAATCCAGTACGTGAGCCCGGCCATTGTCGCGCCACCTACGCCAACCTAATTCTGGCGCCGTTTGCCCACATGCAAAAAACCAGTGCCACGCTGCTGATAATCGATGACGACGAAGTAGTGCGCGCGAGCCTCGCGGCCTATTTGGAAGACAGTGGCTTCAGCGTCCTGCAGGCCAGCAATGGCCAACAGGGTCTCCAGGTATTCGAGCGCGACCAGCCCGACCTTGTGATCTGCGACCTGCGCATGCCCCAGATGGGCGGCCTGGAGCTGATTCGCCAGGTGACTGAGCTCGCCCCGCAGACGCCGGTGATTGTGGTGTCGGGCGCCGGGGTGATGAACGATGCTGTCGAAGCCTTGCGCCTGGGCGCCGCCGACTACCTGATCAAGCCCCTGGAAGACCTGGCGGTACTGGAGCACTCGGTGCGCCGTGCCCTGGATCGTGCACGCCTGCTGGTGGAGAACCAGCGCTACCGCGAAAAGCTCGAAACCGCCAACCGCGAACTCGAAGCGAGCCTCAACCTGCTCCAGGAGGACCAGAATGCCGGTCGCCAGGTGCAGATGAACATGCTGCCGGTCAGCCCCTGGACCATCGACGACTTCCAGTTTGCCCACCAGATCATCCCGTCGTTGTACCTGTCGGGTGATTTTGTCGATTACTTCCGTGTGGATGAGCGACGTGTGGCGTTCTACCTGGCCGACGTTTCCGGCCACGGTGCTTCCTCTGCTTTTGTCACCGTGTTGTTGAAATTCATGACCACGCGGTTGCTGTTCGAATCCAAGCGCAATGGCACCTTGCCGGAGTTCACCCCCTCCGAGGTGCTGGGCCACATCAACCGGGGCCTGATCAGCTGCAAGCTGGGCAAGCACGTGACGATGGTCGGCGGCGTGATTGATGAAGAAACCGGTCTTTTGACCTACAGCATCGGGGGTCACCTGCCGATGCCGGTTTTATACACTCCCGACAGTGTGCGTTATCTGGAAGGCCGTGGTCTGCCGGTTGGCTTGTTCAATGAAGCCACCTACGAAGACCACATCCTGGAGCTGCCGCCGACGTTCAGCCTCACGCTGATGTCAGACGGCATCCTGGACCTTCTTCCAGAGCCTACACTCAAAGAGAAAGAAGCCGCCTTGCCCCAAAAGGTCAAGTCGGCGGGCGGCAGCCTGGATGGCCTGCGGCAGGTTTTTGGATTGGCCACGCTAGGGGAGATGCCGGATGATATCGCCCTATTGGTGTTGAGCAGGAATCTTTGATGAGTACCGGAAGAATCCAATTCGCCGAGCAAGACGGGACCTTCGTCCTGAAATTTGTCGGTGAAGTGCGCCTGACCTTGTGTTCGGCGCTGGATGCGACGATTGAGCGGATCTTCACAGCGTTGAATTTCTCGGCGATCGTGATCGATCTGACCGAAACCCGCAGCATCGATAGCACCACCCTTGGCTTGCTGGCCAAGTTGTCCATTCTGTCTCGACAGAAGGTCGGCCTGTTGCCGACTGTGGTCACCACCCACGAAGACATCACCCGTCTGTTGCAGTCCATGGGCTTCGACCAGGTGTTCAACATCGTTGATCGCCCGATTCCGTGCCCGGAGTGCCTGACCGACCTGCCGTCCCAGGACCAGTCCGAGGAAGTGGTGCGGGTCAAGGTGTTGGAAGCGCACAAGATCCTGATGGGGTTGAACGAGTCCAATCGCGAAGCGTTCCATGACCTGGTGAATGCGCTGGAGCGGCATTGATCTAGACGAATTCGAAGCATGAAAAAAGGGCGGTCCCCGTGAGGGTGACCGCCCTTTTGCCGTGGCTGCTTTAAAGTTTGGCGGACAACAGCGCTTCGAGCTTTTCCTGGTCCCGAGCAAACTGACGGATACCCTCGGCCAGCTTCTCTGTTGCCATCGCGTCCTCGTTGGACTCCCAGCGGAACTGCGCTTCAGTCAAATGCACACGGGCTTCACCGGCATGGCCTGGCGACAGCTTGCGCTCCAGCTTGCCTTCGTCAGCCGCCAGCTTCTCCAGCAGGTCCGGGCTGATGGTCAGGCGATCACACCCGGACAGCTCCTCGATCTGACTGAGGTTGCGGAAGCTCGCGCCCATCACCACGGTCTTGTAGCCATTGGCTTTGTAGTAGTTGTAGATGCGCGTCACCGACTGCACGCCCGGATCATCCGAACCGGTGTAGTCGTTGCCATTGGCCTTTTTGTACCAATCGTAGATACGGCCCACGAACGGCGAGATCAGGAACACACCGGCCTCTGCGCAGGCCACGGCCTGGGCGAAGGAGAACAACAGAGTCAGGTTGGTCTGGATGCCTTCTTTTTCCAGCTGCTCGGCGGCGCGGATGCCTTCCCAGGTGGAAGCGATCTTGATCAGCACGCGGTCGCGGCCAACGCCGGCTTTGTCATACAGGTCGATCAGACGGTGTGCGCGCTTGAGAATAGCGGCTTCGTCAAACGACAGGCGGGCATCCACCTCAGTGGAAATACGCCCAGGTACCACTTTGAGGATCTCTTGACCCACTGCCACCGCAAAGCGGTCGCTGGCCAGGCCCACGTCACCGTTGCAGTCTTGCACGGCCTCATCCAGCAGCTTGGCATACGCAGGGATCGACGCAGCCTTGAGCAGCAGGGAAGGGTTGGTGGTGGCGTCTTGCGGCTTGAGCTTGGCGAGGGTGGAAAAATCGCCAGTATCGGCAACGACAGTGGTGAATTGCTTGAGTTGTTCCAGCTTGGAAGTCATGGGCGTGCTCTGTCCTATGGGTCTGATGACATTACCCGAGCGCCGGCAGGCGCTCAAGGGCGCAAATGCGTTCGATCGTTTGCGAGGGCAACAACCTGAAAACAGCCGTTTGAATGGCAGGTCTGGCTGTTAAATAGGAGGGCAAAACGGTCAGCAGGTTCAACCTGATCAACGCCCTTCCAGTAACGCGCCCGCCTGATCCAGCAAGGCCAACGGATCGCTCGCCTTATGAATATCCACCGACAGCAACTGTCTGAACTTCCTCGCCCCCGGAAAACCCGTGCCCAACCCCAGCACATGCCGGGTAATGTGGTGCATCGTCCCGCCCCCGGCCAAATGTTCGGCAATGTAAGGCCGCAACTGCGCCAGCGCCTCGGCTCGACTGATCACCGCCTGCGTGCTGCCAAACAATTGCTGATCCACCTCCGCCAGCAAATACGGATTGTGATAAGCCTCGCGCCCCAGCATGACCCCGTCAAACGTTTGCAAATGCTCATGACACTGCTCCAGCGTCTTGATTCCGCCGTTGAGAATAATCTCCAGCTCAGGGAAATCCTGCTTCAACTGGGCCGCGACGTCGTAGCGCAGCGGCGGGATGTCCCGATTCTCCTTGGGCGACAGCCCCTCCAGAATCGCAATCCGCGCATGCACCGTAAAACTGGTGCAGCCCGCGTCCTTCACCGTCCCGACGAAATCACACAACTCGGCATAACTGTCCCGACCGTTGATCCCGATGCGATGCTTCACCGTCACCGGGATCGACACCGCATCGCGCATTGCCTTCACACAATCCGCCACCAGGACCGGGTGAGCCATCAGGATCGCGCCGATCATATTGTTCTGCACTCTGTCGCTGGGGCAGCCGACGTTCAGGTTCACCTCGTCGTAGCCGGCCGCCTGCGCCATGCGCGCGCAGGCGGCCAGATCGGCGGGAACGCTGCCGCCCAATTGCAGTGCTAGAGGGTGTTCAGCTTCGTTGTGGCGCAGGAAGCGTTCGTGGTCACCGTGGAGGATGGCGCCGGTGGTGACCATTTCGGTGTAGAGCAGGGCGTGTTTGGAGAGCAGGCGTAGGAAGAACCGGCAGTGGCGGTCCGTCCAATCCATCATAGGTGCAACGCTAAAGCGCCGAGACAGTGCGGGGCTTGATTCTGCTGGGCTAAAGCTCTGTTTATCTAGCATTTTACTCAACGTGTTCTTGACCGGTTTTAGGGCGTTTTCAGGCGTTTTTGAAGGCTCGGTGGTACGATGTACCACCTCAAAACTGACGCGTACCACTTTCGAAATGGCGACTATCAGGGCAAGAAAACTGGCGGACGGGACTGTGAGCTACACGGCTCAAATCCGCATCAAACGCGACGGAGTGCAAGTCTACCAAGAGAGCCAGACGTTCGCCCGGAAACAGGCCGCCCAGGCGTGGACGCGCAAGCGCGAATCGGAGCTGGACCAGCCTGGTGCGATCGAGCGGGCCAGCAGGAAGGGCGTCACCGTCAAAGACATGATCGACCAGTACCTGTTGGAAGTTGGAAAGGCCCGGCCATTGGGCAAAACCAAGAAGGCCACACTTGAAGCCATCGGCAAGATGGACATCGGCCAATTGAACGATACCGACGTCACAACTCAATGCCTGGTCGACTTCGCGCTCTTTCGGATGAGCGGTGAGGGTGGTGGGGTCCAACCGCAAACCGCCGGCAACGACCTGGCGCACCTCGGCGCCGTCCTCGCCATCGCCAAAGACGCCTGGGGCTACCAGGTCGATCCGCTCGCCATGGCCGGCGCTCGCCGCGTGCTGCGTAAACTGGGCTACAACCTCAAAAGTCGGGAGCGTGACCGCCGTCCTACCTTGGACGAGCTGGCAAAGGTGCTGACGCACTACCAAGCCATGCAGGCGCGGCGCCCGAGTGTCATCAACATGCTCAAGGTCGTCGGCTTTGCCCTGTTCTCCACCCGCCGGCTGGATGAAATTACCCGCATCCGCTGGGCCGACCTCGACGAGCCAGGCCAGCGGGTGCTGGTGCGCGACATGAAAAACCCCGGCCAGAAGATCGGCAACGACGTGTGGTGCTACTTGCCGGACGAGGCGTGGCAGATCCTCCAGACCATGCCGAAGGCGGGCGAGGACATCTTCTTCTACAGCCCTGAATCCATCTCCACGTCCTGGGCCAAAGCCTGCAAATTCCTGGAAATTGCGGATCTGCACTTCCACGACCTTCGTCATGAAGGCGTCAGCCGCCTGTTTGAAATGGATTGGGACATCCCACGCGTGGCGAGCGTGTCCGGCCACCGGGATTGGAATTCGATGCGGCGCTACACCCACCTGCGTGGCAAGGGTGACCGTTATGTGGGTTGGGAATGGCACGAAAAGATACTGAGGGCGCCCGTCCAGCTGGGCGCCGCATCAGAGAAGTGGCTCAAACGGCGTGTTTTATCCCGTTGAGCTGGTTGTGTTCCTTCACAGCGGCCGCTCGCTGCAAATCGAGGTAGGCAGCGAAGTCGGAGAGGTGGATGCCCTTGGCCGACTTCTGGCTAACCTCCAGGCGGGTAATGGGCAGCTTGATCTGACCGCTCATCACCTTGCGCTGGAACATCTCCGGCGTCAGGTGCGTGAAGTAATCACGGCACACCAGCTCCAGCGGGATGATGACCTGGCCGTCGTATTGGGCCATCAAGATAAAGGCTGTATTCATGGTGGCTCCCTCACATCCGAAACGATTGATGAATAAAAGCCGGCTGCGCTTTGTGTTCTGCGGGTTTCGCGTCATTGCTCTGGGTCTCGCAAACGAACCGATGTCTCTTTCGGTTGGGCGCAGTCAGGGCCTCGGTAAGGCCTGGCACGACGGCGGTGCATTTCTCATAGGCGAGAGGGCCATTCCAGCTATCAGCCTTCACCACTTGGCAATCCGTTCGGGTTGCATCTGCGCAGAGGTAAAGCAGAAGGAATACCGTCATACGCTAACCTCCCATGAGCATGCGCGTCAGCGCATTGGGCTGGCCGTCCGGTGTCAGCTTGGCGAGTGGTTGGGTGACAGTGCGACCGTTTGTGGCGTGTAGGGTGGCAACGTTGCCGTCGATCCCTACGATCACGCCCGTACGTGCGCTGAGTCGGTACTCCCGACCACCACCGCTCATTTCGACGTAGCTGACCTTGTCACCGACAGCCAGCGGGGTTGTGGTAGCCTTTGCGGTGCCGCCTTTGGGTTGATTCACTTGCATGGTGCTTCTCCTTTGGGTGGTCGGTGTCGAGGGGTTGCAGCCCCTCGGCACCACCTTCTTATTGGCTTTCGCCAGTTGGGTTTTGCTTGCGCACCAGGTGCACAAGCACGTTTTCAAGCGCGGCGACCTCTTCAGTTTCTGACTGCCACAGCAGGACCGCGTCGATCTGCTCTCGGTTGCACTCCAAGACCAAAATTTCAAAATCGGTTGCTGCGCGAACTTCCAGAATCTTGATCAGGCCGGCAGGGTCGTAGGCTTCGGCGTGAACGATTTTCCCGGACTCGTTAAACCAGGCCTTCAGCTCTTTGAGGTGCCGGAGGCGGTTGGTTTCGCCTTGTTGGCCGTCGCCGGTGATGACTTGTACGTGCATGGTGCTTCTCCTTTGGGTGGCAGGCGTTGCAGCGCCTGACGGGGTTGGTTGTCGATTTCGTCAGGCGTTGAAGTGCCAGCACTTCACGATCGGCTGTTTGGTGATGACGGCGTTGCTGTTCTTGGCCTGGTGAGCCCGTACCGCGCTATCCGTAGCTTTGTTGGTGTCGATCAGCTTGCGCGAACGTGAGTCTTTAAGGCGCTCGCGCAGCTCGCTGACGTCGGCAATCTTCTGGCGATGCTCGGCCGCGCACTTCACGAAGTCGTTGAGGTTGATCGCGATGATGTTGTCTTTCTTGCTGTGGTTGACCACGGGACCGTCGGCGTCGAGGCCTTCCAGGTATTCGTACACTTCCCAGAATTCAGCCACCACCGGATGGTCGGAGCTGATCGAGGACTGGCGCTCGATCGCCATACGGATGATCTGCGTGCGGGTGTGGCTGATCTGCGGTTCCGTGAGCGGCACCACCATGCGCAGGCAGTCGAGCAGGGCAAGCAGTTGGGCGTGGTTCTTGTTGATCCGCTCAACCCGGATGTATCCGCGCAGCTTGTTGCCGCAGTGCTGACAATCGGCTTGCTCGTCCTGAAACGGTGTCTCACAGGCAAAGCAATGCGAATGCAGGTTGCGCAACATCGCCTCGTAGCCAGGGACGCGCTGCGCGAACATCTCCAGCACTTCCAGCTCTTTTCGAACGGCCTGTAATACAAAGTTGCTGAGCGTCGAGCCTTCCAGGGCATTGAGCCGGTCTGCCGCAGCTCGGCTCTCTGGCGTCACGTTCGGGCGCACAAAGTGCAGTTTCACAATTCGGGTCATGATTGCTTCAGACGCCACCACAGGGGCGTTCTGGCTGATGGCAATCGTGCCGCGAAACGGTGGTTCGTAGGTCTCGTTACCGGCGGTTTTGACGCCCTTAGTCGCGAGTGTGCCGCCGCCGTAGTAGTCCTTGAGTTCGTCCCATTCGAAGGTCTTGGCGTGGGCCTTGTCATCACCGGTGCGGTCCGACTCCAGCAACACGATGGGCATGCCCGATACCTGCCCCATCAGGCGGCTACGGCCGGCCTTGGTGGACTTGGATGGGTCGAACCCTTCGTAACCGTCCCGACCTGCCAGTTTCCAAAGCAGGGTAAGCAAGGTGGTTTTGCCGGCGCCGGCTTCGCCCGTGGCTTCAAGGAACGGAAACGACTGGTACCGGCTGCGGATCTGTTCGGCAAACAGTGAGCCAAACCAGAATGTCAGCGCGACGATCCCCTGGGCGCCAAAGCATTGCCATAGCAGGCCGAGCCACTGTTGATCATAGGTTTTACCGTCTTTCTCCAGATCAATCTTCACGCCCTTTTGCAGGGTCTTGAGCTTGAGTTTGCCCATCTCAAAAAACTCCTCCTCGTTAATGTGGATCACCTGGCCTTCGCGGACGGCTACGTCGTTGAACACGTAGCAGTGGTACTCCTTGCTGTAGCCCACGTAGTCGATGGTTTGAACGGTCTTGATGCCGAAAAGCTGGTCTTTCATGATTTTGTCCAACTGTTGCCCACTGCCGGTGAACACGGCCCCGGCACCCATGCCGAGTAGTCGTTTTTTGAATTCGCTGGCGGCAGCGACCTGGCCACCGGTGAAGGTGTTTTTCACTGAGCCTCCGTCGTGGGGGAAGTCGACGCGGAAGAAGTACCAGGACTCGTCGGTAATCTCGTTGCGCTGGAAATAGAGGGCTTTGGGATAGCAGTTGGCGATTTCGACGACGCAGCCGGCCACGTTCAGCGCCTTCTCCCGCAACTGCTTTTCGTTCAGTACCTGGGCCTCCTGGTCGTCGCTTTTCTCCAATGCCTGCTTGGCGCTGTTGTATTTCGCAAGGTCCAACTTCCACCAGTACAGGCGGGAGTCGAAGCAGAAGTGAAACTCCTCGCGCTCGCGCCACTGGTACATGAGCAACGCCTTGTCACTGGCACTATCTGCGATCAGCAGGGCGCCCAGGTGACGGGCCTCCTTCAGGTCTTTTTCAATGCGATCAGCACGGGACTTTTCGTCGTCGATAAATGCCCAGCGCTGGTGCAAATCGTTCCAGTCAACCTTGCGTGCATCCGGCTGCGTTACCTGGGCGGCTTCGCAGGTAAAGCCAAGTTCACGGGCCCGTTTCACCCAGGTACGGGTGTATTTGTGAGCGCCTGGCTCATTGTCCAAGGCCCAAACTAACTTGGGCGTTTTGCCGGCGCGAGCGGTAATGAGGGACTTCAGCGATTCTTCTGGAAAGGCGTTTGACGAAAGGGCGGCGACGGCGGAGATACCGTTTTGAATGAGTGCGATGGCGTCGAAAATGCCTTCAACGATCCACAGTTCGTCCACCTCCAACAGGTCCAAGCACGGTGGGCACCACCAATGCCCCCTGTAACTCTTGAGGGGCTGGAAGCGGGCTTTCTTCTTGCCGAAGCGGGAGGGCTGATCAATCAAGCGCTCCCAGTACCCGCCATGCTCTAGGGGAAAGCGGACGGTGGCAGAGCCGATATTCAGGTCGCGATCAAAGTAGCTTTCCTGGGTGTACCAACCGTCAATCAGTTCTACACGGAAGCCCCGTGCAAACGTTAGATACGCTTTGGCACTGGCCGTAGGCTCGTCACGGGTGGCCGGTGCTCGCTTGCTCCAGTCGTCAAATAAGTCCGGGTACAGCTCTTTTGTCGGAGCCATGTACCGGCATTTTTCCTCGCGGCCACAGCGTATGAACCACGGTTCATCGTGGCGCGAGAACAGGCGTTTCTGGTTGCACTGCGGGCAGGTGCCCTTGCGCATGTAATGCGTGCCGGACATGTGCTGAAGGCCGTAATCGGACTCCAGACGCTGAAGTACGTCAGCCCGGATCTGATCTTCCATTGGCTTACGTATCACTGCGGACGCTCCGCAGTAGGCACAACGAGCTGTTTTTTCAGCTCGCTGCGCGTCTTGCAGATGCCAGCCAGGTAGGGCAAGTCTTCAAGCACCCTTGGCGCCCGTTGGCCGCTCGGCACGTTCCGGTAGCGGTCGGAGTACCAAATATCAGCCATGGTGACTTCGTACTGACTGGTCAACCACAGCAGGTAATGCTGCGCCTGCTGTTTGTCCAGCTCCAGTTTTATGGTGATTTTGCTCATTTCGGCCACCAGTAAGTTGCAAATTTCCCCTACCCACGCGGTGCGGGCATCCATCAGGGATTGATTTCGGGTTAGTGCGTGAGGTTGCGGGTCAGTAGCAGGCGTGTCGGAAGCAAGCGCGCTGAAACGGGGTGTCGCTGTTGGGTGCAGTTGTCGAGCAGCCAGATGACCGGTCGAAACGGGCCGCTATTCGGGTGGACGCCAAGCCAGGCAACGCGCTTGCAGGTCATGCTTTCGAATTCGGCGACGGCCAGTTCAGCGATGCGTTGAACCAGGTGCTGAGGGACTTCAAGCGACAGCGTCAGGTAGCGGGTGCAGTTCTCCAGCAACTGCGTGTCTCCGGCCAAATGCTGGCAACGATGGCGGTAGAGGTAGGCCACCGCCGCTTGTTGCATCGCGGCGCGGTAGTCACTGGCGGGGTTGGTAGTCAGGCTGATGGCGTTCATGCGGTTGTGGCCTCCAATTCCAGTTGGTCCAGCAGATCGGGCTGATTGTTGGCGGTTTTCATTGCCTGGCGACGAATGACCACATCTGCAACGGGCAGCTTTACAGCCGGGTTGGGCATGCCGCTGGGGCTCAGTTCGTGGGTCATCTGAAATTCAGCACGCACCGCCCAGCCGCACGCTTCGTTGGTGCATTGCATGTAGGTGATACGCAGGAAAATGTGCTGGCCTTCGCTGGTGCGGATACGCATACGGCCGTGGCAGTGGGGGCAGACCAGTTTGTAAGTACTCACTAGACAGCTCCCTGGCTGTACAACTGGATGGTCGCAAACACTTCGGCGTAGCGGGCGGACATGTAGGTGAGCAGGGCGGCTATGATCGCGTCGGCTTCACGCCTTTCGATGACCCCATCGTCCAGGGCGGCAGACATGATCTGGTCGACCTTGCCCCGCTGGGCAGAGGCCTTGAGCGAACGGCTGTACAACTCCACGTTGTCTAGGTTCTCCGGGACGCTCAGCGGAACGAACATGCCGCCATACATTGAGGCGATGTAGTCGGCCAGGAATGTGGTCCCGGCGACTTGCTCCAAACGGTGAATGTGTTCGTCAGTCAGCGGGCGGCTGCCGGCGTTCTGGTAGGCCTGGTTGTCGAACTTCTTCAGCGGCATGCCTAGGTCTGCCGAGGCATACGACCGACCGCCTGGGTAGGCGGCGATGACGGCCATTACGACGCTCTTTCTGCTGTCTAGAACTGGGCGTTTCATCTTCTGGTTTCCCCTTGGAGCCAGAGGCCCTAGTTTGTTATCACGCCGTCTTTGATCCCGAGCAGAACAGCTGCCCGATGCGCTTCACCCCGACGACCTTTCTTGCGGCCGTTGAGCAGGTCGCTGACCAGATTTCTGTTCAACTCATGTTTGCGGCAGAACTCGGCAATGCTTACGCCCTTGCGGTCAAGAGCCGCGCGGGCTTGCTCGGGTGTAAGGGGGGCGGGCATAGTGTTCATGTGTGTTCGTTCGTGTTGGTGTGGAGTCATTCTTGAACATAAAAATGTTCAAGTCAATAAGGGTTGATCAAAAAAATGTACATTTCTGATGGGGTGGGCGATCGCCTGAAAGAAGAGCGCGACCGTTTGGGCCTGAATCAGACCGATTTCGGTGCGCTGGGACGCGTCAGTCGAGGGACACAGAAAGCGTACGAACAGGGCACTAATTCGCCGGATTTGCGCTACCTGGCAGCTCTTGAGGGGGCAGGTGTGGATCTTCAGTACGTGCTGACAGGCGTGAAGGCCGTGCTGTCAAAAGATGGGATCGATAGCGCCGAATCTCGAATTCTTGAAAACTACCGCTCACTTTCCGAGGGCGATAAAGCATCGGTCCAGCGACTGACCAGCGCGTTGGCAGTCTCTTCAGTTACTTAAAATTTGTCTCGCTTTAGGCCGGTGGCAACCACTCGGCCTTAGCTCCTATGGACTACACCGACTTACTTATCTGCCCACAGCGTTCGTCGCCTTTTATTGCATGGCCGGGGTGGTGGCACACCAATACATGCTGAGAATCGCTTGTTCGCCGGGCGTTTTCGACGGCACTACAGATGGTGTCGGGCGCCCGTTACGTGTTGCAAAGGGAGTAGAACATGTTGGTGAACAGCGATGCAGCGACCAATCAAACCGCAAGCGGTGAAGACCAGCGTTTGACACACATTGAACTGAACCTGGTGAAGGTGTTCCGGCAGTTGAGCGAAGAACACCAGAAAGACATGCTGCGGTTTATTGATGCGCTCTTGAACGCCCAGTAGGAGGAGAAGCCCGGTTAGCCGGGCTTTTAGAGAGTTGAGACTCTCTTCTTGAACGTTATTTGTTTATTGCGGGGTCGATATCTGGGATGTTGTCGTCGTTAGTTGCTGCAGGATTTATTGTTGGCTTGTCTGTAGACTTAGATTCAACGTGAGTTGTATACTCAAAATCTTTCCCCAGCTCTTTTGATAGATGGCTTTTCAATACTTCAACTTTGAATTTTAGCTGTTCTTGATAAATGACTTCAGTAGGTAGGTTTAGGTTTTTTGCTGAAGAATGAGTGGCTTCACGTGCTAAGACGAGTAGTTTTGCAAGTGCTAGTCTGTCCCCGTGAATGGTGAATATTCTCTGAATGATTGATGATGTTAGACGCCAGCTATAATAAACCGCGAGTCCAAACACCGCAGCAAATGGTATGCGCAATATAAAAGCTGCTGCAACCTCGGATAGGGAATTATGGTCGTTTGTCAGGATTTTGCTTGCGCCTGCATATAGTTCGTAAACTGAAAATAAAATTGCTAAAAGTGGTAGTGTAACAATTAGTATGTAAATCGTTGCCTGGGATTTCCCCTCTTTTACATAGGGGCCGTACTCGTCAGATATTAAGTTTTTATCATTTGTAAGTTTGGTTAAGCTGCTTTTTAAATTGGAGATCTCCTCGTTTAGGCTTTTGGCTGTTTGCGTTAACTGGGTCAGATTGTTTGACTCTGTACTGTTTTTTTCAGAGGTTATAAGGGTGGAGAGTTGTAATTTTGTGAGCTTCTCTTGAGCTACAGCGTTTTTTGCCTTTAAGTCCTCTGACTCTTTTTTCAAGTTCGCTATTAGATCATTTGTTTCTGATACTAAATTGTTAAGCTCCTCTGAGGATTCAGTTAAGTTTGCAATTTCTATCTTTAAGTCTGATAGTTCTTTCTTTGTGCTGGTTTTGAAAGTGTCTATCCGTCCTCTCAAATCTATTATTGATGAGACGTCTTTAGAGTATTCTTGTAGTTGGATTAAGTCGCTGCCGTAGATTTTAATTTTGTTAAGTGTAGGTTTTCCGAATATGGTGTCGCTCGATATTTCAAACCATTCACAAAATACCCGCGCATGCGCATAGCAAAACTTTACGGGCGTGGTAGACATAAATAGTTTTACTGTGTGCGCTGGTTTACCAATAGGCTTGATTGTGACTGACAAGTTTGGAAGGATCTTATCCGGGGCGTCACCGTAGAAATAAATACAGTCGAGGAAGAATAGTTTGTCTGGTGTGAAACGTTTCGCTGAGCTAGTTATTTTAATTGGCTTAGAGGTGGCGCCGGACTCTGCCAAAAGTATCTGGCACTGGGCCGTGGTTTTCCATAGTGGATTTTCCAGGGTGTTTAGGGGGGGGATCGTGTCTACTATAGACGCCAATGCTGTATCTAAATCTTCAACTGATTCCATAGCCGTTACTGCTCCATTAGCTGGTTAAGAGCAACAATATCAGAATGATGGCGATATGAGATCCCCATAACCGGGTTGACTGTTGATATTTATTGATGCGGTAAGGTGATCGGTTCGAAAATCTGGCCCTAGCCGTGGGTTTGGCAGCCATGGGTAGGCGAGAGGTATCTGATGATGCATGGTTTTTTCAGAGCTACTGGTGTGAGTTTCGTCTGTCTAACATTCTCTGTGGGAGCTTTTTCGGCACCTTGTAGCGAGATCATTGAAGCCCTTCAACAGGAACGCCATCTGTCTCAGGTCAAGCAAACTGAAGGCAAACAAACCACCGAATACCGTGACGGCCCAAACATCATACTGTCACTCAGCTGCGCCGTGGGCGCTCCCAACATTGCTGTCACCTGGGATGGCCCAGCCCCGGATCAGGCGTTCTATGACCTGGTCGGCCGTACCGGCAGCCTGGTATCAAAACGCACCGCAGCCGACGTCGTGAAGGCGTCCAAGCAATGCCGGCAACAGGCACTGAAAGACGAAAGCGAAATTGCCACTGTCGAGCAAAAAGGCTTGGCCATCGAATGCCAAGCCTTTGCCCGCGACGGTGGTGGCACGATCATTACTGTGTTTGCTGAGTAACCTTCCTAGACCTGGGCCCCGCCATCGGCAGGGCCTCCCGCTTCGGCTTTCGCCGCCTGTAACCGCTTCCACTCTCGATCTACTGCGCGCTTTGCGGTGTTCTTGTTGGCGTACAGCCAAAGCAGGCGCTGAGGCTTAGCCTGGTCACCAGCGGTCATGGTTTTCTCTTTCCCGGTGTTGTCATCGCGGTAGTACGCGATGATCCCCGTGTAATCGCCCTTGTTCTCTTCCGCCAGATGCTCAACGTTATCCTCCGGCAGCTTGCTCTCCAGCTCCAGGCTCACTGTGTATCCGCCGTCTGCGCTCAGGCTGTGCTGCACATTCCCGCCGTACCAAATGATCTCGTCGATTTCTTCCTTCACGCCCTGGAGCGTGTACGTCAGCTCGGGGATCAGGTCCGGCCGGCCCATCGCCAGGTTGTAGCTGAGCGTGGCGCTGCCGCGTTGCATGCGCCGGAATTCCGCCCGCGCGGCACGCAGGGCTGACTGTTGGTCGCTGTACGTGTGGCGCAGATCTTTGAGGTTGTCGCCGCCGCCGGCAATGGCCTCCTGTTTCTTGGCGCTGTTCACGTCGTAGTAATAGGCGCGCACTCCGTCGTAGCTGTCGCGGTCGGCTTGCAGGTAGCGGTGTTGGTCGCCGTCCTCGCGGGTGAGGACGATGTGGGGCAGGTCCATGCCGCTGGCGGTCTTGCCGCCGCCCGCCGGTAGGCATAACAAGCAGCCAGCTTTGACGCTGGCCACCGCGTCGAATTCTTCACCCAGTCGGCTGATCAGGTTAGCGTCGGACTCGTTTGCCTGGTCGAGCTGCAGGATAGGCAACCCGTCGAGTGCACCGGCGATGGTGGCGGTCAGGCCGTTGCCGATGGCGATATCGCCCAGGACGTCGCCGAGGGTGGTGTTGCTCCAGCTGCGTTCGCGTTTGGTTTTGAGGCCCTTGCGCAGGTCTGCGGATCGAGCGCGGATGCTGAGCACGTCTGGCGCGCCGCTGTGTTCGGTTTCGTCGACGGTGTAGGTACCTTTGTCCACCAGGCCGGTGTCGCTCCAGCCCAACCACAACCGCAGCACCGCGCCCTTGGGCGGGATGGTCAGCAGGCCGTCGTGGTCGCTGAGGGTGATGCTGAGCTGGTCGGCCTCCACGCCGCGGTTGTCGGTCAGCTCCAGGCTCATCAGCCGCGGGCTGATCAACTGGGCGATGTCCAGGCCGTCGACGGTGAGCCGGAACGCTGGCACCGGGTAAGCTGCGTCGCGGACGTAACGTTCGGCGGTGTTGCGCAGGTAGCCGGTAACCTTGGATATGACGGACTCGATCACAGCAGGCCTCGCAGGATGTTGACGCCGATGCTGGTACCGGCGCCGAGCAGGTCGATGAGGTCATCGTCGGTGCGTTTCAGGCTCAGGGTGAATTCAATGCGCCGTGGGGTGCCGTCGCTGAAAAAAATGGTCTTGGTCTCGCTCAGGCTATCGATAACCCACAGCCCGTAGATCCGCCCGGTGCCCTCGACCATGGGCCAGGCCTTGCCGGTGTTCGCCATCAGGCGTATGGCGTCGAGGCTGAGGGCGCTGCCGGCCAGTTCGGGGAAGATAATGCCGGGGAGGGTGATGGCGTCATCGCCACGCCCCACAAACTGCCTTGCGGGAGCTGCACCGATCCGGCTGTTGCTGGCGTGGCGCCAGTCGGTTTGGCGCTGTAGTTCCTGGTAGGCGGCGGTTCTGAGGCTGAAAACGAACATGCCGAGGGCCATCATCATGGTGGTTATTCCAGGTCCGAGAGTTTGCTGCGCTGGCGCGCTTTCTTTTCGTTTTCGATGCGGGCGAGGATGGCGCGCAGGCTCTTTTCCAGGCTTCGCATGTCTGTTCCAGACCCCGCCGCGACTTCGATTTGATACACGTCGTGGCTGTCGTAAACGACTGTCGGCGCCGCGCTACTGATCGGCGGCTTGGTGTCGACGGCAAACGCCGGCATGGCAGTGGCGCCCAGGGCAAGCGTGCCGGCGGCTGTCATCTGCTTGGTCATGCTGGTCAGGGCGTCCAGCGGGCCTTTTTGTCCAACTTCCAGGCCCTGCGTCAGGCCCGCCATGGTGAAGCCGCCCAGCTCGGCAAACACACGCGACGGGCTGTGGATACCGAGCTTTTCCTTGAACCAGCCAATGCTGGAGTCGCCGATCGAGCTGATGGCATTTTTGACCGCGCCGAGCCCAGCCGTCAGCCCGTTGACCAGGCCGTTGACGATCATGCCGCCGAACTCAGTGAACCGACTGGGCAGCTCAATGCCCAGGTAGCTCAGCACTCCGGCAAAGGCCTGGTACAGCAGGCCGAGCGGGCTGAAGTTGACCAGGGTGGTGATGATGCCGCCTATCCCACCATCAAAACCGGCCTTGATCTCCGTCCAGGCGTTGGCGAAGTAGTTCTTCACCGCATCCCAGTTTTTGTAGATCAGGTATGCGCCGCCGGCAAGCGCCGCGACGACGGCAGCGATAATCAAGACTATTGGGTTTGCCGCCAGGCCCCATAGCGCCACACCTACGGTGCGCAGGGCGGTCAAGAGTGCACCGCCCATTGTCGTGGCGACCATTCGAACGCCCTGGGCAAACATGGGGAACACGTTGCGGGCCAGGCCAGACAGTGTGGGGAACAGCCTGCCGAGCATCTTGGTGATGCCGCCGCCCTGAAGGCCGAACATGGTCATGCCGTAGCGCAACACTGCGAATGGGCCGAGAATGCTTGCCATGGTCAACGCCAGGCCACCGAACACGAAAGCCAGACCGGCGATCGCAGCCACGACCTTGACCAGGCCACCGGCCAACTTTGGATTCTCCCGCGCCCAGGTGCCGATGCTATTGGCGATTTCGCCCAACGTCTTGATCAGCTCTTTCAGGTCTGGCGCTACCGCTGCGCCGAACTCGGCCATGGCGTTGGTGAAGCTGCCTTCTGTAGCCTCCATCACGTTGGTCAGGGTGCCCAGCTGTTCATTGACGCGCGTACGCAAGTCGGCCTGGGATTGCAGCTGCTGTTGTACCTGCTGGTACCCGGCCAGCCCTTTGTTCATCATCACGTTGAGGGTTGTGATGGTCTCTGCGTCGTCCCCAAATAATTTGGCGATTACCGCTGTTCTATCGACTTGATTCAGATCTTTGATCTTGTCGATTTGGGCGTAGAGGTTCTCTACGCCTGAGAAATTTCCTTCGTCATTGGTAAAGCTGAAGCTGATTTTCTGCCCTTTGTCAGCGAGCATTTTGTTGATGCTGTCGATGTTGCTTTTCTTCAGCGACGCCTGAAAGATCTTCCGAAAAGCATTACCTGCCTTGCTTCCCTCGATACTGGCCTGATCCATCATGATGAGCAGTGGCGCCAGGCTCTTGGTTGCTTCAAGGCCTGATTTGTTGATGATGTCCATCACGGGGGAAATACTGCTGAATCCAGCGAGCATATTGGTGGGATCAACACCTGCGTTGAAACCGCGCTGGATGGTGTCCATCAGACTCATCATGTCTGTTTCGGTAGTGCGCGTCGCGTCCTGCATCTTGGCGGCAAATTCCGCCGCGTCGGTGGCCTCCAGCTTCAGCAATACCCCGAGATAGGCAGCGGCTTCGCCAGTCCCACCTAAGATATTTTTCGCGCTCAGACCCTGACGGCGCAGCATGGTCATCATGTTCTGGAAGTCGGCCGTGGTGCCTGGCAAAAGGTCGCCCAGTTTGGTGGCCTGCTCGGTGATCTTTTGGAAGTCCTCCGAGACCTTCCCGGTGTTATCCATCATCGACACTTTGAGCTGCGTGGCGGAGTCTTCATTGGGCGCAAAGGCTTTCACAGCGGCCACTACCGGCCGGCTCGCCGCGTAGCCAACACCCAACCCAGCCGCACCGTTCACGGCCATGTTGCCGGAAGCCCGCTGGGATTTCTCCATCTGACTACGCGCCACTGCCGCCCGTTTGTGCTGGGCACTCAGCTCGGCCATACGCTTGCCCTGCGAACTGATACTGGCGTTGGTGGCGTTGATTTGTTCGCGTAGCTGGCGTTCGTGGGTGCCCAGGTTCTTGGTGCTGATGCCGGCGTCGTAAAGCTTTGAACGCAGGCCCTGCAACTGCTCGTCTTGCTGTTGGTGCTGCTGCTTGAGCCGCTGAGCCTCGCGCACGGCTGACTGAAAGCTGCGAGTCATCGCCCTGGTCGGCGCACCCGTTGCGGCGAATTCCTGGCTTAGGGTTTTGACGCGGTCGCGGGCGGCGGTGAGGGCGGCACCGGTCTGCTCGGCGGCGGCGCGCTGCGTGCGCCAGGCGCTGATGTCTTTCTGCTGGCTGTTGAGTTCTTTGAGGCTGTCGCGCGCAGCCTTGAGGGCGCGGGCCGTCTCAAGGCTACCTTCGCTGATGTGCTTCAGCGGGCGCGTGGCCTTGTCGATGGTACTGAGCAGCACCTGTAGTCGCAGATCATTTGCCATCGGTCGAACTCCGCACCCTGGCGCGCTCGCGCCATTCCATCAGCTCTTGCAGGCCCAACTGATCCATGTCAGCTGGCGCCCAGTGAAAAACCACGGCCAGGTCGGCCATGGCGTCGTCTACGCAACGAGGGATGCATCCGTCTTCATCGATTTCTGTAGCAAAAAACCGCACACCTTGGTGCCGAGTGCGAACAGATCGGCGGGGTCCATCGACGTGACTTCGATGGCGGTGAGGGTCGGGCTACTGATGCGCGGCACGACCTTTACCAGACTGTTGACGTCGATTTGCAGCAGCTCGGCCAGGCTCACACCGCGCAGCTCGCCCGAGTTGGGTTTGCGCAGGGTGATGCTGTCGATGCTGGTGGTGCCACGGCGGATCGGCGTGTCGAGGATGACCGTGTTGTCGTCGGCCAGTGGTTGCACGTCGGGTTGTTCGGTAGCTGCGGTTTTCATGGGTAAAGCTCCTGATGATGAGGGGGGCGGTTAGCGATCAAAGGCCGATGGCGTTGCGGTGTTTCTCCAGCATGTCGACGCCGCCGACCTTCTCGATGAAGTTCAGCAGGTCGATTTCGATGATGTCTTCGTTGTCGACGGTCAGCTTGTAGTAGGTGCAGGTGGTGGTGATGGAGTGTTCAGTGTCTTCACCGGGCTGGGCTTCGCCCATTTCGATGGTTTCGTGACGGCCACGCACGGTGATCTCCACCGCACTGACTTCACCGGTGTCGTCCTGCTCAAATGAGCCGGCGAAACGCAATGCCACGCCCGACGCATTGACCGCGCCGAACTGCTTGAGTACGACCAGGTCGAGCCCGCCGAGCTTCCACTCCAGCTGGATGCCGTCGTCGGAGAAGCCCAGGTCAGCCTTGACCGGGCCGCTCATGCCGCCGCCGCGATACGCTTCCATTTTGCGGCCCAGGGCGGGGAGGGTGACGGTCTTCACTTTGCCGGTGTAGCTGCCACCGTCGTTGAACAGGTTCAGGTGTTTCAGTTTATGAGGCAGGGCCATGGCGGGGTTCTCCGGGGTTATGGCACAGGGTTAGCTCCCGTCGCGGGGAGGCCCGGTTTAAGCGTTAATGGCGGCTGCGAACTGCATCAGGTAGCGGTCAGTGATGCGCTGACGCAGGGTGAGGTCTTCCAGGGGCGGCACTGGGGTGTAGTCGTAGTCCAGGGTCAATTTGCCGGCCTTGAGGGTGTCCTTGTCATTGATGTCCTCCGGGTACCAGCACTGCCCGCCGATCAGGTAGCCCTGGGCGATCAGCTCGCGGAATTTGGCGTTGATCCCGTTGATGATGTCTTTGACCAGGGACGCGTGCATGGGCTTGTCCATGGCCCACATGTGGGCCTCGGCCATGGTGTCGGCGATGATCTGCGCAGTGCGGGTGTAGTTTTCGAAGGCAAACAGCGGATCGTCGCTGCACGTGCGGCTGCCCCAGAAGCGGAAGCCACCCTCGTTGATCAGGGTGGTGACCTCGTTGCTGTTGAGGTAGTTGGCGTCAGTGGCTGGGTTTTGCAGATCCCAGAACACATCGGCGCTGATGCCTGTCACGCCGTTGACCGCGACATTGGAGATGGTTTTGTGCCAGCCGATGTCTTTGTCGATCAGCGCCCGCAAGCCCAGCGCACGGGCTACTGCCGACGCGGTGACGGTCGCGCTGGTGACCGTGTCCCAGTTCTGGAACTCCGGCCAGATCACCATGACTTCACGGGCACCGAAGTTTTCGCGGTAGGCGACCACCTCTTCCTTGGTTTTGCAGTCCCACGCACCGACGTAGGCGAAGGCGCGCAGGTCCTTGGCGATCGATACCAGGGCGGTGGCCACCGGTTGGCTGTCGAGACCTGGCACACCAAGAATGCGCGGCGTCATGCCTACTCGGGCCTTGGCGGCGAGCAGGGCTTTCATGCCGGTGTACTTGCCGTCGGCGGTGGTGGTGCCGATCAGGGCGCTGGTGGTGGCGGCTTCGTCTGCGCCTTCCTTGACTCGCACCACGATGGTGTAGGGCTTGGTCTGGTCCGCGATGGCCTGCAGGCTCTTCGCCAGAGTGCCTTTGACGCCGGCTTTGGCGATGGCGGTTTGCACATTGGTCAGCAGGACAGGGGTGTCCAGCGGGAAAGCGAGCGGGTCCGCATCTTCAGCCGTACATACCAGGCCGATGACTGCGGTTGCGATGGTGCGAATGGGGCGGGTGCCGTCGTTGAGTTCGAGAACCCGCACGCCGTGGAGATAGTCTGAACCGGCCATGGGTGGTTGCCTGCGCTGTGATGGAATGACAGTGCACAGGCTGCCGCGCGCGCGCCGGATGGGCGAGCGGCGCGGCTTGTAGCTGGGTGAATTACAGGGCGTCGTTGGCCGAATCCCAAGGATACTGAGCCTGGATTTCTTCGAATCGGGCTACACCGGCAGCACGGACGGCCTCCCAGCCTGGCTCGTTCATCACTTGCATGCGCTGAGCTTCAGCAAAGTAGCGATCCGAACCTGTGAGGGGATCAGCATACGACCGTAGGCGCAGTGCCTCGATCTGTTCGCGGGTGGGTGGGATCGACTCGGGATCGGTAGCGGTAATCGCGCCAGTTCCATCAATCCGCCAGATCGAGTCAGGTTGCTGGAGAATGCGCGCCGATAACTCGTCGCTGATCTCGACCGCACCTTTCGGGATGGCATGTACGCCCCGGAAAAGCATGTGTTGAAACAGCCCATCGTCATTGAATACAACATAAATTTTTGACATGTCAGCGCCCCAATGCGAACCAGAAGAAAGAATAGGTCCCGCCGGCCGACCAGCTCAGGATCATGGACGTTGTTGTCAGCGACTGAACGTTCGCTGCAACTGAACTGGGACTCCCGCCGACAATGGAATTCGGTAGAGCCCAGGCAATTAGGCACTCAACAGGAAATGGCACAGCAAAAGCTGCCGAGGTTCCTGAGGTGAAGGTTCGATTTCCCCATTGCCAGACCAGGCCCCCCATCCAGCTGGGGAAGTAGATATAGCCGTTGACTGCCAACGAGACTCGGAAGCCTGCGCGTAACTTCTTCGGTGTAACCATCGTTGCATCATCAATGCCCTGGTCAACCTGGCTTTGACTCGCGACTTTGGCCAACCCTGCTACCGCCTCGGTGGCTTGAACAAGTACCTTTGCCAGGCGGTGTGCCAGCTTCAGCGGAGTGACGGTTCGAGCGTCGGTGGTGCCTTCATCCATGTCCTCGTCTTTCGCGTTGGCCTGAACGCCTGATTTGCTTTCCGTCGCTTCAACCCAGCGTTTCCTGAAGAACTGGAAAACGTTCAGCATGGTGGCCGGCTTTGTATTTTCGGTCACTTCGTCAGCTTCAGCTTCGGCTTTGCTGGCCGTTTCGATGGCGTAACCCGCCAGGGTGTTTGGAGAGGTGCCAGCCAGAACCCGACCGAATTTATCGACCGTTACGCTCCTGAAGACGCCTGCAACGTCCTTCGCTGTGGCTGATAGCAGTTCGAAATTAAGTGCTGTGGTGCCAATCACAACAGGGCCGTCAGTGGTCAATGTCCAAACTGTATCGGCGTACGTATCACCGCGTTCAACTCCTACCGTCAGCGCAGAGGTCACTTTTGCGTTGGTATCCGCGTCAGGCGACCTTAACCATTGGCCTGTTGCCGCGATGTATATGCCATTCTGACTCGCGGTCTGCTGCTTTCTCACCAGCACGCGCGCGCCCGGTTCCAAGGCAATGCCATCAATGGTCTGTAGGCCGCCCAGTGCGACGCTATTGAGGGTTGCAACGACGACGGACTGTTTTAAGTCGAGCTTGCCAATTTCTTCTGCAACCTTTACGTCAACGTACTCTCGCGTTGCGAGTACCACCGACGGATCAATTTTCAGCTCGATGTTGCTCGTACTGCTCACGATCAGGTTGATCCTGATCACCTGAGTCCGCCCTGAACCTTGGGCAAGAAGCGGCTTGTATGTTGGTGCGCAGTTGGCAATGGCAACTAGATCACCCGCTGCATCGTACAGCCCGATCTCGCGCACCCACCAACCGCCGACGCTCTCGGGAATGATCTGTTCGGCGATGATCACACTGGCGTTGTTCGGGTCGACCTTTACCTGATTCAACGGTGCACGACGGCGCTCGTTGATCAATTTGGTCTGAGTGCGACTTGGGATAGGGTCGGTGCCGTTGGCGTCACCCACGGCCATCTGCGCGAACGTCCAGGGCACGCCCAGAGCGTCTGCGTTGGCTTGTTTGGCTTCGCCTACGGCGGTAAGGATCGCGAAGAACTGGCTGTTTTGATCGGTCATGAGTAGATGTCCATCGTGTCGATATGGTGTTCGCGGCCACCGATGCGGTACACGCCGCTGACGTCGATATCGCGCTGGGTCGGTGGGTAAACGCTGAGTTCGTCGCCTTCGTACACGCAGGCCCCGATGTACACGGTGCCGGTGCTTTCCAGGCTGATAGCCAGGCCGGTCAGGGGGCGCGTGAGGGGCTTGGCGTCATCGATCAGCCAGGTCAGCTCCTGGTACATTTCTTCGGTGATTCCGGTGTCCAGCACGCCGACCTTCAAAGCAAAGGTGCCGGGCACGCCTTCCGGGACGGTCTGCCACCACTCCACCACCTCAATCAGGTAGCCCAGCGGCTCGACCACGCGGCGCAGAGCGCCGATGGTGCCCTTGTGCGCGTGGATGTAGCGGGATGAGCGGATGGCGGCGCGCTTGGTGGCTTCCGTCCAGTTGCTGTCCCAGCGGTCGACGGAGAAGGCCCAGGCCAGGTAGGGCAGTGCCACCACCGGGCAGGTGTTCGGGTTGCACAGCTGCCTCAGCGGGATCGGTACGCGCTGGATCTCTGCGAGTGCCTGTGCTGCGTGCAGCTCAAGCGGCACTGAGTTATTCGGCAGCAGCCGTTGGGCGCCCATTATTCAGCGCCCCGCGTGAGGGTGACGCCGGTGCAGTAGGGCGCCTGGGCTTTGGTGGCGACGATATCGACCCAGTCCTCCAGCTCAACCTTGCGCACGCCTTCGACGAATAACGCGGCGTGCAGGGCCGATTCGGATACTTCCATTGCCAGGCGTCGTCGTTGGTGGACGTAGGCCAGCAACCTTTGTTCGGCGGCAGCAAGGATCGGCTCCGACTCGGGGCCACTGGTCAGCAGGTAGAGCTTGGCTTTGACCGGGTAGCGGATGATCTGGGCGCCTTGCACGGTCAGCCTGTCGGCCACGGGCCGGCGGTCATCGTCACTCAGATGTTTTTGAACGGCGGCGACCAGGTCGGGCGATGCTGTGCCGTCGCCGAGCAAGGATTGAACGGTCACCACCGCCACGGCGGGAGACGGGCTTTCTGCTGTGGCGTCGGCAACACGGCCGTCAGCCCCACGGGCGTGGAATATGTAGCTCTGGCGCGGGCCGGCGGTGCTCAGGCCTTCCCAGGACATTTGCGCCCGTTCGCGCAAGCTGTCGTCGCTTTCCATAATCCGTGCGACGGGTGGGACGGCCATGGGCTTGGCTTCCTGAACCACCAGACGCTGGACGTTGAAGTTGCCGGCCAATTGGTCCAGATCCGGGCCTTTCGCCAGGGCCAGCAGGTTGGCAATGGCCGCTTCATTCACCCGTTGCCGCCAGATGGTTTCGCGGTAGGCGTTCTCTTGCAGCAGCTTGGTCAGGGGCTCTGATTCAAGCTCAAGGCGGGCGGCAATCTGCGCCTGTTCCTCGATCGGCCACAGGCTGATCATGTAGGCCTTGCGCTCGGCCAGGATCAATTCGAAGTCGATCTGTTCGACGATCTGCGGCGCCGGGAGCTGGCTGAGGTCAATCGCGGCAAAGGAATTCATACGCTGCCACCCATCTGCAACGGCACGCTCAAGCTCAGCGGCTCATTGCTGTCGACAACAGAACCTTCCAGCGCTAGCACCGACTGCCCTTGCAGGTTAGCGCCGATGAACTGCACGCGGCTGAGGCTGATACGGGGTTCCCAGCGCATCAGGGCCATGACCGTGCTCGCGTAAACCCGCAGGCGCGTGGCGTCGTTGAAGGGGTGGTCCACCAGCTCGGGCAGTAGGCTGCCGTATTCGCGGCGCATTACGCGCGTGCCGATGCGGGTGGTGAGGATGTCCGTGATGCTCTGGCCGATATGGGCCAGTTCGCCGATGGCGCCGCCGGTTTCTCGGTTCATATGGGCTTACCTGATTGATCGTCGCCTTGCTTGACGCCCGTGGTCAGGTGGTTGACCAGGCTGATGTTGGCCGCGACTACGTCTTCGGAAACGGTCACAAGGCCGACCACGTTCTGGTTGCCGGTTTGGTTGTAATCGCCCTGGTGATTGATGGGGCCGATGATGTTGATCCCGCCCTTGCTGACCAGGCTGGTGGTGCCGCTTTCGGGCAGGGTGGCGTTCAGGTGATGGGCGACGCTGTCGTATTCGATCACCGCGCCGTCGGCGTAGGTCCGACGGTGCAGGCCGGCGCGGTTGCCGTTGGCGGGGATGTGGTCGCTGAACAAACCGGTGACGACGACGCCGTTGGCGAGCTGGCCGGATGGGCTGAGCAGGATCACCTGTTCGTCGACGGTGGGCGGGTCCCACTCGCGGTCAGAGCCAGCGCGCAGGGCGAGCCATGGCAGCCAGGCGGTGGTCAGTGCACCGGTTTTTACCTTCACGCGCGGGGGCTCCATCTGCACGGCGGCGATGACGCCGAAGCGGATGAGGTTTTCGAGCATGCGGGAGAGGGCGGCGAAGTCGTTCATGGCGCCGATGGTGGCGCCACGCGTGCGGGAGTGCAGCTTGCGGACACTGTAATCGCCCTGTTTACAGGTCTCGAAATTATCCCAAAGTTAATGCGCGCAATACTAAGCGAGCTACCGGATTAAAACTGCTATTGCCAGAATGAAAAACATAAATGCTGAAGATCCAACTGCAATAGTCATGTTGTTTAGTTTTTTTTCTAATTTTTCAATATTTGTTGTCAGGTTTTTGAGTTCTATAGTATTGCAATTATTTTTTTCGCTTGGTGACGTCGATTCGTTATCAAGAGAACTCTTGTCAGCATGAACTGCAATGATACTTCCGCCAGCCCCAGAGCAGGCAAAGAGTAACACTTGTGAATAGATTTCCAGATAATCCCTATAATGCTCTGGGATGGTATCTAAGGGGACGAATACATATATTATTCTTAAGTATGCCGTTTGAAATATAACACCGAATGATATTATAAAAAGCCCTTTAATTATCCGGTCTTGTTTCAGTTCAAGAACCATGACTAGAGTCAAAAATATCCCTAGAATTAATGTGAATATAGCTATTTCGGGTTGTTTGAATATACCCGCCGTGATTGGTGATACGAATGCCAATATAAAAGCCATAAACCACAAGCCTACGATAATTTTATGGTTTGGTTTGGTCATTATTTTTGCGGTCCTTGCATGTTGGTTTTCGGCAGGGAAAATACTTTATTGCGTTAGGTGTGTCAGCAAAACTTCACGAATCATATCAAGGTTCATGACTGTCACCCCTAATAACTCACGTTTCTCATAACGTATCTCTGGCGCGCCAGGCCCAGCTCGATCTTTCAAACCGTATTGGTGAACTCTTGCAATCCGGGCGAGACGCCCGGTGAAGCCTACCGTCACGCCATTGCTATCTCCACGGACCTTCAGATACGACGCGGTCCGCAACTTTTTGAACATCGCCAGCTTCCGCTTAACCCGTCCCTGCTTGCCACGAAGGTCCCTATGCTTACGCGGCGCAAACTTGCTCCCGTCCGGGTTTTCCTGCGCCATCACCCGCTTCTGCTGACTGCGCCGTAGCTCCTGCCCGATGCTGCGGGTCAATTTGCTGCGCTCCCCTGGCTCCAGCCGAGCCAGCAGCACCGCTGCCCAGGTCTCCAGCGCCTCCAGGTTATTCGCCATCCGGCACTCTCCACTCACTGGTGTTGCCTTGGGCCCCAGGCTTCCAGTCCGGGTCGAGGTAGCCCACCACGTACTGCGGTTCGTGCGGGTGCTTCACGGTGGTTTTGCCCTGGTCATCCTTACCTACGATGACTTTCTCTGTCAGCGCCAGGGTAATGCTGAGGTCCACTTTGTCCTTATCGAGGATGTCGGCTTCGAACTGGATGCCATTTTTGACCTTGTCCAGGTTCTCCAGCAGCTCGGATTGGTTGACGCTGAGCCAAGCCAGGATGGGCAAGAACACGCTGTCGGGGTGGCCAACGAACTCGGTGAGGATGATCTGCAGATCAAAGCTGTATTCAAACGACAGCGTATTGGCAGCAGTGCAACGGACCTTGCCGTTGTCGATGAAGATCAGCAGGCGGTCGGGGTCGTGCTTGAAGTCGGCGACGGTGGCCAGCAGGTGAGCGCGCAGACTTTCGGGCTTGTTCATGGGTTGGCCTGTTGGTGTTTGTAGACCATGTCGACCTGGGCGGCACAATCGGCCCAGGCGGCTTCGGCGCGGTCCTGGTCAGTGAGTTGGTCGCCATTACTGCGCGGGCTGGTCGACGGCAGCACGCACGGCACCACGGCCGGACACCCAGTCACGGTAAGCTGCGGCGCCGGTGAGGGCGGGGCGCTCGCGCAACCGGCGAGCAGCGTCAGGCAAAGGCTGATCAGCCCAGTTCCGTAGTTCGTCGTTTTCACGTTTCAGCTCCTCGATGGTTCGCTCACGCTTTGCCAGGCCCAGACGCAGCTGCTCCTGCTGGCTGCGCATTTGGCTCTGTGCGTCACGTTCCTGTTTCAGGGTGTCGGTGAGCGTGTTGGCGGTTGCAAGGTTGCGGTCAGCGTCTTCGCGGGCGGTCTTGGCCGCAGCCGTTGCCAGGTCGGTTTTGCCTTTGGCTACGCCAATGCGGGTTTCCTGAACCCAGATCAGCAGCCCCAAGGCGCCGAGCAAGGCGATGCCGTAAAGCACCTGGCGCAGCATGCTCACGCGCGGTACCAACCGAGTTTGTTCATGGCAGCGGTGTCGAGCTGCCTGATGGGACCCCGCACGATCACTGCCCGAGCACCGTTCATCAATTGCAGGCATTCAGCCAACAGCTCCATGTCGCCCTGTTCGGTCGACTCAGGTACCACCAGCAGATCACCGTCTTGCACGCGTAATTTTTCCACCGCTTCGAAGTCGATCATGCCGCTACCCCTTGTCCGCATTCGCAGCTGGCATGCCGTTCGTAGGCGCGCTGGAGCTTGGTGTCGTAGAGATTCCGCAAATAGTCCGGCCCGTTGTAGAGGCGGGCGAACTCGGCCCATTTGCGGGCCTTGAGCGCCTTGTGCAAAGCTGGATCGGTTTCGATAAATCGCGTGAAAGCGTCGAGCTGCTGCGACTCGCCGGCAGTCATTGCCGCGACGAAGGCCTGCACACTGGCGTAGCCGAGGCGCTTCCAGTGGAACCCCATGATCTGAAAGGCTCCCCAGGAAGCTGACTCCAGGGCGGCTGTGTCGTCGATCAGGCGAGCCATGGCCAGGCGCTGGTGTTCGGCGGTGCCTCCGATGTATCCGCCGGGCTTCGGGTTGACCAGGGCAGGGTTGGCGGCGGCGAGCTGGTCGGCATGACGTTTGAGTTCCGCTGTGTCATCGCCGGCATGGCGAGCCGTGGCGAGCTGGCGGTACATGATGTGGCGTTCGAACAGAATCACCGGCTTGCCATTGTCGAGGAAGCCTTTGCCCTTGGACTCCACCTCATTGACCGCGTAGATGCTTGCCAGCGGCACGTTGAGGCGTTCGGCAGCGGCCACCAGGTCGTTGTTGCGCAGTAGCTGGCCGCAGTCGCCACCGGCCAGGCTGGTTTGGGTCTTGGTGCCGGCGATACCGTCGGCGACCAGGCCGACTTTAACCTGGTAGGCGCGGACGGCAGCTTCGGTAGCGTCGCCGTAATGCCCATCCGGTACCAGGTTGGCGCCGTTCTTGTTGAGGTTCTTTTGCAGCATCAGGACCGCTTGCGAGCGGTCGCCGTAGCGAAGGGTGGTCATAGCTGTTCTACCTTTCGGTTGAAAAACTTCTTGGCCGCCGCACGGGTGCCTTCGACACCGAGCAGCCCGATAACTCCGCCGAAAAACGGTGCGGTGGAGGTCGGAATGCCGAGCAGCGCCAGGCCGTGGCTTGCAGCCAGGGCCAGCGTGCCGCAAAGCGGGGCCTCGACCACCATGCGGCGGAAGGTGCCGCCGCCGTACATGATCCGCAGGGCCGCGATGATCAGGGCCAATATTCCGGCGTAAAGAGTCGGCCAGTTTTGTTCGAGCCAGGCGGCGAGCCAGGCCCATGTGTCGGGACGGTCAGGCATGCGCTTCATTCCGTTGTCCAGGGTTGGTGGGTTCAAGGGCTCGGTGCCGCAGGGTCAGTTCCATAGCTGCACCATTTGCCGCTGGGGCGCGGTGGTTTGGGCTTCGGGCATATTGACGACAAGGCCTTGCGGCAGGATGGGGCCGTGGTCGGCCAGGCCGGGGTTGGCTTCAAGGACGGCCTCGGTGACGCCGGCAGTGCGGCCGTAGAACCGCCAGCAGAGGTCGTCGACGGTGTCGTTTTGGTTGGTGCGGACGGCGACGGGCATCAGATCAGCTCCACGGTGGTGCGGGTGCGGCCGAGGAAGTCGCGCACAGCCCAGCGGAGGTCGCGGCGGTAGTCGTCGATGTTGGGGGTGAGTGCTTCTGCCTTGTCGCTACCGGTATTGGTGGCGCTGTAGTCGCGGTACCGCTCACAGACTTCGGCGCCGGTGCCAGCCTCAATCGCACGGCGGTAGAGGTGGACCTTTACCGACACATCCTTGATGCGATCACCGGGTACGTCAGTCAGAGTCGCGTGGCCAGCGGCCTGTTGCGCGGCTCGCCATTCGCTCAATTCGTTGTTGAGATTGATCGCTGCCGCGATCACGGCAGTCTCCAGGCGAGCCGGGGTGACGCTGGCGTCGATGCGCAGGGTGGCGCGTAAGCCATCCAGGTCAATCGAAGGCCAAAACGGGTCGGTGTTGATATGGCCGCCGTCGACTGTGCCGCTGGCTACAAATGCGCTCATGACTGCACTCGAAATAGATCGCCGGTGGTCGGGGCTTCACGTTCAGGAGGAGCGGCCTGGCCGATCCGCCCCGAGCCGGCGGGGTGCGTGGGGACGCTCGATTAGCTACCGGTGGCAGCGTGTTTTTTCAGGAGGCGTTCGGCGCCGTCCAAATCTTTCTTGCCGCCGCAGCTGTCGTGCAACTCGATGGCGCGTTTGAGCAGATCAATACCGACTTGAATCTGTCCCGGCTGGCCGGGTTCCTCAGCCGTGATGCCATGCACCGTGGCACGGCCTGTTGCCAGGTAGAGCTTGGCGCGGGCCTGGTCGGGCATGTCTTCGTCGTCGGTCAGCTCAATGGTGCGATGCAAGATGCTCAGGTCGAAAGTGCCGTTGGTTTTTTGCGCCTTCAGTGCTGCGGTGGCGATTTCTTCCGCTACGAGGCAACCGGTGGTGCGCTCAAAACGGTCGGGCATGATCAGCTTGTGCTTGAGCACGTAGTCGGCGATGTCCAACGCGCCGCCGTACTCCCCTGCGTCGATTCGCCAAACCATGATGGTGGTCAGAACGTCGTCCTGTGCACCGTTGCCGCTGGCAAGCACACCTTCGATATAGGGGACGTACTGAGGCAGCAACTGTGGTTTGAGCGCCTCTTTTGCAGCCGTGGACTGAATCGCCTTCAGGCGTAGCCGATCCTGAAGCAACTGATTCAACTGATGCTCGTAGGCGGTGGCGCCGGCCATTGATTGCTGCGGCGCCGTTTTCGCTGATTCCATGGCCGCGCGAGCGCGGCGTTGGTGGGCTTGGGCGATGCTGAGTGCCATGGGATTAACCCTCGCCGCCAGCGTCTTCGACTGGGGTGATGTTTTCCAGCAGGCAGCCAAGGCCGTATTCCTCGACCACATAGGCCTCGTTCGACGATTCGAAGTTGCTGACGCGGTTCCACTCCGGCTCTTCCTTGAGGTAGCGGCGGCGCCCGCCGATCTGCCAGTACACCGACAGGTTGGCGAAGGTGGTGATGAGGATCGTGCCTTCGGGGATATACGGCACCTCGTACAGCGGCAGGCCACCGACGCGGCGTTGCGAGATGATCAAGTCGCTCGCCAGGGTGTTGGTTGCGTCCTGGTCCTTGTTGACCAGGGCCAGGAACTTGTCGTGCACCAGCTCGCGACCTGTCAGCACGACTAGGCCAGGGTTGCGGCGGTACCAAGGGTCCAACAGCTGGATGGCGTCGTAGACCAGGGCGTCGATGTTTTTGAAGTCGCCGGTTTTGCCGATGGTGATCTTGCCGGCGGTTGCACCTTCCTTCAGCACTCGATCGGGTGCGTGGGTGCGGTACTGCTGGAGCCAGCCGATGTTGACGTCTTCCAGCAACGGGTGCGCGGTGCGGTCGGTTTGCTCGGCGGCTGAAACGCCGTAGAAACCGATCTGGATGCGGTCGAGCGCCTGGCGCTGAGCAATGGCGCTGGACAGGCGGGTCTGGAAGTCCGGGAACTTGGCCCAGGCGTCGAGCTGCTTGTAGCTGACGAAGGTGTCGAAGTCGGTGTGTTCGGCTTTGTACTTGTCGCTCGACAAGGTGCCGATGCTGCGTGGCTCACGTTTCTTTTCGTTGGTGTTGGTGCGGCTGGCAACCGTGCCGCCCACGCCCAGACCGACCTTTTCGCCTTCCTGTTCATCGACGCCGATGACGTTGACTTTGGTCAGGAACTCGCTCGACTCCTGGATTTTGGTTTCCAGGCGCTGCTGGATAGTTGGATCGACGCTGAACGTGGCGGTGGCCGATTCGACGCCGTTGAGCTGTGCGACCTGGCTGAGGTAGCCGGCAAAGAGTTTTCGAGTGTCGTTACGCATGGGTGTCTCCGATAGTGGGCTGGGCGGTGTAGGCCGCAGGTCAGAACTCAGCCAGGGCTTGTTTGCCGCCGCCGGTTACCGGTGGGCGCTGGGTTTGGGAGTGGTCTTGGGTCTTGCCGAGGGTGGTTTTCAGATCGGTCAGGTCTTTGCTGAGCTGCTCGACCTTGGTGTTTAAATCGCTGGAAAACTTCTTCTCGGCGGTCAGTTGCTCGGGCAGATCCTTGACGTGGTCGGCGATCGCTTCGACGGCCTGGCCGATCTGGGCGAACTCGGCATCGTCCTTTGCCTGCTTGCCGCCCAGGAGCGCCTGCACTTTGCTGAAGAGCTTGGCGCCGAGGCCTGGCTTGTCTTCGATTTCTTCGAATTGAAGCTCGGTTTCCACGGCCTCGGTGAACATCGAAGTGGTGGAGTAATGGCGATCCTTGAACGGGCTGGATTCAGGCTTTTGCGCGGAGAACGCCAGCACGTCGGTGCCCAGGCTGGCCGGTGAGTCGGTCACTGCCAGGCCGACGATGTAGGCTTCGCCGGTGTCCGCGAAGCTGTCGTCGATCTCGATCGAGGTGTAGACCTTCTGTTTCGCCTTGTTCATAGCGATCAGCTCAGGCGTCGGCTCGACCTGGGCGAACAGGGCCAGCTTCTTCTGGCCGTTGATTTCTACTTCTTCGGTCTTGACCGCGAGCACGTCGCCGTAGGCTTTGAACGGGCTGTCTGGCAGCAGGCTACGGAAGTGCTCCAGCCAGATGCGGGCGCCGTAGGTGGACGGGTTGAAGTTCTTCGCGGCTTGTTCCAGCCAGCTGCGTTTGATGGTGCGCTTGTCGGAGGTAGCGCCCTCGACTGCGACGCGGAACCAATTGCTGCGAAATTTCTTCATGCCGGGAATCCTCAGTGCGTGGGGCGCATGCTTTGACGTAAGCGGTGCGTTGCAATGAGGGGCATGGTCGTGACGCGCGCGAGTTGCGGCAACGAGATGGGATTGTAGAGGGCAGGACTACAAGGGGCGACGCTACTGACTCGCGGGCTTGAGCGGCAGCATCGCGGCCATGACTACGACTGAACTGCTTCCAATCGATCCCCGGCGCCAATCCAAGTTTCTGTATTGGATGGGGTGGCGTATCTGCGAGATTGCCGAGGCTACGGGCGAAAAGGAAAAAACGCTACACAGCTGGAAAGCCCGCGACGAGTGGGACCGGGCGGATAACGTCGAGCGCATCGGTGGGGCGCTGGAAGCGCGTTTGGTGCAGTTGATCCTCAAGGAAGGCAAGAGCGGCGGCGACTTCAAAGAGATCGACCTGCTGCACCGGCAGTTGGAGCGACAGGCTCGCATTCAGCGCTTCCAGGGTGGCGGTACTGAAACCGAACTCAACCCCAACCTCGCTAAGCGCAACGAAGGCCCGAAGAAAAAGACTCCGAAAAACGACATCAGCGAAGAGCAGATCGAGCTGCTGCGTGAAGCGTTTATCGATGAGTGCTTCGACTACCAGAAAGACTGGCATCGGGCAGGCAATCAGCGAACCCGCGTCATCCTCAAGAGCCGGCAGATCGGCGCTACTTACTACTTTGCCCGCGAGGCGTTCATTGATGCGCTGGAGACCGGGCGCAATCAGATCTTCCTGTCGGCTTCGAAGAACCAGGCCTATCTTTTCCGTGGGTATATCCAGGCGTTTGCCCGCGATGTTATCGGCGTCGAGTTGACCGGTGATCCCATCGTGCTGCCGAACGGCGCCGAACTGTTCTTCCTCGGTACCAACGCGCGCACCGCACAGGGCTACCACGGCAATTTCTATTTCGACGAATTCTTCTGGACGTTCAAATTTGAGGAACTGAACAAGGTTGCGTCGGGTATGGCGATGCACAAGAAGTGGCGCAAAACCTACTTCTCGACGCCCTCGACCATGGCCCACGAGGCGTACACCTTCTGGACGGGCGAGCGTTTCAACAAGGGCAAGCCAGCGGCGCAACACACCAAGGTGGATGTTTCCCACGGCGCGCTCCAACAGGGCCGTTTCTGCGAGGACCGGCTGTGGCGCCAGATCGTCACCATCCTGGACGCGGAGGAGGGCGGCTGCGACCTGTTCGACATTGAGGAATTGCGGCGGGAATACAGCCCCGAGGCGTTCGCCAACTTGCTGATGTGCGAGTTCGTTGACGATGGCGCGAGCATCTTCCCCCTGACGGTGCTGCAACCGTGCATGGTCGACAGCTGGGTCGAGTGGGCCGAGGACTACAAGCCGTTTGCCATGCGGCCTTTCGGTGACCGCCAAGTGTGGGTGGGTTATGACCCGGCGGAAACCGGCGACTGCTCGGGCCTGGTGGTGGTCGCGCCGCCACTGGTGCCAGGGGGCAAGTTCCGGGTGCTGGAGCGGCACCAGTTCCGTGGCATGGATTTCGCGGCCCAGGCTAGCGTAATCAAAGCCGTCTGCGACCGTTACTGGGTGACGTACATCGGGATCGACGTCACCGGTCTGGGTAGCGGCGTGGCGCAGCTGGTGCGCCAATTTTTCCCCAATGTCACCACGTTCAGCTATTCGCCTGAGGTCAAGACCCGGCTGGTGCTGAAGGCCTACGACGTGATCCACCGGGGCCGGCTGGAGTTCGACGCCGGCTGGACCGACATGGCGCAGTCGTTGATGACGATCCGCAAGACCATCACCGCAGGCGGTCGCCAATTCACCTACACCGCAGGCCGCAACGACAACACCGGCCACGCCGACCTGGCATGGGCGCTCTTTCACGCATTGCACAACGAACCGCTGGAAGGGCAGACCACTGCCAACACCGGGCGGATGGAGATTTTTTGATGTCGAACCGCCGCAGAAATACCAAGCAAGTGGCCCAGGCTTCCACGGTTGCAACGCAGGAGTTCATTCCGCGCAGTGATAGCAAGATGGAGGCGTTCAGCTTCGGCGATCCGTCACCAGTGTTGAGTGGCCGGGAGGTGTTTGATTATCTGGAGTGCTGGTTTAACGGGAGGTGGTACGAGCCGCCGCTATCGCTGGATGGTCTGGCGCGGTCGGTGGGTTCTAGCGTGCATCTGCATTCGGGGTTGATGTTCAAGCGCAACTTGTTGAGCAAAACCTTTATCCCACACCGGCTGCTGTCGCGCGCAGCGTTCGAACAGTTCGCCCTGGACTTCCTGTGCCTGGGTAACGGCTATCTGGAAGGACGGCGCTCGATGCTCGGCCCGGTACGCGAGTTGGCACCGCCGTTGGCGAAGTACATGCGCTCGGGCAAGGACGGCCGGCAGTTCATGGTCCAGGGCTGGAAGGAGGAGCATGAATTCGAACCAGGCACGGTCTTTCACCTGCGGGAGGCGGATCTGCACCAGGAGGTGTACGGGCTGCCTGAGTGGATCAGCGCGTTGCAGTCGGCGTTGTTGAATGAATCGGCCACGCTGTTTCGCCGCAAGTATTACGAGAACGGCAGTCATGCGGGTTTCATTCTCTATATGACCGATGCCGCGCAGAACGAAGCGGACGTCGATTCACTGCGCAAGGCACTGAAGGACTCCAAGGGGCCTGGCAACTTCCGCAACCTGTTCGTGTATTCGCCGAACGGCAAAAAGGACGGGTTGCAGATCATCCCCGTCAGCGAAGTGACGGCCAAGGACGAGTTCAACTCGATCAAAAACCAGACCCGCGATGACGTGCTAGCTAGCTTGCGCATTCCGCCGCAGCTGATGGGCATCGTGCCGCAGAACGCGGGTGGGTTTGGGTCGATCAGGGAGGCGGCGCAGATCTATGCGGCCAATGAACTGGAGCCGATTCAAGCTCGTATGGCGCAGGTGAATGACTGGCTGGGGGAGGAGGTCGTGCGCTTCAAGCCCTATGATATTCCGGTAGGGACTTGATCACCAGCTACCGGACAATTTTTATTCCTAATAGACAAAGCTCCCGCGCTATTGGTGAACCACCGGGAGCCGAAACGTCAAAAAAAACAGCTGGAAGGTGGGCTGCACACGTGGCAATAATCCGCGAAACCATAGGAGGTGGTAGTTATGTCACTGGGGAATTTGCAGCACCGAGTTAGAGAGTCAGCTCGTATTTTGGCAACCGGTAGAGGCGATATTAAGGATCGTTTAACCGTAGCCATGCTCGATAAATTTTTGCTTGCGAATGTTCCTGATGAGCCGGATCTTCCAGATTATTTCAGGATTGAAATCGCAGGGATCATCTCTGAACTAACGGTTAAGAGTTGGAATGGAGAGGACCGATTACGAGCTACTCTCTACCGCATGCGTCAAAAGACTGCGCAGACGTTCGCAGAGCGAATTTGGTGCTTGCATCATGAACTCGAGGAATATCTTCGTAGCGGTTTCATACCTGTCCCAGATGAGTAAGTACGAGTTTTAGGGGCAGATCATTGGGATCTAGAAATTAATTCTGCTCCCTTGTTCTTTACGTTCCCTACGGCGTCGCTGACCTTGAACCATTCAAAGGCCTCGGCTGGCTCGCCCTGGTGCAACACCATCTGCTCGGCACGCTCTTTTGGCGTTGCCGGGTCCAGCCATTCGCGGGCAAGGTCGGGCGTCAGTACCACTGGCCTTCGATCGTGAATGTCCACCATGCCGCCGACACTGTCGGCGGTGATGATTACAAAACCATCATGCTCGCCTGGGCCTTTATCGGCGTCTGGTAATTGGCCGATGGCGGCGCACAGGATCGGCGCTCCCTCCCGCCTGCGGATCAGGTAGGGCTGTTTCTTCGGTCCACCTTCATCCACCCATTCAAACCAATTGTCGATAGGCGTGATCGCACGGTGCGGCCAGATCGCCCTGAAGAATGGACCGTGGGCGACCTTCTCGACGCGTACGTTGATAGGTGCGGCGCGGTCTTTCGCCCAATGCGGTCGCCATCCCCAGCGAACGGGATCAGCGTGCAGCAGTTCGCCTTGCAGGTGCAGCAATGCCACCTGTGTCGTCGGAGCAACGTTGTACCGCTCGATCGGTTGGTCACCCACTGAGTTTACCAGGGCGTTGGGCATGCTCAGCGCCGCGACGAAGTCGTGGATTCCCCTGTACTGCGATAGCCTTCCGCACATAGCCAAGCCCTCCTTCCGTTTGATCTTAGACAATCGTGGTCGGTTGAGGCCTCATCTCTTTGACGATTCGCTTTAGGCCTTCGGCTTCACGCTGACTGACCCTCAGTGACGTCGTCAGGGTGTCGATCTGCTTGCGCATCTCCGCCGCTTCGCCGCCTCTCTGACGAAGGTATCCAGCGAACTCGGCGTTCTTCGCCTGGGTAGCCAGCAGCATCTGACTGATTCCGAAGACATCCTCCCGTGCTTTGCGCAGTTGCACGTTCAGGTCCTGGATCTCGTTCTCCAGGAGGCGGCAGTGCTGCCGGTACATTTGCAATGGGGTAGGGAGGCCAAGCCAGCCGAGAGTGTCTTCATCGTTATTCATAGGGGCGAATCCAATACTGTATACGCATACAGTAATTGAGGTTTGCCCATGACGCGATTTGAGGCGACGAACTGTAGGAGGGAGGGGGATTTGGGTCAGAAAAAGTCAGCTGGGATAGATGAAGGTTTGTCCTTCAGCAGCATGAAAAAACCAATCCAACATAGCATTTGCAGGGTGTCACAGCAAGCTAAAACGCCCGCGCGGACCAATAAACACGGGGCTTCGGGGGCTACGTGGTTGGCACCCAGGGAGCTGTCGACAATTCGGGGAGTTGGCGTGCCACATAACGGGCTACAGGCGTGCCACATCGGGGCAGTGACGTGCTTCACCGCCCGGCGCGCGCCGTCGTCCCCCCACCTCGCCTGCGGTCTAAACGGGTCGTTTTTTCTGCGGACCTGCGGACTAATCCCGGCGGTTAAGGCTGGGCGCTCGTTTAGCTTTCAGGAGGGGGCAGAAACCTGCGGAACCCTGCGAGGGTGGATGGTTTGCGCAACGCCTATGAGCACGCATGCACGGCTGAATTCTGTAGGTCCCTCGGGAAAAAGGTTAGTTTTTTTTTGCGGGGGTGTGATTGGGTTGGAATGCACGTATTTGTTGGGCTTGAGGGCTAACTTTGATGGGTTAACATGGGTTAGGTCAAAGGTTAGGAGTTTGTAACTATCTGTTTTTAAAAGAATTAATATGTTGAATATTTAACACTACTAAAGGTTAGGATATAACCAGGCCTAACCGAAAAGCTAACCTCGCCAACCCTTCGAAAAGCCCTTACAGACAAGGCTTTCAGGGCTCACTGAAAAAAACTAACCCTCCTAACCTCTTTCCCGTGGTTCAACATGAAAAGCTGAAAATTCTAAGGGACTGGGGCTAGCGGGGGTTCGCTAGCTGTTGCGCGTGCACTCTGTTGCACAGACACTTCAAGACCACATCAGCCTGGCTTGGCGGTGAGTCTGTGCCTGTGGAGGAATCGAGAGGATGCAGCAGGTGAAGTGGGCGGTCCGAATCTGTTTCTTAGCTTGGGGAAATTTCAATATCCAGTAATGCGAATGCACCGTTAGGATTGACGCGCCTTCGAGCAATTCACAAGCGATGCTTGTTCGGGCACAGCGTGATATTTAGAGATGTCTAAAAACGGAAGAGTTGTTATAAATAATTTAACCTGTAGGTTGAGGGTGATATGTTGCTAAAAGGATTTGGTTTTTCTGGGTATCGAAGTATTGGGGATAAACTTGTTAAGTTGGCTCCCTTAAAAAAAGTAAATTTTATTATTGGTCAAAATAATATCGGAAAGTCTAATATTATTAATTTTCTTTTTAATTACTATTCTACGTTTTTACGTGGAGTAAAAGGCGAGAGGATAAGCGACGCTATTCAGCTGTCTGCGATAGATGCGCATATTTCAAAAGGCAAGGTCGATCGTAGAGTCGCGTTTAATATGAGGTTTTCTGATATAGATGATTATCTTTGGGGGAAAATTGGCAATGAAGGCTCTCGTCGCGATGTGGAGTTAGCGAAAAAAATACTGATGAGCCCAGCGTTTAATGATGGTGAGAAATTATGGTTCGTTTATCTATATGATAACTTGAGTAGAAAGTTTTCCTTGGTTTATGATCGAGAGGAAGTGGCGGGGGTGCTTAACGCCACCGAATGGCAGATTTTATGGACGACTTTAACTAAGCAGGGTCGCGGAAGTTTAAAAGAACATTGGGTTCCGGAAACGATACTAAAGCTGGCTTACTCTCCAGATACTATCCCAAAGATTGAAGTAATTCCTGCAATTAGGAAAATTGGAGCTTCGGGAACTCAGGCTGCGGATTTCAGCGGAGAAGGGATAATCGAACGCTTGGCGAAAATCCAGAACCCGACTTTGGAGCTTCAAAAAGATAAATTAAAATTTACTGCAATAAATAATTTCTTATCCGATGTGCTCGAAAATCTAAGTGCTTCCATAGAGATACCTCATGATCGAGATATGATACTCGTTCATATGGACGGTAAAACCTTACCACTAGAATCCTTGGGGACCGGTGTGCATGAGGTTATCATACTTGCAGCGGCCGCTACTCTGCTCGAGGATAGTATATTGTGTATAGAAGAGCCCGAGCTGCATTTGCATCCTTTGCTTCAGCGAAAGTTGGTAGCATACCTGAACAATAAAACTAATAATCAATATTTTTTTACCACTCATTCTGCGCATCTATTAGATGCTGTAGAGGCGGAAATTTTTCATGTTACTCAATTTGAGGGGGCTACTGAAGTCGAGGCTATATCGAGCACCAGGCAACGTTCAGAAATTTGCAGTAATCTCGGTTATAAAGCTTCCGATATTTTGCAGGCTAACTGTGTTATCTGGGTTGAAGGACCTTCCGACAGGATTTACTTGAATTATTGGATTGCCTCCCTTGTCGATAGTTTTGTGGAAGGCGTCCACTATTCAATAATGTTTTATGGCGGCCGGCTATTTAGCCATTTGTCGGCACTCGATAGCGATGAGCAAGAAAGGCTTGAGGATTTTATAAGTATTAGAAAGCTTAATAGACATTCTGTGATAATGTTTGATAGTGATAAATCCAGTGCTCATGCTAAGTTGTCCTTGACTAAGCAGCGACTCCGAGAGGAGTTTGACCTTGGCCCTGGATTTGCGTGGGTTACAAAGGGTCGAGAGGTTGAGAACTACTTAGATGAAACATTGGTAGAGGCAGCTGTTCTCGCAGTCCACCCTTCAGCGAAATCATTGGAAAGCCGCGGGCAGTGGGCGAATCTTCTTAAGTATAAAAAGGCCAGCGGCGGAGACGTAAAAGAGGCGAGCAAGGTAAAAGTTGCACAATACTATACATCTAATTATGTTGCTGACGTGAAACGCTTGGACTTACAAAAGCAGATGGAGAGGCTGAGGGTTTTTATACTTGAATCTAACCACCAGTTTGATGGTATGTATCCTATAGAGTATCGCTAGCACTAAAGCTTTTGGCTCAAGCTGTGGGGCGTTCTTCAGGCACCATCTGAGATTCAAACGTCCGGTACGTTTGAATCTCTTGCCGCATTGTCGATAAATTTATTTATGTACTATCCTGCTTCTTAAGCCTGGCTAAGCCTTGTTTAATGTGGCCTGCATTCTCACCAAAGGTTTGAAGGGCGCCACGGACGTTCTCACCAGTCGTGAATTCGCCTCGCTGTTCTGTCCATAACACCAGCTCCATGATTGCTGCCTCTAACGCTAGTTGGTTCTCATACATCCTTTCAAGCACATCCACCAGTGAGTATTCGCTCGCCATCAATATTGCCCCGATTCCTAAAGCATGAAGCATAGCAGCGGATTTACGCGGAGCAGATATGTGCGAAGAGCTACAGTGCTTGGCAGGGGAGTGGTACAGAAGTGGTACGGGGATTTCTATGGTGAGCTAGAGGGCTCGGGTTTCAACGTGTGTAGAGTTAGTAGTTCCAATCCATCACCGAAGAGGCGGATGTATTTCGCTCGTGACAGGCTTTTAGCCGACCAATAGCGGCCCTTCACGAGGCTCTCTTCAATACTGTAAACCCCAACGGCAGTATGATCCGCCATCATTATGAGACGTGGATTAATGAAGACGGGCCTGATGTCGTGGGGATGCTGCAATTGGCTATGAGTCTCACGCCAATTGCAGTTCTCGACTGATCAATTAAGACACACGCGTCCGGCAGCTCTGCTTTTCACTACCGCGTAAGTAGCCCTTCATTACTTTAAATGTCGGGGTGTTACTGGAATCGCCAGCGATCATTCAAAATAAAGAACTTCACGAATCTTTAATAACTTTCGGAATATCAAATGTAGACACCGGCAGGTCAGCTAAGCTACTTCGACGATCAAGAACTAACTGACGAAACAAGGCTAGAATTACACCTAGAATAAATCCGACAAATAAGGCTAAACCCAAAATTGTGATTTTAGATACTTTCAAAGGTCCAATCGGCTCTTGTGCCCTGCGATCAATTGATACTAATTCCAATGCACTCATATTTGTATTAATGTTACGAAGCCGAGCTCTCTCAGTTCTTAAAGGCTCAATATTCTGTAAGAAGATGTCTTCATTTTTACGCTGATTTAAAACCTCAACCTCACGATTAACCTCCAACAACTTTAATTCTTTTGCAATTTCCGCAATGCGCTGACTTTCAAAGTCATCGCTAGACCGTTGCTTTAAAATAGCGCGCTCTGCTTCAAGAGCTTCCGTGCCCAAAAAATAGAGTGGAATTGTCTGGTTGTTTACTTCGGTACGCATTATTTGGTTTGCCCCAACTTGCGATGCGCTGGATATGGAGGATGGGGTCGATGGATATTTTATTCCCATCGACTTGGCGATAGAAATAGCTTCGGACAACTCAGAAATACGATTGGTGCGCGTTATATTCGTCTGAAGACGAATCCCTGCCAATTCATCTTTCAGTTTAGCCTGTCTAATATTATCACTTTCAAGTATCTGGGCAATTTTAGATTCTTTGTCAGTCTCATAATTGGATCGTGCTGCACTTATTTTTCCTTGAACCTCTGCAAGACGATTCTCAACGATAACTTTAAGATCTGCACCGATTTGTTGACGTTCCATTGCAACAGCAAAATCAACAAACCCATTAAGTATAGCAACACCATCCACACCGTCCGGATACCGCATATCCAAACGAATATAGCTGCTAAGCTCTGTTTTTTTAGGATCTGGCAATACTAGACTTATCGAATTTGAATTAAATGATTCAAAGCCTTGCTCAAGAGTCTGGCCTGGCTTATTAAAAGCATCAAAAAGTTCTGGGTGAGCTTTAAAAAAGCCAAAGCGTGCCTCATAAGAATCTAGTCGAGCACCAACTTTATTCAGAGCCTCAGTGGGAGGTAGTGTATATACTTGAGAACGATTAAGCGCATCCAAATCGTTGATCGCGGTGGGTCGCAAAAGAGAACTCACGGCGTACTCTTTAGGTATTGACAGAGTAAATATCAAACCTAAAGCACCGAATAAAACCGTAATCACCAAGACTACAAGCTTTTGCTTCCATATATTATGAAAAAGCGCGACCAGGTCTATTTGATCTGATGCCATTACCCGGGGTACATTTGAAAGATTACTCAAAATCGATTCATCCTGAATAGGAATATTTCTAAGAGGGGGGATTGAGCTTCCTTTGTGAGATGAGATCAGTACTAGCATTCTAGAAATGATAATCAATCTCGGACTAACCTTAGCATCCTAAACTCAGTCTTTTCATCTCGCAACCGATGAGCTTAGCCAACCGTCGGCTAAGCGCAAAAAATTAGGATTTTTCCCAAATCTGTCCCTTATGACCGTTTTTTGAACGCCAAAAACCGAAAGCCATCCATATATTTTCACTAGTGAAATCATTGGCTTGCGTTTGTAAAATATGGCGTTAAAAGAGAGATTCGAACCCTAATCACTTCAAGCGTCTACAGCGTCGATTCAGCGCCTAAGCAATGACTACTTTTAGCCGATAATTGCCATTTAGGTGAGGTCTGCCCTTCCAATTCGAGTCAGGCCTTGTTTGATGGCCCGAGTTTCCACCAATCGTGTGAAGTGCACCTCAAATATTCTCACCCGCTTCGCAAGCGTTTTGTTACTCAGCCACAAGCGTCAGTTCCATCCCAGCCGTTTCCAGGGCCAGTTGATTTTTATAAAGCCGTTCCAGCACGTCCGTCCTTGCAATGGTTTGCGGCTCGTTTTGAAAAAATCAAGCATAGCAGTGACAACTCTAGGATTTTCGAAAGCAAGCGAAAAGGGGCGGGGAATTAGTGCGTGTGAGTAGTGCTGGTACGAAAGTGGTACAGGTGGGTTGCGAGAGTGCTTTAAACTCCCGTTTTGTAGGGGGTGTAGGATTAGTTGTACCAATCCATCACCGAAAAGGCCGATATTTTTCGCTCATGACCGGCAGCAGCCGGCCAATAGCGGCCCCTCACGAAGGCCTCTGCAATACTGTCAGACCAACGGCAAATTATGGGGCGTGGATTAATACAGATGGTAACGATGTGGTGGGGATGCTGCAGTTGGTGCTAAAGCTTCCGCCGGTCACAGTTCAACCGTAAACCCACGCAACCCCACCGTATCGGCGAAACGACCTACGGCCGTCAAACTAGCCCAAATGCGCAAAGGCTCACGCCTAGAGCGGACAGGGATCAGACGCGCCGTAGGACCACCGAGCCGGATAGACAGCGTCCACTTGCTGTCATCACCCGACACTCGACCTACGACCGCCTCGCGGATCACATGCTGACTCACTAACGCTTTCAGCGTTTCGGATTGAACCGCCTCAGCGATCACAGCAACAGCTCCTTCAATCGATCAGTCGCCACGTGTTCAATGGCTAGGTTCATGGCTTCAATCGTTGCCGAATTTACGCCATGGACGACTTCTAACCCTTCAACAAAACCCAGGGCTTGAGCCTGGACCAACGCCAAAGTATGAGGGTCGTGTGCCAGTAACAATCGCGCTAGATGAGTAGTAGTACGGGTACGAATTGACGGCGGCAAATCGACTACGCCTAAGCCATCCAAGATGCTCATAGTATTCCTTTAAACCACGCCGCTTAGGATCACGGCCAAATCACGCAACGGAAATTGCTCCTCGCTCAGCTCACAGCCTGGGCAGTGGCGCACGGGAAGATCGGCATTACTAGGCCACTGCGGCGCCAAGCAGTGACGGCAACGTACCGCTTCGACGCTCATCTTCCAGCGATCGTTCCATTGTCCCAGCGCGAAGTCGGGAGCATTTTTCAATGCACCGGCCATAAATGCTGGTGGATCAGGAGTCTCCATGAATCCCCTTAGCGATACGATCCCGGACTGCCTGCTCGGCGGCGGTTATGGCTTCAGTCATCGCTTTAAGAACGTCTTCATTGATGAGATCGGCGGCGCGCAAAGCCCATGCAAACCCTTGAGCGCGCCCAATATGGCGGACGACGAGCGAGGCGTTGAGGTCGCGCCCGATATTCCCCAACTCCAGATCCCAGGCATATGTCAAAAACTTGGTCGGTAAGGTTATGCCGGTATAAGAGTCATCGCGGCGCTCAGTACCGTATTGCGGCCCATTAGGGTTGGCTTCGTTTTCTGTCATAAGGCGAGTCCAGGAGGGGGTCAGCCGGTGGTCTGCAGTCTAGCCAAAACCTATGACTGCGGTGCACCAGTGTAGGGGGTTGTGGCATTCGCACACTAATGAAAAAGCCCCCACTCCTGGTGCTGGTGTAGGGGCCTTTTGAACATAAGCGGTGTTATTAGAAAAGCCAGCTACTGGCCGGTTCTTAACTGTCGAGAATGGAGCTTGCGCCACGTCACAAAACAGATCGAAATATAATAAATGGAAAATTATTTTTTAAACCATTTTCGACGAATAAGTGCACGATTCAAAGACCCATACCGAATTTGGACGAAGTTAATGAATCAAGGGCCCGTAGCCACCATTGCGCTTATTTACCCTTCAGCCACAGTTCAATTATGTGGCTCGGATTGCGCCTTTCTGACGCTCGGGCTTATAAGGAAAGAGAGAAGAGAATGAGATGCAAAGTAATATCCAAACGGACCTGGACTGAAGAAACCGCCGAGAGCAATCGTCTATTTTCAGAAGCTGACCGTCTGAATGATGAGGCTTATGCGCTCCTGAGTGTCAGCCCCAGCTCGGATGACACTGTCAGAAGCTTTCAAGCGGCAAAAGACCTCGCGGATGCAAAATACGTTGAAGCGCGAAAATCATGGGAAGAGGCTCGATCTCACCTTAATGCGTAGTAGTACGTCTCGCTTGATGCACATAAACACAGCGCCCCCCCCCATTAATCCCAAACTGATCCCCGCTCTGCGCCAATCGCTGAAGGCCCGGAAAGAACTGCAGCTGCCAGCTATTACCGAAACCGATCTCCATCTTTTTTCACCGTCCTGCATCCAACTCAGTGTCTCCTACGTAAATCAATCACCCCTCATTGGAAGGGGCCGAAGAATCTAGGAGACGCATCATGCATACGCTCATTAAACGCATTGCTATTGCCTGCTTCACCCTCATCTGCGCTGGCTCCGGACTTAGCTATGCCGCCGATACCGTAATGGTTGGCGGCGCAGCCATGTATCCAAGCAAAACCATCGTAGAAAACGCCGTTAACTCTAAAGACCATACGACGCTTGTCGCAGCAGTAAAAGCGGCCGGCCTGGTCGATACGCTTAACAGCAAAGGGCCATTCACCGTCTTCGCCCCAACCAATGAAGCATTCGCCAAATTACCCGCTGGCACAGTCGACACACTGGTCAAGCCAGAACACAAAGCCGATCTGACTAAGATCCTCACCTATCACGTGGTCGCTGGCACTCATACAGCCAAGCAACTCATGGACGATGCCAAAATGCATGGCGGCAAGGTCACGCTGAAAACGGTTCAAGGCGAGTCGCTGACGGTCTGGCTGCACGACGGCAAGTTGTGGGTTGAGGATGCCAAAGGCGGTAAAGCAGCTATCACTATCGCCGATGTCATGCAGTCCAACGGAGTGATTCATGTCATCGACACAGTGTTGATGCCGAAGTAGGCACATGAGCATCAAAGCGATAGAACGTGGCTTAGTTCGATCTTGAAAGACACTGGCCTTGCTTTCCATTGGACGGTAAGGCCAGCACTGCCAGAGAAAAACTACGTCGGGCAAAGCCGTGCCCAGACAGATGAAATGTCCCTCCCCCGCGCAACGAGTGATCAGCCTCCTTTCTGCACCAAAATAGAGCGCCAGTCCCATGGTGGTCCCATGGGGCCATTTTTAGGATGCCAAAAACCACAAATCCCCGACTTTCTCTAGGAAAATCAGGGGCTTGCGTTTTCTCAATTTGGCGGTGAAGGAGAGATTCGAACCCTCATCACTTCAGGCGTATACAGCGTCCATTCAGCGCCTAAGCAATGACTACTTTTGGCCGATTGCCGCCTGTCGTGAGGAGCATGGCGTCACTGCTTGGAAGTAGTATTGGTACGAAAGTGGTACGTAGCTTTCAGGTCTGCTTTGCAGAGCAAGGAATACGTGGCCTATAGGATTAGTAATTCCAATCCATCATCGGCGCGACGGAGAAACGGCGGGAAAAAGAGTGTGGTGCGGCACTGATCGGGGACATTGGACAATCTGAGGTGGGTAGGGCGAAGGACGCGAGTTTATCAGGAATAAAGGTGCAGGATTCGCGCTGGTTTTCTGAACCAAACCTGTGACACAAGCAGGTTTCATCATTTCCCGCGTTTTTGAAGGCTAGGATAGTCCTGAGAGAGGCCGTCCACGCCTCCAGTCTAATGGGAGCGGGATTATGGCCTCGAAACTGATCAAAATCGTGTTGATCACCAGCACTTTACTGCTGGGTGCTTGCTCGTCCGATTTATCAAGCGTGAGCCACGACCCATGCTTTTCAGGGGGGTGCCAGGCGTTTGGTGACCATAGCCCCAACAAAGCCGCCAAGATGAGTTTTGGAGGCGGTGGGCTTGGGAGCAGTTATGGTGAGTACGGCTCCGGGTTGCTGCACGACGATTGATGGGTCAGCAGGTGGTGAGCGTGCCTTTATGAAAAATCTCACGCCGCGCCCGGCGGCTTATGTTTTCGTGCTTGCTTGACGCGTACATTTCATCAAAGCGATTGCGATCAATCCCTTCATATTTACCCAATTCCTCCATGACCATACGATCGTAATCCTGCTCGATCACGAACCGGAAAATCTCCCGCCGATAATAGAAACCGAACTGGAATGCGAGTACCTCGCTGAGGTGTTCTGTCGGAGTGAGGAAACAGTTTTCCAGGTCGATCGCCTTGGCGAGGGTGGGATGCTCCAGATTGATCATCACATTTTCGGCCCAGAAGTCCATGTGCACCACGTTTTTGCTGTGCAGGGTACGCAGCAATTTGAACGATGCAGTGATCAGGCTGTGGATGTCGCGCGCTTGTTCAAGCCAAGCCAGTCCACTGAGGTAGCCGTCGAGCATCTCGGTGAAGATGAAAAACTCCTGGATCAGGCCTAGCGCTGATTTTCTGTAGCCGAAGCCATACAGGCCGGCGACGGGGGCGCCGCGTTTCTGTGCGCTGAAGGTGTTGATGACCTCTTCCACTGGCCAGTCGAATGTGCCGTCGCGCTTTGAGCGGCCGAATGTGACGCGCAATTTGGGTCTGAGGCTGTCGAGCGGTTGGGATTTGGCGAACAGGTCGCTTTCCATTCCTTTCAGCGGGGCGCTGACGCGGTCTTTTAACTGGTAGCGGGTGTCGATCAGGTCTTGAATCGCCTGCAGGGCGCTGTCATCAGTGCTCTGCGTGGTGAAGACCGTGGCGTTGCGGTGGTTGAGTGTCGAGGGGAAATTCTGGAGCACACTGCTGTCAGGAAAGCTCAAAACACATCCTTGTCATTTAAATATGACAGATATGTTACAAGCTATCGATTTTGGATCCAACCTGAACCGAAGCTGAACGAAAATTAAACCTGTGCTGACGGGCGCAGGTTTTTCTTGACGCAAGGGGGAGAGGTTCGGCAGCACGGGCGCGTTGCGTTCAGCAAAAATTACGGTGAAAAAAACCAGTCACAGCGCAATAATGGCTTAGGGCTATTACTCTACTTTTTAAAGTCCTCTTGATGAAAACAACTTTTCCGCGAAGTTGTTTATTGTTTTTGTTGCTTCCCTGCAGGTGTGCACCACGTTCTTCCTGATTGAAGAGTTTCTATAGCTCAGCTCAGACTCCGTTCGACTGTTTGTATTGTCGAATCAGAAATCTACCCATGACAAAGACACTTCCTAAAATCAGCCCTAAAAAGGCACCCAGAAGAACAAATTTCTTAGTGCTATTAGTGGTGGAGGTTTTCACATCATCAAGGGTGTTAAATGCTTTTAATGTAGTGCGGGTAGCCAATGTCGGCAAGTTTAGTGCTATAGCTTCCGTGTTGGCGGTCGCCATCGCGGATTTCAGCTGGGCAGTGGCCAGTTCTGCGCTGGTCGCAGTGGTTGAGGCGATATAAAGCACCGGCTCGCTTCCACCTGATTTGGGTGGAGTGTCTTTCAGGCTAACGGACTTGGCAGCCATGACGCCCATGGCGGAATAGAACACATCGTTCTGGATCGTGCTGTACAACTTGGTTTCCGCACCCAGCTTGCTGGGAGTGACGGGAGCGTCTTTTTCATTGACCTCTTTATACAAGCTGTACAGTGACGGTTTGGTGATGTAAGTGCTGGCAGTCCATTGTTCAGGTGATGTGGCTGCGAGTACCAAAGACGCTGCGATACCCACTAGGGTGGTTGCAATAATAGTTATCTTGCTTTTCCACAATGCTTGAACAAGCGGGATCAAATCAATTTCATCATCGTTGGACTGGGCTTTAAGATTCGTTGGACTGCTCACGAAAAATTCCTTTATTTGCATTCCGGAATTGTAGAGAAAAAAACACAAAACGCCCACGTAATAGTGTGATGGTGCAGTAGATGCGAATAGTTCGTGTTTGTTTGGTCCGGCGCGACTCTTTAAAGAGCTGCGCCGACTTAGTTAGTATTTTCGTTCAGGTAGGTAGGGCTTAATGGCCGCCCTGCATCCGCCTCGCTACCAGATAAACGCCCAGTCCAACCAGTGCCGTGGCGGCTCCGATATACCCGGTACTCGTCCACCCCAGCCCAGCCGTGATCGCCATTCCGCCAAACCACGGCCCCAGTGCGTTGGCCAGGTTGAATGCGGCATGGTTGGACGCCGCCGCCAGGCTCGGCGCTTCGTGGGCGATATCCATCAAGCGGATCTGCAGTGGCGCCGCCAACGACACCATGGTGCCGACCAGCCCGATCCCCAGCAGCACGCCCCACAACGAGCCTGCGGCAAACGGGAAGAACACCAGTACCGCCATCGACCACACCAGGATCAAGCCCACCGCGCGAAACTGCAGGCGGTCGAACAGCTTGCCGCCAGCGATATTGCCGATGATCCCACCCACGCCAAATGCCGCGAGACCGAAGGGGATCCATTGCGGCGAGACTTTGGTGACTTCGAGCATGGTCGGCGCCAGGTAACTGAACACGCAGAACATTCCCGCAAAACCAATGGCGCCAATGGCCAGGGCCATCCACACCTGCGGTTTGGTGAAGGCGCGCAGTTCCTTGCGTGGGTCGCTACGGGGTTCGTCGCGGCGGTCGGGAACGAACTGCCAGACCAGTGCAATCGTGCACAGCGCGATGACGCTCACCAACGCAAACGCCGAGCGCCAGCCCAGATATTGTCCAAGGAAGGTCGCAATCGGGTTGCCCAGGAGCATCGCCAGGGTGAGTCCCATCATCACCCGCGCTACAGCGCCGGCGCGTTTGTCGGTCGGCACCATGCTCGAAGCCACCACTGCGGCAATACCGAAATAGGCACCGTGGGGCAGGCCGCTGATAAATCGAAACGCCACCAGTGAGCCGAAGGTCGGGGTGAAGGCCGTGGCCAGGTTACCCAGGGCATACAGCCCCATCAGCAACAGCAGCATATGTTTGCGCAGGAGTTTGGCGCCGAGGATCGCCAGCAGGGGCGCGCCGACCATTACACCCAAGGCGTAGGCGCTGATCGCGTGGCCGACCTGGGGTTCGCTCAAGTTGAGGTTGTGGGCGATGTCGGGCATCAGGCCCATGATGGCGAACTCGCCAGTGCCGATCGCGAAGGCGCCCACGGCCATGGCAGCTTCCATTTTGGCGGCGCTGCTCGCGGGCAGCACATGCCCGGGTGTTTGCTGGATAGTCATGGGTAACTCTATTGGAATGGATTGCACGAAGGGGAGCCGTCGATGCTACGCAAGCGGCGCCGAGGGTGTCTAGAACAGCCTTTTTCGGCAGAGTTCCGCACCTGTGACCCCAGGTCGCGCCTGCCAGGCTTGACATCGGAGCATTAAAAGCCGCGATTTAGAGCTGTCAATTGGCCAAACGGCGCATAAACGCTGTTTGCCGTGATATTCTGCGCGCCGTCTTGGTCTAGTCTTTCCTGGGTGCGTACATCCGCATACGTCCCAGCGATTGGCTGTCGCCCAGGTAGCTGAAGCCAATAATGATAAGAAGTCAGCGCAGAAGGGACATAAACAGTGAGGTCGATACGTCGGCCTTGTGTGCCCACCCTGCGGTTCTCTCGTGAATGTGCAAACCCCGCGGTGCTGCCTTGCGCAGCTGCGATGGAGGGTTGCCCATGATCAGGGGCGGTAGGGCGGATGGCGTTTTATCATAGGTGCTACTGATGTTTAAAAAAGTAAACACTGCCCTGCTGGGGCTGGCTTTGTCGCTGGGGATCAGCTCTGCTCACGCGGAAGAGGCAAAGAAAGTCGATGTGCTGCTGATTGGCGGCGGCATCATGAGTGCAACCCTGGGCGTATGGCTCAATGAGCTGGAGCCGGGTTGGTCGATGGAAATGGTCGAGCGCCTCGACGGCGTGGCCGAAGAAAGCTCCAACGGCTGGAACAACGCCGGTACAGGTCACTCGGCCCTGGCTGAGCTGAACTACACCCCGGAAGATAAGAACGGCAACGTTGAGATCCCGAAAGCGGTCGAGATCAACGAAGCGTTCCAGATCTCCCGTCAGTTCTGGGCCTGGCAGGTCCAGCAGGGCGTGCTGAAGAACCCGCGTTCGTTCATCAACACCACACCGCACATGAGCTTTGTGTGGGGCGATGACAACATCAAGTTCCTGAAAAAACGCTACGAAGCCCTGAAAGCGAGCCCGCTGTTCGCTGGCATGCAGTACTCCGAAGACCCGGCGCAGATCGCCAAGTGGGTTCCGCTGATGATGGAAGGGCGTGACCCGAACCAGAAAATCGCGGCCACCTGGAGCCCGCTGGGTACCGACATGAACTTCGGCGAGATCACCCGCCAGTTCGTCGCCCACTTGCAGACCACGCCTAAGTTCGACCTGAAGCTGTCGAGCGAAGTGCAGGACATCACCAAGAACGCCGACGGTTCGTGGCGTGTGAGCTACAAAAACCTGAAAGACGGCACCAAGACCGAAACCGACGCCAAGTTCGTGTTCATTGGCGCGGGCGGCGGTGCACTGCACCTGCTGCAAAAGTCGGGCATTCCTGAAGCCAAGGAATACGCTGGCTTCCCGGTAGGCGGCTCGTTCTTGGTGACCGATAACCCAACCGTCGCCGAGCAGCACCTGGCCAAGGCCTACGGCAAAGCGTCGGTGGGTGCACCGCCGATGTCGGTTCCGCACCTGGACACCCGCGTGCTGGATGGCAAGCGCGTGATCCTGTTTGGCCCATTCGCGACCTTCTCGACCAAGTTCCTGAAAGAAGGCTCGTACCTGGACCTGCTGACCAGCACCACCACCCACAACATCTGGCCAATGACCAAAGTCGGTATTCGTGAATACCCACTGGTCGAGTACCTTGCCGGCCAACTGATGCTGTCTGATGACGACCGCTTCAAGGCGCTGCAGGAATACTTCCCGAACGCCAAGCAATCCGACTGGCGCCTGTGGCAAGCCGGTCAGCGCGTGCAGATCATCAAGCGTGACGAAGAGCAGGGCGGCGTCCTGAAACTCGGCACCGAAGTGGTCAGCTCCGCCGACAACACCATTGCAGGCCTGCTGGGTGCATCGCCAGGCGCATCCACCGCGGCTCCGATCATGCTGACCGTGCTGCAGAAAGTGTTCAAGGACAAGGTCGCGACCCCTGAGTGGCAGACCAAGCTGCACCAGATCGTACCGAGCTACGGCACCAAGCTGAACGACAGCCCTGAAGCCGTTGCCAAGGAATGGGCGTACACCGCCGAAATCCTGCAACTGCCGACGCCACCTGCGATTCCTCAAGGTGCTGCTCCGAAGGCCACCGAGGCTGCCAAGCCAGCAGCTGAGCCAAGCAAGCCGGCCTCTGACCTGGCGCTGTAAGCCAAGTATCGAGCCGATGTAAAAAGCCCGCTGAACCGGTAACGGTCAGCGGGCTTTTTTGTCCCTGGCGTTCAGACCTGGAAGTGCCTGAGCTGCTCATGCAGATGCAACGCCAGTGCATTGCTGCTATCGCACAACAAGTACAGATGTTGCGCTGGCAACGGAGGCAGGTCTGTCATCTGCCTGAGCCCTTCACCCATACGGCTTTCCTCCATCAGGCCTACCGCCACGCCACTGCGCACACAGGCCTCGACGGCGGATGAATTGGGGCTTTCCAGCAGCATCCGGTGATAAATCCCGTGATCCTTCAGTACCTGCAAGGCGGCGGCGCGATAGGGGCAGCCGGCGATGGGGACGGTGATGGGCAGCGGTGCATTCGACGGACAGCTAAAGTGCTCGGCCGCGACCCACAGCGGCTGTACCGGGCCCAGGCGTTCTCCCTGGGCCAGCGGGTGTGCGCTGACGGTGATGGTCAGGTCCAGGTGATTGGCCGTGAACAGGTTGAGCAACTCGCCGCTGGTGCGGGCTTCGACCTCCAGCTCCAGCAGCGGGTTGTCAGCGATCAACCGAGGTAAAAACTCCCGAATGAAGGCCGGTGCATAGGTGTCCGGTACACCCAGGCGGATCTTGCCCTGCATGCGCTGGGGCATCAGCGAAATCAGCAGGCGATCATGGCTCTTGAGGAATTCGGTGGTTTCGCCCAGCAGTTTCTTACCGTAGAGCGTCAACTCCACGCCTTGGTTGCTGCGGCTGAACAAGCGTTGGCCCACCTGATCTTCGAGCTTTTGTATCTGTGTGGTCACGGTGGACGCACTGCGATGCACCTGCTCGGCGGCTTCGTTGAAACGCCCAAAGCGCGCCACGGCGTGAAAGGTACGCAGCAGGTCGATATTCAGTTGTTTAGCCATGATTCCACTTTTATGGATTGATGGTGCAGGTTATTCAAATATACAGAATGATGTGTGGCCTCTAGCCTTTCAGTCAATGTGTACTGACCGGAGGCTGCATGACGCGATCAACTTTAAAGCGACTGCTGTTACAGGTGACGTTCGTGCTGTCATGGAGCTCCGGCTATATCGGCGCCAAATTGGGCACGCAGGGCGGCGGTGCGTTCAACCTGCTGTTCTGGCGATTCCTGTTGGTCTCGGTGTGTCTGGGGCTGTTCCTGAACGTCAGGTTGTTGAAGGTTTCATGGGCGCAGGTTCGCCATTACGCCGTCATCGGCTTTCTCTCGCAGTTCCTGTACCTGAGTTGCCTCTACGTCGCGATCCAGAACGGCTTGCCCCCCGGCATCGCCGCCATCATCGCGGCCCTGCAGCCTTTGATGACGGCGGCGTTGTCGACCGGCAGCGCAACCGAGCGCAGTGGCGGCTGGCAGTGGGTTGGCCTGATGATCAGTTTCGTTGGCGTTTCCATCGTGATTGCCGGGCAGTACGGCAGTGGCGGGGAAGGCGTTGGTCTTGTCATTTACCTGCTGCCCTTGGCTGCGGCGCTGGGGCTGACGCTGGCGACCCTGTATGAGCGCCGCACGGTGCAAACCCAGGACGCAGGCTTGGTCCTGCCGCTGTTCATCCAGTCGTTGCTGACCTTGATCGGCTTTACCGTCGCCGTGCTCTATACCGACACGCTGAGCATTCCCCGCGACCCAGACGTAGTGATCTCAATCGTCTGGCTCACTGTGTTTTCAACCTTCGTTGCCTATTTGAGCCTCTGGATGCTCCTACGCGTCATGACCGCAACCCACGTCGCTGCGCTGGTCTACCTGGAGCCGCCAGTGACGCTGGTGTGGGCAGCGATGATGTTCGGCGATGTGATCCATGCCTCGACCTGCGCCGGCATTGCCGTGGTCGTCGCCGGGCTGCTGTTGGTGCGTCTGAAACGACCGACCGTCGCGTGCGCCTCTTGAGGCTTGCGGGTTCAGCAAGCTGACAGACATCACCTGTTAAAAATACCCACAGCCAAGCAGGAGCGCGGCTGTCACAACGGGGGATTTTTCGCGGTGCAAGTGTTGGGCGTCAGCGCCCGAGGGTTTTGTATGTGGCTACGTTATGCGGTATTGACGGCCATGGTCGTCGCAGCATCCGGATGTGTGCAAGAGCGCGTGGTGCATGAGCGCAGGCCGGTACAACGCGAGTATGTGGAAGTCATCGCGCCACAACCGCCGCCGGTGCAGGTGATCGAAGTCGAGCCGCCGGTGCGCTATGGCTACATTTGGTCACGCGGTTATTGGCGTTGGGAAGGCGGGCGCTATGTCGCAGTACACGGCCACTGGGAGCCGGTGCGCGAAGGTTATCGCTACGTGCATCCACATTGGGTCCAGCGCAACGACGGCTACCATTGGCAGGGCGGTGGCTGGGTTCGTTGAGACTTGGTCAGATCGGCTTGGTCGTGCCCAGAAGCCGAACTTCACGCAATAGCGCGGCGCCGAGTTGATCGGTGTCCAGTTCCTTGTAGCCAACGGCTTTGATTTCGCCATTCTCTTCTGCCTGGATGAGGATCACCGGGGTTTCCTTGCCGGTGGCTTCGTCGACGTGCAGGGCGTACTGCGGAATATCCAGCTTGATCGGCGTGCCTGCGGCCTGGCCTTTCACGTTGATCAGGAAGGCTGCACAGCCCGCGTCGACATCCAGGCTGGTGGCGGAACGACCACTGACGAAGCAGGTTTTTGGCAGGTCGGGCCAGGTGATCGATTCGGCGATCACCGTGCCGGACGCCATCGTCAAGGTAGCGAGAAGAAGCGTGCGCACGTAGGTCTTTCTCTCGATAGAGGTTGAACGCGACTTTTACCAAAGCCTGGCGGGCGTCGCAACGGCAAAGGCTCAGATCAGTCGCTTCATCCCCGCGGCCTTCGCAGCGTTCAAATCAAAGGTGGCGGTATATTCGCAGCCTGCAGCATGAGCACAGCGTTCTATCAAGCAGTCCGCGAAATCGGCTGTGCTGGCGGTGAATCGTCGCAGTGCCTGCCAGATGATCTCGCCGTGCTCGATGGTCAGTTCTCGGGTGCGTAGCAGCGTTTCGAGCACGGTCACCACATCACCCTTGGCAGACTGATAACAACTTTGTAGAACCCATACCAACTCCACCACGGACACCAGGCTGACAAAGCCCGGTGCAAAGGCGGTAAGCGACTCAATCAACTCAGATGCCTTGGGCGATTGCACGGGATCATCCTGGGTGACATAGCGCACCAGCACATTGGTATCCAGTCCGATCATCCCGCTTTCGCCCCTTGTGCTGCGATGGCACGGTTCATCTCATCCAGTGAGACGGCCTTGGTGGGCTTTTGGATCAGGCCTTTGAGGTCGTGTACGGTTTTGCTGGCGGCAATCATGGAAAATTTGCCGTCTTCCATTTCGACAAATTCAACGCGATCGCCTGTCTCCAGGCCCAGGGCAGTTCTGACCTGGACGGGAATGGTGATTTGCCCTTTTGAAGTAAGCGTGGCGGTGGCCATAGTGAAGATCTCCATCGTGATGTTCCTTACCTTAGGGTAAGGAATTATGGAGGACAAGATCCGTTGGTCCATAGGTTGCTCTTCTGGTGTGAGTTGATCGGAACAGGTAAAAAGATAGCCCGAGTTATGCCCCGGGCACGTCCGAAAACACCCGCAAAGAGATACAACATATGACCGATCGCCAGCTCATTACCCCTGCTGCCATGGGCCCCATTGTCGAACGTGCTGGATACGTGCCCGCCGTCAAGGTCGGCAAGACGTTGTACTGCGCAGGACAGGTCGGACGCACGGAGGCATTGGCTGTGATTGACGATCCAGAGGCGCAATTCGTCGCAGCCTGGGAGAACTTGAGGCAGGTCCTGGAGGAGGGTGGCTGTACGTTCGACGACGTGGTGGACATGACCACCTACCACGTCAACATGAGCCAGCACATGGCGGTTTTCCGTGACGTGAAAAACCGCCTGTTCCCACGCGGGCATTGCGCCTGGACCACCATCGGAGTGTCCGAGTTGGCACACCCCGGTCTGCTGGTGGAAATCAAATGCGTGGCAGTGCAGCGCTAGCTTACTGAACCACGCGATAGCACGGCACATACGCCGCGCCGCCCGGCAGCTTCATGCGGTGCTGGGCGACAAACGCCTGTAGCAGCTCGTCCAGCGGTTTCATGATGGCCGGGTCACCGTGGATCTCGTAGGGGCCGTTCTGCTCGATCAGGCGGATGCCCTTGTCCTTCACGTTACCCGCTACGATCCCCGAGAACGCACGGCGCAGGTTGGCGGCGAGTTCGTGGGGTGGCAGCGCGTGGCTCAGTTGCAGGCTGGCCATGTTCTCGTGGGTCGGGTCGAACGGGCGCTGGAAGCCTTCGTCGATCTTCAGCAGCCAGTTGAAGTGGAACGCGTCGTTGCGCTCGCGACGGAACTGCTTCACGGCCTTGAGGCCAGCGGTCATCTGGCGCGCCACTTCGGCCGGGTCGTCGATGATGATCTGGTAGTGCGCCTGCGCCGCTTCGCCCAGGGTGGCACCGACGAATGCGTGCAGCTGTTGCAGGTACGGCGCCGCGTGTTTCGGCCCGGTGAGGATGACCGGGAACGGCAGGTCGCGGTTGTCCGGGTGCATCAGGATGCCCAGCAGGTACAGGAACTCTTCGGCCGTGCCGGCGCCGCCTGGGAAGATGATGATGCCGTGACCGACACGCACGAAGGCTTCCAGGCGTTTTTCGATATCCGGCAAAATCACCAGTTCGTTGACGATCGGGTTCGGCGCTTCGGCAGCGATGATGCCCGGCTCGGTCAGGCCCAGGTAGCGGCCTCCGGTAATGCGTTGCTTGGCGTGGGAAATGGTCGCGCCTTTCATCGGACCTTTCATCACGCCGGGGCCGCAGCCCGTGCACACGTCGAGGCTGCGCAGGCCCAGTTCATGGCCGACCTTCTTGGTGTATTTGTATTCTTCGGTGTTGATCGAGTGCCCACCCCAGCACACCACGATCTTCGGCTCGACACCGGGGCGCAGCGTACGGGCGTTGCGCAGCAGGTGGAACACATAGTCGGTGATGCCCTGGGAATTGCTCAGGTCGATGCGCTGGCTGTCCAGCTCGTTCTCGGTGTAGACGATGTCGCGCAGGGCGCTGAACAGCATTTCACGGGTGCTGGCGATCATTTCACCGTCGACGAAGGCGTCGGCGGGTGCGTTCAGCAGTTCCAGGCGCACGCCGCGATCTTGCTGGTGGATACGTACTTCAAAGTCTTTGTAGGCGTCGAGGATGGTCTTGGCGTTGTCGATGTGTGCGCCGGTGTTGAGGATCGCCAGGGCGCACTGACGGAACAGGGTGTAGATGCTGCCGGTACCGGCTTCGCTCAGTTGCTGGACTTCACGTTGGGACAGGGTTTCGAGGCTACCCTTGGGGCTGACGGAGGCATTGATGACTTGACGTTGGGGCATTCTGATTCCTTGAAAGCGCAGCCATCGCATCCGCAAGGGGCCGCGATGGCTTGAGAATGATGGGCGCCGAATTCGGTCGCACGAGACGGATATTTACCTCAGGCGCAAGGCCGAGCGCAAACACCGTCCAGCACCATCATGCCGCAGAACTCACTGAATCAGCTTCCAGTTTTTGTAGAAAACCCGACGCAGGGTAAAGGCCATCCCGGCAAACCCAGCGATCACAGCGTTAAGAACCATCGGCACCGGTGTTGGCCGCACGATGTCGATAAACAGGCAGTAACGCTTGGCATCATTTTTGTTGAAAGACGCGTGCATCAGCGTGTCATCGAAGATAAACAGCGGGTCGTCGTGCCAGTAATGCTTGTGCTTGCCGACCTGGATGTAGACGCCTTCGTGATGGGGTGCTGGCGCCATGTTGTAGAGCACGCGGAACATCATGCGCAGGGGGCCGAAGTGGAAGGAGGTGGAGCGGTTTTCATTGAATACCGACACGCCGATGGTCTTCACGAATGGTAGTTTTTTGCGCAGTTCCGGGATGTCGAGGGTGGTCTCGATGGGTTGGCCATACCACTGGAAAAACAACATGCCGCGCTTCTTCTCGGCCATGCGTTCGTCGAGATAGCCAATGATTTGATCCTTGTGCGCCATGGCATCGTCGATGACCTGTTGCAGGTCTTCACGCCAGGCCGGTGGCAGGTCGGCCATCGTGTAGACGTGGCGGTTAGGCGAGCTGAACAGGTCGAACAGGGTGTTGAACGGCGCCAGCAGCCAAGTGTTGCGGCCACTGCCGATAAAATATTTCTTGAACGTGTCACGGTCATACAGGCCGTTGCGCAGGAAATCATAGACCCCGCAGACCACGACGAGGCTGAGAAACACCGCCGTCGTCAGGGGGATCAGGCAAATGATCAACAGGACGCCGAGTACCCAGGCGACCGACACGGCTTTTTTGCGTAAGGCAGACTTGCTCATGAAACTCAGCTCCAGCTGGACGCCATTCGACAGGTCCGGATCCGTGGCTGCGAGTGGGAAGGTGTGAAACATATTGAAACAACTACGTCATGATAAGGCGTTCGACGCTGGAGAGGCGTTTTAAATATTGCAAAATTGTGAAGGCGCTACACAGTTTTTAACCGGATCAGCGTTGAGTGGATTGGATTTTGTAAACAGAAGATTTGCGACTATCGTGACGCTTCGGTTTTTTGGACGTCATAGACCGGTACGATTGAAGTTGAATGGCCACCATTGGCCTTCGGCACCTTGGAAGAGGCAGAAATTTTATGATCATCAAACCGCGGGTTCGTGGCTTCATCTGTGTGACCGCTCACCCTGTTGGCTGTGAAGCGAACGTCAAAGAGCAGATCGACTACGTGACTCAACACGGCGTCATCGAAGGCGGCCCGAAAAAGGTGCTGGTCCTCGGCGCCTCCACCGGCTACGGCCTGGCCGCGCGCATCAGTGCTGCCTTTGGCTGCGGCGCCGACACCCTGGGCGTGTTTTTTGAGAAAGAAGGCGAAGAAGGCAAGCTGAGCTCCGCCGGCTGGTACAACAGCGCTGCGTTCGAGAAGTTTGCCGTCGAGAAAGGCCTGTACGCCAAGAGCATCAACGGCGACGCGTTCTCCGACGAGATCAAGCGCCTGACCATCGAAACCATCAAGAAAGACCTGGGCAAGATCGATCTGGTGGTCTACAGCCTGGCCGCGCCACGCCGTACCGACCCGCAAGGCGTGGTGCACAATTCCACCCTCAAGCCGATCGGCAAGGCTGTGACCCTGCGCGGGATCAACACCGACAAGGGGGTTGTGGTCGACACCACGCTGGAGCCTGCAACCCAGGAAGAAATCGACGGCACCGTCAAAGTGATGGGCGGCGAAGACTGGCAGCTGTGGATCGACGCCCTGCGTGACGCAGACGTGCTGGCCGAAGGTGCCAAGACCACTGCGTTCACCTACCTTGGTGAGAAGCTGACCCAGGACATCTACTGGAACGGCTCCATCGGCGAAGCCAAGAAAGACCTCGACAAGAAAGTCCTGACCCTGCGCGACAACCTCGCGGCTCTCAAGGGCGACGCCCGTGTGTCGGTGCTCAAGGCCGTGGTCACCCAGGCCAGCTCGGCCATCCCGATCATGCCGCTGTACCTGTCGCTGCTGTTCAAAGTGATGAAAGAGCAGGGCACCCACGAAGGTTGCATCGAGCAGGTCTACGGTCTGTTCAAGGACAGCCTGTACGGCAGCCAGCCAAAACTTGACGCCGATGGCCGCCTGCGTGCCGACCTGGCCGAGCTGGAACCGAAAGTCCAGGACGCCGTGGCGGCACTGTGGAATCAGGTCACCGACGACAACGTCAACGAGATCAGCGACTTTGCCGGCTACAAGGCTGAATTCCTGCGTCTGTTCGGTTTTGAAATCGACGGCGTGGACTACGAGGCTGACGTGAATCCGACCGTGAAGATCAACGGTCTCATCTCGGCTTAAGTGATGGAATAGACAGCAGCCTCGATTATGAGGCTGCTGTTTTGTGCTTCACCTGCGCGTTCAGCCTTGGTTGAACACTCGAAGGGCCTTGCTAAAACCAGTACGCTTGATACTCACCACCTCTTTCTCCCACAGCGGATTCAGGGGCACGTGATAGCCGCTGTCTTTGGCTGTCTTGACCAATTCCGCCATTTCTTTGCTGTCGTTGATCATGCAGATTTCATCGAACCGCCCGAGCTTGGTCGGTAGGAAGAACGTTGCCGGGTAGTTGGCGGCGACATCTGTTGCCGGGCTGCCGGAGTCCGCGTTGTGGTGGACCACCTTCTCGCCATTGCCGACCAACCGATGATTAATCAAATCAATCATTTGCTTTATTCGCGCTGAGGCATTTCCCAGATCGGGGTCTTCCTTTTGATAGAAGCGCGCGACGCTTTCATAATCTGCCCGCAGGTGCATTGGCACCTGGAAAGTCTCAGGGTCTGAATGACAGTGTCTGTAGCGATCTATCCTTTGCGTCAAAACGCTGTGCGCGACATCGGGCACCGGCAGCTTGTCTTCAGCGCCGTAGTCGCCGAGATGGGGCGCCACCATGTGCAGGTCATAGTCGGCCGTCAATGCCTTGCCTCCCGCGCGTTCCGCCAGCACTTCAATAGGCTTGCCCTCATGGCTGATCAGGTAATTATCGGCTGAGGGCGACGTGCGTTTGCCTTCGAATGTATACACCTGCTGGCTAGGCCCCTGGGCGCTGAAATGCAGTATGCCGTCCTTCTCTGTGGGTGCCAGTTCAGCGATGTGGCCGAGTTTCATCAATTCACCGAGGCGATTTTGTGAGATCTCCAGAGGGATGGCGACTGCATCGTTCTTGCGGATGCAGTCCGCGACTTGCTCATTGGCGCGGTTCAGTTTCTCGGGGGCTTCGTGCTTGAATTTCTCAAGCTTGCTGAAGGCTTGATCCGTGCAGATCAGGCCGGCCTGCGGTCCCCAGTTGGCACTTTTTCCCTTGATATGAAAGTTCTTGGTGGGGTGGCCGGCTTCTATCAACCCGGTGGCGACGGTTTCGACTGGACGCACGCCGATGATGGAGTTGGTCTGCGCCGCAATTTCCTGCAAAGGGACAAGGTGGCTCGGGACTATTCCCGTTTGTTTCCTGGTGCGCTCGAATGCGATCCTTACCGAGTCGTTTGCCTCTGGTGCAGTGGCCGTCGGCTGACGCGGTGGAGAGCCTTGCAAAGCATTCAAGCCAAGCTGACGCGATATCTGGGCTGAACTCAGTACGCCTATCATGGTGCATCTCCAAATCATGTTTTATTGGCATGTTGGATGATCCCTTCCAGACCCCAGTATTCCTTCGATTGCACGGGAGACATTAAAGAAGCCATTCTTCGGCGGGGAGGAAAAAGTATGACGGCTTGTATGAAACGCAATGGGAGGCGGGTCGTTCCGGTGCGCAAACGTGATTCGGCCTAGGTGTTTGTTGCGTTTGAGCGGTGAAATTATCAGAGCGATCCTACGCGTGTTGACTCGCGGCTGGGTGCGATCAGCATGGGAAACTGTCGTGCAAATGAATGGGAGGAGCGTATGACAATTCGTGCAGTGGTTTTTGACTTCGGCGGTGTCCTGTTCGACTGGAGCCCGCAGCACCTGTACCGCAAGCTGATTGCCGATGATCACGAGCGGCAATGGTTTCTCGAGAATATCTGCACCCAGGCCTGGAACACCGAGCAGGACGCCGGTCGCTCCTTGGCCGAAGGTACCCGCAGCCTGATCGAGCAGCACCCAGATCATGAGCGACTGATCCAGGCCTATTACGACCGTTGGCACGAAATGCTGCGTGGCCCATTAACGGAGGGCGTGGCGATCCTCAAGGCGCTGCACCAGGCCGATATGCCGTTGTTCGGGCTCACCAACTGGTCGGCGGAAACCTTTCCTTATGCACGGGCCAATTACCCGTTCCTGCAGTGCTTTCGCGATATCGTGGTGTCTGGCGAGCTGAAACTGATCAAGCCTGATGCGGCAATCTACGACGCCAGTCTCAGTCAGGTACGCGGCCACCTGCCGGACATCCAGCCCTCTGAAGTTGTATTTATCGATGATGTTGCCGGCAATATCGAGGCGGCCATCGCCCTCGGCTGGCAGGGGATCCACCACGTGTCGGCCGAAGGTACTGCCGCGCAATTGCGAGCGTTGGGCGTGAGCTTCTAGCGCGCCCACTTTTCCATGGCGAAATCCACGAAGGCGCGCAGTTTGGGCAGGCGATAACGGTCCTGGCCGTAGAGCAGGTGCATGGGGCGGCTGGGGAGTCGATAGGCAGTGAGCAAGGCCACCAGCTTGCCGCTTTCCAGGTCCGGTTGTACCAGGGCGTCGGCCAGCATGATGATGCCCATGCCGTTGACGGCCGCCTGGCGTAAGCCTTGCGAGCTGTTGATGGTCAATGAGCCGGACACCGGGACCTCCACCTCGCCGCCCTCGCCGGTCATTCGCCACAGTTTGTCGGCGTCGCGCCAGTTGTCACTTGCCGGGTAGGCAAACGCCAGGCAGTCGTGGTGCTGCAGCTCATCGGGCGTTTGCGGCGTGCCCCGTCGTGCCAGGTATTCAGGTGACGCGCAGAGTGTGAGGGTGTAGTCCTGCATTGGCCGGGCGATCAGGCTGGAGGTTTCCAGTTCACCAAGACGGATCGCCACGTCGAAGCCGCTGTCGACCAAGTCCATCCGCTCATTGCTCAGCACCACGTACAGGTTGATCAGTGGGTAGCGCCGGGAAAATTCGCTCAAGGCCGGTGTCAGGCGTTCGGTGCCGAACACGGGGGGCGCAGTGATGCGCAGATTGCCTTTGGGGATATCGCTATGGGCTTGCTCGGCAAGTTGTTCGGAGTCGGCCACCAACCCCAGCACTTCCAGACAGCGCTGGTAATACTGCCCGCCGAACTCAGTGAGGCTTTGTTTGCGCGTGGTGCGTTTGAGCAGGCTTACGCCCAGGCGCTGCTCCAAGGCACGCAGATGGTTGCCGACCATGGTGGTGGACATCCCACAGGCCTGGGCTGCGGCCGTCATGCTGCCGGTCTCGACCACCTTCACGTACACAGACATTGCCTGAAACAGATCCATTATCAAGCCTTGATTTAAAGTCATTGCAGATATACGCAGTTTATCCAGCTCAGGTGGCTAACGATACTGTAGCCATCACTACGATGCACTGGAGCCCGCACCATGACCGCCGCCTGCCTGATGACCACTTATCAACCCTTGGACCTGAGCTTCACGCGCGGCCTGGGCACGCGACTCTGGGACCAGCAGGGCCGCGAATACCTGGACGCGGTCGCCGGCGTGGCGGTGACCAATGTCGGCCACTCGCACCCCCGGCTGGTGACGGCGATCAGCGAGCAGGCTGGGCTCTTGCTGCACACCTCCAACCTTTACAGCATCGACTGGCAACAACGGCTGGCCCAGCGCCTCACACAGCTGTCAGGCCTGGACCGCGCCTTCTTCAACAATTCCGGTGCTGAAGCCAACGAAACAGCGCTCAAGCTGGCGCGCCTGCATGGCTGGAAAAAGGGCATCGAAGAGCCGTTGGTGGTGGTGATGGAGAACGCCTTTCATGGCCGCACCCTCGGCACCATGGCCGCGAGCGATGGCCCCTCGGTGAGGCTGGGCTTCCAGCGGTTGCCGGGGGATTTTCTCAAGGTGGGCTTTGGTGATCTGGTGGCATTGGAAGCGATCACCAAGGCATTCGGCCCGCGCATTGCAGCGGTGCTGCTGGAGCCGATCCAGGGGGAAAGTGGCGTACTGCCGGCGCCACCGGGTTACCTGCGAGCCCTGCGCGACCACTGCACAGGCCATGGCTGGCTGATGATGCTGGACGAAATCCAGACCGGCATCGGCCGCACTGGCACCTGGTTCGCCTTCCAGCATGAAGGCATCGTCCCGGACGTGATGACCCTGGCCAAAGGCCTGGGCAATGGTGTGCCGATCGGCGCGTGCCTGGCACGGTCCGCCGTGGCCCAATTGTTCACGCCGGGCAGTCACGGCAGCACCTTTGGTGGCAACCCGCTGGCGTGTCGTGTGGGGTGTACCGTGCTGGACATCATCGAGGAGCAAGGTTTGCTACAGAACGCCGCGCAACAGGGCGAGCGCCTGCTGGCGCGGTTGCGCGTGGAGTTGAGTGAGCATCCGCAGGTCCTGGCGATTCGTGGCCAGGGGCTGATGATCGGCATCGAGTTGGCCAGCCCCTACCGTGACCTGGCTCAGCGCGCAGCCCAGGAACATGGGCTGCTGATCAACGTCACGCGGGGCAAGATCATTCGCTTGCTGCCGCCGCTGACTTTGGATGCAAAAGAGGTCGAGATGATCGTGCGGGCCATTACTCGGTTGCTGGCGTAGGGCCGTTGAGCCACTCCTGGTTCAGGGTTTCGGTATCGCCCAGGTAGTCCAACAGCCAGGCCATGGCCGGGGACAGCTTGTTCTGCGCCCAGGCCACACACGACGGGCTGGCCGGAAATGGCCGGCTCAGTTGCAGTGCCACCAATTCACCGCGCTCAATCCACGGCAACACCTGATGCGCCGGGGCCATGCCGACGCACAGGCCGTCGCGCAGGCAATCGATGGCAGACGCCCAATTGGGCACCACCAGGCGTCGCTGATTATCCAATGTCCACGTGTCGCGCTTGGGCAGGTTACGCGAGGTGTCGGTCATGCACAGCGAGGCAAAGGGGCGCAGTTGATCGTCGCTCAACAGCCCTTCGACGCTGGCCAGCGGGTGTCGCGCGCTGACCACGCACAGCCAGTTCAACAAGCCCATGTCGCGGAAAGTGAAGTGACTGGCCACCGGCACGGCGCTGGTCGCGCCGATCACGATGTCGGTGCGTTCATCGGCCAGGGCATCCCATACTCCGTTGTACACCTCGTACTCCAGCAACAGCTCGACCTCGGGAAATTGTCGATAGAAGTCCAGCACCAACTGCCGACAGCGCTGAGGTTTGACGATGGAATCCACGGCCACCTTCAACTGGCCGCTCCAGCCGTTGGCGACCTGCTGGCATAGGCGTCGGGTGCCGAGCATTTTTTTCATCACGCCACGGGCTTCGTCGATAAACAGGCGGCCAGCGGGCGTCAGTTCCACATCCCGGTGGCGCCGCACAAAAAGCGGCACTGCCAACCATTCTTCCAGCTGGCGCACGGTATAGCTGACGGCTGACGGCACGCGATGCAGTTCCTGAGCGGCGGCGCTGAAACTGCCATGGCGCGCCACGGCATCGACCACATCCAGGGAATATTCTGACCACATGGCGGCTGCCTTCAAATTTATTGATGAGAGTGTCCAATTATTATCGCTTCACACAGAAACTGTCAGCTTCATAATGGGCGCCAGTCAGCAAATAGTTTGATGGCAGGGTTAACAAGGCTTCAATGAAAAATTCTTTTGGTTTCACTTGGTATCTGGCGGGGCTGAGCATGCTCGGTTACCTCGCCATGGACATGTACTTGCCGGCGTTCGGCGCCATGGGCGAACAGCTGCAGATTGGCGCAGGCGCGGTGGGTGCCAGCTTGAGTATTTTCCTCGCCGGCTTTGCGGTGGGGCAGTTGTTGTGGGGGCCATTGTCCGACCGCCTGGGGCGCAAGCCCGTCCTGCTCGCCGGCCTGAGCCTGTTTGTGCTGGGTTGCGCAGGGATGTTCTGGGTCGAGACCGCACCGCAATTGCTGGCGCTGCGTTTTGTCCAGGCGATTGGCGTGTGTTCCGCCGCCGTCAGTTGGCAGGCGTTGGTGATCGACCGCTACCCGGCTGACAAGGCTCATCGTGTGTTCGCCAGCATCATGCCGCTGATGTCGTTGTCGCCAGCGTTGGCGCCGTTGCTGGGCGCGATGGTGCTGAATCACTTGGGTTGGCAGGCGATCTTCGGCGTATTGCTGGGCGTGTCGTTGCTGTTGTTGCTGCCGACGTTGTTCCTGCGCACATTGGCGAAACGTCCGACGGAGGAGGGTGAGCGTTCGCGCCTCGGTTATGGGCAGTTACTGACGTCTCGCGTGTTTACCGGCAACGTCATGATCTTCGCCGCCTGCTCGGCCAGTTTCTTCGCCTGGCTCACGGCCTCGCCCTTCATCCTGGGCGACATGGGCTACAGCCCCAATGACATTGGCCTGAGCTACGTATTGCCGACATTGGCCTTCCTGGTCGGCGGCTACAGTTGCCGCAGCGCGCTGCAGCACTTCCAGGGCAAGACGCTGTTGCCTTGGTTGCTGCTGGCGTATTGCATCAGCATGCTGGCGTTGTACCTGGTTGCCACGCTGACGGTGCCGACCCTCACCACCTTGCTGATTCCGTTCTGCCTGATGGCGCTGGTCAACGGTGCCAGTTACCCCATCGTCGTGGCGAATGCGCTGATGCCGTTTGCGGAAAATTCCGGCAAGGCGGCGGCATTGCAAAACACCCTGCAACTGGGCCTGTGTTTCCTCAGCAGCCTGCTGGTGTCGTCGATGATCGAGCAACCGCTGCTGATCACCGTGATCGTGATGCTGGCGACCGCGCCACTGGCGGTGTTGGGTTACTGGCTGGCGCGGCCGAAAGCCGGTGATTCGGAACTGGCGACCGCCTAGAACGTCACTTCCAGGTTCACCGTCGGCGTCGATGTGCGGCTACCCCGGCCGCCATCCACGCCGAACTTGTTATGCCAATACTCGTAACCCACCCCCAGGTAGAGGTTTGGTTTGACGCTTTTGCCCGGTCGCACCGCCACCATCAGCGCGGTGCGCATCAGGGCCTCGGGCGCGGTGTCACGGCCGTGGTAGTCCTCGCCTTTTTCCCCGACGTAATTGATGAAACCCTGGAATTTCGCCGCATGGTTGGCGATTTCGAAGGGGCGCATCCACGTCAGGTTGAGCATGTAGGTGTCGTCAAACGTGTGGTTCGACTCCTTCGCGCCGGGGATGCCGGTGTGATTCCTTTCCTTGTAGTACATCAAGCTCAGGTCCAGGACGCCGACGGTGTTGAACTTCAACGTCGGGCCGATCACCAGTGCGCGTTTCTTCGCTGAGGCGAAGTTGTTGTTACGGTTGGCGTCAAAACCCAGGGTCAGCGCGTAATCCTTGACCAGGCCGGTGCCCAACGGCACATCGAACACCCGCGACGCATACAGTTGGTGGCGGTACACCGCGTACACCTCACTCCCGCCATGATCAGTACCCTTGCGCGGATCGCGGCTGTCGGACAGGAATACATCGAGGTTTAGGAAATTGCTGCCGTACTGGTAGCCGCTGGCGTGGGTGAAGCTGTAGATGCGCTTGCTGAATTCGTCGGGGTTATTCGGATTGGTGAACTGCTGGCCGTAGCGAAATCCTACGCTGTTGTTCATCCATTCCACTGCGACGGCCTCCCCGCCGCCGAGCAGGGTGAGTGCGACGGTTGCGCCCTGTAGTGCCTTTTTCATTGTTCTGGGTCCTTTGGCGTTCTGGCTCATCACGGCCGGATTGTTTTTGTAACGCCGATGGAGGGTAACTTGTTCGATTGATTGTATACAACTCTATGGACATCCAGTCCAAACATTGCATACAGTGGCCGCACAACAAAAACAGAGAACCCCTCACCATGACTATCCCGAAGGCGTCACCGCAGCGGCCAGAAGATGAGAATCTCGGCGTCGCCGCCAACATGGCTTACGGCCTGCAACATGTGCTCACGATGTATGGCGGCATTGTTGCGGTCCCCTTGATTGTCGGCCAGGCGGCCGGGTTGTCCCCGGCGGATATCGGCCTGCTGATCGCCGCGTCGCTGTTTGCCGGTGGCTTGGCCACGCTGTTGCAGACCTTGGGTCTACCGTTTTTTGGCTGTCAGTTGCCGCTGGTGCAGGGCGTGTCGTTTGCCGGTGTGGCAACCATGGTGGCGATTGTCGGCAGTGATGGCGCTGGCGGGGTGCCGGCGATTCTCGGGGCGGTGATGGCTGCGTCGTTGATCGGGTTATTGATAACCCCGGTGTTTTCACGGATCACCAAGTTCTTCCCGCCGCTGGTGACGGGCATCGTGATCACCACCATCGGCCTGACCCTGATGCCCGTTGCGGCGCGCTGGGCCATGGGCGGCAACAGTCGCGCGGCGGATTTTGGCAGCATGTCCAACATCGGCCTGGCGGCGCTGACCCTGGTGCTGGTGTTGCTGCTGAGCAAGATCGGCAGCGCGACCATCTCGCGTCTGTCGATTTTGCTTGCCATGGTCATCGGCACGGTGATTGCGGTGTTCCTCGGCATGGCCGACTTCTCCGGCGTGACCCAGGGTCCGATGTTCGGTTTCCCTACGCCATTCCATTTCGGCATGCCAACCTTCCATGTCGCCGCGATCATTTCCATGTGCATCGTGGTGATGGTGACCCTGGTCGAAACCTCGGCGGACATCCTGGCGGTGGGCGAGATCATCGACACCAAGGTCGATTCGAAACGCCTGGGCAACGGCCTGCGCGCCGATATGCTGTCGAGCATGTTTGCGCCGATCTTCGGCTCATTTACCCAAAGCGCCTTCGCCCAAAACGTCGGCCTGGTGGCGGTGACCGGGGTCAAGAGCCGCTTTGTGGTAGCCACGGGCGGGCTGTTCCTGGTAATTCTCGGCTTGTTGCCCTTCATGGGCAGGGTGATCGCGGCGGTGCCCACTTCCGTGTTGGGCGGGGCCGGGATTGTGCTGTTCGGGACCGTGGCGGCCAGTGGCATCCGCACGCTGTCGAAGGTGGATTACCGCAACAACATGAACCTGATCATCGTGGCCACTTCCATCGGTTTTGGCATGATCCCGATTGCGGCACCGAGCTTCTATGATCACTTCCCGACCTGGTTCGCGACCATTTTTCACTCGGGGATCAGTTCGTCGGCCATCATGGCGATTTTGCTGAACCTGGCGTTCAACCACTTCACCGCCGGTAACTCCGACCAGCAGTCGGTGTTTGTGGCGGGTACCGAGCGTAGCCTGTGCTTCCGTGATGTGTCGGAACTGCGCGATGGGGATTACTTCAAAGGCGGCAAGTTGTTTGATGCCGAGGGGCGGGAGATTCCGCTGGTGCCGGATGCCCCGAAAAGGGCAACCAAAGCTGAGGCTACCGAGGTCTGAAGTAAGGGGGGCTGACCTGCCAGCCCCCCTACTGATTCAACCAGCCTTGAGTACGTTGTACTTCGCTGAACACACCTCATCCAAAAACTTCACCACAGTCCCCATGCACGCCTGGCGTTCTTCCACATGGGGCATGTGGCTGGAGTCTTCAAACAGCGCCCATCGCACATCGGCGATCTCATCCAGGAACGGCTTGACCACCAGCGGCGTGGCCTCGTCGTGTCGGCCGGAGATCACCAGCGTCGGCACATTGATCGCCGACAGACGGCCCGTGGACTTCCAGTCTTTCAAGCTGCCGATCACATGGAACTCGGTCGGGCCACTCATGGCGTGGTACACCGTCGGGTCTGCATCGACTGCGGCAAATGTGCGCGCTACTTCCTCCGGCCACGGGATGACTCGGCACACGTGCTGGTCATAAAACACCCGCGAGGCGGCGAGGTATTCCGGGTCCTGGTAGGTGCCGGCGGCTTCATGTTTGAGCAGGGTTTCATGCACACCTTCGGGCAACAATTTGCGCAGTCGGTTGGCTTCGCTGACCCAGGTGCGCATGCACGTCGGCGAGTTGGCGGGGATAAAGGCGCGCAGGCCCTTGGGCTTCAGGATCGCGTGTTCACTGCCGAGCATGCCGCCCCAGGATTGTCCGAGGATCGCGTAGTTGTCGCTGATCTGCAGGTGGTCCAGCAGGTTGTTGAGTTCTTCGAGGAACAGGCCCACGGTCCAAAAGGACGGATCTTTGTCGGGCAGATGAGTGGAGCGGCCGTTGCCCAGCTGGTCGTAGTGGATCACGGCATGGCCGCTGGCGGCGACGTCCTTGAACGCGTCGACATAATCGTGGGTGCATCCGGGGCCGCCGTGGATAACCACCAGGGGAGTGCGGCCGCTCGACAAGTCACCGGTGACGCGGTACCAGGTTTGGTAGGCGCCAAACGCCGCATACCCTTCGCGGATTTTTTCGATGAATTCCATTTCGTACCCTGCTCTGAAAAAAGGATCAGGGACACGATAATGCGTGGGCGAAATTTAAGTAACTAGCAAAACAGCTAGGTTTTGCCCACCGGTCAGTCTTCGAGCAGGCGGTAATGGGTGGCGCGCACCACCGCCTGCACGCGGTTCTTGGCCCCCAGCTTGTGCATCGCCGAGGCCAGGTGCAAGGTGACCACCGCCAGCGAGCGGCTCAATTGCGTGGCAATTTCGGCGGCGGTCAGCCCGTCGGCGGCCCATTTGAGGCACTCGCGTTCGCGTTTGGTCAGGTGAATATGCGGATATGTGCGTAGCTCCTTGCTGAACAGCGGGTAGGCCGCTTCCTGCAAGGCATGGGAAATCAGGCTGAAATCCGACAGGGTCTGCTGCGCATCCTTCAACACGGTGCGGGCGTTGCCGGTGCGCAGGCCAGTCAGCGAGGCGAAGCCGCCACGGGGCAAGTGGATCGGCACGCTGACGCCGCAGGTCAATTGCTGGTCGTGCAAGTAGGACGAAACCGGCGCGTGGCAGGGATCGATGATCTTTTGCAGTGGGGTATCGGCCTTGACGTCGTAGGACCACACGAACGGTGACACCGTGCTCAGGGCCAGATGTTGCACCGGGTCGATCTGGTAGAACCCTTCGCTGCACCACAAGGCATGCCAATCGGGCGGGGTATTACGCAGTGCGAGTACCGAGGGCGTGATCAATGCGCCGTCCTGGTCCATCGGCACCGGGGTGTAGTCATACACCAATGCATCGAAGCCCAACTGCTGGGCGAGGACAAAGGTATTGTCCATCTGCTCGTCCAGGCTCCTGCCCGGCATCAGACGGTGATTTAACGCAGTCAGCTTGGCCAGCATCCGTTCGGCTCCCGAATTCATTTGAATCTCGACTTGCGGCAAGTAGAATGCCACGCCCCGGCGAAGGACTGCCAGGCCAAACCTATAAGAAATACTAGGTTATGGACGCGCGGCATCCTCGGTAGTGTTGGCCTGATAAACGGCCGCTACCTGCCAGGCCGATACAACACAAGGAATGTATGCATGTGGCGTGAAATTGCCCCCGACCAGCAGTACAACGTGCAAGTCGACGGCCATAACCTCGTGGTCTACAGCTTTGGCGAAGGCGATGAGGTGCTGTTGTGCCTCAACGGCGGGCCAGGCCTGCCGTGTGACTACTTGCGCGACGCCCATGGCTGGCTCAAAGAGCATAACCTGCGAGTGGTTGCATTCGACCAGCTTGGCACGGGCGCATCAGCCAGACCCACCGACGTTTCGCTGTGGGAAATCCGCCGTTATGTCGAAGAAGTCGAAACCGTGCGTCAGGCCCTGGGCTTGGGCCGTGTGCACCTGCTCGGGCATTCCTGGGGCGGCTGGCTCGGTATCGAATACGCCATCCATTACCCTGACGCGCTGAAAAGCCTGATCCTGGAAAACACCGTGGGCGACATTCCGCACCTGTCCCAGGAACTGGAGCGCCTGCGCGGCGCCCTCGGCAGCGAAACCGTGGCGATGATGCAGCGCCACGAAGCCATGGGCACCCTGGACCACCCGCAATACCAGGCGGCGATTACCTTGCTCAACTATCGCCACGTGTGCCGCCTGGACGAGTGGCCCGCGCCGGTCAAACGCTCACTCGACGACTGGAACATGGGCCCTTACGAAACCATGCAAGGTCCCAACGAATTCCTCTACATCGGCAACCTCAAGGACTGGAACCGCATCCCCGAGATGGCCGAGTTCAAGATGCCGATCCTGATCACCACCGGCCAGCATGACGAACTCACCCCGGCCTGCGCCATGCGCATGAAAATAGCGGCCCGGCACGCCGAACTGCACGTCTTCCCCAACAGCAGCCATATGCCGTTTTATGAAGAACCCCAGGCGTATTTCCCGGTGCTGCTGGACTTCCTCGCTCGTCACCGAGGCTGACGGATGAACCTGGCGCGCTACCGTTTTGTGCTGTCCCGGCCGCTGCAATTGCTGCCGGTGCTGTTTGGCATCAGCCTGATCACCTTTGTATTGGTGCGCTCGATTCCCGGCGACCCCGCGCGTGCGCTGCTGGGCTCGCGCAGCACACCGGACGCCTTGCTGAAGATCCGTGCCCAGTACGGCCTCGACCAGCCGCTGTGGCTGCAATACTTCTACTTTCTGAAGAACCTGCTCAAGGGCGACCTCGGCCAATCGCTGCTGTACAAGGTCGACGCCCTCAAACTGATCGTCACGCGCATTGAACCCACGCTGGTGCTGGTGCTTGGCAGCGTGCTGCTGGCGCTGTTGATCGCGGTGCCGTTGGCGACCTTGGCCGCGCGCAACAAGGGCGGCTGGGCGGATAACCTGATTCGTGTCTTCACCACCGTCGGCCTGGGCATGCCGGCGTTCTGGCTGGGCTTGATGCTGATCCTGTTGCTGAGTGTGCAGTGGGGTTTGTTTCCGGTGTCGGGCTATGGCCGCACCTGGCTGGACAAGGCGCACCACATGGTTTTGCCCTGCCTGACGATTGCCCTGGCGCTGTCGGCGGTGCTGGTGCGCAACCTGCGGGCTAGCATGTTGATGGAATTGCAGGCCGACCATGTGACCGCCGCCCGGGCACGTGGATTGTCGGAAGCCGCAGTGTTTCGTCGCCATGTGCTGCCCAACTCCCTGGTGCCAGCGGTCAACCTGCTGGCGGTGAACATCGGCTGGCTGATCAGCGGCACGGTGGTGATCGAAAGCCTGTTCGCCATCCCCGGCATCGGCCAATTGCTGGTGCGTGGGATCTTCACCCGCGATTACATGGTGGTGCAGGGCGTGGCCATGGTGCTGGCCTGCGCGACGGTGATCGTCAACTTCATCGCTGACGTAGCGACGGTGGCCCTTGACCCACGGGTGAAGATGCAATGAGCAGCCGCCTGTTGATTGCCCCTTGGCGCTTGCGCCTGCGCTTCGGCTTTCGCAATGGCCGGCTGACGGCGGCGTGGGGCTTGCTGATTCTGCTGGCGTGGCTGGTGCTTGCGCTGTTCGCGCCGTGGATCGCGCCCTACGACCCGATTGCGCAGAACACGGATTTCAGTTTGCTCGGACCCAGCCTGGCTCATCCGTTTGGTACGGATAACTATGGTCGGGACATCCTTTCGAGGGTGATCTGGGGCGCACGTATTGACCTGCAACTGGCCATCGTCGGGGTGATTTTCCCGTTCATAATCGGCACCTTCGTTGGCGCGGTCTCCGGTTACATCGGCGGGCGTTTTGACAGTGTCTGCATGCGTGTGATCGATGTGATCCTGGCATTCCCGTTCCTGGTGCTGATGCTGGCGATCATGGCCATCCTCGGTCCAGGCTTGAAGAGTTTCTATATCGCCATGGCGCTGGTGGGCTGGGTGTCCTACGCCCGGCTGATCCGCTCGCAGATCCTGGTGCTCAAGGAAAGCGACTTTGCCCTGGCCGCCAAGAGCCTGGGCTTTGGCCATGGGCGGATTCTGTTCCGGCACCTGCTGCCCAATGCGATGTTCGGCTCCATCGTGTTTTCCATGTCGGACGCGGTGTTGGTGTTGCTCAATGGCGCCGCCGTGAGTTACCTGGGCCTGGGCGTGCAACCGCCGACCGCCGAATGGGGCACGATGGTGGCCGAAGGGCAGGCCTTCATCACCACCGCCTGGTGGATCTGCACCTTTCCGGGGCTGGCCATCGTGACCTTGGCCATGGGCTTCAGCCTGCTCGCTGATGGCGTGGCGCAAGTGCTGGGAGATCGCTCATGAGCCTGTTGCAAGTGCGCGACCTCAGTGTGATCGCCAACAACGCCGGGCGGGATGTGACCCTGGTTGATCGCGTGTCCTTCGATCTGGCCGAGGGCGAGATCCTCGGCCTGGTCGGGGAAAGCGGCTCGGGCAAAACCATGGCCTGTCGCGGCCTGATGCGTTTATTGCCTTCCCCCAATCTGCGGGTGCAAGGCGGTGCCGTAAGGCTGGCCGGCCAGGATCTATTGTCACTGGATGACGCCGGCATGCGTGCCGTGCGCGGCGGTCAGTTGGGCATGATTTTCCAGAACCCCAGCAGCCACCTGGACCCGTTGATGCGCATCGGTGAGCAGATTGCCGAGGGCATTCGCCTGCACCAAGGCGCCTCGAAAAAAGATGCGCGGCTGCAAGCTATCGACGTGCTGCGCCAAGTGGGCATCCCTGATCCCCAGGCGCGGGTCGACAACTACCCCCACGAGTTTTCCGGCGGCATGCGCCAGCGCGCGATGATCGCCGTGGCCCTTGGCTGCAACCCGAAAGTGCTGATCGCCGACGAACCCACCACCGCCCTGGATGTGACGGTACAGGCGCAGATCCTGCGGCTGTTGCTGGAGCTGCGTGATCAGCGTGGCCTGTCGATCATCATGATCACCCACGACCTCGGCGTGGTCGCGCAAACCTGCGACGCCATCGCCGTGATGTACGCCGGGCGCCTGTGTGAGCACGGCAGCAAATATGATTTGCTGGCGCATCCGCAGCATCCTTACACCGCAGGCTTGATTGATTGCCAACCTGCCCACAGCAGCGGACACGCCTTGCTGCGCACAATTGCTGGACAGCCGCCGTTGCTGGACGCATTGCCCGCCGGCTGCCGCTTCAACCCACGTTGCCCACAGGTCGGCACCTTGTGCACCGAGGTGCTGCCGGAAGGCGCGCGAGTCGCCTGTCATTACCCCTTGGGAGTGCATCCATGAGCCTGCTGCAGATCAAGGACCTTGAGGTGAAGTTTGCCGCGTCCGGCACCGGTTTGTTTGGCTTGAACAAACAGTGGGTGAGGGCGGTGAACGGGGTGTCGCTAGAGCTGGCGGCGGGTGAAACCCTGGGGTTGGTCGGTGAGTCCGGCAGCGGCAAAAGCACCCTGGGTCGCGCCATCCTGCACCTCAATCCGATCAGCGCCGGGCAGGTGTTGTTTGATGGCATCGACATGGCTCACGGTTGTGCCATCGACATCACTCGTCTGCGCCATGAAACCGCAATGATCTTCCAGGACCCGTATGCCGCTCTGAATCCGCGCCACACCATCGGCGAGACGATTGCCGAAGTGTTGCGGGTGCAGCGCAAGGTCACGCCGGAGCAGGTTCCGGCGCGTGTGAATGAACTGCTCGACCTGGTCGGCCTGCGCCCCGAACTGGCCAGCCGCAAACCCGGCTCCCTCAGCGGCGGGCAATGCCAGCGCGTCGGCATTGCCCGGGCACTGGCGGTGGAGCCACGGCTGATCATCGCTGATGAGTGTGTGGCGGCGCTGGATGTGTCGATCCAGGGCCAGATCATCAACCTGTTGCTGGAGCTGCAACAGCGCATGAACCTGGCGATCCTGTTCATCGCCCATGACTTGGCCATCGTGCGCCGCCTGTGCGATCGCGTGGCGGTGATGTATCTGGGCAAGATCGTCGAGGAAGGTCCTGTGGAGGCGGTCTTTACCGCACCGCGTCACCCGTACACGGCGGCGTTGATCCAGGCGATTCCCGAGATCGATCCCCATCGGCCATTGCCTACCGAACCCTTGCCGGGCGAACCGCCGAGCCCGCTGAATTTGCCTACAGGCTGCGCCTTCCACCCGCGTTGCCGGCATGCCCGAGCCGTGTGTTCCGTGGTGTTGCCGCCGACGCATTTCCTGCACGAGCATCGGTACAGTTGCGTGCTTGAAGAACCTTTGCTTTGACCCTTCCCTGCCATTCATGAACAAGGAGTTATGACATGCAATCGCGCCACTTGAAGTTGCTCGCCGCCGCTACATTGACCGCATGGTCCCTCACTGCCGGGCTGGCCCACGCCGCCGGCGTGCTGACCATCGGCTGCCGTGAAGACAGCACCACGTTCGACCCGATCAAAAGTGCACAAAACCGCGACACTTGGGTATTCGCCAACGTCTACGACACCCTGGTACGTGTCGACAACCTGGGCACCAAGATGGAACCGGGCCTGGCCGAAAGCTGGGACATTTCCAAGGATGGCCTGACCTACACCTTCAAACTGCGTGATGCGAAGTTCTCCGACGGCTCGGCGATCACCGCTGAGGACGCCGCGTTCAGCCTGTTGCGCATCCGCGACAACAAGGCTTCGCTGTGGGCCGATCCGTTCAACTTGATCAACACGGCCAAGGCGCCTGATCCGAAAACCCTGGTGGTCACCCTGAAGACCCCGGCGGTAGCCTTTCTCTCGCAATTGGCGTCGCCGACGGTGTCGATCCTGTCGGAAAAAGCCATGACCAAAATGGGTGAAGACGCCTACTCGGAAAACCCGGTGACCTCCGGCGCGTTTACCGTGGACGAGTGGCGCAAGGGGGATCGGGTGATCCTCAAGAAGAACCCGAACTTCTGGCAGGCCAAGAACGTCAGCCTGGATGGCGTGGAGTGGGTCTCCGTGACCGACGACAACACGCGCATGCGCATGGTGCAGAACAACGAGCTGGACACGGCGATCTTCGTACCCTTCTCGCGGGTCGAAGAGCTGAAGAAAGACAAGAACGTGGTGATCCACGCCGACCCGTCCACCCGTGAAGATCACCTGCTGATCAACCACGAGCACGGCCTGCTGGCCAAGCCGGAGGTGCGTCAGGCGCTGGACATGGCCATCGACAAACAATCGCTGGTGAAGACCGCCACTTACGGTCAAGGCACCGTGGCTTATTCCTACATTCCAAAGGGCTCGCTCTACCACTACGCCAACAACCTGCAACGCCCGTACGACCCCACCGCCGCCAAGAAGCTGCTGGAGCAGGCCGGTGCCAAGGACTTGAAGCTCAACTACGTGGTCAACGCCGGCAACGAAGCCGACGAGCAGATTGCGGTGATCATCAAGGACCAACTGGCCAAGGTCGGTGTGACGGCCAACCTGCAAAAGGTCGACCCGACCCAGAGCTGGCAGATGCTGGTAGACGGTGAGTACGACATTTCGGTGATGTACTGGACCAACGACATCCTCGACCCGGACCAGAAGACCACCTTCGTGCTGGGCCACGACACTAACCAGAATTACATGACCCGCTACAAGAACGACAAGGTCAAGGCGCTGGTGGCACAGGCGCGCATCGAGGCGGACCCGGCCAAGCGCGAGCAGATGTATGTCGAGTTGCAGAAACTGGCGAAACAGGACGTGAACTGGATCGACTTGTACTACAGCCCGTACATCAACATCTCACGCAAGAACGTGAGCAACTTCCTGCAAAACCCACTGGGGCGTTTCACCCTTGAGGAAGTGGTGAAAAACTAAGATCCAGAGAGCACTGCATACAACTGTGGGAGCGGGCTTGCTCGCGAAAGCGGTACATCAGTCAGTAATTTTTTGACTGACACTCCGCTTTCGCGAGCAAGCCCGCTCCCACATTTAGTTCTCTTGCGTACCTGTTATTGCGCGTCGAACGCCTGGCCATTGATGCCAGCACTGTCCGGCCCCATCAGGTACAGGTACACCGGCATGATCTCTTCCGGAGCAGGCCGCTCCATCGGGTTTTCCCCCGGATACGCCTGGGCGCGCATGCTGGTGCGCGTGCCACCCGGGTTGATGCTGTTGGAGCGTACCGCGGCTACATCCTCAAGCTCATCGGCCAGGGTTTGCATCAAGCCCTCGGTCGCAAACTTCGACACGCCATAGGCGCCCCAGTAAGCCCGACCCTTGCGTCCAACGCTGCTGGAGGTGAACACCACCGACGCATCCTGGGACAGCTTGAGCAGCGGCAACAAAGTGCTGGTCAGCATGAACATCGCGTTGACGTTCACGTGCATCACCCGCATGAAATTCTCACCGGACAACTGCTCGATCGGCGTACGCGGGCCGATGATCGAGGCGTTGTGCAGCAGGCCGTCGAGGTGGCCGAACTCCTTTTCGATCATCGCGGCCAGCTCATCGTATTGATGGGGCAGGGCGGTCTCCAGGTTGAACGGGATCACCACCGGTTGCGGCTGGCCCGCGGCTTCGATTTCGTCATACACCTGGGCCAGGTTGGCTTCGGTCTTGCCCAGCAACAGCACGGTGGCGCCGTGGGCGGCGTAGGTTTTTGCCGCCGCCGCGCCAATCCCGCGACCGGCGCCGGTCACCAGGATCACCCGGCCTTTGAGCAGTTCTGGACGTGCAGAGTAATCAAACATAAACAACCTCGACAGAATTCACAGAAAATCCATTTCGACCATCAGCAACTGCACAGTGCGTTATCCAGCACCTTGCGCAGTTCCAGCGGGTGATCCACCACCACATCGGCGCCCCAGTGGCGCGGGTTGTCGTCCGGGTGGATATAGCCGTAGGTGACCGCCGCGGTGCGGGTGCCGGCATCGCGGCCGGATTCGATATCGCGCAGGTCATCGCCCACGAACAGTACGCTGGCCGGGTCCAGGTCGAGCATCTTGCACGCCAGGATCATCGGCTCCGGGTCCGGCTTGCTGTTCTTCACGTGATCCGGGCAGATCAGCAGCGCCGAGCGCTCGGCCAGGCCCAACTGCTGCATGATCGGCTCGGCAAAACGCAGGGGTTTGTTGGTGACCACGCCCCAGACCAGCTTGGACTTCTCGATGTCTTCCAGCAGCTCGGCCATGCCGTCGAACAGTTTGCTGTGGACCGCGCAGCCTTTGAGGTAGCGCTCGAGGAATTCCTGGCGCAGCTCCTCAAAGCCTGGGGATTCCGGGTCCATGGAAAAGGTCACGGCCACCATCGCCTTCGCACCGCCGGAGATTTCATCGCGGATGTGCTGCGGGTTGATCGGCGCCAGGTCGCGGTCGGCGCGCATGGCTTGGCAGATGGCGATAAAGTCCGGCGCGGTATCCAGCAGGGTACCGTCCATGTCGAAGAGAACCGCTCGCAACTTCACAGGCTCACTCCTCGCGCAGGGTCTGGATCATGTAGTTGACGTCAACGTCGTTGGCCAGCTTGTAATGCTTGGTCAGCGGGTTGTAGGTCAGGCCGATGATGTCCTTGACGGTCAGCCCGGCCTGGCGGCTCCAGGCGCCCAGCTCGGACGGGCGGATGAATTTCTTGAAGTCATGGGTGCCGCGCGGCAGCAGCTTCATGATGTATTCGGCGCCGATGATCGCGAACAGGTAGGCCTTGGGGTTGCGGTTGATAGTGGAGAAGAACACCTGGCCACCCGGCTTGACCATGCGGAAGCACGCGCGGATCACCGAGGACGGGTCCGGCACGTGTTCGAGCATTTCCAGGCAAGTGACCACGTCGAACTGCTCGGGCATCTCTTCAGCCAGGGCTTCGGCGGTGATCTGGCGGTATTCCACGCTCACGCCGGATTCCAGCTGATGCAACTGGGCCACTGCCAGCGGGGCTTCGCCCATGTCGATGCCCATCACGGTGGCGCCGCGCTGGGCCATGGCTTCGCTGAGGATGCCGCCGCCGCAGCCCACGTCCAGCACCTTCTTGCCGGCCAGGTTGACGCGCTCGTCAATCCAGTTGACCCGCAGCGGGTTGATGTCGTGCAGTGGCTTGAACTCGCTCTCGCGGTCCCACCAGCGGTGGGCCAGGGCTTCGAACTTGGCGATTTCGGCGTGGTCGACGTTGCTCATGGTGAATCCTCTAAATCTGATAAATCGTTGGGTCAGTCCTGAACCCTGGGGTTCAAAACCTTCGTTATTCGCTGTGCCCGCTGATGCGTTGGCCCCAGGCAATGGCCGTGGCGGTCAACTGTTGTTCATCCATGCGGGTCAATTGCCGGTCGTCGAGCAACTGCTTGCCGGCGACCCAAAGGTGTTTCACGCAATCGCGTCCGGTGGCATATATAAGCTGTGAGACCGGATCGTAGATCGGTTGTTGCGCCAGCCCCGACAGATCGAAGGCGACGATATCCGCCGCCTTGCCGACCTCCAGCGAGCCAATTTCGCTTTCCAGGCCCATGGCCCGGGCACCGTTGAGGGTGGCCATGCGCAGGGCGCGATGGGCATCCAGCGCGGTGGCCGAACCGGCGACAGCCTTGGCCAGCATCGCTGCGGTGCGGGTTTCGCCCAGCAGATCGAGGTCATTGTTGCTGGCGGCGCCGTCGGTGCCGATGGCCACGTTCACACCAGCCTGCCACAGCCGCTCCACCGGGCAAAAGCCGCTGGCCAGTTTCAGGTTGGATTCCGGGCAGTGAATGATGCTGGTGTTGCTTTCTACCAGCAAAGCCAGGTCATCCTCGCTGATTTGGGTCATATGAACGGCCTGGAAGCGCGGGCCCAACAGCCCGAGGCGACCCAGGCGAGCTAATGGCCGTTCGCCAGTCTGCTCGACGGCTTGCTGCACTTCAAAGGCGGTTTCGTGAACATGCATATGGATCGCGGCGTCCAGTTCTTCGGCGATTACGCGGATTTTTTCCAGGTTGTCGTCGCACACGGTGTAGGGCGCGTGCGGGCCGAAGGTGATCTTGATGCGTGGGTGGTGCTTGAGGTCGCCGAACAGCTCGACGCCCTGGCGAATCGCCTCATCGGCGGTGCTGGCGCCCGGGATCGGGAAGTCCAGGATCGGGATCGCGATCTGCGCACGCATGCCGCTGTTATGCACGCAGTCACTGGCGACTTTGGGGTAGAAGTACATGTCGGAGAAACAGGTGATGCCACCTTTGAGCTGTTCGGCGATGGCCAGGTCGGTGCCGTCGCGCACGAAGGCTTCATCGACCCACTTGGCCTCGGCGGGCCAGATATGTTTTTCCAGCCAGGTCATCAGCGGCAGGTCGTCGGCCAGGCCGCGAAACAGGCTCATCGCCGCATGCCCGTGGGCGTTGATCAGGCCGGGGCTGAGCAGCATGCCGGGCAGTTCGCGCACTTCGTTGGTCGAAAGCTTCAACGCTGCGGCCCGTGGGCCGATGAACACGATGCGCCCGTCGCGGATGCCCAGCCCGTGTTCCTTGAGCACCACACCGGCCGGTTCGACAGGCACCAGCCAGGTTGGCAGCAACAATAAGTCGAGCGGGGCGGCAGTGGCGGTCATCGCAGGCTTCTTCCCAGGCAGCTATAAAAGAAGGGCGAAGTATACCCGAGCGTCCTGGCTGGCGGATCGCTATAATCGGCGGCTTTGTTTATGAGTGCGGAGTAAGGGATGCGCGATCGACTGTTGGCAGCGGAGAAAGTGAAGGCCATCGATTGGCGTGATGGCGCGCTGTTCCTGCTCGATCAGCGTGCCTTGCCGTCCCGGGAAAGCTGGGTGGCCTGTGTGACGGTTGATGACGTGGCGGCCGCCATTCGTTCGATGGTGGTGCGCGGTGCGCCGGCCATTGGCATCAGCGCCGCGTATGGCCTGGTGCTGGCCGCCCGTGAGCGCATCGCCGAGGGTGGTGACTGGCAGGCTGCGTGGGAAGAAGACTACGCACTGCTGGCCGATGCCCGACCCACCGCGTCGAATTTATTCTGGGCGTTGAAACGCATGCGCGACCGCCTGGACCGCGTCAAAAAGCACGCCGATCCGCTGGCGGTGCTGGAGGCAGAAGCCATCGCCATCCATGAAAGTGATCGCGAAGCCAACCTCACCATGGCCCAACTGGGCGTCGAGCTGATCCGTAAGCACCAAGGCAATGCGCAGGCGATCCTCACCCACGGCAACGCAGGCGCCCTGGCGACCGGTGGCGTGGGTACGGCGCTCGGAGTGATTCGTGCGGCTTATCTTGAGGGCATGGTCGAGCAGGTCTACGCCAATGAAACCCGGCCTTGGCTGCAAGGTTCGCGGCTGACCGCCTGGGAGTTGGCGGGCGAGGGCATCCCGGTGACGGTGAATGCCGATTCGGCCGGCGCGCACATCCTCAAGACCAAAGGCGTGACCTGGGTGATCGTCGGCGCCGATTGCATTGCCGCCAATGGTGATGTGATCAGCAAGATCGGCACCTACCAGTTGGCGGTGTGTGCAATGCACCACGGTGTGCGTTTCATGGTGGTGGCGCCGAGTTCAACCCTGGACCTGATGATGGCCACGGGTGATGACGTTGCCCTGGAAGAACGCGATACCGGCGAGTTGCTGGAAGTCGCCGGCCAGCGTTTTGCTGCGGATGTGAGCGCCTACAACCCGGTATTCGACGTGACCCCGGCCGACCTGATCGACGTGATCGTGACCGAAAAAGGCGTGGTCGAACGGCCGGACACCGCCAAGCTGGCCAAGTTGATGTGCCGTAAGCGCCTGCATTAAGCCAATTCGTCTTCAAAATTGGGCTTGGATCCAGCTCTGAGCCCCTCTCGTCGCGCTCAAGCCTGTCATCCGTCAACTTACTATGCTCCATGCGCATTAGGGGGATAGGTGCGTGGCGGCGATTGTGATAACATCCGGCGGTTTCCAGGGTTGCCCCGAGGGGTGGCCTATAACGTGCAGATCCGTGTCATAACTCGTTGATTTGTCGTAAGTCGTTGTCAGGCACTCTGTCGGCAGCGGCGAGCTTCGTTCGTCCCATATGGATGTGACGAGGTTTCACCCGAAAAAGGAATCAGGCTTCTCATGGGCGAACTGGCCAAAGAAATCCTCCCGGTCAATATCGAAGACGAGCTGAAACAGTCCTACCTCGACTACGCGATGAGCGTAATTGTCGGTCGGGCACTGCCTGATGCGCGCGATGGCTTGAAGCCCGTGCACCGGCGTGTGCTGTTCGCGATGAGCGAGCTGGGTAACGACTGGAACAAGCCGTACAAGAAATCTGCCCGTGTTGTCGGTGACGTGATCGGTAAGTATCACCCCCACGGCGACACTGCGGTGTACGACACCATCGTTCGGATGGCCCAGCCGTTTTCCCTGCGCTACCTGCTGGTAGACGGCCAGGGCAACTTCGGTTCGGTCGACGGCGACAACGCCGCGGCCATGCGATACACCGAAGTGCGCATGACCAAGCTGGCGCATGAGCTGCTGGCCGATCTGCATAAAGAAACCGTGGACTGGGTGCCGAACTACGACGGCACCGAAATGATCCCGGCCGTCATGCCGACCAAGATCCCCAACCTGCTGGTCAACGGTTCCAGCGGTATCGCCGTGGGCATGGCGACCAACATCCCGCCGCACAACCTCGGTGAAGTCATCGACGGTTGCCTGGCCCTCATCGACAACCCTGAGTTGACCGTCGATGAGCTGATGCAATACATCCCCGGTCCGGACTTCCCGACCGCCGCGATCATCAACGGTCGCGCCGGCATCATCGAAGCCTACCGCACCGGTCGTGGCCGTATTTACATGCGCGCCCGCTCGATGATCGAAGACATCGACAAGGTCGGTGGCCGCCAGCAGATCGTCATCACTGAACTCCCGTACCAGCTGAACAAAGCGCGTCTGATCGAGAAGATCGCCGAGCTGGTTAAAGAGAAGAAGCTCGAAGGCATCACCGAACTGCGCGACGAGTCCGACAAAGACGGTATGCGTGTGGTGATCGAGCTGCGTCGCGGTGAAGTGCCTGAGGTGATCCTCAACAACCTCTACGCCCAGACCCAGCTGCAAAGCGTGTTTGGTATCAACGTGGTTGCACTGATCGACGGCCGCCCGCGCATCCTGAACCTCAAGGATCTGCTGGAAGCCTTCGTTCGCCACCGTCGCGAAGTGGTTACCCGCCGTACCGTGTTCGAACTGCGCAAGGCCCGCGAGCGCGGCCACATCCTGGAAGGCCAGGCGGTTGCGCTGTCGAACATTGACCCGGTCATCGCCTTGATCAAAGCCTCGCCGACCCCGTCGGAAGCTAAAGAAGCACTGATCAAGATGCCGTGGGAATCCAGCGCTGTAGTGGCGATGGTTGAGCGCGCCGGTGCCGATTCGTGCCGCCCAGAGACCCTGGACCCGCAATACGGCCTGCGCGACGGCAAATACTTCCTGTCGCCGGAACAGGCCCAGGCCATCCTGGAATTGCGCCTGCACCGCCTGACCGGCCTGGAGCACGAGAAGCTGCTGGCCGAGTACCAGGAGATCCTCAACCAGATCGGCGAGTTGATCCGCATCCTCAGCAGCGCCGTGCGCCTGATGGAAGTGATCCGCGAAGAACTGGAAGTGATCCGCGCCGAATACGGCGACGTGCGCCGCACCGAGATCCTCGATGCGCGCCTCGACCTGACCCTGGGTGACATGATCCCGGAAGAAGAGCGCGTGGTGACCATCTCCCACGGTGGCTATGCCAAGACCCAGCCATTGGCGGCGTACCAGGCCCAGCGTCGTGGCGGTAAAGGTAAATCGGCTACCGGCGTGAAGGATGAGGACTACATCGCTCACCTGCTGGTCGCCAACAGCCACACCACGCTGCTGCTGTTCTCCAGCAAAGGCAAGGTGTACTGGCTGAAAACCTACGAAATCCCGGAAGCGTCCCGTGCCGCTCGTGGTCGTCCGCTGGTCAACCTGCTGCCGCTGGACAGTGATGAATACATCACCACCATGCTGCCGGTCGAGGAATACACCGAAGGTCACTTCATCTTCATGGCCACCGCCAAAGGCACCGTGAAGAAGACCCCGCTGGAATCCTTCAGCCGTCAGCGCAGCGTGGGCCTGATCGCCCTGGAGCTGGACGAAGGCGACGTACTGATCTCCGCGGCCATCACCGATGGCGAGCGTGAAGTCATGCTGTTCTCCGACGGCGGCAAGGTCACGCGCTTCAAGGAATCCGACGTTCGCGCCATGGGCCGTACCGCCCGAGGTGTACGTGGCATGCGTCTGCCGGAAGGGCAGAAGCTGATTTCGATGCTGATCCCGGAAGAAGGCAGCCAGATCCTCACCGCTTCCGAGCGTGGTTATGGCAAGCGTACGGCCATCAGCGAGTTCCCGGAGTACAAGCGTGGCGGCCAGGGCGTGATCGCCATGGTCAGCAACGACCGCAACGGCCGTCTGGTCGGCGCGGTGCAGGTGCTCGACGGCGAGGAAATCATGCTGATTTCCGACCAGGGCACCCTGGTACGTACTCGTGTGGCTGAAGTGTCGAGCCTGGGCCGTAACACCCAGGGCGTGACCCTGATCAAGCTGGCCAAGGACGAAAAACTGGTTGGCCTTGAGCGTGTCCAGGAGCCTTCGGAAGTCGAAGGCGAAGAGCTGGAAGGTGAAGAGTTTGACGGCGAGGTGATCGCAGCCGGCGATGACAACGTCGACGAGCCGACCCTCGACGCTGCCGCAGACGAAGAAGAACCGCAGGAATAAGCGGACACACAGGGGGCGGATGAAGATTCGCCCCCTTGTTGTTTGTCCCTTCTGAAAGTATTGAAACACCTGTTTATTGCACCACCCCACCAGATCAGAGTGAGATTGGATGTGAGCAAGAGAGCCTATAACTTCTGTGCCGGTCCCGCGGCGCTTCCTGAAGCAGTCCTGCAGCGTGCGCAGGGTGAACTCCTCGACTGGCATGGAAAAGGCCTCTCCGTGATGGAAATGAGCCATCGCAGCGATGAGTTCGTGTCCATCGCCACCAAGGCCGAGCAGGACCTGCGCGACTTGCTGGACATCCCATCCAATTACAAAGTGCTGTTCCTGCAGGGCGGCGCCAGCCAGCAGTTCGCCCAGATTCCGCTGAACCTGTTGCCGGAAGACGGCACGGCTGACTATATCGACACGGGCATCTGGGGCCAGAAGGCCATTGAAGAGGCCTCTCGTTACGGTCACGTGAATGTCGCGGGTACCGCCAAGCCGTACGACTACTTCGCCATTCCCGGTCAGAACGAGTGGAAGCTGTCGAAGGACGCTGCCTACGTGCACTACGTTGCCAACGAAACCATCGGCGGCCTGGAGTTTGACTGGGTGCCGGAAGTCGGTGACGTGCCGCTGGTGTGCGACATGTCTTCGGACATCCTCTCGCGCCCTATCGATGTGTCCAAGTACGGCATGATCTACGCCGGTGCGCAGAAGAACATTGGCCCGAGCGGCATCCTGGTCAACATCATCCGCGAAGACCTGCTCGGTCGCGCCCGTGCGCTGTGCCCGACCATGCTCAACTACAAGGTCGCGGCCGATAACGGCTCGATGTACAACACCCCGCCAGCGTTTGCCTGGTACCTCTCCGGCCTGGTGTTCGAATGGCTGAAAGAGCAGGGCGGTGTGGCCGCCATGGGCAAGCTCAACGAAGTGAAGAAGCGTACCCTGTACGACTTCATCGACGCCAGCGGCCTGTACAGCAACCCAATCAACCTCACCGACCGCTCGTGGATGAACGTACCGTTCCGCCTGGCTGACGACCGCCTGGACAAGCCGTTCCTGGCCGGTGCCGACGAACGCGGCCTTCTGAACCTCAAGGGCCACCGCTCGGTGGGTGGCATGCGCGCCTCCATCTACAACGCCGTCGACATCCACGCGATCAACGCGTTGGTTGCCTACATGGCAGAGTTCGAAAAGGAACACGGCTAATGTCTGAGCAAGAACTCAAGGCCCTGCGCGTACGCATTGACAGCCTGGACGAGAAAGTCCTGGAGCTGATCAGTGAGCGCGCGCGGTGCGCCCAGGAAGTGGCACGGGTGAAGATGGCGTCCCTGGCTGAAGGCGAAGTGCCGGTGTTCTACCGTCCGGAGCGTGAAGCCCAGGTGCTCAAGCGCGTGATGGAGCGCAACAAAGGCCCGCTGGGTAATGAAGAGATGGCGCGGTTGTTCCGTGAAATCATGTCTTCTTGCCTGGCCCTGGAGCAGCCGCTGAAAGTGGCTTACCTCGGCCCCGAAGGTACCTTCACCCAAGCTGCGGCCATGAAGCACTTCGGCCACGCGGTGATCAGCAAGCCAATGGCAGCGATCGACGAAGTGTTCCGTGAAGTGGCGGCCGGTGCGGTGAATTTTGGCGTGGTGCCGGTGGAAAACTCCACCGAAGGCGCGGTCAACCACACGCTGGACAGTTTCCTCGAGCACGACATGGTGATCTGCGGCGAAGTCGAGCTGCGCATCCACCACCACCTGTTGGTGGGCGAGAACACCAAGACCGACAGCATCAGCCGTATCTACTCCCACGCCCAGTCCCTGGCCCAGTGCCGCAAGTGGCTGGATGCGCACTACCCGAATGTCGAGCGCGTGGCGGTCTCCAGCAACGCCGAGGCGGCCAAGCGCGTCAAGGGTGAGTGGAACTCGGCGGCCATCGCCGGTGATATGGCAGCGGGCCTGTATGGCCTGACGCGCCTGGCTGAGAAAATCGAGGATCGCCCGGACAACTCCACGCGCTTCCTGATGATCGGCAGCCAGGAAGTGCCGCCAACGGGCGACGACAAGACGTCCATCATCGTCTCCATGAGCAACAAGCCCGGCGCGCTGCATGAGCTGCTGGTGCCGTTCCACGATAACGGGATTGACCTGACGCGCATCGAGACTCGTCCTTCGCGCAGCGGTAAATGGACTTACGTGTTCTTTATCGACTTCATCGGCCACCACCGCGACCCACTGGTCAAAGGTGTGCTGGAGAAAATCAGTCAGGAAGCCGTGGCACTCAAGGTGCTGGGCTCTTACCCGAAAGCGGTTTTGTGAGGCTTTAACATGAGTGGCAACTTCCTCGCCCTGGCACAGCCGGGCGTGCAACAACTGTCGCCTTACGTTCCGGGCAAGCCTGTGGACGAGTTGGCGCGTGAGTTGAACCTGGATCCGGCGAACATCGTCAAGCTGGCCAGTAACGAAAACCCGCTGGGCCCGAGCCCAAAAGTGTTGGCGGCGATTCGTGAAGAACTGGCTGAGCTGACCCGCTACCCCGATGGCAACGGCTTTGCCCTCAAATCACTGCTGGCGGAAAAGTGCCGGGTCGAGCTGAACCAGGTCACCCTAGGCAACGGCTCCAACGACATTCTTGAGCTGGTTGGCCGTGCGTACCTTGCACCAGGCCTAAATGCCGTGTTCAGCGAGCACGCGTTTGCGGTCTATCCGATCGTGACCCAGGCGGTCGGCGCTGATGCGCGCGTTGTTCCTGCGAAGGATTGGGGTCACGACTTGCCGGCCATGCTGGCGGCCATCGATGCCCAGACCCGCGTGGTGTTTATCGCCAACCCGAACAACCCGACCGGCACCTGGTTCGACGCGCAAGCGCTGAACGATTTCCTGCAAGACGTGCCGGAACATGTGCTGGTCGTGCTGGACGAGGCCTACATCGAGTACGCCGAAGGCAGTGATTTGCCGAATGGCCTGGATTTCCTGGCGGCGTACCCGAACCTGCTGGTTTCGCGCACGTTCTCCAAGGCTTATGGCCTGGCGTCGCTGCGGGTCGGCTATGGCCTGTCCACCGCCGTAGTGGCCGATGTGCTGAACCGTGTGCGTCAGCCGTTCAACGTCAACAGTCTCGCCCTGGCGGCGGCCTGTGCGGCGGTGAAGGATGCGGAGTACCTGGAAGAAGGTCGTCGTATCAACGAAAGCGGCATGCTGCAACTGCAGGAAGGCTTCCGTGAGCTGGGCCTGGGCTGGATCCCATCCAAGGGCAACTTCATTTGTGTGGACCTCGGCCAAGTGGCTGCGCCGGTGTTCCAGGGCCTGTTGCGCGAAGGCGTGATCGTGCGTCCGACCGCCAACTATGGCATGCCGAACCACCTGCGCATCACCATCGGCCTGCCGGCAGAAAACGCCCGCTTCCTGGAGGCGCTGGCCAAGGTTCTGGCCCGTGGTTGATGTCACTGCATTGCAACCTGCTGTGCCTATGATCGGTCGCCTGGTGGTGGTCGGTCTGGGGTTGATCGGCGGCTCCTTCGCCAAAGGCCTGCGTGAAAGCGGGCTGTGTGGCGAAGTGGTCGGTGTGGACCTGGACCCGCAATCGCGCAAGCTGGCGGTTGAGTTGGGCGTGGTCGATCGTTGTGAGGCGGACCTGGCGCTCGCGTGCCAGGGTGCAGACGTGATCCAGTTGGCCGTGCCGATCCTGGCCATGGAGAAATTGCTCGCCGTGCTGGCGGGCATGGACCTGGGCCAGGCGATCCTGACAGACGTCGGCAGCGCCAAAGGCAATGTGGTGCGTGCGGCGCAACTGGCCTTTGGCGGCATGCCGCCGCGCTTCGTGCCGGGGCATCCGATTGCCGGCTCTGAGCAGAGCGGGGTGGAGGCGTCCAATGCGCAGCTGTTCCGTCGCCATAAAGTCATTCTGACGCCGCTTGCGCAAACCGATCCGGCTGCGTTGGCGGTGGTGGATCGTTTGTGGCGTGAGCTGGGCGCGGATGTCGAGCATATGCAGGTCGAGCGTCATGACGAAGTGCTGGCCGCGACCAGTCATCTGCCGCATTTGCTTGCATTTGGCCTGGTGGACTCCCTGGCCAAACGCAACGAAAACCTCGAGATTTTCCGATACGCCGCCGGTGGCTTCCGTGATTTCACGCGGATTGCCGGCAGCGACCCGGTGATGTGGCACGACATCTTCCTCGCCAATCGCGAAGCGGTGTTGCGCACCCTGGACACCTTCCGCAGCGACCTCGACGCCTTGCGCGACGCGGTTGATGCTGGAGATGGCCATCAATTATTGGGCGTGTTCACCCGTGCGCGGGTGGCGCGTGAGCATTTCAGCAAGATCCTGGCGCGCCGGGCCTACATGGAAACCGCTGTGAACGCTGATGAGTTGACCTTCGTCGCCGAACCGGGTGGCCGCTTGAGCGGAAGCATTCGGGTGCCAGGCGACAAGTCGATCTCCCATCGGGCGATCATGCTGGGTTCGTTGGCGGAGGGTGTGACTGAGGTTGAGGGTTTCCTTGAAGGCGAAGATGCCCTGGCGACCTTGCAGGCGTTTCGCGACATGGGTGTGGTGATTGAAGGCCCGCACCATGGGCGCGTGACCATTCATGGCGTGGGGCTGCATGGCCTGAAGCCGGCGCCGGGGCCGATTTACCTGGGTAACTCCGGTACTTCCATGCGCCTGCTGTCCGGGCTGCTGGCGGCGCAGAGCTTTGACAGTGTGCTGACCGGCGATGCGTCCTTGTCCAAGCGCCCGATGAGCCGTGTAGCCAGGCCGCTGCAGGAAATGGGCGCGGTGATCGAGACGGGACCGGAAGGGCGTCCGCCGCTGACCATTCACGGTGGTCAGTCGTTGAAAGGCCTGGCTTATGCGATGCCGATGGCCAGTGCCCAGGTCAAATCCTGCCTGTTGTTGGCTGGGTTGTACGCTGAAGGTAAAACCGCGGTGACCGAGCCTGCGCCGACCCGTGACCACACCGAGCGCATGTTGCGTGGCTTTGGTTGTCCGGTGGCGGTGGAGGGTGCGACGGCGTCGGTGGAGTCCGGTCATGCGCTGACGGCTGCTCATATAGAAGTGCCGGGGGATATTTCTTCTTCAGCGTTCTTTCTGGTGGCAGCTTCGATTGCCGAGGGTTCTGAGTTGCTGCTGGAGCATGTGGGTGTCAATCCGACGCGTACCGGCGTGATCGATATCCTGCGGCTGATGGGCGCGGATATTACCCTGGAGAACCAGCGTGAAGTAGGTGGTGAGCCTGTCGCGGATCTGCGCGTAAGAGCGGTAGCGTTGAAAGGGATCGAGATTCCTGAAGCGTTGGTGCCGTTGGCGATCGATGAGTTTCCGGTGTTGTTCGTCGCGGCGGCCTGTGCCGAGGGACGAACGGTGTTGCGTGGTGCTTCAGAGCTGCGCGTGAAGGAGTCCGACCGTATCCAGGTCATGGCCGATGGTCTGCTGGCGTTGGGCGTGAAGTGTGAACCGACCCCTGATGGGATTATCATTGAGGGTGGCCCGATGGGCGGAGGTGAGGTGCATGCCCATGGCGATCACCGCATTGCCATGGCGTTCAGCGTGGCTTCCCTACGGGCGGCGGCGCCGATTCGTATCCGTGACTGCGCCAATGTTGCTACGTCTTTTCCGAATTTTCTTACACTGTGTGCCCAAGTCGGCATCCGTGTTGCCCAAGAGGCTCAATTGTGAATATCAAAGCACCGGTGATTACCATCGACGGGCCAAGCGGCTCGGGCAAAGGCACGATCGCCGGCATCCTGGCCAAGCGCCTGGGCTGGTGCCTGCTGGATTCCGGCGCGCTGTACCGCCTGCTGGCATTCGCCGCACGCAACCATGGCGTCGACCTGACCAACGAAGAATCCCTGAAGCTGCTGGCCGCGCACCTTGATGTGCAGTTTGTCGGCGCGACGGAAGGTCATCCCCAGCGCATCATCCTTGAAGGGGACGATGTGACGGATGATCTGCGCAACGAACAGGTCGGCTCCTGGGCTTCGCAGGTTGCCGCACTGCCGGCCGTGCGTGATGCGCTGCTGCAGCGTCAGCGGGCTTTTCAGGAGCCGCCGGGCCTGGTGGCCGATGGTCGTGATATGGGCACCGTGGTGTTTCCCGAGGCGCCATTGAAGATTTTCCTGACCGCCAGCGCCGAGGAGCGGGCTCGCCGCCGCTACTTGCAGTTGAAGGGCAAAGTCGATGGTGTTAGTCTGTCGAGTCTGCTAGATGAGATCCGTGCACGCGATGAGCGTGATACCCAGCGCGCAGTAGCCCCGCTCAAGCCGGCGGCTGATGCCATACAGCTGGATTCCACGGAGTTGTCCATCGAGCAGGTGCTGGAACGCATCTTGAGTGAAATCGCCATTCGCGATATCGCCGGGTGATCAAGAAGGCCGCAGGGGACCAGTCATAGTCCTGCGGTGGCTTCTTTTAACTGAAACTGACCCACACCGTCTGGGGTGTGGAGATGGGCGTATTCTTCGCCCTTATCAACAGGAATTAAAATGAGCGAAAGCTTTGCGGAACTCTTTGAAGAAAGCCTAAAAACCCTGAACCTTCAGGCAGGCTCCATCATCACCGGTGTTATCGTTGATATCGATTACCAAGCTCGCTGGGTAACCGTTCACGCTGGTCTGAAGTCTGAAGCTCTGATCCCGCTGGAACAGTTCTACAACGATGCTGGTGATCTGACAATCAATGTCGGTGACGAAGTTCACGTTGCTCTGGACTCGGTTGAAGACGGTTTCGGTGAAACCAAGCTGTCCCGTGAAAAAGCCAAGCGCGCTGAATGCTGGATTGTTCTCGAAGCAGCCTTCGCAGCTGAAGAAGTGGTCAAGGGCGTTATCAACGGTAAGGTTAAAGGCGGCTTCACTGTCGACGTTAACGGCATCCGTGCGTTCCTGCCAGGTTCTTTGGTCGACGTTCGTCCTGTGCGCGACACCACGCACCTGGAAGGCAAAGAACTCGAATTCAAGGTCATCAAACTCGACCAGAAACGCAACAACGTTGTCGTTTCCCGTCGCAGCGTCCTGGAAGCAGAGAACTCCGCCGAGCGTGAAGCTCTGCTGGAATCCCTGCAGGAAGGCCAACAAGTCAAAGGTATCGTCAAAAACCTCACCGACTACGGCGCATTCGTCGATCTGGGTGGCGTGGATGGCCTGCTGCACATTACCGACATGGCTTGGAAGCGTATCAAGCATCCTTCCGAAATCGTCAACGTTGGCGACGAGATCGATGTCAAGGTTCTGAAATACGATCGCGAGCGCAACCGTGTTTCCCTGGGCCTGAAGCAACTGGGTGAAGATCCATGGGTTGCTATCAAAGCCCGTTACCCAGAAAGCACTCGCGTTACCGCGCGTGTTACCAACCTGACCGACTACGGCTGCTTCGCTGAGCTGGAAGAAGGCGTGGAAGGCCTGGTACACGTTTCCGAAATGGACTGGACCAACAAAAACATCCACCCTTCGAAAGTCGTACAAGTCGGCGACGAAGTGGAAGTTATGGTTCTGGACATCGACGAAGAGCGTCGTCGTATCTCCCTGGGCATCAAGCAGTGCAAATCTAACCCATGGGAAGATTTCTCTGGCCAGTTCAACAAGGGCGATAAAATCTCCGGCACCATCAAGTCGATCACCGATTTCGGTATCTTCATTGGTCTGGATGGCGGCATCGACGGCCTGGTTCACCTGTCCGACATCTCCTGGAACGAAGTGGGCGAAGAAGCTGTTCGTCGTTTCAAGAAGGGCGACGAGCTGGACACCGTTATCCTGTCGGTTGACCCAGAGCGCGAGCGCATCTCCCTGGGTATCAAGCAACTGGAAAGCGACCCGTTCTCTGAATACGTTCAGGACAACGACAAAGGCGCAATCGTTAAAGGCATCGTGAAAGAAGTTGACGCTAAAGGCGCCATCATCACTCTGGCCGACGATATCGAAGCGACTCTGAAAGCCTCCGAAATCAGCCGTGACCGCGTTGAAGACGCGCGTAACGTTCTGAAAGAAGGCCAGGAAGTAGAAGCCAAGATCATCAGCGTTGACCGTAAGAGCCGTGTAATCCAGCTCTCCATCAAGTCGAAAGACGATGCTGAAGAGAAAGAAGCCATCCAAAGCTTGAAAGACAAGCCTTCGGATAGCATCGCTGCTGGTCCTACCACTCTGGGCGACCTGTTGCGTGCACAAATGGAAAAACAGAACTAAGTTCTGTCAGACCATAGAAAAAGGGCGACTTCGGTCGCCCTTTTTTGTGCCTGAAATTCGTTGAATCAACAACCGAGAACCAAGGCGTACAGCTCAGTGTCAGAACTGACTATAGTCTTAAGAAGAAAGCGTTCTAGTGTTGTAGCTTCAGTAAGGATTTGAATGAACAGGCTTATCGTAATTCTCGTCGTGGTAGTGCTTGCAGGCTGCTCGACCACCAGCGCCAAGACCCATGCCAAGCGCGGTGTGAGCGGCATCGAGATCGATTGCTCAGGGTTGGGCAACAACTGGCAGAAGTGCGAAAAGCGCGCCGCTCGAGAGTGCAAGATGCAAGGCTATAAGGTCATCACCAAGTCCAGTGACGCCAAGGATGAGGAGGGCGACTACCTGTTCGGCTGGAACCCTGCTGGCGCAGTAACACGGACGATGCTGGTGATCTGCAATTGAGCGTATAGCACGTGCGATACGGGTGTTTATTCAACCAGCAGATAAGTTTATGCATGGGCTGTTCAAATTCATCAAGTCATGCTAAAACCTTCGAAGCGCTTTTCCTAGCTGCTTGAAAAAGAAGGGAAAAATATGACGAAGTCGGAGTTGATCGAACGAATTGTCACCCATCAAGGGCTGCTCTCATCCAAGGATGTGGAGCTGGCTATCAAGACCATGCTTGAGCAAATGTCCCAGTGCTTAGCGACTGGGGATCGGATTGAGATCCGTGGGTTTGGCAGTTTTTCGCTGCACTATCGCGCCCCGCGAGTAGGGCGGAACCCGAAGACTGGGCAGTCGGTGAGCCTGGATGGGAAGTTTGTACCTCATTTCAAGCCGGGGAAGGAATTGCGGGATCGGGTGAATGAGGATGAGGAAGAGGGCGTCTGATTTTGGGGGAGAGAATGCTATGCATTGGATTAAGCGCGTTGTTACTGTGCTGATAACGCTGGTTGTTGCGTTGGTGGTTTTAGTATTTGTGTTGGAGAACCAGCAGGAGGTCGCTCTCTCGTTCCTTGGGATGGGTACGGGGCAGATGCCACTTTCGGTATTTGTGGTGGTGGCGTTGGTAGTTGGGATGCTGGTTGGGCCGTTGTTAACGGTTTTGGTGCGCCATCGGCGGCGTAGGTCGATCCCAGGTGAGCGGAGTTAAATAATCGTGTTTGCTGAAGATCGATAAGTCGGCTGCATTGCCATTTATCAGTAAATACTGATTTTTGTCTATTAGACTGTTTTTTTGGATTCAGTCTGTCTAGGATCACTTAAGTTTGCGACTGCTAACGTTCGCTGGCTCGTTTAATCGTCTTTTCTTCCCTATGCATCCTTCTTGAATGCCGCCGTTCCCCAATCATGAGTGCTTGATCGCGACACGTAGATGTTGATCGTCTTTACCACTTTTAGGTCAGCATGTAGTGGTCAACTAATCCCGGACACGACGTTAATTTTTTCCTCGGCCCGCGCTGGCGCCATCCCACCGTTGAATTGGTGAGGCCGAATCCAGTTGTAGCGATGCATCAAAAAGTAGCTGATATCACCCTGTGCTTCATGCGCAATTCAATAGCCCTAGAGCGGTATCCATTCTGTTTTCAAGCTGCGGAACACGCGCTCCATCGGCACGTTGTCCCAGCAGCTTCCTTGTTGGCTCATGCTCTGGCGTATGCGGTATCGCCACAGTCGCTGGCGAAATAACCGATTTGCATATTGCGATCCCTGATCCGAGCGCAATAGCAGACCCGAACGCCTATCACGCTGATCGTAGGCCATATCCAACGCCTTGATCAGCAGTTCAGCGTCTGGCTTTTCCGGCAGCGCCCAGCCCACTATCCGCCGAGCGCACAGATCCAGGACGAAAGCCAGGTAATGCCACTTTCCTTGGGGCTCAGTGTAGGTAACATCGCCGCACCAGACCTTATTGGGGACTGGCACATCAAACTCTGGGGATGTCGAGTCTTTATACTGTCGCTCTGTTGTAAGCGTGGGAGCCGGGTTGTTTGCTGACTAAATCAAACCGCGCACTTTGAAACGACCAAGATGCTGCTACTGCCCGCAGCGCTGCGGCTTTGCGAGAACCGCTCACTGACGCGGCCACGCATCAAAGCTGATCTACATCGTGCGTGCGGCGTCGCAGGCGCTGGGCCTAGTAACAATAGCGGAGGACATCAAACACCTTGCACCGCAAATCAGCCGAGTCATAGGGGGCTCAACTGCTCTATCAGCGCGATCGCTCGTGATCTTCCGACATCAAGAGCGCGGGAGCTTTTTTTGGTATGGGTTTTTCTCGCTCAAGACGAGCAATCCGGGCTTCCAGGTCGTGGATCTTTTGCTGTTCCGGCGTCAGCGCCTTGATCTGCGGGGGGATGCCGTTATGTTCTTTCTGAACCGGCTTAACGCCAGTGGCGTAATGGCGATTCATCAATGTCGACTGAGCGGCTGGCTTCGATAAAGCTGTAGTTTTGTTTGAACACGACGTCGGCAGCCTCGCGTTCGAATTTAGGAGTAAAGGAGCTAACGCTGAAGAAGATCTCAGCAGATCTCGACGGAAAGGAGGGGGCGATGTATCGGGAGAATCAACGCGTTGGTTTTTGGTATATAGAGGCTTTCGTGGTCTAATAATAAATATTTCTATGCGGTTAGGCCTCGTGATGGCGAGTTGACATGGACCGTGATTCTGAGAGGTACTGAATGAGTTTGGTAGATTTGGTCGACCTGCAAGTGCTGGGTGACGAGCGTGGACAGCTGGTCGTGCTAGAGGCGCAAAAAAATGTCCCATTCGACATTAAGCGCGTTTATTTTCTGATGGGGACGCGACCAGGCGTATCGCGTGGCTTCCATGCGCACCGAGAGCTGCGACAGGCTGCTATCTGTGTCTCAGGCCAGTGTCGTATGGTGATGAATAATGGGCTAAAAACTGAAGAAGTTATTCTGGATACCTCAAGCAAAGCGATATTTATAGATAAAATGGTATGGCATGAAATGCATGACTTTTCAGCGGACTGTGTTCTTCTAGTATTGGCCAGTGATTATTATAATGAGCAGGACTATATTCGGGGTTACCCAGAGTTCATAGGGCTTTTGAATCATGCCTAAAATACATGAGCTTGCAGATGTAAAAAGTCAAGATATTGGCGAGGGAACGCGTATATGGCAATTTTGTGTTGTGCTGGAGGGGGCGATCATTGGTAAAGGCTGTAATTTGTGCGCCCATACCTTAGTCGAAGGTGATGTTATTATTGGCGATAATGTTACCTTGAAGTCGGGTGTGTATTTGTGGAATGGCACTCGTATTGAAGATAACGTATTTATAGGGCCAAATGCCACATTTACCAATGATTCAATGCCTCGTTCGAAAGTGTATCCAGGAAAGTTTGAAGGGATTACCGTTAAGTTTGGTGCCAGTATTGGCGCGAATGCAACGATTCTCCCGGGAATTACCGTAGGTCGCTCCGCAATGGTAGGCGCGGGCGCTGTCGTGACTAAAGATGTTCCTGATTTTTCAGTAGTAGTTGGAAATCCAGCCAAAATAATTCGGTATCTGACAGTATGATTAAGTTTTTGGATCTGAAAGCGGTCAACCACGAAGTGCGTGATGAGTTATTGGACGCTTGTGCTCGTGTTATTGATTCTGGTTGGTACATTGGGGGAGAGGAGCTACAGCGCTTTGAGGAAGCATTCGCGGAGTATTGTGGGGTTAAGCACTGTGTGGGCGTCGCCAATGGTCTTGATGCGTTAAGTTTGACGTTACGGGCCTGGAAGGAGCTGGGCCGTCTTCACGATGGTGACGAAGTAATTGTTCCCGCTAACACTTATATAGCAAGTGTTCTCGCTATCACTGAGAATGGCCTGGTTCCGGTTTTGGTTGAGCCGGATCCGCTGACGTATAATTTGAATGTTCACAATGTTGAGCAAGCGATCACCTCGAGAACTAAGGTTCTTTTACCTGTGCACCTTTACGGGCTGCTTAGTGATATGCCTGCTTTGATTTCAATTGCTGAACAGCATGGGCTTTTGGTGCTGGAGGATTCCGCCCAATCGCATGGTGCAAGCCATAATGGGAGAAAGGCAGGTGCTTGGGGAGACGCATCAGGTTTTAGCTTTTATCCTGGCAAAAACTTGGGGGCGCTCGGTGATGCTGGAGCCATCACGACTGATGATGAGGAGCTAGCTCAGGTACTACGTGCTCTTCGAAATTACGGATCGCATGAGAAATACCAGAATCTATATCGAGGTGTAAATAGTCGCCTGGATGAAATTCAGGCTGCGGTGCTATCTGTAAAAATAAAGTACTTGGACGCGCAAGTAACACGGCGTCGTGAAATTGTACAAACATATTTGCAGGGTATAAAGAACACCCAAATAATGTTGCCAGTGCCTACGGGTACCCAAGTTATGGAGTTTGAGGCGCACGTGTGGCACTTGTTCGTTATTCGAACAACTCATCGCGAGGCACTTCAAAAGCACCTCCAAGATGAGGGGGTTCAAACGTTGATTCATTACCCAATTCCGATTCATAAACAAAAAGCGTACGCCGAACTATCAGCATTGTCTTTGCCCATTACGGAAGCCATCCATCATGAAGTGTTAAGTTTGCCCCTGGGGCCTACGATGACTTCGGAAGAGGTGCAGAAGGTTGTGCTAGCCTGTAATAGCTTTAGTATCGGCACCTGCTGATGACACTTATAAAAACGGGGCTGTTGAACAGCATTGCTGTCACGATAAAGATGTTGACTCTCTTGGGGCTCAACAAAGTCCTCGCTGTTTATGTCGGGCCTAATGGTTATGCGGCGCTGGGGCAGTTTCAGAACGCCATGCAAATGATTACAACCTTTGCGAGTGGCGCTATTAATACCGGCGTCACCAAGTATACTGCCGAGCACGTGAATGACCATTTAGCACAGCGCAGAGTGTGGGGAACTGCGGGGACAGTTGCCTTGGTGGGCTCTTTGTTGAGTGCGATTATCATCATCGCGTGCAACGAAGTCTTGGCGAAATGGTTTTTAAATAGCGAAGAGTACGGAGGTGTATTTATATGTTTTGCAGCTTCTCTGGTTTTTTTCTCATTTAATACACTTCTCTTGGCTGTGTTGAATGGCAAGAAAGAAATAGAGCGGTATGTGATTGCTAACATAGCGGGAAGTTTATTTTCCCTAGTGATTACCTCGCTTATGGCCATGAATTTTGGGTTATATGGTGCTCTAGTTGCTCTTGCAGTGTATCAGTCATTCGCGTTTATAGTAACGCTTCTACTTTGCTATAGGGCGTCCTGGTTCAAGGTTGCATATTTTTTTTCGGGCATTGATGTGCCTGTTATATTAAACCTGAGTAAATATGCGCTGATGGCGTTCACTTCGGCTGCGTGCGTTCCCGTCAGTCACATGGTCGTGCGTGAATACCTTAGTAATACATTCGGCTTACAGACCGCCGGTTATTGGGAGGCGATGTGGCGTTTGAGTGCGGCTTATTTAATGCTCGTGACGACGACGTTGAGTGTGTATTACCTTCCGAGGTTATCCGAGCTTAAAAGCGCCAGTGAAATAAAACTCGAAGTGCTGCAGGGCTATCGGATTATTTTACCGATAGCTATTCTGAGTGCGTTAGTTATCTATTTTATGAAAGACTGTATAATTGTTACGTTGTTTACAAGAGATTTTTTACCGATGCGCGAGTTGTTTGCCTGGCAGATGCTTGGGGATACGTTGAAGATAGGTGGCTGGATATTGGCTTATCTTATGCTAGGTAAGGCTATGGTAAAACTTTTTATCTTTTCAGAAATTATTTTCGCAGTTGGCTTTGTTGTTTTTACTTGGGTGTTTACCAGCTTGCTCGGATTTCAAGGTGTTGCAATAGCGCATGCAGTGAATTATCTACTTTACTGGTTGGTCATGGCTTTTTTTGTGTGGCGTAAACTAGCTGGTCAGCAAGCTTTTACAGAAAATTAAAGTCAGTTGTTAGTATAGTTGAGAGCTTTTTGAAAGCCGGAGTAGTGAATCGTGGTGAAGGGTACGGTATTGATCTTAACTCAGGGGCGCTTCGGAGGGACGGATTTCCTTCTCGCACGCCTCAGTAATTGGTTGAAGTTCAACCAATACGACGTTGACGTAGTCACACCTGCCGAAACAGCGAAACTGAAGGAATACGATATTGTCTTTCTTCCAACCTCCGAGATAAGTCGGCTCTGGCTTTTTGCAGCAACATCCGTAAAGTTTAAACACATCTGCGTATGGTGCATGGGGTATGCAGCATTTCGCGGTGCGTACTTATCCATAGCTGACGAAGAATATTCCCAGCACAATAGTACGAAGGGACTCAGAGGCAAGGTGATTGAGGCTTTAAAAGGAAGAGCGAGGCAATCACTTGAAACATTTATAAAATGTGAATCTATAGTATTTACCGATGAGGTCGGAGCTTATGCTGATCTTGGTGGCTTGGCGATTAATAAAGATATACAGGATATAATTTGCCCAATCGTAATAGACAAAAGTCCTGTTGCCTCTTTTGAATACTGTGCCCCGGCAGACGTTCTTCGAGTTGGTTGGGTTGGTCGCGTTGATATGGATTTTAAGTTTTATGCCCTGGAGCGGGTTATAACTGATATGCGCTCTTTGAGGGGGGGGGTACTGAAGCGATACAAACAGATCGTGTTTTATATTGTTGGTAGTGGCGATGCTATTGATGCTTTGAAGGAGTTTGTTAATTCTGACTCAAGTATGGAATATCATCTGATTCCGTCCGTTGATAAAGATAACCTTAGTGGATTTATCCGCGATAATATTGATCTTATGTTTGCTATGGGGACCTCTTCTTTGGAGGCTGCCAAAAATAAAGTCCCTACTGTAGTAGTCCCTCCCAGGGCTCGTAGACACGATTCACAGGTACCGCCGTACCGATGGGTGTCAGAGTCTAAAGGCTATTCATTAGGCGAGTTAAGTTATGCCGGTGTAAAGCCGGTGCAACCATCCAGCTCCATGGATGTGCTTATGGAGCAGTTTGTCGGAGGTGCAGATGAGATATCACGCGCGGCACATAAATATTCGAAGCTTTTTGAGGCAGAATTGGTTTTTAAAAAAATGAATGACTTGGCGTGTAAAAGTGTCCCTTCAACCATGATGTATGTAAAGTCATTCGAGCTATTTGTATTGAACAAATTTAAAGCGGCCATCAAAAGAGTGTTGGGGCGGTCTTTATGATTTTGGTCAAAAGAAGTGAGCTTATCTTTGGCCTGTTTTTGTTGTTTAATTTTATCTTGACTCTCTTTGTGGCTTTGACGTTGGGTGAAGAAGGTGGCTATATTAGTGGCTTTCTATTCAATATATTTTTGGTCTCTATTACACTGCTTCTTGGCCATTTTTGCTTTCAAGGCAATTATAAAGGCGCGTTGAGTATTCCTTCGCTTGTATCGATCTCAATATTTTTTTTCATGTGGGCTCGTCCATTTTTGACGTTGTTTTTTGACAAGGATGTCGTAGAAGCTGGGATAGTTTTAAGTCAAAGTTCTGTACGTAAATCAATCGTGATACTGGCACTGGGGTTTATATTCATTGCTTTTGGGTACATTTTAACTCAGAGGTTAAGTTTAAAGTTGGCAAGAGGGTTGTTAAAGGTTCCAGTTCTGGCTATGCCTCGACTAGTCAATGGTTTGGTTATATTTCTTGCCTTATGCAGTGGAATATACTTTTTAGCTAAGTCTTTCATTCTAGCTCAAAAGTATATGGTGGGGGATTATTTTGCCGCACTGGAAAATCCTGAATTTCATGCGCATATTTTTACGTTTTTTATCGCAAAAAACCTTTTGTTGTTGTGGGGCGTTTTTGGAAGGGACTCTAATCGATTGTTAATTATTTCATTTGTCTGGGTGTTTTTCGCTCTAGGCTTTTTAATGATCGGTCTTCGAGGGTATTTTTTTGCATATTTGTTTTTATTCGTATTTGTTTATGGTTTGGAACGACGGGTTAACTATTTTTTCTTAATGGCGTTGGGGATAGGATCACTGATTTTTGCCAACATGTTGCTTGAATACAGGCTAGGGTTTGAGGTCGCAAGTGGGGTAATGGCTAAGATAGCTCAAACACTGCATGGACAGGGTGCATCGTTCGAAGTTTTATATGGGGCAGTAAATTTTGATAGTGCAGTGACTGACTGTTTGAACTCTACGGACCAGCCGTTTGGCATATGCGTTGATCAGGCTCGCAATATAAATTTTGTTAGTGGCGGTTTTTCTACAAGTTTCTTTGCTGAGGCTTACCATCAAGGATGGTTGTTCTATCTATTGTGGTGTCTCCTTTTTGGGTGTTTGGTTCGCACGTTGGACTGGGTGGTCGCAATATATAAAGAAAATCTTACTGCTCCTGGAAATCATGGGGGGGTTATCTTTTTGGTGCTGTCAGTTTTGCCAAATCTTGTGTATTTTTCTCGCTCTAATATGCATGAGTTTTTACTAAAATTTTTACAGGTTTCAATTGCGCTAGTGATCATTGGGATTGTCTTGGCGAACGTAAATAAATATCGCGGAGTATCTAGGTGAACATGCATATTAACGTAATGCTTCAGGGTGGGTTGGGTAATCAGCTATTTCAGTTTGCGTGGGGGCAGTATGTAAAGTCTATTTCAGGGGGCAGCGTTTCATACGATAGCAAAATGCTGCTTGGTAAAGGTATTCATGGTGGAATTCGTTTATCAGATTTGATTGATTTTGATCATGACCAAACCTCCAAAAGCTGTATTTTTTTTGAAAAAAGTATTGTTGCCAAGGCAGCCCGATTAGTCGTCAGGAAGTTAAAATTACGTAAGTTGGGTGGGTATCTTCTATATGATTATGATGCGGATACAGAGTTTGATTATTCACGTAATTCAGTAAGTGCGAAGTTCCATTTTGGCTATTTTCAGTATGTTCAAAGCGCTTTGTTTTTTCGTGAAAAACTTCTTTCGCTTATACTTGATAAGCATGCGGCGCTGCTCGTTAAGGGTAGAGAACTATACTCTGACAGTATTGGTGTTCACGTTCGCCGGGGCGACTTCTTATTATCTACGGATCCTCGCCATGCAGTGATGGGCGAAGAGTTTTATTTCAAAGCTATTGAGCGTTTCAAAGGGCGCCGCTTTGTAATATTTACAGACGATAAAGAGTGGTGCGAGACAGTATTCAAAGGGCAGGATTTTAAAATCTGTGGGTTGCTTGGGACTGAAGTAAAACCTGCAATCGCCGATTTTTTAAGTTTAATTTGTTGTAAAGATTACATTATCGGTGCGAGTACTTTTGCTTGGTGGGCTGCTTTTTTAAGTTTAAACAGTGAGCCGCTGGTTTATATGCCGGACTTAAATCTGTCATTTCAAACTGAAGCAAGTAATAAGCTAATTGGCTGGAATTATATTTTAGGCGAGTAATGCCAGTTTAGTTTGATTCATGAGGTTTTTGAGAGAGGCGGGCGATGTTTTGTATGGCCAGTCTTTGTGTACGGCTTTGCGGCACTGTGCGGATGAGTGCTGGCCGAAATCAGTGTTGACGCGTTCATGATGGCCAGCTTAGGCAAGGCAGCTGAGCATTGTCTGGCTGAGAAAACGCACGGCCAGAACTGCTGCTTGAAAACCGCCACCATACTCGCATAATAGGTGACTCGCACTGCCTCCTCATCCACTTCACAAGCTTTAGAATTTTTTGCTGAACAGTGACATTTGGCATGCATCCTGTAGATTCGCATCTCACCACGCTGTTCGGTTTCGAATAGGCGTCATAGGCCTCTTCGAAGGTAATCAAAGGACGATATTATGTTTGTTCCAATTATCATGGCGGGTGGTTCGGGCACTCGCTTGTGGCCATTGTCTCGTCAGCTTCACCCAAAACAGTTTCTACCACTGGTAGATAGCCAGTTTTCGATGCTGCAAGCCACAATCAATCGATTGGATGGCTTGACCCATGCCTCGCCACAATTGATCTGCAATGAGGAGCATCGTTTTTTGGCGGCGGAGCAATTACGTCTGCTTGGTCTTGAGGAAATTAATATCCTGCTTGAGCCCGTGGGCCGCAACACCGCTCCCGCGATTGCCTTGGCGGCGCTCCAGGCTACGGCTGAAGGTGCTGATCCTCTGATGCTGGTGTTGGCCGCTGATCATCTTATCCAAAATATTGAAGCTTTCCATGATGGGATACGCGCTGCCGTAGTATTGGCTGAAGCGGGTAAGCTTGTTTCCTTCGGTATTACGCCCACGAGACCTGAAACCGGCTACGGCTATTTGCAGCGGGGGGCCTCAGTTGGAGATGAAGGGTTTGAGGTTGCTAGTTTTGTTGAGAAACCTAACGCAGAAACTGCTCAGGCTTACATTTCTAACGGCGGTTATTATTGGAACAGCGGCATGTTCATGTTCAGGGCCAGCCGTTATTTGGAGGAGTTGCAGACCTTTGAACCCGATATTCTTTTCTGGTGTCGTGAGGCACTGGCGAAAGGACAGCGTGACATGCATTTCACACGAATCGACCGCGAAGCATTCTTGCAATGCCCTGATAACTCAATTGACTACGCAGTTATGGAGAAGACTCAGCACGCCGTCATGATACCGCTTGACGCGAATTGGAGTGACATCGGCTCATGGGCGGCATTATGGGAAGCCGGTACTCGTTCCGAAGAGGGCAACGTGCTGACGGGAGACGTGATTTCAATCGGAACGTCGAACAGTTATATTCATTCAGAGAGCCGTTTGGTTTCTACGGTCGGTATTAATGATCTTATCGTTGTCGAAACCAAAGACGCAGTACTTGTAGCGCATAAAGATCATGTTCAAGATGTAAAAAAGATTGTTGAAAAGTTGAAGGCAGACGGAAGAAAAGAGCACGTATTTCACCGAGAAGTCTACAGGCCTTGGGGGATCTATGATGCTATTGATAGCGGTCTTCGTTATCAGGTGAAAAGAATAACTGTTAAACCAGGGCACAAGCTTTCAGTGCAAATGCATCACCACCGCGCTGAACATTGGATTGTCGTCAGTGGTACGGCCAAGGTCACAAATGGGGAAAAGACCTATCTTGTGACGGAAAATCAGTCGACCTATATCCCGATAGGCGGTGTTCATGCGCTGGAAAATCCAGGTGTCATACCTCTGGAACTTATCGAAGTGCAGTCGGGTTCTTATCTAGGAGAGGATGATATTGTCCGATTTTCAGATAACTACGGACGGTGCTGAAGTGGCAGGTTTCGATGAAACACAGGATCCGTTTTTTAGTGTTGTAATGTGTTGTAATCGCGATGAGGGTTATATTCATCAGGCGATTCAAAGTGTCTTGGATCAGAGTTTCAGTTTTTTTGAATTCGTCATTGTTTTGAATCGTTGTACGGACGAATTATATGAATCTGTAGCCGCGATACAGGATCCGCGAATTGTATTGCTTCGTACAGAAATAGGTCAGTTGTCGTTTAATTTAAACTTGGGTGTCAATAGCGCGAGGGGTAAGTTTATAGTTAGGTTTGACAGCGATGATGTCTGTCATATTGATAGGCTTGAGGAGTCTTACAAAATTATTATAAAAGACCCAGAAACGGATATTGTTGCTGGCTCTTGCCGAATAATTGATGCTGACGGTAAAGTCGTTGGTTCCCGAGTGCTGGTACAGCACGACTGGCGTTCTAGACTCGCTTATACGAACCCTTTTATCCATCCGGCAACGGCAATCAGAAGAGATCTGATTCTTTCAGCGAGAGGATACTTGGGGGGATTTCAGAGTGAGGATTATGACCTTTGGATGCGATTAGCTAAGCGCAGAGATGTAAAGTGTGTGTTCACGTCATTCCCAATGATTGACTATAGAGTTTCCGACTTTCAATCGAAGGGTAGCCGTCAGGCCTACGCAGAAGTTGCATCTTATTTTTTGAGGGAGCTGCTCATTGAGCCTGGCTTTAAAAGGCTAATCAGTCTCATTGTGTCTGTATTTAAAGTTTTTTTAAAGTCGAAAAAATAGTTTTCAGTGTGAGGTGGTTTCGTGAAAACAGTTTTAGTTACTGGGGGGACCGGATACATTGGATCTCATGCAGTTGTAGAATGTCTTCAGAGTGGCTATCAAGTAGTGGTCCTTGACGACCTCAGTAATAGTTCCAGTGAAGTGCTGGTTAGAATCAAAGATGTTACAGGTGTTGGCCCTATATTCTTTGAGGGGAGTATCTGCGATGGTGAGTTGCTTGCTAAAATATTTAGTGCCTATTCGATTGACTTTGTAATTCATTTTGCTGGCGTTAAAGCGGTTGGCGAAAGTGTTGAGGATCCTTTAAAGTATTATAATAACAATGTACTTGGTTCGATTGTGCTCTGCCGGACCATGGCCAGAATGAATGTTTATAGATTGGTATTCAGTTCGTCTGCGACGGTGTATGGCGAGTCCAGTGAAATGCCGCTTCGGGAGGACTCGCGCAGCGCCGCCCCTACCAATCCTTATGGTCGCTCTAAGTTAATGGTCGAGCAGATGTTGCTTGATTTGGCTCATTCTGATTCCCGATGGTCTATCGCAATTCTGCGTTATTTCAATCCTGTAGGTGCTCATGCAAGCGGATTGATAGGGGAGCATCCCAAAGGCACTCCTAATAATTTGTTCCCTTATATCAGCCAAGTCGCTGTTGGTCTCCGTCCCTCTGTGTCTGTTTTCGGTAACGACTATCCGACTCCCGATGGTACTGGCATCAGGGACTACATCCATGTTGTGGATCTAGCTAAGGGGCATTTGTCTGCCTTGGATTATCTTGATACACATGAGGGTTGCTTTGTGTGGAATTTGGGAACGGGGAGAGGCTATTCGGTGTTGGAGGTAATAACGGCATTCTCCACGATTAGCCAAATGGATATACCCTTCCAATTCCTTAAACGTCGTCCTGGCGACTTGGCTGAGTGCTGGTCTAATCCATCCAAAGCAAAGGAAGATCTAGGATGGACCGCGTCGTTGGATTTGAATGCAATGGTCGGGGATTCCTGGCGTTGGCAAACTCTGAATCCTCGCGGTTATGATCGGGAGGAAGAGAATTGAGAATTTTGTATGTTATTACCCGTTCTGATGTCATAGGAGGGGCAAGCGTTCACCTTCTCGATCTTGCCACCGGCCTTCAAGACGCGGGGCATGAAGTCGTCGTTGTCGTAGGCGGTCACGGTATTTTCGTCGACCGGGCCAGAGAGCGAGGACTCACATGTATTTGTGCGGCACATCTGGTCCGACCGTTGAATGTGGTCAGCGATTTTCGCTTTTATTTCGAGCTTCGGCGAATTGTGTTGGCCTGGAAACCGGATATTGTTCATGCTCACTCTTCAAAGGCCGGGATAATAGGGCGTTTAGTTGCAAAAAAACTTTCTATCCCGTGTGTTTTCACAGCACATGGTTGGGCTTTTACCGAAGGTGTATCAACGTCTCGACGCATGTTGTATCGTTGGATCGAGCGCGCGGTTGCGAACCTGGCCAGCAAGATTATAACTGTCTCTGATTATGATCGTTCTTTGGCGCTGAGGTCAGGTGTAGGCGATGCAGATTTAATTGTCACGATTCATAACGGTATGCCTTCGGTTGGAGAAACAGCCCCTGTCATGGGAACATCCGATGTAACGCGGCTCATCATGGTCGCAAGATTTGATGCACCCAAAGATCATCTGTTTTTAATCCGCGCATTAGCGTCACTGGTTTGCCGTGATTGGACTATGGAGTTTGTGGGGGACGGCCCTACTATGCCGCAGGCTAAACGTCTTGTTTCGGAATTGAATCTGGGGGATAAGATCTCCTTCTCGGGGGCTTGTTCTGATGTCTCGGAGCGGTTGTCTAAATCCGACGTCTTTTGCCTTATCTCGAACTGGGAAGGATTGCCATTAACAGTGCTGGAAGCGATGCGTTCTGGCCTGCCGGTCATCGCGTCGCGCGTGGGCGGCGTTCCAGAGGCGGTGACACAGCAAAAGACCGGAATATTGGTGGACAAGCATGATCATGACGGCCTAGTTTCCGCATTGAGTACCTTGATCAGCTCGCACGATTTGCGTAGGAAGATGGGCGCCACGGGTAAGTCAAGATTTTTTAGTGATTTCACTTTTGAGTTGATGCTTCAGCGAACAATCAACGTTTATTCAAACGTCATCAAGGTGTGATATGCGTGTTCTGGTAACGGGAGCCACCGGATTTGTTGGGCGCGAGTTAATTCGAGCATGCGTAGATTCTGACTGCATTGATGTCGTCGCTGCACTACGCAACGCCCAGAGTTACGGAGCGCCAAACGTTGATGTTGTAGTCATTGGCGACATCAGCGAGGCTGCCAATCGGGAAAGTGCGCTTAAAGGTGTAGATGTAGTCGTCCACCTGGCCGGTAGGGCGCATGTCGTAGGTGAGGCACATGCGGGCGCGCTTGCAAAGTTCAGAGCCGTAAATCTTGAGGGAACCAGGAGGCTCGCCGAGCAAGCACGTGAGGCTGGAGTGAAACGATTTGTCCTTATCAGTTCGATTGGGGTCAATGGTGCTCAAACCCTAGGTAACGCATTCAGGGAGGATTCAACTCCCGCGCCTCATGCAGACTATGCCGTTTCCAAGCTTGAGGCTGAGCAGGCATTACGCCAGATTGCTCAAGGCTCTGCGATGGAGTGGGTAATTGTTCGGCCCCCGCTCGTCTATGGCGCCCAGGCTCCGGGAAACTTTGGGCGACTGCTTAAGTTGGTGTCATCGGGTCTTCCTCTGCCTCTTGCTGCTGTGGAAAACTCAAGAAGCATGATCTCTCTAGAAAATCTGGTGCAGTTTTTGCTTCTTTGTATCACTCAGCCAGCCGCTGCGAACCAGCTATTTCTGATTTCTGACGGTGTTGCAATGTCAACGCCTGAGATCATTAAACACCTGGCAGTGGGTATGGGCGTGAAAGCCCGTTTGCTTCCATGTCCACCAGTGTTGATGCGGTGGGGCGCCAGCCTGATTGGTAGGCGGGGTATGTATACTCAGTTATGCGAATCTCTGGTTATTGATTCAAGTAAAGCCAACTCTGTGCTCGAATGGGTCCCACCACTAAGCCCCGAGCTTGCGCTACAAAAATGTGGTCGCGAGTTCTTGGCGATAAAATCATGATGCAAATTAACTTTTCGTAGCTCCAAGGACGTGCCTTTTTTATGAGTGTGTGGTTTTTATTTCCTCTCGCGGTGTTTTTGTCCGCAGTGTTGACTGGCGGTATTCGCCGGTACGCCATTAGTCGAAGTCTGATCGACGTTCCTAATTCGCGCAGTTCGCATACGGTTCCCACGCCAAGAGGTGGTGGAGTCGCAATAGTGCTGACTTTTTTACTGTTCGTGCCTATCTTCGGTATGACAGGCTATTTGGAATGGCCCGTAATTTGGTGCATCGTCGGAACAGGTGCGGGCGTTGCAGCTCTTGGCTTTCTTGATGATCACGGTCATATTGCGGCTCGCTGGCGGCTGCTCGGTCATTTCTTGTGTGCAGGGTGGGCGTTGTATTGGCTGGGCGGTCTTCCTCCCCTTGAGTTCTGGGGGGCAGCGATTGATTTACAATGGTTCGGCGTAATTTTGTCTGCCTTCTACCTTGTGTGGTTGTTGAACCTATATAATTTTATGGATGGTATAGATGGACTTGCAAGCGTAGAGGCTATATGTGCGTGTGTTGGGGTCTGCATTGTCTATTGGTTAACTGGCTTTACAGCTCTGATTGGACCACCGTTACTCCTGGCACTGGCCGTCGGTGGATTTCTCATCTGGAATTTCCCTCCAGCGCGTATTTTTATGGGGGATGCGGGTAGCGGTTTTCTGGGAGTGATGCTAGGCGTTCTGTCACTTTACGCTGCTTGGAAGGCACCGTTTTTCTTCTGGGTATGGTTGGTTCTTTTAGGGGTGTTTATAGTTGATGCAACCTATACGCTATTATCTCGCTTGCTGCAGGGGCGTCGGGTGTATGAGGCTCATCGAAGTCATGCTTACCAGCATGCGGCACGTAAGGCCGGCAGTCATTTAGCGGTGACCGGAGTTGTTGCCGCAATCAATGTATTCTGGCTGTTGCCAATAGCGATCTGTATATCTGTGTATAGGCTGAACGGTCTGCTGGGGATCGCTATTGCTTATCTACCATTGATAGTCTTAGCTTATAAGTATCGGGCCGGGACAGATGGTTACACCTCTTAATGAAGATGTATCAATTCTCGAATGACGGTCGTTATCCCGGTTAAAAGGGAATCAACGGTCTGTTGTGCTAGAACAATAGCTGCGTAAGGTGCTGGAAATTATGGATAAAATCAGAGCATTTTTGCTGAGCCTCCCGCGTAGGCAAAAGCGAATCCTACAAGTCGCTGCTGACATTTTGCTGGTTTGGATCGCGCTGTGGATGGCTTTTTTGGTGCGGTTGGGGCTGGATGAGCTGGTTAATCCTTTTACTACGCACTTTTGGTTGTTTTTGAGCGCACCTATCGTAGCCATCCCGCTTTTCGTACGATTTGGAATGTACCGTGCCGTTATGCGCTATTTTGGTAACGATGCACTTATCGCCATTATCAAAGCTGTCAGTTTATCGTCTCTCATTCTTGGCGTAGTTGTCTATTGGTATAGCAATCACCAGAACGTAGTTCCTAGATCTATCGTTTTTAACTACTGGTGGCTTAGTTTGATATTGGTTGGCGGACTACGACTGGCAATGCGCCAGTACTTTCTCGGTGATTGGTTCTCGGCGGCGCAACACATGCCCTTTACTAGTCGCGAGGATGGTTTGCCCAGGGTTGCGATCTATGGTGCGGGCGCTGCTGGCAACCAATTGGTGGCTGCATTACGGATGGGCCGTGTCATGCGCCCGGTTGCTTTCATTGACGATGACACCAGTATTTCCGACCGCGTAATTTCTGGGTTGCAGGTCTATAAGCCCAAACATATTCAGCGCATGATTGAGGCTACAGGTGCTCAGGAGATTTTACTTGCAATTCCTTCTTCCAATCGCGGTCGTCGACGTGAAATTCTAGGGTTTCTCGAAGGTTTCCCCCTGCATGTTCGCAGTGTTCCCGGGTTTATGGATCTCGCCAGTGGGCGTGTAAAAGTTGATGACATCCAGGAAGTTGACATCGCGGATCTACTGGGGCGGGATGCAGTGCCGGCGCAAGAGGAGTTGTTGGAGCGCTGCATCAAGGGGCATTGCGTATTGGTCACGGGCGCAGGCGGCTCAATCGGCTCCGAGCTCTGTCGACAAATACTGAGCTTACACCCAACCACCTTGTTGTTGTTCGAACATAGTGAATTCAATCTGTACAGTATTTTGTCCGAGTTAGAGTTGAGAATTGCGAGGGAGTCGTTGCCTGTTAAATTGCTCCCGATTTTAGGCTCGGTGCGTGATGAGAAAAAGTTAGTAGATGTTATGAGGACCTGGCGCGTTGACACAATCTATCATGCCGCTGCATACAAGCACGTACCAATGGTCGAGCACAATATCGCAGAAGGGGTGTTAAATAATGTGATTGGAACGCTCAACACTGCTCAGGCGGCTTTGAAGGTAGGGGTCGCTAACTTTGTGCTTATCTCTACTGACAAAGCGGTTCGCCCTACCAATGTTATGGGTAGCACAAAACGCTTGGCTGAGTTGACCTTGCAAGCTCTCAGCCAGGAGGTGGCTCCTGTATTGTTCGGTGAGAAGTCTAATATATCGCGAGTTAACAAAACGCGTTTTACGATGGTGCGCTTTGGGAACGTTCTGGGATCTTCTGGCTCGGTTATACCACTGTTTTACAAGCAGATTAAGTCGGGAGGCCCGCTCACTGTCACCCACCCGAAAATCACGCGTTACTTCATGACTATTCCCGAGGCCGCGCAGTTGGTGATCCAGGCAGGCTCTTTGGGACAAGGCGGCGATGTTTTTGTTTTGGATATGGGAGCGCCAGTTAAAATTATCGAGCTGGCCGAGAAGATGATTCATCTTTCTGGCTTTAGCGTTCGCTCCGAGAAGAAACCTCATGGAGATATTTCCATTGAGTTCACTGGTTTGCGCCCGGGTGAAAAACTCTACGAAGAGTTGCTCATAGGTGATAATGTCATTGGAACACAGCACCCCATGATTATGAGAGCCACCGAGGACTATCTGTCTTGGGAGTTGCTAAAAGAGAAACTGTCTGAGTTGCTCATTGCAGTGGATAGAGATGACTATGCCCGCGTTCGTCAACTGTTGCGTGAAACAGTAAGCGGGTATAAGCCTGATGGTGAGATTGTTGATTGGATTTATCAGCAACGCCGTTTTGAACCTTGAACCTAAGCAGCTCACGCCTTAGTAGAATTGTGTTGCAGTATCTTCGTTGACAGATGAATCCGGTCGGCGCGTTCTACAAGTTTATAGATGGTTGGAGCAGGGAAGTCTACAAGCGATAGTTGATATCGTTATCGCTGTGGGTTCCTGCTCCGTCCTACCATGCTTGTTGGTTAAAAGCTAACTCAGGCTCGGATGCTATTAAGCAGTGAGAACGCCTCCGAGATTGAGTAGTGGTGATTGCCAATGAACAGGCCGAATTTGTCGATATGTTCGGCATTCTTCAGTTCACCATGAACCTCGGAGTCAAAATATTTTACAACCTCGTTTTTGGCGAAGTTACCGGCCACAATCGGGCGACATTCAAATCCGAGGCTGTTCAGCTTTTCAACGAGCGCCTTGCGCGTCAGCTTGCTTTCAGGTCGTATCACTAGACTGAAACCAAACCAACTGGACTTGCCAATCTCTTGTTGAATGATGATGTCCGGGTGATCTGCCATGTCTGCCTGTAGCAGAGCACCGTTTTTACGCCGTTCCTGAATGAGTTTTGGAAGACGCTTGACTTGTTCTACACCCAACGCGCCTTCGAGTTCCAGCGGTCGAACATTGTAGCCAGGTAAAACGAAGCGGAACGACTCTTCGAATGGGTCGTCACTTTTTTCGCTGCAGACCAAGTTTTGCTTGGGCAGGTTTCGGGTCCAACCATGAGCGCGCAGAGAGAGCAAGATTTGATAGAGCTCTTCGTCGTCGGTGACTATCAGGCCGCCTTCCATCGTCGAAATGTGATGACTGAAAAAGGAGCTGAAACTACCCATAACGCCGAAGGTACCAGCTTGTTTGCCGTTGTAAGTTGCTCCCATCGACTCGCAGTTATCTTCGATCAGAACAATCTTGCGGTCCCCGATAATCTCTTGAATGCGCCCGAAATCGTTCGGATTGCCGAGAAGGTTTACGGCCATAATGGCTCGGGTCTTATCGGTGACTGCTAGCTTCAGCTGTTCCAGATCGTAATTCAAAGTGTGAAGATCAATGTCAACAAACTTTATTTTCAAGCCGTATTGATACAGCGGGTAGTAGGTAGTGCTCCATGATACGGCGGGAACTATGATTTCATCGCCGCGTTCAAGTTTCAGATCCGAATTTTTAGTATAAAAAAGAGCGGCAACGATCAGGAGGTTTGCGGAGGAGCCAGAGTTAACCATTACGCAGTGCTTGCTGCCTACGAACTGCGCGAAGTCTTGTTCAAATGCTTTGACGTTTTCGCCCATCGTGAACATGCCGGTGGCAATGACACGTTGCATCGCGTCTAGCTCTTCTTTTTCCCATGTAGACGCAGCCAGAGGGAATCTAATACTCATTGTTGATGCTCCAGATAATAGCTGTAGGTCTTTTCAATGCCCTCTTGCAGGGTATGACGTGGTTTCCAACCCCATAGTGACTGCCGCTCGATATTCACTAGTTTGCGCGCCATTCCAACCGGCTTGGTCACGTCATGTATGAATTGGCCTCTGTAGTCCATCACTGCGGCTGCGGCGTGATAGTACTCGTTGATAGAGTGATCATGTCCCAGGCCTACGTTCATATTCAGGGGCAGCGAATCGAACTTGTCTACGGCCTGTATGATAGCGTCGGCGAGATCTCCACCATACATGAATTCACGCCTTGCATTGCCGTCGCCCCATATCTCCACGGTGGGATCATTATTTGTCTTTGCTAAGTGAATCTTATGTATGATCGCAGGCAATAGATGTGAGTGCGAAGGTTCGAACTTGTCGAATCGACCGAAGATGTTGCATGGGATTAAGGTCTTGTAATGAAAGCTCGGATCCTCTCGCGTAATATATTCACATAAGCGTGCTGTCGTTATTTTCGCTAATGCATATCCCTCATTGGTTGGCTCCAGCTCGCCCTTCAGGATCATGTCTTCGCTGAGGGGCTCAGAATGATTACGGGGGTACATGCAAGAACTGCCCAGGTTGATTAGACTTTTTACGCCAGCCACGCGAGCTGCCCACACGATATTGCGGCCCATATCGAGGTTATCCAGCAGAAACTTTACGGGCTCTCTGATATTTGCTTGAATGCCACCCACTTTACCCGCTGCATGAATTATCAAGTTCGGCTGGGAGCGCTCGAGATAGCTCTGGACTGCTTTGAAATCGAGCAGGTTCAGCTCAGTACTTGGCGGGGCGAGCACTTCAAAATCGTTAATGCGGGAGTGTTCGAGGAGATTACGCCCCACCATGCCACTGCCGCCGGTCAACAAGATTCGTATTTTTTTCATCTAATGGATTGCCAAATACAGTTATTCGTTATAGCTGAATGTGGGGTACCCGTGCTGTTTGATGAGTTCATCTCTTTCGGCACTTTTTAGGTCCTCACGCACCATTTCACTGACGAGTTCAGCAAACGTGATCTTTGGGCTCCAGCCAAGTTTCGCCTTCGCTTTGGAAGCATCACCCAACAGCGTTTCGACTTCGGTAGGGCGGAAGTATCGTGGATCGACCGCAACGATACATTTACCAGCATCGTCATACCCTTTTTCATCTTCGCCTTCACCTTTCCAAGTGATGGCCATTCCCAACTCTTTAGCCGCAGCGTTTACAAAATCACGTACGCTATATTGGACTCCGGTTGCAATGACGAAGTCTTCAGGTTTTTCCTGTTGAAGCATCAGCCACTGCATTTCGACGTAGTCTTTCGCATGGCCCCAGTCTCGAAGTGAGTCCATGTTGCCTAGATAGAGGCACTCTTGCAGGCCAAGTTTTATACGAGAAAGAGCGCGGGTGATTTTTCGTGTCACAAAAGTCTCACCGCGGATTGGGCTTTCATGATTGAACAAGATACCATTGCAAGCGTAGATGCCATAAGCTTCGCGATAATTAACGGTAATCCAATAGGCATACAGTTTCGCAACTGCATAAGGGCTGCGTGGGTAAAAAGGCGTAGTTTCTTTCTGTGGGGTTTCTTGCACCAGCCCATAAAGTTCTGAGGTTGATGCTTGGTAAAACCGAGTTTTTTTCTCGAGACCTAGAATTCGGATTGCTTCCAGGATACGTAGGGAGCCGAGTGCGTCTGAGTTTGCTGTATATTCCGGCTCTTCAAATGAAACGGCCACATGACTTTGCGCTGCAAGGTTGTAGATTTCATCCGGTTGAACTTTTTGAATGATATGGGTCAGGCTTGATGAGTCCGTCATATCTCCGTGATGAAGGAAAAAGGGCAATCCTTTATCGTGAACGTCATGGAAAAGATGGTCGATGCGAGCTGTGTTGAATAATGAGCTACGTCGTTTTACACCGTGAACTTCGTAACCTTTGTTCAGTAAGAATTCAGCAAGATAAGCGCCATCTTGTCCTGTTACACCGGTAATGAGTGCTTTCTTAATCATTTCTTCTTCCATAATTGTTTTTGAAACTTTGAGTGTTGCTTTCGCCGAGAGATATTCGCCTGAATAACGATGATTCATAACTCAATTATTTCAGGGTGTTAACTGCCGCGGGGCACCACAGCGTCGTGATAACGTTTTTTGCGTATTGGCTGTGTTTTTCTAGCCCCATCGTAAAAACGGCCTCGGTTTGGGTGTCGAGTTGTTCCGGCTGTTACCGAGAGCGGTTCAGCCAAATTTGAAATCATAAATTATGTGTCACTCGGCATTGCGTTGAGCCGAAGGCCCATAGCTTAACCCACATCGGGAGCCTGACAAATTTTAACTCATACCATGACTCGAGACCATTTTTTCACTGAAAGGTCTGTTCGGTGTTGTTCGTATCGCTCAACCGTTGATGCATTCGCTCCTGTTGGAAATTCAGTGATCGAGCGTCCACCTCGGGGTGCTACATACCTTGTAACCGAGTCTTTTTTGACTGCCTGCCAACATCACCTAACTTAGGAAAGCAGCTTCGGAAAAGCTGCTTTCCTCTTATCGATGTCATGGAGCGTCACGAATGCAGAACACCTATCTCACTTCCCTGATTTTTGCCTTTCTCACCACCGTCTCCGCCACCGCCACCGCTGCCCCGTCCATCAAGCCCGAAGCCCCGACCCCCATCACCGTGCAGATGTCCAAAACTGAACAATCCGCCAAGGTCAATCTTAACGCCGCCGACGCCGAAACCCTGCGCACCGAGCTCTTCGGCATTGGCGCGGCCAAAGCCAAGGCGATCATTGCCTACCGCGAAAGCAATGGTCCGTTCACGGCAGTGGATGAGTTGTTGGAAGTGAAGGGGATCGGCAAGGCGTTGCTTGAGAAGAACCGTGAGAGACTGGTGATCAACTAAGCGAACTGAAGAGGCCGGTCACTGACTGGCCTCTTCATCTTTTGAAACCTGGATCTTCAAGTGCTCACGCACCACATCCGTTATTCGTACGGCCAGTGTGGGATCCTCGACACTCCTCGCCAGCACCAGCGCACCCACCAACGTCGACATCATTAACAAGCCTGGTGCATCACCCCGGCCATCCGCCATGGCCGCTTCAATCTGCTTGACCCGTGCACCAAGCACCGCGTCCGTCGTTGCACTGTGCTGGCCTCTAAGTCCCAGTTCAGAAGACATGGTTGGCAGCGGGCAACCTTGATCGGGGGAGGTCAGGTGCCACTCCGACAGGTAGCTGTCAATAAACGCTTCCAGTGGCCGCTCCTGGCTGAACAGCATCTCGCAGTGTGTATCCAGCTCTGCCGCAGCAGCCTGCAGCGCTTTCTCTACCAGTTCGTTCTTTGACTTGAAGTGTGCGTAAAACCCGCCATGTGTGAGGTTCAGCGATTTCATCAACGGCAGCAGGCCCGTGGCGTCGATGCCGTCGCGGCGAAAGCGTACGGAGGCTTCCTTGATGATGCGTTGGTGGGTCTGGGCTTTGTGGTCGGGTGAATAACGCATAGGACGGCCTCGGTTACAGGCTGGCATTTTAACCAACTTGAGCCTTTTTACACGCATGCGCGTTGGCATGAATCGTGATTACCTCTAGGTTGAAGATTGTTCAACAATCATGAGGTGTTCATGACACTCAGTTTGTCATTAGCCGACCAGATCGCCCTTGAGCTTCGCGCCGACATTATCGGCGGGCGGCTGTTGCCTGGGACGCCGTTGGTCGAAGTGGAACTGGTGAAGGCTTACAGTGCCTCGCGCAATACCATCCGCGAAGCATTGCATCGCCTGGGCCAGGAAGGACTGACGCGCTATGTGCGCAACAAAGGCGTAATGGTCCGACGCCTGGAACGGGACGAGGTGCGTGATTTGTTTGTGGTCCGTCGGACCCTGGAGCTGCAGGCCATCGCCCAAAGTGGTCCCCTGACAGAGGCTCAGTCCGAGCGTATGCAAAACGCTATCGACGCGACCACCCTGGCCCGTGAGCGCGAAGATTGGCGCGCTGTGGCCACCCATAGCCTGGTGTTTCACCAACAGATTGTCGCGCTGATGCGCAGCCCCTTATTCGACGGTTTTTTTGCCCAGGTCATCGCCCAGCTGCGTCTGGTGTTTTGCGCCGCGCCTGATGAGCAGCGTTTTCAATCGCCGTGGTTGGAGCGCGATCGTGAGATTTTCACCTTATTGGTCCAGCAGGACAGACCGGCAGCAGGGGAGGCGATGAGCTTGTACCTGGATGATTCGGAGCACCTGTCATTGGCCTTGTTTAACCACCCCTGATCGAGGATCTGCATCATGTACAAAGACTATCCGGCCGCTTACCAGGTCAGTAAAGGTTCGGCGTTGCAGGTCGACACGGCGTTTTACGAGCGCATTCGTGACCGAAAAGATCAGCGCAGGCTGGTTGAGCAGTTTGAGGTGCCGATTCGCACGGGCCGGGCGTGGAAGGTGCCGGCCGGGCATGTGTTCCGTGTGACCACGCCGGTCGGCCCGCAGGTGGGAGACTTCAACGTGTGGAACGCCAACGACCCTCGCGAGCGCTTGTGGGCGGCCCGTACGCGCCAGTTGCAGGGGGCGCATGTCAGTACTCATGACCGGCTATGGTCGAACCTCCCATTCCTACGGCCTCTGGTGACGATCACTGACGACAGTTTGGCCAGCTACGGTATAGACGAACATGGCGGGCGCTTGCACGACTTGCTGGGTACCCGTTGCGATCCCTACGTGAACCGCATGCTCACTGGCGAAGACTTCCACCACCATTGCCATTCGAACTTGACCCGTGCGGTGTTGCCCCATGGTCTGACGGAATTCGACGTGCATGACGTGCTGAATATTTTCCAGTGCACCGGCCTCAATCATGACGACATGTATTTCATGAAGGCTTGCCCTGCGCAGAAGGGCGATTACCTGGAGTTTTTTGCCGAGATTGATTTGCTGTGCGCGCTGTCGACGTGCCCCGGTGGGGATCTGTCTTTGCCGATGTGGGGGCCGGAGGCGCAGGACCCGCTGACGGTGTGTCGTCCGCTGGGAGTCGAGATCTACAAGCTGGAGGACGAGTTGCTGAACGGCTGGAGCCAGCCGGAACGTGCTGCCTACAAGGGGCAGCACGGGTTGCATATTGCCAAGGCGGCTTGGGAGTAGCCCAAGTTTCAGCGATCCTGCGCGTCCTTGGCATCCGCCTGGGCGTTGCGCTCGGCCACGCGCTTGCGTTGTTCGTCGGTGAGTTCCACCTTGTTGGCGCTGTCACGCAGCATCATCAAACCACCGACGATCGAACCGATCGCGACCACCATAATCAACCACGCATACCACGGCATAAGGCTCTCCTTGAGGCAGATTGCCGCGGGAGAACTTTCCCACGGGAATAACTGCTTTGAGTGACGGGCTTTCTTACTAGTTCAGTGTAGGCCCGTTCTGCCTCTCAGTAGATCAGAGCCCGGTCAACATCGCATCCGCCGGTGCATCGGCACGGTCTTGCGCAGTCATCTGGAAGTAGGCAAACCCCACCGCCATGAAGCCCAGGAAGATCAATCCGATCAGTGCGTTGAACCAGGCCATGGCCACCAGGCATACCACCGCCAATACCAACGCAATGCCCGGCACGATGGGGTAACCCGGTGCGCGGAAGGTGCGTTCCAGCAACGGTTCGCTTTTACGCAGTTTGAACAGGCTGAGCATGCTCATGATGTACATCACAATGGCGCCAAAGACCGCCATGGTGATCATTGCGGCGGTCAGCGTCATGCCGCCCAGGTTGATCAGGCCATCGCTATAGATCGCCGCGATGCCGACCACGCCCCCGGCGATAATTGCCCGGTGCGGTGTCTGAAACCGCGACAGTTTGGCGAGGAAGGAGGGTAGGTAGCCGGCGCGGGCCAGGGCAAAGAACTGGCGCGAGTAGCCAAGAATAATGCCGTGGAAACTGGCTACCAGGCCAAACAGACCGATCCACACCAGCATGTGCAGCCAGCCGGAGCTGTCACCCACCACGGTTTTCATGGCTTGTGGCAAGGGATCGTTGATGTTGGACAGGGTGCGCCAGTCGCCCACGCCGCCGGCAAAGAACATCACGCCCATGGCCAGGATCACCAGGGTCAGGATGCCGCTGATGTAGGCCTTTGGAATGGTGCGCTTCGGATCTTTCGCTTCTTCGGCGGCCATGGCCGCGCCTTCGATGGCGAGGAAGAACCAGATCGCAAAAGGAATCGCGGCAAACATGCCGGCAATCGCGGGGGCGCCAAAGGTGTCTGAGCCGGCCCAGCCGTTCAGGGCGAAGTTGCTGAAGCTGAAGGCAGGCGCCACGACGCCCATGAACACCAGCAGCTCGGCGACGGCGAGTACACATACCACCAGTTCAAAGGTGGCGGCGAGTTTTACGCCGAGGATGTTCAGGCCCATGAACACGATATAGGCTCCGACGGCTGCGTGCTTCGGGTCCAGTGCCGGAAACTGCACATTCAGATAGGCGCCGATGGCCAAGGCGATCGCAGGCGGTGCGAAGACGAATTCGATCAAGGTTGCGAGCCCAGCGATCAGTCCGCCCTTTTCACCAAAAGCGCGTCGGCTGTAGGCAAAAGGCCCTCCAGCGTGAGGAATCGCGGTGGTCAGTTCGGTGAAACTGAAGATGAAGCAGGTGTACATCGCAGCGACCATCAAGGAAGTCACCAGAAAGCCCAGCGTCCCAGCCACGCCCCAGCCATAGCTCCAGCCGAAGTATTCGCCGGAAATCACCAGCCCGACCGCGATGCCCCATAAATGCAGGGTGCCCAAAGTGGGTTTGAGTTGTGTGTTCATTGTGTTGCTCTCCCTGAACCGTGTGGAATGATTCAAGGTGTTGCAGCGGCCATGCCAGGAGGGGAATCACTGTCGTAAAGCTGCGCAACTGTCGCCAAGGGAACGGTTTGGCGTTTGAAATTTGCCCGCCTTGCACCAGATAGGTGCTGTGTTGACTGAGCTGGCGCCTTCGCGGGCAAGCCCGCTCCCACACTCGACCGAGTTGTCATGGCGAGCGGTGATCAAAGTGTGGGAGCCGGGCTTGCCCGCGATGAGGCCCTCCCATTCAACAAAAATCCCCCTGTAAACCCCGCATAAACCCACTCTTTACGCCGTCTTTACGCCCTGCCTGCTCCCTCGCTCTCGTTCCTTTACGCCACTCCTGCCGACAATTGCCCCACACGCGGCACTCGCCGCTAAACGGAGAGACTTCCATGAGCGTTCTGGACGGGGTGTCACTGCTATTGGCCGTGGCACTGTTCATTTATCTGCTGGTTGCGCTGTTACGCGCGGATCGGAACTAGGAGCGGGCCATGCACAGTTATGACTATTGGCTGATCATTGCCTTCTTTGCGGTGGTGTTGGTGCCAGCCCCGTTCTTGGGGCGGTTCTATTACAAGGTGATGGAAGGGCAGCGCACTTGGTTCACGCCGGTATTTGGCCCGGTAGAACGCGCCTGTTATCGCTTGTCGGGCGTGGACGAGCATCAAGAGCAAAGCTGGCAGAAGTACATGCTGGCCTTGCTTGCGTTCAACCTCGCAGGCTTCGTGCTGTTGTTCGCGATCCTGCTGTTCCAGGACTACCTCCCACTGAACCCGCAGAAATTGCCGGGTCAGGAATGGACGTTAGCCTTCAACACCGCGGTCAGTTTCATGACCAACACCAACTGGCAGTCCTACAGCGGTGAGGCATCCCTGAGTTACCTCAGCCAGATGGCGGGCTTGACCGTGCAGAACTTCGTCAGTGCCGCCACCGGTCTGGCAGTACTGGTCGCGTTGTGCCGTGGGATCGGTCGCAAATCCACCAAGACCCTGGGCAACTTCTGGGTCGATATGACCCGCGCCACCCTCTACGGCCTGCTGCCGTTGTGCCTGGTGCTGGCGTTGTTCCTGGTGTGGCAGGGCGTACCGCAAACCTTCGCTCACTACGTGGATGCCGTGACGATGCAAGGTGTGGATCAAGTGATCCCCCTGGGCCCGGCGGCCAGCCAGATTGCGATCAAGCAATTGGGCACCAACGGCGGTGGCTTCTTTGGCGTCAACTCGGCGCATCCGTTTGAAGACCCGACTGCCTGGGCCAACCTGTTCGAGTTGGCAGCGATCATCCTGATTCCGGTGGCGTTGGTGTTCACCTTCGGCCACTACGTGAAGGACCTGCGCCAAAGCCGCGCGATCCTTGGCTGCATGCTGGCACTGTTCCTGATCGGCGGCGCGACCTCGCTGTGGGCTGAATACCAGCCCAACCCGACCCTGAACAACCCGGCCGTGGAACAAACCGCGCCGCTGGAAGGCAAGGAAGCACGCTTTGGCACCACCGGTACGGTGTTGTGGTCGGTGACCACGACGGCGGCATCCAACGGTTCGGTCAACGGCATGCAGGACAGCCTCAACCCCCTCAGCGGCATGGTTTCCCTGGTCAACATGATGGTCGGCGAAGTGATTTTCGGCGGCGTCGGCGCCGGTATGTACGGCATGTTGCTCAACGTGTTGATCGCGGTGTTCCTCGCCGGCCTGATGATCGGCCGTACACCCGAATACTTAGGCAAGAAGTTGCAGGCCAAGGAAGTGCAATTACTGGTGGTGACCTTGCTGGTGATGCCGGTTGGCGTGCTGGTCCTCGGTGCCATCGCCGCGAGCCTGCCTGGCCCGGCCGGTGCCATCAGCAACCCCGGCCCCCACGGTTTCAGCCAATTGCTCTATGCCTACACCTCGGCCAGTGCCAACAACGGCTCGGCGTTCGGTGGCTTCAGCGCCAACACGCCGTTCCACAACCTGATGCTGGGCCTGGGCATGTTGATCGGTCGCTTCGGCTACATCCTCCCGGTACTGGCCCTGGCTGGCAGCCTGGCGATGAAGAAGACCGCACCGATCGGCCAGAACAGCTTCCCGACCCACGGCCCGCTGTTCGTGACCCTGTTGACCGTGACCATTTTGCTGGTGGGCGGCCTGACTTTCCTGCCAACGCTGGCGTTAGGCCCCATTGCTGAACACTTGAGCATGGGCTTCTAAGGGGATATGAAAATGAATATGCCTGCAAAAAATGCGGCTCCGGTGCAAACCCAGGAGCCTGCCAAAACCGCCATCTCCGCCCTGTGGCGCCCGGCGCTGGTCCAGGCGTTCGTCAAGCTGGATCCGCGTCAACTGCAACGCTCGCCGGTGATGCTGGTGGTCGAATTGACCGCCATCCTTACCACCGTGCTGTGCTTCGTACCTGACACCGCGGTGCCCACCTATGTCGCGGTGCAAATCGCGGTCTGGCTGTGGTTCACCGTGTTGTTCGCCAACTTCGCCGAAGCCTTGGCCGAAGGGCGTGGCAAGGCGCGTGCCGACAGCCTCAAGGCCGGCAGCGAAGGCTTGAGCGCTCGTCGCAAGGAGGCCGATGGCAGCTTCAAGGTCGTGCCGGCCACCAGCTTGCGCAAAGGTGATGTGGTGCGCGTGGCCGCCGGGGAAATGATCCCCGGTGACGGCGAAGTCATCGAAGGGATCGCGGCGGTCAACGAAGCGGCGATCACCGGCGAATCCGCACCGGTCATCCGCGAGTCCGGCGGCGACCGTTCGGCTGTCACCGGCAACACCCGCCTGGTGTCGGACTGGCTGCTGATCCGCATCACCGCCAACCCCGGTGAGTCCACCCTCGACCGCATGATCGCGCTGGTCGAAGGCGCCAAACGCCAGAAAACCCCCAACGAAGTCGCGCTGGATATCCTGCTGATCGGCCTGACCCTGATCTTCCTGTTGGTGGTGGTGACCTTGCAACCGTTCGCGCACTTCGCCAATGGCAGCTTGCCCCTGGTGTTCCTGGTCGCACTGCTGGTGACACTGATTCCTACAACCATTGGTGGTTTGTTGTCGGCCATCGGCATCGCCGGCATGGACCGCCTGGTGCGCCTCAATGTGATCGCCAAGTCCGGCCGTGCCGTGGAAGCGGCAGGTGACGTGCACGTGTTGCTGCTGGACAAGACCGGCACCATCACCTTTGGTAACCGGCGGTGTGCGGCGGTGGTCGCGGCGCCTGGCGTCAGCGGCAAGGAAGTCGCCGAGGGCGCGTTGTTTGCCTCCCTGGCGGATGACACGGCGGAAGGTAAATCCATCGTTGAATACCTGCGCGCCTTGCACCCGCAGGCCGAGCCCTCTGCGGATGAGCTGACCGCCGTGCCGTTCAGTGCGGAAACCCGATTGTCCGGTGTCGACTACCAGGGCCGTGTGTTCCGCAAAGGTGCGGTGGATTCGTTGCTCGCTTTCATCGGCCAGCAACGCCGCGACTTGCAACCGGCATTGTCGCGGGAAATCGACAAGATCGCCCAAAGCGGCGGCACCCCGTTGCTGGTGTGTGCTGATGGTAAGTTGCTCGGTGCGATCCACCTGAAGGACGTGGTCAAACCCGGCATCCGTGAGCGTTTCGCCGAGCTGCGCAAACTGGGTATCCGCACCGTGATGGTCACCGGCGACAACCCGCTGACCGCTGCGGCGATTGCGGCCGAAGCGGGCGTGGACGACGTGCTGGCCGAAGCCACGCCAGAGAAAAAACTCGCGCGCATTCGCCATGAACAGAACGACGGCCGCTTGGTGGCAATGTGTGGCGACGGCGCCAACGACGCCCCGGCGCTGGCCCAGGCTGACGTCGGCATGGCCATGAATGATGGCACCCAGGCCGCCCGCGAAGCAGCCAACATGGTCGACCTCGACAGCGACCCGACCAAGCTGCTGGACGTGGTGCAGATCGGCAAGGAATTGCTGGTCACCCGTGGCGCACTGACCACCTTCTCCATTGCCAACGACGTGGCCAAGTACTTCGCGATCCTGCCGGCACTGTTCGCCTCGATCTACCCGCAACTGGGCGTGCTCAACGTGATGCACTTGCAGAGTCCGCAGAGCGCGATTCTCTCGGCCATCGTGTTCAACGCGTTGATCATCGTGGTGCTGATTCCGCTGGCGCTGCGCGGTGTGCGCGTGCAAGCGGCGAGCGCGGCGGCGTTGCTGCGGCGCAACCTGCTGATCTACGGGCTGGGCGGGATCCTGGTGCCGTTCGTGGGCATCAAGGCGATCGACATGCTGCTGACTGCGTTGCACCTGGTTTGACCCGAATCCTGTGGGTGCCAGATGGGCGCCCACAGGTTGCAATGACCGAATTGAGGAATCCGAAATGTCCAACATGATTCGCCCGGCCCTGAGCCTGCTGGTGCTCATGACCCTGATCACCGGCGTCGCTTACCCACTGGTGGTAACCGGCGTCGCCCAAGTCGCCTTCCCGGACCAGGCCAATGGCAGTCTGGTGCGTGACGACAGCGGCAAGGTGCGTGGCTCCAGCCTGATCGCCCAGGACTTTACCGGTGACAGCTGGTTCCACCCACGCCCATCAGCGGGCGCTTTCGCGACGGTTTCCAGCAGTGCCAGCAACCTTGGCCCCAGTAACCCGGCGCTGGCGACGCGCATCTTCGATGACGCAAACAAGCAACTGGTACCCAGCCAGGGGCCCGTACCTTTGGCATCGCTGACTACCTCTGGCAGCGGTCTTGATCCACACTTGCCACCGCAGGCGATTGCCTATCAACTGGCGCGAGTGGCGGCGGCGCGGAATGTACCGGTATCGACCTTGCAGCGCTTGCTCGATGAGCACATTGAAAGCCCGCTGGTAGGGCCGCCGGTGGTGAATGTGCTGGCGCTGAACATGGCGCTGGAAAAGCTGTAACCCGATCAATACCTGAAGGACACTGCCCGCATGAGCGACTCCGGCCGCGCCGATGCCCTGTTAGCCGATCTGCCCCGGGACGGCCGTGGCCGGCTCAAAGTCTTCCTCGGCGCCGCGCCGGGTGTGGGCAAGACCTACGCCATGCTCCAGGCTGCGCACACTCAGTTGCGCCAAGGCGTGCGGCTGATTGCCGGCGTGGTCGAGACCCACGGCCGCGCCGAGACTGAAGCTTTGCTCAGTGGCCTGCCGCAACAGCCTTTGTTGCGCAGCGAATACCGTGGCGTGATGCTCGAAGAAATGGACCTCGATGGCCTGCTCGCCGCCAAGCCCAAGCTGGTGTTGGTGGACGAACTGGCCCATAGCAACGCGCCCGGAAGCCGCCATGAAAAGCGCTGGCAAGACATCCAGGAATTGCTCGCCGCTGGCATCAACGTATTTACCACGGTCAACGTCCAGCACCTGGAAAGCCTCAACGACCAGGTGCGCGGTATCACCGGCGTGCAGGTGCGCGAAACCCTTCCCGATTGGGTGCTGCAAGAGGCCGACGAACTGCTGCTGATCGACCTGCCGTCCCGCGAGCTGCTGGAGCGCCTGCGTGACGGCAAGGTCTATGTGCCCGAGCAGGCGCGGGCGGCTATCGATGCGTTTTTCACCCAGACCAACCTCATGGCCTTGCGCGAGTTGGCGATGCAAACCGCCGCCGCCCACGTCGATGACGACTTGGCCCAGGGCTACCGCCAGCTTGGCCAGGCCGCGCCGGCGGTGCGCGGTCGCTTGTTGGTGGGCGTGGATGGCGATGCACAGGCCGAACGTCTGGTGCGCCATGCCAGTCGCGTTGCCCAGCGTCGGCATTTGCCGTGGAGCCTGGTGCATATCGATAACGGCCGTGCGCGGGATGAGCAATCGCGACTGCGTCTGCAAAACGCGCAGCAACTGGCCGAGCGACTGGGCGGTGAGGTGGTGTTGCTGCGGGCGGGGGAGGTGGCCAAGACACTGATCCAGCACGCCGCTGAACGTCGCGCCAGCCTGTTGCTGGTGGGGCAGTCGCGGATGCGATGGCGGCGTCGCTTGTTTGGCGGTGGCCTGGCCGCGCGGTTGTTGCGTAATGCGCGAGGCCTGGAAATCAACGTCCTCGACAGCGACGACATCCCGGCACCGCCGCGTTTGCCGGATGTGCGCGGACTGGTGTGGTTCGACTATGCGCTGGCGGTGGTGGCGACGCTGGTGGCGGCTGCGGTGGCGTGGGCGGTGTCCAGCGTCTTGCCGCTGCCGAATATCTCGCTGGTGTTTCTCGCCGCCGTGTTGCTGGTGGCGGTGCGCAGCAGCCTGGGGCCATCGCTGGTGTGCGCGGCGTTGTCGTTCCTGACCTATGACTTTTTGTTTATCCCGCCGAATTTTTCCTTCGCCATTCAGCGCGAAGAAGATGTGCTGACCCTGTTGTTCTTCCTGTTGATGGCGGCGTTGACCGGCAACCTGGCCGCGCGTCAACGCCGGCAGTTGCAGGCGTTGCGCGATACCCAGGAGGAAACCAGCGAACTGCTCGACCTGTCGCGCAAACTCACCGCTGCCACCGATCGCCAGGCCGTAGTCAGCGCCGCTGCACACCATTTGCAAGGCTGGAGCGACCTGGACCTGTGCCTGGTCAATCGCGATGGGCAGGGCGGTTGGACCATCGAGACCGGCGGCCCGCTGACCCTCACCGAAGCCGAGCGCGCTGCGGCCGATTGGGCCTGGCAGCACGACCAGCCGGCGGGCATGGGCACCGGCACCTTACCGTTCGGGCGTTGGTGGTGGTGGCCGTTGTCGGGTGAGGAGGGCCCGCTGGGGTTACTGGGCGTCAGTCCCAAGCCCGGCCTGGAGTTGAGCGGCCAACGCCGGCGTTTGCTCACGGCCTTGAGCCAACCCTTGGCCCAGGCGTTGGCGCGGGCGCAACTGGCCCAGGAGCTGGAGTCCGCTCGATTGCACGGCGAAACTGAGCAACTGCGCAGCGCGTTGCTGGCCTCGGTGTCCCATGATTTGCGCACGCCGCTGACGTCCATGCGCGGCAGTATCGACAGCCTGTTGGCGCTCGGTGAAGCCATCCCGCTGGAGGATCGCCGCGAGTTGCTGGAAGGCACCCGCGATGAAGCTGAGCGCCTGGACCGCTATATCCAGAACTTGCTCGACATGACACGCCTCGGCCATGGCGCGTTGAAACTGGCGAGGGACTGGGTGTCGCCGGGCGATATTGTCGGCAGCGCCCTTGGCCGTCTGCGTGCAGTGCTGGCGCCGTTGCAGGTGAGCACCGATGTGCCGCCCGAGTTGCCGTTGTTGTATGTGCATGCCGCGTTGATCGAGCAAGCGTTGGTCAATGTGCTGGAAAACGCCGCACGTTTTTCACCTCCGCAAGGTCGCTTAAAGTTGAGCGCTGGAGTTGCGGACAACCAGCTGTTCTTCGCTGTGGCCGATGAGGGGCCGGGCATTCCCGAAGACGAGCGCGCCAAGATTTTCGACATGTTCTACACCGCCGCCCGAGGCGATCGCGGCGGGCAGGGCACGGGCCTGGGCCTGGCGATCTGTCAGGGGATGGTCGGGGCTCACGGCGGGCATATCAGTGTGGCCGACGGTATTGACGGGCGTGGCACCTGCATCACCTTGTTCCTGCCGTTGCCGACACAGCCTGGCCTGGAGCGCGAGGCATGAGCTACCCTGTTTTCTTCACGGATTTTGATGGAACACCATGAGCCAGACCGCGACGATTTTGGTCATTGATGACGAACCGCAGATCCGCAAATTCCTGCGCATCAGCCTGGCCTCCCAGGGTTACAAAGTGATCGAGGCCGGCACCGGCAACGAAGGCCTGGCCCAGGCGGCGTTGAGCAAGCCGGATTTGCTGGTGCTCGACCTTGGCCTGCCGGACATGGACGGCCAGCAGGTGCTGCGTGAGTTTCGTGAGTGGTCGACGGTGCCGGTGCTGGTGCTGTCGGTGCGGGCCAGTGAGGGGCAGAAAGTTGAAGCCCTCGACGGTGGGGCGAATGACTACGTCACCAAGCCTTTTGGTATCCAGGAATTTCTCGCCCGCGTGCGTGCTTTGCTGCGCCAGGCGCCGGCGGGCGAAGCCCAGGAAGCGGCGTTGCGTTTTGGCCCGTTGACCGTGGACCTGGCCTATCGCCGGGTGCTGCTCGACGGTGCTGAAGTGGCGCTGACCCGCAAGGAATACGCGGTGCTGGCCCAGCTGGCGCGGCATCCAGGGCGAGTGATTACTCAGCAGCAACTGCTCAAGGATATCTGGGGGCCGACTCATACCGAGGACAGCCACTACCTGCGCATTGTCGTGGGTCATTTGCGGCAGAAACTGGCGGATGATCCGACCCAGCCACGGTTTATCGTGACCGAGGCGGGGGTGGGGTATCGGTTGTTGAGTGCATGACCGCCGTCAGCTCTGCTCACTTTCATAGCGGTCCAACGTATCACTGGCGATTTCCCGCCCAAGCGCGATCAGCTCCGGCGCCTTGTAGAACTCGAAAAACCGGCACACCCGCTTCGGTACGTTGATCAGCACATCCGGCGGGTAGCCGGCAATCTTGTACTGCGCCAGCGAGGTCTGCATCACCTCGAAGCTCTGGTTGATCAGATCCAGCAGTGACGCCGGGCCGACGTTATCGATGATGAACGAGCCGGTCGCAGACTTCGGTGCCCCCGGCTTTTCGGGTGCGGCAGCAGGTTGTTGGGATTCGGGCTCGGCCGACTCCAGCCACGGGTTGATCTCCGCGGCCTGAGCCTCCAAGGCTTCCTGCTCCAACTTCATTAATTGTTCGGCTTGCTTGCGGCGAAACGGCAGGTGCGAGCCGAGTGACTTGGCCAGGTTGTTGAAGCGGCTCTTGAAGGCGGGCGGGCGCTGGATCACCGGCAACTGGTAGTGCTTCTGGTTAGTGGCGTTGAGGTTGACCGCGATGATCAAGTCACAATGGCTCGACACCACCGGCACGATGGGCAGCGGGTTGAGCAGGCCGCCGTCGACCAGCATGCGGTTGCCTTGCATCACCGGGGTGAACAGGCTGGGAATCGCCGCCGAGGCGCGCATGGCCTGGTGCAGGCAGCCTTCCTGGAACCAGATCTCCTGCTGGTTGGTCAGGTCGGTGGCGACGGCGGTGTAGGGGATGCGCAATTCTTCGATATTGATCTCGCCGACGATCTTGCGGATCTGACCGAAGACTTTCTCGCCGCGAATCGCCCCCAGGCGGAAACTCACGTCCACCAGGCGCAATACGTCGAGGTAATCGAGGCTTTCAATCCAGTTGCGGTAGTCATCCAGCTTGCCGGCGGCGTAGATCCCGCCCACCACGGCCCCCATGGAACACCCGGCGATACAGGCGATGTCATAACCGCGCCGTTCAATCTCTTCGATCACTCCGATGTGCGCATAACCCCGGGCCCCGCCGGAGCCCAGCACCAAGGCAACACGTTTTTTCATGGTCCATGTCCTCCCCAAGGCAGGGGCCCACAATGCACCCATTGAGGGGGCGGCTTCAATCTTCGCGGGCGGCCGGCGATATTTTTCCAGAATAGCCACGGTGCTCGGGTATGCTCTGGTCTGTAGGTACTATCGATTTCAGGCTAAGGACAGGCACTTTTCCATGTAGGCAACGTCTACAACGTACGACTGTTTTTTCTTTTTGAGGTGTCATCAATGAAAGCCTGGATGTGTGTACCTGTGATCATGCTGGCCTTGGCCGGTTGTGCCGGGAAGACCGCGTACCGCGACAGCTGTGGCAGCCAATTGGACGCCGCCTGGAAAGAGCTGGATCTGGCCAAGGCTGAAGGCTTTGCTGGCACCGTGAGCTACTCTAAAGCGTTGTCCCTGCTGACGGGCGCCAAGACCCAGCAACAATTCGAAGCGTTTGAAGGCTGCTCCAACAAGGCCGAGAAAGCGCGGTTCTATATTCGTGAGTCTCGCGCCGGGCGTTGACCTGCAGCAGCGAGTAGGATTTCTCATCAGACAGTGAGGGCAGGATGTCAGCTTTGGTCGATCAGTTAGTCGCTCAGGTCATTGGCCTGGAAGTAGGGTTACTGAGCTGCCAGGCTCGCCTCGCCGCCGTCACCGACGATGAAGCCCTGCATGACCTGCGCACCACCGTGCGCCGTCTGCGCAGCCTGTTGCGCCCCTTGCGTGGATTGCCGGGAGTGGAACAGCTTGAATTGGCCGCCAGTACTGTCGGCCAACTGACGACGCCGCTACGCGACCGCGAGGTGCTGGCGGCGTATTTGCATCAGCATGGTTATCACGAAGCCGCCAACCGGCGTCTGCGTCTGCAACCTGAGGCCTATCGCCAGGTGGCGCAAAGCCCGGAGCTTGCGCATTTGCTGCTGATCCTGGATGCGTTTCCCCGTTTCATCCGCGCGTCGGAGCATCAGAAATTGCTCAAAGGCCTGCGCCCACGCATTCAGAAACGTCTGGCCAAGCAATGGCAGAAACTCGATGAAGCTTTGAAAGACCCTGACCATGATCGCCATCGCCTGCGGTTGTTGATCAAGCGGGTGCGCTATGCGGCCGAAGCCTATCCCGAGTTGGACAAGCTGCCTGCCAAAGCGATGTCGCGCTTGAAAAAAGCCCAAGGCGCGTTAGGCGATTGGCACGATTGCTGGCAATGGCTGGCCCAGGCCGAGCATCAGGCGGATCTGCAACCTTGTGTTGCGGTGTGGCATCGCACCATGGCCAAGGCTGAAGGGCAGGCGGACCGCGTGTTGGACAAACTCAGCGCCGATTGTTTCTGAACCGGTCCGGCTTTTGGCCGGAATAGGCGCTGTACCTGGCGGGTCCGATGGTTAAGATCCCTCATCTGTTCCTTTTGATGTGAGACCGCCATGCGCTTTAGTGATTTGCTCGACGCCGCCCGCAGCAACCCGCTGGATGTCACCATCCCTGCCGAATGGGCTCAGGGTCGCGCAACCTTTGGTGGCCTGGTGGCTGCCTTGCAATACGAAGCCCTACGCGCCCAGGTGCCAACCGATCGCCCGCTGCGGTCGCTGGCCATCACCTTCGTCGGCCCTGTAGCGCCGGACGTTCCTGCCAGTTATCAAGTCGAAGTGTTGCGCGAAGGCAAGGCCGTCAGCCAATTGCTTGGCCGTGTGGTGCAGAACGGTGAAGTGGCGACCCTGATACAGGCCAGTTTCGGTGCGTCCCGTGAGTCGGAAATCGCGGTTGAAAGCGAAGCGCCGCCGGTTTTCAAACATTGGGATGAATGCCAGGAACTGCCCTATATCAAGGGCGTGACCCCCGAATTCATGCGCCACTTGGCGATGCGTTGGAGTGTCGGCGGCTTACCCTTTACCGGTAATAAATCCCGTGACATGGGCGGTTGGGTTCGCTTACGTGGAGATGTCAAAGAGGAGCCGCTGACTGAAGCGCATATCCTCGCCCTGGTCGACGCCTGGCCTCCGGCCTTGCTGCCGCACCTGAAAAAACCAGCACCCGGCAGCACCCTGACCTGGACCATCGAATTCATCCAGCCTTTGCAGGATCTGACGACCCTCGACTGGTGCCAGTACTACGTCAATATCGAACACGCCCGCGACGGCTACGGCCATGCCGCGGCCGCCCTCTGGAGCCCGACCGGCGAGCTGATCGCCATCAGCCGCCAGACCGTGGTGGTCTTCGCCTGACCTCAATGCCGGTGGCGCTGCCGCCAGGCACGCCACCAGCCGCCGCTTAATACAAAACGCGGAAAAGTCACGAACTGCTCGACCACCAAGCGCTGCACCGCATCTTTACGGTCACTGAACGGCTCGCTGGCCTCGGCTTCCAGGCTATGGCCATGACGCTGCAACGCCAAGCCGGCCAGGATCCCGACCACACCCACGGCAAAACTGGCCAGGCTCAAGCTGAAAACCCCGGACACGATCAACAGAAACCCGATGATGAACAGCGGTACGGCAATCAGGTGCAACGCCAAGTTGGTCGGGTGTTGATGGTTCTGCGGGTAGTTACGCCATTGCCAGGCGGGGAGATTGGGGTGACGTTTGCCCATGATGGTGAATCCTCTGTCCGTTGTAATAGCATGGAGAGAGTTTAGGTGGGGTTGGGGGGAGGGGCGAATTGGGGCTGGCTATGGGGGTCATAGCCAGCAAGCTCCTGCCATGTAAACAACTGCTCGATTTTAAGCTTTTCAGTGAAAGCTGGCGTCGATTCTTTCGACCGTTAATTTAACAAAACTCCCGCTCAGTTCTGGATGGTCATAATGGATGTCTTCGTCGCTCAGCGATGTGAAGGTGAGAAATCTCTCGTCACAGAGTTCGCCGTAAAGGATGTAGGAATAGCCAGGATCTATCTTTTCGGCCAACACGCCGCTCGGCTCTACACGCTCAATTACGTAGTCGTCAGCAATGTTTATGGTCAGCTCCACATCATAGAATTTCCCAATTTCTATTTGATAGGGGCAGTAACTTATAAAGCAATTTATGACCGTCCCCTCTATGAGCAGAGTAATGTCTTCTTCTATCTGATCATTGAGTGCTAAAACGCGCACTTTCTTATAGTTATTTGCTGTAAGGTCTGATGGTTTTGTCAGAGGGGTCGCCATTTATCATCCTCCAGAAGTCTTTTCCGCTTTTGGTATGCAAAAATAGTCTCGCTGTTACCGTTTAACAGTCATGGCATGCTTATCCACAAGCTGAATCTGGATCATTGATATATACGGCTGGACCGCAGAGAGAAATATATTTGGCTTTTAATTCGATTGCGGAAGATTTGGACGTGGCTTGTAACTCATAATGGTTTTCGTGTTTGGTTATCACGACCTTTAACGTTTCTCTAGTCGGAATGTTGTTGATTTTGACATCGCTTAAACCTCCACAATCCAAGCCTATTCGGCATGTGTTAAACCCCTTGTTAATCCACTTTTCCGGGGGCGCGTCAGGAATTTCAGAAATGTCAAAACCTAAACCGATATTGGGTCGGTCATTGTCAATGGTCACAGAAAAAAGCGTTATTTCGCCTATTTCTACCGGATAAGTGAATACCTTGTTGAAGAAAATCGTGTTTTCTAGCTCGTTCCAATATTTCATTTTTTATCCTTGAAATAATAATGGTCTCTGGCGCCATCTAATTTTCCATTTCTCGGCCTGTTTTTCGGTCGAAGATTGAAATGCGCTGTTTGATCGCCCTTTCCGTCAGGTGCTGAAAACTTGTGACCAGCTCCGTGATCCTGGATTAGAACCTTTGAGCCGTCCGCCCGCGTGAATTCGTACACTCGAGTCATCACAGGCCTTCCTTGCGCATCCAGAATTTCGTTTTTCTGCTGATCTCTCATTGATACATGTGAATATTGCCTCATTGTCCCTAATCTGGGATCGAGCACGGCATCTGGGTGTTGTGCACGCGGTATTCCCGCATCCGCCTTCGCTTGTTTGAACGCTCCATTCCTTGATACTTCCGGCGCTGACGGCTCGTTAGGTGTGCCACATTCTGGGGTTTTCGTACCTTTAGGTGGGCAGTTGGCATTCAACCCGAGTGGGTCAATCCATCCCGTCGGATTAGGCACGTACTGGTACGCATTGATCCCACCCGCCAACTTCACCGGGTCCGGCGTCAGGTAGCGACCAATATCCGGATTGTAGTAGCGATGACGGTTGTAGTGCAGTCCGCTTTCTGGGTCGAAGTACTGACCCTGGAAACGCAGCGGATTGTCGATCTTCGCGGTGTCTAGACGGGTTGTTTCGCCATAAGCACGATAATGCGCGGACCAGACGATCTCGCCATCAGAAGCGGTGAGTTCCTGTGGGGTGCCGAGGTGGTCTAATTGGTAATGGTAGGGCTTGATTTCTTTTGGGCCGAAGCCTTCCAGCATCGCCAACGGCCGGAAGCTATCGGGTTCGTAGAGGTAGCTGCGGTGGTGCTCCGCGTGGTGTTCGGCGATGAGCTTGTCGCCCTGCCAGAAGAACTCGGTGGTCATGCCATCCACGGTTTTGCTGATGCGACGGCCAAACGGGTCGTAGCGATAGCTGGCGGTCTGGCCGTTGGGTTTTTTAATGCTGATCAGACGATGCTGGCAGTCGTAGCGGTATTCGGTGACGAGTTGATGGCCTTTGCCGCGTCGTTCGCGGATGAGGTTGCCGAAGGCGTCGTAGTCGTAGTGGTGGTCGCCTTGGATCATCAGGCGATTGCCCGCCACGATGTCCGGACCGGGGCGGTCTTGCATGAGAACGTTGCCAGCCGGGTCGTGGCCGAAGCGTTCCTGCACGTCTTGGGAGTGGTCGGCGCGGGTCAGGCGGCCGAGTGGATCGTAGTGGTAGTGGTGTTCACCTTTGCGGGTGTCGAGCAGGCGGGTGAGGTTGCCGGATGTGTCGTAGTGGTACTGGCGCCGATAAATAGCCCCTTCGATATCGCACAGGCCGTGGTTGAACAGGCGTCCCTGGGCGTCGTACTGATAACTGCTGAGTAACTTTCCTTGGCCTCTTTGGTGTTCTCGACCTGCGTCAAATAGATGAGCGGTGAGCGCTTGGCCATTTACCTCGATCCTCTCGAGTTGGCCGCCTTTGATGTGGTTGAACGCAACCCGGTTGTTGTCCGGCAGGCGTAGGTTTTGAAGCTGGCCGCAGGCGTCGTAGGTGTAGCGCAAGGTGCCCCAGCCTTGGTGTTCGGCGGTGAGACGGTTTTGGCTGTCGTACTCGTAGGCCAGGGCCCAGTGGCCGTCTTCGACGCTTAAGAGATTGCCTTGGCGGTCGTAGGCGTAATCGACCAGGTTGCCGTCGGGTAGGGTTTTTCTTACGAGTCGACCGGCATAGTCGCGCTCGTAGCGGGTGACCAACTGACTGCCTTCATCACCGTGTTCGGTCTTTTCCTGAAGGCTGCCGTTGAGGTCGTAGACGTAAGCCGTGCGCTGACCGTCAAACCCGGTTTCCTGTTGGATCAGGCCATTGGCGTGATACTGGAGCCGGTAGGTTTCGCCCACCTCGTTTTCGATCTCGGTGAGCAACAACCTGACGTTATCGTAACGGTATTTGACCTGAGTGCCATCAGCGTTGATGCGACGGCTGATCAGGTGCAGGCCATCAGCGTATTCGTAGCGGGTGACCTGGCCGAGTTCATCGCGTTCGGAGGTGATTTTTCCGTATGGGTTGTAGCTGTATTCCCGTGTGGCACCGCCGGGCTGAGTCAGTTTCAGCAAGCGGCCTGCTGCGTCCCATTGATACTGGGTCAGCGCGCCATGCTCGTCCTCACGCGCAACTTGCCGTCCAAGATCGTCATAGCGATAACGCTTGATTCCTCCAGTCGGCAACTGCTCCTCAAGCAACTGCCCACGCTCATTCCAAACCAGCCGATGACAGCTGTGATCCGGCAGCCAAACCTGCGTCAGTTGCCCGAATTTGTTGTAGCTGTACTCAGTCGAATTGCCGTCAGGATCGGTCTTACGCGTAACGTCACCCTGATCATTACGCTCATACTTCCAAACCGCCTGACCCCGGCTTACAACCCGTACGAACCCATTGTCATGCTCGTAGGACGTTGGTTCATCGTCCCCCGGAAACAGCGCCACCAAACGTCCAGCTTCGTCGTACTGATACGCCGTAATCGCGCCCAGTGGATCCTGCTCAACCGTCAGCCGACCTTTCTCATCGTAGGATTTGAAGTGCTCAGCGCCATCAGGATCCACCCGCTGCACCAGCCGCGCCCGCTGGTCATGCACATAGACTTCCTGACTGCCATCGGCGTTAAACACCGTGACCTGGCCGTTATCGTCCCAGGCATAGCGCGTGTCCATCTGCGAGAAACTGGCCCAATGCCGGACACATCGCGCCGCCTTACCAGACCTTTCCCACTCCCAGAAAAAACTCGCCCCACCGGCCAAACCACGCTCAAGAATGACGTGCTGCTCGTCGTACCGATAAACCTCACTTTCGCCTACCGCATTGGTCGCGCAAACCAGCCGCCCAAGATTGTCATAGGCGTAGGAAACAACGTTCTGCTCCGTCACCCAGACAAACGGACCGTCATCCACCGCCCGCTCAATCTGGTAATCCACCGCCACAATGCGGCCCGACGCATAGCGCAAAAACAGCGAGCGCCCCACGCCGTTATCCAGCCGCTCAATCTGCCCCAGGTAGTTACGGAAAATGCGCAGCCGGTTGTCATACACATCGCTGATCGCCGTCAGCACACCGTCGCGGAAGTGGTAGAAACGTGCCCCTTGAGACAGGACCAATTCATCGGGTAAAGCGCCCAGATAAATCGCGGCTTCCGCCAGGCTATTGGTAATCGCCGGCCGAGAAACCGTGGGCAAGGGCAGGGTAGTCGTGCGGTTCTCATGATCCGTCCACACCACCGAATCACCGGACACACTCAGCCGGTGCGCCAGCGAGTGACTCCAGCCAAACCCCAGCCCGCAATCCACTTCCACCGCACTGGTGCGATACAGCCGCGTCCACTCAAACGGCAAGATTCCGTCCAGCGTTCCGTCGGTCAGCGTCAGCAGTTCCTCGCCCGTAACCATCGAAACCGGGCAACCGTTGGTGGCGGTCTTGTCCGAAGGCGCAGCCGCATCCCCAGCCGGGTTTCGAGCAGAAGCCGGCACATCCTCGACAGGCTCCTGGCGCACCAACACCGTCCGCTGCCCAACCTTGTCGCGCACCAACGGCACAGGATTCGAAACCACCTGATCCCCAGCCTTCAGCGGCACAGCCGGAATTGTCCGAATCGGCGTCGCCGGGCTACCCAGCAGCAGCGGCTTTGCCACTTCGACATGCGCGTCCAACCGAGGCCCAACCAACTGATCGGCCAACATCTCAAGCCACTTACGCACCCGACCCGACTTGATATGCCCCAACACCTGCATACCCAGCCGAACCTGCACGCCCATGCCCCGCGTCGCCCAGATCAAAAACAGATTGATCAGCACCTCGCCGGTAATCTCGCCCACCAGTTCATACATCTCCGGCGGCGGCAGCATGCGTATCCACGCGACCATCGCCGACAGATAGATGAACAACAGCGGCTCGTCGCTCAGCAGCAGCAGGCCATGGGCGATGGCGTCCTTGCCCAGTTTCATCAACTCGTCCAGCTCGGCCTGGGTGATGTACTTCAGTAGCTTCTCGCTATTGGCCTTGAGGTCCGCCAACAGGTCGTACAGCTGTGTGAAATTGTCCCAGAGGCTGTAGAGCGCCTTGCCAATCCCACTCGCGAACGCCACGCCTTGCATCGCACTGCGCTCGAACGGCGTGGCGTTGGCGAAGTCCTTCCATCGCGGCTTGAAGGTCTTCGTCCATTCGTCACGCAGGCGTTCTTCCAGCCCGACGATCACCGACTGATAAGACGCATACAGCGCCTTGACGTGTGCCTTGGAAACGTTGGGATAAAAAGTGATCTGGTAACGCTGGTCGCGGATGCAATCGCTGACTTCAAGAATGCCGCTGGCATCGATGGTTCGACGGATAGGGTCACCGAATGGCTTGCCGTCCGATCCAATGGCTTGCAGCATCACTGGCGTATTGCCGATGGGCACAAACCGCGTGCTTTCAAACATATGCACCAGGGTCAACGAGCCCTGGGCCTTGCAAACGGCCACCGTGCGATGGGTTTTTTTGGAAGGCGCCGGAGCGACGAGGGACACGTCCTTGCCGACCTTGAATACCTGCTCCACCTCCAGCGCCGAGCCGCTCCAGAAGCTTTCGGCCCATTCGTCAAATGAGTTCAGGCACGTGCGAAAGTCCCGAAAGACGCTTTCCACGTCCGGCTTTTCGGCATCCATAGGGGAGAGGACGAACTGCGCAATAACCGGAATCATGAAGCGGCCCCGTTGAGTGGGGCACAGGAAAGGTGCATCGGCGGTCCCTCGCGCTGATTGATCAGGCGAGAAACTTTGGAGTGGTTGGTAGGGAAAAGAAGTCGGCGTTATTCGCCGGAAGAGCTAGGAAGTTTCGCCAAAACCTCGGACAAACCGAGGCTTTGTTGTAGGCGGGGGATTACAGGGTGAATAGTCCTACAGCTTCAACTGCCCGATCGCCTTGCTCAACTCTCCGGCCAGGGTGGCCAGTTCATTGCTGGTGGTGGCCGAATCCACGGTCTGCTGCACGGTGTTCTCGGTCACGTCGCGAATGCTGACGACGGCGCGGTTCATTTCTTCGGCCACGTGGCTTTGCTGTTCGGCGGCGACGGCGATCTGGGTGTTGCTTTCGCGCATCTGCGCCACGGCGCTGGTGATTTCGGCGAGGGCGGCGCCGGCTTCCTGGGCTTGCTGCACGCAGTCGTCGGCCTTGAACGAGCTTTCCTGCATGAAGTCCACCGCGTCGCGGGTGCCGGCTTGCAGGGCCGAGACCATGCGGGTGATTTCGTCAGTGGAGCTTTGCACGCGCTTGGCCAGGTTGCGCACTTCGTCGGCGACCACGGCAAAGCCACGGCCCATTTCCCCGGCGCGGGCGGCTTCGATGGCGGCGTTGAGGGCGAGCAGGTTGGTCTGCTCGGCGATGCTGTGGATCACGCTGACTACGCCGTTGATTTTCTGGCTGTCCTCGGCGAGCTTCTGGATCATTTCGGCGGTTTGTTGCACGCCGGTGGACAGGCCGGCAATCGAGCGCTGTACGCGGCTGACCACTTCCTGGCCGCTGCCGGCGAGGGTATCGGCAGTCTGGGACAGATCCCTCGTGGCACCTGCGTGCTGGGCGATGTGATAGACGGTGGCGGTCATCTCGTTGATGGCGGTGGCGGCCTGGTCGGTTTCGCTCTGCTGGCCGAGCATGCCGTGTTGCACCTCGTTCATGCTGCTGGCCAGCCGTGCGGCGCCATCATCCAGTTGCTGTGCGGTGCGTGCCACGGTGTTCACCACGCGCTGGTAGCCGGCCTGCATCGCGTTGAACGCGCTGGCCATTTGGCCGACTTCGTCTTTGCACGCCAAGGGCACGCGGGCTGACAGGTCGCCGGTTTTCTCTACGTGCAGCATCACGTCTTTGAGGGTGTTGAGCTGGCTGAGCAGGAAGCGGATCAGCAATTGCGAGGCGCCAAGCATCGCCAGCATCAGGATCATGACCGCCACCGCATAGTTGGCGAAGCGCTCTTCGAACACCTGGCTCAGGCTGGGCGCGTAGGCGAGGACGGCCACGTATTGGCCATCAGGACGGGCGACGACGTCGGCGCCCATCAACGGGTTCTCGCCGAACACAGGCATGTGGTTGAGTTCGACCCAGCCGGTAGCGCTGCCCAGGGCTGACAGATCCTGGTCGGCCAGGTGTGGGACTTGGCCACGCTTGAACGTCAGCCAGTGCTCGCCCTTGGGCAGTGCCTCACCAGCCGGCCAGGCGCCAAGCAGCCGCGCTTGTGCCTGCGCCGAGGCGAGGGACGCCGTGCTGCGCGCCTGCTGTTCAAGCTGTACGGCATACAGCACCAGCAGCAGGGTGGTGATGAAGGCGACCGCGTTGACGGCCCAGAATTTGTACTTCAGCGAGATATTGCTAAGCCAGGCACCCATGGAAGGTTTTCTCTGATAGCGGAAACAGCATTGGCAAGGTGCCATTATTGTGCCGCTATCCAGGTAGCCTGGTTTTGACGTGGGTCAATGCGCCGCATCAGTCCATTTCTGGCAGCCCAAAAAAGCGACGGGCGCATGCCGTGCTGTGTCTGGCGAGGTCTTCCATGCTTTCGTTGCGGTGCAGGGCGACTTCGCGCAGGACTTCCGGCAGATACGCCGGCTCATTCCGGCCACTTTTCGGCTTTGGCCTTAGGGTGCGCGGCAGCAGATAAGGGGCATCGCTTTCCAGCATCAGACGGTCGCCGGGAATTTCTCTGACCAGTGGATGCAGGTGTGTCCCACGACGCTCGTCGCAGATCCAACCGGTGATGCCAATGTGCAAGTCGAGATCGAGGTAGCTGAACAACGCTTGCTGTTCGCCCGTAAAGCAATGCACCACGGCGGCGGTAAGGTGGTCGCGGTAGTCCTTGAGGATCTCCAGCAGGCGCTGATTGGCGTCACGTTCGTGGAGAAACACCGGCAACTTCAGCTCGACGGCCAGGGCTAGATGTTCTTCGAGGACTTTTTCCTGTTGTGGTCGCGGTGAAAAATCCCGGTTGAAATCCAGCCCGCATTCACCCACCGCACGTACGCGGCTTTCGCTGAGCAAAGCGCGCAGACGCTGGGCGCTGTCGCCGTTCCAGTCGCTGGCGGAGTGGGGGTGGATGCCGGCGGTGCTGAACAGGCGCTGGCCTCTTTCATCGAGTTTTTCGCACAATTGCAGGGCTTGTTCGCTGCCCTCGATGCTGGTGCCGGTGAGCACCAATTGCTGTACGCCAGCGGCATAGGCGCGGTCGAGTACAGCTTGATGCTTCTCGTCGAAACTGGGGTTGGTCAGGTTGACGCCGATATCAATGAGTTGCATGGTGCTATCTCCGCCTGCGGCCGGAAAGCATATCAGAGCTGTAGATTTATAAGAAAAACGAAGAACTACAACGAGTTATAGCTGTCTTTGAACGTCGCAAGCGACATTGTGGTTGGCCCGCCGCCCGCCATCATGCCGCCGTTGCGTACCTTGCCAGCGCATAAAGCGCTCTGTTTCTGACCCCCACCGCCCGTTTTTCGCGAGGGCGTTGGCCAGTATTCTTTTCCGGAGAGCGGATGATCCGACCCTCGGCGTTGCTTATGTTGTGCCTGACGTTGCTGCTGCCCATGGCGGCGGTCGCGCGTCTGGACGGGCCGCTGGAAGTGACCAAGCCCGGTAAGGTCCGCGACCTGGCGGAGATACGCGCCAGCCGCACCCTGCGTGTATTGGTCAACCAGAGCCGAAACAGTTCCGGCGAGGTCCAGGGCCAGGCCATCGGTGTCGAATACCACCGCCTTCGCGCGTTCGAGCAATACCTCAATGGCCATGCCCGCGATGGCCAGGAAATCAACCTCAAGATCATTCCCAAGGCCAAGGACCAGTTGCTCGGCGCGCTGGCCCGTGGCGAAGGCGACCTGGTCGCTCCGGGTGAATTGCTGGACGTAAAGGCTGCACACAAGATTAGCACCAGCGACCCGATTGTCAGCGATGTACCGCTCTGGCTGGTGGGTGTGAAGGGTGAGCGGCGTTTCACCAAATTGGAGCAACTGTCTGGCCGCACACTGGCGTTGACCACCGGCAGCGCGGCGGCGGATGCCATCAGCCAGGTCAACCAGAAGCTGGCGCTGCACAAGCAACCGCCGGTGAAAGTGGAGTGGGTGGACCCGACCCTGGCCGTGGAGGATGTGCTGGAGATGGTCCAGGCCGGCATTTTTCACCTGACTATTGTTGAAAAACCGATTGCCGAACGCTGGTCGAAGATCTTGCCCAAGTTGCGCTTCGATAAGCAGGTGGCGATCAGCGAGCCGGGCGACGAGTACTGGTTCGTACGCCAGGATGCTTCGATGCTGCGGGCCAGCATTGATCGCTTCCTAAAAACTTACCGGACCCCTTCCGACCAGGATGTGGCGTTCCAGCGTATCTACCGTCGTCTCTATCAAGTGCGCAATCCACTGGCTCGGGTCGACCGTCAACGCCTGGAAAAACTGCGCCCGGTGTTACAAAAGCATGCCCGCGAGCAGGGCATGGATTGGCTGAACCTGGCGGCACTGGCCTTCAAGGAGTCCGCTTTGGACCCTGGCGCGCGCAACAGCGGCGGTCCCACCGGCTTGATGCAAATCACCCCTTCGGCAGCGCAGCGGGTAGGGGTCAACAACATTGAGAGTCTCGACAGTAATGTGCAAGCGGGCGCGCGCTACCTGGCGATGATCCGTCGCAAGTTCTTCGCCAGCCCCAAGCTCAATGAGCGTGAGCGCATGGCCTTTGTATTGGCGGCCTACAACATGGGGCCGGAGCGGGTGCAGGGCATGCGCACTGAAGCCAAGCGGCGGGGGCTTAACCCTAATCAGTGGTTCTTCCAGGTTGAACGCATTGCCATGGAGCAGGTAGGGATGGGCGGCGTCAGCTATGTTAATAGCGTCAACAAGTACTATTTGGCGTTCGATCGGGAGCGGGAGTCTCTGGAGCCGCCAGCGCCGAAAATCGCCTCACGGAAGTAATCGATTTTATCGATGTTAATCAGGCATTTTTTCGGCTTTTATCATTGCCTAAACTGATTAATATAGCGGCCAACCAACCCCTACTTAGAAAAGGATTATCACCATGAGCCCACTGATCAACAGCATCCTGTCCACCCGCGCCGGTTACGGCCTGACCCTTCTGCGCATCGTTGTCGGCATCATCTTCGCCGCTCACGGTTCGCAGAAACTCTTTGGCTGGTTTGGCGGCTACGGCCTGGCGGGTACTGCGCAGTGGATGGAAAGCATCGGCCTGGCGCCGGGTACCCTGATGGCGCTGTTGTCGGGCGGCACCGAGTTCTTCGCGGGTTTGGCCTTGATCATCGGCCTGCTGGTTCGTCCTGCGGCATTGGGCCTGACCATCCTGTCGCTGGTGGCGATCTTTTCGGTGCATATCCATAACGGTCTGTTTATGGCCAACAACGGTTATGAGTTCGCCCTGGCACTGCTCGGTGGCTCGCTGGCGGTACTGCTGGAAGGTGCTGGCAAGCTGTCTGCGGATCGCGCCATCGCCAACTGATCTGCGTAGAACCCTTAAAAGGCCCGCCCTGTGCGGGCTTTTTGCTGATCGGGATTCTTGACACCGCCCCACCGGCTTCTCTAGGATGCCGCTCATGCGCCGATTTAAACAGCTAATTGCGGGGCGCCACGGGTGATCGTTATCGGTCCCGACAGAAGCATGTTCCATGCTTCGAAATTCCGCTAAAGCGCTGGTTCGGTGTTGCCTCTCACCTGCCCGCAGACTTTTGAGGCAGAGACACGACACGATGAATGCACTACGCCCCCTGATACGCCTGGCCCCGATCACCGCGGACCTCACTCAACGCAATCCAAAAATTCTCCTGGGCGGCAAGCACCAGCCGACGCTATTGCGTTACCTGGATGGCTGGCCGCGTCGCACGGGTCGACCTTCGGCGTTCCTGATCCAGTTTGTTGAAGACGGCGACTCCCTTGCACGTTTTGCCAGCAACAGTTTTGACCTCGCGGTTATCCAGGCGCCAACTGCCGACGACGCCGATGAGGTCATTCGCCAGTTGACCCGCATTGCCCGGCAAGGGCTGATCGCCCGTCGTTGAGCGTTCAGTGAAAGACGCTGCCGGCTTTCAGCCGGCGACGGCGTTGGCCCAGAAAGACCAGCCAGGCGATCAGGCATAAGATCACGGGTATCGCAAAGGTCACCGTCAGTTTTATAACCCACTCCAGTCGACGCACCTGGGCATAGGCTTCGTCCTCCAGGGCATGCAACTCCATGGGCAAGCGCAGACGTTCCTTGTTGAGTGCCTGCAGCCGAGTGGTGGTGTCCACGGGCTGGGTGCCAAGGGCGGTTGTCCACGGGCTAAGTCGCTGCCATTCCTGCTCCGTGCGCTGTAGGCGCCGTTCCAATTCGCTGGCTTTTACGCGATAGGCCTGTTTCGCGGCGTTGCGCGTGCTCTCCAACCTGTTCGGCGACGTTTCCTGCGGCACACGTGGGCGTATGGCGGCGAGTGTGTTGGGTGCGGACAGGTTGTCCAGCGTATTCAAGACAAACAGCGCGTTGCCGTCGGGTGCCGAGTCATTGACCTTATCCATGAGCATGTCCGTGTCAGCCACCACCACGACATGAATCTGTGCGGCCTTCTGCAAACCGGGCGGCTGCCCCTTGATGCCATCGGGAAATACCGAATAGCTCGGCCCCTCGATGCGCGCGGCGATCACATGAGCTCGTTCCTGCTTTGACGCCCCTTCAATCAATGAGTCGATGCTGGCTGCGCTTGTGAGGCCGTTGGCGTCCAACAGGACAGACTGTTCGGAGCTTTGCAGGAGCGGGGTGAAGGTCGTGCGGCTCTTGCTCAGTGGAGAGAGGGCGCCACTGCTCGATACCGTCACCCTATTGAGGTTCCATGTACTGATGTCATGGATGTTCATCGCCTGTCGGGGCAGGTTCAATCGGACCTGATTGGGCGCGCCCGATGTCTCCCTTGGCGTGTAGACGTCGTCAACCACCAACTTGTCCACTGGCATTTGGACACCCCAGGCAGCCATCAACTCGCTCACCCGAGTGTTGCCTGGGGGGAGGTTTGGGCGTTGTTCAGTCAAAGGGTCGACAAACATCATTAATCTGCCGCCCCTCAAGACAAATTGTTCAATGGCATACAAGGTTCGCTCAGACAATGCCTGAGGGTGCACGACCATCAGTGTTTTGATGGGCTGGGGGACGGATGCGGCAGTCGGCTCCAGATTGACCAAGTCGAATTCCTGCCTTAGCTCCTGCAACAACCGGCCTGCGGATCCGTCCATCGCCAATCCCGCCAATAGCCCGATGACCGGGCGTTCGGGGTGCTGCAATTTATAGAGCAGATGGCCGATTTCATACTCAAGCAGTGGCTCCTGGTCGAGGCTGAAGGAACCAATACGTCGCACACCGTGACCTGCTCGGGAGCCGATAAGACCGAGAAACCCGGCATTATCGTCGAGCCCGGAGAGCCGGGCTTTGTAGGCGTCCTCCGAAAAAGGCGCTGGTTCAATCAGGTGCAGGTTGATCATGCCATTGGCTGTTTCCTCGTACTCCTTGAGCAGCTCTTCAATACGCTTGCTGTAGCGTTGCACCGCGTAGCTTCTTTTGGGGGCGTTGGCGGAGTTGAAGTAATACAAGTCGAGCGGGTCTTCCAGTGTGGTGAGCAGCTGTTTTACGGCAGGTGCCAAGGTGTGAATTTTTTGCTCAGAAAGGTCCCACCGTATATCAGGAAGTTTACCTATCCAAACCAGATTGAACGCTAGGAAAAGCAGGAAGGTGACGGTAAGTGTCATGCCGGTGCGCAGCGAGGACCGCATTGAGGATTTCCCTTCTCAGCTGTGTTTGTAGTTGAGTGTGACTATCGTCGCAGCGAGAAAGGCGAAGATCATGCTGATGAAGTAGAGCGTGTCACGAAGTGTGAGCTTGCCATCGTCGATATTGCTGAATCGCAAAGTAGGGCTGAGTGCGGCCAAGCTATCAATCAAGCCAATAGGGGCTTGGTGTTCAAGTGCATCCAGGATGGAAGAAAGTCCACTGGCTGTCAGAAGCAGGCCAAGGGTCAATATGAAAATGACAGTGCGCTGGCGTACAAATGCACAAATAAAGCAACCCACGGACAGGTAACTGCCTGCCAACAACCAACTCACAAAAAATTGCGAAGCAATAACGCTATTATCGGCCCTGCCCAAGTAGTTGGCGATGATGACGAGAGGAGACATCAGAAACAGGGTTGCACCTGCTACGAACCAGGCGGCCAGGAATTTTCCGATCACCCATTCATAGGTTGTGATGGGCATGGTTTTCATTAGCCCGAGAAAGCCTGTACTGGACTCATCCGCCCATAGTTGCGTGGCCAAGGCGGGAATCAGTAGTAAATACAGCCAGGGGTGAAACTGGAAGAACACCTGCAAGTCACTGAGGTTTTGTTCCGGCCACGGGCTTATGTAGTTTCCCAATGCCACGGACAGTATGAGAAAGACGGCAATGTGCAGGTAAGTACTGGGTATGCAGGCATAGCTGGCGAGCTGACGCTTGAAAATAATAGGTAATAATTTCAACGGGGCGCCTCCTGGCTCAGGTGGTGGACCACATCATTCAGGCGACCTGGTTCCAGGTTTAACGAGTTGATTTTCCAGCGGCGGCTGGCAATCAGCGTATTGATATGGGGATAGATGGTGTGCCCCGGCATGGCGAGAACGGTCACCGTGCCGGGGGCATGTCGATGTTCTTCGATGCCGGCCACGCCGGGCAGGACGGCCAGGGCCAATAGGTCTAATGGTGTGTCCGCGGCCAGGGTGACGGCCTGGAAATGACGTGAGTCGCGTTGTAGATCGGGCAGCGGGTTATCGGCGACCAGGCGACTGCCCGCTATGACTAACGCTCGAGTACACACGTCAGATAATTCATCGCAGTGGCGAGAAGCGATGATGACTGTCATTTCTTGCGTTAAAGATTGGATGAGCGACCGGAACGCATATTTTTGATCAGGTGCAAGTCCTTCGGTAGGGTCATCCAGCAGCAAAAGGACAGGGCTATGCACGATGGCCTGCGCAAGGGCAACTTTACGTTTCCAGCCGATGGAGAGGGCATCGAGAGGCGCATCGAGCACGGGAAACAAATCCAGGCGTGCGATGACCTGTTCCAGCCGCGAGCGCTTTTCGGCGCCGTAGAAGCCGCGAACGGCAGCGATGAAGCCAAGGAACGCTTTGACGGACATCGTTGGATGGCCGAGGTCCGTGGACAGTTGATAACCAACGAGTTGCCTTGCCTTGAGTGCATGGGTTTGTATGTCGAAACCCTGGACCTTTATATAACCGCTGGAGGGCTGTGTTGAACCGGCTATTAAATCTAACAGAGTTGTTTTGGTCGAATGATCTTGCCCGAATAATCCCACGCATTCCTGTTGATTGGCGATGAACGAAAAGTCGCTGAGTACAGCTGTGTTACCCGTGTGTTTTGTCAGATTGCTTATTTCGATCATTTTTTTACCGAAAAAGTTTGGTATGACGTAGGGGGCGTGAAAAAAGGGTACGGGTAACGATCGCTTTTGGGAACGTCGATAATGCTTAATAAGAGAAGTCCTACGTGCGGGTTGGGCAGGCCGCTGGAGCAATGTGTTAGGTTTCGGAATGTCCAATTTTCGAATGTTTATTAGTTGTTTATATAAACTTTCTGCACTGCATAATGAGGCCTGAATACCATGATGCTGCTACGTACCCTTGTTCTTGAGCGTAATGGTCAAGATGCTCCGGTTAATGGTGCATTGCTCTGTGGATTTGCCGTAGGTCAGACGGCCTCCAACTTTCTTATCTATAGCCTGGACGAGGAAGTAGAGCCGGAAAGTTCCAGGGTCTATATCGCCGCGTTACGTAAGAAAGTTGATCGGTATTTCCTGGGTGGGGTTGAGTCCAGGGAGGATCTGCAGTTGGCATTACATGTGTTCAAGCAGATTCTGACGTTGGCCGCTTCGGGAATGAAGGCCGGCGGGGTGACGGAAACCCAGGTGCCCTATCATTTTGTCGATTTGAAAGGCTGCAAGCTGCCGCCTGCCAGGCCCGAGGACCATCATTCGGTGATCATCAAGAAGGCGCTGGTGATGAAGGTGATCACCCTGGGCATGTCTGCGCCGACGCTGCCGGCGATCGAAAGCGCTTCAGTGATCGTACCGTCCATTCGTTTTTCGTCGCAAATGAGCTCATCTCCCAAGGCGATGAGTCCTTCCGAGCCTGCCCCTGCGCCTGTGCATGAGCATTCCGTTGAGGAGATTCGACAACCCCCTGTCGAGGCCCCGTTGATGATGGCGCAGGCCGCAACGCCCATCCAGCCGGAGCTCGATGTGCCGACACCTCTGAAACGTCCGCCTCCAGCCGACCACAGTACGTTGTTCGAAGTGGACAGCACGTTGACCAACCTGGCCCGGGTTGCTCAAGAGCTGACCCAGCAAAAGCTGGCAGCCATCGAACGGGAATCGGTACTGGAGCAATGGCAGGCGCGCTTGCAGCAAGAGCAGAAACAATTGGATGAGAAATCTCGAGAACTGGACCGGCGTACCACTCAACTGCATGATCATTCGCTTGCGATCAGCCAGAGAACCGAGGCCCTGAAGGTGATGACGTCGCAGGTATCGGGTTTGCGGCAGAGCCTGCGGGGTGTGCTGCTTGAGCTGGATCAGGCGTTGGATGGCTAGACTGGCCTGGCTACTTTCCCGGGTTCATTTATCATCAACGCCAGCCAGCCGACGCCTGGGCTTTAAACTCAGGCGGATCGGCACCTATGGACATTGCCACGGGATGCAAGCGTTTGAGTACCAAGCTGATTACCAAAGAAGGCCATGAAGCGCTGAAGAAGGAGCTGGATTACCTGTGGCGTGAAAAGCGCCCGGACACCACGCGCAAAGTGACCTGGGCAGCATCGCTGGGAGATCGCAGCGAAAACGCCGATTACCAATACAACAAGAAACTACTGCGTGAAATCGACCGTCGTGTGCGCTACCTGCGCAAGCGCCTGGAGGACATGCGCGTTGTGGAATATATGCCCGAGCAAGAGGGCAAGGTATTCTTCGGCGCGTGGGTGGACATCGAAAACGAGCAAGGTGAGACCAAGCGTTTTCGCATCGTTGGCTATGACGAGATTTATGATCGGATGGACTACATCTCCATCGACTCACCCATGGCGCGGGCGTTGTTGCGCAAGGAAGTGGACGATGAGGCCGTCGTGCAGACCCCGGGTGGAGACGTGTGCTGGTGGATCACCGGCATCGAATATGTAAAGTGAGCGAAGTCGGCCCGCGTCCAGTGATGAACGCGGGCCGATCAGGTTTCAACCTTCGCGTAGCACGGTCAACGGGCTGGCGTTGAGTGCGCGGCGAGTGCCGAACACACCGGCACCGCCGATCAATACGGCGCCAATCACCGGCAGCAGCAACAGCCAAGGGTGAGGCTGCCAGGCCAGGTCGAACGCATAGCGATACAGCACAAAGGTCACCAACTCGGTCCCCAGCGCTGCGAGCAGTCCACTCACGGCACCCAGCAGCCCGAACTCGATACGCCTGGCCTTGACCAGCAGCTTGCGTTCGGCGCCCAGTGCACGTAGCAGCGCCCCCTGGCGGATGCGCTCATCCAGGGTGGCTTGCAGGCCGGAGAACAGCACCGCCATCCCCGCCGCCAAGACAAATAGCAGTACGTACTCCACCGCCAGGGTCACTTGGGCAAGGATGCTGCGCAACTGTTCCAAGAGTGCCTCGACTTGCAGGATAGTCACCGCCGGGAAAGCGCGGGACAGGTCGACGATCTGCTGGTCATGTCCTGGCGCCAGGTAAAAGCTGGTCAGGTAGGTGGCGGGCAGATCCTTCAAGGTACCCGGTTGGAAAATCATGAAGAAGTTGGGCTGGAAGTTATCCCAGTTGATAGTCCGCAGGCTGGTCACCCGCGCTTCACGGTTTTCCCCGCCCACGGTGAACACCAGGTGATCATCGAGCTTGAGCTTGAGGCTTTCCGCCACCTTGGCTTCGACCGATACGCCGGGGATTTCATCGGTAGGTTGCTGTGACCACCATGAACCGGCAGTCAGGGCATTCCCCGGTGGCAGGTCGGCGGCCCAGGTCAGGCTCAGGTCGCGTTGCACCGCGCGATCGCCGCTGGAGTCCTTGCTGACGATTTCCTGTACGGGCTCGCCATTGATACTGATCAGGCGACCTGGCACCACCGGATACAGCGGCGCGGACTGCGCTTGCAGTTCCAGCAGGCGGGCGCCAAACGCGTCCTTGTCAGCCGGCAGGATATTCAAGGCGAAATAGTTGGGGGCGTCCTTGGGCAGCTGGTTTTGCCAGGTGTCGAGTAACTCGCCACGCAGCAGGGCGATCAAACCCATGGAGAGCAGTATCAAACCGAACGCCAGGGATTGACCGGCCGCCGCCAGCGGGTGACGCAACAATTGCCCCAGGCCCAGTCGCCAGGGTAGCGAGGCGCGCGCCAGCAGACGGCGCAGGCTTTGCAACAGCAGCAGGAGCAAGCCGCCGAGTACCAGTGCAGCCACCACGCCACCGCCGAGCAGGGCGAAGGTCAGCACCAGGTCAAGGCTCAGGCGCCACATGATCAGGCCCAAGGCAAACAGTGCCGCGCCATAGACCATCCAGGTGCTGGAGGGGATCGGCAGCAGGTCGCGACGCAAGACTCGCAGCGGTGGCACGCGACCCAGTGCAGCCAGGGGCGGCAGGGCGAAACCCGCGAGCGCGACCAGCCCGGTGCCGATCCCGGCGATTGCCGGTAGCAGCCCACCGGGTGGCACGTCCGATGGCAGCAAGTCATGGAGGAAATAGAACAGGCCAAACTGCGCCAGCCAACCGAGCAGGGCGCCGGTGAGGCTCGCCACCAGCCCCAGCACGCTTAGTTGCAGGCTGAACAGCAACATGGCTTCGCGTCGCGACAGTCCCAGGCAACGCAGCAAGGCACTGGCGTCGAAGCGTCGGGTGGCGAAGCGATTGGCCGACAGTGCCACGGCCACACCGGCCAACAGCACGGCCACCAGGCTGGCCATGTTCAGGTAGCGCTCGGCCTTGCCCAGGGCGCCGCCGATCTGCTGGTTGCCATCCCGTGAATCCTGCAGGCGCTGGTTGGCGGCGAGCCCCGGCTTGACCAGGTCACGATAGGTTTGCAGCACGGTGCTGCCCTGCGGCCCGCGCCAGAGTTCGCGGTAACTCACGCGGCTGCCGGGCTGCACCACACCGGTGGCGTCCAGGTCTGCCAGGTTGATCATCACCCTGGGCGTGAGGCTGTAGAAGTTGCCGGCGCGGTCTGGCTCGTAGGTCAGCACGCGGGCCAGGCGCAGTGTTTTCATGCCCACATCGATGCTGTCGCCGACCTTGAGGTCCAGCGCCGTCAGCAGCCGCGCTTCCACCCAGGCTTCACCGGGTTTCGGTCCGCCGCCCGGGGTTTCATCACCAAAGGGTGCAGCCGCGCTTTTTAGTTCACCGCGCAGTGGGTACTGCTCGTTGACGGCCTTGATGCTGGAGAGCTGGATGCCATTATCGGTGGCAATGACGCTGGAAAACTCCACCACGCGGGCGTGATCCAGGCCCAGCTCGGTGCCGGACTGGATTTGCTCGGGACGGGCAGGCGAGCTGCCTTCGAGCACCAGGTCGGCGCCGAGGAATTCGGTGGCGCGCAACAGCATCGCGCCGTTGAGGCGCGCACCGAAGTAACCGATGGCGGTACTGGCGGCGACGGCCACCAGCAGGGCGAAGAACAACACGCGCAATTCACCGGCGCGGGCATCGCGCAGCAATTGGCGCATGGCAAGGCTGAACAGGCGCAACAGCGGCAAACGTGCCATCAAGGCTCCAGGGGCGCGACCATCAGGCCGGCTTCAAGGCGGATCAGGCGTCGGCAACGGTGGGCCAGGCGCTCGTCGTGGGTGACCAGCACCAGGGTCGTGCCGCTTTCTTGGTTGAGTTCGAACAGCAGGTCGCTGATGCGCTCGCCGGTGTGGCTGTCGAGGTTGCCGGTGGGCTCGTCGGCAAACAGTACGTCCGGCTCCGCGGCAAAGGCGCGGGCGATCGCCACCCGTTGTTGCTCGCCACCGGAGAGTTGCCGGGGCGAGTGTGTCAGGCGTTTGCCCAGGCCCACGCGTTCCAGCAGGTGCCGGGCACGCTCGCGGGCGTCTTTGCGGCCATCCAGTTCCAGCGGCAGCATGACGTTTTCCAGCGCGTTGAGGCTGTCGAGCAATTGGAACGACTGAAATACGAAGCCCACGTGCTCGGCACGGATGCGCGCGCGCTGGTCTTCGTCGAGGGTACTCAGGGCTTGCCCGGCAAGGGTGACTTCGCCGCTGCTGGGCAGGTCGAGGCCGGCCAGCAGGCCGAGGAGGGTGGATTTACCGGAACCGGAGCTGCCGACGATAGCCAGGCTATCGCCCTTGTTCAGTTCCAGGCTCAGTTCGTGCAGGATAGTCAGTTCACCTTCCGCGCTGGGAACCACTTTGCTAAGGTTCCGCGCGGTGAGAATGCTTGCGCCCATGGAGAATCCGATGCGAATGTGGTTTTTGAGTGCTGGCCTGGCCTTGATGTGCATGGCCCAGAACGCAGCGGCGGGTACAGTCCTGATCGTTGGCGATAGTATCAGTGCCGGTTTCGGCCTGGATACCAGCAAAGGGTGGGTTGCCCTGTTGCAGCAACGGCTCAAGCAGGAAGGTTTCGACGATAAAGTGGTGAATGCCTCCATCAGTGGCGATACCAGTGCCGGAGGCCTGGCGCGGCTGCCGGCGGCGCTTGCAGAGCATAAGCCGGACGTGGTGGTGATCGAGTTGGGTGGTAATGATGGCTTGCGTGGCCAGCCGCCCGCTCAATTGCAACAAAATCTTGCGTCGATGATTGACCAGTCCAAGGCCGGCGGAGCCAAGGTGTTGCTGTTGGGAATGCAACTGCCGCCCAATTATGGCCCGCGCTACACCACTGCGTTTGCCGAGGTCTATGGTGTGTTGGCCGAGCAGAAAAACGTCCCGCTGGTGCCGTTTTTCCTTGATGGCGTGGGCGGGCATCCGGAGCTGATGCAGGCTGATCAACTGCACCCGGCGGTCGGCGCCCAGGGCAAGTTGCTGGAAAATGTCTGGCCGACGCTAAAACCGCTGCTATGACGCTTTTCTACCGGCAGGCTTTCGGCTAAGGTGGCGCCCCCCCGATTTGGAGCCCCTGATGTCGCGTCCTGCCTGGTCCCTGTTTAACTACCAACTGATCGAGCCGGACGAGCAGTTGGATCTGTTCGCCTGCCAGGAAGTGCGGGTGCATCTGGTGGCGCGTCAACTGGAACTGGGCGGCTCCATCGATCGCACGCTGTGCGGCACGTTATTGCCTGCGCAACCGCGTTGGTCGCGGGTCGATCGTTCGATCTTCCAGGACCAGCGCCTGTGCCCTTTGTGCCGCGCCATCCTAGAATCCCAGAAGCGCGGTACGCCGCCGATCTGGCCGGAGCTGCGTTTCGAGTTGTAGGGGGCAGCTAGAAGCGCGCTTCACGTATACAATCGATGTTTACCTCCCCGTCGTTCTGCGAAGGATTTACCGGATGTTGTCGCGCCTTTCCGTCGTCACCTGCTGCCTGTCTCTCGCTGCCCTCTGTGCGGCCGGTTCTGCGTCAGCCCTGCAGTTGCCCTTGCCACCACCGGGTGAAGACATCGTCGGCCAGGTCCAGGTGATCAAGGCCAAGTACGAAGACACGTTTGCCGACCTGGGCACCACCTATGACCTGGGCTATTCGGAGATGGTCGCGGCCAACCCGGGCGTGGATGCCTGGTTGCCGGGGGCCGGTACCGAGATCGTCTTGCCGACGCGCTTCATCCTGCCGCCGGGCCCGCGCGAAGGTATTGTGATCAACCTGGCGGAATACCGACTCTATTACTTCCCCAAGGGCCAGAACGTGGTCTACACGTTCCCGTTGGGGATCGGCCGTGAAGGCTGGGGGTCGCCAATCGCCCACACCAGCATCATTGCCAAGACCCCCAACCCGACCTGGACGCCGCCCGCGTCGATCAAGGCCGAGCACGCTGCCAACGGCGACCCGCTGCCCAACGTGGTGCCGGCCGGTCCGGACAACCCTCTGGGGCCGTTCAAGTTCACCCTGGGCACGCCGGGTTACCTGATCCATGGTTCCAACATGAAATTTGGTATCGGCACGCGTACAAGCCACGGCTGCTTCCGCATGTTCAACAACAACGTGCTGGAGATGGCGGGCATGGTGCCGGTGGGGACGTCGGTGCGCATCATCAACGATGCCTACAAGTTCGGTCGCAGTGATGGCAAGGTCTACCTTGAAGCGCATACGCCATTGAATGATGACGGGACGCCGTCAGTGGTCGACAAGCACACCGCCGTCATCAACGCCTTGCTCAAGCGTGAAGACTTGGCCAACCAATTGCGCGTGAACTGGGACCAGGTGCGTGACGTAGTGGCGGCGGAAGACGGCTTGCCGACGGAAATCGGCGTGCCTGGCGCAGCCTCGGTGGCCGCCAGTGCGCCGATCGATCTGCAGCAGTAACGCTGCGTGATCAACAGCCCGCTACGGCGGGCTTTTTATTGCCCGTGATTCAGACACAAATCCCAGGCAATAAAAAAGCCGACCCATAAATGGATCGGCTTGATAACAACCCCGAAGGATTATTACTTGCGGCTAGCTTTTTCAAGCATACGCAGTGCGCGCTCGTTAGCTTCGTCAGCAGTCTGCTGTGCTTTTTGAGCAGCAGCCAGAGCTTCATCAGCTTTGCGGTAGGCTTCGTCTGCACGGGCCTGGGAGCGAGCTGCTGCGTCTTCAGTTGCAGTCAGGCGAGCTTCGGTTTCTTTGGAGACGCTGCTGCAACCGGTAGCCAGAACTGCGGCCAGAGCCAGAGCAGAGAATTTCAGAACGTTGTTCATCGTGTTCCCCTTCAAGGACTTTCTATTAGATGGCTAGTTCGCCCAGGGTGAGCTAATAGCCGGCGTACATACTACCCATTACTTGTAGTAAGTAAACTGACGTAGCGCAAGAAGCAAAAAAAATTCTCGCACCGAATCTATTTTGGCTAATCTTTTGGAGGTTTGTATAAAAACCGTCCAATTTTTTTCAAACAGGCGAAAATTGGATCCAGGCTGAAAGGGCCGGCCCGCATGTGTTAAGCCTTGTAAACAGATGAAAATTTATATATCCAAGCTGACACTTACGTTCAGCCTGGCTTTGCTTTGCCCGGCATCTTTTGCGCATGTAGAGGTGACTTTAAGAGCGCCTGTTCGTCTTAAGGTTCAACTGCCGGCAATGTTCAGGCTTTCGATCCCAGGTTGATCGGAGCCCTTTCTATATCCACCAGCGGCAGGGGATGACGAGCGCGCCTTGAGCAATTTCAGGATTGGTGCCTACTATTCCCTACGTGCTGGTTGTAAACGCTCAGGGTTTTCTCGTTGTCGAAACCGGCACGGGGTGGCGTAGATGTTCCTTCGCCGGACAAACATCGGTAAGGTAGGGGTCAGAAACCAAGACCCGCGAGGAGTAGTGATGAGCGAGGCGTTGTCCATCCACCATGACCAGGCTGGTCATCAGTTCGAGACCAATGTGGACGGTCATCGTGCCTATCTGACCTATATGGACCTCGGCAAACAGACCCTGGATATCTATCGGACCTTCGTGCCCAACGCACTGCGGGGCCGTGGGATTGCGGCGGCACTGACCGAGGAAGCCCTGAAGTTCGCCGAAGAGGCAGGCTATACGGTGATCCCGTCCTGCTCCTACGTAGAACGTTACATGGAGCGCCACCAGCGCCATGCCGCAAAGCTGTAAACCGTAAACAGCACCATGAAAAACGCCGGGCTTAGCCCGGCGTTTTTGTGTGCGCAGTTTTAAAGTCAGGTGCGTTTGCGTTTAGGCAGAACGTCCTTGAGCTTGGCATGCATGCTGCGCAGGGTGTTTTCGGTAGCCGCCCAGTCGATGCAGGCATCGGTGATCGACACGCCGTACTGCAAGTCGGCCAGGTCTTTTGGAATCGCCTGGCAACCCCAATTCAGGTGGCTCTCGACCATCAGGCCGATGATCGACTGGTTGCCTTCCAGGATCTGGTTGGCCACGTTTTCCATCACCAGCGGCTGCAGGGCCGGGTCCTTGTTGGAGTTGGCGTGGCTGCAGTCGACCATGATGTTCGGCTTGATCTTCGCCTTGTTCAGTGCCTGCTCGCACAGCGCAACGCTGACCGAATCATAGTTGGGCTTGCCGTTGCCGCCACGCAGCACCACGTGACCGTAGGCGTTGCCCTTGGTGGTGACGATGGACACGCCACCTTCCTGGTTGATCCCCAGGAAACGGTGCGGGCTGGAGACCGATTGCAACGCGTTGATCGCCACGGTCAGGCCGCCGTCGGTGCCGTTCTTGAAGCCCACGGCCGAGGACAGGCCGGACGCCATTTCACGGTGAGTCTGGGATTCGGTGGTGCGAGCGCCGATGGCCGACCAGCTGATCAGGTCCTGCAGGTACTGCGGTGAGATCGGGTCGAGGGCTTCGGTGGCGGTGGGTAGACCCATCTCGGCCAGGTCCAGCAGCAACTGACGACCGATGTGCAGACCGTCCTGGATCTTGAATGAGTCGTCCAGGTACGGGTCGTTGATCAAGCCTTTCCAGCCCACAGTGGTACGCGGTTTTTCAAAATAGACGCGCATCACCAGGTACAGGGTGTCTGACACTTCCGCCGCCAGCACTTTGAGGCGCTCGGCATACTCGTGGGCAGCCTTGAGGTCGTGGATCGAGCAAGGCCCGATGACGACGAACAGGCGGTGGTCGGTGCCATCGAGAATGTCACGGATGACTTCGCGACCCTTGGTGACGGTCTGCAGGGCAGCGTCGCTCAGAGGGATCTCGCGCTTGAGCTGATCGGGCGTGATCAGGGTCTCGTTGGATTCGACGTTTAGGTCATTGATCGGTAAATCAGCCATCGTGTTACTCGTCAGGGTCACGGGTGCCGGCCGCCAGCCATCCCCGTGCGGCGGAGCACAGCATGATTTGAATGCAGGGGGGAGGAACCTTAGCGCGTAACACGGGCCCGCGACAATGGGCAAAGCCCGCTTTAATCCAGTGCTGGCGCCACAAAGGCCTCATGGGAGAACTCGCTTGCATGGCGCGATACCCACTCACGGGCCAGGGCTTCGAGTTGCTGGGGGGTCGGTTCGGCGTCTTCGTGCTGGCGGCAGTAGCGCTCTATCCGGCATGCTTGCTCACCCATTCGTGCACCGAACAGTGCATGTTCATCGGTAAACGCGACACCGATGCGGTAGCCGTTTTCCACCTTGCGGCACCACGCCACATAGCCTGGATAACGCGCGCTGGCGCCCAGGGAGGGAATAAGCAGATCAACCGCCGTGCCTTCGCGCCAGGCACGTGGCCAATGGCAGGCGATGCCGCCCAGGCCGATCGTGTGCAGGCGTTGGCGGGGGATGGCAGGAGCGGGACGTTGGATTAACTCGACAGCGACATCATCAGGGTGAGGTAAAAAACGACCCATGTACACGGACTCCGAGCACCGTCCAATTGACGGCGGTGGCAGCAGTATAGTGAAGGAACTGGAATTGACCGACCTGGATATTGACCAGCAATTGCTGGGATTGCCAGGTATTTCGCTGGTTGTGTTTACCAGTAGTGGGTGTTCCAGTTGCCGTTGGGCGCGCCAGCAGTTACCCGGCTGGTCGCTGCCGGTGGACCGCGTGTGCTGGGTGGATGCCGGGCACAACGGTGGCGCGGTCGAACGCTACCAGATCTTTCATTTGCCGGCGCTGTTCGTGGTGTGCGAGGGTCAATTCCTCGGGCAATTGCAGACGCGTCTTACACGTGCTGACCTGAACGACTCTATCCACCAAGCGCTTACCCGCACTCCAGAGGATCTGCCATGACCGCACAATCACCCCGCATTGGCATCATTGGTACCGGCGCCATCGGTGGCTTTTACGGTTTGATGCTGGCGCGCGCCGGTTTCGACGTGCACTTCCTGCTGCGCAGTGAATACGCGGCGGTCAGCGAGCAGGGCCTGCACCTCAACAGTACGGTGCATGGCCCTTTGCACCTGCACCCGGTGCAGGCTTATGCCCGCGCCGCCGATATGCCGCCGTGCGACTGGCTGCTGGTGGGTACCAAGTCGACCGGCAACGTCGACCTGGCCCCGACCATTGCCCAAGTCGCCGCGCCGGACGCCAAGGTGGTGTTACTGCAAAACGGCCTAGATGTCGAAGACAGCCTGCGTGAACACTTGCCTTCGTCGCTGCATCTGCTCGGCGGCCTGTGTTACATCGGCGTGCACCGTTCTGCCCCCGGCGTGATCGAGCATCAGGCGCTGGGTCGGGTCAACCTGGGTTATCACAGTGGCACGGCGGCCAAAGACGAGGGCGCGCAAAAGGCGATTGTCGAAGCGGGCGCCGCTCTGTTTCACGCGGCCGGCATCGAGTCCCAGGCCATGGCCAATGTGCATCAGGCCCGTTGGCACAAACTGGTGTGGAACGTGCCCTACAACGGCCTCTCCGTGTTACTCGGTACGGGCACCACGGCGATGATGGCCGACGAGTCCAGCCGCGAACTGATCCAGGCGCTGATGGCTGAAGTGGTACAGGGGGCTCACGCTTGCGGCCATGAAATTCCCAAGAGTTACGCCGAGCAGATGTTCACCATGACCGAAACCATGGACGACTACCTGCCAAGCATGTACCACGACCATGTGCACAAGCGCCCGCTGGAACTGGCGGCGATCTACGCCCGGCCACTCGCTGCCGCCAAGGCTGCCGGTTGCGAGTTGCCGCGGATGCAGGCGCTTTACCAGGCCTTGAGTTTTATTGATCGGCATAACCGCTGAGTCGAGGAGCGTACCGTGGCAAAAGGATTGGGCGACAAACTGGTGTTGGCGATTTCCTCGCGGGCACTGTTCGACCTGAGCGAAAGCCATAAGGTCTACCTGGCCGAAGGGGTCGAGACCTATCGCCAGTATCAGATCGAACACGAGGAGGAAATCCTCGAGCCCGGTGACGCATTCCCGCTGGTGAAGAAGCTGCTGAGCTTGAACGCCAGCCTGGGCCGAGCCCGAGTCGAAGTGGTGCTGGTATCGCGCAACAGTGCCGACACCGGCCTGCGCGTGTTCAATTCGATCCAGCATTACGGCCTGGATATTTCCCGCGCCGCGTTCGTAGGCGGGCGTAGTCCTTATCCTTATTTGGCCGCGTTTGGTTGCCATCTGTTTCTCTCGACCCATGCTGAAGACGTGCGCAGTGCCCTCGATGCTGGGTTTGCGGCGGCGACGATTTTGTCTGGCGGCCCAAATCGCGCCTCCAGTGAAGAGCTGCGGATTGCCTTCGATGGCGACGCGGTGCTGTTCTCCGATGAGTCCGAGCGTGTTTACCAGGCCGGCGGCCTGGAAGCGTTCCAGGCCAATGAACGAGAGTCTGCCCGCCAGCCTTTGCACGGCGGTCCCTTCAAAGGTTTCCTGGCGGCGCTCAACTTGTTGCAGCGCGAGTTTCCAGACGAAGCCTGTCCGATCCGCACCGCCCTGGTCACCGCCCGTTCGGCGCCGTCCCATGAGCGGGTGATTCGCACCTTGCGCGAGTGGGATATCCGCCTGGATGAGTCGCTGTTCCTGGGTGGCCTGGAAAAATCCGCATTCCTGGAAGCCTTCGCGGCTGATGTGTTTTTTGATGACCAGGCCGGGCATTGCGAAAAAGCCATGGAGTTCGTCGCCACCGGGCATGTGCCCCATGGCATCAGTAATGAGGTGAAGATCTAAGTCAATCCAAGTCAGCGAGGCACTGCTAAGCTGATTTCATCTCCGCCATCCTGGCAGTTCCAGGGGGTTCTATGATCCGTTCGATGCTGTACGCCACAGACCTCGGTCTGTACGCGCCTTATGTGATGCAACATGCGCTGGCGCTGGCCCGAACGTTCAAGGCGGACCTGTATGTGATTCACGTGGTCGAGCCTATCGGGCTGTTCGCCGAATCGGTGTTACAGAGCTACCTTGATGAAAAGGCCCTGAGTGAATGGCAGAGCCAGGGGTTGACCACGGTGATGGCGACCATCGAACAACGGGTGCTGGACAGTTTCCGCGAGGAGTTGGGGGAAGGTGAGCAAGACCTGAAGTTGATTCGCTCGGTACGGGTGATCCAGGGGGACCCGTGCGAGGTGATTCTCGACCAACTGCGCAAACTGTCCGTGGATCTGCTGATCGTAGGCAGTCATAGCCATGCAACCGCGGCTGCCACTCCGTTGGGGCGCACCGCTGCACGGGTACTGCAGCTGTCTACGGTGCCGGTTTACCTGGTGCCTTCGTTGCAACGTCGACGCAGTGATGACGTGTGATGGATAAAAACGATAAAAAGTTCTAGATTTATCCGTCGAACCTTTAATATAGTTATATACCGTCGCTGATACCCGTGGCGTCTATCTGCTTTGAGGGACACATATGAAGCTTCAACAACTGCGCTACATCTGGGAAGTGGCGCACCACGACCTCAACGTTTCCGCTACCGCTCAAAGCCTCTACACCTCGCAACCCGGTATCAGCAAGCAGATCCGCCTGCTCGAAGACGAGCTGGGCGTTGAAGTGTTCGCGCGCAGCGGCAAGCACCTGACCCGCGTGACCCCGGCCGGTGAGCGCATCATCACCACCGCCGGTGAGATCCTGCGCAAAGTCGAAAGCATCAAGCAGATCGCCCAGGAATTTTCCAACGAGAAGAAGGGCACCCTGTCCATCGCCACCACGCACACCCAGGCGCGCTATGCATTGCCGCCGGTGATCCGCGATTTCATCAAGCAGTACCCCGACGTGGCGCTGCACATGCACCAAGGGTCGCCGATGCAGATTGCCGAAATGGCCGCTGATGGCACTGTCGATTTCGCCATCGCCACCGAGGCCCTGGAGCTGTTCGGCGACCTGGTGATGATGCCGTGTTATCGCTGGAACCGTTGCGTTGTCGTGCCCCAAGGCCACCCGTTGGCCAAGCTGCCGAAGCTGACCCTGGAAGCCCTGGCTGAATACCCGATCGTGACGTATGTGTTCGGTTTCACTGGCCGCTCCAAGCTCGACGAAGCCTTCAGCCATCGGGGCCTGACACCAAAAGTGGTGTTCACCGCAGCCGACGCCGACGTGATCAAGACTTACGTACGCCTCGGCCTGGGCGTGGGTATTGTCGCCAAGATGGCGGTCGACACGGCGCTCGACAAAGACTTGGTGGTGCTCGATGCCAGCGAGCTGTTCGAGTCCAGCGTGACCAAGATCGGTTTCCGCCGTGGCACCTTCCTGCGGGGCTTCATGTGCGACTTCATCGAAAAGTTTGCACCGCACCTGACCCGTGAAGTCATGGCCAAGGCGATCCAGTGCCACAACAAGCAGGAACTGGAAGAGTTGTTCGACGGCGTAGAATTGCCGGTTCACTGAGTCGGCTATTTGGCCTCGGTAACCGTAAAATGTTGCCGAGCGCCCGCCACCAGAATCTCCACCTCATCGCCTTCGAACTTGCCCACCAGGCTTTTGCCCAGCGGCGAGCGCGGGGTGATGACGGTCACCGGTTGCCCGACCACATCCACTTTCAAGCCCGCCGCATCCGGCGCCAAAAACAGCCATTGCTGGCGACCGTTCTCGTCTTCCAGGCCCAGCAGCGCGCCAATCTCTATACCGCGCTGATCATCGTAAGCCCGCAGCGGCATGTTCTGGCACAGCAGCAACGCCTGCTTGATCTCCTCCACGCGTTTGGCTTGCCCCGCCGCCAGGTAGGAAGCCTCCAACCCCAGGGTGTCGTATTTGTTTTCCGCGATGTTTTCTTCGTGGGTCGCGGTTTCGTAAGCGGTCTGCGCTGCGCGTTGGGCAATATCGAGATCGAGGGTGAGCTTTTCTAATACAAGCTGGTGTACGGCATGTTTATTCATTGGTCATCAATCGCAGAATTGCAGGACATTGGCCCGGGTCTTTTCGTTGGGGGCGTTCTGGTCCTGTTGCAGCCAGAACTGGCATTTGGGGTTGGACAGGTTGCGCGCATTGTTGCGGGCCTGGTCCAGGGTCTGTTGCTGTTCCTGCTTTTGCAGGTTCTGCTGGTACTGCTCGAACATGCGGTTCGGCGGTTCAGGCGTCACCACCGCAGGCTTGCCCAATTGCTGCACGGCCTGGGCCACTGGCGCCAGGCTCTGCGGGAACAGGTAACGCGAGGCCAGCCATGCTGTCAGCGCGAGGGCGATAAACCCCAACCACACGCCAAACGCGATAGCAGCACTGAGCTTGAACGGCGACAACGGACGATCAGACATGGCGGCCTCCTGGCAGGCATAAACGGCGTGGCGGCGATTGTCGCACAGCCACTGTGCAGAATAATCGCGATCAAGCCTTCTGCATCCGCGCATTTATGCGGACAATCGAGCCTTTGAATGTTGGAGCCCGGAATGAAAGCCCGCTGGGATATTTTTTGCAGCGTCGTCGACAACTACGGCGACATCGGCGTGACCTGGCGCCTGGCCCGGCAATTGGTGGCGGAGCACGCCTGCGATGTGTGCTTGTGGGTCGATGACCTGCGCGCCTTCGAACGCATGTGCCCGCAAATCGATGTGCAGCAAGCGCTGCAATGGCAGGAAGGCGTCGAAGTGCGTCATTGGCCAACCGAGTGGGTGAAGGTGCCGGCAGCGGACGTAGTGATTGCCGCGTTCGCCTGTCAGTTACCGCCCGACTATATGGAGGCCATGGCTGAGCGCGAACGCGCGCCGTTATGGATGAACCTGGATTACCTGAGTGCCGAAGAGTGGGTGGTGGGCTGTCATCGGTTGCCGTCGGTCAAATTCAAGGGCGTGCAGAAGTACTTCTTCTTTCCTGGGTTCCGCGCCGGCACCGGCGGGTTGTTGCGTGAGGCGGGGTTGCTGGAGCGGCGTAGGGCGTTTCAGCAGGATGCCGGTGCACAGCGGGACTTCCTGCAAGCCTTGGGCATAGTTCCCGCAGTCGATGCACGGCTGATCTCACTGTTCGCCTACGAAAACGCCGGGCTGGCCAGCTGGCTGGACGTGTTATCGACGGACGGCCGTGCCACTCATCTGTTGGTTCCCGAAGGGCGCATCCTGGGCGATGTGCAGCGCTGGCTCGGTGTGGACCCGCTGGTCGCAGGCGATATCCAGCAGCGCGGATCGCTGACGGTGCAAGTCATCGCCTTCGTGCGCCAGGAACAATACGACCACTTGCTGTGGTGCTGCGACTTCAATGCCGTGCGTGGTGAAGACTCGTTCGTGCGTGCCCAATGGGCCGGGCGTCCGCTGTTGTGGCACATCTACCGACAGGACGAAGACATCCATCTCGACAAGCTCGATGCCTTCCTGGCGCTGTACACCGCCAACTTATCACCGGCGGCCAGGGCGGCCGTTATCGGGCTCTGGCAAGCCTGGAACACCGAGGCCGACATGGCCCAACCGTGGAAAATGCTGCTGGAACACTGGCCGGAAGTGAATCTGCACGCCGAAACATGGTGTCTGGAACAGGGCTTGCAGGCCGATCTTGCGACGGCGCTGGTGCAGTTTTATGAAAGTTGGATATGATACGCCACCTTGAATTTTGTAAATCCCATCCAAATTTCGGATATATGCAATGAAAACTGGTAAAGAACTGAAACCCGGTACAGTGATCCGTCTCGAAAACGACCCTTGGCTGGTTCAGAAAGCTGAGTTCACCAAGTCTGGTCGTAACAGCGCAATCATGAAGACCAAGCTGAAGAACCTGCTGACCGGTTACAAGACCGAGATCGTCTACAGCGCCGATGACAAACTGGACGACGTGATCCTCGACCGCAAAGAAGCGACCCTGTCCTTCATCAGCGGCGACACCTACACGTTCATGGACACCACCGACTACACCATGTACGAGCTGAACGCTGAAGATATCGAAGCCGTTCTGCCGTTCATCGAAGAAGGCATGGAAGACGTCTGCGAAGCTATTTTCTTCGAAGAGCGCCTGGTTTCTGTAGAGCTGCCGACTACCATCGTGCGTAAAGTGGCCTACACCGAAGGTTCCGCTCGCGGTGACACTTCGGGCAAGGTGATGAAGCCTGCCAAGCTGAGCAACGGTACCGAACTGCAAGTGGCCGATTTCATCGAAATCGACGACCTGATCGAGATCGACACCCGCGAAGGCGGTTCGTACAAAGGTCGCGCCAAGAAGTAATTCTGGCCTTGCCGATACGAAAAAAGCCCGACTTTGAGTCGGGCTTTTTTATGGGCGTTACTTTTTACTTGAGGTGTTGCTTCAGCTCATCCGAGGCCTGGAGCAATGCCGAGCGGACGGCCGGGACCTGGCTGACCACGTTGAGCAAACCGTAGTCGTGGATCATGCCGTTGTAGCGCACGGCGGTCACCGGTACACCGGCAGCGTCCAGCTTGCGGGCATAGGCTTCGCCCTCATCACGCAGCACATCGGCGCCGGCGGTTTGGATCAGTGCGGGCGGTAAGCCTTTCAACTGATCGGTGCTGGCCCGCAGTGGCGAGGCGTAGATCTCGGCGCGCTGCTTGGCGTCAGTGGTGTAGTTGTCCCAGAACCACTTCATCATGTTGCGGGTGAGGAAGTGCCCTTCGGCATATTGGTTGTAGGAACCGGTGTCGAAGTTGGCGTCGGTCACCGGCCATAACAGCACTTGGAACTTGATGGCCGGGGTGCCCTTGTCTTTGGCCATCAGGCTGACGACCGCCGCCATATTGCCGCCGACACTGTTGCCCGCGACCGCCAGGCGCTTGCCATCGACGTTGATCTCTTGGCCATGCTCGGCCACCCATTTTGTAGCGCCGTAGGCCTGGTTGATCGCCACCGGGTAGTGCGCTTCCGGCGAAGGCGTGTAGTTGACGAATACCGCCACCGCCCCCGAACCCGCCACCAAGTCCCGCACCAGGCGTTCATGGGTCGGGTAATCCCCCAGCACCCAGCCGCCGCCGTGGAAGAACATGAACACCGGCAATGTGCCCTTGACCCCGGCCGGACGCACGATGGTCAGGTCCAGCGGCTTGCCATCGACCTGGATGGTCTTCTGGCTCACCTCTGCGGCCGGCAAGGTCAGCTTCACACCCGCCTGGGCGCCGGTCAGTACGGCACGGGCGTCCTTGGGCGTCAGTTGTTCCATCGGTTTGCCGGTGCCGGCGTTCAACACATCCAGAAAAGCCTGGGTGTTGTGTTCGACTTCACCGGTCGCAGCAAAGGCGTTAGTGATGGACAAGGCGAGCAGGGTGCCGGTGAGTGCTTTACCAATTGTGTTCATTGCGTTCTCCAGGGGCGGCCGAGGTCATTTAGACAGTCACGTGCAGGCGTACATCGACGTTGCCACGGGTGGCGTTGGAGTACGGGCAGACTTGGTGAGCGGCGTCGACCAGGCTTTGCGCGTCGTCCTGAGCCAGGCCGGGCAGGCTGATGTGCAAGTCGATATCCAGGCCGAAACCGCCGGGGATCTGGCCGATGCCGACGTGGGCGGTAATCGAGGCGTCGTCCGGGATTTTGCGTTTGGTCTGGCTGGCGACGAATTTCAGGGCGCCGATGAAGCAGGCCGAGTAACCGGCAGCAAACAGTTGCTCAGGGTTGGTGGCCTGGCCACCGGCGCCGCCCAATTCTTTGGGGGTGGAGAGTTTGACGTCGAGGATGTTGTCGTTGGAAACAGCACGACCATCACGGCCGCCAGTGGCGGTAGCTACTGCGGTATAGAGCGTTTGCATGGTGTTTTCCTCTCGGTTGTTAGCGCTAAATGTTTGTACGCTAAGTAGTTGGTGAGGCGAATGTATAGCGCTAATGTTTTGCGCGCAAGATAAATTTATAAAAATATTCTGAGGCGGGGACGAACGGTCATTTTTCTGCGGGCGCCGCGGACGCGACGCCCTAGATGGGAGAGGTTAAAGGCTGCCTTGCAGGTGGGTGCGCAAGGCAATCAGGTCACCTTGCAACTTGCGCAATTGCTCCAGTTCCAGGCCGCTGGCGCCGAGGATGCACTGGGGTATGCCCATGGCTTTGTCCTGCAGGGCGCGGCCGGCGTCGGTCAACTCCACTACCACCACGCGTTCATCTTCGCGGCTGCGGGTACGGCTGAGCAGGCCTTCAACTTCCAGGCGCTTGAGCAGCGGTGTCAGCGAACCCGGATCGGTCAGCAGGCGACTGCTGATTTCGCCGACGGTCAAACCATCCTCTTCCCACAGCACCATCATGGCCAGGTATTGCGGGTAGGTCAGGCCCAGCGCCTGCAGCAGTGGCTTGTAGACCTTGGTCATCAGCAGCGAGGTGGAGTGCAGGGCGAAGCACAACTGGTTGTCCAGCATCAGGGATTCGCACGGGTCGGGGTTTTTGCTCATGGCGGTGCCTCCGGAAAACGTATCTGGGCTGGAATCTAGCGGGCAAATCTTTAATGCGCCAGATAATTCTGTCCGAGCGGTCAGACCAAGCCACTTTGCAAGGCCAGGTCCCAGGGCGGCACCGGGCTGAAACGGGTCTTGAGGTATTCCAGCAACAAGCGGCTGCGGGCGTTGGGTTGCTGTTCCAGGCGCAGTGCATAGATCCCGGTGGTTTCCGGGCTGGGCAGGCCATTTTCGCAAAACAGCGGCAGCAGTTCGCCACGCACCAAGTATTCACTGGCCAGCCAGGTGGGCAGGTGAGCAATGCCCAGTCCAGCCAGGGCGCCGGACAGCAAGGCTTCGGCGTTGTTGGCACTCATGCGGATGCGGCGCGGGCGGTAGGTGGCGCGGCGTCCATCCAGCTCGAAGCGCCAGGCGAATGTGGGCGCCAGGCCATCCCAGTCCAACCCGTCGTGTTCGCTCAGCTCCCGAGGGTGGCTGGGCGTGCCTCGGCTTTTCAGGTAGGCCGGGCTGGCGCAGGCGACCCGCACGATGCTGGCCAGGGGCGTGGCGATCAAGCGCGTGTCGACGAGATGCCCGGCACGCAGCACCAGGTCAACCTTGCCCAGATGTGCGCCTTGCATGTCCACAAAGCTGTCGATCAGATGCAGGTGCACATCCAGCCCTGGGTAGACGTTCAGGAAGTCGGCAATCACCGGCGCCAGGTGCCGTCGACCGAAGGCCGCCGGGGCATCCACCCGAATCAGGCCCTCCGGGGCATGGCTCAAAGACACCGCTTCGGCCCGTGCCAACTGCAATTCGCTGACGATGCGCCGCGCCCGCTCGGCAAAGGCCAACCCCGCCGGGGTCGGCAGTACCGCGTGGGTGCTGCGCTGGAACAGGCGGCTGCCCACCGAACTTTCCAGGCTGTCGATCCGCCGCGCCACCGCGGAGGGCGTCAGCGGATGCCGGCGTGCGGCAGCGGAAAAACTGCCGGTTTCCAGCACGTCGAGAAACAGGCTCAGTTGATCGGTCAGGGTATTCGGGTTCATCGAATAGTCGCTTATGCGAGATTGGCACAGCCATTGTGCGTTGCTGTGCGTTTCCGCGCCAGAGCCGACTGCGTAGCATGCAAGGCCTGGGATTGTGGAGTAACAAGCGGTGTTGGATTTAGTGATGTACCTGGTATTGGGCGCGGCCCTCGGCACAGTGGGCGGCCTGTTTGGCATTGGCGGCGGGCTGATCGCGATCCCGGTGCTGGGCGTGTTGTTCGGCCTCGATCAACAGTTGGCCCAAGGCACGGCGCTGGTCATGGTGGTGCCCAACGTGATGCTGGCGCTGTGGCGTTATCACCAGCGCAACCGTATCGAACTGCGTCATGCGCTGCCATTGGGCGTGATGGGGTTCACTTTTGCCTGGCTCGGGTCGATCTGGGCCGTCGGCCTGGATGCGGGCGCAATGCGCATCGGCTTTATTGCCTTCCTGCTGACGCTTTCGGCCTACAACTTGGTACGCATGTTCACCCGCAACGCACCGCCGACGGCGCAGATGCGTTACTCCTGGCCATGGCTCGGGGTGCTCGGCGCAGCCTCTGGCTCCATGGGCGGCTTGTTCGGCGTCGGCGGCGCAGTGGTCGCGACGCCCGTGTTGACCAGTGTATTCGGCACCACCCAAGTGGTTGCCCAAGGCCTGTCCCTGGCCCTGGCATTGCCGAGTACCGGCGTGACGCTGGTCACCTACGCCTGGCACCAAGAGGTGGACTGGATGATCGGCGTGCCCTTGGCCGTCGGTGGTCTGCTCAGTATCAGTTGGGGCGTGAAAGTCGCCCATGCGCTGCCAGAGCGCGTACTGCGCGGCCTGTTCTGCGGCTTCCTGGTGGTATGCGCGGTGATGCTGACGTTTAAAGTCTGAAGCCTTCGATGATGTATTCCGCCAGGCAATCGGTGATGGGCGAGTTCATCCGCGTGTTACGCAACAAATGCAGATTCATGGATGGCAGCGGCGGGAAACCCTCGTCGCGGCCGAGTATGCGCAGGTCTTCGGTTACCAGACTCTCCATGCTGACCATCACGGCGAGGCCCGCATTGACCACGGCCTGGATCGCCGACACGTTGGAGCTATGGTAGGCCAGGCGATAATCGCGTCCGGCCGCGTCCAGTGCCGAGCAGGCCCACTGGGTATACAGGCAGGCCGTACCGGACATCGCCAGCGGCAGAGCGTCGTGTTCTTCGGTGCAGAAGCACGGTGCTGCCGCCCAGACCATGCGCTCGGTGCGCAACAGTTCACCGATCTCATTGCCGGGCTCGCGACTGACAACGGTCAGTGCCAAATCCCGCCGCTGCATCAGTACCGTGGACGCCTCGCAGTGCATCTCGATCTGGATCAGCGGGTAGGCCTTGGAAAACTGCTTGAGAATCCCCGGTAGGAACCGCATCACGTAGTCATCCGGCGTGCCGATGCGCACCAGGCCCACCATATGCGGCTCGCGCAGGGTGTTGAACACCTCACTGTGCAGCTTCAGGATACGCCGCGCATAACCCAGCAACACTTGGCCCTCAGGCGTCAGCCGCACCTGGCGGCCATCGCGCTCGAACAGCTTGCGCTGCAACACGTCTTCTTCGAGGCGCTTCATCTGCATGCTCACCGCCGATTGCGTGCGATTGACCAACTCACCCGCGCGGGTAAAACCGCCCTGGTCGGCGATGGCGACGAAGGTGCGCAGCACTTCGGTGTCGATGCTCGGGAAGCTGGACAATTGATCAATCTCTGAGATGTATTGCATAAGAAACATTCGTTGGATTGATCTTAAGCCCAGGCACACACTTGCGCCATCCCCACTGGAGGGCGAGAAGATGAAAGGTCAAAGAGGTTTTGTATTGATGGCGAAACGTCCGTTTGCCGGGCTGTTTCACAAGATTGCCCGTTGGCAGGCGCTGCATGAGGAGCGCCAGATGCTGGCGACCTTGAGTGATGATGCGCTCAAGGATATCGGCGTCACTCGCGGCGATGTCGAGCACGAGCGCCACCTGCATTTCTGGCAGGACCCGCTGCGAAAATGATCGCGGATGCAGTAGGGTAGTCGGCGCGCCCACACGGAGAACCCCATGCCCGCCGACCTGTCATTCTCTCTCAAGCAAGCACGCCGCATGGCACTGGCGGCCCAGGGTTTTTCCGGGCGCCAGGCGCCTGCATTGATCAAGGCTGCGCACCTCAATCGCATGATCGAGCGTCTTGGCGTGTTGCAGATCGATTCGGTCAATGCCGTGGTACGTTCCCATTACTTGCCGCTGTTTTCCCGTCTGGGCAACTACTCCCCGTTAATCCTTGAACAGGCTGCCTGGAGCCAGGGTCGACGGCGTTCGTTGTTCGAGTATTGGGGGCATGAGGCCTCACTGCTGCCGATGGCGCTGTATCCGTTGATGCGCTGGCGCATGGAGCGGGCGCAGCAGGGGCAGGGCATTTATTCGCAGATGGCGCGTTTTGGCCGTGAGCAGCAAGCCACCATTCAGCGGGTGTTGCAGACTGTCGAGCAACAAGGCGCGTTGGGGGCTGGCAGTTTGTCGACCCGTGAGGAACGCGCCGGCCCTTGGTGGGACTGGAGCGATGAAAAGCACGCGCTGGAATGGCTGTTTGCTGCCGGCTTGGTGACGGTTGCCGGTCGACGCGGTTTTGAGCGGCTCTACGATTTGCCGGAGCGGGTCATCCCCAGCGATATCCTTCAAATCGCTGTGACTGAAGCCGAAGCCCAACGTGGCTTGTTGCTGCACAGCGCCACGGCATTAGGCGTGGGGACTGAAAAAGACCTGCGCGATTACTTCCGCCTCGATCCGGCCGACAGCCGCAACCGTCTCGCCGAACTGGTGGAAGACGGCCAACTGCGGGTTTGCCAAGTGCAAGGCTGGAAACAACCGGCGTACTGCCTGCCCGATCCGAAAGTGCCACGCAAAGTGCCGGCCAGCGCCTTGCTCTCGCCGTTCGATTCGCTGGTGTGGGAGCGCAGCCGTACCGAGCGCCTGTTCGATTTCCGATACCGCCTGGAGATCTACACCCCGCAAGACAAACGGGTGTATGGCTACTACGTGCTGCCGTTTCTGCACAACGAGCGGATTGCGGCGCGCATCGACCTGCGCGCCGAACGCGCCAACGGGCGCCTCGCGGTGCACGCCGTGCATGAGGAAGAGCCGGGCTTGGATGATGAGGGGATGGCGGCGCTGGCGTCGAACCTGCTGCAAATGGCCGACTGGCTCGGGCTGGAACAGGTCCAGCTCAATTGCCAGCGGCCCAGTGCCGACCGGTTGCGGGTGGCGATGCTCGATAGGGCCGGTGTTCTTTAGGGCCTCATCGCGGGCAAGCCCGGCTCCCACAGGAGGATGCGGTCAAATGTGGGAGCCGGGCTTGCCCGCGATGGCGTCAGTGCAGGCGACTTAAAATCTCAGCGCTTGACCTGTTTCAGGGTCTCGGCAATCAGAAACGCCAATTCCAGCGACTGATCGGCATTCATCCGTGGGTCACAGTGGGTGTGATAACGGTCTGACAAGCCATCCTCGGTGATCGGACGCGCGCCGCCGATGCATTCGGTGACGTTCTGCCCGGTCATCTCGATATGAATCCCACCGGCATAAGTCCCCTCGGCCTGGTGCACTTGGAAGAAATCCTTCACTTCGCCCAGGATCTGCGCAAAGTCGCGGGTCTTGTAGCCACTGCTGGCCTTGATGGTGTTGCCATGCATCGGGTCGGAACTCCACAACACCTGTTTGCCTTCACGTTGCACAGCACGGATCAGGCCTGGCAAGTGATCACCAACCTTGCCCGCACCCATGCGCGCAATCAGGTTGAGGCGGCCGGGGTCGTTGTCCGGGTTGAGGATGTCGATCAGGCGGATCAGGTCATCCGGGTTCATGCTCGGGCCGACCTTGACCCCGATCGGGTTGTTCACACCACGCAGGAACTCGACATGGGCGCCGTCCAACTGGCGAGTGCGGTCGCCGATCCAGAGCATATGTGCGGAGCAATCGTAGTAATCGTTGGTGAGGCTGTCGCGGCGCACGAAGGCTTGTTCGTAGTTGAGCAGCAACGCTTCGTGAGCGGTGAAGAAACTGGTTTCGCGCAGTTGCGGCGAGCTGTCCATGCCGCAGGCGCGCATGAAGGCCAGGGTTTCGTCGATACGGTCAGCCAGTTGGCTGTACTTCTCGGCCAGTGCGGAGTTGGCGATGAAATCCAGGTTCCATTTGTGCACCTGGTGCAGGTCGGCAAAACCTCCTTGGGCAAAGGCGCGCAGCAGGTTCAAGGTGGCGGTCGACTGGTGGTAGGACTGCAATAGGCGGTCCGGGTCCGGCACGCGGCTTTTTTCGTCGAAACCAATGCCGTTGACGATATCGCCACGGTAGGCGGGCAGGGTGATGCCGTCGATGGTCTCATCGTTGGCCGAGCGCGGCTTGGCGAACTGGCCGGCCATGCGCCCGACTTTCACCACCGGGCAGCCGGCGGCGAAGGTCATCACGATGGCCATCTGCAGCAGCACCTTGAAGGTGTCGCGGATTTTCGCGGCAGAGAACTCGGCAAAACTCTCGGCGCAGTCACCGCCCTGCAACAGGAAGGCGCGACCCTGGGTCACTTCGGCAAACTGACGGCGCAACTCGCGGGCTTCCCCGGCAAACACCAGCGGCGGGTAGCTGGCCAGGTTCTGCTCCACTTGCAACAAGTGCGCAGCGTCCGGGTACTGGGGTTGTTGCTGGATCGGCAGGGCGCGCCAGCTGTCGGGGCTCCAGGGTTGGCTCATCATGAACTCGATTGGCTGATTGACGGTGGGGCGCCAATGTTATCAGCAATTAGTGCGTGACCTGTTGCCGCTGGTTGGCCGACAATCGCGCCTTTGCTGTGCGGTAAACCCTTTAGGAGTAGTGATGACCGAGGAGCGTGTCGAGCGCCTGCTGGCTGAAGTCCATGATGACTTCGGCATGATCCGTGTGCTCGAAGTGGCCGATTACCGTTTTCTCGAGTTCGGCGATGCCATCGAGCAAAGCTGTGTGTTCACCGCTGACCCGAGCTGGCTGGAGTACGACTACACCCGCGCGATGCTGATCGGCGCGTTGTGCCATGAACAGCCGGAAAGCGCGCTGTTCCTGGGCTTGGGCGCTGGCACGCTGACCCAGGCGTGCCTGAAGTTCCTGCCGCTGGAAGACGTGGAAGCCATCGAACTGCGCCCCGATGTGCCGCGCCTGGCCATCGAATACCTGGGGCTGGACGATGATCCGCGCCTGTACATCCGCATCGGCGATGCCCTGCAATTGCTGGAGACCGCTGAGCCGGCCGACCTGATCTTCGTCGACCTGTATACGGATGTCGGCCCTGGCGTCGGGCACTTGGCCTGGACCTTTCTGGAAAACTGCCAGAAGAAACTCAACCCCGGCGGCTGGCTGGTGATCAACCAGTGGGCCACCGATGATGGCAAACCGCTGGGCGCTGCTTTGTTGCGTGGTTTGTATCACCGGCATTATTGGGAACTGCCGGTGAAGGAGGGCAATGTGATCTTGCTGGTGCCTTCGGAGCTGGATCAGGAACTGGACCTGCAGGCAGTGTCCGCTCGCGCCGAAGCCCTGGCACCGCGATTGGGTTATTCGTTGCAGCCGTTGATCAAGGCGATCCGCCCGGCGACCTGAGCTAGAGGCCTTTGAATACGCCGGGCCGCTTCTCGATCATGGCCCGTACACCTTCCTTGGCATCCTCGCTATTGAGCAGCTTATCCACCATCGGCGGCAACGCCGCTGCCGCCACGGTTTCGCCTTCCATCCGCGCCAACCGCGCCGACATCAGCGTGGCCTGCACACCCAGCGGCGCCTGGCGGGCGATGCGGTTGGCCAGTTCGACGGCGCGAGGCAGCAGGTCTTCGCTGGCCATCACTTCCTGCACCAGGCCCAGGCGCAGGGCGTCATGGGCGTCGAATTCATCACCGGTGAGCAGCCATCGCATCGCGTTGCCCCAGCCGGCAATCTGATGAAAGCGCAACGTCGCGCCGCCAAACGGAAAGATCCCACGCTGTACTTCCATCTGCGCAAAGCGCGTGTTGCTGGCGCAGAGATTGATATCGGCAGCCAGCATCAGCTCTATCCCGATGGTCAGGCAGTAACCCTGGGCCGCAACGATCACCGGCTTGCTCACGCGTGGGCCGGCAAATACGCCCCAGGGATCACAACCGCCCAGAGGCGGCTGCCAGCCGCCGGCCATCACGCTGCTGACGTTGGCCAGGTCCAGTCCGGCGGTGAAGTGATCGCCATGGGCAAACACCACGGCGACCCGCGCGTCGGTATTTCGATCAAATTCGCCATACGCCAGGCTCAGCTCATTGAGCAGGTCCAGGTCGAAGGCGTTGCGCTTGGCCACCCGATCCAGTCCTAAAAGCAAGACATGGCCCTGGAGTTCACGGCTGACGCGGCTGCTGCTGGCATGATTCATCGGGTGTGCCCTCGGGCGCGGGGAAGGGTTTCGGACCAAAGGGTTCGAAAGGTCAGGTGAACCGTTTAAGCGTTATGACCAACAGGGCCGGGCCTTAGAAAAATAGACCTTGCCGGTGTTATCTGCAAAGACTGTGACACGGCGCGGTTTATCGGTGCTTTCCGATAAAAAAAGCTCCCTTTTTCAGCTATTTCCGGTATAGTGCGCGCCGGCCTTTAACCGGGCCGCGTTTAGGTAGCGCAATTCCCCGAAGTCAGCTTCGGCTGCACGTCCGCACAGCGGACTCTCCCTTGACGAATCTTTTTCATTCATTCGTTTTCGCAAATCCCCGCCGACAAAGCAGCCAGGGCGACTCTTGAGTCTCAACACGGCATGCGCAGCTTTGGAGCATGGGTCTTTGCGGATGCACTTAGAGGCAGACCCATGACCCAGGAAACCGGCGGCTTCGCCGCTTTTAATCTTAACCCGAACATTCTCGCTGCCGTCATCGCGACCGGCTACGAAGAACCTTCGGCGATTCAGCAGCAATCGATCCCGATCATCATGGCCGGCAAGGACATGATTGGCCAGGCGCAAACCGGTACCGGTAAAACCGCCGCGTTCGCCCTGCCTATCCTGCACTGCATCGATCCTGCCAAGCGCGAACCGCAAGCCCTGATCCTGGCGCCAACCCGTGAGTTGGCGCTGCAAGTAGCAACCGCTTTCGAAACCTACGCCAAGCAAATGCCAGGCGTTACCGTTGTGGCCGTTTACGGCGGCGCGCCTATGGGCCCACAACTGAAAGCCATCCGTAATGGCGCACAGATCGTTGTCGCCACTCCGGGCCGTCTGTGCGACCACCTGCGTCGTGACGAGAAAGTCCTGTCGACCGTGAACCACCTGGTTCTCGACGAAGCTGACGAAATGTTGAAGCTGGGCTTCATGGATGACCTGGAAGTCATCTTCAAGGCGCTGCCACCGACCCGTCAGACCGTACTGTTCTCGGCGACCCTGCCGCAGTCGATCCGTGCGATCGCTGAGCGTCACCTGCGTGACCCAGAGCACGTGAAGATCCAGACCAAGACTCAGACCGTTACCGCGATCGAACAGGCTCACCTGTTGGTTCACGCTGACCAGAAGACCTCGGCTGTATTGAGCCTGCTGGAAGTCGAAGACTTCGACGCCCTGATCATGTTCGTGCGCACCAAGCAAGCCACCCTGGACCTGGCCAGTGCCCTGGAAGCCAAAGGCTACAAAGCCGCTGCGCTGAACGGTGACATCGCCCAGAACCAACGTGAGCGCGTGATCGACTCCCTCAAGGATGGCCGTCTGGACATCGTTGTGGCGACCGACGTAGCTGCTCGTGGCCTTGACGTTCCACGTATCACCCACGTGTTCAACGTTGACATGCCGTACGACCCAGAGTCCTACGTTCACCGTATCGGCCGTACCGGCCGTGCTGGTCGCGAAGGTCGTGCACTGCTGCTGGTGACTCCACGTGAGCGCCGCATGCTGCAAGTGATCGAACGTGTTACTGGTCAAAAAGTTGCCGAAGTCCGCCTGCCGGATGCCCAGGCCGTTCTGGATGCCCGCATCAAGAAACTGACCAACAGCCTGTCGCCGCTGGTGGCTGACGCTGAATCGACCCACGGCGACCTGTTGGACCGCCTGACCGCCGATATCGGTTGCACCCCGCGTGCCCTGGCTGCAGCCTTGCTGCGCAAAGCTACCAACGGTCAGGCCCTGACGCTGGCAGCCATCGAGAAAGAACGTCCACTGGTTCCGAACAGCGCGCCACGCGGTGATCGTCCAGAGCGTTCCGGCGACCGTCCAGACCGTGGTGATCGTGAGCGTCGTGCTCCGGTGCCATTGGCTGAAGGCCGTGCTCGTTGCCGTACCGCGCTGGGCGCGCGTGACGGTATCGCTGCCAAGAACCTGCTGGGCGCTATCCTCAACGAGGGTGGCCTGGCGCGTGAAGCCATTGGTCGCATCCAGGTCCGTGACAGCTTCTCCCTGGTGGAACTGCCGGAAGATGGCCTGGAAAAGCTGTTGGCCAAGCTGAAAGACACTCGCGTTGCCGGTAAGCAGCTGAAGCTGCGTCGCTACCGCGAAGATTGATCCGCCCCTGGGCTGATTGATCGCACATAAAAAATCCCCGACTGGTTCGGGGATTTTTTTTGCCTGCTCGATTTAGGATCAACCCCCAGTCAAGCCCGCTCCCACATTTGGATCTCAGTCAGCCGAACCGATAGATGTCCATGCCGAGAGCGCCCATGGTGAAGCCCTGGTGCGCGATGCTGAAATCCCCCCCAGCGCCACGTGCGAAGTACAGCGGCAGCAGGTGCTCGTCACTGGGATGGCTGCGCACGGCATTCGGCGCCTGGCGGCGGTAGTCGTGCAGGGCGTCTTCATCGCCGGCGGCCAGCTTGTCGACCACCCAGTCCCGGAAGTCTCGCGCCCAGGGTTCGATGCTCTCAGGCCCTGCATGCCAGTCCAGCTCACCCAGGTTGTGGGTGATGCTGCCCGAGCCGATCAATAGCACGCCGTGCTCGCGCAGGCTGGCCAGCGCATGCCCAACCCGGGTCTGCAGGGCAGGGCCCATGCGACTGGGCAGCGACACCTGCACCACTGGGATATCGGCCTCCGGGTACATCAACGACAGGGGCACCCAGGTGCCATGGTCGAATGGGCGGCGGTCATCGGTGCGCGCATTCAGGCCGTCGGCCTTCAGCAGCTCGACAATGTCCCCGGCCAGTTGCGGGTTGCCCGGTGCCGGGTACTGCACGGCAAACAGTTCGCGGGGGAAACCGCCGAAATCATGCCAGGTTTCGGGCGCCGCATTGCCACTGACGAGCAGTTCATGACTTTCCCAGTGCGCCGACACCACCACGATGGCCTTCGGGCGGGGCAGCTCGGCAGCGAGACGCTGAAGGGCCGGGCCACTGGCGCCGGGTTGCAGGGCAAGCATGGGCGAACCGTGGGAGATAAACAGGCTGGGGAACATAAGTGGGGTCCTGAGCGTTAACATGGGCCCATCTTCAATCAGATCATTGATCTAAATCTAATATAAGTTTTAGCACCATTTGATCGAATTACTGGGAGGATCTATGGAGCCTACATTTTGGCAGGAGCGCTGGGCGCTCAATCAGATCGGCTTTCATTTGCCCGAGGTCAACCCTTACCTGCAACGACATTGGCCGCAGCTGGCGCTCGCCGAAGGCTCCAAGGTATTGGTGCCGCTGTGCGGCAAGAGCCTGGACTTGATGTGGCTGGCCAGCCATGGGTTGCGGGTCATGGGTGTGGAGCTGTCGGAACAGGCCGTCGAGGCGTTTTTCAGTGAGCAGAACCTTGTGCCACGCATCACTCGGCGCAATGCCTTTACGGTGTACCAGGCCGACCTGATCGAAGTATGGTGCGGCGACTTTTTTGCCCTGGACGCCGAAGCCCTGATCGGGTGCGCCGCGTTATATGACCGCGCGGCCCTGATTGCCTTGCCACCGCTGATGCGTGCGCAGTACGCCGAGCAGTTGAGCCGCTTGCTGCCGTCGGGCTGCCAGGGGCTGCTGATCACACTTGATTACGATCAGACGCAAAAAGCCGGGCCGCCGTTTGCGGTGACGGATGAGGAGGTGAAGGTGCTGTTCGGGTCGGACTGGACCCTGAAAGTGCTGCAAGAGCAAGACGTTTTGCAGGAGAGCTGGAAGTTTGTGCAGGAGGGTGTCACGCAGCTTGATGAGCGGGTTTACCAGTTGACCAAGGCCTAAATCGGCATCACAAAAAAGGGGCGATTCAATCGCCCCTTTTTGCATTGCAAGTTATCAGCCCATACGACGCAGTGCGTCGATACGCTCTTCCAGCGGCGGGTGGCTCATGAACAGGCGAGCCATGCCCTGCTTGATGCCGCCGTTGATGCCAAAGGCGGTCAGGCTGTCCGGCATGTGCACCGGCAGGCCTTGTTCGGAGCGCAGGTGTTGCAGTGCTGCGATCATCGCCCCGGTGCCGGCAAGGCGAGCACCAGCTTCGTCTGCGCGGAATTCCCGTTTACGCGAGAACCACATGGTGATCGCACTGGCCAGGAAGCCCAGCACCAACTCGGCGAAGATCGTCGCGACGAAGTAGGCAATGCCGCGGCCGCCTTCGTTCTTGAAGATCACCTTGTCGACAAAGTTACCGATGATCCGCGCGAAGAACATCACGAAGGTGTTCACCACGCCTTGGACCAATGCCAGGGTGACCATGTCGCCGTTGGCTACGTGGCCGATCTCGTGGGCCAGCACGGCCTTCACTTCATCGTACGAGAAACGTTCCAGCATGCCCTGGCTGACGGCAACGAGTGCGTCGTTCTTGTTCCAGCCGGTGGCAAAGGCGTTGGCTTCATAGGCCGGGAAGATCCCGACCTCGGGCATCTTGATACCGGCTTCGCGGGACAACTGCTCGACGGTCTGCAGCAACCATTGCTCATGCCGGGTACGTGGCTGGGTGATCACTTGGGTGCTGGTGCTCATCTTCGCCATCCACTTGGAGATGAACAGCGAAAACAGCGAGCCGGCAAAACCAAAGACCGCACAGAAAACCAGCAGCTGATTGAGGTTCAGGTCAACCCCGTTGGCCGCCATGAACCCATTGAAGCCGAAAAGGCTCAAGGTGATGCTGGCAATCAGCACGACCGCAAGGTTAGTGGCCAAGAACAGCAGGATGCGCATCATGGTTGTAGAGTTCTCCTCATGCTTAATATGTCGCGTACTGCGGGGTATATAAGGTGCGGCATGGGGTGATTCAACCGAGCGACTATTTCAAACTGTGTCCTACAGCCAGAATGTAGAGCCTTGAAGGGATTTTCCGATAGGGAAAAGGCCGCTTGATCGGTTCACCGTTGGCCTGCCGCCCTGCAATTACAGGGGGGCGGTGGTTTTTAGAGGTTGACGCAGTGCTGAAGCAAGTGAGAGCCAGAGAAGTGTTGCCAGATACTCGCTGTACGACCGATTGTCGGCCGTACAGCGTCGTTGGCGTTACTGGCGATAGGACTTGAGGAAGTTGCCGATGCGACCAATGGCCATGTCCAGGTCATCCACGCGCGGCAATGTCACCACGCGGAAGTGATCCGGCCACGGCCAGTTGAACGCGGTGCCTTGGACGACCAGCAGCTTTTCCGACAGCAGCAGGTCGAGCACGAACTTCTCGTCGTTGAAGATAGGACATACCTTCGGGTCGATCCGCGGGAAGGCGTACAGCGCGCCCATGGGTTTCACGCAGCTCACGCCCGGGATCGCGTTGAGCAGTTCCCAGGTGCGGTTGCGTTGCTCCAGCAGGCGGCCTTGGGGCAAGACCAGGTCATTGATGCTCTGGTAGCCGCCCAAGGCGGTCTGGATGGCGTGTTGGCTCGGCACGTTGGCGCACAGGCGCATGTTGGCCAGCATGTCGATGCCTTCGATGTAGCTCTGGGCGTTGTGCTTGGGGCCGGAGATGGCGATCCAGCCGGAGCGGAAGCCGGCCACGCGGTAGGACTTGGACAGGCCGTTGAAGGTCAGGCACAGCAGGTCCGGCGCCAGGGAGGCGGTGCACACGTGCACGGCGTCGTCGTAGAGGATCTTGTCGTAGATCTCGTCGGAGAACACTACCAGGTTGTGCTGGCGTGCCAGTTCGAGCATGCCCAGCAACACTTCCTTGGAATACACCGCGCCGGTCGGGTTGTTCGGGTTGATGATCACCAGGGCCTTGGTGTTCGGGGTGATCTTGGCCTTGATGTCGGCCAGGTCCGGGAACCAGTCGGCGCCTTCGTCACACAGGTAGTGCACCGGATGGCCGCCCGCCAGGGTCACGGCGGCGGTCCACAGCGGATAGTCCGGCGCTGGAACCAGCACTTCGTCGCCATTGTTGAGCAGGGCCTGCATGGACATCACGATCAGCTCGGACACGCCATTGCCCAGGTAGATGTCTTCGATGCCGACACCTTCGACCTGCTTCTGCTGGTAGTACTGCATGACCGCCTTACGTGCGCTGAACAGGCCTTTTGAGTCGCTGTAGCCTTGGGCGGTGGGCAGGTTGCGGATCACGTCCTGGAGGATTTCGTCCGGCGCTTCGAAACCAAAGGGCGCCGGGTTGCCGATGTTCAGCTTGAGGATGCGATGGCCTTCCTCTTCCAGGCGTTTGGCGTGCTTGAGCACTGGGCCGCGAATGTCGTAGCAGACGTTGGCGAGCTTGTTCGATTTGCTGACCTGCATGGCGATGTGATCCTGAAAATGAACGATCCAGACGGTGGGGACACTACCGTACTGCGAATCCTGCGGGGCCCGCACCCATAAATACGTTTGAATGCCGGTAGCGCGGGTGCCAGACTGGCGTTTTGAAGAGGCGCAATCATACGTGCCGCCTGATCCATGGAAAAGACACAGATCAGGCTTTTTCAGTTGCCGAGGTGTACCGATGGAAAAGTTGCAGAAAACCGTTGAAGAATGGAAGGCGATGCTCGATCCGGAGCAATACAACGTGTGCCGTCTCAAGGGCACCGAGCGACCTTTCAGCGGCAAGTACAACGCCACCAAGACGGATGGCGTGTACCACTGCATTTGCTGCAACGAGCCGCTGTTCGACTCCACCACCAAGTTCGACTCCGGTTGCGGCTGGCCCAGCTTCTACGCGCCGATTGCCGACAGCGCGATGATCGAGATCCGTGACGTCAGCCACGGGATGATCCGCACCGAAGTCACCTGCGCCAAATGCGATGCTCACCTGGGGCACGTGTTCCCGGACGGCCCGCCGCCGACCGGCCTGCGTTACTGCATCAACTCGGTGTGCCTGGACCTGGTGCCGCGCTAGGTCTGCCAGCGCTCCTGCGGATAACGCGGGAGCGCCCTATAGCGGGATATCATTCCGGTCAATTCAATTGCACACAATTTAATTGCCTACTATGTTTATCCTTCTTTCCACCAGACTGAGGCATTGCCATGAGCAACAACCTGCTGAGCATCCCTTGCACCACCATCAAGGGGGAGCAAAAGACTTTGGCCGATTTCGCCGGCAAGGCCATCCTGGTGGTCAATACCGCCAGCAAGTGCGGCTTCACCCCGCAATACAAGGGTCTGGAGCAGCTTTGGCAGCAATACAAGGACCAGGGATTGGTGGTGTTGGGCTTCCCCTGCAATCAGTTCGGCAAGCAGGAACCGGGTAACGAAGGCACGATTTCCGAATTCTGCGAGCTGAACTTCGGTGTCAGCTTCCCACTGTTCAAGAAGATCGACGTAAATGGCAGCGACGCCCACCCATTGTTCGTGCAACTGAAACAACAGGCGCCGGGTTTGCTCGGTTCCAAGGGTATCAAGTGGAACTTCACCAAGTTCCTCATCGGCCGCGACGGCCAGGTAGTCAAGCGCTTTGCGCCGACCACCAAGCCGCAGGACCTGACCCAAGAGATCGAAGCCCTGCTCAAATGACCGTCTCCCTGGCGCTCGACCATCAACTGTGTTTCAAGCTCTACGCCGCCTCCAGGGCGGTGACCCGCGCGTACAAGCCCATGCTTGATCAGTTGGGCCTGACCTACCCGCAATACCTGGTGATGTTGGTGTTGTGGGAGTGGCACGCCGCAACGCCGCTGCAACCCACGGTCAAGGCGTTGGGTGAGCGCTTGATCCTGGATTCCGGCACGCTAACGCCGCTGCTCAAGCGCCTTGAGCAGCTCAGTCTGGTCAGGCGCCAGCGCAGCGCCAAGGATGAGCGGGAAGTGCACTTGAGCCTGAGCGAAACCGGTGTGCAGCTGCGTGACCAGACCCATGGCCTCAAGACGCGGCTGCTGTGCGACAGCGGTATCGACCTGAACCAGGCTGACGCGCTGCGCGAGGGCTTGGACCAGTTGCTTCGGCAGATCAGAGATTTGTCGTCTTCGGCACCCACAGCTCCAGCAAACCACTGAGTTCCTCACGCCGGAACGGCTTGGCCAGGTAGTCATTCATGCCCGCAGCCCGGCAACGCTCGCGCTCTTCGGACAGCGCGTTCGCGGTCAAGGCAACGATCGGCAGATCTGGCCAGCGCCCGCTGCGACGGATCTGCCGACTGGCCTCATAGCCGTCCATCACCGGCATATTGCAGTCCATCAACACCAGGTCGAAGCGTTGTTCCTCAAGGAATTTGAGCGCCTCGCCACCATGGGCTGCGACGATCACTTCACACCCCAGTTTGCTGAGCATGCCTTTGGCCACCAGTTGGTTGACCGGGTTGTCCTCCACCAGCAGGATGCGCGCGCGGTGTGCCAAGGGCGCGGCCTCCATTTGGATCGGATCGAGGATCAGTTGTGCGTCGCTGCGCAAGTTACGTTGCAGAATCTGATACAGCGCATTGCGGCTCAGTGGGCGTGCCTGTTGTTGCAGCGGTGCGAGTGCCGCGACTTCTTCGCTGGGCATGAAATTGCCATAGGCGGTCACCAGCAGGATCGGCGCGTTGAGGGTGGGGCGCAGGCGAAACAGGCACTCGGGGCAGTCGGTGATCAGCAGGTCCGGGGTTTGCCCGCTCAAGTCATCATCTTGCGAGTAGCAGCGAGGTGTCAGGCCCCAGTGAGGCAGCAGGGTGGTCAGCAGTTCGGTGAGACCGCTGCCGGCATGGGTAATGACGATGACCTCGCCCTTGAGCGGCAGGGGTTGGGCGGCGGGCAAATGGGTTGGCAGCGGCAGGTCGGCGCAAAACTGGCTACCGAAGCCCACTTCCGAACTGATGCTCAGTCGGCCTTTCATCGCTTCACACAGGTTGTGCGTCAGCGCCAGGCCCAGGCCGGTGCCGCCGAACTGGCGAGTGATGCCGGCGCCCGCCTGGGTGAAGGGCTGGAAGATCTTCACCTGGGCTTCCTGCGCAATGCCGATGCCGGTATCGCAGACCTCGATGCGTACCTGGCCCTCCCGCGCGCTGAGGCGAACATCTACCCGTCCGAAGCGCGTGAATTTAAGGGCGTTGGACAGCAGGTTGCTGACGATCTGCCGCACGCGGGTCGGGTCGCCCAGGACCTGCGCCGGAAACTGCGGGTCGATCAGGCACGTCAGTTCGACGCTGGGCGCGGCGTTCTGTGACAACAGGTTGGCGGTGTCTTCCACCAACGAACCCAGGTCGAACGGGATACGCTCCAACTCCAACTGGCCAGCGTCGAACTTGGACAGGTCGAGGATATCGTTGAGCAACTCCACCAGCACTTTGCCTGAGTCATGGGCGATGGACAGTTGCTGACGCTGTTCGGCGTTGAGCGGGCTGTCGAGTGACAGCGCGATCATCCCCAGCAGGCCGTTGAGCGGTGTGCGGATTTCGTGGCTCATGTTGGCGAGGAACGCCGCCCGTGCCTGGGCCATGCCCAGCGCGTGCATCTTTGCCGCTTCCAACTCATCGTTGGATTGGCTCAACCGCTGGTTGCTGGCCTTGAGCTCCAGGGTGCGTGCGGACACGATGTCTTCCAGTTGTCCCAGGTATTCGGTCAACCGATCTTCGGCGTGGCGGCGTTGCTGGATCTCCGTCTCCATGTTTTCGAACTGCTGGTTGGCCACGTTCACCAGCACGCCGATCTCATCGTGCTCGTGGCCGGGCGGGCAATCCAGGCGTGCCTGCCGGCGGTTGCTCAGCTCGCGGATGATGCGCACCAGCGGCTGGGTCAGCATCACGTAGAACAAGCCCAACAGGATGCCGGTCAGCAACAGGCTGCGGACAAAGCCGTTGAGCAGGGTAATCTCGGCACGGCGCAGGAAACGGCTGCCAAAGGCATAGGTGTCGACGTCCAGGCGCAGCACCCCGAGGGACTCGTTGGGCATGTGACTAAGGAACAGCCGGTCTTCGAACTGGCGGTTGGCGCCGAACAGGAAATCGCTGACGGGGCGGTAGGTGCTCTCCTTACGTGGGCGGTCGACATCGGCCAGCACCACGCCGTTGTTGTCGATCAACTGGGCATGAATGATGGCGGGGGAGTGCAGCAGGCCCAGGGCCAGTTCCTGGGCCAGTTCGGCGTCGATGTTGTAGGCGATGCGTGAGGCGGGGTTGTGGCTGATTTCGATCAGCGAGCGAATTTCACGGTTGATGGATGCGTCTTCGCTGGCATAATCAATGCCGATTTGGATCAGGCTGAGCAAGGTTCCCAAGACGAAACCGACCAGCACAGTCAATCTGGCTTGTTTATAAGACAAGCGGTGGGCGAACTTGATATCCATCGAGTGTTGAACCACTTCACGTTTCCCTTCGCCCGGCAAGCATAGCTGAACATCCACAGGCTCTGGCTTACCCGGCATGAATCGTTTTTTTACGCAGCCTCGTGCGGTCTGCCGCAGGGTTGCCAATACGCCATCTTTTGCAAGAACTTGCCAGAGGAATAATCGTGGATGCTCGATTGAATGCGTTTCTTGAACGGGCCGATGCAGTGCTCGCCCGCCTGGAACCCTTGTTACCCGCGCCCCGCCAAACCATCGATTGGAACCACTGCCTGGCTGCCCGCTGGCAGCGTGAAGGCCGCACGGGTTTCCTGTTGCCGTTGGATGTGAGCCTGGAGATGCGCCTGTCCGACCTGATCGGTGTGGACAAGCAACGTGAAACACTGGCGCGCAATACCCAGCAATTCATCGACGGCCTGCCTGCCAACCATGCACTGCTGTGGGGTTCGCGTGGCACCGGCAAATCCTCCATGGTGCGTGCCTTGCTGGCCCAGCATGCCAAGGCTGGCTTGCGCCTGATCGAAATCGAGCGCGACCATTTGGCCGACCTGCCACGTGTGGTCGAGCAACTGGTCAAGCTGCCGCAGCGGTTTATCCTGTTCTGCGACGACCTGTCGTTCGAGGCTGGTGAAGGCGATTACCGCGTGCTTAAAAGCGTGCTCGACGGCTCCCTGGAGCAGGCCCCGGAAAACGTGCTGTTGTACGCCACCTCCAACCGCCGCCACCTGGTGCCGGAAAACCAGAGCGACAACGACAACTGGAAACGCGTGGACGGCGAGTTGCACCCGAGCGAAGCGGTAGAAGACAAGATTGCCTTGTCCGACCGATTCGGCTTGTGGTTGTCGTTCTACCCCTTCACACAAGAACATTTCCTGGATGTGGTGGAGCACTGGATCGGCGAGCTGGCCAGCAAGGCCGGTTTGCAGTGGCAACGCGATGAAGCCCTCGACATCCTGGCTGTGCGCTGGGCCACCGGTCGCGGCAACCGCAACGGACGTTGCGCGTATCAATTCGCCCGTTACTGGGTAGGCCTCAAATTGCTGGAGCTGCAACCATGATCGATCTACAAAGCGTCGGCACTGGCCTTGATGGCTACGCCATGCTCTGTGCGCAACTGGAGTCGCTGCTGGCCGATGAGCGGGATTTCATTGCCAACAGTGCGCAGTTTTCTGCGTTCCTGTTCAACCAGTTGGACGACTTGAACTGGGCCGGTTTTTACCTCAACCGTAACGAAGAGCTGGTGCTCGGCCCGTTCCAGGGCCAGATCGCCTGCGTGCGCATTCCGTTTGGCCGTGGCGTGTGCGGCGCAGCGGCCGCCTCGCGGCAGACCCAGCGCGTGGAGGATGTGCATGCGTTCCCAGGGCATATCGCCTGTGACAGCGCGTCCAACAGCGAGCTGGTGGTGCCGCTGGTCAAGGACGGCCAACTGATTGGCGTCCTTGACCTCGACAGCCCGTCGGTGGCGCGTTTCACCGTCCAGGACCAGGCGGGTATCGAACAGCTGGCGGCGATCTTCCTGCGCTTGACCGACTGCTGATCACGGGAGGGGCGGCCTGCGCCCCTTACTGTCCCTCCAGGCCGTGAAGCTGCCCTTGCAGCAACCTCTCCAGTTCCAGCATGAGTTTTTCCAGGGCTTTTGCCCCGGCTTCGATCACTGCCCAGTCATCCTCACGGGCGCACGCCTGTTCAAGGGTTTCACACTGCCCAGCCAGTGGGGTCGCCTGAACAATGCGCGCAGCGCCCTTGATTTTGTGGGCCTGCTCGGTGATCTCCTGGAGCGGGGCGTGTGCATTGATCAGCGCCGCCAGTTCCTGGCGATCATGCCGACTGCTGCTCAGCAGTTCTTCCAGCAAACGCCAGCTCAACTGTGGATCGCCACCGGTAAGGGCCTCGAAGTTGCCGAGGTCCAGGTGCAGGTCAGTGGTTTGCGGGGCGATCTTTGCCAGTTGCCGTTCCAGTGCCGTGAGGCTGATCGGTTTGAACAGGCAGTCGTTCATGCCCGCGTCGGCACAACGTTGCTTCTCTTCGGGCTGGGCATTGGCGGTAAACCCCAGCACCACGCAGGGCGCCAGCTGCTCGCGCTGTTCGTACTCGCGGATTGAGCGACTCAGTTCATAGCCGTTCATGATGGGCATGTTGCAGTCGGCGATCACCAAGTCGAAACGCTCCTGGCGCCAGGCCTGGAAACCGGCGGCGCCATTCTGGGCGGCGCTGAACTGATGCCCCAGATAGCCCAGTTGCTGGCACATCAGCAAGCGGTTTGCGGGATGGTCGTCCACGACCAGCACGTTCAGCACTGGCGCGCTTGCAGGTGCCTCAGGCTTGTATTCAAGCACCGGCTGTTCCGGCTGAAGACGGGTCATGTTCAGGCTGATATGCACCTGGGTACCCACCATCGGCACGCTGCTCAGGCTCAATTGCCCACCCATCATCGCGCACAGGCTGCGGCAGATCACCAACCCAAGGCCGGCGCCGCTCCTGGCAAGCTGTCCGGAATTGTCGGCCTGGGCAAAGGGCTCGAACAGGCGCAACTGATCATCCCGACTGATCCCTATGCCGGTGTCCTCGACCACCAGTTTCATCTCGACCTGCTGCGCCAGCTGGGTGGGCAACACCTCGACCTTGACTTTCACCTGGCCACGCTCGGTGAACTTGATCGCATTGCTGACCAGGTTCGACAGCACCTGCTTGAAACGCAGCGGGTCGATCAAAACTTCGGTGTCATCCAGGTTGGGGTTGAACTCAAGGGACAGGCTGAGGGTTTTCTGGCGTGCCAGGCCGTCGAACACGCGCACCACCGACTCGATCACCTCCCGCAGGTTGACACGCTCCGGTGCGAGGCTCAGGCGACCGGATTCGATGCGCGCGATGTCGAGGATATCGCCGATCAGTTCGAGCAGGTCCTTGGCTGAGTTGTACGCCACTTCGATGGCCGGGCGATCAAGATGACCCTGGTCGGCGCGCTTGAGGGTGAGTTCTAGCATGCCGATCACCGCGTTCATCGGCGTGCGGATTTCATGGCTCATGGTTGCGAGGAACGTGCTCTTGGCCCGGTTGGCCTCGTCGGCGCGTTCTTTGGCCGCGCGGATTTCATCGAACAGCTGGCGGCGTTCGCTGATGTCGATCCAGCCGCCAATAATGCCTTGCACCTCTCCAGTCGAGTCACGGTAGGGCAGGATCCAGTGGTAGATCGTCAGCTTCTTCCCTTGGATATGCAGCGTGCGGTCCAGGATCAGTGGGTTACCTTCGGCCATCACGCGCTGGTAGTCGGCATGGTATTGCGTCGCATCGGTTTCAAGGGCAGCGCTCATCTGGATGGCACTTTTGCCGATAACGTCTTCGCGCTTGACGTTGAACACCTGCAAGTAGCTGTCGTTGCAGGTCTGCAGCAAGCCTTTACGGTCACGTACGTAGATGGGGTGCGGGGTTTCGTTGACCAAAGCCCGCATGAACTCGAACTGATCATTGAGGGCGCGCTCGGCCATTTTGCGATGCTTGATCTGACGGCGCATGTAGGCGTTCCAGCTCAGGGAGATCAGCAGCAAAAGCCCGGTGCCGATGATGATGCGCGCGATCAGTTGGTGATAGTTGCGCCAATAGCTGTCGGAGGCGGCGGTGTAACCGCGCCAGCGACTGTTGATGACCCCCAGCTCATCCGGTGCGATGCTCAGCATGGCCTTGTCGAGAATCGAGCTGAGTTCGGTGGCGTTGCGTGAGGTGGCCAGCGAAAATTTAGCCGGCGTGGTGCCAATACTGAAACTGATCTGGACCTTGTCCTGAAACATGGAGGACGAGAGGTAGTAGTTGGCGATGACCAAGCTGTTCACGGCACCGTCGACCTGTCCTTGCACCAGCAGCTCGGCGGCTTTGAAATTGTCGCTTGTTGCGATCACTTGAATGGTTGGGAAGTGCTCGCGCAGGAACGTCGCCATTGGGCTGCCTTCAGTGACGGCCACGCGTTTGCCTTCCATTTCCTCCAGGCTGGTCGCCGACTGGTTTTCCTTGCGTGTCAACATCACGTAGGAGTTTTCCAGGTAGGGCCGGCTGAAGTTCAACCGGGCTTCCCGTTCCGTGCTGGGAACGATGGCGCCAATGATGTCGGCCTTCCCTGCGCCGACCTGTTCGATCATTGACTGAACGACGCGCTCACGTTGGATTTCAAAACGCAGCCCTGTGCGCAGGCGAACCAGCTCCAGCAGATCGGCGGTAATGCCGCGGAAGTTGCCATCGGCGTCGAAGAACGACAGGGGGGCAAAGGTCTCGTTCACGATCACCTTGACCACCGGATGCTCCTGTAGCCAGCGCTCTTCGCGTTGTGTCAGTTGCAGTTTCTGGTCGGTCAGCAAGATATCGCTGCCGGCGCTCCAGCGTTTGGCAATCGCTTCCCGTTCATTGGTGGGCACGGCCGTCAGTACGGCGTCGACAATGCTCAAGAGCGTCTGCTGGTGTTGGGGCATGGCGAAGCTGAACCCGTAGGCTTCGTGTTTGCCGAAATTGGCCATGCGGATGTTCTTCAGGTAGCCCTTGTTGATCATGTAGTGAGTGGAAATGGTATCGCCGAGGAATACATCCGCCTGGTCGAACGCCACCGCATTCAAGGCGTTTTGATAAGAGGGATAAGCGCGCAGGGTCGCCTTGGGGTACAGCTTTTCCACCTCGCGCAAGGGAAGGTAGTGGTAGACCAGCGCCAGGCGCATGCCGGCCAGGCCATTGGTCAGGCTGCGGGTTTCTCCTTCGCGGGTGACGAGGACCGGCTGGTCCACCGCGTAGGGCTCTGACAGCGTGAGGTTTGGGTTGGCCGCCTCAAAACCGTTGGAGGATCCCAGCAAATCGATAGCCCCCGTTTCAAGCGCGCGGATCGCGGCCTCGCGAGAGGGGTAGCGCAATACTTTCACCGGCAGGGCCAGCGCCTTGGCCAGCAGGCCGGCGTAATCAGCGGTGAGACCCTCGTAGTCACGTCCGCTGGACGTGAGGTCGAAAGGTGGGTAATCAGGCGCCGCAGTACCCAGCACCAACTCGCGCTTGTTTTGCAGCCATTGGCGTTGAGCCTTGTTCAGGTGGGTTTCCAGTTGAACCGAGCCTGCACGACTCAACAAGGCGAAATGTTCCGGGCCCGTTGGCGGGTTCGCAAGTACCACTTTGCTGAAGCACAAACCGGCACTCAATATAATCAGATAGTCCTTTATACGCCTGGGCATCCGCTTTCTCACACTAGCGCGTTTCGTTTTGCCATCTCGATAAGTTCTACCAAGGACTTGGCTTGAAGTTTCTGCATCAGCCTCTTTTTATAAGTGCTTACTGTTTTGTTACTCAGAAACATGCCCTTGGCAATTTCCTTGTTGGTGCGTCCTTGTGCAAAAAGTTGCAATACCATCAGTTCCCGGTCATTGACAGTCTTGAATAGTTCAAGCTCCTGGGATTCGATGCTATCGACACCATTGGTATTCAGTGCCTGGCTGGGGAAGTAGTTGTAACCGGATAACACTGCACGGATGGCGCTCAGCAACTCGCTCAGGTCGCCTTCCTTGCACACGTAGCCATCGGCGCCCGAACGCATGCAGCGTGTGGCGAACAGGGTGGGTGATTGGGCGGTCAGTATCAGGGTTTTCATCGGGGTGTTCATGGCGTTGAAGCGGCAGAGCACTTCGAGGCCATCCAGCTTGGGAATGCTGATATCCAGAATAATCAGGTCAGGCAGGCATTCGCGGACCATTTGTATGGCGTCGCACCCGTTATCGGTTTCGCCCACGACTTTATAGCCTTCGTGTTCCAACAACATACGGATGGCGAGCCGTATAACCGGGTGGTCATCGATAATAAAAACTGAGTTCATGATCACATTCCGTACAAGTGCAAATAAAGCGGGCACATTAGCTCAGAAGAGGAGGGAGGAGCATGAGTCGAGGGGTGAGTAGATATAAAACAGGAAAAGTCCTACATTAAAAAAGGTAGCGGCCTACCAGTTGCTGAGGCTTGGTGAGGCGCTACGTCGATGCTTTGAACGTGAATAGGCTAACGGTTGCTGCCGTGGATTTAACTGATGCTGTGCCGCCGTCTTTCGTCGGCTCATGATGTTTAATTCCTACATTTTTAACTTGAGTAATGGGCAGAGCAAGTGTGCAAGTTCATCCTTGTTCAGCGGCTTCGATAGATAGCCGAGCAGTGGCAGGCCACGGTCCATGGCTTGGTTTATCAGGCTGGCGAGTTCCGCCACCGGTAAACCGCTCAACAGGATGGCGGTCGTGGTAAAGCGTCGGCGACTGGCAATTTCAATCAGTTCGAGTCCCGGTAAGTCGGGTAGGCATTGGTCACACAAGATGATGTCGAAGGGCACCTCGGCCTGCGACATCAAGCAGATTGCCTGCTCGGCGCTTTCGGCCGGCGTCAGTCTTGCGAAGCCGAAGCTTCTGAGCAGGCATTGGGTGGCGAGGAGTTGGAACGGGTGATCCTCCACCAGCAGGATACGGAGCGAGTAACTGGGCATTGGGGCCACACGTTGAGTCAAGCATCGAGGGAGGGCGCGTAGGACCAGTTCGCCAGGGTCGCCCGGAGCGTGCGTGATTATTCATCGAGTGGTTGTGCGAATTCGATCAGGCCGCTCTGTTCCCGTCGTAGGTCGATTCCTTTCAAGAAACAGGCGGCATGATCGTGGTCGTTACTGAGGGCTGGAACGTCCGGTCATTTCCCGGGCCATCTCGGTGGCATAGCTGTCGGTCATGCCGGCGATAAAGTCGATCATGCGCAGGAAGGACGCGTGCAGCGGCCATTCAGGGTTCGGCGCATTATTGCCCAGCAGATCGAGAATGCGCCGGTTCTTGAACGATGGTGTACGCCCGCCATGCTGCTCCAGTGCCGCACCGCAGAATGCATTCAAGAGAATTTCCAGGGTGGTGTAGGCGCCGATCTCATGCAGGGTCTTGCGCTTGTCCTGGAAGATCTTCTTGCGCGCCATGTCCTTGGCATCCAGCACACAGCGCTTGGCCGGACCGTGCATATGTTCCACCAGGTCGCCGGGAAGGGTGCCGGCGAGCAGGGCGTCCTGTTGCTCGACGAAGGCCTGTGCCGCTGCGTTGGTCAGATGCTCGATGGCCTTGCCGCGCAGGATCGCCAGCTTGCGTCGGCGCGAGTCCTGGGCGCCCAGTTGGCGATAGGTCTGGGGAAGGTCGTCACCCACCAGGTTGAGCAGCAGCGACTCGACTTCGGCGTATTCGAGCAACTCCATTTCCAGGCCGTCTTCCAGGTCGATCAGGGCGTAGCAGATGTCATCCGCCGCCTCCATCAGGTACACCAGCGGGTGCCGGGCCCAGCGCTGTTCTTCGAGTTGTGGCAGGCCGAGCCTGTGGGCGATCTGTTCGAGGATCGGCAGTTCGCTCTGGTAGCAGCCGAACTTGTGCTTCTTGTAGCCCAGGGAGTCGGCGTGGCGGGCAGTCCAGGGGTATTTCAGGTAGGTGCCGAGGGTGGCGTAGGTCAGCCGGGTGCCACCGTCGAACTGGTGGTACTCAAGCTGGGTCAGCACCCGAAAGCCTTGGGCGTTGCCTTCAAAATTCAGGAAGTCATTGCGCTCGGCGCTGCTCATGTCGTCCAGCCAACCGCGTCCTGCGGCTTGTTGGAACCAGTGGCGGATGGCGTCTTCGCCGGAGTGCCCGAACGGTGGGTTGCCGATGTCATGGGCCAGGCAGGCCGATTGCACCACCATGCCCAGGTCGCTCGGGTCGCACCAGTCGGGCAGGGCGCTGCGCAGGGTTTCGCCGACGCGCATGCCGAGGGAGCGACCCACGCAGCTCACTTCCAGGGAATGGGTCAGACGCGTGTGAATATGGTCGTTGCTCGAGACCGGGTGCACTTGGGTCTTGCGGCCCAGGCGACGAAATGCGCCGGAGAAGATAATACGGTCATGGTCTTTGTGAAACGGGCTACGCCCCAGTTCTTCCGGGCTGTGCAGCGGTTTGCCAAGACGTTCGCGAGTCAGCAGGGTGGGCCAATCCAAGGCGGGTACTCTCCGTGCGGTGAATGACCCTCCCAGCTTCCCGGTTCAGCGCGGCCTGGGCAAGCGAAAATCTACAGCCCGGCCGCGTCGATATCGATTAACAGTAAACGCTGACCGTTATCGAAGAATTGTCCGGCCGTGAGGCAATACTGATTGGTGGTGGCGTCGCGGTAGGTTGAAGACAACGTCAGCCGGCGCTCTTCCCAGCCCTCGGCCAACAGGTGATAGAAGTACGGGCGCCATGACCAGTTGTGGCCCAGGTAACGGCTGTCGGACTGCCAGGCATCCTGGCGCCACTCAAAGTTCGGTGTGAGTTGGGTGCCGTGCCGGTCGCACTGGTAGAAGCGCAGCAGCCAGGGAAACGCCGGCAGTTGCGGCAGTTTGCTCAACGGTGCCTGGGCCTGGGCCCAGGTTTGCAGGATCTTCATCAATTCGGCCAACTGCTGGCGCAGTTGCATGACGCGACCGCGCTCAGCCAGCTTTTGCTGGACGTACACCGTGCGCAACTGGGCGAAACGCGGCACGAAGGCGTCGGCGGCGAACCAGTCCAACTGCGCCTGGGCAAACAGATAGCCCTGCACATAGCGCGAGCCGCACTCCAGGGCGAAGCTCAACTGCGCCTCGGTTTCCACGCCTTCGGCAATGATCCAGCAGCCGGTCTTCTCGGCCATCTGCGCCAGGGCCCGCACCACTTCGCTGCTCGGTCCACCACGGGCGGCCTCCTGGAACAGGCGCATGTCCAACTTGAGGATATCCGGTTGCAACGCCAGCACTCGGTCGAGTTGGGAGTAACCGGCGCCAAAGTCGTCGATGGCAATGCGCGCACCGGCTTCGCGATAGCGCGCCACCACGTCGGCCAGGCGCCGGATGTCGCCACCCAGTTCGGTGATCTCGAACACGATGCGCTGCGGGTCGACGCCATGGTGGTGGATCTGCTTCAGGCTTGGCAGGGCCTGGCCCGGTCGCAGGCGATTGATCCAGCGTGGCGAGATGTTCAGGCTCAGGAACCAGTCTTCGGGCGCTTCGTGCAAGCGGCTCAGCGCGTTGTCGCGAATCTGCCGGTCGAGTCGGCGCAAGGTCACGCCCGGCGTGCGCGGGTCAGCGAACAGCGGGCCCACGGACTGCAAGCGGCCGTCAGCCTGGCGCAGGCGGCCCAGGGCCTCGACGCCGGCAATGCGGCCGGTGGCGGTGTCGATAAACGGCTGGAAGCAGGCGAGCGGTTGCCCGTCGATCACGGGGCCTCCTTAGAGACATTGGCGAAAAAAGGCCCGGCCCTCGAAAACGAGGGCCGGGCCGATTCTGTTAGCAAGAATGCAGCCAGCCAGGCTCAACTTTTACGCGAAGAACCCTGCATGGCCAGTTTGATCAACGGGATCAAGCCGGCGCCCAGGCGCACCAGGCGCGTCAAGCTGCCAATGCCGCCGCCCTTGGCACCTTTGCCGGTAAAGAAACCCATCAGTGTCACCGCGGCCACGCCCCACAGCGGCGCGTGCTTGATGCCCAGGCTGTCCTGCCAGTTGCTGCCCATATTGCGCACCTTGTTCAGGGGCAGCATCAGTTGCTGGGACTCGTGGCGGATCTCCTGACGGTGCATTTCCATGCGCAGACGGATCAACGCCTTGCGCATTTCCCGGCGGGAGGTGGTTTGCGGGATTTCAGTGATGCTCATGGCAGCAGGCGCTCCCGGTCATTGGCCAGCTCTTCGAGGGTGGCGTGGAACGGCGTGGACTCATCGAATACCGCCGCTTTCAAGCGCACCCCGCAGAAGGCTGCGGCCAGCGTGTAGAACACGCAGAGACAGATGATCCCGGTCAGGCGGTAGCCGGTGTCCCACACCAGGATCATCACCAGGGTCGACAACCCCACCAGCAACAGCAGCGCAAACACCAGTGCCAGGCCGGCAAACAGCAGCAGGCTGACGGTGCGGGCCTTCTGTTCCTGCAATTCAATGCCAAACAATTCGACGTGGCTGTGCAGCAAGCCCAGCACGGCCGCGCCCAGACGTCTTGAGGTGGTGCCCGTGGACGAGCCCGTTTCGCCGATAGACATGGTTAGCGCCTTGTGGCCAGCAGGCCGATCAAAAAGCCCACGCCGGCGGCAATGCCCACCGACTGCCAAGGGTTGGCTTGCACGTAGTCTTCGGTCGCAGTGACCGCCGCCTGGCCGCGTTCGCGCAGGGAATCTTCGGTCAGTTGCAGGGTTTCGCGGGCCTTGAGCAGGCTTTCGTGGATCTTGCTGCGCAGCTCGTCAGCTTGGTCACCCGCCAGCACCTTGGTGTCATCCAGCAACTTTTCGGTGTCGCTGACCAGGGTTTGAAAATCCGCCATCAGTATTTCTTGAGCAGTCTTTGCAGTTCTTCTGGCCATGGTTATCTCCGTGATTGGCTGATCTGTACGTTTCGAGTCACCGGCTTCGGTGAAGGTTCAGTGCAATTGTGTGGTACAGCTTTTGCTTTGCCTTGGTGCGCAGGCCCCGGGGCTTGCGCTGAATCTGGGCGGTCGGGCAGGAAGCCTTGAAAAACCTTACCCTAAATAACTGAAATTCGCGGAAAAACCCTGTCGGCAACGGCCTGTTGTGTTGATCGCTGCGCTAAAGCGGTTCACGCCCTCTGAAGAGGGGTGGGACCGGTGGTGCCAATTTAGTGCGCTCGACCCTGGCTTGAACCGCTTTGGTGCTTTTTGCCTTTATTGCAGGCCTGCCAACCTCCATGGAAAATTTGCAAAGTGCAGTGGACACGCTCGTCCACAGCTCCAATACCCTGTTTATCCTGATCGGCGCGGTCATGGTCCTGGCCATGCACGCCGGCTTCGCGTTCCTCGAAGTCGGTACGGTGCGCCAGAAGAACCAGGTCAACGCCTTGTCGAAGATCCTCAGCGACTTCGCCATCTCCACCCTGGCCTATTTCTTTATAGGCTATTGGATCTCCTACGGTGTGAGCTTCATGCAACCGGCGGCGGTGCTCAGTGCCGATCACGGCTATGGCCTGGTGAAGTTTTTCTTCCTGCTGACCTTTGCGGCGGCGATCCCGGCGATCATTTCCGGGGGCATTGCCGAGCGTGCAAGGTTCGCTCCACAGCTCTGCGCGACGGCGTTGATCGTGGCGTTTATCTACCCGTTTTTCGAAGGCATGGTGTGGAACGGCAATTTCGGCCTGCAGGCCTGGTTGCTCGCGACCTTTGGTGCCAGCTTCCATGACTTCGCCGGTTCCGTGGTGGTGCACGCCATGGGCGGCTGGCTGGCGCTGGCGGCGGTGTTGCTGCTGGGCCCGCGCAATGGGCGCTACCGCGAAGGGCGCCTGGTGGCGTTTGCGCCGTCGAGCATTCCGTTCCTGGCGCTGGGCTCGTGGATTCTGATCGTCGGCTGGTTCGGCTTCAACGTGATGAGCGCGCAAACCCTGAACGGTGTCAGCGGTTTGGTCGCCGTCAACTCGCTGATGGCCATGGTCGGCGGCACAGTTGCCGCCCTGATCATCGGTCGCAACGACCCAGGCTTCTTGCATAACGGCCCGCTGGCCGGGTTGGTGGCGATCTGCGCCGGCTCCGACCTGATGCACCCGGTGGGCGCGCTGGTCACAGGTGTCGTGGCCGGCGGCTTGTTTGTGTGGTTCTTTATTGCGGCCCAGGACCGCTGGAAGATCGACGATGTACTGGGTGTTTGGCCCCTGCACGGTCTGTGTGGCGTGTGGGGTGGCATCGCCTGCGGCATCTTCGGCCAGACCGCGCTGGGTGGGTTGGGCGGTGTCAGCCTGATCAGCCAGTTGATCGGCACCGCCCTCGGCGTGCTGGTGGCGCTGGCCGGAGGCCTGCTGGTGTATGGCGTGATCAAGCGTGTCACCGGGCTGCGTCTGAGCCAGGAACAGGAGTATTACGGCGCGGACTTGTCGATCCACAAGATCGGCGCGGTCAGTCAGGATTGATCGGCTCGTCTGCCGGCCGATAAAAACCGTGCAGCAGGCGATAGCGGGTCTGCCGCACTTCATCGACCCGCGCCTGAACCTGTTGGTCCGGCAGGCCCAGCAGGATCAAGGCATGGGAGGCGAGCATCAGGCTCGACTCCAGTAACTCGGGCACCACTTCACTGGCGCCCGCGGCTTTCAGTTCTGCCAGCTGGCTGTCGTCGCGGGTACGCACCAGGATTGGCACGTCGGCGTTGATCCGACGCGCTTCCTTGAGCACCACCAGCGCCACGTCGGTGTTGTCCACGGCAATCACCACCAATCGCGCACGCTCGAGGCCGACAGCACTAAGCAACGCGCCACGCCGGCAATCGCCGTAATGCACGCTGCTGTCTTCAGTGGCGGCTTCCTGCACCCGTTCCGGGTCGTCATCCAGGGCGATGAAGGTTTGTTGTTCCTTGCGCAGAAAACGCCCGATGGATTGGCCGACACGGCCATAGCCACAGATCACCGCGTGCCCGCGCAGCTCGGCGTTGAGCGCGGTGATTGCTTCCAACTGCACCTGCTGGTTGGGCTTGCGGTGCAGGCGCAGGGCGATACCCGGTGCGGCGCGCAACAACAGCGGCGTGAGCAACATCGAGCAAAAAGTGGCCGCGAGCAGCAGGCCGTTAAATTCATCCGGGATCAACCGGCTTTGCTGCATTTGTGCCATCAACGCAAAGCAGAACTCGCCACCCTGGGCCAGGGCCAGGCCGCTGCGCCAGGCGGTTTCACTGTCGCTGCCGCGCAGTTTGACCAGCACCGCGACCACACAGCCTTTGACCAGCATGAGCGTGAGCGTCAGCCCGAGGATCAGCAGACTATGGCTGACGAACAATTGCAGATCGATCAGCATGCCGATGCTGACGAAAAACAGCCCCAGCAGGATGTCGCGAAACGGCCGGATATCCGCCTCGATCTGATGGCGGTAATGGCTTTCGCCCAGCAGCATGCCAGCCAGGAAGGCCCCGAGCGCAGGGGAGAGCCCCAGCAGATGGGTGAGCCAGGCCGTCAGCAACACAATCACCAACGCCAGCAACACAAACAGCTCCGCTGAATGGGAGGCGGCCACTTCATGAAACAGGCGCGGCAGCAACCAGCGGCTGGCCAATAGCAAGCCGACAAACAGCACCACGGTCTTGCCCAGGGTCAAGGGCAGCGCCCAATACCAGGCTTGCTCGCCAGTGCCAGCGAACACCGGCACCAGGGTCAGCAGCAACACCGCGACCACATCCTGGAACAGCAACACGCCAATCGCGTTCTGGCCATGGCTGCTGAAGATCTCCCCGAGGCTGGTCAGCTCCTTGCTGACGATGGCTGTGGACGACAGTGCCAGTCCTGCCCCCAGCAACAAGGCGATACCCGGCGCCACACCCAGGATCATCAACAAAAGTCCCAACAGCACCCCGCACCCCAACACCTGCAAGCTGCCCAGGCCAAATACAACTCGGCGCAGGGCGAGCATCTTGGTCAGGGAAAACTCCAGGCCCAGGGAAAACAGCAGGAACACCACGCCCAGTTCGGCCAGGTCGGGTAGCTCTTCACTGTCATTCACCCAGTCCAGCGCGGTGGGGCCCACGGCCAGGCCGACACACAGGTATCCCAGCACGGGGGGTAATTGCAGGCGACGAAACAGCGCAATCACCACCAGGGATGAGGCCAGGATAATCAGCAGGTTGGCAAACACACGCATCTCCGTTGCAGGGGGTCAGGCAAAAAGCCGCGAGAATCGCTGAAACAGTTATAGGCCATGGTGACCTGGGTCAGGGTTTATAGAGTGGGCTTCAGGCGGTCACCGGGCTTAGAATGTCTGCCTGTTTTCTGATCAGGTCCCTTCGCTATGCTTCCTGAATGCCAGCTGTTCGGCACCCTGGGTTGTCACCTGTGTGAGATTGCCGAAGCCGAAATCATGCCGCTCGTCGAACACGGGTTGCTGGTGGAATTGGTGGACATCACCGACCCCGACGACCTGACCGAAGCCTACGGCCTGCGTATTCCGGTGCTTCGCCGGGTAGACACCGGGGCGGAACTGGATTGGCCATTTGACACACAACAGGTTGTTGCCTTCCTTCGTTAGGTTTATGCGATGGCAGGTTTCCAAATATTAAGTTACTGTATGTTTGTACAGCGATTGAATTGAGGGAACGCCCGTGGTGAATGTCGAACAACTGAAAAGCAGCGTCAATCGCATGTCCGCCGACGTCGTGCGCGACGCGGTGAACGAGCTGCGCCTCGATGGCCTGGTCACGGAAGGCAAGACGCCCTTTAACAAAGTGCATTTCAATACCTGCTTTGCCGAGATCGAGGCGCTGTTCCAGCGCGCCGGCTACCACAAGCAGCTGGATGTGGTGGGTTACCAGGGCTTGTTGTACGCGTTGTACGATCCGGGCCGCTGGGAGGCAGTGGACGTGCTGCGCTGGCTCAAGGAGTTCACCGACGCCGCCAGTGCTTCGCCGATCCTGCGGGCGGAGTTGGCCAAGGCTTGAGATCCGCCCTAGGCTCAATCCCGCGCAATGCGGGATAATGCCCGCCGGTTTTGTCACAGGCTTTGAGCATTTCATGTCCACCTCCGGTTTTTCCGCGTCCCAGCACCAAGCCAGCACTTTGTATCTGCCACCCGGTTCATGGGTAACCGTGCTGGACTGCCTGTGCGAGCACTTCCCGGCGATCAGCCGCGAACACTGGCTGGACCGCATTGCGCGAGGCCGGGTGCTGGATATCAACGGCACCCCGATCACCGTCGACCTGGGCTACAAGGAAGGCTTGTGCATCTACTACTTCCGCGAAGTGCCTAACGAGAAAGTCATCCCGGTGCAGGAAACCATCCTGTATGCCGACGAGCATCTGGTGGTCGCCGACAAGCCGCACTTCCTGCCCGTGACGCCGGCCGGTGAATACGTCGAGCAAACCCTGCTGCGCCGCCTGATTCGCCGACTGGATAATCCCTCACTGGTACCGTTGCACCGCATCGACCGGCACACGGCGGGGCTGGTGCTGTTTTCGGCCAATCCGGCCAGTCGATCGGCTTATCAGCAACTGTTTCCCACACGCCGGATCGATAAATTCTACGAAGCCATCGCACCCGCTCTACCGAACCTTACGTTCCCCAGGGTGCATAAAAGCCGACTCGTCGATGGCGAGCCGTTCTTTCGCATGCAGGAAGGTGATGGCGTCCCCAACACCGAAACGGCGGTGGAGGTGCGCGAGAAAAACGGCGATCTGTGGCGCTACGGCCTGTTCCCGGTGACCGGCAAGAAGCACCAGCTGCGCGTGCACATGAGCGCCCTCGGCGCGAGTATCTGCAACGACCCCTTCTACCCCCACGTGATCAAGGACGCGGTAGACGATTACGCCAACCCCCTCAAACTGCTGGCCCAGGGCGTGCGTTTTATTGACCCGGTCACGGGGGAAGAACGCAGTTTCCGCAGCCGGATCACCCTCGACTGGTAACCCCCGGAAACGACAAGGCCCGCGCGAGGCGGGCCTTGATGGCAAACGCTAAGAGTTACAGGTCTTTGACGGTGCGAACCTGGTCTTTGTTGATGCGGGTCTGCTTGCCGTCCAACTGTTCGAACTCGTAGAAGCCCGAGTCCTTGTCGAATTTAGGGGTGTCGACGGCCTGGATTTCGCGACCGTCATTCAGGGTGATCACTGTCGGCGAGGCGCAACCGGCGAGGGTGGCGAGGCCCAGTGCAAGCATGAGAGCGGCGATGGTCCGTTGAGTCATGAGTCTGTCTCCGAGAGAATACTTTTTAATGGCTGACCTTGTGACGCATGCAGCGTCGACAAAGTTCCGGGTGCGAGGTTCATTCTGACACGCCCGACGGCGTCTGTAACAGCTCCGGCGTATTAAGGTTGGCCAGGCGCGGGTCATCTGCCGGGCATTCCAGGCCCACGCCGCCCAGTTGCAGGAAGAGCTTGCGCGGGCTGCGCTCACCGGCATGCCAGGCCCTGTCCACCGCATCGCGCAGGCCGGTGGGAACGATGCAGATCAACGGTTCCCAGAACTCACCATGGCGCACCATCACCGGCAGCAACGGGTTGCGTTGCGCGGTCTCACGCAGCGCCTGGATCAGCCCTGCGTCGATATGCGGCACATCGCACGGCAAAATCAGCAGGTGCGCATGGCGGGCGGCGGCAAGTCCTGCACGGATACCGGCGAGCGGGCCAGGAAAGTCCGGGCTGTCGTCGGTTACCAGTTGGTCGGCATAGCTGGCGTAATGCTGCGGGTTGCGATTGCACGAGATGATCAGGTCATCGGTGAGCGGTCGTACCAAGTGCTGCAAATGCGCAATCAACGGCTGGCCACGCCACTCCAGCAGGCCTTTGTCCTGGCCGCCCATGCGTTGGCCGCGCCCACCAGAGAGCAGCAAAACCGAACACGGCAGTGGGGACGAATCGATAGGCATGGCAGTTCCGCAGCGGCAGCAAAAGGGGGGCCTGTGATATAACATCGGGCTGTTCCTTCGACAACCGGACCGTGCCATGAAAGCCAAGGCAGATGCGCCCTTCGTACCCCTGAATATCGCGGTATTGACCGTCAGCGACACCCGTACCCTGGAAACCGATACCTCCGGCCAGGTCTTCGTTGACCGCCTGACGGCCGCCGGCCACAACCTGGCCGAGCGCGTGCTGCTCAAGGACGACCTCTACAAGATCCGCGCCCAGGTCGCCCACTGGATCGCCGAAGACGTGGTGCAGGTGGTGCTGATCACCGGCGGCACCGGCTTCACCGGCCGCGACAGCACCCCCGAAGCGGTGAGCTGCCTGCTGGACAAACAGGTCGACGGCTTTGGCGAACTGTTCCGCCAGATTTCCGTAGCCGACATCGGCACCTCCACCGTGCAGTCCCGCGCTCTGGCGGGTTTGGCCAATGGCACCCTGGTGTGCTGCCTGCCGGGCTCCACCAATGCGGTGCGTACCGGCTGGGACGGCATCCTCGCCGAGCAACTGGACAACCGTCACCGCCCGTGCAACTTCGTCCCGCACCTGAAACAGGCCGAGCCTTGTGAATCCCGTGGGTAAGCCCGGCAAGACCGGCGCGCTGCTGCCGGTGGAAGACGCTTTGGCTCAACTGCTGGCGATGGCCGAAGCCGCACCGATCCGTGAGCAGGAAAGCCTGCTGCTGGCGGATTGCGATGGTCGTGTACTGGCGCAAGACCTGATCTCCACCCTCGACCTGCCGCCGTGGCCGAACAGCGCCATGGATGGTTATGCCGTGCGCCTGGCGGACTGGACCGGCGAACCCCTGGTGGTCAGCCAACGCATTTTCGCAGGCCAGGCGCCACACCCCCTGGCCGCCGGTACCTGCGCCCGTATCTTCACCGGCGCCCCCGTACCGGAAGGGGCCGACTGCGTGGAGATGCAGGAGAACGCCGTGGTCCACGCCGATGGGCGCGTGAGCTTCACCGAACCCCTGCACCTCGACCAGAACATCCGCCCCCAGGGCCAGGAAACCACCGTAGGCGAGCTTGTTTTAACGGCTGGCACGCGCCTGGGCCCGATTGAACTGGGGCTGGCGGCGTCCCTCGGTCATGATCGCCTGGCAGTGATCCGCCGCCCACGCGTGGCGGTTCTGTCCACCGGCGATGAGTTGATCGAACCGGGCTTGCCGCTCGGGCCGGGGCAGATCTACAACAGCAACCGGCGCGTGCTGTGCTCATGGCTTACGCGCATGGGCTGTGAAGTGATTGACGCTGGCATCCTGCCCGACGATCTGGAGCAAACCCGCGCGTGCCTGGGCGGTTTGGGCCGTGTCGACTTGATCCTGTCCACGGGCGGTGTGTCGGTGGGCGAGGCGGATTTCCTTGGGATCGCCCTGCGTGAAGAGGGTGAACTGGCGTTGTGGAAACTGGCGATCAAACCGGGCAAGCCGCTGACCTTCGGCCACTTCCGTGGCGTGCCGGTGATCGGCCTGCCCGGTAACCCGGCGTCGACGTTGGTCACGTTCGCGCTGCTGGCACGCCCTTATCTGCTGCGCCGCCAAGGTGTGCAGGACGTCGAGCCACTGCGTTTCGACGTGCCGGTGGGGTTCGAGTGGCCCAAACCGGGCAACCGCCGCGAGTACCTGCGCGGTCGCATCGAGCAAGGCAAAGCGATCATTTACCGCAACCAGAGCTCCGGCGTGCTGCGCAGTGCGGCGTGGGCGGAAGGATTTGTGGAGGTGTTGGAAGGCACGACGCTGGCTATCGGCGACCGGGTCAACTTCATTCCCTTGAGTGAGGTATTTGGCTGACACACAGTTCACCGGTGGCGGGCGCACAGTCAAGATAAGTCCTATGAGCCAAGCAGGGCGGGCAGGCTAATTTTTCGAGTCCCGGTTACTGGAGGACTGAAGATGACTATCCAACCTGCTGCATCCGTTCATGGCGTGGCGGCACCCGTGCATGCCGAACCTGGCTTGCCCACGGCAGCGTCAATCAATTCAAGCAATGCGCGTAGCGTTTTGAGTCAATTGATCGGCAGGCCGCTTTCCGAGAACACTTATCGGGAGCGGCTTGCCTGCATGATCGCCGATCCGAGCATCACTTCCTGGCAGGCGCTGACGCGTAACCCTGGCGAGTTGCAACGGCTGCAGGATAATGAGCGCCTGAGTTGGTCCGACCCGGCCGCAGCTGACAAAAACATGCCGACGTTGGCTCAGGCCCTGGGCAAGAAAAATGTCTGGTTGCCCGAGGTGGACAGCCTCAATGCCAACATCCTGAAGAACCTGACGGTGCAGGTGGCAGAAAAATACCTGGCGCAATTCCAGTCCATACTTCAAGACCCGGCACCTGCCTTGTCGCAGGATGTCTCGATAGTTCGCGGTGCGCCCTCAGCGGGTAAAACCACCTTTCTCACCGGCCAGTTCGCGCTCAACACCGATGTTGTCAAAAACATGATCCAGAACCGTATGCCCGGCACGAGCATGTTGCAGGTGCATGACCAGGGCGCGGCGTTGGTTCAGCAGTTCATGGGCCCCATGGAAAAGCGCCTGGGGCAGCCACTGACGCGAGATGCGTTGTACCTGTGGCCAAACGATTTCAACCAGAAAATCGCCGATATCGCACGCTTGAGCCAGGCGCCCAAGCTGCACTTTCATGATATCCAGGTGGACCTCGCGACCTTGTGCTGTCGGATTCTCAAGCGCGGCACCGATGAGGCGGTGATGGACTTCAATGTCCTGAGCCAGTTTTCAGTGCGGGCCTGGAGCACCGTGGCCCAAGTATCGAGTCGGTCAAGAACAGCCAGGACAGGCTAAAGGAGTATTCACTGTCGGCCTGGAACGGTCAGCAGAATGTGCTCGTTGCTCAACGCGCACCCGGTGCCAACGATTTTGTGATCAAGGATCAAGCCTTATTCGATAAGGTCACTGCCCGGGATAGCCGTTCCGTACAGGCAGAGGTAGAGAGTGTTCGCAGCACCGTGATTGACGCGCCGTTCATCGAGGCCTTCACTGCACCACTTGCGCCTGCGCAGGCGAGCGCGTTTGGTGCGGCATTGCGGCGGTATGAGGGGCAGACGTTCGAGCAGGCGTTGAAACAGCACGCCCAGCGCATGCCGGTTGCTACCTCGGTAGCGGCCCGCGTGTTAGCCGGTGTGAGGCCCGGCTGATTCAGTAGTCGTCCCCACGCTCGGTCACGTCGCGTTCTACCGGCGCGGCGTGCGGGTCGTACCCCACCGGGAACTTGCCCTTCAGCGTCCAGGCAAAGGCAATGATCTCGGCAATTGTGCGGTACAACTCCTCCGGAATGCTGTCACCCAGTTCCATCCGTGCCAGCAGTTTGACCAGCTCGGCGTTTTCATAGATCGGCACTTCGTTTTCGCGCGCCAGCTTCAGGATGGCTTCCGCCAGGGCATCGTCGCCCTTGGCGGTCAGCGTGGGTGCCTGCTGGCCGTCGTACTTGAGGGCAATCGCCTGGCGCGGTGGGTTGGCGTTTTTCATGCGGTTTCATCCACCCAGCGTTGCTCCAGTCCGGTTTTCGGCCCGCGTGGCGGGGTTCCGAGGTGGCAATCGAGGTCACCGACATTGATGCCAGACGTCACCAGGCGTTCGCGCAAGCTGCCCAAGTGGCTTTCGATCAGGCTGGCGGTGAATGGCCGCGAGGCCCACAACTGGCTGGACAGTTTGCCCTGGCTCAATTGCGCCTGAACCTGCAGCGGCCCCAGCGGTTCCATGTCGAAAGCCAGTTCGACGCGCCAGAGCATCTGCTTGGCGTCCTTTTTCTCTTTGCGTTCGGGCTGGTCCTTGTCCGGCGCCGGTTCTTCGCGCTGGAACTTGACCTGCAATGGCACGATGTCTTGCAACGTGCGCATGGGAATTTCCAGCTGCCAGGTGGTTTGCAGGCGGCCGTCGGCGGTGGTGCCGGTCTGTTCCAGGCTCGACAACTGATGGCTCTGCAACCGCGAGATCGCCCCGGCGGCCAGGCGCAGCAGGTTTTCCAGGTCGCCTTCGCCTTCCAGTTTCGCCATCAGCCGTTCGGGCAAGGGGAAGCCGGCGGGTATCTGGCGGGCGCTGACCTGGCCGAGGGTGTTCAAAGGGCTGCGCACGAAGTTGGGCAGCACCTGGGCCAGGGTGTTGGCGGCGAGAATGGCATTCATATTGGTGCTGGCGGGCAGGGCCGGCAGCAAGTCGGCGACCAGGCGCAGCAGGGCGCCTTTCATGTCCAGCGGTGGGACCTGCGGGTTTTGCCCGGCGAGCAGCTTGGCTTCCAGAAAGGCACCGCTGTTCTGGATGACTTGCGCCAGTACCTTGGGGTTGCTGACCTGCGCCAGGTCGGGCAGGGCGGCGAGTAAACGCTCGGCAGCGCCGCGCAGCTCGGCGGAGGTGCTGTCGCCGCGTGGCAGGTTCTGCAGCGCCGTGAAGACGGCATCCAGCGAGCCTTGGCGACTTTGCTGGGTCGACAGTTGTTGGGTGACGGCCAACTGATCCTTGAGCCCGCTCAGCGGCACAAAGCTCAAGGTCTGTGCGTTCTGCACCACGGCACTGAGCAGGCTGCCGACGCGCAACGGCTGCGGGCTTTCCACGGTCAGGGTCGCGCCAGTCAGTGCGCTGTTGAGCACGGTGACCAGCGAGCGATAGATCGCCGGTTGCGCCGTGCCCTGGGGCAACATCTGGGTGGTCAGCACCTTGGCCTGAAGCAGCGAGCCCACCGGCATCTGGTTCGTGTCGATGCGGGTCAGGGCGGCGACATTGGCGCTCAAGGCCTGTTGCAGGCTGAGGGTCAGGTTGCCGGTGGGCGTCTGGCTCACCGCCACATTGCTGCCCAACGGCAGCGGCTGCGGGCTGCTGGCCTGCACCAACGTCTGGCGACCGCCTTCGAGGGTCAACTTGAGCAGCAACTGAAAGGCTTCACCGCCTTGTTTCAGGGCGATGACTTCGGCGTTCGCGGTTTTCCCAGGGTCGATCAGGCCGATCTGCGGCTCCAGCAGTTTCAGCAACTCGCCGGCCACAGGCGCAGGGCCGGGCCCGGCTGCCGGGGCGGGTGGAAGCGTAGGAAGGTTGATCTCACCGGTCATCGCGCGCGTCGTCTCTGGGGAAATTGCCCTCTTTAGAGTAGGGCATCACATGTATAATGCCGCCCGTCTGCAAAGAGAGCGGTAAAAACCTCACAACTATTTGATCCAGCTCTCTAAAATCGGTCGCCAAAGCCGTTATTGTGCATTTCTCTTTAACGGCCGCTGCACCGCCGACTTGAACCGTAAAGGCCCGCGATCTTTTGACCAGCCCTCTTCTTGAAGCCGTAGCGCTCTCCTGTGAACGCGACCTGCGCCTGCTGTTCGAGCACCTCGAACTGCGGCTGACGGGCGGTGACATGGTGCAGGTCAGCGGCCCCAACGGCAGCGGCAAGACCAGTTTGCTGCGCCTGCTGGCCGGGTTGATGCAGCCGACGGCTGGGGAAGTTCGCCTGAACGGCAAGGCCCTCAACCAACAACGTACCGAACTGGCGCGCAACCTGATCTGGATCGGCCACGCCGCCGGCATCAAGGACGTGCTCACCGCCGAAGAAAACCTCAGCTGGCTCAGTGCCTTGCATCATCCCGCGTCCCGCGATGCGATCTGGCAGGCCCTGGCCGCCGTCGGCCTCAAGGGTTTTGAGGATGTTCCCTGCCACACTTTGTCCGCCGGCCAGCAGCGCCGCGTGGCCCTGGCGCGTTTGTATCTGCCGGGCCCGCCGCTGTGGATTCTCGACGAGCCGTTCACTGCCCTCGACAAACAAGGCGTCGCCCAGCTGGAAGAACATCTGGCCCAGCATTGCGAGCAGGGCGGTCTGGTCATCCTCACGACCCACCACACGCTGACGCGCATGCCTGCTGGCTATCGCGATCTTGACCTGGGGCGGTGGTCGGCATGAGCGTATTCGCCCTGTTGGTCGCCCGTGAAGCGCGCTTGCTCTGCCGTCGCCCTGCGGAACTGGCCAACCCGCTGGTGTTCTTCGCGATTGTCATCGCGCTGTTCCCGTTGGCGGTCGGCCCCGAGACTAAACTGTTGCAAACCTTGTCCCCAGGACTGGTGTGGGTGGCCGCGCTTTTATCGGTCCTGCTCTCGCTGGACGGGCTGTTTCGCAGTGATTTCGAAGACGGTTCCCTGGAACAGTGGGTCCTTTCGTCGCACCCCCTGCCACTTCTGGTACTGGCCAAGGTACTGGCACACTGGGCTTTTTCCGGCTTGGCGCTAGTCTTGCTCTCGCCGCTGCTGGCGATGATGCTGGGCTTGCCCGTCGAATGCCTGCCGGTGTTGCTCCTGTCCTTGTTGCTCGGTACGCCGGTGCTCAGCCTGTTGGGGGCAGTGGGCGCAGCGTTGACCGTGGGTTTGAAGCGGGGCGGCCTGTTACTGGCCCTGTTGATTCTGCCTTTGTATATCCCGGTGTTGATCCTGGGCAGCGGTGCTTTACAGGCCGCGCTCATGGGCATGCCGGCGACCGGTTACCTCCTGTGGCTTGGTAGCCTGACCGCCCTGGCGGTAACCCTGACACCCTTTGCTATAGCGGCCGGCCTGAAGATCAGCGTCGGCGAATAATGAGGTCTGGTTAAGCGTTGTCTTAACCAGTAAAGACCCTAAGCTTTTCGCAACGACGAAAAGCTACCGTGATGGAAACAGCAATGAACTGGACCTGGTTTCACAAGCTCGGCTCGCCCAAATGGTTCTATGGCATCAGCGGCAAGCTGCTGCCGTGGTTGAGCATCGCTGCCGTATTGCTGATCGGCATCGGCCTGGTCTGGGGCCTGGCCTTTGCGCCGCCGGACTACCAGCAAGGCAACAGCTTTCGCATCATCTATATCCACGTACCTGCCGCGATGCTGGCCCAGTCCTGCTACGTGATGCTGGCCGTGTGCGGCATCGTCGGCCTGGTGTGGAAGATGAAACTGGCGGACGTGGCCCTGCAATGCGCCGCGCCCATTGGCGCGTGGATGACTGCCGTGGCGCTGGTCACCGGCGCAATCTGGGGCAAACCCACCTGGGGTTCGTGGTGGGTGTGGGATGCGCGACTAACGTCCATGCTGATCCTGCTGTTCCTGTACTTCGGTCTGATTGCCCTGGGCAACGCGATCAGCAATCGTGACAGCGCCGCCAAGGCCTGTGCGGTGCTGGCGATTGTTGGCGTGATCAACATCCCGATCATCAAATACTCGGTGGAGTGGTGGAACACCCTGCATCAGGGCGCCACCTTCACCCTCACCGAAAAACCGGCGATGCCGGTAGAGATGTGGGCGCCGCTGCTATTGATGGTGCTGGGGTTCTACTGCTTCTTCGGCGCCGTGCTGCTGATGCGCATGCGCCTTGAAGTGCTCAAGCGTGAAGCCCGCGCCAGTTGGGTCAAGGCCGAAGTGCAAAACAGCCTGGGAGCGCGCGCATGAGTTTTGCTTCTTTCAGCGAGTTTCTCGCCATGGGCCATCACGGCCTGTATGTCTGGACGGCCTATGGCATCTGCCTGGCGGTGCTGGCCCTCAACGTCGCCGCGCCGATCCTGGCCCGCAAGCGTTACCTGCAACAAGAGGCGCGTCGTCTGCGCCGGGAGACCGAAAAGTGAATCCGCTGCGTAGAAAGCGTCTGTTGATCATCCTTGCCATCCTGGCCGGCGTCGGCATTGCCGTGGCCCTGGCCTTGAGTGCCCTGCAGCAGAACATCAACCTGTTCTACACCCCGACCCAGATCGCCAATGGCGAAGCCCCTGTCGATACGCGGATTCGCGCCGGCGGCATGGTGGAGCAGGGCTCGCTGAAGCGTTCCGGTGATTCCCTGGACGTCACCTTTGTAGTCACCGACTTCAACAAAGCCGTGACCATCACCTACCGCGGCATCCTCCCGGACCTGTTCCGCGAAGGCCAGGGCATCGTCGCCCTGGGCAAGCTCAACGCCGACGGCGTGGTGGTGGCCGATGAAGTGCTGGCCAAGCACGATGAAAAATACATGCCGCCGGAAGTCACCAAGGCCCTCAAAGACAGCGGCCAATCCGCGCCAACGCCTGCCAAGGAGGGCTAAGCCATGACGTCCGCACTGTTTATTCCAGAGCTGGGCCAGTTGGCGATGATCCTCGCCCTGTGTTTTGCCGTCGTCCAGGCCGTGGTGCCGTTGCTCGGCGCCTGGCGTGGCGACCGCCTGTGGATGAGCCTGGCGCAGCCGGCCGCCTGGGGCCAGTTTGCCTTTTTGCTGTTCGCCTTTGGTTGCCTGACCTACGCCTTCATGACCGACGACTTTTCCGTCGCATACGTCGCCAATAACTCCAACACGGCTTTGCCTTGGTACTACAAGTTCAGCGCCGTGTGGGGCGCCCACGAAGGTTCGCTGCTGCTGTGGGCATTGATCCTCGGCGGCTGGACCTTCGCCGTGTCGGTGTTCTCGCGCCAACTGCCGCAAGTGATGCTGGCGCGGGTGCTGGCGGTGATGGGCATGATCAGCATCGGCTTCCTGCTGTTTTTGATCATGACCTCCAACCCGTTCAGCCGCATCCTGCCGCAGATTCCTACAAACGGGCATGACCTCAACCCATTGCTGCAAGACATCGGCCTGATCGTGCACCCGCCGATGCTCTACATGGGTTACGTGGGTTTCTCCGTGGCCTTTGCTTTCGCCATCGCCGCCTTGCTCGGTGGGCGCCTAGATGCGGCCTGGGCACGCTGGTCGCGGCCGTGGACCATCGTCGCCTGGGCTTTCCTGGGGATTGGTATCACCTTGGGGTCGTGGTGGGCGTATTACGAACTCGGCTGGGGCGGCTGGTGGTTCTGGGACCCGGTGGAAAACGCCTCCTTCATGCCTTGGCTGGTGGGCACGGCGCTGATCCACTCGCTGGCCGTCACCGAAAAACGCGGCGTGTTCAAAAGCTGGACCGTGTTGCTGGCCATCGCGGCATTTTCCCTCAGCCTGCTCGGCACTTTCCTGGTGCGTTCGGGCGTGTTGACCTCCGTGCATGCGTTCGCTTCCGACCCGGAGCGCGGAGTGTTCATCCTGATCTTCCTGCTGTTTGTGGTCGGCGGCTCCCTGACGCTGTTCGCCCTGCGCGCGCCTGTGGTCAAGAGCCAGGTCGGTTTCAACCTGTGGTCGCGGGAAACCCTGTTGCTGGGCAACAACCTGGTGCTGGTAGTAGCGGCGTCGATGATTCTGCTCGGCACGTTGTACCCCTTGGTGCTGGATGCCCTGAGCGGCGCCAAGCTGTCCGTCGGCCCGCCGTACTTCAACGCGTTGTTCATTCCGCTGATGGGCCTGTTGATGGTGGTGATGGCCGTCGGCGTGCTGGTGCGTTGGAAAGACACCCCGTTGAAATGGCTGGCGGGCATGTTGATGCCGGTGCTGCTGGGCAGCGTGGCCTTGGCGGTGATCGCCGGGTTTGCCTACGGCGATTTCAACTGGGCGGTGCTCGCGACCTTCCTGCTTGCCGCCTGGGTATTGCTGGCCGGCGTGCGCGATATCTTCGACAAGACCCGTCACAAAGGCTTGATCAAAGGCCTGCCAAGCCTGACCCGCAGTTATTGGGGCATGCAGATCGCCCACATTGGTATCGCCGTGTGCGCCCTGGGCGTGGTGCTGTCCAGCCAGAATAGCGCCGAGCGCGACCTGCGCCTGGCGCCGGGTGAGTCCATGGACCTGGCCGGTTACCACTTCATCTTCGAAGGTGCCAAGCACTTCGAAGGGCCGAACTTCACGTCAGACAAAGGCACCGTTCGTGTCGTGCGTAACGGCAAGGAAATCGCCGTGCTGCACCCGGAAAAACGCCTGTACACCGTGCAGAGTTCGATGATGACCGAGGCCGGCATCGACGCCGGTTTCACCCGCGACCTGTATGTGGCGCTGGGTGAACCCTTGGGCGACGGCGCCTGGGCCGTGCGGGTGCACGTGAAACCGTTCGTACGCTGGATCTGGTTCGGCGGCTTGCTCACCGGTTTCGGTGGTTTGCTGGCCGCGCTGGACCGGCGTTATCGGGTCAAGGTCAAGAGCCGGGTGCGTGAAGCGCTCGGCCTACAGGGAGCGGCGGCATGAAGCGTTGGTTGATGGTTGTGCCGCTGGCGATGTTTCTGGTGGTTGCGGTGTTCTTGTATCGCGGGTTGTACCTGGACCCGGCCGAGCTGCCCTCGGCGATGATCGGCAAGCCGTTCCCGGCGTTTTCGCTGCCGACCGTGCAGGGCGACAAAACCCTGACCCAGGCCGACCTGCTGGGCAAACCGGCGCTGGTCAACGTGTGGGGCACCTGGTGCATCTCCTGTCGCGTTGAACACCCGGTGCTGAACAAGCTCGCCGAGAAGGGCGTGGTGATCTACGGCATCAACTACAAGGACGACAATGCGGCGGCCTTGAAGTGGCTGGCCGAGTTCCACAACCCGTACCAGCTGGATATCCGCGATGAGGACGGCAACCTCGGCCTGAACCTCGGCGTGTACGGCGCCCCGGAAACCTTCTTCATCGACGCCAAGGGCGTGATCCGCGACAAGTACGTCGGCGTGATCGACGAAGTGGTCTGGCGCGAGCAACTGGCCGCCAAGTACCAGGCCCTGGTCGATGAGGCCAAGCCATGAAGCGTCTGTTAGCTGCTGCGGTCCTGGCGCTTGGACTGGTCGGTGTGGCCCATGCCGCCATCGACACCTACGAATTCGCCAAGGACGGTGACCGCGAGCGTTTCCGCGAACTCACCAAGGAACTGCGCTGCCCCAAGTGCCAGAACCAGGACATCGCCGACTCCAACGCACCCATCGCCGCCGACCTGCGCAAAGAAATCTTCCGCATGCTGGGGGAGGGCAAGGACAACCAGCAGATCATCGACTTCATGGTCGACCGCTACGGTGATTTCGTGCGCTACAAACCGGCCCTCACCGGCAAGACCGCGCTGCTCTGGTTCGGCCCTGCCGGGCTGTTGTTGGCTGGCGTCGTCGTGATGGCCGTGATCGTGCGCCGCCGTCGTGCCGCGCCGACTGACGGCTCCGACGCGCTGTCCCCTGATGAGCGTAAACGCCTCGACCAATTGCTGGACACCAAGACTGATGATTGATTTCTGGCTCGCAGCCGGCTTGCTGCTTCTGATTGCCCTGAGTTTCCTGTTGATCCCTGTACTGCGCGGCCGCCGTGCCCAGCGCGAAGAGGATCGCACCGCGCTGAACGTGGCGCTCTACCAAGAACGTGTGGCCGAGCTGCAAGTGCAACAGGACGAAGGTGTGCTCAACGCAGCCCAACTCGACACCGGCCGTGCCGAAGCTGCGCGCGAATTGCTGGCCGACACCGAAGGTGTGGAAAAGCCCCGCGAATCGCGCCTGGGCAAGCCATTGCCGTTTTTGGCGGCGTTTCTGGTGCCCGTCCTGGGCGTTGCGCTGTACCTGCATTACGGGGCCAGCGACAAGGTTGAACTGACCCGCGAGTTCTCCCAGCCGCCGGTATCCATGGAAGACATGACCCACCGCCTGGAGCGCGCTGCCGCCGCCCAACCGGATTCACCGGAAGGCCTGTATTTCCTCGGCCGTGCCTACATGGCCCAGGACCGTTCCGCCGATGCGGCCAAGGTCTTCGAACGCACCGTGGCGCTGGTCGGGCGCCAGCCGGAACTGCTCGGCCAGTGGGCCCAGGCGCAGTACTTTGCCGACAACAAGCAGTGGTCGCCCAAGGTTCAGGCGCTGACCGATGAAGCCTTGAAGCTGGATCCGAAGGAAGTCACCAGCCTTGGCCTGCTCGGTATCGCGGCCTTTGAAGGTCAGCGTTATCAGGAGGCGATTGACTACTGGAACCGTCTGCTGGCCCAACTGCCAGCGGAAGACAACTCCCGTGCGGCGTTGCAAGGTGGCATAGATCGCGCTGCTGAGAAGCTGAAAGAAAGCGGCGGCACCGTCGCCCCTCAAAAAACCGCGATGAAGGTTCGGGTAGATCTGAGCGCCGACGTGAAGGCCAAAGCCCTGCCCACTGACAGCGTATTCATCTTTGCCCGTGCGGTCTCCGGCCCACCGGCGCCATTGGCCGCCAAGCGTGTCACCGTCGCCGAACTGCCGATCACCGTCGAACTGGGCGATGCTGACGCAATGATGCCGCAGTTGAAACTGTCGAACTTCCCCGAAGTCCAACTGGTTGCGCGCATATCCCGGGCTGGTGTTCCGACAGCTGGCGAGTGGATCGGCCGCAGCCAACCTTTGGCCAGCAGCACCACTGCCTTGCAGCAGCTGACCATCGACAGTCCGGACAAGTAAATCGAGGAAACGCCCATGACCGCATTTGCACGCATCACCTTGCTCAGCCTGGTACTCGGCCTGAGCGCCTGTGCGGTCCACCGCCCACCTCCCGCGCCGACCGGCCCGACCATCCCACCGTCAGGCCCGTCGACCCAGCCAAGCACCAAGCCTTCCGGCCCAGTGACCCCAGCGCCAAAGCCAGTGCCCACCAAATCCGCGACCTTCGCCCCACCCCCGGGCGCCGTGAGCCACTGGGACGGCAAGATGCAGGTGTATGTGCTGGACGAACAGCCCGACACCTTCTACCGCCAGCGCACGTATTACCGCTGGAGCAACGGCTGGAGCCGCTCCATCAGCCCGAATGGCCCGTGGGAAGAGACCGACGTGCAAGGCGTGCCGCCGGGGTTGAGCAAGCAGTACGCGCAATGACAAAAGGCGACCTTCGGGTCGCCTTTTTCATGCCTGTGAAACACGTTCTCCAAACCAATGAAGATCACCTGTGGGAGCCGGGCTTGCCCGCGATGGCGGCCTGTCAGGCCACTGGACACTCCCGATTCAGCGCTTCATCCACCAACAACTGCGCAATCTCAATCATCTGCACCACCGCCAACACCTGCTTGCGGCCCGAGCCATCCAAGTGCTCGACACAGTCATAGGCACACACGGTTGCCGACTCCAGCATCTCGCTCGCATTGCTCAATGCAGCTTCGGTGCTTAGGCCGGGGCGGACGGTGAAGATGAGATTGGGTGGGGTTTGTGGTGTGTCATCCGAGGTGGATGGCGGGGGATTTGGAGTAACTTTCTTCATGCAGTAAAGCTCCATTCAGTTAGAGCTCACCCCATCCGCGACCAAGCAGAAGGGTGGCGAGCTGTACGCAGGTTGGTCGACCAGGGAATGGAAACCCGGCAGGGCCTAAGCCCTCCCACGCACAGCTCGCCATAACGCGAACACAATAATGCCGCTTGCGCGGCACTGTGCGCCATTCTAATCCAGGCGACCAAGCCTGATCGCTGATGAGCAGCGATTGCGAGAGGCTAACGGTGCGTTATAGCAACCGCAACCGACAGAGAAGGTAGGAAAAATCGCATATGTTGTGGTGAGCAGGCTTGTTGTGGCGAGCGGGCTTGCCCCGCGTCGGGCTGCGAAGCGGCCCCAAAACCTGGCGACGCGTTCTGCCTGAATGAACACGGTGGCCATACTGGGGCTGCTGCGCAGCCCAACGCAGGGCAAGCCTGCTCGCCACAGGGTTGATCCGAGTTTCAGCCAAGTCCAACCTTTCACAAAACCTTCATCCAACCGACCCCCTCCAGTCATGTGCAAGTCATAGGGCTGACACCTCCCGCGCCTACTGTCGTTTGAACTCAAACGCAGCCACCCCGTGGCTGTTCAAACAAGACAGAGAAGCCCATGAATCACGCTATCCATGTCGATCACTTGAACAAGACCTTTGCGAAGAAATCCGCGTTGGTCGACCTCGAACTCACCATTGCCCCAGGTGAGATGGTCGCGCTGATTGGCGCTTCCGGTTCTGGCAAGTCCACCTTGTTGCGCCACTTGGCGGGCCTGGCTTGTTGCGACAAGAGCAATGGCGGCAGCGTCAAGGTGCTGGGCCGGGAAGTGCAGGCCAGTGGGCGCTTGAATGGCAAGGTGCGGCGGCTGCGCGCAGACATCGGCTACATCTTCCAGCAGTTCAACCTGGTCAACCGCCTGAGCGTGCTCGACAACGTGCTGCTCGGTTGCCTGGGCCGCATGCCGCGCTGGCGCGGTAACCTCGGCTTGTTCAATGCCGAAGAGAAGGCGTTTGCCCTGGAATCCCTGGCGCGCGTTGGCCTGGCCGACTTGGCCGCGCAACGGGCTTCGACCTTGTCCGGCGGCCAGCAGCAGCGCGTGGCGATTGCCCGTGCATTGACCCAGCGCGCCGAGGTGATCCTGGCCGATGAGCCTATCGCTTCGCTGGACCCGGAGTCGGCACGCAAGGTCATGGAGATCCTCGCCGACATCAACCGCCGGGACGGCAAGACCGTGGTGGTGACCCTGCATCAAGTCGATTACGCCATGCGTTATTGCCCGCGTGCCGTGGCCCTCAAAGGTGGCCGTATTCATTTTGACGGCCAGGGCAGCGAGATGAGCAGCCACTTCCTCAATGATTTGTACGGTGCCGACGTCGACACCAGCCTGATGTTTTCCGACCAGTCCCGCCAAACCTCCGTCACTCCACGGCTGGCCCTGGCGCGCGCTTGAAACCCTACTCACGACCCACAGGAATCCTTTCCATGTTGAACCGTATCGGTCACGTCTTTCTGTCTGCGGTGTTGCTGGCCAGTGTGGCGTTGGGCAATGCCCATGCCGCCGACAAGGCGATCAACTTCGGCATCATGTCCACCGAGTCTTCGCAGAACCTCAAGAGCATCTGGCAGCCGTTCCTGGATGACATGCACAAGAAGACCGGCCTGACCATCAACGCCACCTTCGCCTCCGACTACGCCGGCCTGATCCAGGGCATGCGCTTCAACAAGGTCGACGTGGCCTGGCTCGGCAACAAGGCCGCGATGGAAGCGGTGGACCGCTCCAACGGCGAGATCTTCGCCCAGACCGCCGCCGCCAACGGCGCCGCGGGTTACTGGAGCGTGCTGATCGTGCGCAAGGACAGCCCGATCAACAACGTTGAAGACATGCTCAAGAACGCCAAGAACCTGACCTTCGGCAACGGTGACCCGAACTCCACCTCGGGCTACCTGGTGCCGGGTTACTACGTGTTTGCCAAGAACAATGTGGATGCCGCCACCGCGTTCAAACGCACGCTGAACTCCAGCCATGAAGTGAACGCCTTGAGCGTCGCCAAAGGGCAGTTGGACGTCGCCACCTTCAACACCGAAAGCTGGGAGCGCCTGGAAGTCACCCAGCCGGACAAGGCCGCCATGCTTAAGGTGATCTGGAAATCGCCGCTGATCCCGGCCGACCCGATGGTGTGGAGCAAGGCCCTGAGCGACAGCGAGAAAACCAAGATCCGCGACTTCTTCGCCCACTACGGTGACACCGATGAAGAGAAGGCCGTGCTGAAGAACATGCAACTGGGCAAGTTCCTCGCCTCCAGCGACGACCAACTGTTGCCGATCCGTCAGCTGGAGCTGTTCAAGCAGCGCACCACGATCAGCGCGGACGACAAGCTGGAAGCGGCGGATAAGGCCAAGAAGCTCGCTGATATCGATGCTGACCTGGCCAAGTTGCAGCAGCGCATCACCGAACTCGACAAAAAAACCGCAGCCAACGGCTAACTCCCCTGTGGGAGCTGGCTTGCCTGCGATAGCGGTGTATCAGCTAGCACATTTGTGACTGACAGACCGCCATCGCAGGCAAGCCAGCTCCCACATTTAGATCGAGGACAACCATGACAACCTTGCACGCTGAAGCCGTCGGTAAACGCACCTGGCCGCAATACCTCGGCTGGGGCCTGTTCCTGGTCCTGCTGGCCTGGGCCTGGCACGGCGCCGAGATGAACCCGCTGGCGCTGTATCGTGACTCCGGAAACATGGCGACCTTCGCCGCCGACTTCTTCCCGCCGGACTTCCACGAGTGGCGCTCCTACCTCAAGGAGATGATCGTCACCGTGCAAATCGCCCTTTGGGGCACAGTGTTGGCCATCGTCTGCTCGGTGCCGCTGGGCATTCTCTGCGCCGACAACATCACCCCCTGGTGGATCCACCAACCGCTGCGCCGGGTGATGGACGCCTTCCGTTCCATCAATGAAATGGTGTTCGCCATGCTGTTCGTGGTCGCCGTCGGCCTCGGTCCTTTTGCTGGCGTTTTGGCCCTGTGGATCAGCACCACCGGCGTCCTCGCCAAGCTGTTTGCCGAAGCCGTCGAAGCCATCGACCCAGGCCCGGTGGAAGGCGTGCGTGCCACTGGCGCGAGTGCCTTGCAGGAAGTGATCTACGGCGTGATCCCCCAGGTGATGCCGCTGTGGGTGAGCTACGCGCTGTACCGCTTCGAAGCCAACGTGCGCTCGGCCACGGTGGTCGGCATGGTCGGTGCGGGCGGGATCGGCGTGATCCTCTGGGAAAACATCCGCGCCTTTCAGTTTGTACAAACCTGCGCGGTGCTGCTGGTGATCATCGTGGTGGTGAGCTGTATCGATGTGTTGTCCCAACGCCTGCGCAAGCAGTTCATCTGACGTCGGAGGGGTGCCCGCGCGGCGCTTTTTTTAAGCATGCAGTTGTCTAGACAAGATGAGCCGGTGTACCGCGAACTCGCGGATATTCTGCGCCGTGAATTGAGCAGCTACAGCGCCGGCGACTTCCTGCCCGGCGAGGTGCACATGGCCGAGCGTTTTGGCGTCAACCGCCACACGCTGCGCCGCGCCATCGACGAACTGGTGTTCGAAGGCAGCCTGTTGCGCCGCCAGGGCAAGGGCACCCAGGTACTTGATCGCCCCTTGATCTACCCGATGGGCGCCGAGACCTCCTACAGCCAGTCACTGTCGGCCCAGGGCATGGGCGTGGAAGCGGTGCTGCTCAAGCGCCGCTACTGCTACGCCAGTCGCGATGAGGCGCAGCACCTGGGCATTGCCGAAATGGCGCCGATGATCGAGCTGCAGACCCTGCGCAAACTCAACCACCAACCCGTCAGCCTGATTCGCCATCGCTACTGCGCCAGCCGGGCGCCGCTGCTGGCCGACTACACCGGCGGTTCGCTGCGCCAGTACCTGCGCGAACGCGACCTGCCGCTGACGCGCACCCAAAGCCTGATCGGTGCGCGTTTGCCCAACCGTGATGAAGCCGCGCTGCTGATGATGCCTCGGCACTTGCCAGCCCTCACCGTATTCACACTTTCCCGCGATCGCGACGGCCGCCCGGTGGAGCTGGCGCAGTCCACCAGCCGTTCGGATCGCTTCCAGTACCAAGTGGTGACCTGATGGAGACCCTGATGAATCTGTCCCCGCGTCAGCATTGGATTGGTGTGCTCGCCCGCGCCCAACTCAGTGAACTGCAACCTCACGAAGCCGCGTTGAAAGACGCGGCATACCAACTGATCCGCGCCCCGGAAATCGGCATGACCCTGGTGCGCGGCCGCATGGGCGGCAATGGCGCACCCTTCAACGTCGGCGAAATGAGCGTGACCCGCTGCGTGGTGCGCCTGGCCGATGGCCGCACCGGCTACAGCTACCTGGCCGGGCGCGATAAGGCGCATGCCGAGTTGGCGGCCCTGGCCGATGCCCACTTACAAGGCACGCAGCCAAGTCTTTGGCTCAGCGATTTGATCACCGCGCTGGCCAATACGCAGGCCGCTCGACGCGCGCAAAAAGAAGCCGACACCGCCGCGACCAAGGTCGAGTTCTTCACGTTGGTTCGAGGAGAAAACTGATGAATGCGCAACTGTTGCAACCGGCCTTTGTCGACCCGGTGCTGGACGCCCAGCGCGGTTTTCGTGCCGCCCTCAAAGCCTTGGCCGAACCCGGTTTGATCCAGCACCTGCCGTCTGCGCCACACCTCGATGGCCTGGCACCCGCCACCTATGCCCTGTGCCTGGCGATGCTGGATGGGGACACGCCGCTGTGGCTGGCGCCGAGCTTCGACACGCCGCTGATCCGCGCCAACCTGGCGTTCCACTGCGGTTGCCCGTTGACGGCGAACCGTGAAGACGCAGTGTTCGCCTTGCTCGGTGAGCAAGACCTGCTCGACCTCAGCGGCTTCGATCACGGCAATGACCGTTACCCCGACCAGTCCTGCACCCTGCTTGTGCAGCTCACCGACCTGGAATCCGGTCGAGGCCTGCTCTGGCGCGGTCCGGGCATCAAGGCCCAGCGCCAGGTGCAGGTGCCCGTGCCGCAAGCGTTCTGGCTGGAGCGCCAGCGTCGCGAAGCCTTCCCCCGTGGCCTGGACGTGCTGTTTGCCGCCGGCCATCACCTGATCGGCCTGCCGCGCAGCAGCCGTGTCACAGAGGAGCGTGCCTGATGTACGTAGCCGTCAAAGGTGGCGAACAGGCCATCGACAATGCCCACCGCCTGCTGGCGAAAAAACGCCGGGGCGATACCGCGATTCCGGAACTGAGCGTCACGCAAATCCGCGAGCAACTGCCCCTGGCCGTGGCGCGGGTGATGACCGAAGGTTCGCTGTTCGACGAAGAACTCGCCGCGCTGGCGATCAAGCAAGCGGCGGGGGACCTGGTGGAAGCGATCTTCCTGCTGCGCGCCTACCGCACCACGCTGCCGCGCTTCAGCCCGAGCTTGCCGATCGACACTGCGCAGATGTCGTTGAGCCGGCGCCTGTCCGCCACGTTCAAGGACGTGCCCGGCGGCCAGTTGCTCGGCCCGACTTTCGATTACACCCACCGGCTGCTGGATTTTTCGCTGCTGGCCGAAGGTGAATACCCCGGCCCGCAGACTATGCCGGATGCGCGCATCGAAGCCTGCCCACGGGTGCTCGGCCTGCTCGCCAAAGAAGGCCTGATCAAGACCGAAACCGACGACAACGTCAGCGTCGCCGATATCACCCGCGACCCGCTGGAATACCCGGCCAGCCGCGCCGAACGCCTGCAAGCCCTGGCCCGTGGCGATGAAGGTTTCCTGTTGGCGCTGGGCTACTCGACCCAACGTGGCTACGGCCGTAATCACCCGTTTGCCGGCGAGATTCGCATCGGCGACGTCGAGGTGTGGATCGACCCGCCAGAGCTGGGCTTTCCCATCTGCCTGGGCAGCATCGAAGTCACCGAGTGCGAGATGGTCAACCAGTTCGTCGGCTCGGCCACTGAACTGGCGCAGTTCACTCGCGGCTACGGGTTGGCCTTCGGGCATGCCGAGCGCAAGGCCATGGGCATGGCGCTGGTGGATCGCTCGCTGCGCGCGGGGGAATACAACGAAGAGATCGTCTCGCCGGCCCAGCGTGAAGAATTCGTACTGGCCCACTGCGACAACGTCGAGGCGGCCGGTTTTGTCTCGCACCTCAAACTACCGCACTACGTGGACTTCCAGTCCGAACTGGAACTGATCCGCAAACTGCGCCAACCGGCCGAGGGCCCGAGCCATGAATGACGCCGCCTACAACTTCGCCTACCTCGACGAACAGACCAAACGCATGATCCGCCGCGCCTTGCTCAAGGCCGTGGCGATCCCCGGTTACCAAGTGCCGTTCGGTGGCCGCGAAATGCCGTTGCCTTACGGCTGGGGCACCGGCGGCATGCAATTGACCGCCGCGATCCTCGGTGCGGACGATGTGCTTAAAGTCATCGACCAAGGCGCCGACGACACCACCAACGCCGTGTCGATCCGCCGCTTTTTTGCACGCACCGCAGGCGTCGCCACCACCGAAGCCACGCCGGACGCGACGGTGATCCAGACCCGCCACCGCATCCCGGAAACCCCGCTGCAGGCTGACCAGATCATGGTCTACCAGGTGCCGATCCCCGAACCGCTGCGCTTTATCGAACCGTCGGAAACCGAGACCCGCACCATGCACGCCCTGAATGATTACGGGGTGATGCACGTGAAACTCTACGAAGACATCGCCACCTTCGGCCATATCGCCACCAGCTACGCCTACCCGGTGATGGTCGACGAGCGCTACGTGATGGACCCGTCGCCGATCCCCAAATTCGACAACCCGAAACTCGACATGAGCCCGGCGCTGATGCTGTTCGGCGCTGGTCGCGAGAAGCGCCTGTACGCGGTGCCGCCCTATACCCAGGTCACCAGCCTGGACTTTGAAGACCACCCCTTCGAGGTACAGAAGTGGGAGCACAACTGCGCCATCTGCGGCAGCCATGAATCGTTCCTCGATGAGCTGATTCTGGACGATGCGGGCACCCAGAGTTTTGTCTGTTCCGACACCTGGTATTGCGCGCAACGCGTCAAGGAGAACAACCAGTGAGCCAGCCGTTATTGCAAGTGCGTGACCTGTCCCTGTTGTACGGCCTGGAGAAGGGCTGCCAAGGCGTGAGTTTCGATCTTTACCCCGGTGAAGTGCTGGGCATCGTTGGTGAGTCCGGCTCGGGTAAATCCACCTTGCTCTCGCTGTTGAGCGGGCGTTTGCCGCCGCAAGCCGGCAGCATCGGCTACCGCAGCAAGGACGGCGAATGGCTGGATTTGTACAGCGCCAGCGAAGCCGAGCGCCGCACATTGCTGCGCACCGAATGGGGCTTTGTCGAGCAGAACCCCCGCGACGGTTTGCGCATGGGCGTGTCGGCCGGTGCCAATATCGGCGAGCGCCTGATGGCCCAGGGCGTGCGCAATTACGCGCAACTGCGCGGTGCCGGTCTCGATTGGTTGAGCCAGGTGGAAATCGACCCGCAACGTATCGATGACTTGCCGCGCACCTTCTCCGGCGGCATGCAGCAGCGCCTGCAAATCGCCCGCAACCTCGTCTCCAGCCCACGGCTTGTATTCATGGACGAACCCACCGGCGGCCTCGACGTGTCGGTGCAAGCGCGCCTGCTCGACCTGCTGCGCGGCTTGGCGCGTGAGCTGGATTTGGCGGTGGTGATCGTCACCCACGACCTGGCTGTCGCGCGCCTGTTGGCCGACCGCCTGATGGTGATGCGTCGCTCCCGTGTGGTGGAAACCGGGCTCACCGACCAGATCCTCGACGATCCACAGCACCCTTACTCTCAACTGCTGGTGTCTTCGGTATTGCAGCCATGACAAATGCCTTGATCGAGGTCCGTGACCTCTCGAAAACCTTCACCCTGCATCAGCAACACGGCGTGGTGCTCAACGTGCTGCGTGGCGTCGAGTTCAGTGTGCAGGGCGGTGAATGCCTGGTGCTGCACGGCCAGTCCGGCGCCGGCAAAAGCACCTTGCTGCGCACCTTGTACGGTAACTATTTGCCGGCGGGTGGCAGCATTCGTGTGCAGCATGCGGGCGCGTGGCTGGAACTGGTCGGCGCCGAGCCACGTGACATCTTGCAGGTGCGTCAGCAAACCCTCGGCTACGTCAGCCAATTCCTGCGGGTAATCCCCCGCGTGGCATGCCTGGACGTGGTGATGGAGCCGGCGTTGGCCCGTGGCTGGTCCAAGGCCAATGCGCAGTCGCGTGCCGAACACCTGCTGACCCGCCTGAATATCCCGCAACGCCTGTGGCAGCTGGCGCCCGGCACTTTCTCCGGGGGCGAGCAACAGCGCGTCAACATCGCCCGTGGCTTCATGGTGGCCTGGCCGGTGATGCTGCTGGATGAGCCCACCGCGTCCCTGGACGACAACAACCGCCAGGTGGTGCTGGAGCTGATGAACGAAGCCAAGGCCGCCGGCGCAGCGCTGATCGGCATCTTCCATGACCGCGCCGCCCGTGAAGCGGTTGCCGACCGCCATTTCGACATGACCCCCACGCCTGTTGCCCAAGAGGAATACGCAAATGCCCGCTGAACAGATCCTCAGTAATGCCCAGATTGTCACGGCTGATCGCATGTTCCTGGGCTCGGTGGTGCTGCGCGACGGCAAGATTGTCGACCTTGCTGAAGGGCGCAGCCAGTTGCCCCAGGCCCAGGACCTGGGCGGCGATTTCCTGTTGCCGGGCCTGGTGGAATTGCACACCGACAACCTGGAAAAACACATGACTCCGCGCCCCGGTGTGGACTGGCCGTCGACTTCGGCCGTGCTCAGCCACGACGCGCAGATCATCGCGGCGGGCATCACCACGGTGTTCGACGCGGTGTCCATCGGCGACGTGAACCCCAAGGGCAACCGCATGAAAAAGCTGCCGGCGATGCTCGATGCCATCGCCCAGGCGGAAGGCGCCGGCCTGACCCGCGCCGAGCACCACCTGCACCTGCGCTGCGAGCTGTGCCACCCGGACACCCTCAGCGTATTCCGCGACCTGGTGGAAAACCCGCTGGTGCAACTGGTGTCGGTGATGGACCATTCGCCGGGCCAGCGCCAGTTCGTGCTTGAATCCAAGTACCGTGAGTACTACATGGGCAAGTACCACCTGAACGACGAAACCATGGACGCGTTCATCGTGCTGCAAAAGGCCAATTCCCTGGCGTACAGTGACCGTTATCGCGCCGCCATCGTCGAGCATTGCCTGGCGCGCGGCCTGTCCGTCGCCAGCCACGACGATGCGACATTGGCCCATGTGCAAGAGTCGGCAGGCTACGGCATGACCATCGCCGAATTCCCCACCACGCTGGAAGCGGCGAAGGGCTGCCAGGCGCTGGACATGAAAGTGTTGATGGGCGCGCCGAACGTGGTGCGCGGTGGGTCGCACTCGGGTAATGTGGCCGCCGCCGGCCTGGCGGCCGAGGGATTGCTGGATATACTTTCCAGCGACTATTACCCGGCCAGCCTGTTGCAGGCGGCCTTTGTGCTGGCCGACCAGCAGGACGGCGGCAACCTGTCGCGAGCGGTCAAGATGATCAGCCTGGCGCCGGCAAAAGCCGCGGGCCTCAGCGATCGCGGCGAAATCGCCATTGGCCTGCGCGCGGACCTGGTCCAGGCCCGCAGCCGCGAAGGGCTGCCGGTGGTGCAACAAGTATGGCGACAAGCGAAGAGGGTGTTTTGATGGCAGGCAGGTTGATCTATCTCATCGGGCCGTCCGGCTCGGGCAAAGACAGCCTGCTGGATGCCGCACGCCCACGGTTGGCCGAGCGCGGTTGCCGCATCGTGCGCCGCGTTATCACCCGCTCGGCGGAAGCAGTGGGCGAGGCGGCGCAAGGGGTCACCCCGGAGCAGTTCGCCGCGCTGCAGGCCGAGGGCGCCTTTGCCCTCAGCTGGCAGGCGAACGGTTTGTCCTACGGCATTCCCAGGGAGATCGACGCGTGGCTGGCGGCGGGTGACGACGTGCTGGTCAACGGCTCCCGTGCGCACTTGGCACAGACCCGCGCGCGTTATCCGACGTCGCTGGTGTTGCTGTTGACGGTGGACCAGGCGGTGTTGCGCCAGCGTTTGATCGCACGCGGGCGTGAGGCCTTGGCGGATATCGAGGAGCGCCTGGCACGCAATACGCGGTTCACCGCTGAGTTGATCGCGGGGCATGGGGCGGGGTTGTTCGTGCTAGACAACTCCGGGCCGCTGGAGCATACGGTCGAGCGCCTGCTGTGCTGCCTCGACCACGGACACTCGGCATGCGCCTGACGCTGCTCGGCACCGGTGACGCGCGGCAAGTCCCGGTGTACGGCTGCGAATGCCCCGCGTGCGGTCTGGCGCGCAGCGACGCAAGCCTGCGCCGCCGCCCGTGCAGTGCGCTGATCGAATGCGGCGACCAACGCTGGCTGATCGACAGCGGCTTGCCCGACCTCACCGAACGCTTCCCGCCGCGCAGCTTCAACGGGATTTTCCAGACCCACTATCACGCTGATCATGCCCAGGGTTTGCTGCACCTGCGCTGGGGGCAGGGGCTGGTGATTCCGGTGCACGGCCCGGCGGATCCGGAGGGCTTGTCCGATCTGTACAAGCATCCGGGCATTCTCGATTTCAGCCAGCCTTTTGCCGAGTTTGAAACACGCCAATTTGGCGAGTTGAGCGTCACGGCATTGCCGTTGCAACATTCCAAACTGACCCTGGGTTACCTGCTCGAAGGCGAGGGGCGGCGCATCGCCTACCTCACCGACACGGTCGGCCTCCCGCCGGCAACATTAGCCTGGCTGCAACGCGAACCCTTGGACGTGCTGGTACTGGATTGCTCCATGCCGCCGCAGCCGCAAGCACCGCGCAATCACAATGACCTGACGCTGGCGTTGCAGAGTATCGAGGAAACTGGCGCGCAACGGGGGGTGTTGACCCATGTGGGGCATACGTTGGATGCGTGGTTGCTGGAGCATCGGCGTGAGTTGCCACGGCATGTCACGGTCGGCTGGGATGGCCGGATTATCTGAACGCCTACGGTTGCACAGAACGTTACTTCCTCAATAACCCCTCAACGTATTCGATAAATGCCTTGGCCTTGGCACTCGGCATTCGACCCGTCGGCAATACCGCCCACAGGTCCTTTGGCGGGAGTTCCCAATCGGTCAATACGGACTTCACTTCACCCCTGGCCAATTCCGGCGAAAACATCCATTCGGACGTCATCGCCAGGCCGTGGTGGGCGAGCACACCTGCGCGCAAACCTTCGGAAGAGGTGACGCGCAAGCGTCCTTGAGCGGCGATGGTGTGTTCGTGAAGGCCTTGTTTGAAGGGCCAGAGCGGGCTTTCCCCGAGGCTGTAGATCACGGCCTGGTGGTTGAGGATATCCGCCGGGCTCTGTGGCTCGCCGAAACGTTCGAAGTAGGCCGGTGTACCGAATACCCTGCACGGACTTTGGCCAAGTCGGCGAGCAGTGAGGCCAGAATCACTCAGGTTGCCGATACGCAGGGCGACGTCGATGCCGTCTTCAACCAGGTTCAGGAGTCGGTCGTCGAGCAACACGTCGATGTTCAGGCCTGGATGTTGGTCCAGGAAGGGGCCCAGGTTAGGAATGATCCGCATGCGGGAGAACGTCACGCCGGCGCTGACCCGCAGGTTGCCCGTCAATCCGGCGCTGGCGCCACGGGCGGCCTCGTCGGCTGCATTGGCTTCATCGATAGCCCGCTTGGCCCGTTCGAAGTACACCAGGCCCGCCTCGGTGGGGGTCAGGCCCCGTGTGGAGCGCATCACCAGCCGCACGGCAAGGCGCGCCTCCAGTTGCGCAATGCTCTTGGAAACGGCGGGCTGGCCGATGCCCAGGCGTTTGGCGGCTGCGGAGAACGAGCCGGTTTCGACGACGTGGACGAAGGTTTCCATGGCGGTGAGGCGGTCCATCGGTGGCTCCTGTCGGGCTTGGCGGCGTTCAAGCCTAAGGCGATGACCCGGATGTGTCATGCGTTTCCAATGTCGAGCGGGTGGGTTTTCAATATCCAGTAAAACAGCCGTCAGTCAGACCTGCGTATTTTGTGCTTGAGTAAAGGTAGCTCTAGGGTTATTTTTATTCAGGCCAAGCCAAGAAGGATTAGCCGCTGGGCACCGTCAGAAGCATCAGGAAACGCGCCGGCTTGTTTCAGTTTTAAGGAGAACGTTCATGCAATACCCAATCTGTATCGAATGGGGCGATGACTTCACCGCCACCGGTATCCAGATCCCCGATATCCCAGGTGCGGTCACCGCCGGGGACAGTTTTGAAGAGGCCTACAACGCCGCAGTGGAAATCGCGCACATCATGCTGCAAGAGATTGCCGCAGAAGGCGGCCCGATCCCGATGCCGACGTCGGTAGCCAACCATCACGCGCACGAAGACTACGCCGGCATGGGTTGGGGGATGTTGGAGCTGGACATCACGCCCTACCTGGGCAAGACCGAAAAGGTCAACGTGACTTTGCCTGGTTACGTCATCCAGCGCATCGACCGGTATGTGCGTGAACACAAGGTCAAGAGCCGCTCTTCCTTCCTGGCGGACGCTGCGCTGGAGAAGCTGGTGCGGTCCTGAGGAAGCGTTAAGGGGTGTGTCCTAGTCGGTGGGAAAACAGCGTACTTGAGCGGGCAGTTTTTTTTTGGATTCTGTTTTTCTCTTGCCAAAACAACGCGATGCCGCCCGGGCCTTTGTGTTGTCGAGTGTTTAAATTGCAAAGGAATTCTTGGCTGTATTGCCCAGTGTTTCAGGGCGTTCGGGTGTTTCGGCTGGTATTAACTTTACGGTGGTGCCGGATTTTTCAGCGTGCGAGTTTCCCTCTGGACCCGTTGGCTAACAATCAGTTGGCCGACTCTCTTTATTGAAACCAAAGGTGTCGCACAATGAATAATTATGACCTGCGCAGTAGGAGTCCTCTGAATAACCTGCCGGTATCGGACCCCGGCCCATTTGGTGTGGGGGCCGGCAATAAACCCTCTTACACGACGGACCAGGCAGCCAGCCAACTCACGCGAGAAAACCTGCGCTTTCATGACCGCAACGGCGATTCGAAAGTCGATGTGAATTACACGGTGGATGGCAGTTTCACCCAGCAGCAGCAACGACGTGTCCGCCAGGCAGTGCAGTCCTGGCAGGATGTGGCAAATATCAACTTTCGCGAGCAGGCGGGCGGGGCGGACGGCACACTCAACATTCGTAACAACCCAGGCAGTGACCGTGGGGTGGCCACCTTCCCTGGCCGTTTCACTACCCAGACAACGGCCACGATTGGCACACGGGGAGAAAGTGGGGCACCGGCATTGGGCAGTCACTTTTCGGTGACGGCTATCCATGAGGTCGGCCACGCCATCGGCCTGCACCATCCGGGGAACTACAACGGACTTGGTTTTGATTACCAGAACGGCGCGGTCTACGCCGAAGACACCAAAGCGCGTACGGTGATGAGTTATTGGTCGGAGAAAAACCAGAAGGGGCACGACTTCAACGGGCAGAATCCATCTGCGCCGATGATGGACGATATCGCGGCGGCGCAACGCCTCTACGGCGCCAATCATGAGACGCGCAAAACCGATACCACCTATGGCTTCAACTCCAATACCGAGCGCGAGGCGATGAGCCTCAAAAGCGCTGCGGACAAACCTGTCTTCTGTGTGTGGGACGGTGGCGGCGTCGACACGATGGATTTCTCCGGGTTTTCCCAGGACCAGAACATCAACCTGAATGCCGAATCGTTTTCTGATGTGGGCGGGTTGAAGGGCAATGTGTCCATTGCTAAGGGTTGCACGATTGAAAACGCGATTGGCGGCGCAGGGCGAGACAACATCTCGGGAAATGAGGCGGCAAACCGGATCAAGGGCGGCGGGAAGGGCGACTCCCTGAGAGGCGGTGGCGGCGCGGACACCTTTGTCTACGACAAGGCGAGCGACTCCACGCCGACCGACCCCGACATGATCGAGGATTTCACCAGCGGCACGGATAAGGTCGACGTGTCGGGCGCCTTGAAGGAGGCGGGTGTGCGTGCGCTGGTTTTCACTGATCGGTTCAGTGGTCGCGCCGGGGAGGCGGTGATCAAGCATGATCCGAGTACGGGTCTCTCAAGCCTGGCGATTGACCTGAAGGGCACGGGTAAGCCGGACCTGTTGCTCAAGAGCAAGGGCGAAATCAAGCCAACGGATGTGCTGTGGGAGGGACAAGCACCGGAGGTGCAGCCTGCACCTGCTCCCACTCCGGCGTCGCCTCCTCCGGTCCCGACACCCGCTCCCCCTCCTGTGACGGATAAGACGCAGGAGCAAGCTGCCGGCTTGATTCAGATGTTCGCAATCACCCTGCTGGCCTTTTTCTCGCAATTGCTGAGCCTGCTGACATCGCCTGCCGGCCAAGCATCCGCGGAAAAAGAACAGTCTTGAACCTCTCCTCAAGCAGTGGCGACCGTGGCCTGACGTGAAGCACTCAGGAACCGCAGCAGCGCGATCAAGGGGAACGCGCTGCCTACCAGCATCACACCCAGCCAGCCGCCGTGCTCATACACGCTGCTGGCAATCGCCGAGCCGAAGGCACCGCCGATGAAGATGCTGGTCATGTACAGCGCGTTCAGGCGGCTGCGGCTGTTGGCGTCGAGGGCGTAGATGGCGCGCTGGCCCAGCACCATGTTCATCTGCACGCAGAAGTCCAGGACCACGCCGGTCACCGCCAGGCCGATCACGCTGTACAACGGGTGCACGAAGGCTGGCAGAAAGCTCAACGCGGCAAACAGCATGGCCAGCAACGACGCACGGTGAGTGTGACCGGCATCGGCCAGGCGGCCCGCGATGGGCGCGGCAATGGCACCCAGGGCGCCGACCAGGGCGAACAGCGCGATCTCGCTTTGGCTCAAGCCGTGGTTACGCGCCAGTTCCAGTGGGGCAGCGGTCCAGAACAGGCTGAAGGTGGCGAACATGCAACCCTGATAAAACGCCCGCTGGCGCAGCACCGGCTGCTCACGCAACAAGGTGCCGAGGGAGCGCAGCAACTGGCCATAGGTGGCACTGTGATCGGGCTGGCGCTTGGGGATGGTGATCAGCAACACCACGCTGATAAACGCCATCAACGCCGCTGCGGCCATGAACATCGCGCGCCAGCCGAAGTGGTCCGCCACCACGCTCGACACGGGCCGTGCCAACAGGATGCCCAGTAACAGGCCGCCCATGATGCTGCCGACCACGCGGCCACGGGACTCGGCGGGTGCCAGGTGCGCGGCCAGCGGAATCAGGATCTGCACCGACACCGAACTGAAGCCGATCAGCAGCGACACCAGCAGGAACAGGTTCGGCTGTTCGGTAAACGCCGCACCTAACAAGCTGGCGATGGCCAGTACGGTGGTGGCGATCATCAGCTTGCGGTTTTCCAGCAGATCGCCCAGTGGTACCAGGAAAAACAGGCCCAGGGCGTAGCCGATCTGCGTCAAGGAGACGATCAGGCTGGCCATGGCGGGCGTGAGGCCGATGTCCGGCGCGATCAGCTCGATGATCGGTTGGGCATAGTAGATGTTGGCAACGATGGCGCCGCAGCAAAACGCAAACAGCATCACCATGCTCCGGGTCATGGTGGTTGTAGCGTGGGACGTAGCGTTCATGGTGTTCTCATAAATGCGAAGGAAAGTGGGGCGAGCCTAAAGACAACACCGTAGCCCGGGTAGGCCGCTGGCAGTGATAACACTCATGCCCGGTAATGATGAGTGAATCGTTAACTTTCTGCGCGAAGGGTAATGATACATTCAGAAACAACTGCCGAAACAGGAAATCCCATGAAGATCACGTTGAACAAGATGCTCCTGGCTTCCACCCTGGCCGCCGCGATGGCCGTAGGCCTGGCCCAGGCTGCCGAGGCTCCCCGCGTGGGCGTACGCGGTGCCATTACCGCGATGGAAGGCGATGCGATGCACGTCAAGGTCAACAGCGGCGAAGACGTCATCGTGCATCTGACCCCAAGCACTCAGGTGCGCGCGGTCACCCTGGCCAAGATCGATGAGATCAAGCCGGGCAGCTACATTGGCTCCGCCGCCATGCCCAACGCCGATGGCACCTTGACCGCACTGGAAGTGCACGTCTTCCCACCGGCCATGGCCGGCACGGGCGACGGGCATCGCGCGTTTGACTTGAAAGAAGGCAGCAGCATGACCAATGGCACCGTCGGCGACTTGGTCGTCAGCAACGGGCGCACCTTGACCGTGAAGTACAAAGGTGGCGAGCAGAAGATCGTGGTGCCGGAGGATGTGCCGATCGTCAACCTGGAGCCGGGGGATCGCAGTTTGCTCAAGGCGGGGGTGAAGGTGGTGTTGTTTGCAGCGCAGGGGGCGGATGGGACCATCACAGCCCAGGCCATCTCAGCCGGTAAAGAGGGTGTGACGCCGCCGATGTAACTGCCAGGCAAAAGGCCAATGTGGGAGCTGGCTTGCCTGCGATGGCATCACCTCGGTGTAACAGACAGACCGAGTTGATCCCATCGCAGGCAAGCCAGCTCCCACACTGGATTGCATTTCTTCAGTTACAACGGTTTATTGGCCGGAGTAAATCTGGTCAAACACCCCACCATCATTGAAGTGAGTCTTCTGCACGGTACGCCAGTCACCAAAGGTCTTCTCTACCGACAGGAAGTCGACTTTCGGGAAGCGGTCGGTGTACTTGGCCAGCACTTTCGGATCACGTGGACGCAGGTAGTTGTTGGCCGCGATTTCCTGGCCTTCTGGCGACCACAGGTACTTCAGGTAGTCTTCGGCCGCTACACGGGTGCCTTTCTTCTCGACCACCTTGTCGACCACCGACACGGGCGGCTCGGCTTCGGCGGAAACGCTGGGGTAGATCACTTCGAACTGATCACGGCCGAACTCACGGGCGATCATTTCCGCTTCGTTCTCGAAGGTCACCAGCACGTCGCCGATCTGGTTGGTCATGAAGGTGGTGGTGGCCGCACGGCCGCCGGTATCCAGCACCGGAGCCTGCTTGAACAGTTTGCCGACAAAGGCCTTGGCCTTGTTTTCGTCGCCGCCGTTCTTCAGCACATAACCCCAGGCCGACAGGTACGTGTAGCGGCCGTTACCCGAGGTTTTCGGGTTGGGCACGATCACTTGCACGCCGTCTTTCAACAGGTCCGGCCAGTCCTTCAGGGCTTTCGGGTTGCCTTTGCGCACGATGAATACGGTGGCGGAGGTGAACGGTGCGCTGTTGTTCGGCAGGCGGGTGACCCAGTTGTCCGGCACCAGTTTGCCGTTGTCGACCAGGGCGTTGATGTCGGTGGCCATGTTCATGGTGATCACGTCAGCCGGCAGGCCATCGATCACCGAGCGCGCTTGTTTGCTGGAGCCGCCGAAGGACATCTGCAGGGTCAGCTTGTCGTTCGGGTGCTCGGCTTCCCAGTGTTTCTGGAAGGCGGCGTTGTAGTCCTTGTAGAAATCGCGCATCACGTCGTAGGAGACGTTGAGCAGTGTGACGGGGGCAGCCTGGACGGCGCCCGCCAGGGCAAGGCCGGCGGCCAGGAGAGAGGCGCTAACGAGTTTTTTCACTGCTCATTCCTTGTTGTTCGAGAAGGTAGTCGATTGAGTAGGGGCAATATGCCAGCGACTATAGCTGGCGCTGCATAGACGTTTAAAGATTAAAACGTACTTTGCTTATTCCACTTTACGGAAAAGGTTACTCCCGCACCGCGAGCAGAAGGCGGCATTCGGTTCATGGCTGTTTTTCTTGCAGACCGGGCAGTCGGTTTGCAGCTGTTCACCGCGCATGGCACTCGCCAGTTCAGCGGTGAAAATCCCGGTGGGCACGGCGATGATCGAGTAACCGGTGATCATCACCAGTGACGAAATCACCTGGCCCAGCGGCGTCTTCGGCACGATGTCGCCAAAGCCCACGGTGGTCAGGGTCACGATGGCCCAGTAGATGCCTTTGGGAATGCTGGTAAAGCCGTGCTCCGGGCCTTCGATCACGTACATCAAGGTGCCGAACACCGTGACCAGCGTGCACACGCTGACCAGGAACACCACGATCTTCTGCTTGCTGCCCCGCAGCGCCGCCATCAGGTAGTTGGCCTGCTTGAGGTACGGGCTGAGCTTGAGCACGCGGAAGATCCGCAACATCCGAATGATGCGGATGATCAACAGGTACTGCGCATCGCTGTAATACAACGCGAGGATGCCGGGCACGATCGCCAGCAAGTCCACCAACCCATAAAAACTGAAGGCGTAGCGCAACGGCTTGGGCGAGCAATACAGCCGCAACCCGTATTCGATCAGGAAGACAAGGGTGAAGCCCCACTCGATATAGGCCAGCACATCGGCGTAGTTCTGGTGGATCTGGTCGATGCTGTCGAGCATCACGATCACCAGGCTGGCCAGGATGATCAGCAGCAGGATGCCGTCAAAGCGCCGTCCGGCCGTGGTGTCACTCTGGAAAATCATGACGTAGAGCCGCTGGCGCCAGTCGTTGTTGCTGTCCATAAATCCCGCCTGAAACTGATATCGAGCAAGCCTAGGGGGATTCGAAGGGGCTGTCCATGCAGGGTTTGCGCAGCACTCGAACACCCGCACGCACCAGCCAACAGGCGAGGATGAACGGCGCGGTCAGCGCAGGCAGGTGCAGGGCGGCAAAACCCGGTGTGAGGATGATCGCCAACAGGATGCCGAGCAGCGGCAGCCAGGGCTGGCGACGTACCTGGCTCAACGCCACGGCAGCCAGCGCCGGGTTGTAGCTGTGCAGGCCGAGGAGGGCGCTGGCGGGTTCGTCCAGCCACAGCGCAATCGGCACGCCGACACTGGCGCCGATCAAGGCCCAGGTGGCGGCGCGGCGGTTGGCCAGCCACAGGCCCAGCGCAATCAGCGCGCCTGATACGGGCTGGTCCAACAACATGATTTGCGCGAGTCCGGTAAAAGGCGCGGCGAGGATAGCCAACGTGGCGGGTTCGCTCTGGGCAAAGGTACTCTCTGGCACGGTGCCCAGCAGCAACCAACCCAGCCCGACAAAAGGCGCGGTGTAGGCCGGCAGGTCATTGGGCTGGCTGGCGCGTTTCAACCATTGGCGCGTCAGGATCGCACTCAAGCCGCCGCACGCCAGGATCAACGGCGGCAGCAAGGCTGACCAGGCAAAGTGCTGGCTGATCAACAAACCCAGCAGCACGCCGTTATAGCTATACAGCCCGGCCTGGCGCTCGGTCTTGGGATAACCGCGACGCTGGGCCGTGAGCAATCCCGCCACGCCGCCCAACAGCGCGCCGCCGAGCAAGGTCGGCGCGCCGATCAGGATCGCCAGCAGGCACAGCAGACCGCACAGCGGTTGGCGTTGCAGGAAGATCTGGCTAAAGCCGTTGAGCAGGGCTTCGGCCCAGTCGGGGCAGGTGTGGTTGTGCATGGTGGTTAGTCAGTGAGACCGAGTTGTCCCCATCGCAGGCAAGCCAGCTCCCACATTTGACTGTGTTCGCAGATCAAAATGTGGGAGCCGGGCTTGCCCGCGATGGGGCCCGAACAGGCGCTAGATCAACGTCTCTATACGCAAAGAGTTGGTCGACCCCGGTTGCCCGAACGGCACCCCCGCCGTAATCACCAACGTATCCCCGCGCTCCGCCATGCCCTGTGCCTGGGCAATCTCCAGCGCCGTGGAACACACCTCATCCACCTGACGCAGCCGATCATTGACCACCGAATGCACGCCCCACGCCACGCTCAAGCGCCGTGCCGTGGACAGGTTGGGCGTGAGGTTGAGGATCGGCGCCACCGGCCGTTCCCGCGCCGCGCGCAGGCTGGAGCTGCCCGACTCGCTGTAGTTCACCAGTACCGCCACCGGCAGGATGCTGCTGATGCGGCGGATCGCACAGCTGATGGCGTCCGACACCGTGGCATCCGCCTTCGGTCGGCTGACATCCAGTTGCGCCTGGTAATCCGGGCCGTTTTCCACCTGGCGGATGATCTTGCTCATCATCTGTACGGCTTCCAGCGGGTATTCGCCGGACGCGGTTTCCGCCGACAGCATCACCGCGTCCGCGCCTTCGGCCACGGCATTGGCGACATCGGTGACTTCGGCGCGGGTCGGCGCCGGTGAGAAGCGCATCGACTCCAGCATCTGCGTCGCCACCACCACAGGTTTACCCAGTTGGCGGCAGGTGCTGATGATGTCCTTCTGTATCTGCGGCACGCTCTCGGCCGGTACTTCCACGCCCAGGTCGCCTCTGGCCACCATGATCGCGTCGCTCAGTTCGGCGATTTCCTGCAGGCGCTGCACGGCCGAGGGCTTCTCGATCTTGGCCATCAGGAACGCCTTGTCGCCGATCAGCTCGCGGGCTTCGCGAATGTCTTCCGGGCGCTGCACGAACGACAGTGCCACCCAGTCCACGCCCAGCTCCAGGCCAAAGCTCAAATCGCGCCGATCCTTGGCGGTCAATGGGCTGAGTTCCAACAGGGCTTGTGGGACGTTCACGCCTTTGCGATCAGACAATTCACCGCCATTGAGCACGGTGGTGTCGATGGCGTCGGCATGTTTGGTGATCACCCGCAGGCGCAGCTTGCCATCGTCCAGCAGCAGGTCCATGCCGGGTTCCAGCGCCGCGATGATTTCCGGGTGGGGCAGGTTGACCCGACGCTGGTCGCCCGGTGTTTCGTCCAGGTCCAGGCGCAACGCCTGGCCGCGCACCAGTTGCACCTTGCCCTCGGCAAAGCGTCCGACGCGCAGTTTCGGCCCTTGCAGGTCCATGAGAATGCCCAGCGGGTAATTCAGCTGGCGCTCGACCTGGCGAATCCATTGGTAGCGTTGGGCATGGTCGGCGTGGTCGCCGTGGCTGAAATTGAGCCGGAAGATGTTCACACCGGCTTCTACCAGTTCACGGATGTCGTCGATACCGTCGGTGGCCGGGCCCAGGGTGGCGAGGATTTTGACCTTCTTGTCAGGCGTCATGTTTGGCAGTCTCAAGGATCAGGATGGCGCGGAAGTCGTTGACGTTGGTGCGCGTCGGCTCAGTGATGATCAAACCGTCGAGGGCGGCGAAATAGCCGTAGCCGTTGTTGTTATCCAGCTCATCGCTGGCCGACAGCCCGAGGGCTTCGGCGCGCGAATAACTGCACGGCGTCATGATCGCGCCGGCGTTGTCTTCCGAGCCGTCGATACCGTCGGTGTCACCGGCCAGGGCATACACGCCGGGCAGGCCCTTGAGGCTGTCGGTGAGGCTCAACAGGAATTCCGCATTGCGCCCGCCACGGCCATTGCCGCGCACGGTCACGGTGGTTTCGCCGCCGGAGAGGATCACGCACGGCGCCGCCAAGGGCTGGCCGTGTTGCACGATCTGTCGGGCGATACCGGCGTGCACCTTGGCCACGTCCCGTGCTTCGCCTTCGAGGTCGCCGAGGATCAACGGGCTGAAACCGGCCTGGCGGACTTTCACCGCCACCGCTTCCAGGGATTGCTGGGGGCGGGCGATCAATTGGAAGTGGCTGCGGGCAAGTACCGGGTCGCCGGGCTTGACGGTTTCCGAGGCCGGGTTCTGTAACCAACTGCGCACCGAAGCGGGGGCGTCGATGTTGTAACGCTTCAGGATCGCCAGCGCCTGTTGCGACGTGCTCGGGTCACCGACCGTGGGGCCGGAGGCAATCACTGTGGCCTGGTCTCCAGGCACATCGGAAATTGCGTAGGTGTAGACCGTCGCTGGCCATGCGGCTTTCGCCAGTCGGCCGCCCTTGATGGCCGAGAGGTGCTTGCGCACGCAATTCATCTCGCCGATGGTCGCGCCGGACTTGAGCAGGGCTTTGTTGATGGCCTGTTTATCGGCCAGGGTGATGCCTTCTGCGGGCAACGCCAGCAGCGCAGAGCCACCGCCGGAGAGCAGGAAGATCACGCGGTCGTCTTCCGTCAGGTTGCTGATCAGTGCCAGCACACGCTGGGCCACGGCCAGGCCGGCAGCGTCGGGTACCGGGTGCGCGGCTTCGACCACTTCGATTTTCTTGCACGGCGCGCCGTGGCCGTAACGGGTGACAACCAGGCCGGTGACTTCGCCCTGCCAGACGTTTTCCACGACCAGCGCCATGGCGGCGGCGGCCTTGCCGGCGCCGATCACGATCACACGGCCGCTGCGGTCGGCGGGCAGGTAGGGTTCAAGGACTTGCCGGGGGTGGGCAGCGTCGATGGCTGTGGCAAACAGCTCGCGAAGCAGATGTTGCGGATCGACCGACATAAGCGGGCTCCCGGGGGATTCTTGTTATTAGGGATGTTGCGGTGATCGTTCCCACAGGGCTGTGGGAACGATCTGATTACAGAGGGGATTACTTCTCGCGAATCGAGAAATTCGCCATATGTTCCAGGCCTTTGATCAGCGCCGAGTGGTCCCAGTTGCCGCCGCCAATCGCGGTGCACGTACTGAACACCTGCTGCGTACCGGCGGTGTTCGGCAGATTGATCCCCAGTTCCTTGGCACCGGCCAGCGCCAGGTTGAGGTCCTTCTGGTGCAGGTTGATGCGGAAGCCCGGGTCAAAAGTGCCCTTGATCATGCGCTCGCCATGCACTTCGAGGATTTTCGACGAAGCAAATCCGCCCATCAGCGCTTCCCGCACCTTGGCCGGGTCGGCGCCGTTCTTGGAGGCGAACAGCAGCGCTTCCGCGACCGCCTGGATGTTCAGCGCGACGATGATCTGGTTGGCCACCTTGGCGGTCTGGCCATCACCATTGCCGCCCACCAACGTGATGTTCTTGCCCATGGCCTGGAACAACGGCAGCGCGCGTTCGAAGGTCTGCGGCTCGCCACCGATCATGATGCTCAGGGTGCCGGCCTTGGCGCCGACTTCACCACCGGACACCGGGGCATCCAGGTACTGCGCGCCGGTCTCGTTGATCTTGGCGGCGAACGCCTTGGTGGCGGTGGGGGAGATCGAACTCATGTCGATCACCACCTTGTTCGGCGACAGGCCGGCGGCGACGCCGTCTTTGCGGAACAGTACGTCGTCGACCTGCGGGGTGTCCGGCACCATCACAATGATGAACTCGGCTTCCTGCGCAACCTGCTGCGGGTTGGCCAGGGCCACCGCGCCAGCGTCGATCAGCGCTTGCGGCGCCTTGCCGTGGTGTTCGGAGAGGAACAGTTGGTGACCTGCTTTCTGCAGGTTGGCGGCCATGGGTTGACCCATGATGCCGGTGCCGATAAATCCGATTTTAGCCATGAAGAAATCCTCTATTTAGATGGCGTTGTGGGTCTTCAACCAACCCAAACCCGCTTCGGTGGTGGTCAACGGCTTGTACTCACAGCCGACCCAACCCGTGTAGCCGATGCGGTCCAAATGTTCGAACAGGAAGCGGTAGTTGATCTCACCGGTGCCCGGCTCGTTGCGCCCAGGGTTGTCTGCCAGCTGGATGTGGTTGATCTCACCCAGGTTCGCGGCCATGGTGCGGGCCAGGTCGCCTTCCATGATTTGCATGTGATAGATGTCGTACTGCAGGAACAGGTTGGCGCTGCCCACCTGTTCCCGAATCGACAGGGCTTGCGCCGTGTTGTTCAGGTAGAACCCTGGGATGTCGCGGGTGTTGATCGCTTCCATGACCAGCTTGATGCCCACGGCTTGCAGTTTTTCAGCGGCGTACTTGAGATTGGCGACGAAGGTTTTTTCCAGGGTTTCGTCGTCAACGCCTTGTGGCCGGATGCCCGCCAGGCAGTTGATCTGGGTGTTGCCCAGCACCTGGGCGTAGGCGATGGCCAGCTTGACCCCGGCACGGAATTCCTCGACCCGGTCCGGGTGGCAGGCCAGGCCGCGTTCGCCCTTGGCCCAGTCACCGGCCGGCAGGTTGAACAGCACCTGGGTCAAACCGTGGGCGTCGAGTTGCGCCTTGATTTCGGCAGAGCTGAATTCATAGGGGAACAGGTACTCGACGCCTTGGAAGCCGGCGTCGGCGGCCGCTTTGAAACGGGCAAGAAAGTCCTGTTCGGTAAACAGCATGGACAGGTTGGCGGCGAAACGCGGCATAAGGTTCTCCTTAATCGAGCAGGGAAATGGCAGTCGGCGCATCGTTGCCGACCAGTGCCAGATCTTCGAATTCGTTGACGGCGTTGATCTCGGTGCCCATGGAAATATTGGTCACGCGCTCCAGAATAATCTCAACGATCACCGGCACCTTGAATTCTTCGATCATTTCCTCGGCGCGGCGCAGGGCCGGCGCGATCTGGCTTGGCTCGAATACGCGCAGGGCCTTGCAACCCAGGCCTTCGGCGACGGCCACGTGGTCTACGCCATAGCCGTTGAGTTCCGGCGCATTGAGGTTGTCGAAGGACAGCTGCACGCAGTAGTCCATTTCAAACCCGCGCTGGGCCTGGCGGATCAGGCCGAGGTAGGAGTTGTTCACCACCACGTGGATGTACGGCAGCTTGAACTGTGCGCCCACCGCCAATTCTTCGATCATGAACTGGAAGTCGTAGTCGCCGGACAGCGCCACCACTTTGCGGCTCGGGTCGGCCTTGACCACGCCGAGGGCGGCGGGGATGGTCCAACCCAACGGGCCGGCCTGGCCGCAGTTGATCCAGTGGCGTGGCTTGTACACGTGCAGGAACTGCGCGCCGGCAATCTGCGACAGGCCAATGGTGCTGACGTAGCAGGTGTCTTTGCCGAACACCTGGTTCATTTCTTCATACACGCGCTGTGGCTTGACCGGCACGTTGTCGAAGTGAGTCTTGCGGTGCAGGGTGGCTTTGCGCTGCTGGCAGTCATTGAGCCAGGCGCTGCGGTCCTTGAGCTTGCCGGCGGCTTTCCACTCACGGGCCACTTCAATAAACATAGTCAGCGCGGAACCGGCGTCGGAAACGATGCCCAGGTCCGGGGTGAAGACGCGGCCAATCTGGGTCGGCTCGATGTCGACGTGGATGAATTTGCGGCCTTCGGTGTACACCTCGACCGAACCGGTGTGGCGGTTGGCCCAACGGTTACCGATGCCCAGCACCACGTCCGACTTGAGCATCGTCGCGTTGCCATAACGGTGGGACGTCTGCAGGCCGACCATGCCAACCATCTGTGGGTGATCGTCCGGGATGGTGCCCCAGCCCATCAGGGTCGGGATCACCGGGATGCCAGTCAGTTCAGCGAACTCAACCAGCAACTCGCTGGCGTCGGCATTGATCACGCCGCCACCGCTCACCAGCAGTGGGCGCTCGGCCTGGTCCAGCAGCGCCAGGGCTTTTTCCACCTGCACGCGGGTGGCCAGTGGCTTGGCCAGGGGCAGCGGCTGGTAGGCGTCGATGTCGAATTCGATCTCGGCCATCTGCACGTCGAACGGCAGGTCGATCAGTACCGGGCCAGGGCGGCCGGAGCGCATTTCGTAAAAGGCTTTCTGGAAGGCGTACGGCACTTGGCCGGGTTCCAGGACGGTGGTCGCCCACTTGGTCACCGGCTTGACGATGCTGGTGATGTCCACGGCCTGGAAGTCTTCCTTGTGCATCCGGGCGCGGGGCGCTTGACCGGTGATGCACAGGATCGGGATCGAGTCGGCCGAGGCGCTGTACAGGCCGGTGACCATGTCAGTGCCCGCCGGGCCCGAGGTGCCGATGCACACGCCGATATTGCCGGCCTTGGTGCGGGTGTAGCCCTCGGCCATGTGGGAGGCGCCTTCAACGTGGCGAGCAAGGACGTGATCGATGCCACCCACTTTCTGCAAGGCCGAATACAGCGGGTTGATCGCGGCGCCTGGGATACCGAAGGCGGTGTCCACACCTTCGCGACGCATCACCAGGACAGCGGCTTCGATTGCTCTCATTTTGCTCATGATATTGGTGCCTCTTGCGTTTTGTAATTGTATACAAGTGGTGTCTGATCAAAGTGTATTCACGGCGAGCGGCATAGGTCAATGCATTTTATAAACTGGCCTTTGCGTTCGTCGGAACCGCTTTTTTCGACGTATGGAGCCTTTGTGCGAAAATATTGTATACAAAATTAAAAGTCATTGTGTTCTATTTGTTTGATCGAGCATCTGATCATTCAGACCTCCACCGCTTTCCCAATAACAAAAGAAGGACGGCACCATGAGCGCTTTAACCTTGAAACTCGCCACCCAACTGGCCAGCCAGGCCCTCAGTGCAGGGCGCACCATTTCTGCTGCACCGCTGACCATCGCCGTGCTCGACAGCGGCGGCCACTTGATCACCCTGCAACGCGAAGACGGCGCCAGCCTGCTGCGCCCGCAAATCGCCATCGGCAAGGCTTGGGGCGCGATTGCCCTGGGCAAGGGTTCACGCCTGCTGGCGCTGGACGCGCAGCAGCGACCGGCGTTTATCGCGGCGCTGAACAGCCTGGGGCAGGGCAGCGTAGTGCCTGCGCCGGGTGGCGTGTTGATTCGGAGTCAGGAGGGCGTGGTGCTGGGGGCGATCGGCATCAGCGGTGATACGTCGGATATTGATGAGCAGTGCGCGATTACGGCGATCGAGGGGGTGGGGTTGATGGCGGATGCGGGGGTGTCGGCCTAGCGTTTTTGCTGGTCTGTCGGGTCTCATCGCGGGCAAGTCGAAGCGTCGAACCGCCGCTCCCACATTGGTCGGTGTAAACACCATCAAACCCTGTGGGAGCGGGCTTGCCCGCGATGCAGACGACTCGGTTTCAAGTCAAAGCCAAATAGCATCCCACAGCGGGTAGTCGCCAAATTTTTTTACCAGTCCAGCTCTCAAGGGATTGGCCACAATGTATCGTGCGATCCCTTCAAGACTCTCTTCACGGCGCACTGCATGGTCGTGAAAACCGGGCTGCCAGAGCCTGCCCTGACGCCCAGCTACTGCATTCACCACGCGAGTACTTTTGGACTTCACTTGGCGCATCAAATCAGCAAGTGAGCCTTTCTCCAGCGAAATGAGCCAGTGAAAGTGATCGGGCATCACTACCCAAGCAAGGGAAGTGGCCAGACCTTGATGCTGTGCGATCCTGAACTGCTGTACGACCAGCCGACCCAGTTTGAAATCACTGAATATAGGCAGCCGGTCAAGAGTGTTAGTAGTGAGTAAATAGATGCGGTTGGGTTCGTCGTAGCGACCGAGACGCAGACGATTTGAAGCAGGTAGATCAGGCATTCCTTGGCCTCTCTTCAGATGGTGTCCTGAGAGGCTAGATCTCGATGGCTGATGCTGATTGGCAGGCTTTTGGCAGGATGTGTCTGGGTAGGCGCTATCGCGGGCAAGCCCGCTCCCACAGGAGGTTTGCGGTGTGCTTACATTTTGTCTAAGACGCACGAACCTGTGGGAGCTGGCTTGCCTGCGATAGCTTCACTCGGTCTTTCAGTCCGGCTCACAACCTTTAAGCACCAACCGAATAATCGTCTGCGCCGCCGCTTCATAATCCGCCTCATCCAACTTGGCCTTCCCGGTCACCGCCGAGATCTGCCAGTCAAAATCCGCATAGGTTTGCGTCGCCGCCCAGATGCTGAACATCAAATGGTTGGGGTCAATCGGGGCGATCAGGCCGCGATTTACCCAGTCCTGGATACAGGCGATGTTGTGCTTGGCCTGGGCGTTGAGCTGTTCGACCTGATCCGCGCTGAGATGCGGGGCGCCGTGCATGATTTCGCTGGCGAAGACTTTGGACGCAAACGGCAGGTCGCGGGAGATGCGGATTTTCGAGCGGATGTAATTGCTCAGTACCACCGAGGGTTCGCCATCCGGATTGAACGGCGTGGAAGCGGCCAGGATCGGCTCGATAATGCTTTCGAGCACCTCGCGGTAGAGGTTGTCCTTGGACTTGAAGTAGTAGTAGACGTTGGGCTTGGGCAGCCCGGCCTTGGCGGCGATGTCGCTGGTTTTGGTCGCGGCGAAGCCCTTGTCGGCAAACTCCTCGCTGGCCGCCCGCAGGATCTTTTCTTTGTTGCGCTCGCGAATGGTGCTCATAAACCTGGAGTTTCCTTGCCAAGACTGGCGGTTGCGCATGGTAGCACCGGCCATCCGCGAGCCTCAACAATCTGCCCGCAGGGCCTTGCGCCGCGCTATGCTCGCGCCATCCCACTCTTACGGAAGCCCGATTCATGGCAGGAAGCAGCTTGTTGGTGTTGATCGACGATATCGCCGCGGTACTCGATGACGTTGCCCTGATGACCAAAATGGCGGCAAAGAAGACCGCTGGCGTGCTGGGTGATGACCTGGCGCTCAATGCCCAGCAGGTCTCCGGTGTGCGTGCGGAGCGGGAAATTCCCGTGGTGTGGGCGGTGGCCAAGGGGTCGTTCGTCAACAAGTTGATCCTGGTGCCGGCCGCCTTGTTGATCAGTGCGTTTGCGCCCTGGGCGGTGACGCCGTTGTTGATGCTCGGCGGTGCCTACCTGTGTTTCGAAGGGTTCGAGAAGCTGGCGCATAAATTCCTGCACAACAAAGACGAAGACCAGGCGCAACATGCGCAGTTGGTCGAAGCGGTTGCGGACCCGGCAACCGACCTGGTGGCTTTCGAAAAGGACAAAATCAAAGGCGCTATCCGTACCGACTTCATCCTCTCCGCCGAAATCATCGCCATCACCCTCGGCACCGTGGCCGATGCGCCCTTGATGCAGCAGGTGATCGTGCTCTCCGGCATCGCGATTGTCATGACCGTGGGCGTGTATGGCTTGGTGGCCGGTATCGTCAAGCTGGACGACCTGGGTCTGTGGCTCACCCAGAAGCCTGGTCAGGCGGCACGCAGCATTGGCGGCGCCATCCTGCGTGCGGCGCCGTACATGATGAAAAGCCTGTCGGTGATTGGGACCGCGGCGATGTTCCTGGTAGGCGGCGGGATTCTCACCCATGGCGTGCCGGTGGTGCATCACTGGATCGAGACCGTGAGCCAGGGCGCAGGTGGGGTGGCGTGGTTGGTCCCGACGCTGCTCAATGGCGTGGCGGGGATCATTGCCGGGGCCGTGGTGCTGGCGCTGGTCAGCGGGGTGGGCAAGCTCTGGAAGACCGCGAAGGCCTGATCGTGCGGCAATAAAAAAGGCCATTCAATCGAATGGCCTTTTTTGTGGGCGTTTACTCGGCGATCTGCAACTTGCGCGATTCCGTGTAGATGTAGCGCACCTTTTCGTACTCAAATGGCGAGTTCATCTGACCATAGCGGAAGCTGGTCTGGTAGCGCTTGTCCACCGCACGCAACGCCCAGATTTCCGGGTGGTTGGAGCTGACTTCGGCGACGTTGAGGAAGTTGATCTGGGTCTCGGCACCGTAGTCGACGATCAGGCCGGTGGTGTCGCGCAGGTTCGATGGGCCGAAGATCGGCAGCACCAGGTACGCGCCGCCGGGCACGCCGTAGAAGCCCAAGGTCTGGCCAAAGTCTTCGCTCTGGCGCGGCAGGCCCATGGCGGTTGCCGGGTCCCACAGGCCGGCGATGCCGATAGTGGTGTTGACCAGCAGGCGGCCAGTGGTTTCCAGGGAACGATGGCCCTTGAGTTGCAGCAGGCTGTTCAACAGGTTGGGCACATCGCCCAGGTTGTTGAAGAAGTTGCTCACGCCGGTGCGCAGGAAACTCGGGGTGACGTAACGGTAGCCGTCGACCACCGGCAGGAACACCCATTGGTCGAAGCGGTAGTTGAAGTGGTACACGCGACGGTTCCACGACTCCAGTGGGTCATACACGTTGAGTGCCGTGAGCGACGACCGCTCGAACTCGCGCTGGTCCAGGCCCGGGTTGAACTTGAGCTTGGTCAGAGGTTCCTTGAAGCCATCGGAGTCGACCTTGACTGGTTCATGGGCCTTGCTGTTGTCGGCATTGGCCACGCCTGCGCACATCAAGGCGGCAAGCAGCAGAAGATATTTAGCCACGGAAGAACTCCAGCATGGCGTCGGCGTTGACGCGGTAATTGAGGTTGCCGCAGTGGCCGCCCAGCGGGTAGACGGTCAAGCGATCGCCGAAGGTTTTACGCAGGAAGCCGAGGTCGCCAGGGCCGAGGATCACGTCGTCGGCGTTGTGCATCACGGCGATTTTCGGGCTGGCGTGCAGGTAGTCCTTGAGGGCATACAGGCTGACCTGGTCGACCAGTTGCAACAGGCTGCCGCCGTCGGAGCGGGCGCGCCACATCGGGATAACCTGCTCGGTGAGGTAGCAGTCGAAGTCGCACTGCAGCGCACGCTTGAGGAACGGCGTCAGGCTGGTGCTTTCGGTGATCGGGTACTTCGGCGGGATGATCAAGCCGCGGCGGTTGATCAGGTCCGAGGTGAAGGCGATGTCAGCTGCCGAGAAACGGAACGAAGTGCCGATCAGCATGGCCATCTGTTCGTTGGTCAGGTGCTGCTTGGATTGCTGGAAGTCGTAGAGCAGGGCGTCGTTCAGGTCGATATAGCCCTTTTGCTGGAAGTAGCGAGTCAGCTTGTTCAGCACCAGTTCATAGAAAGTGGTGGTGTTGTTGATGCCTTTCACCTCGGTCTGCACCAGCTTGTCGAGGTTGGTGATCGAGGTGTAGAGGTTGACCGGCGGGTTCAGCAGCAAGACTTTCTTGAAGTTGAAGCTGCGACGCGTCTCGTCGAGCTTGCTGACGAACGCCGCATCCAAGGCGCCGAGGCTGTAGCCGGTGAGGTAGAAGTCGGTCACCGGCAACGAAGCGTTCTGCGCGCGCACGGCTTGCATCACGCGGTACATGTCTTCGGCGTCTTCCTGGGTGATCCCCGGCGTGGCGAAGCGCGAGGCGGCGCTGATGAAGTCGAAGCTGGTGGGCGACGACAGTTGCACCACGTGGTAGCCGGCCTGGTAGTACAGCTTTTTCAGGTATTCATTGATGCTGCTGTCGAAGCGCGCACCGGTGCCCGCGATCAGGAAGATCAGCGGCGCGGCACGATCTTGCTTGGCGATGCGGTAGGTGAGTTTCTTCACCGCCCAGAAGTTGTCCGGCAGGCTGAATTCGCGCTCGGGGCGCATGTTCAGGGTGTAATCGGATTGGTTGATCTCGTCATCACTCGGCAATTTGGGCCGAAGGTCAGGCGGGGTGGTGGCGATGGTGGCTTCAAACGGGTTGGTCAAAGGGTAGCCATAGCTGGCTTGGTCAATGTCGACGGCCAGTGCTGACGCACTCAGAAAAAGGCTGCCCAGCAGGGCAGCACAGCGCAAGGAACGGAGCATGACTTAATCCCTAGGAGGAAACGTGCTTGATGAAGTTCGCAGGCTATGACCGCCGTCCTATCGCCGAAGTGCCATCACGCGGCACGAAATGTCGGAAAATAACGTCGGAATCGGGGTAATAGTAGCCAGACGATACACTTTGACACGTGTAGGTAAACATTAATTGTGTGTATGCACCTTGCTAACGGCCTCTGGCGCATTAAGCTGAGCGCCGTTTTTGCCTATCGGAGTGCCTCATGTCCCGTCGTTTGCCGTTGATTCTGCTGCTTATTGCCCTGCCGCTGTGGCTGGCCGCCAGTTATGGCGCGCGCTATGGCTTTATGGAAGATGGCCAGTGGGTGGGCATCTGCGCGGATGAGGCCAGCCGCTGGGAATGCCAGTTGCGCTCGAACCTGGGCTTGATGATCCACTTCAAGGTGCTGGGCTGGGCGGCGTTGATCACGTCGGTGCTGGGGTTTTTCGTGCCGGGTCGCGCGGGGTGGGGGTTGGCCGTGCTGGGGATGGTGTTCGGGTTGCCGGCGCTGGCGTTGTATAACACCACGTTTGCGGTGTTTGCGGTGGTGATTGCGGGGTTGCGGTTGGTCAGGAAGCCTCGCGCTGCCTGGTAGGGCCTCTTCGCGAGCAAGTCGAACCGTCGAACCGCCGCTCCCACACTTGACCGAGTTCCAACATGAGAATGCGGTCGAATGTGGGAGCGGGCTTGCTCGCGAAAGCGGTGTTAAGCCTTGCGCACCCGCAAGCACCGCCACAAAGCCCCAACCATCAGCACGCTGACCACCGCCCAGCCCCAAGCCTGCTGGTTCAATAACCCCTCACGGTACAACTGCGGCGCAATACCTGCACCGATGATAAAGGCCAGCAGCGCAATCTCCCGGCGCGGTCCCGTCACTGGACGCACCAGATAAACCAGGGCCGGCAACACCAGCGCCGCGCTCGGGAAGCTGCGATAGCGCGGGTCAAACACCAACGCCAGCATCATCACCGCGCCCGCGAACCCGGCGATCGCCACCAGCCAGCCTGCCCGTTGCTCCAGCCAGTTGAACGCCCGCTCACGCCAACCTTCCCGTGGGCTCAAGGCCAAGGCCGCATGGGCCAGCACCAGCAGGTTCAACACCAGCAGCAAACCTGCCCACATCCATTCATCATTGAAGCGCGCCGTCACGCGGGTCAGCTCGGCCCAGGTGCCAATGGAGCAGGCTGCAACGGCGCCCAACAACGGCAGGGCAAGTGCGGCACGCGTGCTGCGAACGCGACCCCCGAATGCCAGGGTGCCCAGCAGGATCATCCCGCCGACGCCCAGCCACAGCGGCCAGTACGGCACATTGGTCACCGGCCCGGCGAGGATGCCCTTGTCCTGGCGATCCGCATCGAACAGGCCCCAGTAACCGCCCACGGCGCCTTCGCTCGCACGTTTCCACGGCTGGTCAAAGGCTTCGATCAGGTTGTAGTGCCAGCCATTGGCTTCAGCCATGGCGACAAAACCACGCATGAATTTCGCTTCATTGACCCGGCTCGGCACGGCGGTTTCACGCTGGCGGCCTTCGCTTGGCCAGCCGGTTTCACCGATCAGGATGTCCTTGGGGGCAAACTTGTTGCCGAAGGTCTGGCGCACATCGCCCACGTGCTTGAGGGCCTGGTCGATGCCGGACGGGTCATCTTCCCAGTACGGCAACAAGTGGATGGTGAGGAAATCCACGGCCGGGGCGATTTCCGGGTGTTGCAGCCAGAACTCCCACACGTCCGCGTAGGTCACCGGCTGCTTGATCTGGCTTTTGACGGTCTGGATCAGCTTCACCAGCTGTGCGGCGGTGACTTCCTTGCGCAGCAGCGCTTCGTTGCCGACGATCACTGAGGTCACCACGTCCGGATGGGCGTTGGCCGAGGCGATCAGTTCGTCGATTTCCTTTTGGGTTGCCACCGGGTCACTGCTGACCCAGGCGCCGGCCATCACCTTCAGCCCGTGCTTGCGCGCCATGTCCGGCAAGGCTTCCAGGCCGGTCATGGAATAGGTGCGGATGCACTCGAAGCGGGTCGCCAGCAGGGCAAGATCAGCGTCCATGCGCTCCGGACGCAGCGTGAATGGCTGGTCGAACGGCGATTGGTCTTTATCGAAAGGGGTATAGGACGCGCACTGCATCTTGTGCGTGGCACTGGCGACGTCGGGCAATACCACCGGCCGGCCGAGGCCATACCAGTAACCGATCAGGGCCAGCAGGCCGAGGATCAAGGCGAAAAAATAGGGCAGGGCGGGGAAGCGGGCAGTCGCGGGCATGGTCGGCTTAACTGTAGGAGCAAAGGCGCGCATCTTACCCGGATTTGCTCCGTCCCAGTGGGGCTGCATAATTTTGACATGCAAAGTTCGGGCGGGATTTTGACGTCAAGTCCTACAAAGCGTCCTACTGGCTATGTGATGTCGTTTCCTGCTTGTATGAGGTCGCTGACAGAGCAGGTCGAAGGCCCCGGCAGGTTGATGATCGAAGTGTCAGCACTCCACTGATGTCACTGCAACCGGATCGATGCGCGTGAAGGGGGCGCGGTGCACCACATAACAACAGGTTGACGTCGCTCGGCATCCGCCGGGCGCAGCACTTTCGGGGAAGTACTATGAAGATGCGACGACTCTTGGGCGCAGCTGCCACTCTGGTAGTTGCGATGAGCTCCACACTGGCCAGCGCCGACAGCAAGACCCTGAGCATCGGCTATGTGGACGGCTGGTCCGACAGCGTGGCCACCACCCACGTGGCGGCAGAAGTGATCAAGGCCAAGCTCGGTTATGACGTGAAACTGCAAGCCGTTGCCACCGGGATCATGTGGCAGGGCGTTGCCACCGGCAAGCTCGACGCCATGCTCTCCGCCTGGCTACCGGTCACCCACGGTGAATACTGGGCCAAGAACAAGGACAAGGTGGTCGACTACGGCCCCAACTTCAAGGATGCGAAGATCGGCCTGATCGTGCCGGAATATGTCAAAGCCAAGTCCATCGAAGACCTCAAGACCGACACCACCTTCAAGAACAAGATCGTCGGCATCGACGCAGGTTCTGGCGTGATGCTCAAGACCGACGAAGCCATCAAGCAATACGGCCTCGATTACAAGCTGCAAGCCAGTTCGGGCGCGGCGATGATCGCCGAGTTGACCCGTGCCGAAGACAAACAGGAATCCATTGCGGTCACCGGTTGGGTGCCACACTGGATGTTCGCCAAGTGGAAACTGCGTTTCCTGGACGACCCAAAAGGGATTTATGGTGCTGCTGAAACCGTCAACAGCATCGGCAGCAAGGGCCTGGAGAAGAAAGCGCCGGAAGTCGCAGCCTTCCTGAAGAAATTCCAGTGGGCCTCCAAGGACGAAATCGGCGAAGTCATGCTGGCGATTCAAGAAGGCGCCAAGCCTGATGCCGCCGCCAAGGATTGGGTTGCCAAGCACCCTGAGCGTGTCGCGGAGTGGACCGGTAAATAACCCCCGAAGCGTCTAAATAGTATCTTGCAAGCCCGCCTGGCGTTTTCGCCAGGCGGGCTTTGTCGTTTCTGGGGCAAAGGCTGTCAATTCAATCACTGCAAAACTGGCGGCAACCCCGATGTCGTTCTAATACTAAGGTCGTCTGGAACCTCTACGGCAGCCGCATACAGTGGATACGTTCCAATAATAAAAAAGCTGTGCTGCGAGGATAAAAACAATGAACGACAGCATTTACCTCTCGATTCAAAACAGCCCGCGTTTCAAGGAGCTGGTGAGAAAAAGGGAAAGGTTCGCCTGGATTCTCTCGGCGATCATGCTAGGGCTTTACTCCGCTTTCATCCTGTTGATCGCCTACGGGCCACAAGTACTGGGGGCCAAGCTCAGCCCCGGTTCGTCGATTACCTGGGGCATTCCCCTGGGCGTCGGGCTGATTGTGTCTGCCTTCATCCTGACCGGCATCTACGTGCGCCGGGCCAATGGCGAGTTTGACGACCTGAACAATGCGATTCTCAAGGAGGCTGCGCAATGATCGGTCGTCTACTGACACTACTCGGCGCTTCGTTCTTTGCTCCGGCCCTTTGGGCTGCGGACGCATTGACCGGCGAAGTGCACAAGCAACCCCTGAACGTTTCGGCCATCGTGATGTTTGTCGCGTTTGTCGGCGCCACCCTGTGCATCACCTACTGGGCTTCCAAGCGTAACAAATCGGCGGCCGACTACTATGCGGCCGGCGGCAAGATCACCGGTTTCCAGAACGGCCTGGCGATTGCCGGTGACTACATGTCGGCGGCGTCCTTCCTGGGGATTTCCGCGCTGGTCTACACCTCCGGTTATGACGGCCTGATCTACTCGATCGGCTTCCTGGTGGGCTGGCCGATCATTCTGTTCCTGATCGCCGAGCGCCTGCGTAACCTGGGCAAGTACACCTTTGCCGACGTGGCGTCCTATCGCCTGGGCCAGACCCAGATCCGCAGCCTCTCGGCCTGTGGTTCGCTGGTGGTGGTGGCGTTCTACCTGATCGCGCAGATGGTGGGTGCGGGCAAGCTGATTCAGTTGCTGTTTGGCCTGGACTATCACGTTGCGGTGATCCTGGTCGGTATCTTGATGGTGATGTATGTCCTGTTCGGCGGCATGCTGGCGACCACCTGGGTACAGATCATCAAGGCGGTGCTGTTGCTGTCCGGTGCCTCGTTCATGGCACTGATGGTGATGAAGCACGTCAACTTCGACTTCAATGCCCTGTTCTCCGAGGCGATCAAGGTTCACCCTAAAGGTGAGGCGATCATGAGCCCCGGCGGCTTGGTGAAAGACCCGATTTCAGCCTTCTCCCTCGGGCTTGCGCTGATGTTCGGTACCGCTGGCCTGCCACACATCCTGATGCGCTTCTTCACCGTCAGCGACGCGAAGGAAGCCCGCAAGAGCGTGTTCTACGCCACCGGTTTCATTGGTTACTTCTACATCCTGACCTTTATCATCGGCTTTGGCGCGATCCTGCTGGTCAGCACCAACCCGGCGTTCAAGGATGCCGCAGGCGCCTTGCTGGGCGGCAACAACATGGCGGCGGTGCACCTGGCCAACGCGGTGGGTGGCAGTATTTTCCTGGGCTTCATCTCGGCCGTGGCCTTCGCCACCATCCTCGCGGTGGTTGCCGGCTTGACCCTGGCCGGTGCGTCGGCGGTGTCCCATGACCTGTACGCCAGCGTAATCAAGAAAGGCAAGGCCAACGACAAGGATGAGATTCGCGTTTCGAAGATCACCACTGTCGCGTTGGGCGTGCTGGCTATCGGCCTGGGTATCCTGTTCGAAAGCCAGAACATTGCGTTCATGGTCGGCTTGGCGTTCTCCATTGCCGCCAGCTGTAACTTCCCGGTGTTGCTGCTTTCCATGTACTGGAAAAACCTCACCACGCGCGGCGCGATGATTGGTGGCTGGTTGGGCTTGATCAGTGCCGTTGGCCTGATGGTGCTCGGCCCGACCATCTGGGTGTCGATCCTGCACCATGAAAAAGCCATCTTCCCTTATGAGTACCCGGCGCTGTTCTCGATGATCATTGCGTTCGTCGGCATCTGGTTCTTCTCCATCACCGACAAGTCGGCGGCGGCAGAGAAAGAGCGTGCGCTGTACTTCCCACAGTTTGTGCGTTCGCAGACTGGCCTGGGATCGAGTGGGGCGGTGTCTCACTAAGGTAATAGCTGGATAGGAAAATACCCCGGTCGAAAGGCCGGGGTATTTTTTTTGTCTATAAATTAGAGATTGATCTGACAAAACTGTTTCTCAAATCCTGCACAAATAAAAACGGCCTCCACTAAGGGAGGCCGTTTTCAGTGCAACTAAGCGAGGCTTACTTGCGATCTTCCAGCTTGGTGATGTCACGCGACTCGTAGCCGGTGTACAGCTGGCGCGGGCGGCCAATCTTGTACGGGCTGGAGAGCATTTCTTTCCAGTGGGAGATCCAGCCCACGGTCCGCGCCAGGGCGAAGATCACGGTGAACATGCTGGTTGGAATGCCGATCGCCTTGAGGATGATCCCCGAGTAGAAGTCGACGTTCGGGTACAGCGAGCGTTCGATGAAGTACGGGTCGGTCAGGGCGATCTCTTCCAGGCGCATGGCCAGTTCGAGTTGCGGATCGTTCTTGATGCCCAGTTCCTTCAACACTTCGTCGCAGGTCTGCTTCATCACGGTGGCGCGCGGGTCGCGGTTCTTGTAGACCCGGTGACCGAAGCCCATCAACTTGAACGGATCGTTCTTGTCTTTGGCCTTGGCGATGAATTTGTCGATGTTCGAGACATCGCCGATTTCATCGAGCATGGTCAATACGGCTTCGTTCGCACCGCCGTGAGCAGGGCCCCACAGTGCGGCGATGCCGGCGGCGATACAGGCGAACGGGTTGGCACCCGAAGAGCCCGCCAGGCGCACGGTGGAGGTTGATGCGTTCTGCTCGTGGTCGGCGTGGAGGATGAAGATCCGGTCCATGGCCTTGGCCAGTGTCGGGCTGATCGGTTTGATCTCGCACGGCGTGTTGAACATCATGTGCAGGAAGTTTTCCGCGTACGTCAGGTCGTTGCGCGGGTACATCATGGGTTGGCCCATGGAGTACTTGTAAACCATTGCGGCCAGGGTCGGCATCTTGGCAACCAGGCGGATCGCGGAAATTTCGCGATGCTGAGGGTTATTGATGTCGAGGGAGTCGTGATAGAAGGCCGACAGGGCGCCGACCACACCGCACATGACGGCCATCGGGTGGGCGTCGCGACGGAAGCCGTTGAAGAAGGTCTTCAACTGCTCGTGAACCATGGTGTGGTTCTTCACGGTGCTGACGAACTGGGCTTTCTGCTCGGCTGTTGGCAATTCGCCATTTAGCAGCAGGTAGCAGGTTTCCAGGTAGTCCGACTGTTCAGCAAGCTGCTCGATCGGGTAGCCGCGATGCAGCAAAATGCCATTATCACCATCGATATAGGTGATCTTCGACTCGCAAGAGGCGGTCGACATGAAGCCTGGGTCGAATGTGAAACGGCCCGTGGCCGTCAGGCCCCGTACGTCGATAACATCGGGACCAACGGTGCCGGTTAAAATGGGCAGCTCGACGGGGGCTGCGCCCTCGATGATCAACTGCGCTTTTTTGTCAGCCATGTGGCCTCCTATTTATGCTTCAAATCATCAGACAGACCCCCCACGCAGGGCCCGCACCACTATATTGATATAAATCCAGATGTCAATTTGCCTAAAGTCTTGCACCAGAAGGCTTTAACCGTACTTTTTCCTCGAAATTGACTGCCATTTACGCCTTTTATCCCGTCAGCGCAATCCGCTATTAGGGTGAGGTGAGCGCGTTGTCATTAGTAACCTAACTGTCTATACTCGGCCACCGACCGCCAAGGGCTTTTGGGCTTGCTTTCATTGGGGGTCGCACTCCCTGGGTGGTGCTTACCTGACCAGTGCACTCCCCAACAACTTTGCCCTGATTGTTAGGGGCTCTTCAGTGTGAAAAAAAGCCGTGAATAGCCAACGACCTGTAAACCTAGACCTAAGGACCATCAAACTCCCCATCACCGGCGTTACGTCGTTCCTGCACCGTGTTTCCGGCATCATCCTGTTCCTGGGCTTGGGCATCATGCTTTATGCATTGAGCAAATCCCTGGGTTCCGAGGAAGGTTACGCCGAGGTGAAGGCATGCTTGACCAGCCCGCTGGCCAAGTTCGTAGCATGGGGCCTCCTGTCCGCTCTGCTGTATCACCTGGTAGCCGGTGTGCGCCACTTGATCATGGATGCGGGTATCGGTGAGACGCTGGAAGGCGGCCGCCTGGGCTCGAAAATCATCATCGCCATTTCCGTGGTGCTGATCGTTCTGGCAGGAGTTTGGATATGGTAACCAGCGTTACGAACCTTTCGCGTTCGGGCCTCTATGACTGGATGGCACAGCGTGTGTCTGCGGTCGTTCTCGCGGCTTATTTCATTTTCCTGATCGGATACCTCGTCGCAAATCCAGGCATCAGCTATGAGCAATGGCATGGCCTGTTTTCCCACAATGCGATGCGAATCTTCAGTCTGCTGGCCCTTGTAGCCCTGGGCGCACACGCCTGGGTTGGCATGTGGACCATCGCGACCGACTACCTGACGCCGATGGCGCTGGGCAAGTCCGCGACTGCAGTACGTTTTCTCTTCCAGGCAGTCTGCGGCGTCGCGATGTTCGCTTACTTCGTCTGGGGTGTGCAGATTCTTTGGGGTATCTGATTCATGGCTAACATTCCAACTATTTCATTCGACGCCATCATCATTGGTGGCGGCGGTGCTGGCATGCGCGCTGCGCTGCAGCTGGCCCAGGGCGGTCACAAGACTGCCGTGATCACCAAAGTGTTCCCGACCCGTTCCCACACTGTATCGGCCCAGGGTGGCATCACCTGCGCCATCGCCTCTGCCGATCCGAACGATGACTGGCGCTGGCACATGTACGATACCGTCAAGGGTTCCGACTACATCGGTGACCAGGACGCTATCGAATACATGTGTCAGGAAGGCCCGGCCGCGGTGTTCGAGCTGGACCACATGGGTCTGCCGTTCTCCCGTACCGAGCAAGGCCGCATCTACCAGCGTCCATTCGGCGGTCAGTCGAAGGATTACGGTAAAGGCGGGCAGGCTGCTCGTACCTGCGCCGCCTCCGACCGTACCGGTCACGCGCTGTTGCACACCCTTTATCAGGGCAACCTGAAAGCCGGTACCACGTTCCTGAACGAGTACTACGCTGTCGACCTGGTGAAAAACGCCCAGGGCGAATTCGTCGGTGTGATTGCTATCTGCATCGAAACCGGTGAAACCACCTACATCCGCGCCAAGGCTACCGTGCTGGCGACGGGCGGTGCAGGCCGTATCTACGCTTCCACCACCAACGCCCTGATCAACACCGGTGACGGCGTCGGCATGGCACTGCGTGCTGGCGTACCGGTACAAGACATCGAAATGTGGCAGTTCCACCCGACCGGTATTGCCGGCGCTGGTGTACTGGTTACAGAAGGTTGCCGTGGTGAAGGTGGTTACCTGATCAACAAGCACGGCGAGCGTTTCATGGAGCGTTATGCGCCGAACGCGAAAGACCTTGCCGGTCGTGACGTTGTGGCCCGTTCGATGGTTAAAGAGATCATCGCCGGTAACGGCTGTGGCCCGAATGGCGACCACGTACTGCTCAAGCTCGATCACCTGGGCGAAGAAGTGCTGCACAGCCGCCTGCCAGGTATTTGCGAGCTGTCCAAGACCTTTGCTCACGTTGACCCGGTGGTTGCTCCGGTGCCGGTTGTTCCGACTTGCCACTATATGATGGGCGGCGTGCCGACCAACATCCACGGCCAGGCGATCACCCAGAACGCCGAAGGCCAGGACGAAATCATCCACGGTCTGTTCGCCGTAGGCGAAGTGGCTTGCGTATCGGTACACGGTGCCAACCGCCTGGGCGGCAACTCGCTGCTCGACCTGGTGGTATTCGGCCGTGCTGCGGGCCTGCACCTGGAAAAAGCGCTGACCGACGGCATCGAATACGATGACGCGACCGACGCCAACATCGAAGCGGCCCTGGCTCGCCTGAACGCTCTGAACGAGCGCACCGACGGCGAAGACGTGGCAACCCTGCGTCGCGAGCTGCAAAGCTGCATGCAGAACTACTTCGGTGTGTTCCGTACCGGCGAATACATGCAGAAGGGCATCGCCCAGCTGGCTGATCTGCGCAAGCGCATCGCCAACGTCAAGATCAACGATAAGAGCCAGGCGTTCAACACCGCTCGTATCGAAGCCCTTGAGCTGCAAAACCTGCTGGAAGTGGCTGAAGCGACCGCAATCGCTGCCGAGGTTCGTAAAGAATCCCGTGGTGCCCACGCCCGTGAAGACTTTGAAGATCGCGACGACGAAAACTGGTTGTGCCACACCCTGTACTTCCCGGGTGACAAGCGCGTAACCAAGCGTGCCGTGAACTTCTCGCCGAAGACGGTTCCGACGTTTGAACCGAAGATTCGGACTTACTAAGGGTGGCTGCCATGTTGAAAGTCAGTGTTTATCGTTACAACCCTGATCAGGACGCTGCGCCGTTCATGCAGGAATTCCAGGTCGATACCGGTGGTAAAGACCTGATGGTGCTGGATGTATTGGCACTGATCAAAGAGCAGGACGAAGGTTTCTCCTATCGTCGCTCTTGCCGTGAAGGTGTGTGCGGTTCCGACGGCATGAACATCAACGGCAAAAACGGCCTGGCGTGCATCACGCCGCTGTCCGCCGTGGTCAAAGGCAACAAGCTGATCGTTCGTCCTCTGCCAGGTTTGCCGGTTATCCGTGACCTGGTCGTCGATATGAGCATCTTCTACAAGCAATACGAGAAAGTTAAGCCGTTCCTGCAGAACGACACGCCGGCTCCGGCTATCGAACGTCTGCAGTCCCCGGAAGAGCGCGAGAAGCTCGACGGTCTGTACGAGTGCATCCTGTGCGCTTGCTGCTCGACCTCTTGCCCGTCCTTCTGGTGGAACCCGGACAAGTTCCTGGGTCCAGCTGCCCTGCTGCAAGCGTACCGCTTCCTGGCAGACAGCCGTGATACCAAGACGTCCGAGCGTCTGGCTTCGCTGGATGACCCGTTCAGCGTATTCCGCTGCCGCGGGATCATGAACTGCGTCAACGTATGTCCCAAAGGCCTGAACCCGACTAAGGCCATTGGTCACATCCGTAACATGCTGCTGCAGAGCGGCGTGTAACTGACGTTGTAGTAAAAGCAGGACCGTTGTGCCCGTAAATGCTACGGCGCAGGCTTCAACCGGCGCCGTAGTTTTAACTTGAGCAGCGACTTACAAAGCCGCGGCTCTTATTTTGAAGAAATGAGACAAGCAGGGGCATTCGGGTTGGTACCCGAACTATCAGCGTGATCCTAAGTGGCTTGTTTTGGTCGCTGCACTTGGCCTTTTGCAAGCAAACTCGGTGTTTTCGCCGGTGGTGTCCCCAAATCGAGGGTGACCAAGCATGCAAGAAAGCGTGATGCAGCGCATGTGGAACAGCGGCTATCTTTCAGGTGGTAACGCTGCCTATGTGGAAGAGCTTTATGAGCTCTACCTGCACGACCCTAACGCTGTGCCAGAAGAATGGCGCACCAAATTTCAGACGTTGTCTTCAGACGGCAACGCTGCCACCGATGTATCGCACGCCACAATTCGCGATCAGTTTGTGCTGCTGGCAAAGAACCAGCGCCGCGCCCAACCGGTTTCCGCCGGCAGCGTGAGCAGTGAGCACGAGAAGAAGCAAGTTGAAGTATTGCGACTGATCCAGGCCTACCGGATGCGCGGCCACCAGGCGGCCCAGCTTGACCCGCTGGGGCTCTGGAAGCGTCCTGCACCTGCTGACCTGTCGATCAATCATTACGGCTTGACCAATGCCGATCTTGATACGACCTTCCGTGCCGGCGACCTGTTCATCGGCAAAGAGGAAGCGAGCCTACGCGAAATTCACGAAGCGTTGCAGCAGACATATTGCCGCACCATCGGCGCTGAGTTCACGCACATCACCGATTCCGAGCAACGCCACTGGTTCCAGCATCGCCTGGAAGGTGTGCGCGGTCGTCCGGTTTTGTCCGCTGACGTACGCAGCCACTTGCTTGAGCGCGTAACCGCTGCCGAAGGCCTGGAAAAATACCTGGGTACCAAATACCCGGGCACCAAGCGTTTCGGCCTGGAAGGCGGCGAAAGCCTGATCCCGATGCTCGACGAGCTGATCCAGCGTTCCGGTTCCTACGGCACCAAGGAAATCGTGATCGGCATGGCCCACCGTGGTCGCCTGAACGTGTTGGTCAACACCTTCGGCAAGAACCCGCGTGAGCTGTTCGACGAGTTCGAAGGCAAGAAAAAGGTCGAGCTGGGTTCCGGTGACGTTAAATACCACCAGGGTTTCTCGTCCAACGTGATGACCACCGGCGGTGAAGTTCACCTGGCCATGGCCTTCAACCCATCCCACCTGGAAATCGTTTCTCCAGTGGTCGAGGGTTCGGTCCGTGCGCGCCAGGATCGTCGTAACGACACCACCGGTGAAAAGGTCCTGCCGATTTCCATCCACGGTGACGCGGCATTCGCCGGTCAAGGCGTGGTCCTGGAAACGTTCCAGATGTCGCAGACCCGCGGCTTCAAGACTGGCGGTACGGTTCACATCGTCATCAACAACCAGGTTGGCTTCACCATCAGCAACCCGCTGGACGCACGCTCCACCGAGTACGCGACCGACGTTGCCAAGATGATCCAGGCGCCGATCCTCCATGTGAATGGTGATGATCCGGAAGCCGTGTTGTTCGTGACCCAGTTGGCCATTGACTACCGCATGCAGTTCAAGCGTGACGTCGTGATCGACCTGGTTTGCTACCGCCGTCGCGGTCACAACGAAGCCGACGAACCAAGCGGCACCCAGCCGTTGATGTACCAGCAGATCACCAAGCAGCGCACCACCCGTGAGCTGTACGCCGAAAGCCTGACCAAGGCCGGCGTGGTTGACGATGCGCGTGTTCAGGCCAAGGTCGATGAATACCGCAACGCGCTGGACAATGGTCTGCATGTTGTAAAGAGCCTGGTTAAAGAGCCGAACAAAGAGCTGTTCGTCGACTGGCGTCCGTACCTGGGCCACGCCTGGACTGCGCGTCACGATACGTCGTTCGATCTGAAAACCTTGCAGGAATTGTCCGCCAAGCTGCTGGAAATTCCTGAAGGCTTCGTGGTTCAGCGCCAAGTGGCGAAGATCTACGAAGACCGTCAGAAGATGCAAGCCGGCGGCCTGCCGATCAACTGGGGTTACGCCGAAACCATGGCGTACGCGACCCTGGCGTTCGAAGGTCACCCGATCCGCATGACCGGCCAGGACATCGGCCGTGGTACGTTCTCGCACCGTCATGCGGTATTGCACAACCAGAAAGACGCGGGCACCTACATCCCGTTGCAGAACCTGTACGAAGGCCAGCCACGTTTCGACCTGTACGATTCGTTCCTGTCTGAAGAAGCGGTTCTGGCGTTCGAATACGGTTACTCGACCACCACGCCAAACGCGCTGGTGATCTGGGAAGCCCAGTTCGGCGACTTCGCCAACGGTGCCCAAGTGGTGATCGACCAGTTCATCACCAGCGGCGAGCACAAGTGGGGCCGCCTGTGCGGTCTGACCATGCTGCTGCCACACGGTTATGAAGGTCAGGGTCCTGAGCACTCCTCGGCCCGTCTGGAGCGTTACCTGCAGCTGTGCGCCGAGCACAACATCCAGGTGTGCGTGCCGACTACCCCGGCCCAGATCTACCACTTGCTGCGTCGCCAGGTAATCCGTCCGCTGCGCAAGCCGCTGGTAGTGCTGACACCGAAGTCGCTGTTGCGTCATAAATTGGCCATCTCGACCCTGGAAGATCTGGCGGATGGTTCGTTCCAGACCGTGATTCCAGAAATCGACACGCTGGACGCGGCAAAAGTGACTCGCCTGGTCCTGTGCAGCGGCAAGGTCTACTACGACCTGCTGGAAAAACGTCGTGCCGAAGGCCGCGAAGATATCGCCATCGTGCGTATCGAGCAGCTTTACCCGTTCCCGGAAGACGACCTGATGGAGGCCATCGCGCCTTACACCAACCTCACCAACGTGGTGTGGTGCCAGGAAGAACCGATGAACCAGGGCGCGTGGTACAGCAGCCAGCATCATTTGCGTCGCAGCATGGGTAACCACAACAAGGCGCTGAACCTGGAGTACGCCGGTCGTGATGCTTCTGCAGCACCTGCGTGTGGTTATGCGTCGATGCACGCCGAGCAGCAGGAAAAACTGCTGCAAGATGCTTTCACTGTTTAACGCCTTCGCGCTGACTGAAACCGAATTTTAAGGACCCACAGATAATGGCTATCGAAATCAAAGCCCCGTCATTCCCGGAATCGGTTGCCGATGGCACCGTTGCCACCTGGCACAAGAAACCAGGCGACGCTGTAAAGCGTGACGACCTGATCGTCGACATCGAGACCGACAAAGTCGTGCTGGAAGTGTTGGCCGAAGCTGACGGCGTGCTGGGCGCAATCGTTGCTGAAGAAGGCGCTACCGTTCTGTCGAACCAGGTACTGGGTTCGATCGAAGAGGGCAGCGCTGCTGCCGCTGCTCCTGCTGCAGCACCGGCCGCCGCCGCTGCCCCTGCCGCCGCTCCGGCTGCTGGCGCTGAAGACCCGATCGCTGCACCGGCTGCCCGTCAGCTGGCTGAAGAGAACGGCATCAACCTGGCGTCCGTCAAAGGCACCGGCAAAGACGGTCGCATCACCAAGGAAGACGTGGTTGCTGCTGTTGAAGCCAAGAAAAACGCTCCAGCTGCCGCACCTGCCAAGGCTGCTGCCCCGGCTGCCGCTGCTCCAGTGTTCGCCGCTGGCGACCGCACCGAGAAGCGTGTACCGATGACTCGCGTACGTGCCACCGTGGCCAAGCGTCTGGTTGAAGCCCAGTCGAACATGGCAATGCTGACCACCTTCAACGAAGTCGACATGACCGAAGTCATGGCCCTGCGTTCGAAGTACAAGGACCTGTTCGAGAAGTCCCACAACGGCGTACGCCTGGGCTTCATGTCCTTCTTCGTGAAAGCGGCCACCGAAGCGCTGAAACGCTTCCCGGCTGTCAACGCTTCCATCGACGGCGGCGACATCGTTTACCATGGCTACGCAGACGTCGGCGTAGCCGTGTCCAGCGACCGTGGCCTGGTGGTGCCGGTACTGCGTAACGCCGAGCTGATGAGCCTGGCTGAAATCGAAGGCGGCATCGCCGGCTTCGGCAAGAAAGCCCGTGACGGCAAGCTGACCATCGACGAGATGACCGGCGGTACCTTCACCATCACCAACGGTGGTACCTTCGGTTCGATGATGTCGACGCCGATCGTCAACCCGCCACAAGCCGCGATCCTGGGCATGCACAACATCATCCAGCGTCCGATGGCCATCAACGGCCAAGTCGTGATCCGCCCGATGATGTACCTGGCGCTGTCGTACGATCACCGCCTGATCGATGGTAAAGAAGCCGTGACTTTCCTGGTGACCATCAAGAACCTGCTGGAAGACCCGGCTCGTCTGCTGCTGGACATCTAAAGACGCAGCTGCACGTTGCGAGCTACAGGCTGTAGGAAAAAGCAGCTTGGCTTGCAACGTGTCGCTTGAAGCTTGTCGCTGAATAGAGGAACTATTTTCATGACGCAGAAATTTGACGTTGTAGTGATTGGTGCAGGTCCTGGCGGCTACGTTGCTGCCATCAAGGCCGCACAACTGGGCCTCTCGACTGCTTGCATCGAAAAATACACCGACAAGGAAGGCAAACTGGCACTGGGCGGTACTTGCCTGAACGTCGGTTGCATTCCTTCCAAGGCGCTGCTGGACAGCTCCTGGAAATTCCACGAAGCCCAAGACGGTTTCGCGATCCACGGCATCAACCATGCTGGCGTGACCATGGACGTGCCAGCAATGGTCGGCCGTAAAGCCAACATCGTTAAAGGCCTGACTTCCGGCGTTGCCACCTTGTTCAAGGCCAACGGCGTGACTTCCCTGCAAGGCCACGGCAAGCTGCTGGCTGGCAAGAAAGTTGAAATCACCAAGCCAGACGGCTCGACCGAAATCATCGAAGCCGAGAACGTGATCCTGGCTCCAGGTTCGCGTCCAATCGACATCCCGCCTGCTCCCGTTGACCAGAACGTGATCGTTGATTCGACCGGTGCCCTGGAATTCCAGGCTGTGCCTAAGCGCCTTGGCGTGATCGGCGCTGGCGTGATCGGCCTGGAACTGGGTTCGGTATGGTCCCGCCTGGGTTCCGAAGTGACCGTGCTGGAAGCCCTGGACACGTTCCTGCTGGCTGCCGACACTGCTGTATCCAAAGAAGCGCTGAAAACCCTGACCAAACAAGGTCTGGACATCAAGCTGGGCGCTCGCGTGACCGGTTCGAAAGTCAACGGTGAAGAAGTTGTCGTCAACTACACCGACAAGGATGGCGAAAAAACCATCACTTTCGACAAGCTGATCGTAGCCGTGGGTCGCCGTCCAGTGACCACCGACCTGCTGGCGGCTGACAGCGGCGTGACCCTCGACGAGCGCGGCTACGTGCACGTTGACGATCACTGCGCAACCACCGTGCCTGGCGTCTACGCCATCGGCGACGTGGTTCGCGGCATGATGCTGGCGCACAAGGCTTCCGAAGAAGGCATCATGGTTGTCGAGCGCATCAAGGGCCACAAGACCCAGATGAACTACGACCTGATCCCATCGGTTATCTACACCCACCCGGAAATTGCATGGGTCGGCAAGAACGAACAGCAGTTGAAAGCTGAAGGCGTTGAAGTTAACGTCGGCACCTTCCCGTTTGCCGCTTCTGGCCGTGCCATGGCAGCCAACGACACCGGTGGTTTTGTCAAAGTCATCGCTGATGCCAAGACTGACCGCGTATTGGGCGTCCACGTGATTGGCCCAAGCGCTGCAGAACTGGTTCAGCAAGGCGCGATCGGTATGGAATTCGGCACCAGTGCCGAGGACCTGGGCATGATGGTCTTCTCCCATCCGACCCTGTCCGAAGCGTTGCACGAAGCAGCGTTGGCAGTGAATGGCGGCGCCATCCACATCGCCAACCGCAAGAAGCGCTAAGCGAGATAATAAGAAACCACGGCGGAGTTGCCCGTCGTGAGCCTTGCGCGCAAGACTCACCGCGGAATATCCGCTGGACGCAGCCTTGCGCAGCTTTACGGGCTTTGAGCCCTGCAAGTTGCGCAAGCAGCAGTCACAGGTGGCGCGGCACTCATAATGAGCGCAGCGCCGAATGCGCAGTACCTAACGAAGACGGTAAAAAGCATGAATCTTCACGAGTATCAGGGTAAGCAGCTGTTCGCTGAATACGGCCTGCCAGTTTCCAAGGGCTACGCAGTAGACACCCCGGAAGCAGCAGCAGAAGCTTGCGACAAAATCGGCGGCACTGAGTGGGTTGTCAAAGCCCAGGTCCACGCTGGTGGTCGCGGTAAAGCGGGCGGCGTTAAGCTGGTTCGCAGCAAAGAAGACGCCAAGGCCTTCGCACAGCAGTGGCTGGGCAAGCGTCTGGTGACTTACCAGACTGATGCCAATGGCCAGCCAGTCACCAAGATCCTGGTTGAATCGTGCACTGATATCGCTAAAGAGCTGTACCTGGGCGCTGTCGTTGACCGTTCGAGCCGTCGCATCGTGTTCATGGCTTCCACCGAAGGTGGCGTGGACATTGAGAAGATCGCCGAAGAAACCCCAGAAAAAATTCTGAAAGCCACTATCGATCCACTGGTTGGCGCTCAGCCATTCCAGGGTCGCGAGCTGGCTTTCCAGCTGGGCCTGGAAGGCAAGCAAGTTGCCCAGTTCGCCAAGATCTTCGTGGGTCTGGCCAAACTGTTCCAGGATCACGATCTGGCCCTGCTGGAAGTGAACCCGCTGGTGATCAAGGCTGACGGCGATCTGCACTGCCTGGACGCCAAGATCAACATCGACGCCAACGCCATGTACCGTCAGCCTAAGCTGAAGACTTTCCACGATCCGTCGCAAGACGATCCGCGCGAAGCGCACGCTGCCAAGTTCGAACTGAACTACGTAGCCCTGGAAGGTAACATCGGTTGCATGGTGAACGGTGCTGGCCTGGCCATGGGTACCATGGACATCGTCAACCTGCATGGCGGCAAACCAGCCAACTTCCTCGATGTGGGCGGTGGTGCTACCAAAGAACGCGTTACCGAAGCCTTCAAGATCATCCTGTCCGACTCCAACGTCGCTGCAGTACTGGTCAACATCTTCGGCGGCATCGTTCGTTGCGACATGATTGCCGAAGGCATCATCGGTGCAGTGAAAGAAGTCGGCGTCAAAATCCCGGTTGTTGTTCGCCTTGAAGGTAACAACGCTGAACTGGGCGCTAAAGTACTGGCAGAAAGCGGTTTGAACATCATCGCGGCTACCAGCCTGACCGACGCTGCTCAACAAGTTGTCAAAGCTGCGGAGGGCAAGTAATGAGCGTCCTGATCAATAAAGACACCAAAGTTATCTGCCAGGGTATTACCGGTTCGCAAGGTAGTTTCCACACCCAGCAAGCCATCGAATACGGCACCAAGATGGTTGGCGGCGTAACTCCGGGCAAAGGCGGCACCGAGCACCTGGGCCTGCCAGTGTTCAACACCGTGAAAGATGCTGTAGCTGCCACTGGTGCCACCGCCAGCGTGATCTACGTTCCAGCTCCTTTCTGCAAGGACTCGATCCTGGAAGCGGCATTCGGCGGCATCAAGCTGATCGTCTGCATCACCGAAGGCATTCCTACCCTGGACATGCTGGACGCTAAAGTTAAGTGCGACGAGCTGGGTGTTACCCTGATCGGCCCTAACTGCCCAGGCGTGATCACTCCAGGCGAATGCAAGATCGGCATCATGCCAGGTCACATTCACTTGCCAGGTAAAGTCGGTATCGTTTCCCGTTCCGGCACCCTGACCTACGAAGCTGTGAAGCAGACCACTGACGCCGGTTTCGGTCAGTCGACTTGCGTCGGCATCGGCGGTGACCCGATCCCAGGTTCGAACTTCATCGATATCCTGAAACTGTTCCAGGAAGACCCGAAGACCGAAGCGATCGTCATGATCGGTGAGATCGGCGGTTCGGCTGAAGAAGAAGCGGCTGCCTACATCAAGGCACACGTGACCAAGCCGGTTGTTTCCTACATCGCTGGTGTGACTGCCCCTGCTGGCAAGCGCATGGGCCATGCTGGCGCAATCATCTCTGGCGGCAAGGGTACTGCAGACGAGAAGTTTGCTGCCCTGGAAGACGCAGGTGTTAAAACCGTGCGTTCGCTGGCAGACATCGGCAAGGCTTTGTCCGAGCTGACCGGTTGGGCTGTCAAGTAAGCCTCGCGCTTAGCTGACGCTTCACCCACACAAAGGCCACCTTCGGGTGGCCTTTGTGCTTTCTGGGGATTGCTGATCCATCATTTAAGTATGAAAACGCGACATTAAGATGTCGCTTATCGGACAGTCCGCCCCGCAACAGTGCGTTTGTCAGCCCGATTCTGTAACCTACCCGCCTCTTTATGCGTGCGCATCCCAAAAGGAAGCCCCGCGCTAGACCGGTCGGCTCCCATAAGGGCCGGCAGTATTTCCCTCATCCATAGGGAATCCCTCTCTAAATTCCGATTCAGTAGTGTGGTATTTCCCGAAATGAAAGTGTTGAAAAGCCAGGATGTCCTGGCGTTGGGCTTTATGACGTTTGCCCTGTTCGTGGGCGCCGGCAACATCATCTTCCCGCCTATCGTTGGTTTGCAGTCCGGACCTCACGTCTGGATGGCAGCGCTGGGCTTTCTGATCACCGCAGTGGGTTTGCCGGTGGTCACCGTGATCGCCCTGGCCAAGGTCGGTGGCGGTATGGACGCGCTGAGCAGCCCGATCGGCAAGATCGCCGGTGGCCTGCTCGCGGCGGCGGCGTATCTGGCGGTAGGGCCGCTGTTCGCCACCCCGCGCACCGCGACCGTGTCCTTTGAAGTGGGCCTGGCGCCGCTGACCGGCGAAAGTCCGCTGGCGCTGTTCCTCTACAGCTCGGTGTACTTCCTGGTGGTGTTCTTCGTTTCCCTGTACCCAGGGCGTTTGCTGGACACCGTCGGTCGCTTCCTCGCACCGCTGAAGATCATCGCGCTGGCCGTCCTCGGTATCGCCGCCTTTGCCTTGCCGGCTGGTGAAGTGGGCGTCGCCACCCCGGAATACGTGGCTGCACCGTTCTCCCAAGGCTTCATCAATGGTTACCTGACCATGGATACCCTGGGTGCCCTGGTGTTTGGCATCGTGATCGTCAACGCCATTCGCTCCCGTGGCGTGGAGTCGCCGAAGCTGATCACCCGCTACGCGATCATTGCCGGCCTGATCGCCGGTGTGGGCCTGGCGCTGGTGTACGTCAGCCTGTTCCGCCTGGGTTCGGGCAGCCATGCGGTTGCCGCGGGCGCGAGCAACGGCGCTGCGGTGCTGCATGCTTACGTGCAACATACCTTCGGTTCCCTGGGCAGCGGCTTCCTGGCCGTGCTGATCTCCCTGGCGTGCCTGGTCACTGCCGTAGGTCTGACCTGCGCGTGCGCCGAGTACTTCAGCCGTATCCTGCCGCTGTCCTACAAAACGCTGGTGGTGATCTTGGCTCTGTTCTCGCTGTTCGTGTCCAACCTGGGCCTGACCAAGCTGATCGCGTTCTCGATTCCGGTGCTCACAGCGATCTACCCGCCGTGCATCGTGTTGGTGGCCTTGAGCTTCTGCAAAGACTTCTGGCAAGAGCAGGGCCGCATTGTCGGTCCGGTGATGCTGGTGTCGTTCATCTTTGGTTGCATCGACGCACTCAAGGGCGCCGGTTTCGCAGACTGGTTGCCGGCGCAACTGACCAACCTGCCGCTGAGCGAGCAAGGCCTGGCCTGGCTGGTGCCGTCGGTGATGGTCCTGGTGGTGGCCGTGGTGATTGATCGGATGCTTGGCAAGCGCAGCGAAGCGATCGCTTGATCCGCTGAAGGCTCTGCCGAAATGCCCCGTATCAATCGATACGGGGCATTTTTTTTGGGCGTCAGGCAGTGTCTTTTAGCTTGGGCTAACGTCGAAGGGGTTAGGAAAACTTCAAGTTCAAACGCGCTCGTCATAAGGACCCGCATGTCGTTTATCGAAACCAATCAGATCCACCTGCTTGCCGCGCTCTGGTTTGTCCTTTGCTGGGGGGGCTACACCCGTTATGCCACCTGGAAAGCCCGCGACACGGCCTGCCTGGCCAGTGTGTTGCATCTGTATCGAGAAGACTGGATGCGCCGCATGCTGCTGCGCGACAACCGCATCGCCGACGCCAGCGTGATCGGCAACCTTGAACGCAATGCCTCGTTCTTCGCCTCCAGCACCTTGATCATCCTCGCCGGTATTCTCACCGTACTCGGCGCTTCAGAGCGCGCGGTGTCGCTGCTGGCGGATATCCCCATGGTGCAGCAGGCGTCCCAGGGCATGTCGGAGATCAAGCTGCTGTGCCTGGCGCTGGTGTTTGTCTATGCGTTCTTCACATTCAGTTGGTGCATGCGCCAGTACAACTTCGCGGCGGTGCTAGTGGGCTCGGCGCCGATGATCGGTGAGCGACATGTGTCGGAGCAGGAGCGCAATGCGTTTGCCCTGCGCGCGGCGCGGGTGATTTCCATGGCCGCCAACCAGTTCAACTTCGGCCTGCGTTCTTATTACTTCGGCATGACCATGCTGGCGTGGTTTGTCAGCCCCTGGTTGTTCATGTTGATGAGCAGTGGGGTGGTGTTGGTGCTGTACCGTCGGGAGTTTCATTCCGACGTGCTGCAAGTGATGGTGTATACGCAGACGGACACGCCGCCGCCGGAGCCGGCTAAAGAAGTGGGCTAACTAAGGCCTTTAAATAAAAACGCCAGACAAAGAAAAGCCCGCTATCTAAGCGGGCTTTCTTTTTGCAGCCAAGCTATTTCAAGCCGCGGTCTCAAGAACCGGTGGCAGGGGTAGCAGGTGCTGCTTCTTTGGCGGCGGCTTCGTTCGATTCAGCCTGAGCTTTGGCAGCATCGGCGTTTTCTTTCGCAGCGTCGTTCACTTTATCCTGAGCCTTCGCCATGTCTTTCTGAGCTTGCTCAGAGTGCGCGGCGGCGTCTTGGGCTTTGTCTTCGGATTTTTTGTCGCAGGCAGCGAGACCGAGGGCAGCGGCGAGCATCATGGAAATAGCTAAAGTCTTGCGCATGGGTGTTTCTCCTTATTGAAGATATCTACTGGCCTTTCGAGCATGGCGGTTCGGCATTAGTTCCTTTTATTCCATAGATATATAAATCCCTGACTAACCGGAACTTTTGCCCGCCCACCCCTTCCGCGAATCAACACTAATAAGAGTCTGGAACGAATGACCGAAAATCCCCTGTTAGAGCGTGCGACGCGCTTTGTTTCGGCCTTGCGCCATTGTCAGGTGCTGGGTATTACCGCTCATCAGGCCAGTGAGGAGGGCATCACCTTGATCATGCCCTACGCGGCGCATTTGGTCGGTGATCCCCAGTCGGGCGTGATCCATGGCGGCGCGCTGACCTCCCTGATGGACACCGCCTGCGGCATGGCCACCCTGTGTGTGCTGCCGGAATTCGAAGTGTGCCCGACCCTCGACCTGCGCGTTGACTACATGCATCCCGCGGCGCCCCACAAACCCCTGTATGGGTTCGCTCAATGCTACCGGGTGACCACCGACGTGATCTTCACCCGTGGCTTTGCCTATCAGGACGACCCCCAGCAACCCATTGCCCATGTGGTGGGCACGTTCATGCGCATGGGCAAACGCCTCAAGGGCACTCAAGGATTGGGCAGTACGATCAAGGGAGAGCAGGCATGACGCACCGATTCAAGACCCGCCTGGAGCAGGCCCATGAGCGTGGCGATTACGAGGCGCTGCTCAATCTGATTCCCTACGCCAAGCTCATCGGCATTGAATGCACGCGGCTGGGGGATGAGCTGCTGTTCCGCCTGCCGGCCAACAAGGACAATATTGGTAACCCCATATTGCCGGCGCTGCACGGCGGCGTGATCGCAGGCTTTATGGAGCTGTCGGCGGCGCTGCACCTGCTGGTGTTCACGGGCGCGCCGGGCATCCCGAAAATCATCGATTTTTCCCTGGATTACCTGCGCGCCGGGCAGTTTCGCGACACCTACGCCAAATGCCAGGTGTGGCGCCAGGGCCGACGGGTGGCGAACGTGGCGATCACCGCCTGGCAAAGCACGGCGGCCGAGCCCATCGCCACCGCTCGTGCGCATTTCAAGATCGAGGAACAGGGCCGCCCTTGAAATCCTGGTCTTAGCCCCCAACTTTGATGACAACCCGCCGCCAACCCTCAAGGGTGCGGCCACTGCCATCCAATTGGAGTTTGATGACCATGAGTGTGGAAACTCAAAAGGAAACCCTGGGCTTCCAGACCGAGGTGAAGCAACTGCTGCACCTCATGATCCATTCGCTGTATTCCAACAAGGAAATCTTCCTTCGCGAATTGATCTCGAACGCCTCTGACGCTGTCGACAAATTACGTTTCGAAGCCCTGTCCAAGCCTGAGTTGCTGGAAGGTGGCGCCGAACTGAAAATCCGTGTGAGCTTTGATAAGGACGCCAAGACCGTCACGATCGAAGACAACGGCATCGGCATGAACCGCGAAGACGCGATTACCCATTTGGGCACCATCGCCAAATCCGGTACGGCCGATTTCATGAAGAACCTGTCGGGCGACCAGAAGAAAGATTCGCACCTGATCGGCCAGTTCGGCGTGGGCTTCTACTCGGCCTTCATCGTGGCTGACCAAGTGGAAGTGTTCAGCCGTCGCGCCGGCCTCGACGCCAGCGAAGGCGTGCACTGGTCGTCCAAAGGCGAGGGCGAATTCGAAATCGCCACTGTCGACAAGGCAGACCGTGGTACCCGAATCGTCCTGCACCTCAAAGACGGTGAAGATGAATTTGCCGATGGCTGGCGCCTGCGCAACATCGTCAAGAAGTACTCCGATCACATCGCCCTGCCAATCGAGTTGCCGAAAGAACAAGCGGCTGCCGAAGGCGAAGAGGCTCCTGCCCAGGAATGGGAAGTGGTCAACCGCGCCAGCGCGCTGTGGACCCGTCCGCGTACCGAGATCAAGGACGAGGAATACCAGGAGTTCTACAAGCACATCGGTCACGACTACGAAAACCCGCTGAGCTGGAGCCACAACAAGGTCGAAGGCAAGCTGGAATACAGCTCGCTGCTCTACGTACCGGCCCGCGCCCCGTTCGACCTGTACCAGCGTGAAGCGCCGAAAGGCCTGAAACTCTATGTGCAGCGCGTGTTCGTGATGGACCAGGCGGAATCCTTCCTGCCGTTGTACCTGCGCTTTATCAAAGGCGTGGTCGACTCCAACGATTTGTCGCTGAACGTGTCGCGGGAAATCCTGCAGAAAGACCCGATCATCGACTCCATGAAGTCGGCGCTGACCAAGCGTGTCCTCGACATGCTGGAAAAACTGGCGAAGAACGAGCCTGAGCAATACAAAGGCTTCTGGAAAAACTTCGGCCAGGTCATGAAAGAGGGCCCGGCGGAAGATTTCGCCAACAAGGAAAAAATCGCCGGCCTGCTGCGTTTTGCCTCGACTCACGAAGAAGGCGGCGAGCAAGTGGTGTCCCTGGCCGAATACCTGGCACGCGCCAAGGAAGGTCAGGACAAGATCTACTACCTGACCGGCGAAACCTACGCCCAGGTCAAGAACAGCCCGCACCTGGAAGTCTTCCGCAAGAAAGGCATCGAAGTGCTGCTGCTGACCGACCGTATCGATGAGTGGCTGATGAGCTACCTCAACGAGTTCGACGGCAAGTCCTTCGTCGACGTGGCCCGTGGTGACCTGGACCTGGGTAACCTGGACTCCGAAGAAGAGAAGAAAGAAGCCGAAGAAGTCGCCAAGTCCAAAGAAGGCCTGGTTGAGCGGATCAAGGCGTCCCTGGGCGAGGCGGTCAGCGAAGTGCGGGTTTCCCACCGTCTGACCGACTCCCCGGCGATCCTGGCTATCGGTGAAGCGGACCTGGGCATGCAGATGCGCCAGATCCTCGAAGCCAGTGGCCAGAAGGTGCCGGATTCCAAGCCAATCTTCGAATTCAACCCGGCTCACCCGTTGATCGAGAAACTCGACGGCGAGCAAAGCGAAGAGCGGTTTGGCGACCTGTCGCACATCCTCTTCGACCAAGCGGCCCTGGCCGCTGGCGACAGCTTGAAAGACCCGGCCGCCTATGTGCGCCGCCTGAACAAGCTGTTGGTTGAACTGTCGGTTTGACCCTGATGTAGAAAAACCCGCTTCGGCGGGTTTTTTCGTTCTAGTGCACCTCAACTGGAGTAAATGATGAGCCAAGTCACTGTGCGTTCCGTGGTCTATCAGATTGATGGCCAGTCTTATGAAAGCCGCCTCGCATTCGATTCCAGCCACAAGGGCCCGCTGCCGGGCCTGCTGATGGCGCCGAACTGGATGGGGGTGAGTGCGGGTGCCGAAGAGATCGCCAAGAGCGTGGCCAGCAAGGGCTACGTGGTGCTGATCGCGGACCTGTACGGGCAGACCGTGCGTCCGTCGAATGGCGATGAAGCTGGCGCGGCGATGATGCCGTTGAAGAATGACAACCCTAAGCTGCTCAAGCTCATGCAAGCAGCGCTTGATCAACTGCAGGGCCAGGCCGAGGTTGATACTTCGAAGCTGGCGACCTTCGGTTTCTGCTTTGGCGGTTTCTGCTCGCTGGAACTGGCGCGGACCGGTGCGCCCTTGAAGGCGGCGGTCTCGTTCCACGGCACCATCGACACCCAGAACCCGGCCGGTGCCAAGCACGTCAAGGGTTCAGTGCTGGTGCTGCATGGTGCGTCCGATCCATTGGTGCCGAAAGCGCAACTGCCGGCGTTCGAAGATGAAATGAACGCGGCCGGTGTGGATTGGCAATTGCTGAGCTATGGCGGTGCGGTGCATTCCTTCACCGATCCCCATGCCAATGTGCCGGGCAAGATGATGTATGACGCGAAGACGGCCAAGCGGGCGTTCAAGTCGATGCATGATTTGTTGGATGAAGTGTTCCAGGGCTGATATTTCAGCGCCTGTTCCGGCCCTATCGCGGGCAAGCCCGGCTCCCACATTTTGATCGGCGTACACCGGTAAATGTGGGAGCGGGCTTGCTCGCGAATGCTATCTCACCGGCAACTCGATTCTTTCAGACTCACCCGGCACCGTCGGCCAATCCCCAGCCGCCCAGCGCCGCCTGGCCTGTTCGATCACCGCCGGATCACTCGCGACAAAATTCCAATTGATCCGCCGTGGCCCATCCAGCGGCGCGCCGCCAAGTACCACCAAGTGGCAATCGCTCTCGGCGAACAGCGTCATCTCCTGACCGACGGGCAAGACCACCAGGCTATGCACCTCAAGCAGTTCACCGTCCAACTGTGCTTCACCTTCCAGCACATACACCGCTCGTTCCTCATGCTCATCCGGAACCAGCAGCGTCGTGGCCGTCTGCATCTGCACCTCGGCGTACAGCGTGGGTGACAGCACCGGCACCGGCGACTTGAGGCAGAACCCATCGCCCGCGATCATGCGGACCTGCACGCCCAGGTTGTCACTCACCGGCAGGCTCGCTGCCGGGTGATGGCTGTAATGCCCCGGTCCCGTCTCATGGTCCTTGGGCGAGGCCAGCCACACTTGCAGCCCGTGCAGGCTGAAACCGCTGGCCTTGAGCGGCTCGGGGGTGCGTTCGACATGGGCAATCGCGCTGCCGGCGGTCATCCAGCTCACATCACCGGCCTGCACCACCTGGTCCGAACCCAGGCTGTCCTTATGCTGCAAAGCACCTTCAAACAGATAGGTGAGGGTCGACAGCCCGATATGCGGATGCTGGCGGATATTCATGCCATCGCCCGGTGCATAGCGGGTGAGCAGCATATGGTCGAAGAACACAAAGGGCCCCACGCTGCGGCATTCCCGCGACGGCAGCGGGCGCAGGATCGGTTGGCCTTCGACGTCTTCGAGGCGAGGGCGGATCACGGTGAGGGGGGTCATGGCACGTCCCAGTCTGAGCGGGTTAGATGAAGCTGAGCATAACCCGCTCGGTAGGATGTTGCTGCTATTGGCTGAAGGCGCCTTCCGACAGCTTTGTCTCAATGGTGACTTCGGCAGTGGTCATCAGCTTGTGCACCGGGCAGCGATCCGCCACACGGTGCAGTTCGTCGCGTTGCTCGTCGGTGAGTACGCCCTTGAGCGTCAGCTTGACGTTGAGTTTGTATTTGCCTTTTTGCTCTTCAGTGGCGTCGTGGGTGACTTCCACGGTCACGCCAGTCAGCGGGATGTCTTTCTTCTGCGCGTAGAGCTTGACGGTCAGGGCTTTGCACGATGCCAGGGCGGCATCGAAGTAGTCGTGGGGAGAGGGCGCCGAATCGTCGCCGCCGAGGCTTTTGGGCAGGTCGGTAAACAACTCGTGGTTATTGATATTGACGCTATGACGAAAGTTGTCCTGGTTCAGGGTATTCACGGTAACAGGCATGGTAAACCTCACAGGGTGGCAGGATGAAGGTCATGCAGTTATAGAGCATGCTGGCACTTCGGTGTTCCGCGTTTTTTTTCCGGATGAACCCAGGCAGCGTGGGCAAGGTCTACCCGTATCAGCCCTTATCGAGGTTTTATCGTGCCCTGGACCCGCCTGACGCTGGCCCTTTTGTTCGCCGCCAGCAGCTTTGCTGTGCAGGCTCGCGACTACGCCTATAGCGATGCGCACCTGCATTACGTGGATTTCTTCCAGGAAACCGCCGGCATGGACAAGCTGCTCACGGCCATGGCGGAAAATCGCATCGAGCATGTGATGATTTCCGGCATACCCGTTGCGAAAAAATGGCACGAAGACGAACCCAAGCGGCCGCGTTACTACGCCGGTGATGACGCCGATGCCTACTGGTACAGCGCCACCGACGTGATCGTCGCCGCAGCGCTCAACAAGCTGACCCCCGAGCAACGCCGCCACTTCCATCCGTTCCTGTCCGGCTTCAACCCCAACGATAAGAACTCGGCCGCCCATATCCAGCGCATGCTCGACCTCAACCCAGGGCTGTGGCAGGGCATTGGCGAAGTCTTCACCCGTCATGACGACCTCACGGCCATCACCGCAGGCGACACCCCGCGCGCGAATAACGAAGCCATGACCCGCATCTATCACCTTGCGGCAGAAAACGACCTGCCGGTGATGCTGCACTCCAATATCACCTCCAAGCGCGAGCGCAACCCGCTGTACCTGGCCGAAGTGGAAGAACCGCTGCGCAATCATCCGCACACGCGCTTTATCTGGGCCCATGCCGGCACCAGCAAGGAAATCCATCGTCATCAGGTGCAGATGGACTTTTTGTTGCCGACTTTGAGTCGCCTGCTGGAGGCCTATCCCAACCTGTACATCGACCTGTCCTGGAGCATGCTTACGCCGTATCTGCTGGATGATGCCGGCCAGCCTCGCCCCGAGTGGGTAGCGCTGGTGGAGCGCTTCCCTGAGCGGTTTATGTTGGGTTCGGACGTAGTAGGGCGTTTCAACAAGTTGGGTAAGAAAATACGAAGCTTCGATCCCTTTTTGGATGCCTTGCCGGAGGCCGTCGCCCGAAAAGTGGCGCGGGACAACTTCCTGGCCATCCTGCCTAAAGCGGCCCGCGATGGAGTGGCGCGTTGATATCGCGTTTTCGTCTTACGCAAAGGCGCTCATAGGCCGATACCTTTCAAGAGCCAGCTGCAAATGGATGCAGCGCATTTGGAAGGAGCCAAGGCATGAGTATCAGAAGTCTGAATATCGCCCCGCGCGCAGGCCTGGGGTTTGGCCTATTGGCGTTGATGGTGTTTGCCCTGGGCGGTTTCGCTTTGTTGCAGATGGCCAATATGCGCCAACAGTCGGATCAGGTGGAAAACAACTGGCTGCCCAGCGTGATGGCTGTGGGGGAGATGAGCCAGGACCTGCTGCGCATCCGGGCGCTGACCTTGCGCCTGCTGGTCAACCGCGATCCCCAGGCGCTGGCGCAGAACGAGCAAAAACTCAGCGACCTCAAAAACGGTCTGCACCATGCGCAAACGCTCTACGAAGCGCTGATTGTGCTGCCCGAGGAGCGCACGCTGTTTGATCGCTTCAAGGCCCAGGAACAGCAGTACCTGCAACGTCAGGAGCAGGTCGTGGGTTTTTCCAAGGCCAACCAGCTCGAAGACGCGATCAGGGTAGTCAACGGTGAGATGAACCAGCTTGCCGACGAGATGGCCACGACCCTGCATGACCTGGTCAACCTCAACAAAGCCAACGCCAATCAGGCTGCCAGCCTGGCACAAAGCGTGTTCAGCCAGTCGCGCAGCTGGGTGATCGGCATGATCGTGCTCACCGCACTGATCACCATCGGCCTGGCCGTGTGGCTGACGCGCAGCATCGTGTTGCCCCTGGCCCAGTCGCTGAAAGTCGCCCAAGGCGTAGCCAGTGGCGATCTGACCGGCGAGATTCATGTGAGTGGCAACGATGAGCCGGCGCGCCTGCAGCAGGCGCTCAAGGGCATGCAGGACAACCTGCGCGACACCATCCGGCGTATTGCCGAATCGTCGAACCAGTTGGCCTCCGCCTCGGAGGAACTCAGTTGCGTGACTGAAGATGCCACTCGCGGCCTGCACCAGCAGAACCAGGAAATCGAGCAGGCCGCCACGGCGGTGAACCAGATGACGGCGGCGGTGGAGGAGGTGGCAAGCAACGCGGTGGCCACGTCCCAGGCTTCACGCGAGTCCGACCGCATTGCCCAGCATGGGCGTGAGCAGGTGCATCAGACGGTGGTGTCAATCGAGGCGCTGGCCACCGATGTCACCGACAACGTGACCCAGGTCGAGGACCTGGCGCAGAAGGTGTATGGCATCAGTAAGGTGCTGGACGTGATCCGCTCGATTGCCGAGCAGACCAACCTGCTGGCGTTGAACGCGGCGATTGAAGCGGCGCGCGCCGGGGATGCCGGACGTGGGTTTGCGGTAGTAGCCGACGAAGTGCGGGCTTTGGCCCATCGCACCCAGCAGTCGACCCAGGAAATCGAGCAGATGATCAGCGGGATTCAACAGGGCACCGATCAGGCGGTCAGCTCGATGCAACACAGCAACACCCGTGCACGCTCGACCTTGGACATCGCCAAGTCGGCGGGCACGGCATTGGAGGAAATCGCCTCGGCGTTCACCTTGATCAACGAGCGCAACCTGGTGATCGCCAGCGCGTCAGAGCAACAGGCAGCGGTGGCGCGGGAGGTGGATCGCAATTTGATGAACATCCGCGACCTGGCGCATCAGACCTCGACCGGGGCCAACCAGACCAGCGCGGCGAGCCAGGAGTTGTCGCGGTTGGCGGTGGACTTGAACACCATGGTGGCGCGGTTTTCGGTGTAGGGCCGGGAACCGGGTGGGCGCTATCGCAGGCAAGCCAGCTCCCACATTTGAAATGCATTCCCCTGTGGGAGCTGGCTTGCCTGCGATGAAGGCGACTCGGTCCATTACCCACAAAAAAAGCCCCGAACCAGTCGGGGCTTTTTCATGCAATCAAGCTACAGGTCTTACTGACCCTGCCAGCGTTTCAGCACCAGGGTAGCGTTAGTGCCACCAAAGCCGAAGCTGTTGCTCATCACGGTGTCGATTTTCGCATTCTCAACGGTCTTGGTCAGGATCGGCATGTCAGCCACCACCGGATCAATCTCGTCGATGTTGGCCGAGCCGGCCATGAAGTTGCCTTCCATCATCAGCAGGCAGTAGATCGCTTCATGAACGCCAGCGGCGCCCAGGGAGTGACCGGACAGGCTCTTGGTAGAGCTGATCGCCGGAGCCTTGTCGCCGAATACCGCACGCACGCCTTCCATTTCCTTGGCGTCGCCGACCGGAGTCGAGGTGCCGTGGGTGTTCAGGTAGTCGATTGGGGTATCAACAGTGGACATTGCCATCTGCATGCAACGGATGGCGCCTTCACCGCTCGGGGCAACCATGTCGTAGCCGTCGGAAGTGGCGCCGTAACCGACGATTTCCGCGTAGATCTTGGCACCACGGGCCAGGGCGTGTTCCAGCTCTTCGACCACCACCATGCCGCCACCGCCAGCGATGACGAAACCGTCACGCTTGGCGTCGTAGGCGCGGGAGGCCTTTTCCGGGGTTTCGTTGTACTGGGTCGACAGTGCGCCCATGGCGTCGAACAGGAACGATTGGCTCCAATGCTCTTCTTCACCGCCGCCGGCGAACACGATGTCCTGCTTGCCCAGTTGGATCTGCTCAACCGCAGTACCGATGCAATGTGCACTGGTGGCGCAGGCAGAGGAGATCGAGTAGTTCACGCCCTTGATCTGGAACGGCGTGGCCAGGCAGGCGGAAACGGTGCTGCCCATGGTCCGCGTGACACGGTACGGGCCAACGCGCTTCACGCCTTTTTCGCGCAGGATGTCCAGCGCTTCCATCTGGTTCAGGGTCGATGCGCCGCCGGAGCCGGCGATCAGGCCGGTGCGTACGTTCGAGACCTGGTCTTCGCTCAGGCCGGAGTCGGCGATTGCGTCTTTCATGGCCAGGTAGGCGTAAGCGGCAGCGTGGCCGACGAAGCGATAGATCTTGCGATCGATCAGTTCTTCGAGGGGCAGGTCGATGGAGCCGGAAACCTGGCTACGCAGACCCATTTCGGCATATTCCGGGTTGAAGCGGATGCCAGGGCGACTTGCACGCAGGTTAGCGGTGACGGTCTCTTTGTCATTGCCCAGGCAAGAAACAATGCCCAGACCAGTGATAACGACGCGGCGCATGCGGATAACCCTTAAAAGTTGTCAGTGGATGTGAATACGCCGACCCGAAGGCCTTCGGCAGTATAGATCTCGCGACCGTCGACGCTCACCGAACCATCGGCGATGGCCAGGTTCAGCTTGCCCTTGAGGACGCGCTTGATTTGAATGTTGTAGGTGACTTTCTTGGCGGTCGGCAGGACCTGGCCAAAGAACTTCACTTCGCCCGAACCCAGGGCGCGACCGCGGCCCGGCAAGCCTTGCCAGCCGAGGAAGAAACCGACCAGCTGCCACATGGCGTCAAGGCCCAGACAGCCTGGCATGACAGGATCGCCTTCGAAATGGCAGGCGAAGAACCACAGGTCCGGGGTGATATCCAGCTCGGCGACCAATTCACCTTTGCCGTACTTGCCACCCTCTTCGCTGATATGGGTGATGCGATCCACCATCAGCATGTTCGGGGCGGGCAGTTGCGCGTTACCTGGGCCGAACAGCTCACCGCGACTGCAGCGCAGCAGGTCTTCCCGAGTAAAGGCGTTTTGTTTGGTCATGCGAGCTCCTCAATAATCCCATGCGGCAGGGTAGGGTAAATCTTCCCGAACCGAATGAAGCGTTCATGCCTCATGTCGGCAGCCTACACATAGACTATTGCGTTGTAGTGAAAGTCACAGCGGCAAGGTACTGAATGTACACTTGTTCACTGAAATTTTAAACCGGGCCTGTTTATCGGCCCGTTCGGGTGCCTAAGACTGCCGCACTTTCGCCTTTCACGCCAGTCGGAGTTGGCTGATGGCGCGGCGCTATTGCACCCAACGCTGTAGGATTTGCTGCAAATCCGTGCGTTTGAACGGCTTGGCCAGGTAATCGTTCATTCCCGCTGCCAGGCAGGCTTCACGGTCGCCCTGCAAGGCGTTGGCGGTCAGCGCGATGATCGGCAAGTCGGCACAGCCCGGCAACCGACGAATCTGCCGGGTGGCTTCGTAGCCGTCGATCAATGGCAGCCGGCAATCCATCAGGATGGCGGTGAAAATCAGGCTCTCGGCGCTGCGGATCGCTTCGGCACCGTCGGTGGCCAGGCTCACTTCAAACCCCAGACTGCGCAGCATGGCTTCGACCACGGTGCGGTTGACCGGGTTGTCTTCCACCAGCAGCACATGGCGACCATCGCCCGCACTGGCTTTGCCGTCGGCGTCGCTGGCAATCGTCGGCACACTGTGCTGGTCGATGGCCAGGGGAATTTCCAGGGTGAACACCGAACCGCGGCCTTCTTCACTCTGGGCGCGCAGGGTGCCGCCCATGCGTTCGGCCAAGGTACGGGCGATGGGCAGGCCCAGGCCGGTGCCACCGTAACGTCTTGAAATGGAACTGTCGGCCTGCTGGAACGCGTCGAACATCGCCTCCAGGCGTTCGGCGGAAATGCCGATGCCACTGTCGCGCACGGTGCAGGTGAACCACACCAGTTCATGGTCGAGGGTCTGCCAATGGGGCTCGACGCTGACGCTGCCGTGCTCGGTGAACTTCAAGGCGTTGCCGATCAGGTTCACCAGGATCTGGCGGATCCGCGTCGGGTCACCCTGCACGTGCAAGGCGTCCATCCCCAGCGGGATCGCCAGTTGCAGCGCCAGCCCACGTTGCTGGGCACTGTGCTGGAAGGCCTGGGCGCAACTGTTGATCAGGTCCGCCAGGTTGAACGGAATATGCTCCAGCTCCAGGGCGGCGCGTTCGATACGCGAGAAGTCGAGGATGTCGTTGATGACCTTGAGCAAATGCTCGGTGGACTCCGACGCCAGCGCCGCGTATTCGGTCTGTTCCTCGGTCATCTCGGTGGTTTCCAACAACTGCAACATACCCAGCACGCCGTTCATGGGGGTGCGCAGTTCATGGCTCATCATCGCCAGGAAGTCTGACTTGGCGTTGTTGGCGCGCTCGGCCTCTTCGCGGGTCTGGATCAACTGGGCCATGGCCTGTTGCTGTTCGCGACTGGCCTGGTTGAGGCCCTCGGCAAGGTTGTTGATATGCCGCGACAGGTCGCCCAGCTCCGAGTCATCCACAATCGGCAGCGGCGTCTGGTAGTCGCCTTGCTGGATCGCCTTCACCGCATGGCCCATGGCGCTGATCGGCTGCGACAGGCTGGCGGCCAGGCGCCGTGCGAGCAGGAAGGTAAACAGCAGGGCGAACAGCGCGAGGATACCGGCCTTGAACAGGATCTCCTGTTGGCGCTGGCTGAACGCATCGTTGGACATGCCGACGATCACCCGGCCCAGGTAGTCCGCGCGCGGGGCCTTGGGTTCATTGAGGTTGTCCTGGAAAAAATCATTGCCCAGCTGGATATGTTGCAGGCGGATCGGCGCCTGGAACACTTTCACCGACAGCGAACGGTCGTGCTTCTCCGACGGTTGCTCGACATACACCAGAATGTTTTCGCTGCTGTCCTGGATCTCCAGGAAACGCACATGGGGTGTGGCCAGCGTGGCGCGCAGCAAGCTGTCGAGCACATCATTGTTGCCGGATATCACGCCGTACTCGGTGGCGGGCGCCAGTTGGTTGGCGATCAGTTGGCCGGTGTGGTCCAGTTCCTGGCGCAGGTCCTGGATACGCACGAAGGTGAAGAAGCTGATCAACAGCAACGTCAGCAACAGCGCCGGGCCCAAGGTGATGAGCTGGGTTCGCGTGTTGATGTCCCAACGACGACGCAAGGTCATGGGCGTTTTTCTCCTTCGGCCAATCGGGCGCCGACACTGGCTTCATCTACCTGTTCGATCCCCAGTGAGCGCGCGACTTGCGGGTTGCCCACGACTTTGAAGCGTTCCGGGTACAGCGAGCGCGGCCAGTTGGCCGGCGAGTGGTCGAGCAGGCGGTCGAGCACGGCCAGCCAGTCGGCCTGGTCGCTGTAGGTGCTGGCCAGGCTGCCCGCCCGCACGAAGCCCGCGTTCGGGCCTATCAGCGGCAATTGCTGGGCGTAACTGCTCAGCAACAGGTTCTTCGCGGTTTTCGGGTTGTACAGCTGCGGGTCGTCGAGGCCGAGCAGCACGTCACTGTTGCGGAACAGGGTCTGCAGCGGCCGACTGTCATTAATGTTGTCCCACAGCTGCGGCACGATCTCCAGGCCTAGCGGCGCGGCATGCTGGCGCAGTTCGGGCAGCAGGAATTCACTGTCGGCGCCATAGAGCACGCCGATGCGTCGCGCCTGCGGCAGGATGCCCGCGATCAAGCGCAGTTGGCGATCCAGCGGCGGGTCGCTCCACAGCAGGCTGATGCGTGGGTGCGGCATGTTGCCCAGGCGCTGATGGGCTTGCAGGCGGCTGATGCGCAGCACCAGGGTCGGTGGACCCTGAGGTTCTTGCAGGCGCCAGTCGAGGCCGGGCAAGTCCAGCAAAATCAGACGGGTGTTGGCCGGCAGTCGACCGGGTGCCGGCAAGTCTTTGAGGGCGGTGAAGGTGACACGGTCTTCAGGGCGTTGCTGGGCCAGGGCCTGGGCAAAGGCTTGCACACCGGCGCCGTCTTCGGCGGCGGTCAGCAGGACGTCGGCGCTCCACGCCGGCGCCGCCAACAGCAGGCACGCGAGCAGCACGGCACGCCGCCAGAGCCGAGTGATCAACACGCCAGTCATCCGTGACGAGTCGCCCATGTCAGAACTCTAACTCGGCGCTGAAGTAGAGCACGTGGCGATGGTCATAATTGTTGTCGGCCCAGGTGGTGGGCTGGTTGTCGAGGCGTTCTTGCAACATGCCGGCCAGCTCCACGTTGGCTTTGCCCAGGGCAATGCGCTTGGCCACCCGCAGGTCGACCCGTTCGAAGCGATATTGGTTGAGTGCGTCATCGCCATAGTAGAACAGCGCGCTGGACCAACCCTGGCCCCACTCACGCAACCAGCCGGCGGAGCCACTGTTGCGCGCGGTCTGTGCTTTGTCCAGCGGGTTGCTGCTGCTGGCATCGACGTAAGCATAGGTGAGCCGCAGACGATCGGCGTTGCTCACGCGCCAGTCGAACTGCGACTCGGCGCCGGTGAACCGCGCGCTGTTGGCGTTGCTGGCAATGTACTGGTTATTGCGCAGCGGCGAGCTGATCATGTCGGTGATCTCGTCGTAGAACAGTTTCACGTCCATGTTCAGCCCGATGTCTGCAAAGAAGCCGTTGTACCCCAGTTCCCGTGACTTCATCATCTCTTTATCGAGGTTGCCCGGGCCCCGGGTTTTTACGAAGTATTGCCCGGTGGTCTGTCCGTAGGCCGGGGAGCTGAGGTTGGTGACGCGATAACTCCAGTTGACGTTGTTCTCGAACATGTCCGGCGAGCGGATTGCCTCGGAATACACCGCGCGCAGGCCGTGGCGCGGGTTGATCAGGTAGTTGACCGCCACCCGTGGCGTCAGCGAGTTGCCGCTCAGGTGGGTGTCTTCATACATGGCGCCGCCTTGCAGCAGCCAATGCTCGCTCGCGCGCCATTCCAACTGGCCGAACAGGCGCCAGGTGGTGTCGTCCAGAGTGCCGTTGAAGTAGGTGTCGGAGTCGGCGCGGTCATAGCGATAGTTCATACCGCTGACCAGGCGCAGGCTGTCGGACAGGCTGAGGGTGTCTTGAATTTCCAGGTCGTAGCGGCTCTCGCGGGTGCTCTGGTCGATGTCGCCGCAGACGCTTTGGCTGGCACCGTTGCGCCATTGTTGCAGCACCTGGTTGGCCAACGCCTGTTCGGCGGCGCTGCCCGGTGGTGCGCTGCCTTGGCTGTAGGTGTCCATGTGCCGGGCCAGCAGTTCGGCGTAGTTGGGGTTCATCTGCCACAACTGGGTCAGCTCGGGGCTGAACGAGACCTTGGCGTCACAGGCTTTCCAGACTTGCTGGCGGTCCCACTGCTGGGCCGAGCCCTGGATATACAGGCTGTGCTCAGGGTTGAAGTCGAAGTTCCAGCGCACGGAGCCGGCGTAATCCTTGGCTGTGACGTCGGAGTTGTCGCCGCCTTCGGTAATCCCGGCAAAGACAGGGCTGTAGGTATACGGCCGCTGGTTGGTGCCTTCCTTTGCGTCCAGTTGCACGTCGATGCTTTGCTGCGTGTTCAGCGTCTGGCTGATCGCCAGGCTGAAGCGGCTGAGGCGGCGACTGTCGCGGCGGTCGGCGCCAGACGCATCGCTGTCGAAGCCGTCGTCTTGCTGCCCGGACAGGGACAGGCGCAAGTCGCCGGTTTCCCAGCCCGCGCCCTGGCTGGCATAAAAGTCGTTGATACCGCGTTCGCCACGTACCACTTTTACCCGCGTGCCGTGGCTGTTGGCCGGCGAGCGCGTAAGAATGTTCACCACCGCCATCAAGGCATTGGCGCCGTAGCTGACGGTGTTGGGGCCACGGAACACTTCGATGCGCTCGATATCCTCCATGGCCACCGGAATGTCGCTCCAGTCCACGGTGGCCAGGCCCGCGCGGTACACCGAGCGGCCGTCGATCAACACCTGCATGCGCCGCGCGTCGCTGGCGCTGGTACCGTGGTAGTTCACCGCCGCCTGGTTGCCGGTGGTGTAGCCGACCATCATCCCCGGCACCAGGCGCAGCAACTCACTGATGTCCCGCGCGCCGCTGGCCTTGATCAACTCGCTGTCGATCACGGTCATGCTGCCCGGTACAGCGGCGGCCGACTGTTTGAGGCGCGTGGCCGTCAATACCTGGGGCAGCGGCTGGCTGTCGAGGAACAGGTCGTCGGCCAGCGTCGGTGCGCTGCACAACAACATCAACCAGAGGGATGAGCGAGGAGGAGGGCCCAAATACACGGCACGGCCTTGATAATTGCGGATAGCCGCCCATGTTAACTGAGGTGGGGCCTTTTGCCAGTCGTCGGACTTGCAATTGCTTCATGAAAATGTGGCATTTTCCGACAAACGCACGAATTGATGCGGGGGCTGGCCGCCAGCGGGTCGGCCCGTATAATGCCGCCATCGCCACTGGTATGGATTAACGGATTGCATATGACTGAACAGCGCCCTATTGCGGTCCTGGGAGGCGGAAGTTTTGGTACCGCCGTGGCAAACCTGCTGGCCGAGAACGGCCACGCTGTGCGCCAGTGGATGCGCGACCCCGAACAGGCCGAGGCCATTCGGGTGCACCGGGAAAATCCGCGTTACCTCAAAGGCATCAAGATTCATCCTGCGGTCGAGCCGGTCACCGACCTGCTGGAAACCCTCACAGCGTGCGACCTGTGCTTCGTCGCGTTGCCCTCCAGCGCCTTGCGCTCGGTGCTGGCGCCCCACGCCGAGCGTCTGGCCGGCAAGCTGCTGGTCAGCCTGACCAAGGGCATCGAGGCGCAGACCTTCAAGCTGATGAGCGAAATCCTCGAAGAAATCGCTCCCCAGGCGCGCATTGGCGTGCTGTCCGGGCCGAACCTGGCACGGGAAGTGGCCGAACACGCGCTGACCGCCACGGTGGTCGCCAGTGAAGATGAGGCACTCTGCGAACGCGTCCAGGCCGTGCTGCATGGCCGTACGTTCCGCGTCTACGCCAGCAGCGACCGTTTTGGCGTGGAGCTGGGCGGTGCGCTGAAAAACGTCTACGCGATCATCGCCGGCATGGCCGTGGCGCTGGGCATGGGCGAAAACACCAAGAGCATGCTGATCACCCGCGCCCTGGCCGAGATGACCCGTTTTGCGGTGAACCAGGGCGCCAACCCGATGACCTTCCTGGGGCTGGCAGGCGTGGGCGACTTGATCGTCACCTGCTCCTCGCCGAAAAGCCGCAACTACCAGGTCGGGTTTGCCCTTGGCCAGGGCCTGAGCCTGGAAGACGCAGTGACCCGCCTGGGCGAAGTCGCCGAAGGGGTCAATACCCTCAAGGTGCTCAAGGCCAAGGCCCAGGAAGTCGGCGTGTATATGCCGCTGGTCGCCGGGTTGCACGCGATCCTGTTTGAAGGGCGCACCTTGAACCAGGTCATCGAGTTGCTGATGCGTGCCGAGCCCAAGACCGATGTCGACTTTATTTCCACCAGTGGTTTCAACTGAGGAACGCGTCATGAACGATCCGAAAGCAGCCCCCAAGTACGAATCCATTGCCCTGCGCATCCTGTGGATGCTGGTGTTTGCCCTGGTGTGGCAAGTGGCGCAGTTCCTGCTCGGCGCGCTGGTGGTGGTGCAACTGATCTACCGTCTGGTCTACGGCGCCCCGAACCTGGGCCTGATGAACTTTGGCGACAGCCTCAGCCAGTTCCTGGCGCAGATCGGCCGTTTCGGCAGCTTCCACACCGAGCAGAAACCGTGGCCGTTCGCTGACTGGCCGACTCCGCGCGCACCCGAGGGCGAAGTCGCCCACAGCGTGCCGCCGGCGCCGCACCCGGTGCGTGATGAAGAGCCGAAACTGTGAAGCTGTGGATCCTGCGCCACGGCGAGGCCGAAGGGCACGCGCGCACCGATGCCGAACGCAACCTCACCGAGCATGGCCGTGGCGAAGTGTTGCGCAGTGCTGCGCACCTGATCGGCCAGCCCCTCAGCGCGATCATCGCCAGCCCCTATGTGCGGGCGCAGCAGACCGCACACCTGGTGCGTGATGCGCTGGGCTTCGAGCCGGAGATCCGCACGGTGCCGTGGCTGACCCCCGAGGGCAACCCGTTGCAGGTGCTGGAACAGCTCGACACCGATGACAATGTGTTGCTGGTCAGCCACCAGCCGTTGGTGGGCAGCCTGATCAGCTTTCTGCAGCACGGTCACCAGCGCCAGCCGGAGCCGATGCACACCGCCAGCCTGGCGGAACTGGAAGGGGATTTCCCGCTGGCGGGGTTGATGAGCCTGGTCAGCGTGAAGAATCCGTAGGCATTATCGCGGCTTTGTGTGTGCTATATAGTCAACCAAGCAAGTGCTTGGTTGGCTATCGTCGGACCACAAAGGAGCGCGTCCCATGCCCGTCGCTTTTCGTTTGCCGTTGCAGGTCTTCTACGAACGTGAAGCGCGACATCCGCGCAAAACCTTTCTGGTGCAGCCGGTGGGCGGTGGCCAGGTGCAAAGCCTCACCTGGGGCGACGTCGGCCACCAGGCCCGCTGCGCCGCGCACTGGTTGCGCGCCCGGGAGCTGCCCCAGGGCGCGCACATCGCGCTGATTTCGAAAAATTGTGCGCACTGGATCATCGCCGACCTGGCGATCTGGATGGCCGGGCATGTCTCGGTGCCGCTGTACCCCAACCTTACCGCTGATTCCGTCGCACATGTGCTGACCCATTCCGAGGCGGCGCTGGTGATTACCGGCAAGCTTGATGATTGGCCAGCCATGGCGCCCGGCGTGCCTGCGGATGTGCCGACCATCAGCCTGCCGTTATGCCCAGCGGGAGAGTTCGATTTCAGTTGGGCTGACCTGCAAGCCTGTTCTCCGATCCAGGATGCCCCGGCGCCGGTCGCCTCGGACCTGGCGACCATCATTTATACCTCCGGCACTACCGGCCTGCCCAAAGGCGTGATGCACAGCTTCGGCGCGCTGGGGTTTTCCGCCACCCGTGGCACCGAGTTGTTTGGCCTGGGCGAGGGTGACCGTTTGTTGTCCTACCTGCCGCTGTGCCATGTGGCGGAACGGATGTTTGTGGAAATGGCCTCGATCTACACCGGGCAAACGGTATTTTTCGCCGAAAGCCTGGAAACCTTTCTGACAGACCTGCGTAGGGCGCGTCCGACCGCGCTGTTTGGCGTACCGCGCATCTGGACCAAATTCCAGCTGGGCGTCTACGCCAAAATCCCCGCGAAACGCCTGGATACCTTGCTGCGCCTGCCCTTCATCGGCAAACACGTGGGCCACAAGGTGCTCGCCGGCCTGGGCCTGGACGCGTTGCGTATCGCGCTTTCGGGAGCGGCGCCTGTGCCTGAGGCGTTGCTGCGCTGGTATCAACGCCTGGGCCTGGATGTGCTTGAGGTGTATGGCATGACCGAAAGTTGCGGCTACTCCCATGTGTGCCGCCCCGGCCAGCAGACCCTCGGCTGGATCGGCTTGCCGTGCCCCGGTGTGGACGTGCGTATCGACCCAGCGGGGGAAGTGCAGGTGCGCAGCGGCGCGACCATGCTCGGCTACTTCAAGGACCCGCAGAAAACTGCCGAAACCATCACCGCCGACGGCTTCCTGCGCACGGGCGACAAAGGCGAGCAGGACGCCGAGGGGCGTCTGCGCCTGACCGGCCGACTCAAGGAAATCTTCAAGACCAGCAAAGGCAAATACGTGGCGCCGGCGCCGATTGAAAACCGCTTGGCCGAGCATCCGCGTATCGAGCAGGTGTGCGTGGTGGGCGAGGGACTGATCGCGCCGATAGGCTTGTGCGTGTTGTCGGCGGGTGGGGACGACTCGCCAGCCCTGCGTGCCAGCCTGGAGCGCTGGTTGGAACAGGTCAACCAAGCGCTGGATAAGCATGAACGCCTGCGCCAATTGGTGGTGGTCAAAGACAACTGGGCGGTGGAAAACGGCTTCCTGACGCCGACCTTGAAGATCAAGCGCAACGTGATCGAATCGGTTTACGGCGAATATTTCCAGACATGGAGCGAGCGTTCCGAAACCGTTCTGTGGCAGGATTAGGATCGTAATAAAACCAATAAGGACACTCTCCATGAGCCTGTGGCGCACCCAACCGAATATCGACCAACTCAACGCGATCCAGAAAAACACCATCGGTGAACTGCTGGACATCCGTTTTGAACGCTTCGACGACGATTCCCTGACCGCGAGCATGGTGGTCGACCATCGCACCCATCAGCCCTACGGCTTGCTGCATGGCGGCGCCTCGGTGGTGTTGGCCGAGAGCGTTGGCTCCATGGCGGCCTACTTGTGCATCGACCCGAGCAAGTTTTATTGCGTGGGCCTGGAGGTCAACGCCAACCACCTGCGCGGTGTGCGCAGCGGGCGGGTGACGGCGGTGGCCAAGGCTGTGCATATTGGCCGCACCACCCAGGTCTGGGACATCCGCCTGACCAATGATGAGGGCAAGGCCAGTTGTGTGTCGCGCCTGACCATGGCCGTGGTGCCGCTGGGCGAGAACCCACCGGCGCGATAGGCGTGGCGTGAGTGTCATCATTCCTGGCAGTTACAGTCATTGCTGTGCCGGCCGGGCATGGTGACAATCAATCTCTGTTTTTGTAGATGGATCCGGTATGTCGCAGCACGTGTTTTTTGCCCACGCCAATGGCTTTCCCTCGGCCACCTACGGCAAGTTGTTCGCCGCCCTGGCCCCGGAATATGCGGTGGCACACCTGCCGCAGCACGGTCACGACCCGAGGTTTCCGGTGGACGACAACTGGCAGAACCTGGTGGACGAATTGATCCACCACCTGGAGCAGCAACCGGAACCGGTGTGGGGTGTGGGCCATTCCCTCGGTGGTGTGTTGCACCTGCACGCGGCCATGCGTTGCCCGCAGTTGTACCGCGGGGTGGTGATGCTGGATTCACCGGTGCTGACCCGCGCCGACCGTTGGGTGATCCGCGCGGCCAAGCGCTTCGGGTTTATCGACCGCCTGACCCCGGCCGGGCGCACCTTGGGCCGTCGGGAGGAGTTCAGCGACCTGGACGCCGCGCGCAGCTACTTCGCCGGCAAGACCCTGTTCCGTGGCTTTGACCCCGAATGCTTCGACGCCTACCTGCAACACGGCCTGCTGCAAGTGGGCGATCGCCTGCGCCTGCGCTTCGATCCGGCCACCGAAATCAGCATCTACCGTGGCGTGCCCCACACCAGCCCCGGCCAAGTGCGCCAGCTGAAGGTGCCGTTGGCGGTGGTGCGCGGCCGGCAGAGCCGGGTGGTGATGCGTCACCACGCCAGCGGCGTCGGGCGCCTGCCCATGGGCGAAATGCTCACCATGCCCGGCGGCCACATGTTTCCTCTTGAACGGCCCCAAGACACCGCGACCTTGATCAAGAACCTGTTCTCCCGCTGGGAAGCCCGCGAGCGCAGTTGCGCATGAGCACCCCGGTCGAAGAAGTGCGCCTGAGCCTGCCCCATATCGAGCTGGCGGCCCATCTGTTCGGGCCCGAGGACGGCTTGCCGGTGATTGCCCTGCATGGCTGGCTGGACAACGCCAACAGCTTTGCGCGGCTGGCGCCGAAACTTCAGGGCCTGCGCATCGTTGCATTGGATATGGCCGGGCATGGGCATTCGGCGCACCGTCCTACCGGGGCCGGATATGCCTTGTGGGATTACGTCTTTGACGTGCTGCAAGTGGCTGAGCAACTGGGTTGGAAACGTTTTGCATTACTTGGCCATTCCCTCGGTGCCATCGTGTCCCTGGTGCTGGCCGGTGCGTTGCCGGAGCGCGTGACACACCTGGGATTGATCGACGGTGTGATCCCGCCCACCGCCAGCGGCGAGAACGCCGCCGAGCGACTGGGCATGGCCTTGCAGGCGCAGTTGAACCTGCAAGACAAGCGCAAGCCGGTCTACAACACCCTGGATCGAGCGGTCGAGGCTCGCATGAAAGGCGTGGTGGCGGTCAGCCGCGAAGCCGCCGAACTCCTGGCCCAGCGCGGTTTGATGCCGGTGCCGGGCGGTTACACTTGGCGCACAGACAGCCGTCTGACCCTGGCTTCGCCGGTTCGTCTGACTGAAGAACAGGCGATGGCTTTCGTGCGACGGGTGAGTTGTCCTACCCAGTTGGTGGTCGCTGCCGACGGCATGTTGGCGAAACATTCCGAATTGCTTTCCCATCTGCCCTTTACGGTCACCACGCTGCCAGGCGGCCATCATTTACACCTGAATGATGAGTCCGGCGCGGTCCTTGTTGCAGACTGTTTCAATCGGTTCTTCTCCGCGCCTTGACTTGGGGCGGTCAACTGCCGAGGCTGGGCGGATTGAAAGGGAGTCAACCATGAACAAACTCAACACCGCTGCGACCTCCGATGGCCAGGGCTCGTTGATCTTATGAGCGTGCGTAACGGATGTATCCGTATCCTGGGCTTGAGCCTTTTGAGCCCACTGGTATTCGCCGCCGACGTACCGGGCAGCCAGGACCTGCCCACCGTGGCCCGTCAGGTCGATTCGCAAATCGTCGACTACCGCCCCGCCGAAGAAAAAGAACGCATCTACCCCATGGGCGCGATCCGCAAGATCAGCGGCCAGTTGCGTTATGAAGGCCAGGCCACCGCCCGTGGCCAAACCACCGCCATCACCTATGAACTGCCCGCCGAGCACAGCTCCAGCGCCGCGTTCAAGGCGACGCGTGAAGCCTTGCAGGAGAAGGGCGCGCAGTTGTTGTTCTGGTGTCAGGCGCGCGATTGCGGTGAAAGCAGCCTGTGGGCCAATGAAGTGTTCGGCAACGCCAAGCTGGTCGGTGCCGACGGGCAGCAGGAATACCTGCTGCTGCGCCTCGCGGCTCCTCAGGAAAACTCCCTGGTGGCGCTGTACGGCATCACCCGTGGCAACCGCCGTGCCTACCTGCACGTAGAACAGTTGGACGCCAACGTGCCGCTGGCCGACCTGCTGCCCACCTCAGCGACCCTGCTGCGGGAATTGAAAAGCACCGGCGAGCTGGATTTCCCTGCATTGGGCGGCGAGCCTGACGACACCTGGCTGACCCTGATTTCCCGTGGGCTGAACCTGGATGCCACGTTGCGCGTCAGCTTGACCGGCCCAACCGCCGAAGCCTGGCGCCAGGCGTTGGTCGACAAGGGCGTGCGCGCTGCACGCATGGAAACCGGCACAGGTGACGCCAAAGGCCTACACCTGCATCTGATACGCTAGGCGTAACAGGGCGAACGGACCCGTGCCGTTCGCCTAAGCTGTCTTCCTACAGTCTTCCTTTCGAGATCCTACATGCTCAATAACGATCGCCTACTGGTGCAAATCCTGCTGCTGGTGCTGTTCGGTGCCAGCTTCTGGGTGATGGCGCCGTTCTGGTCGGCGCTGTTCTGGGGCGCGGTGCTGGCGTTTGCCAGTTGGCCGGTGATGCGCCTGCTGACCCGTTGGTTGGGCGGCCGGGAATCCCTGGCAGCGGGCATTCTGACGCTAGGCTGGATGTTGCTGGTGGCAGTGCCGCTGGTGTGGCTGGGCTTCAACCTGGCGGATCATGTGCGTGATGCCGTGGGCTTGATCAAGGATATTCAGGTCGACGGTTTGCCCGAGGCGCCGACGTGGCTGGGTTCGATCCCGTTCGTGGGCGAACGGCTGGTGGCGATGTGGGACAGCATCGACCAACAGGGCGCAGCCTTGATGGTCAGCATCAAGCCCTATCTGGGGCAGGTGGGTAATTGGTTGCTGGCGCGCAGCGCGCAGATCGGCGGAGGCATCCTTGAGCTGACGTTGAGCCTGGTGTTCGTGTTCTTCTTCTACCGGGATGGGCCGCGCCTGGCGGTCTTCGTGCACCGCCTGCTGGAACGCTTGATCGGCGATCGCGCCGGTTACTACATCGAACTGGTGGCCGGCACCGTGCAACGGGTGGTCAACGGCGTGATCGGCACCGCCGCCGCCCAAGCGCTGTTGGCGTTGATCGGCTTCTGGATCGCCGGCGTGCCGGGTGCATTGGTGCTGGGTATCGTCACCTTCCTGCTCAGCCTGATCCCCATGGGCCCACCGCTGGTGTGGATCCCGGCCACGGCCTGGCTGGCGTGGAAGGGTGATTACACCTACGCGGTGTTCCTCGGCGTGTGGGGCACCTTCATCATCAGCGGCGTGGACAACGTGCTCAAGCCCTACCTGATCAGCCGTGGCGGCAACCTGCCGCTGGTGATCGTGTTGCTCGGCGTGTTCGGCGGTTTGATTGCGTTTGGGTTCATCGGCCTGTTTATCGGCCCGACCCTGCTGGCGGTGGCCTACAGCCTGTTGATGGATTGGAGCGCGACCCAGGCCCAAGGCCGTCGGGAAGACAAACCGCTTTAAGCCCTGGGCAACCACATCACGGCGGTCAAGCCACCGCCGGGGGTTTCTTCCAGGTGCAGTCGACCGCCGAGGCGTTCGGCGGCTTCCTTGGAAATCGTCATGCCCAGGCCGACCCCGCCGGAGTTGCGATTGCGTGAGCCTTCCAGCCGATAGAACGGCTCGAACACCGCCTCACGCTTGTCGGCGGCAATGCCAGGGCCGTGATCGATCACGCGGATCACCAAGGCCTCGCGGCTGTCTGCCAGCTCAATGCGTGCCGTACCGGCATAGCGCAGGGCATTGTCGATCAGGTTGTTGAGGCACGAACGCAAGGCCATCGGCTGCACCTGCAGCGGCGCGCAGGTGCCGGCGAATTGTACGTCGCAGCCTTGGTCCTGGGCGTTTTCGCTCATGGACTCGACCAGCGCCTGCACGTCGAGCCAGTGCCGGGTTTCGCTGGTGCGTTGTTCGTGCAGGTAGCTCAGGGTGGCGTCGAGCATGCCGATCATATCGTCCAGGTCCTGGCGCATCTGGCCTTGCAGCTTGGTGTCTTCGATCTGTTCCAGGCGCAGCTTGAGGCGCGAGAGCGGGGTGCGCAGGTCATGGGAGACCGCGCCGAGCATGCGCGCGCGTTGGCTGACCTGTTCGCGAATGCGCCGTTGCATCAGGTTGAAGGTCGACGCGGCCTGCCGTGCCTCACGCGGTCCCGACTCGTCGAGGGGCGGGCTGTCGAGGTCCAGGCTCAGGCGTTCGGCGGCTTCGCTCAGGCGCTGGATCGGGCGGCTCAGCAGCTTGGCGCCGTACCAGGCGGCGATGATCAACGAGATGAACTGGAACGTCAGCGGCACCACCGGGCCGCCAAACCACGGACGTTTGTGCTTGGGCAAGAGCTTCATCGTGCCGTCGGGCTGTTCGACAAAGGTTTCCTGGGGCGGCGGTGGGGGCGGGCCGTAATAACGAAACCAGGAGATTGCCAGCACGTGGGCCAGCACAATCGCCACCAGCAACACGCCAAACAGTCGACCGAACAGCGTGTTGAAGGTGTTGCGCATCAACCGATATCCCGCGCATCGAACAGGTAGCCTTCGCCGCGCACGGTCTTGATCAGTTGCGGGGCCTTGGGATCGTCCCCGAGTTTTTGCCGCAGGCGCGACACCAGCAAGTCGATGCTGCGATCAAAGGCTTCAATGGAGCGCCCACGGGCGGCATCCAGCAATTGTTCGCGGCTCAACACCCGGCGCGGACGCTCGATGAACACCCACAGCAGGCGGAATTCCGCGTTGGACAGCGGCACCACCAGGCCATCGTCGGCCACCAGTTGGCGTAACACGCTGTTGAGGCGCCAGGTGTCGAAGCGGATGTTGGCGCGCTGTTCGGTGCGGTCATCGCGTACACGGCGCAGGATGGTCTGGATCCGCGCTACCAGCTCACGCGGCTCGAACGGCTTGGACATATAGTCGTCAGCGCCCAGCTCCAGGCCGATGATGCGGTCCGTCGGCTCGCAGCGGGCGGTGAGCATCAGGATCGGAATGTCCGACTCCGCGCGCAGCCAGCGGCACAGCGACAGGCCGTCTTCACCGGGCAACATCAGGTCGAGCACCACCACATCGAAGGTTTCAGCCTGCATGGCCTGGCGCATGGCGGTGCCGTCGGTGACGCCAGTGGCCAGGATGCCGAAGCGGGCGAGGTAGTCGATCAGCAGTTCGCGGATCGGCACATCGTCGTCAACGATCAGCGCACGGGTGTTCCAGCGCTTGTCATCGGCGATCACCGCGCCTTTTTGCTCGTCGTTCAAAGAGACGGAAGGGGTCTGCATAATGCGATCATCTGCCTGGTCGTTGCGGTCAGCATAGGCGTCCAGCCCCATGGCTGGAAGTGCTGGTCGGTGGGTCGTGCGAGCGAGGCTAGCCGTGGGGCGTGTTGGGGGCATGTCGTGAATGTATCAGCTTTGAAATAATTACCTGAAAATGCCCGCCCGATGGCGCTTGGTCAGTATTTACCGATCATCGGATCCCGCAACGGCGCCGCTTGCGCTACAATCCGCGCCGATTTCGACTTGCCTGAGAGCCCATTCCAATGTCCGTCTGCCAGACTCCTATCATCGTCGCCCTGGATTACCCCACTCGTGACGCCGCACTGAAGCTGGCTGACCAGTTGGACCCGAAGCTTTGCCGGGTCAAGGTCGGCAAGGAATTGTTCACCAGTTGCGCGGCGGAAATCGTCGGCACCTTGCGTGATAAAGGCTTCGAGGTGTTCCTCGACCTGAAATTCCACGATATCCCCAACACCACCGCCATGGCGGTCAAGGCCGCTGCCGAAATGGGCGTGTGGATGGTCAACGTGCATTGCTCCGGTGGCCTGCGCATGATGAGTGCTTGCCGGGAGGTGCTGGAACAGCGCAGCGGGCCCAAGCCTTTGTTGATCGGCGTGACTGTGCTCACCAGCATGGAACGTGAAGACTTGGCTGGTATTGGTCTGGATATCGAGCCCCAGGAGCAAGTGTTGCGCTTGGCTGCCTTGGCGCAGAAAGCCGGTCTCGATGGCCTGGTGTGTTCCGCGCTGGAAGCCCAGGCACTGAAGACGGCACACCCGTCGCTGCAACTGGTGACGCCGGGGATTCGTCCGGCGGGCAGCGCACAGGATGACCAGCGCCGTATTCTGACGCCGCGTCAGGCGCTGGACGCGGGTTCTGATTACCTGGTGATCGGGCGGCCGATCAGTCAGGCGGCGGATCCGGCCAAGGCGTTGGCGGCAGTGGTTGCCGAGATCGCCTGATATCAGGTCGAATCTGGTAACAAATGTGGGAGCGAGCAAGCCCGCTCCCACAATTCGATCCACAGTGTGTCAGTTGACCTTCAGTACCAACTTGCCAAAGTTCTCGCCGTTGAACAGCTTCATCAGCGTCTCCGGGAACGTCTCCAGCCCCTCCACAATATCTTCCTTGCTCTTGAGCTTGCCCTGGGCCATCCAGCCGGCCATTTCCTGGCCAGCAGCGGCAAAGCCTGCGGCGTGATCCATGACTACAAAGCCTTCCATGCGCGCACGATTGACCAGCAGTGACAAGTAGTTGGCCGGGCCCTTCACGGCTTCCTTGTTGTTGTATTGGCTGATGGCGCCGCAGATGACCACGCGGGCTTTCAATGCCAGACGGCTGAGGACGGCGTCGAGAATATCGCCGCCGACGTTATCGAAATACACGTCGACGCCTTTGGGGCACTCGCGCTTGAGGGCAGCGGGCACGTCTTCGCTTTTGTAGTCGATGGCGGCGTCGAAGCCCAATTCGTCCACCAGGAACTTGCACTTGTCGGCGCCGCCGGCAATGCCCACTACGCGGCAACCCTTGAGCTTGGCGATCTGCCCGGCAATGCTGCCCACGGCACCGGCTGCGCCGGAGATCACCACGGTTTCGCCGGCCTTGGGTGCACCCGTTTCCAGCAGCGCAAAGTAGGCGGTCATGCCGGTCATGCCCAGGGCGGACAGGTAGCGCGGCAACGGCGCGAGCTTCGGATCAACCTTGTAGAAACCACGTGGCTCGCCCAGGAAATAATCCTGCACGCCCAGCGCGCCATTGACGTAGTCGCCGACGGCGAACTTCGGGTTGTTCGACGCAATTACCTTGCCCACGCCCAGCGCGCGCATGACTTCGCCAATACCGACCGGCGGAATGTAGGACTTGCCTTCATTCATCCAGCCGCGCATGGCCGGGTCGAGGGACAGGTATTCGTTGCGCACCAGCACCTGGCCATCCTGGGGCGTGCCCACTGGGACTTCCTGGTAAGTGAAGGTGTCCCGGGTGGCTGCGCCGACCGGGCGCTTGGCGAGCAGGAATTGGCGGTTGGTCTGGGCGGTCATGGCAGCGACTCTTCTGGAAATGAACCTGAAGTGATAGACCTTGAACGCGCCGGGGGCAAGGTTCACCGAGGGTGCGAATGGCGGTCGATAGGCGTTGCTGATAGTCGTCAGGTGCCTTCTATCACTGCAATCCATGCGACGCCAACCGGCGGTTTGATAGTGCTGACGCGTGCGACGCGGCGTTGGCTAGACTCGACCCACGGCTAATTTCTCCCACAGGACATCTTCTATGAGCATGACGTTTTCCGGCCAGGTCGCCCTGGTAACTGGCGCCGCCGCTGGCATCGGCCGCGCTACCGCGCTGGCGTTCGCCGCCGAAGGCTTGAAGGTGGTAGTGGCCGACCTGGACGTGGCGGGCGGTGAAGGCACTGTCGCCCTGATCCACCAGGCTGGCGGTGAAGCGTTGTTCGTGCGCTGCAACGTCACGCTGGAGGCGGATGTGCAGCAATTGATGGCCCAGACCATTGCCGCCTACGGTCGCCTGGACTACGCCTTCAATAACGCCGGGATCGAGATCGAAAAGGGCAAGCTGGCCGACGGCAGCCTGGATGAGTTCGACGCGATCATGGGCGTCAACGTCAAGGGCGTGTGGTTGTGCATGAAGCACCAGTTGCCGCTGTTGCTGGCCCAGGGCGGCGGCGCCATTGTTAACACCGCCTCGGTCGCGGGCCTGGGAGCGGCGCCGAAGATGAGCATTTATGCGGCCTCCAAACATGCGGTGATCGGCCTGACCAAATCGGCGGCCATCGAGTATGCGAAGAAGAAAATCCGCGTCAACGCAGTCTGCCCAGCGGTGATCGATACCGATATGTTCCGGCGCGCCTATGAAGCCGACCCCCGCAAGGCTGAATTTGCCGCCGCCATGCACCCGGTCGGGCGCATCGGCAAGGTTGAGGAAATCGCCAGTGCGGTGCTTTATCTGTGCAGCGACGGCGCGGCCTTTACCACGGGTCAAGCCTTGGCGGTGGACGGTGGTGCGACCGCTATCTAGGACCTCACGCCGCCCTTCATTCGAAAAGGTTTGGGGGGGCTGTGGGGCGTTTCCATAGCTGGCACCGTGCCCTGTCAGAATGTGTATCAGAAGGTAAATAATCTAATAAAATCAATACTTTAATAAAACTTGGCGAGCGGCCGAAATGCGCTTCTGTGCTTAACTGTTCTGGGTTGAGTAACAGACAGTTGAAGTGAGTGGCGCATGGATTTAGGGATCGATCGACAAGCCCTGGTACCGGTGGTGCAGCAAATCATCAGCGCAGTGGCGCAATGGATTCGCACAAGTGGGGTGAGCCCTGGCACACGCTTACCGTCCATTCGACAGGTGGCCCTCGATAACCTGCTCAGCCAATCCAGCGTGATCGAGGCGTTCGAGCGGATGGTCGCCCAGGGTGTGCTGGTTTCCAAGCCGGGCTCGGGTTTCAGCGTGGCTCAGCCACCGGCCTTGCATGAGGGCCAGTGGTACGAAGGCGCCGAGCGGGAATGGGGCGGCTTTGTCGATAGTCCACTGGGAGAGCTGAAGTTGGGCTGCGGCTGGTTGCCCGATGCCTGGCGTGAAAGCGATGACATCAGTTATGCGATTCGTGAAGTCACCCGTACCGACACCGCCGGCCTGTTCAACTACAGCACGCCGCTGGGGTTGCCGGCGCTGCGCGAGCAACTGCTCAAGCGGCTGAGCCGAATCCACATTGCGGCCCACCAGGACCGTATCCTCACCACGGCGGGCGCGAGCCATGCCCAGGACTTGCTGATACGCACCTTGCTCAAGGCCGGCGACTGCGTGGTGGTCGAAACGCCAGGGTACGCCAACCTCTATAGGCAATTGGCATTCCACGGTGTGCAACTGCTGCACGTGCCGCGAACCCCTGCGGGCCCGGACGTTCCGGCGCTGGAAGCGCTGCTGCAGCGGCACCGGCCCAAGTGCCTGTTCATTAATAGCCTATATCACAACCCCACCGGCTCCAGCCTGAGCCGTGCGGTGGCCGAGCGCTTGCTGGCGCTGGCGCGGCGCGACAACTTCCTGATCATCGAAGAGGATGTCTTCGGTGACTTGCAACATGCCAGTTGCACGCGTCTATCGGCGTTGCCCCATGATGATCGGGTGATCTATGTCGCCAGCTTTTCCAAGACCTTGAGCAGTGCCTTGCGCGTGGGTTACCTGAGCGCCAGCACCGCGATCATCACGCAGTTGGCCAGCCTCAAGACCCTGACCGGTTTCGGCACCTCACGTTTTGCCGAGGCGGTGGTGGCCACGCTGCTGGCCAATGGCACTTATCGCAAATGGGTACAGCGCTTGCGCAAGCGGTTGAATGCGCAAATGACGGCTACGCTGCAGGTGCTGGAGGACGAGGAGTGGGAGGTGTTCACCGCGCCTGCCGGCGGTATGTTCGTGTGGGCGCGACCAGGGGCACGGGACTCATCGCGGTTACAGGTATGTGCCCGGCGGCTCGGGGTTTTGTTGTCGCCGGGGGCGCTGTTCAGCCCAACCAGCGAGCCCAGTGAGTGGCTGCGCATCAATGTGGCCTATGCCGATGATCAACGGGCCTTGGCGTTGTTCCGCGCCATGGGGCCCGCCAGATCGACCTCGACCATTCTGAAAACGACGAACGTGTAGCTTTTTGCCATTATTGTGGCGCCAACGACTTGTGTTCAGTGCCTTGTGGTTGCGAATCTCGCCTGTGTAAACCGGGCTCGATGGCAACCGCCATTGCAAGAGGATTCAAGTGCAATGATTTCGGCCGTGCAACGACAATTCGCCAACCTTGGTATGGCAAAAAAGCTGGGCTTGGGTTTCACCCTGGTATTGCTGTTGACGGCCTTGGTCGCGGCGATCGGGGTGTGGTCCCTGCAAACCGTTGGCCAGCGTTTCGAAGGCCTCAAGGCCATGTCGTCGCTTAACAGCGGCTTGCTCAAGGTGCGCCTGATCGAGCAGGACTACGCCTTGCACGCCGACCCCAAAGCCGTCGATGCCCTGCATGAAAGCGTTGATGCCTTGGCGGCGCTTGCGGCCAGTCTCAAGGCCCAGTCGGCGGCCAACGTGCCGGTCATGACCGATGTCGAACAGGCCTTGGCCGCCTACCGCAAGGCGTTCGATGAGTTTGTCGAACTGACCCAAACCAAAGACCTGGCGTTGGAAATGGCCAGTTGGTCGGTGTCCAGCGTGGCCAACAACCTTGACGTGTTGCAGGCCGGGCTGGCGGATGACGGCGCTTATGGCTTGAAGGAAAGCCAGGGCAAGGAAGGCGCTGAGTTTATCGAGCAGGCGGGGCAGGTCAGCCAGGTGTCGCGCCTGATGCTGCAGGCCATGAATGAAGCCCATGTACGCCTGAACCAGAGCCGAAAAGTCGATGAGGACAACGGTGAGCAGGGCAAGATCGAGCAAGCCGACCAGGCTCTCGCCCAGGTCGAGCAACTAAAAACCGCAGTCAAGGATTCCGGCTACCAGACCGTGCTCAACGAAGTGGCCGGGCATATCGCCGCATTCAGTGAAAAGCTCGGCGAGTACACCGGCCTGCTAGCCCAGGAAAAGGTGGTCTACAAGCAGCTGCATGATCGGGCGGGTGAGGTCGTCAGTCGGGTCAACCAGGCCTACGACGCCGAAGACCAGTCGATGCAGGCGCAGTTGAAGAAAAGCGCGATGTTGATCATCGGCTCTTCGGCTTTGGCGTTGTTGGTGGGGTTGATTGCGGCGTGGGTGATCACCCGTTTGATCGTTGCGCCGCTGCGCAGTGTGATTGCGGTGGCCCAGCAGATTGCCGCCGGCGATTTGAGCGGACGTATGGAGGTCAGCCGTCGTGATGAAATCGGCCAGTTGATGCAGGCGATGCAACAGATGGGTAATGGGCTTAGCCAGATGGTCAGCGGCCTGCAAGCCGGTATCGAGCAACTGGCCAGTTCGGCGCATTCATTGTCCAGCGTCACCGAGCAGACCAACGTCGAGGTCAGCAGCCAGAAAGAAGAAACCGAACAGGTTGCCACGGCGATGAACCAGATGACCGCCACCGTGCACGATGTGGCGCGCAACGCCGAAGAGGCCGCGCAAGCCGCACAGACCGCCGATGACAAAGTCGACAGCGGCCAGCAGGTGGTGCGCCAGAGTTTGCAGCGTATTGAATTGCTGGCCACATCCAGCACCTCTGCCAGCGCCAGCATCGAGAGCTTGAGCGCGGAAATTCAGCACATCGGCAGCGTGTTAAGTGTGATCAAGAGCGTGGCCGAACAGACCAACCTGCTGGCCCTCAACGCCGCCATCGAAGCCGCCCGCGCTGGCGAGCAGGGCCGTGGTTTTGCGGTGGTCGCTGACGAAGTACGGGCCCTGGCCAAGCGTACCCAGCAATCTACCGAGGAGATCGAGCGACTGGTCAGCACCTTGCGCAGCGCGGCCCAGTCCTCGGTGCAGCAGATCCAGCAAAGTGGCGAGTTGGTGAAGCTGGCGGTAAGCGATGCGCTGGAAACCGAAAGTGCCTTGGGCAGCATTGCGGTGGCGGTGTCGTTGATCCAGCAGATGAACCAGCAGATTGCCGCGGCGGCTGAGGAGCAAAGCTCGGTGGCCGAAGAGATCAACCGCAGCGTCACCAGTATCCGTGCCAGTGCCGATCAGTCGGCGCTGAGCATGCAGGGCAACGCCGCGTCGAGTATTCAACTGGCGCAGTTGGGCGCGGAACTCAAGGGCATGGTGGGGCACTTCCGCCTGTGATCGCCGCGTGAGTGCGACGACCACAGGGGAGGGCGGTCACGCGTTGTTGGCGAGGAAGGTCAGCAGGGCTTCGTTGACGAAGTCCGGGTTTTCCCTGGCGCTGATATGGCCGGCTTCCGGAATCAGGATCAGGCTGCAACCGATCAGGCCCGCCATTTCCTCGGACTCGGCGGGAGGGCGCGGTTTGTCCTGCTCGCCGCACATCAGCAAGGTGGTGTCGGCGTCCAGGCGCGGCAGTTGCTCCAGCACGTCTTCGCGACTGAAGATCAGCCGACCCAGGGGCACGATGCTCTGCAACAGGCGCTCCTTGGAGTAGCCCTGCAATTGCCGGCGGAAATCCTGGTACAGCGCTGATTCGCGGTCGATACCCGGACGGAAGAAGATCGGCGCGACCACATCCAGCAGCGGCTCGGGGATGACACCGGCGTCTTCGATCATCTTGAACAGCGAAAAGTAGTACTGGCGCGTGGCCTCGGGCTCGGCGCCCAGGTAGGTGTCCATCAGCACCAGGCTGTTGATTCGCTCGGGGGCCAGCAGCGCCAGGCGTGCGCCCCACATACCGCCAACCGAGAGCCCCACCAGGTTGATCTGCGGGATGTCCAACTGGTCGAGCAGGGCCAGGGTTTGGCGCGCGAGGTCGTCCAGGGAATGGGTTTGCGCGGGCAACGGGCCGGATTCACCGTGGCCCCATAGCTCCGGCACGATCACCCGGTACTGTTGCGACAGGGCTTCGATCTGCGGCGCCCACATGCCGGCGTCCCACAGGTAACTTGAACCCAGCAGGACGACCGGGCCGGTGCCTTGGTCTACGTAGTGCAGCGGTTGTCCATCAATGACGGCGACAGGCATAGCGGGCCTCTGACTTCACGGAGTAAGGGGCACTTTTTACGCTAGTCGGGGGCGGGGGGATAGATGCAAAGTGATGGCATGTGGCGAACCGGGTTCGCCACAGGGGGGAGGGCCAATCAATCGTAGATGACTTTCTTCTTCCACTCGGCGTCGGTGTCCACCACTTTGAGGCCTTCGGTCAGTTCGTTGACCTCGTCTTCGGCCGGCTTGCTGTTGGTCAGCACCGTGGAGTTGGCACGGGCCAGCTGGGCTTCCAGGTGTTGCAGCTGTGCGCTGTAGATCACCGGCTCTGGCTGTTTACGCAGGTACTGCACGCCGCGCTCGAACGCCAGGCGTGCCTGGCCTGGCTGGCCTTGTTGCAGGGCGTGCTGGCCGAGGTTGTTGAAGAACTCGATGTGCAGCAACACCAGGATATGGCGGATTTCACGGATCCAGTGCTTGGCCTCGTTGGCCGGCAGGAAACCGTCCTGTGCGGCGCGGGTGACCTGGCCGTGCAGGGCTTCGAGCAGGAAACGCACGTCCTTGGCCTTGGCTTCGGTCTGGATCGGCGCGGGCGGGTTGTTCACCGGGATCGATTCGCCCTGGGCCACCAGCGTATTCAGCTCGGTGATGCGGGCCTTCAGCGGTGCGCTGCCTTTGTTGAGGTTCAACAGGCGCTGGTTGACGTTGAGTTCCAGGCGAGTCATCAACAGTTTGAGCGCCGGGGTCATCAACTGGCCGGGGAAGGTCTCGGTGATTTCACCGCAGCGACGCAGGCGATCATTAAGCTCGATCTCGGTGCGCTTCTTTTCCAGCTTGTTGTTTTCCACCACGTGGTTCATGTAGCCAATGGCTATCAGTATTACGATCCCGGCTATTACCAGCAGGGTGATCATGAGTGGTGTCACCGGTGTGACCTCTTTATAGGGTTTACAGTGGAGTGTAGTGACTGGGCCATCCGGCGGATAGGACTGATCGACCAGTTGCCCAGGTAGTTTGCTTCTATATAGATAGGCGCTCCCTGCATGGATGCACATTGCCATCATTTGCCGGAGCGAACTATAGCGCCTTGTCGGGCGCCAGAATATAGGCGTCAAAGCCCGGACGCGCACAATTCGCCCGCAGGCCCTGAAAGCAGGTCGAAGTCATTGATTTTAATAAATTTATCCTTGGGGGTTGACGACCTTTCAATCCATCCATAGAATGCGCGCCACTTAACGCGTAAAGCACACAGCGAAACGCGGTTAGGTAGTGAATGTTGTACGTGTGTCCCCTTCGTCTAGTGGCCTAGGACACCGCCCTTTCACGGCGGTAACAGGGGTTCGAGTCCCCTAGGGGACGCCATTTGCGGGAATAGCTCAGTTGGTAGAGCACGACCTTGCCAAGGTCGGGGTCGCGAGTTCGAGTCTCGTTTCCCGCTCCAAGTT
>NZ_JAFCUA010000001.1:0-50040 GCF_049896305.1 Pseudomonas sp. DWP3-1-3b3 | reverse complement strand
TGCGGGAATAGCTCAGTTGGTAGAGCACGACCTTGCCAAGGTCGGGGTCGCGAGTTCGAGTCTCGTTTCCCGCTCCATATTCAACAAAAACGCCGATCAGCAATGATCGGCGTTTTTGTTTGTGCGTGATTTGTGAGAGGACGCTGGCGTTCAATGCGCAGGCGACGTTTCCTGCCCAGGCATGAAAAACCGTGCAAACAACTCGGACTGAGACTTGATGCTCAGCTTGTTGTAAAGGTTGCGACGATGAACTTTGATGGTCTCTGTGGACAGGTTCAGCTTGCCGGCGATCTCTTTGTTGGAAAAACCGCTCAACAGCAACCGCAGCACATCTTTTTCGCGCGCAGTGATTTGTGCGCCAAGTTGCATGATTGCCTCAGACCATGGCGGCGGCTCGGCCTGGCTTTTTTCCGCATCATTCTCAAAGCACATGCGCTGATGCATCAATGCCATCACCCACGGTTTGATCATGTCCAGCGTGGTGATCTGCTGCGGGCTGTAACGCACGTTGCTGCCAAATGAAATGCACAGCGTTCGGTCGGCGTCGAGCTGCACGTTGTACTGCACCTCGTCCACGCTGACGTACTGGGCGAAGTACTGGTGGTAATACTCGGTGGTCAGGAAATGCTCCGGCGCGATGTCGGACAGATGGAAAAAACCACTCTGCGGGTTTTCCCGGTTGGCGATGTAAAAGGGGTCCAGCAGGTACAGCCCTTTTACATAGCGCTGGGTCAGGGCGTCCACTTCGTCCGCATCGGCGACTTCGGTCAGGCTGATGACCCGCACCTGTTGGTCGCTGAAGATCAGTACAACCCAATTGTCGATCTGGACATATTCCTTTAGCACGCGAACCAGCGAGCTCCAGAACGCCGGGCGGTTCAGCTGCATGATCAGCGTTCCGGCGGACCGATGCCAGGCCAGGTTGTGAAGGTCGAGCGACATTTACTACCCCTTTAGGGTTAGGCATTCATGGGGCTGGGCTAAGTACTTCTGGGTATTTACTAATCGGACGTGCCGCGTATATTCACCCACCAGTGGATGCAGGCCATGATGGCCTGTCGTTTTGACAAGGATAGCGAGATGAGTCAACCCTATTTGCGTGCCATTTTTATGGCTGCGCTGGTCTCTATGTGTGCCAGTGCCCCGGTCTCGGCGGCCGAGCCACGGGTCAACCTGTATAACTGGTTCGGGCTGATCGCGCCGGAAACCCCCAAGGAATTTGAGCAGAAAACCGGTACCCGGATGCACCTGGATGCCTTCGACAGTGCCGAGATCATGCAGAGCAAGGTCATGGCCGGGCGCACCGGGTATGACGTTGTCGTCGCCACCTCGAATGTCTTGCCCAGCCTGATCCAGGCCGGTGTGCTGGCACCGCTGGACCGCTCCCAACTGAGTAATTTCTCGCACATCGATCCGGAAATGCTGGCGCTGCTGTCCGCCAACGATCCGGGTAACCGCTATGCCGTGCCGTATTTGTGGGGCACCACCGGCATTGGTTACGACGTGGATAAGGTCAAGGCCGCCCTGGGTGACGATGCCCCAGTGGACAGTTGGGACCTGATCTTCAAGGAAGAGAACATCAGCAAGCTCAAGTCGTGTGGCGTGGCGATGCTCGACTCGCCGAGCGAAATCATCTCGATTGCCTTGCATTACCTCGGCCTGCCAAGCAACAGCCAGAACCCTGAGGATTACCAGAAAGCCCAGGCGTTGCTGCTGAAGATCCGCCCTTACGTCCTCTACTTCGACTCTTCCAGGACCGACGCCGACTTTGCCGACGGCAATATTTGTGTGGTGGTCGGCTGGGCGAGCGGGGCGCTGACGGCGCAGGCCATCAATGAGAAAAACAACACCGGCCGCAAGATTGCCTACAGCCTGCCGCGTGAGGGTGGGTTGGTGTGGTCGGAAAACTTTGTGCTGCTCAAGGATGCGCCGCATGCCAAGCAGGGGCTGGCGTTCATCAACTACATGCTCGACCCGCAAGTGATCGCCAAGAGTTCCAACCACACGCTGTACCCCAACGCCAACAAGGACGCCACCGTGTTGGTCGAGCAAAAGTTGCGCGACAACCCCTGGATTTACCCGTCCAAAGAGACGATCGCCACCTTGGTTCCCCTGGAGCCGTTGCCCTTGAAATTGGAGCGAATCCGCACGCGGGTGTGGACCAAGGTGAAGAGCGGCACCTGATCGGGTGAATGAATAGGCGGGTCGGGCTGCTGCAGACGTGCCAGTGAAGGAGAACAATCATGGGCCAAGCCGAATATCAGCGCGACGTGAAGTCGGACGATGACAAGGCGTACAAGGACATCGAGGAACAGATCGGCCACTGTACGCCCGAACAAGCCTGGGCCATGTATTACGTCTCGACGGGCATGGTGCGTGAGTACATTACGCGGGCGGTGATGGAGCATATCGGCCGGGGCAACCGGGCGCTGCTGCTGGAGTTCCCGGAGCTTGCCCGGACCGAGGAGCGATCACGCTTCCTGCTGCCGCTCTAACCGAATGCCGATCAGCGATGATCGGCATTTTTTTGTGCGCGCGGGCTCACCGCTTTGGCCAGACGTAATGTGGCCTCGCGGATCTCTTCCTGATTCAGCGAGGCGAAGCCCAGGCGCAGCGCATTTTCTGCCTGGTCCATTGGCGAAAACTGCCCGCCACTGCGTACGACCAGCCCGTGATCAAGGGCTGCGTTCACCGTCTGGTCGACGTCGATTGCATCGTCGAAACGCACCCACAGCGCCAGGCCGCCTTCGGGCTCGCGCACCTGGATCCGCTCACCGAACGCCGCATGCAGGCAGCCTTGCAAGGTTTCACGGCGGGCGCGGTATTCCTTCGACACGCGGCGCAGGTGCTTCTTGAGTTCGCCGTCGTTGATCAGGTTGGCAAGCATCTTCTGCGCGACCGCGTCGGCATCGCCCAGCATCAGTGCGGCGTTGCTATGCAGGGCTTCGACCACCTGCGCAGGAGCCACCACATAACTGCAGCGAAACGTCGAGCCGAGAGCCTTGGATAACGAGCCAACATAAATCACATGCCGCTGTGCGCGATCACTGGCCAGGGGCAGGTAGGGGCGTCCGCTGAAGTGAAATTCGTGGTCGTAGTCTTCTTCGATGATGCAGAAGTCATGCAGCGCCGCCAATGCCAGCAACTGCTGCCGCCGCGCCGCGTGCAGGCTCACGGTGGTGGGGAACTGATGGTGCGGCGTGAGGTAGATCATCCGCACCTTGTGTTCGCGGCACAGGCGATCGATCTGGTCCGTGCGACAGCCTTCTTCGTCGATGTCCACCGTGACCAGTTGCGCACCCAACCTGCGGAAAATTTCCCACGCTGGCGGGTAACTCAGGCGCTCCACCAGCACCACGTCGCCGGGTTTGAGCAACAGGCTGGCGGTCAGGTACAGCGACATCTGCGTGCCTTGGGTCAGGCAGATGTTTTCGGCGCCGACCGTCAACCCACGGTTGTTACGCAGCATCTCGGCCAGCGCGCAGCGCAGATGATAGCCGGTGCCCTCGCTGCCGTAGCGCAGGGTGTTGGACGCAAAGCTGCTGCGCAGGGCATTGCGGTAGTAGCGGTGCAGCACGGCTTGGGGCAGCAGGCGGTGGTCGCTGGTGCCGTTGTCGAAAAACAGCGCGTCATGCCGATGGTTCAGCGCCGTCACCTGGGCGTTCTGGGCGAAATAGGGCGCGGCTGTCTGCGCCAGGATGGGCGGCGCGAAGGGCACCTGCGCGCGGCTCGGCAGTTGCTTGGCCGTCAACTGCGCATTGACGAAGGTCCCCCGGCGCGGCTCGCTGACCAGCCAGCCCTTGGTCATGGCCTCTTCGTAGGCCAGGATCACGGTCTTGCGGTTGACGTCGAGCAACTGCGCCATTTCCCGAGTGCCTGGCAACAGTGTGCCTGGCAGCAATCGCCCTTCAACGATCGCGGTCACCAGGCCTTCGGCAATCTTGCGATAGGACGCCTGGCTTGCACTGTCGTTGAGCTTGAGCAGCGGTCGCCATTTTCGCATCTGGACCATCTGAAGTATCCAAAACTGGAGGTTTTAATGGGCCTAGTCTAGCGCAACAATCACGGCTCACTCACCCCGAGGTTGTTATGAATACACGTCATGTCATCGAACTGTACCCCTCGGGGAAAACCTTTGAGGCCGGTGATGAACTGTTGCTGGATGCAATGCTCGCCAACGGCCTGTCGGTGCCGTTTTCTTGCCGGCGCGGTGCCTGTGGCTCCTGCAAGGTGGTGGTCGCGGAAGGGGCGTACCGGGCCAAACAGCTGGCGCCGGACGCACCCGCGCCGTGCTATCCGTTGGCCGCCAATGAAATGCTGTTGTGCCAGAGCCACGCCTGCGGCGACATGCGCCTGGAAATCCCCGGCTGGTCGTTGGACACACCCGCGCTGGTGGTCGAGGCGCAGGTCGTGAGCAAACGCGCACTGAGCCCCGACATCATTGAGCTGGTGCTGATGCCGGACAGGCCGCTGGCAGTGCGGGCGGGCCAGTACCTCAAGGTCCGCCTGGTCGACGGTGACTCGCGGTGCTTCTCGATCGCCAACCTGCCGGCCGACGACGATGGGCGGCTGGTTTTTCAGATTCGCCAAGTGAGTGGCGGGCTGTTTTCCGAAACGTTGCTGGCCGACCTGGAGGCTGGCGATCTGTTGCAACTGGAAGGACCGTTTGGCGCCTGTACCTGGCAGGACAATGACAATGCGCCCGTCGTCCTGCTCGCCACGGGCACCGGCTACGCGGGTATCAAGCCCATCCTGCTGACCGCCCTGACGCGTGATGTTGACGTGACCTTGTACTGGGGCGGCGGGCAACCGGCAGATTTCTATGACCGCACGTTCCTGGACCAGTCGGTCATCGATCACCCACGCTTTCACTGGCACCCTGTGTTGGTTTCCCAAGGGCGGGTGCAGGAAGTTGCCTTGAGCCATGGGCATGACTGGGCAGCCGCCCAGGTGTATGCGTGCGGTAATGGCGCAATGATCAGCCAGGTGCGCACGGAGTGTCTGGACGCCGGCTTGCCCGGCCATCGATTCGTCGCGGAAGCCTTTGTGCCCAGTGGCCGGTCGAGTGCCGGCACGGCGCCCAAGGCGTTGCACCCGGTCTGGGAGAAAGTCGGCCCACGTTATTCTCTGGACGGCATGTTGGCCGCGCGCGATCAGTCCATCCGCGCCCTGGCGGCGATTGCCAGCCGACTACAAGTGGGCATGACCACCGGCGATGCCCTCGACATGGCCGCCGACCAACTGCAAGCCATGGGCGCTTCCCACACCTGGCACCCGACCTATATCCGCTTTGGCGACGACACGGTGCGCCCACCCCGTGAAGGCATTGACCGCCAGCGCAGGCTGCGCGCCTGCGACATTGTCGTGGTCGATCTGGGCCCGGTGTGGGACGGTTACGAGGGCGACTACGGCGATACCTTTGTGTTCGGTGACGCGCCGCTGCATCTGGCGTGCAGGACCGCACTGCATGAGGTGTTCGACGAAACCCGCGACGCCTGGCTACAGGGCCTCACCGGCCGCGAACTGTATGACTATGCCGAGCAGAGCGCCCAGGCAAAAGGCTGGAGGCTGGCACGCAACCTGGCAGGGCACCGCCTTGCGGATTTCCCCCACGCGTTGTTTGAGAATAAGGTGCTGGCGGACCTGGAAATCCCACCGAGTGAAATGGCCTGGGTCCTGGAAATCCAGCTGTGCCATCCCACGGAACCGGTCGGTGGTTTTTTCGAAGATATGTTGATGCTGCAAGCCTGAACAGCCCGCCGTTGCGGCGGGCTGCTGTTTATCAGAGCTTGGGCAGTTGGCCGATGCGGCCCATCATTTCGGTGACGATCTGCAGGTCCAGCAGGAACTGGTCGACGGTCTTGAACTCGTTGTCGGTGTGCCCGGTGTACTTCACTTCCGGACGCGCCAGGCCGAATTGCACGCCGTTGGGCAGTTCATGCACGGAGGTCGCGCCGGCCGACGTGCCGAACTTATGTTCCATGCCCAGGTTTTCGCTGGCCACCGCCAGCAGGGCCTTGACCCACTCACCTTCAGGGTTGCGGTACATCGGCTCGGCCACCGAGTAGGTGAAGCCCACCTTGACCTTGGTTTTCTTGTCCCAGGCGCTCAGCTTGTCGGCGATCTCGGCTTTGAGTTTTTCCGGCGACTTGCCCTTTGGCACGCGCAGGTTCACGGCCAGCTTGAAGGCCTTGTCATCCAGGCCGACAAAGGTCAGAGAAGTGGTCAGCGGGCCCATGAACTCATCAGAGAAGCCCACGCCCAACTTGCCGCCCAGGTAATCCAGGCCCCAGTTGTCAGACGCATAACGTGCAGCATCGGTGATGTGGTTGTGCTTGAGGGCGATCTTGCCATCGACGCTGTGGATCAACTCCAACATGCGCGCCACCGGGTTGACCCCGGATTCCGGCTCGGACGAGTGCGCGGACACGCCGGTGACGGTCAGCTTGACGTCTTTGCCGTCGACCTTGGCGGCCACTTCAAAATCGCCACCGTTGTTCTTGGAGTATTCAGTACCGGCCTTTTGCAGGCTGGCAGCCAACTCGGCAGGTTTGTCGCTGACAAAAGTCGCCACTGACGCCGAGGGAATCTGGTTAGTCGCCATGCCGCCGGTCATCGAGATGATTTCCGCGCCTTTGCCTTCACCCTTGCGACGCGGGAAGGTGGCCATCACTGTGCCGTAGCCTTTCTCGGCAATCACCACCGGGTAACCGCCATCCAGCGCCAGGTTGTACTGCGGTGTCGGGTTCTTTTCGAAGTAGTAGGGAATTGCGTCGCCGGAGGTTTCTTCGGTGGTGTCCACCAGCAGTTTGAAATTGCGTGCCAGCGGCAGCTTCTCTTCCTTGATCACCTTCATGGCATACATCGCCACGACGATGCCGTTTTTGTCATCCTCGGTGCCACGGCCGTACATGCGGTCGCCGATCAGCGTGACTTTGAACGGGTCGAGCTTGGTGCCGTCCTTCAGTACCCAGTTTTCCGGCGTCACGGGCACCACGTCGGCGTGGGCGTGGATGCCGACCACTTCATCACCGCTGCCTTCCAGGGAAATTTCGTACACACGGTTGTCGATATTGCGGAAGGTCAGGTTAAACGCCTTGGCCAGTGCCTCGATCTTGCCGGCAATCTTGATGAATTCCGGGTTCTTGTACTGCGGCAAACCGTCCACATTGAACGTCGGGATTTCCACCAGCTCACGCAGGGTTTCGGTGGCGGCCTTGCCGTACTTCACTCGCGTGTAGATACCGAGCAGGCGATTGATCTCGTTCTGCTGGTCTGCGCTCAAGGTTTTGTTATCAAGAAACGCACTGATCGCCGGGCCCACGTCACGGGTCTTGCCCAGGTCGCCCTTGGCCAGGGCGCCGAGGAAACCACGGAAGTCGGTGACGGACGTTTCGTTGAAATGCTTCAGAATTGCCGTGCTTTGGTCCGGGGTGATGTTGGCGAAAGCGGGGCTGGTGATGGCCGAAAGGCTCGCCGCGAATAGGGTGGCAGCCGCCAATTGCTTGAGTGGAAAGTGCATGGAGAAAGGCATTCCTTTGCAGGTAATAAGTGGGAAGTTTCTGATCGAACTGTCAGAAACATTTCCACACACTACCACTGTGATGGAGCGGGAGGGGAGATGCAGGTGAGTGAAATGTCCTACTTCAATAAGAAAACGCCGCCCCTGGATGAGCGGCGTTTTTGCAGGTTCAGCGAGGCGCCAGGTACAAGGTTTGCTTGAATGTACCGTCCGGCATAGGGTCGGAAGTCATTTGCCCGGTGAAGCCTGTATAGGTACCGGTACCGCCCAGGACAGCGACGGTGGATTGGCCGGCTTCGTACTCCTGTCCGCCGACGACAAGGGTGCCTGTGGTCTGTCCAGCGGCATTCACGAAAACCAACGTCCATTGGCATTGGCTGTGAACGCCTGGCAGCGTGGTGACACAAAAGCCGTTGTTGCTGCCGATATCCTGGCGGCCTTGGTCCATCAAGGGTTGAGCGAAGACAAACAGATCCCCCTGGGACGCCCCCGGTGTGCCCGTATCCACGGGTGTCTTGAGGCCCCGAGTACCATCGGCAAAGGTGACCAGAGTGACGGTTGACGGGTGGTTGATGCAGCCGCTGAGGGGAATAAGCAGAAGCAGTGTGCACAAGGTGCGAAGGGTAGCGGTTTTCATGGCTGTACTCTCCTGTGAGTGGGCTCCGGTCGCAGCACCGCTAAAGCTGCGTCCGGAGACTGAAAAGGCTAGCTGCCAATCCTTGGAATTCAAATGCCCGTAGGCCGACTTTTTATTACAAAGATCCCGGGTGCGGCGCCGCGTACTCCGCCGTCACATCCAGCGTCTTGGCATACGGCCCATCCCACAACTGCTCATGCAACTCCCCGATCCGCTTGGCCATCGCTTCACTGCGCATCACCACTTCCAGGTTGCGCGAGTTATCCAGGTACCCGCCCAGCCAGTTGCTGGTGCCGATCCAAGCAACCTGGCCGTCGATTTCCATGGTCTTGCTGTGGATCACCCGCGCATACGGGATAAAGCCTTGCTTGGCCTCGGGCAGGGTGACGATCTTGATGTGCACGTTGGGTAGCACAGCGAGGCTTTTGAGGTAGGGCAACTCCAGCGTGTCGGTGTTCCAGTTGGACACCATCAGCTTGATCGACACCCCACGCGCCGCCGCCGCACGCACGGCATTGTCGATCACTGCGTAGTACGGACGGGTCTTGTCAGGTCCGTAGGACAGTGGCGCATAGTCCAGCAGTTGCACGCGCACTTCGTGTTTCGCTTCGCTGAGTAAACGCGGCAGTTCCAGCTGTGAATCGCCCACGCCTGGCGGGTTGTAGCGTTGCGGGCTGGCGACCAGGTAGTTGCCAGTGCGGGGCGGCTCTTTGCTGGAGGCAGGCAGCGGAACGGGTTGGTTGTTGGCCACGGCCTGCTGGGCTTTCCAGTCTTGCTCGAAGATCGCCTGCACCTGGCTCACCACGGTCGGGTCGGTGATACGCAGCCCGGTTTCGTGGATATGCTCCAAGGAACGCCAATCAAAATTCTGGCTGCCGACAAACGCCTGCTTGCCATCCACCACCAGGTATTTGGCGTGGATGATTCCGCCGCTTACCCGCGCGTAGGGCAGCACGCGAAAGGTCAGGTTGGGGATTTTCCGCAGGCGTTCCAGGGTGGACGCTTCCGACAACCGGATGCCTTTTTCTTCCAGCAGAAAACGAATCTTCACACCGCGTTTACCGGCGGCTTCCAGGCGTTCGATCACGCGGTCCATCACCGAGCCTGGGTGATCGGCGGCGTAGAACTGGCCAATGTCGATGCTGTTTTTTGCGCCATCAAACAGCTCGCTCCACACCGGGCCGGGCTGGCGCAAGTCGTCGGTGCCGAGGGCGGTGTCCACCGGCACGGTGTGCACCAATTCAAACCCCGGAATCGAAAAGTCCGCCTGGGCCAGCGGACTCATGAGCAAGCCTGCCAGGCCTGCGATGCGCAATTTCAAGGAAATGGACATAGGAATTCCCATCACAAAAGAAAGCGGGCGCATTGCGCGCCCGCTGTTGCGTTTACGCCGTGCGGCTGTGCAGCGGCGTTGGCACCAGGTGCGGTACTTCATTCTGCACGCGGGCGCCGGTGGCCGCGCGGATCAGCAGGATTTTCAGCTGGTCGTTGATGCGCTCCAGGCTGTCCTGGAAGAAGTTGTGGAACACCACGCAGAACAGCGCGATGGCGATCCCCAGGCCGGTGGCGAACAAGGCCGTGCCGATGCCACCGGAAATCTGCCCTGGGTCGGACACACCCGCCGTGGCCAGCGCCTTGAAGGTGTCGATGATGCCGAGGATGGTGCCCAGCAAACCCAACAGCGGCGCGGCGGTGGTGATGGTTTCGATGATCCACAGGCTGCGGGCCAGGGGGGCACGGGTGGTCAGGTACTGGGTTTCGATCACGTCATCCAGGTCCTTGCGCGAACCTTGTGAGGCTTTCTGTGCCAGCACTGGCAACACCATGTTCAGCGGCAGGCTGTCACGGCGGGTCAGGCTTTCCGGCAGGTCGCGTTCGCTGTGTACATTGGCGCCCAGCACCTCGGTCAGTGCGCGGGCTTGACGGCGTACATACGCGAAGTAAATCCCGCGCTCGATGGTGATAAAGATCGCGATGGCCATCGCGGCATACATCACATAAAAGGTGATGTCGTGGAGCAGGTTCATGTCCATGTTCATTTACCTCGCAATTAGAAGTTGGCTTCCAGGGAAACCGTCACGGTACGTTCCAGACCCACGATGTAGGCCGGGTCGCCGTCGCGGAAACCGCTGTAGCTGGCCGCGTTGGTCTTGGTGGTGTACACGCCGTCCAGGTATTTCTTGTCGAACAGGTTGTCGACGTTCAGGCGCAGGGTCGCGTCCTTGACCACCTTCTTGTCCACCGGCAGGTAGATACCCGCGCCGGCGTTGAACACGGTGCGGCCGGAGATGGCTTCGTCATTGGTCAGGTCGCCGTAGAGCTTGCTGGTGTACTTGCCGCCGAAGGTGCCGTAGAAGCGGCCGTCGTCGTAGCCGATGTTGGCGGCCAGCATGTTTTTCGGCACGTTGGCGAACTGCTTGCCGCTGGTCGGCAACAGGATGGCTTTGCCGGCGTTGTACACGGTCAGGTCGTCTTGCTGCTCGGCCTTGGTGTAGGTGTAGGAGGTGTAGTAGTTGAAGTGATTGGGCAGCAGGCCGCTCCACTCCAGCTCCAGGCCGCTGTTGTTGACGGAGCCGGCGTTGATGTCGGCGAAGTCGCCGTTGATATCCCGCGACGACACTTGGCGATCCTTGAACTGCATGTAGAACAAGGTGGCGGCCACGGTCATGTCTTCATCGGTGTAGCGCCAGCCCAACTCGTGGTTCCAGCTGGTTTCCGGCTTGGAGTCGATGGAACCCACGCCCTTGTCGTACAGCACGTAGTTCTGCGGGATGCGCATGTTGCGCGACAAGCTGTAGAACAACTGATCGCGTTCATCCAACTGGTATTTCAGGCCGGCGTTGGGCAGCAGCTTGTTGTAGGTCTGGTTACGTTTTTCCGGCTGCTCGGTGAGGCTGCCGTGGTTGGTGCCGTCACGCTTGACGTTCATGTAGGCCAGGCCGGCGATCAGGGTCCAGTCCGAGTTGATGTACCAGGTGTCCTGGGCCCAGACCTTCTGCGCCGGGGTGATGGTGAAGCGGTCGCGACCCTGGACGGTGTTGCCGTTGGCATCGACCACCGCGTCGTTGGAGTCCGGCCAAGTGTCGACGGGCTTGCCACTGGCCTTGAGCGGAATAAACGGCTGGGTCTGGCTTTGACGGGCGCGCTCGTACCAGTAGCCGACTTGCAGGCTGTGATCGCCCAGGTCCCAGTTCAGTTTGGTGGTGATGCCCGGACGCCAGGTCTGGGTGCGCGAAGGGCGGTAGTACACGCCGTTGTTCGGGGTGCCGTCGGCGTTGTATTGGGCGCCGGTCGGCAGGTTGCCCAGGTCGAACACGCCGCCTTGGTTGGAGCCGCGGTTCAGCGCATAACTGGCCGAACCGACACCGCTGCCGTTACCCCAGTAGTAATACGGGATCACCGACAGCGCGAGGTTGTCTGCCAGTTTGAACTGGGTGTTGAGCACGGCGGTGAATGTCTGGAACGGGTTCTGCGCCAGGGCGTAGTAGCTGTTGTACTTGCCGTTGCTGCCCACGGTCGGCGTGGCCGGGTAGGGGTCGTACTTGCGACCGTTCTGCTGGTACTGGGCCTTGGTCAGCTGGCTGTAGCTGTTGTTGTCCTGCTCGTGGTACTTGAGGATCAGGTTGGCGGTGTTGCCATCGCCGGCGTCGAAGAAGCTGTTCCATTCGACCTTGTCCGCGCGCACGGCGCCCGAACCGCGCCACATCTGGCCTTCGGTGTGGGAGGCCGACAACCAGTTGCTCAGGCCATTGATCTCGCCGGTGTTGAGGCGGGCAAAGGTCTTGCGCGTGGCGTTGCTGCCCATCACCTGTTTGACGAACGCCCCGGTTTCCTTGGTCGGGCGAATGGTCACGATACCGATGTTGCCGCCGCTGGAGCCGATGTGCGGGCCGTCGGCCTCCGAAGAGCCCTGGGTGACGAAGATCTGCTCGATGTTTTCCGGGTCGCCCAGCAGGTTGGAGTACAGCGCGTAGTTGCCGGAGTCGTTGATCGGCATGCCGTCCACCGACATCCCCACCTGGTCGGAGTTGAGCCCGCGCATGGTGAAGCGAAAGCCGGACAGGCCGGTGGCGTCTTCGCTGGAAATGTTCAAGCCCGGCGTGTACTTGAGCTTGTCCACGGCGTTGCCAGTGGCGGTCTGTTTATCCAGCGCTTCCTTGGTCACGGTGGAGCGGCCCTTGATGCTTTCTTCCTGCACCATGTAGCCGCCACCTGCCGTGGCCTTGCCCTGAACCCCAATAGTCCCGACGTCGCTGTTGCTAGTGTCGGCCATGACCATTCCATGGCCCATGCTTGCGGCAACGAGTGCCAGATGAATCCGTGTGAACCTCATCTCTGTCGTCCTGGTGTCGGGTGCTTATTGCACGCTGTAGTTGAAGGTGGCGGTGAAGCGCTGCTCATTGCGGCCCCCGAAGGCTTGCTCGGGGAACGGCTTGACTTGCTTGATACGACGCAAGCTGTTGGTGGCGGCCCGGTTGAGCAACATGCTCGAGGCCTGGGTCTGCAAACCGGAGTCGAGAACCCGACCCTGGCGATCGACCAGCAACCAGACCACCACTTCGCCGGTGGGGCGTTCGAGGGAGGCCTGGCGTCCGGTGGGGTACTGCTTGTAAGTGTCCAACTCGTTGCGCAAACCCTTGAGGTAACCGCCTTCCAGCGCTTGGCCGTCGACCTTTGGCGGTGCTGGCGGCGCGGGTGTCGGCGCGGCCTGGGCCACGGGCGCCGGTGCCGGTTTGGCGGCGACCGGTGGGGGGGTCGGGGTGGGCGTTGGCTTGGCGACCACGGGCTTGGGCACAGGTTTTGGCTTGGGCTCAGGCTTGGGTTTTGGCAGCGGTTTTGGCGGCGGCGGTGGCGGGGCGGGTTCGGCCTCTTCATCCTCGATAACCGGCGGTGGCGGCTCTTGTTCCACCACCGGCTCGGGGATCACTTCTGGCTCCGGCTCGACCAAGGCCAACTCGACCGCCGACTCGTCGTACACTGGCTCGACCTTCAAGGTCTGGGACTGGATACCCAGTGCAATCAGCACCAGGGCGATCAGGGCCGGGACACTGCCCAGCAGCTGACGCGCACGAAACAATACGTACATGATCAGGACTTACGCGTGGCAATGGACACGGAGGTAAAGCCACCCAGACGCAGGGTGTCCATCACCTCCACCAGGCGCGAAACTTCTACGCCTTTGTCGCTGTTGACGATGATGGTCGACTTGGTGTCAGGCTTTTGCGCCGCTTTCAGCGCCGGCACCAGCGCGTCGACCGTGAGGTCCTTGCCATCCAGTTGCAGCTGGCCTTCCAGGCCCAGTGTCAGGATGAATTTGTTCTGTGGTTTGAGCTGCTGCGAACTGCTGGCGCTGGGCAGTTGCGTCTTCATGCCGAGGGCCGGAATCACGTTCAGGCTCACGAGTACGAAAAACACCAGGAGGAACATCATCACGTCGATCATCGGGATCAGTTCGATGTGCGCCTTGCGTTTTTTCGGTTCGTCCCAGGTTCTCATTCCGCTACCCCGTTATTGAATTAGGGGCGACACGCTAACAACCAAAAATGACCGATTGGTTAACTTTAATTGACGTTTTGACGGCTCTAGGACAAGCCTTTCAGGCGATTATCAAGACATTTTTGTGACGTAACAGAATTGACATGCACCAGGGGCATTCTCAAAAACTTTACATCGAGGGCCCCTGGAAATGAGCCGTGAACTGCCACAGATATCCACGCCGCGACTGTTAATGCGCGCACTGGAAAACCACCAGGCCGAGACGTTGTGCACCCTCGCCAACGGCCCGAAAATCGCCGACAACACAGCGAGCATTCCTTCGCCTTACACCCTCGAAATCGCGCAGGATTTCATCGCTGGCATGCCGGAGAAATTTCGCTCGGCCCACCTGTTGAGCCTGGGCATGCACCGGCGTGACAGCGGCGAGTTGATCGGCATCGTCAGCCTGCGCATCAAACCGGATCACCTCTACGGACACCTGGGCGGTTGGGTGGCGGCGGACGCACGCAACCAGGGCTACGCGGCAGAAGCGGCGCGTGCACTGATGGACTACGGCTTTGCCGAACTCGGCCTGCATCGCGTGGGCAGCCAGTGTTTCAGTCGCAACAAAGAGTCGGCACGGGTCATGGAGAAAATCGGCCTGCAGTACGAAGGCTGCCTGCGCGGGGCGTTCCTCAAGAACGGCGTGCATGAAGACATGCTGGTATTCGCCACGCTGCGAGAGGATTGGGAGTTTCGGCTGTGAGTAGCGAGGTTGATCATGGCCGACGCCGGGTGCTTGCCGGGCTGGCGGTTGCCACCACGTTTTCGATCCTCAGTCCGTTTGCGCGCAGTGCCGGCGTGGATTATCCGTTCACCCTCGGCGTGGCTTCCGGGGACCCGTTGCCCGATGGGTTTGTGATCTGGACGCGCCTGGCGCCGTTGTTCAATGCCGTGGATGGCCGGGGCGGCTTGAGCCGTTCCGTGCCCGTGCGCTGGCGGGTCGCCAGCGATGCCGCGATGACCCGCGTGGTGCGCCAGGGCGAAGTCATGGCTAGCGAGCGCTGGGGACATTCGGTGCATGTGGAAGTCGCGGGGTTGGAGGCGGGCCGGCCGTATTGGTATCAGTTCGAAGGGCTGGGCGCGCAAAGCCCGGTGGGGCAGTCGCGCACGGCGCCTGCGGTGCATGCCATGGTGTCGGCGCGCCTGGGGTTTGTCTCGTGTTCCCACTGGGAACGCGGCTATTTCAGTGCCTATCGCCACTTGGCGGAGGAACAGCCCGACCTGGTGTTCTTTCTCGGCGACTACATCTACGACAGTTCCTACGCGGCGGATTCGGGCAAGATCATCCGCCCCCACGGCAGCGGCAATGCGGTGAGCCTGAGCGACTATCGCAACCGCTATGCCCTGTACAAAACCGACCCGGATCTACAGGCCCTGCACGCCGCTGCACCGAGCGTGGCGACCTGGGACGATCACGAAGTGCAGAACGACTACGCCAACCGTTGGTCCCAGGACCCGAAGATTCCGGTCGGGCAATTCCTGCAGCAGCGGGCAGCGGCCTACCAGGCTTACTACGAGCATATGCCGTTGCGTGCGAGCAGCTTGCCGAAGGGGCCGGACATGCGTATTTACCGGCGCCTGGACTACGGCCGACTGGCCCGTTTCCACGTGCTAGACGGTCGGCAATACCGTTCCGAACAACCTTGCATTCCGGCGAATGGCAGCCACCAGGGGCATATCGCCGATAACCTCTGCCACGACTTGCGCGACCCTGGCCGCACCATGCTTGGTTGGCAGCAAGAAGCCTGGCTGGACCAGGGGTTTGCCCAGTCGAAAGCGCAGTGGAACGTCATCGCCCAGGACCTGCTGGTAGCGCCGCTGACCCAGCGTGACCTGACCGATCACAAGCCGGGACGCTGGACCGACGGGTGGGATGGCTACATGGCCAACCGCTCACGGATGCTGGCGTCCATAGAGCGCAATCGCGTCAACAACCCGGTGTTCTGGGGCGGCGATATCCATTCGTTCTGGGTGACGGACTTGCATGCCGATGGCAATAACCCGGATTCGCGGGTGGTAGCCACGGAATTCGTCGGTACGTCGGTGACGTCTGACGGGCCGCCTTTTGCTGCGTTCAGCAAGTTGCTGCCGCTCAACCCTCATGTAAAATTTTTCGACAGTCGCCAACGAGGGTATGTGTCGGTGGAGGTGGAGGAGGGCAGGATGCTCACTAACCTGCGGGTGATTACCGACCCTCGCGACCCGATGGCCACGGTGTCGACCCTCAAGTCGTTTGTGGTGGAACCAGGGCGGGCGGGGGCGATTGAGGTTTAAGGGATGTTTCCTCGCTAAGAGTCGGAAACCTCTGACTTGTCGGGTGCATGAGGCGCATTGATAAATGCTCGCCTCTTCAGACCCTGCAAGGAATTCCGGTTTTATGTCAGCCAAGCGTAGTTCGTTCAATCGTGCGTATTTTCAGGAAGTGAGTACCACGACCCGGTTAGTGCTGCCGTTGTTGGTGGGGCATGTGTCGGTGGGGCTGATTGTCCTGGTCGACAATGTGATCGCGGGCCATCACGGCACGCTCACTCTCGCGGCGGTGACCCTCGGGACTGCGCTGCTGTGGTTGCCGATGCTGGTCCCCATCGGCACGCTGATCGCCCTGACAGCCCAGGTGGCCAAGCTGTCTGGTGCAGGGCGCGAGGCCGAAATAGGCGCCGTCTTCCGCCAGGCGCTGTGGTTGGCGCTGGGGATGGGCGGGCTGATGTTCCTGTTTCTCAGTATGGCGCCGCACTGGCTGGAAACCGCTGGTATCGCGGCGGAGGTGATACCGCAGACGCAAGCGTTTTTGAACGCCGTGCGTTGGGGCAGCCCGGCCTTGAGCGTGTTTTTTTGCATGCGTTATTTGAGTGAAGGCATGCGCTGGATGCGGCCGACCATGGTGTTCGGCTTTGGTGGGTTGTGTGTGCTGGCGCCACTGGGATACGGGTTGACCCATGGCAAGTGGGGGTTCCCTGAAATGGGCGCACAAGGATTGGGCATTGCCTCGGCCAGTATGATGTGGCTGCAGGCGATCCTCTTCGCGCTCTACTTGTGGTACACGCCACGTTTTGCGCATCTGCGCCTGTTTCAGCGTTTTGATTGGCCAAACCTGGCTCAACTGCGCCGATTACTGGGCGTAGGGTTGCCGATAGGCATTGCGATACTCATGCAAGGCGGCCTGTTTATCGCCACTTCATTGCTGATCGGTCAATTGGGCGCTGTATCGCTTGCCGCACATCAGATCGCCGTGAACGTGGCGCAGGTCTGCTTCATGGTTCCGGTGGCGGTGGCCGAGGCGACGACGGTACGGGTAGGGCATGCGCTTGGGCTTGGGGATCGGGCAGGTATCCGTCGGGCAGCCACGGCAGGCTACGGGATCGTCTGTGTCACCCAACTGCTGTCGGCCGGTGTGCTGCTGTTCGCGCCCGTCGCGATCGCACAGTTGTATACCCGTGATGCCGCGGTTATCGCGCTGGCATCGACCCTGCTACTGTATGCCGCGCTGCTGCAACTGCCTGACGGCTTGCAAATGCTTGCGTCCGGAGCACTGCGAGGACTGCAGGACACTCGAGTGCCGATGATGATCGCGGTCATTTCCTATTGGGTAATCGGCATGCCCCTGGGCGCTTGGCTGGGCTTGGGGCTAGGATGGGGGCCGCAAGGCATGTGGATCGGCCTGATCAGCGCCCTCAGCCTTGCAATGGTGCTGATGGGGTGGCGCTTTCATAGCAGTAGCCGCCCCGACTCTTCCTCTCAATCGATGCTATAGCGCACCGACAACGCGCCCTTTTTTTCCGACAGGGCCAGTATGGTCACCTGGCCCAGCTCGCTCAGTGCCTGCACATGGGTACCGCCGCAGGCATACGCGGGCAATTCGCCAAAGCCGACTTCGCGGGTGCCGTCTTCCAGGTTCATGTGGCGCGGGTAGTCTGCGGCGATCCATTGATTGACCTGTTGTTGGATCGCCTCGGCGTCCATGGCTTGCGCCGCTTCGCCACGGATAAAGGTGATCTTGCCTTCGCCGGGCCAGTGATGGGCCTTGATCGGCATCCAACCCAAAGTCTCGCCTGCGTTGCCGATCAAGTGTCCGGCGGAATGCAGTCGGGTGTTTAACATACGGCGCTGTTCATCGACCCTTGCGGTGGTCGGACCGGGTTCCAATGGCCGGTCGACGTAGTGCACCACGCGGTCGACCTCCTGGGTGACGCGCAGCACAGTGCTTTCACCGAGCCAGCCGGTATCGAAAGGTTGCCCACCGCCCTGGGGGTGAAAAATCGTCGACTGCAGGATGACTGCAAACTGCTCCTCGTGGGGGGTGCAACTCAACACCTCCAGCTCGGCAGTCAGGTGGTCGTGGGTGAAAAACAGGCGCTCGGTCATCGTCTACATCCGCATCAGGGTTCTACGCGCAGTATAAATAGTGCGTGGATAGGTGATAATCCGCTCAATTATCAATGGACCTGTGCACCATGAGCATCAATCTTCCTTTGCCGCTGCTGGGCGAAATGGCGATTTTCGTCAAAGTGGTGGAAACCGGCAGTTTCTCCGAAGCCGCCCGGCAGATGGGCGCTTCGCCTTCCTCGGTGAGCCGCAGTATCTCGCGCCTGGAGAAGGCCCTGGCGACGCGCTTGCTGCAACGCACCACGCGCAAATTGCGCTTGAGCGAAGGCGGGGAAGAGGTGTTCAAGCGCTGCCAGGAGATGGTTGGCGCGGCGCGCTCGGTGATGGAGATCAGCGGCCAGTTCACCCATGAAGCCGAAGGGCTGGTGCGGGTCAGCGTGCCCAAGGCGGTGGGGCGATTTGTGGTGCACCCGCATATGCCGGAATTCCTGCGGCGGTATCCCAAGGTGGATGTGCAGTTGATCCTGGAGGATCGGCAGGTGGACATGATTGATGACAATGTCGACCTGAGTATCCGTATCACCGACAGCCCTCCGCCGGGGTTGGTGGGGCGGCAGTTATTGCCCATCGAGCATCTGTTGTGCGCGACGCCGCAGTACGTGGCTGAACACGGGACGCCGGCGCATCCCCATGACCTGCTGGCACACAGTTGCATTTACTTGGGGGAAACGCCGGGCGATTCGCGCTGGAAATTCCGCCAGGCCGGCAAGGCGGTGACGGTGGCCGTGCGTGGGCGTTATGCGGCGAACCACACCGGGGTTCGGCTGGATGCGGTGTTGCAGCACGTGGGCATTGGCAGCTTGCCGTATTTCACGGCGCGCCATGCAGTGGAGGAGGGGCGGTTGGTGCAGGTGTTGCCGGCGTGGGACTTTATTGCGTCCTACCATGGCGAAGCGTGGTTGCTGCATTCGCCCACGCGGTATTTGCCGCCGAAGTTGCGGGTGTTTATTGATTATCTGGTGGCGTGCATGGCGAAGGAGCCGACATTGCGTCGGCCCATTCCTGGTCGCTGATCAGTGCTTGCTCTGGTCAACCGGCATGGCCAGCAGTTGCTTTTCCTGGTTCCAGTCGAACGGTTCGTCGTTTTGTTCGGCTTCGAAGCGACGTTCTTCCAGGGCCTGGTACAGGTCCAGTTCTTCGTCGGGCATGAAGTGCAGGCAGTCACCACCAAAGAACCACAGCAGGTCGCGCGGCACCAGGTGGGCGATTTGCGGATAGCGCAGGATGACCTGGCTCATCAGGTCCTGGCCCAGGTACTGGCTTTCGATCGGGTCGATAGGCAGTAGGGCGCGCAATTCGTCGAAGCGCTCCAGGAACAGGGAATGGCTTTCCTCGGGCACCTGTTCGGCTTCGCCGACGGCAACCAGGATGCTGCGCAGGTGGTCGAGCAAGACGAGATGATCGGCAACGACGTTGGACACGAGATAAGTCCTCTAAAGCAAAAACGGGCGCGAGAGTATATAGCTCTCGCGCCCGTATTTATATGACCGCTCGACTCAGCGGACTTTACCCTCAGCCTGGGTCAGCTCTTCCTTGCTGAAATCATCCACGTCGATCACCTTGCGCCTTGCTGCTTCGGCATCACGCAGGGTTTGCGCCTCGGCCGGTTGCAAGACGCCTGCGTGCAGCGCCGCGTCGATGGCATGCTCCCCGGCGGTCGGTTTGACCTGGCCGCTTTTGAGCGCGGTGTGCAGTTTTTTCTGCAGCGGATGGCTGGCGCCGAGTAGGTCGTAGGCATGTTGCAGGGCGCCTACCGGATCTTCCGCCGATTGCGGGCGATAGCAGCCGGCCAGCAACTCTTCCAGGGTCGGGTCACCCTTGGCACGGCCGATCACTGCCGCTACTTCGGCATCCAGCGCGTCCGACGGCCCGGTATGGCGACGGCCGAACGGGAACACGATCACCCGCAGCAGGCAGCCCAGTACCTTGTTCGGGAAGTTACTCAGCAGTTCATCCAGCGCACGCTCCGATTCGCCAAGGCTTTCTTCCATGGCCCAGGCGAACAGCGGTTTCAGGTGGTCCGGCGAATCCAGGTCGTGATAACGCTTGAGGGCAGCCGACGCCAGGTACATATGGCTCAACACGTCACCCAGGCGTGCGGACAGGCGTTCGCGACGCTTCAACTCGCCACCCAGCAACATCATGCTCAGGTCAGCCAACAGCGCGAACGCGGCCGCCTGGCGGTTGAGTGCGCGGAAATAACCCTGGCTCAAGCGGTTGCCTGGGGCCTTCTCGAAATGACCGACGCCGAGGTTCAGCACCAGGGTACTGGCGGCGTTGCTCACGGCGAAACCGATGTGTTGCATCAGCAGCCCGTCGAATTCCTTCAACGCCTGGTCATGGTCTTCACGACCGGCCAGGGCCATTTCCTTGAGTACGAACGGATGGCAGCGGATCGCGCCCTGGCCGAAGATCATCAGGTTGCGCGACAGGATGTTCGCGCCTTCCACCGTGATAAAGATCGGCGCACCTTGCCAGTTGCGACCCAGGTAGTTGTTCGGGCCCATGATGATGCCTTTGCCACCGTGCACGTCCATGGCGTGGCTGATGCACTCGCGGCCACGTTCGGTAAGGTGGTACTTGAGGATCGCCGACAGCACCGAGGGTTTCTCTCCCAGGTCCACGGCGTTGGCGGTGAGCATGCGTGCGCTGTCCATCAGCCAGGCGTTGCCGCCGATCCGCGCCAAGGCTTCCTGGATGCCCTCGAAGGCCGACAGCGGCACATTGAATTGTTCGCGCACCTGGGCGTATTGGCCGGTCACCAGGCTGGTGAACTTGGCCGCGCCAGTGCCGACCGCAGGCAGGGAGATCGAACGGCCCACGGAGAGGCAGTTCATCAACATCATCCAGCCTTTACCGAGCATTTCCTGGCCGCCGATCAGGAACTCAAGCGGGATGAAGACATCCTTGCCGGAGTTGGGGCCGTTCATGAAAGCGGCGCCCAGAGGCAGGTGGCGACGGCCGATTTCTACGCCGGGGGTATCTGTGGGGATCAGCGCCAGGCTGATACCCAGGTCTTCTTCTTCACCCAGCAGGTGATCCGGGTCATGGGCCTTGAAGGCCAAGCCGAGCAGGGTCGCGACCGGGCCGAGGGTGATGTAGCGTTTTTCCCAGTTCAGGCGCAGGCCGAGGGTTTCCTTGCCTTCCCATTCACCTTTGCAAATCACGCCGGTGTCGGGCATGGCGCCTGCATCGGAGCCGGCCAATGGGCCCGTCAATGCGAAACAGGGGATGTCATCGCCACGGGCCAGGCGCGGCAGGTAGTGGTTGCGTTGTTCTTCGGTGCCGTAGTGCAGCAGCAGTTCGGCGGGGCCGAGGGAATTGGGCACCATCACGGTGGAGGCCAGGTCACCGCTGCGGGTGGCGAGTTTCATCGCAACCTGGGAATGCGCGTAGGCAGAGAAGCCCTTGCCGCCATATTCCTTGGGGATGATCAGGGCGAAGAAGCCATGGGTCTTGATGTGCTCCCAGGCCGCGGGCGGCAGGTCCATGGCCTGGCCGATTTCCCAGTCGCTGACCATGGCGCAGAGTTCTTCAGTCGGACCGTCGATAAACGCCTGTTCTTCTTCGGTCAGTTGCACCTTGGGGTAGGCCAGCAACTTATCCCAGTCCGGGCGACCGCTGAAGAGTTCGCCGTCCCACCATACGGTGCCGGCGTCGATGGCATCGCGCTCGGTCTCGGACATCGGCGGCAGGACTTTCTGGAACCAGCTGAACAGTGGCTTGGTGAAGTATTGGCGGCGCAGGTCGGGCAGCAGCAGGGGCGCGGCCACCACGGCGATCAACACCCAGAAGATCAGCAGCAGCCAACCCGGTGCGTGGCTCCAGACGCCCATCGCCAGCAGGTAGACGGCAACCACGCCCAGGGCGGGCAGGGGCGCGACGCGGCGGTGTGCGAGGTAGGCAATGCCGACCACCAGAACCAGTATCCACAACAACAGCATATTCAATCCTCCGTGAAACCAGGGGCGAAACCACCAGGGAGCTTAGTCGGCATCCGAACAAGCGGGGTGATCAGGGTGTAACGAGATTTGGCCGATTCGTCGTTATCTCCCCGGCAGGCCTGTGGTTAGACTCCAGGCTTCCTTCGGAGATAAAGCTCATGGATACCTACCTGAGTCCCAGCCGCTTCATCGATAGTGACCACCCTGCGGTGGTGGAGTTCGCCGAAAAATACCGTGGAACCCGTAGGGATTTTAGTGACCAGGCAGTCAGCCTCTACTACGCCGTGCGTGAGGCGATTCGCTATAACCCCTACACCTTCAGCCGCGATCCAGACACATTGAGTGCCAGCTTCGCCCTGGCCGCCGGCGAAAGCTATTGCGTGCCCAAGGCCACGTTGCTTGCCGCCTGCGCCCGCCATTGCGGGATCCCGGCGCGTATCGGCTTGGCGGATGTGCGCAATCACCTGTCGACGCCGCGCCTGATCGCCTTGCTCAAGAGTGATGTGTTCGCCATGCACGGTTATACCGAGCTTTACCTGAATGATCGCTGGGTCAAGGCCACGCCCGCGTTCAACCAACAACTGTGCGATGTATTCGATGTGCCGCCGCTGGACTTCGACGGCCTCCATGACAGCGTCTTCCACGCGTTCAACCGTCAAGGCCAGCGTTCGATGGAATACGTGGTCGACCACGGGCAATTTCCTGACGTGCCCGAGGCCTTTTTCTTCGCCCATATCCAGCAGTGTTACCCGCATCTGTTTGGCGAAGACCAGCCGCCGTTACTCGGCGACATGCAGAGCGATTTGAGCCGCGCGTGAACCGGCGTATGCTGCTGCCTTCATCCAGCCATGTTCATCCACAAGAAAGGCGCGGTCATGCTGAAAATCTGGGGTCGTAAAAATTCATCAAACGTCAGGAAGGCACTGTGGTGCGCCGAGGAACTCGGCCTGGACTATGAAGCAATTGATGCGGGCGGGGCTTTTGGTGTGGTCGACACGCCGCAATATCGGGCATTGAACCCCAACGGCCGGGTGCCGATGATCGAAGACGGCGACTTCGTGTTGTGGGAGTCCAATACCATCGTGCGCTACCTCTGCGCCAAGCAGGCCTCCAGCTGGTATCCGACCGAGGTGAAAGCCCGCGCCAACGCGGAAAAGTGGATGGATTGGACCACGTCGACTTTCGCCGAACCGTTCAAGATTGTGTTCTGGGGCGTGCTGCGCACCCCGGCGGACAAACAGAACTGGGACAACATCCACGCCGGTCGCCAGGCCTGTATCGAAGTGCTCAAGACCGTTGATGAAGCGCTGGCTACACAGCCGTACCTGTCGGGCAACGAGATCGGCATGGGCGATATTCCCCTGGGCAGCTTTATCTACGCCTGGTTCGAAATGCCCATCGAACGGCCTGCGATGCCCCATCTAGAGGCCTGGTATGCGCGCCTGCAACAACGTCCGGCCTACCGCAAAGCGGTCATGACTGCGTTGACTTAATACCCACTATTAATACGGGTGACTGTACTTGTGCGGCGCGGGCAAGCACCATGCTTGTCATGCGCCGCCGTTGAACTACCTGGGCTGCGCCCTCATCTACTCTTTCTATTCCCTTCTTTGGTGCGTAATCCGATATGAGTTCCGCTCTGTCCATCCGGCAGCTAACCAAAACCTACGGCAACGGTTTCCAGGCCCTGAGTGGTATCGATCTGGACGTTGCCGAAGGTGACTTCTTCGCCTTGCTCGGCCCCAACGGCGCCGGCAAATCCACCACCATCGGTATCCTCTCCACGCTGGTCAACAAGACCAGCGGCACGGTGAATATCTTTGGCCATGACCTGGACAAATCCCCGGCGGCGCTCAAGCGTTCCATCGGCGTGGTGCCCCAGGAATTCAACTTCAACCAGTTCGAAAAGACCTTCGACATCGTCGTGACCCAGGCCGGCTATTACGGCATCCCGGCGAAAGTCGCCAAGGAACGCGCCGAGCAGTACCTGACCCAACTGGGCCTGTGGGACAAGCGCGATGTGCCTTCGCGTTCGCTGTCCGGTGGCATGAAGCGCCGCCTGATGATCGCGCGCGCACTGGTGCATGAGCCGCGCCTGCTGATCCTCGACGAGCCCACCGCCGGGGTGGACATCGAACTGCGTCGCTCGATGTGGACCTTTCTCACCGAGCTGAACGAGAAGGGCATCACAATCATCCTCACCACCCACTACCTGGAAGAGGCTGAGCAGCTGTGCCGCAACATCGGCATCATCGACCACGGCACCATTGTCGAGAACACCAGCATGCGTAATCTGCTGGGCCAGTTGCATGTGGAAACCTTCTTGCTCGACCTGAAAAACAACCTGTCGACGCCGCCGCAACTGCTCGGTTACCCAAGCCGCCTGGTAGACAGCCATACCCTGGAAGTGCAGGTAGACAAGGCCATGGGCATCACCGCGCTGTTCACGCAGTTGGCGACCCAGAACATCGAAGTGCTGAGCCTGCGTAACAAAACCAATCGCCTTGAGGAGTTGTTCGTGTCCCTGGTGGAGAAAAATCTGGCGAAGGTGGCGGTATGAGTTCCGAACTGCAACCCAACCTCGTCGCGCTGCAAACCATCGTCTATCGTGAAGTGAAGCGCTTTACCCGGATCTGGCCGCAGACCTTGCTGCCGCCGGCGATCACCATGGTCCTGTACTTCGTGATCTTCGGTAACCTGATTGGCCGCCAGATTGGCGACATGGGTGGCTTCACCTACATGGAGTACATCGTGCCGGGCCTGATCATGATGTCGGTGATCACCAACTCCTACGGCAACGTGGTCTCCAGTTTCTTCGGCAGCAAGTTCCAGCGCTCCATCGAAGAACTGATGGTGTCGCCGGTGTCGCCCCACACCATCCTGATCGGCTACACTCTGGGTGGTGTGCTGCGTGGCTTGATGGTGGGCGTGATCGTGACCCTGCTCTCGCTGTTCTTCACCCACCTGCAGGTGCATCACCTGGGGGTCACCATTCTGGTGGTGGTGCTGACGGCGACGATCTTCTCGCTGCTGGGCTTCATCAACGCTGTGTTTGCACGCAACTTCGATGATATTTCGATCATCCCGACCTTTGTGCTGACGCCGTTGACCTACCTGGGCGGGGTGTTCTACTCCATTACCCTGCTGCCGCCGTTCTGGCAGACCGTGTCGCTGGCCAACCCGGTGCTGCACATGGTCAACGCCTTCCGCTACGGCATTCTGGGGGTGTCGGACATCAAGATCAGCGTGGCGATCACCTTCATGCTGGTGGCGACGGTGGTGCTGTATATCGGCTGCGCGAAGCTGCTGGTGAGTGGGCGCGGGATGCGTACGTAAGCGCTGACCCGCAATAAAAAACGGCCTCAATTGAGGCCGTTTTTTTTAGGTGCCGAGCAGGGCCAGATCGATCAGTTCATGCAGCTCTTCAACCGGCAACGGTGCGCTGGAAAACAGGCTGCGATACACCGTGGGGGCCGTGATCAGGTTCAGCAGGCGATCCAGGCTTGGCAACACCTCGACGCTGCCCTGATAGCGGTCGAGGATGACCTGCAACTGGCCCATCAGAATGTGGCTGCAGTAGTCCCTGGGATGACTGCACTGCACGTCGCGCATCATGTTGCGGCCCAGGTCGGAGCTCATTTCATCCAAGTATTGTTCGCCCCAGGCGCGCAGGTCACCGCGCAGGCTACCGGTGTTGGCCGGCTCGCTGTCCGGGCGCAGGCGCTCCAACGCCACATCGGCGAGCAGGGCAGCGAGGTCGCCCCAGCGTCGGTAGATGGTGGAGGGCGTGACGCCCGCGCGTGCAGCAATCATCGGCACGGTCACGCTGGAGCGCTCATGGGCTTCCAGCAGTTCGCGCGCGGCGTTATGCACTGATTCTTGGACCCGGGCACTGCGGCCTCCCGGGCGAAGGCCTTCTTTAATCGCCATGCCTAAAACCTTAACACAAAGAATTTGCTTTAAGCGCTTTCCAGTAGCACACTCGGCAAAAGCAAAATATTAGCTTTAGCGGAGCGTGCCCATGTCCAGTACTCCTTCACACCGTGCCAACCTGGCCTTCCTGGTGATCACGGTGTTGACCTTCCTCGCCGCGTCCAGCGCGCCGACGCCGCTGTATCAGGTGTATCAGGACAATCTGCACTTTTCGGCGGCAATGCTTACGGTGATCTTTGGCGTGTACGCGGTGAGCTTGCTGGCGGCGTTGCTGACCGTGGGTTCGCTGTCGGATCACCTGGGACGCAAGCCGGTGATCTTCACGGCATTGCTGCTGAATATTCTGGCGATGCTGCTGTTTATCAACGCCGACAGCACCGCGTACCTCATCGCCGCCCGCGCGTTGCAAGGCTTTGCGACCGGCATGGCCACGGCGGTGCTGAGCGCGACGCTGCTCGATACCGACCGCTTGCGTGGCCCCATGCTCAACAGCCTGGCGCCTTTGTTGGGCATGGCCAGTGGTGGCCTGGGCAGTGGCTTGCTGGTGGAGTACGCGCCTCGGCCTACCCAGCTGATTTATCTGGCGATGCTTGCCTTGATGGTGGTGCAGGCACTGTATGTATGGCGTTTGCCGGAAACGGTCAGTCGGATTCCGGGGGCGTTGAAATCCCTGGCACCGACCCTGCACGTGCCCGAACAGGCACGCCGGGCCCTGTGGCTGGCGATGCCGTTGAATGTGGCCGTGTGGGCGCTCGGTGGGTTCTTTTCCTCCCTGGCACCTTCGCTGGTGCGGGCGGCGACCGGCTCGACCTCGCACCTGATCGGCGGCGGGTTGGTGGCCGTGGTCACCTTGAGTGGTGCGGTGATGATCTACAGCCTGCGGGATCGCCCGGCGGACAAGGTCATGCGCCTGTCGGCCGTGCTGTTGGCGTTGGGCGTGGCGTTGCTGCTCGTCGCGGTGCAAAGCGCCAGCCTGACGCTGTTTTTTGTCGCCAGTGTGATCGCGGGGTTCGGCTTTGGCGGCGGATTCATGGGCAGTGTCCGCAGCATTGTGGGCCTGGCGTTGCCTCACGAACGGGCTGGATTGATGTCGGCTTTCTACGTGCTGAGCTACCTGGCGTTCTGCCTGCCGGCGCTGCTGGCGGGTAACTTGAGCCACGTGTATGGCTTGATCGTGACCACGGATGGCTACGGCGCGGTGCTGATCCTGTTGGCCCTGGGGGCGCTGGTCGGTCTGCTGATGCAGGATTCGGCACGGGCCAGGGCGACGACGGGCGGCTGATGGGTAATAATCGGTGCCTTGTATTCGCCTGACCGAGAGGCAAGCATGAAGATCATCCGCAGCAAGGACTTCACCGGCAGCCGGGCCTGGGAGGCGCTGGATATCGCCAACATGAACGGCATCACTACGCGCCTGCACTGGACCGACCAGCCGTACCGCTGGCACATCAATGACGGTGAAGAAGTGTTTGTGGTGCTGGATGGCCGGGTGCAGATGCACTATCGCGACAATGGCTTCGAACAGGTGGCGGAACTGGGCGTCGGCGACATCTTCTACGCCAGCGTCGGCACCGAGCACGTGGCTCACCCTCAGGGCCCGGCGCGCATCCTGGTGATCGAAAGCGAAGGCAGTGTTTGACGCTATATTGGTAAAACAGATAACAGTTAGAGATATTACCCGTTATATAGATATTCGATCTGGTTCTACCATGGTCTCAACCTCAAACGAGGAAGAGGATTGCCATCATGACCTGCTCGAATACCATCAGCTACAAACCCTTCAGTCACTTGACCCGTCCACGGGAAGTGATCCGCCAGTTCACCCCGAACTGGTTTGCCGCCACCATGGGCACCGGCGTGCTTGCGTTGGCGTTGGCGCAACTGCCGTTCAATTTGCCTGGCTTGCACGCGATTGCCGAAGCGCTGTGGTTGTTCACCATCGGCCTGTTTGTGCTGTTCAGCGTGTTGTACGCGGCCCGTTGGGTGATGTTTTTCCATGAGGCGCGGCGAATTTTCGGACACTCCACGGTGTCGATGTTCTTCGGCACAATTCCCATGGGGCTGGCGACCATTCTCAATGGCCTGCTGTTGTTCGGCCTGCCGCGTTGGGGCAGCGACGTGATCCCTCTGGCTGAAGCGCTATGGTGGCTGGATGTGGCCATGGCCCTGGCCTGCGGTGTGCTGATCCCGTTCATGATGTTCACCCGCCAGGAACACAGCATCGACCAGATGACCGCCGTCTGGCTATTGCCGGTGGTGGCTGCCGAAGTCGCCGCCGCCAGCGGTGGCCTGCTTGCACCACACCTGGCAGATGCTCATTCGCAACTGGTGATGCTGGTGACCAGCTACGTGCTGTGGGCGTTTTCCCTGCCGGTGGCGTTCAGCATCCTCACTATCCTGATGCTGCGCATGGCCCTGCATAAACTGCCGCATGCCAATATGGCCGCGTCGAGCTGGCTGGCGTTGGGCCCCATTGGCACCGGGGCGCTGGGCATGCTGTTGCTGGGGGGCGATGCGCCGGCGATTTTCGCGGCCAATGGTTTGCCGGGTGTCGGCGAAATGGCCAACGGCCTTGGGCTGGTGGCGGGCATTACCCTGTGGGGCTTCGGCCTGTGGTGGATGCTGATCGCGGTCTTGATCACCTTGCGATACCTGCGCGCCGGTATTCCGTTCAACCTGGGGTGGTGGGGCTTTACCTTCCCATTGGGTGTGTACGCCCTGGCCACATTGAAGCTGGCGAGCCTGTTGCACCTGGGTTTCTTCAGCGTATTCGGCAGTGTGCTGGTGGTGGCATTGGCGCTGATGTGGCGGATCGTGGCCAAGCGCACGGTGCAGGGGGCTTATAAAGGTGAGCTTTTTGTTTCACCTTGCATTGCGGGACTAGGGAATAAGTAAGCCGGATTAGGTAAAGTCGTGGCCTGAATGCTTTTACAAAAAAATAGGCCACGCAGGAACACGGACGATGAGCCACCCCTCGCAATTCACTTTGCTGCGCACACGGCGTTTCCTGCCGTTTTTCATCACCCAGTTGCTGGGCGCGTTCAACGACAACATCTTCAAGCAATCGCTGATCCTCGCCATTCTCTACAAGCTCACCATCGACGGTGACCGCTCGATCTGGGTTAACCTGTGCGCGTTGCTGTTTATCCTGCCGTTCTTCCTGTTTTCGGCCCTGGCCGGGCAGTTTGGCGAGAAATTCAACAAGGACGCGTTGATCCGCGCGATCAAGATCGGCGAGATCGTGATCATGGCCGTGGGGGCGACGGGCTTCCTCACCAATCACCTGGAACTGATGCTGCTGGCGCTGTTTGCCATGGGCACCCACTCGGCGCTGTTCGGGCCGGTGAAGTATTCGATCATGCCCCAGGCCCTGCACGAGGATGAGCTGGTGGGCGGCAACGGCCTGGTGGAGATGGGCACGTTCCTGGCGATCCTGGCCGGGACCATTGGCGCCGGGATCATGATGTCGTCCACCCATTACGCGCCAGTGGTGTCGGTGGCGATCGTCGGTGTGGCGGTGCTGGGTTACCTGGCCAGCCGCAGCATTCCACGGGCGGCGGCGTCGACCCCTGGTTTGCGCCTGAACTGGAACATTTTCAGCGAATCCTGGGCCACCTTGCGTTTGGGCTTGGGGCAGACGCCGGCCGTTTCGCGTTCCATCGTCGGTAATTCGTGGTTCTGGTTTGTCGGTGCGATCTACCTGACGCAGATCCCGGCCTACGCCAAGGAATGGTTGTACGGTGACGAAACCGTGGTGACGCTGATCCTCACCGTGTTCTCGGTGGGTATCGCGCTCGGCTCGATGCTCTGCGAAAAACTCTCCGGGCGTAAGGTGGAAATCGGCCTGGTGCCCTTCGGTTCATTCGGCCTGACCGTGTTTGGCCTGCTGCTGTGGTGGCACTCCGGCGGCTTCCCGCAGAACGTGCAGGCCAACGATTGGCTTACCGTGCTCAGCTACGGCCAGGCCTGGTGGGTGCTGTTCGATATTCTTGGCCTGGGCGTGTTTGGCGGCTTTTATATCGTGCCGCTGTACGCGCTGATTCAGTCGCGTACCGCCGAGAATGAGCGGGCGCGGGTGATCGCGGCCAACAACATCCTCAATGCACTGTTCATGGTGGTCTCGGCCATCGTGTCGATCCTGTTGCTCAGTGTCGCCAAGCTGTCGATCCCCGAGTTGTTCCTGGTGGTATCGCTGCTCAACATCGCGGTCAACACCTACATCTTCAAGATCGTCCCAGAGTTCACCATGCGTTTCATGATCTGGCTGCTCAGCCATTCCATGTACCGCGTGGAGCACCGCAACCTGGAGGCGATCCCGGATGAAGGCGCGGCGTTGCTGGTGTGCAACCATGTGTCGTTTGTCGATGCACTGTTGATCGGCGGCGCGGTGCGTCGGCCGATTCGCTTTGTCACGTACTACAAGATCTACCGTTTGCCGGTGCTGAACTTTATCTTCCGCACCGCCGGGGCGATTCCGATTGCCGGGCGTCATGAAGATATCCAGATCTACGAAAAGGCCTTCACGCGGATTGCGCAGTACCTGAAGGACGGTGAGTTGGTGTGCATCTTCCCCGAGGGCAAGCTGACCGCCGATGGCGAGATGAATGAGTTTCGCGGGGGCGTGACGCGGATTCTGGAAGAGACGGCGGTGCCGGTGATTCCCATGGCGTTGCAGGGGTTGTGGGGGAGTTTCTTCAGTCGCGATCCGAAGAAGGGCTTCTTCCATCGCATCTGGTCGCGGGTGGTGTTGGTGGCGGGGGAGCCAGTAGGGGTAGAAGCTGCCACTCCCGCGCAGCTACAGGAAAAAGTCACCCAGCTACGCGGCACTGTTCTGTAGGCGCCCGGCCTGGCGATGGCGATCTTCAGGCCGCCATCGCCGGCAGGGTTATGTGGAGATTTTCAGGCCAATAAGCCCACAAATGATCAGCGCCACACTCGCCAAGCGGAACAACGCCATGGACTCCCCAAACAGGATGATCCCGGCAATCACGGTGCCCACGGCGCCCACGCCGGTCCAGATGGCATAGGCCGTGCCCAGCGGCAGCTCCTTCATGGCCAGCCCCAGCAGGCCGAGGCTGACGGCCATGGCGGCAATCGTCAAAGCCGTGGGCAACGGCTTGCTGAAACCATCGGTGTATTTGAGGCCGACGGCCCAGCCAACTTCAAACAGACCCGCAAAAAACAGAATGATCCAGGACATGATGACCTCCTAACGTTAGGTGGGGTCGTCCCCGGATTAGCCGCTTGAAGCGTCGCGGGGTCGTCCCCGCGCAGCTCGGTAGAGTGCCGAAAAGTGCTCGGCTGATCAAGTTTGCGGGGTGTTCTCCAGCACGCGACGGTCTTCCTTTTCGCTCATGCGGCGGAAGTAGGTCGACAGCAACGCCCCGGAAATATTGTGCCAGACGCTGAACAACGCACTCGGCACCGCCGCCAATGGCGAAAAATGCGCGCTGGCCAAGGCGGCGCCCAGCCCGGAGTTCTGCATGCCCACTTCCAGCGCCAGCGACTTGCGCTGTGCCAATGGCAGCTTGAATACGCGGCCGGTGAAGTAGCCCAGCAGGTAACCAAAGCTGTTATGCAGCATCACCACCGCCATGATCAACAGGCCCGACTCGGCAATCTTCGCCTGGCTCGCCGCTACCACCGCCGCGACGATGATCACGATGCTCACCACCGACACCAGTGGCAACACATCCACCGCATGACGCACCCGCTCGCCGAGCACACGTTGCGCCAGTACGCCGAGCACGATCGGCAGCAGCACCACTTGCAGGATCGACCAGAACAATTCCATGAACGACACCGGCAGCCAGGCCGACGCCAGCAGCCAGATCAGCGCCGGGGTGAGCAGTGGGGCGAGGAGGGTGGTGACGGCGGCGATGGCCACCGACAGCGCCAGGTCGCCACGGGCCAGCCAGGTCATCACGTTGGACGAGGTGCCGCTCGGGCAGCAACCGACCAGGATCACACCGACGGCGATTTCCGGCGGCAGGTGGAACGCCTGGCAGAGCAACCACGCCACGCCCGGCATGATCACAAAGTGCGCGACCACGCCCAGGGCCACGCGCCATGGATGGCGGGCGACCTCGGCGAAGTCATCGAGTTTGAGGGTCAGCCCCATGCCGAACATCACCAGGCCCAGCAACGGGACGATGGCGCTTTTCAGACCGATGAACCAGTGGGGTTCGAGGAAGGCGACGACGGCGAAGATCAATACCCAGTAGGCGAAGGTATTGCCGACGAAGCGGCTCAAGGCGGCGAGTGCGCGCATGGGGATGTCCTTTTATTAGAGAGGTAGTCGGAGTGGAAACCGGATCCAAATGTGGGAGCGGGCTTGCTCGCGAATGCGGTGGATCAGTCAACATATTCAGTGACTGGCACACCGCATTCGCGAGCAAGCCCGCTCCCACAGTTTGATCTTCACAAGGCGTTAAATGCCCTGTGGTGTCTCTTCACCGCCCAGTGCTTCAACCAGCGCCGGGATAAAGTCGCCGAACGTCAGCATCATCAATGTGAAGCTCGCATCCAGTTGGCCCAGGGCCTCGTCGCCACCGTCCTGTTCCGCCTGGTCTTGCAACAGGTCTTCGAACTTCAGGCGCTTTACGGTCATTTTGTCGTCAAGCATGAAGGACAGCTTGTCCTGCCAGGCCAGGGACAATTGGGTCACGACTTTGCCGGTGGTCAGGTGCAGTTGGATCTCTTCGCCGGTCAGGTCCTGGCGCTTGCAACGCACGATGCCGCCGTCTTCGTGGGTGTCGCGCAACTCGCATTCGTCGAGGACGAAGAAGTCATCGGCCGGCTTCTGGGTGGTGACCCAATCGGTCATGATTGCGGTGGGCGCGGTTTTCACGGTGAGTGGGCGAACGGGCAGGGTGCCGATCACTTCCCGCAGGGTCGACAGCAGGTCTTCGGCGCGTTTCGGGCTGGCCGAGTTCACCAGGATCAGGCCCTGTTTCGGCGCGATGGCGGCGAAGGTCGACGAGCGACGGATAAAGGCGCGTGGCAGGAAGGCCTGGATGATTTCATCCTTGATCTGGTCGCGTTCCTTCTTATAGACCTTGCGCATTTGCTCGGCCTCGATTTCTTCGACTTTCTCTTTCAGTGCGTCACGCACTACGCTGCCCGGCAGGATGCGTTCTTCCTTGCGCGCGGCGATCAGCAGGAAATCACCGCTGACGTGAACCAGGGGAGCGTCTTCACCTTTACCAAAAGGCGCGACGAAACCGTAAGTGGTCAATTCCTGGCTTGCGCAAGGGCGCGCCAGTTTGGTGGCCATGGCCGCTTCCAACGCCTCGGCATCAACAGGCAGATCTTGGGTCAGGCGATAGATAAGCAGGTTCTTGAACCACATGGGGTGAGTCTCTCCTTTATACAAAGGGGGGCATTATTCTCTTGATAACGTCCCAGGCCAACCCTGCCTAAGCCATTGGAAGCTATCAAAAAAAAGATTTAAGAAAGTGCTTGCCAGACTCAAGGTCGCTCCGTAGAATGCGCGCCACACCGAAACGAAGGGTGATTAGCTCAGCTGGGAGAGCGTCTGCCTTACAAGCAGAATGTCGGCGGTTCGATCCCGTCATCACCCACCATTCGTTTTATGTGTTACGCGCAGCGGTAGTTCAGTCGGTTAGAATACCGGCCTGTCACGCCGGGGGTCGCGGGTTCGAGTCCCGTCCGCTGCGCCATATTCGGTTACCTGGAACGCTGAACGCCAGGTCACCACAGAAAGCCCGCTTAATAGCGGGCTTTTCTTTGTCCGGAATATGGCAAAAAATCGCGATTTAAACTTTTTTTAAATAAATTGCATTTAAATCAAGACATTACGATTTTTTGGTGTATGATGCGCCCACACCGAAACGAAGGGTGATTAGCTCAGCTGGGAGAGCGTCTGCCTTACAAGCAGAATGTCGGCGGTTCGATCCCGTCATCACCCACCATTCGTTTTACGTGTTACGCGCAGCGGTAGTTCAGTCGGTTAGAATACCGGCCTGTCACGCCGGGGGTCGCGGGTTCGAGTCCCGTCCGCTGCGCCATATTCGGTAACCTGGAACACTGAACGCCAGGTCACCCCAAGAAGCCCGCTCATTGAGCGGGCTTTTTTTCGTCTGCGATTTATCCTCTTTGCGCACTCCCGTTGTGCACTGCCTATTCGTCCTGAACTGTACGGGTGCGTCATGACGTGGGGGAATACCCCCATGCACATTGGTTGATTGCGCCCTCGGTCGCTTAAACGTTTATCTATAGCCACGCGAAGACTTCCAGGCGGGTTACCGGCAGCAGGATGCTGCGGGGACTCGCTCTCCAACATAAAAATAGTCTGCAAGGGGAATGGCTCTCTATGAAATATCCACTGCGTCCGTTGGTGTTCTGGCCAACGTTCCTGATCCTGCTGGCGGCAGTGATCGCCAGCTACGTTGACCTGAATGCATTCCTTGCGGTCAGCAAACAGCTCAACAACCTGATCCTGAAGAACTTCTCATGGCTGTTCAGTGCCGGCTCGTTTGCCATGGTGGTGCTGACTGCGATCGTCTACTTTTCCGCGCTGGGCAAGGTGCGTATCGGCGGTGAAGACGCCCAGCTGTTGCTGAGCAAATGGCGCTGGTTCATGGTGGCGCTGTGCACCACCCTGGCGGTGGGCGTGCTGTTCTGGACCACCGCCGAACCGCTTTATCACCTGTACGGCCCGCCCACCAGCCTGCCGATCGAGGCGGGCAGTTCGGCGGCGAAGAGCTTTGCCATGTCGACGATGTTCCTGCACTGGACCATCACGCCCTACGCCATCTACCTGGTGCCCTCGCTGGTGTTTGCGCTGGTGTTCTACAACCGTCGCAGCAACTTCTCCATCGGTGCCATGCTTGAACCGTTGCTGGGCGAAGCGCGGGTCCGGCGCTATGCCGGGCTGATCGACACCCTGGCGATGTTCGCCCTGGTGGCCGGCATGGCCTCGTCCTTGGGCACTGGTGCGTTGACCCTGGCCGGTGGCCTGGCCCAGTACATTGGCGGTGAAACCACGCCGTTCCGCCTGGCCATCATCATTGCAATCATCGTCATCACCTTTGTTGCCTCGGCCGCCAGCGGCCTGCAGAAAGGCATTGTGATGCTGTCCTCGTTCAACACCTGGATCATGCTGGCCCTGGGGCTGTTCGTGCTGTTGTGCGGGCCGACCCTGTACATGTTCAGCCTCGGCGTTGAGTCCCTCGGCGTGTACCTCGACACCTTCTTCAGCCGCAGCCTGTTCACCGGCGCCGCCAGTGGCGACACCTGGCCGCACAGCTGGACGGTGTTCTACTGGTCGGTGTGGTTTGCCTGGGCGCCGGTCAGCGCGTTGTTCCTCGGCAAGATCGGCCGCGGCTACACGGTGCGTGAATTCATCCATATCAACATGCTGTACCCGGCGTTGTTCACGGCAGTGTGGATCTGCATCTTCTCCGGCACCAGCCTGTACTTCGATGCGCTGGGCGACGGCAGCCTCAACCGGGTGCTGAACGAGCAGGGCGTGGAGCACGTGCTGTACCAGATGTTCCAGCAACTGCCGGCGAGCGGCCTGATGATCGCGTTCCTGCTGTTCGTGGCGTTCATCTCCTTTGTCACCGCCGCCGACTCCAGCACCGATGTGATCGCCAACCTGTGCAGCAAAGGCGTGACCGCCGATTCCGACCTGGATGGCAATCCGATGTTGAAGATCGTCTGGGGCGTGATCATCGGCTCGGTGTCTTGGGTGATGGTCTCATTCGTCGGCATCGACGGCGTGAAGATGCTCTCCAACCTCGGCGGCCTGCCGGGCATGATCCTGGTGTTGCTGGCCAGTACCTCGCTGATCTTCTGGTTGAAAAACCCCGCATTGCTGGATGTGAAACGCCTTCAGCGGACCCCCGAGACGGAACTGCGCGGCGCCAGCCCGGTGCCGGATTTCGCCCGCTGATCGATTGAACCGCTGTAGGAGTTACTGATGGAAATCGTCACTGAATTTGCTTACACCGTGCGCGAAATCGAGCACTGCCTGATCCCCTTGAAGGACGGCACCCAACTGGCCGCCCGTATCTGGTTGCCGGAAGTCGCCGGTTTGCAGACCTTCCCGGCAATCCTCGAATACCTGCCGTACCGCAAACGCGACGGCACCGCCGTACGCGACGCGCTGACCCATCCGTGGATGGCGGGGCAGGGCTATGTGTGTGTGCGGGTGGACATGCGGGGCAACGGTGAATCCCAGGGCCTGATGGCCGATGAATACCTGTTGCAGGAACAGGAAGACGCCCTCGAAGTGATCGACTGGTTGTGCCAGCAACCCTGGTGCGACGGCAATGTCGGCATGATGGGTATTTCCTGGGGCGGCTTCAACGGCCTGCAAGTCGCCGCGCGCCAGCCCCAGGCGTTGAAAGCGATCATCACCCTGTGCTCTACCGATGACCGCTTTGCCGACGACATCCATTACAAGGGCGGCAACCTGTTGATGGAGAACTTCGGCTGGGCTGCCACCATGCTCAACTTCAGCGCGGCGGTGCCCGACCCGCTGTTGGTCGACGACTGGAAAAACCTCTGGCACCAACGCCTGGACGCCATGCCGTTGCTGGCGGAAACCTGGCTGCAACACCAGACCCGCGATGATTACTGGCGCCATGGTTCAGTGTGCGAGGACTATTCAAAGATCAAGGCCGCCGTGTATGCCGTCGGCGGCTGGGGCGATGCCTACCGCAACACCGTTTCGCGCCTGATGCAAAACCTGCCGGGCCCGAAGAAAGCCGTGATCGGGCCGTGGATCCACAAGTACCCGCATTTTGCCGTGCCAAACCCAGCCATCGGCTTCCTGCAAGAGGCTAAACGCTGGTGGGATCACTGGCTCAAGGGCATCGATAACGGGGTAATGGATGACGCAGCCTGCACTTTTTACCTACAGGATATTCTGCCGCCGAAGGGCAGTTATGCCGAGCGGCCGGGTATCTGGGTGCAAACGGCAGGTTGGCCGGATCCGCAGGTGCAATGGACCGATTTCAGTCTCGGTGAACAGGGGCTGAGTGCAGGATCAGAGCCTTTGGCGACGCCGCGCAGTCTCTGCTCGCCGCTGACCACCGGCCTGCATCAGGGCGAATACTGCGCCATCTGGTTTGGCCCTGACGGGCCGACGGATCAACGCCGTGATGACGCCCACTCGCTGTGCTTCGACTCCCCGCCGCTGACCGAGCCGCTGGCGCTGCTTGGCGATGCACGTCTTAAGTTGCGCCTGGCCAGTGACACCGCCTGTGGCCAATTGGTCGCCCGGCTGAATGCGATAGCGCCGGACGGGCAAGTCACCCAGATCAGCTACGGTGTGCTTAATCTCATCCTGCGTGAGGACTTTTCCCAGGTAACGCCTGTAGTCCCAGGGGAACCGATGGATGTGCAGTTAAACCTTGACCACATCGGCATGCGCCTGCCCGCTGGCTACCGTCTGCGCCTGGCCCTTAGCACCGCGAGTTTCCCGTTGCTGTGGCCGAGCCGCGAGCTGACCACGCTGACATTGCTACCGAGCCTGCAAAGCCTGCAGCTGCCGATATTCAACGGCGAGGCGGTGGACTGCCCGTTCGAAGCGCCGCAGTCGGCTACGCCGGTGGCGATGGAAGTCCTACGTGCTGCTGCGCCGAAACGTACGTTGATCGAAGACGTGGGCAGTGGTGAAGTCTGCGTGAAAATCGAAGATGACTTGGGTTCGGTGCGTTTTACCGACCACGGCTTGTCGGTGGACCAGCGCTGCACCGAGCAATACCGCACATTGCCTTGGGATCCGCTGTCGACGCGCGCCGATATCGAATGGCACTACCGTGTCGGCCGTGATCAGTGGACCGTGGAGGTGGAAAGCCACTTGAGCGTGCACGCCGATGCCGAGTGGTTCTATATCGAAGCGGAGCAGACCGCCTGGGAAAACGGCCAGCTGGAACACCGTCGGCAATGGAGTAAACGCGTGGCCAGGGTCGCGCTCTGAGCAGGCAACTGGCAGGATGCACGCCAACGTGATCTCTGCGGGCCTGGGGTAACCTGGGCCCGTCATTGCCAATGGACTTGCTCATGTCGCGCCGAAACGTCGATCTTCCTCCCCTCAACTGCTTGCAGACCTTCGAAGCGGCGGCCCGCCATTTGAGCTTTACCCAGGCGGCCCATGAACTGAACCTGACCCAGAGCGCAGTCAGCCGCCAGGTCAAACGCCTCGAAGAAGACCTGGCCCGCCCGCTGTTTTATCGACTGGCCCAGGGCTTGAGCCTGACACCCGCCGGGGTACGTTATTTCCGTACCGTCCAACGCCTGTTGCGCGAGCTTGATCGCGAGTCCGCCGAGTTGCGCAGGCGCGGTGCCGATCGCCAGTTGACCCTGGCCAGCACGCCCACCATCAGTTCTATCTGGCTGGCCGGTCTGTTGCCGCAGTTCCAGCGCGACCATCCGGACCTGGATATCCGCATCCTGTGCAGCGAAAGCCCCAGCCACCTGGATGTCAGCGAATACGACCTGGGTTTGTTCTATCACTTGGATGAACTGGCGGCGCCCCACGGCCTTGAGCTGTCGCCGGTGTTTGACAGCGAACAGGTCATCACCGTGTGCAGCCCCGATTACCTTGAGCGTCACGGCCCGATTCGCGACCTGCATCACTTGTTGCACGCTCACACTTTGCTGATCGTCGAGGACCACCATCACGACTGGCTCACCTGGGCCGACTGGTTCGCTGATGCGGGCGCCGATTACTACTCGCCGCGTCACGCCTTGCGCACCAACAGCTATCAACTGTTGATGCAGTCGGCGGTGATGGGGCACGGTGTCGCCCTCGGCTGGAAGCGCTTGCTGGACAGCGACCTCGATGCCGGGCGCCTGCAAATGGCCTTGCCCCACAGCATGCACAGTCGCGGCCGCCTGCACTTGATGCAGCCGCATCACCGCAACCCGCCGGCGGCGGTGCGCAGTTTTCGTCAGTGGTTGCAGGCTCGAACGGCGGAGCCAGAACAGGCTGGCTGAGGGTCAGTGCTGACCGGTTTTTTTCTTTTTGGTCTGGCGTGTTGCCAGGTGTTCGAAGCAAAAAGACGCGGTGCCGAACACGGCGATCAGGGTCAGTACGATCATGCCGAGGGTTGAGCTTTCCACGGTGATTTCCTACGGGTGATGGGGTAGGTACTCACGGTAGAGGCGGGGTGAAAACGGCTCAATAGACCCGACGCAATCCTTACGCCGTCGGGTCCATTGTTACGCATTCTTTACGGAGCGTTGCGGCTGTGGCGGTAATCGCTGACCGCTTCGTACACCGCCTTGCGCAAGCGGTTGATGCCACCGATTGGGCGGTGTTCCGCTACACCAAACCAGGGGTTGAACGACTGGTTGTCGCACGCCAGGTTCTGCTCGGGTGTGTCGAAATCCTGCGCCGGGATGCGCACCTTGGCCACGGCTTCATAGGGCGCATCGCTCTCCTTCCATTCGATGCTGGTGTCTTCGATCGGCATGAATTTCTGCGGGTTCTGCCGCTGGATCTGCAGCACGAAACACGCAGGCACGCGGTCAGTGGACAGCTGCTGGCTCAAGGCGCTGCGCAGGAAGTTCGGCAGGTCCTGGTTCTGCTTGGGCAACACGTACTCCGGGCAACTTTGCGGGTCGGGTGCGACGCGGAACTTGGCGTTGGCCGCCCCGAACTTGTAGGGCGATACCGAAAAGTACGTGGTCTGCGTCGGGCTCGCCGGTGCGGGCGCCAGGGTCGCCAGGGCGATAAACAGGTGGCGTACCTGCCAGGTCCGTGGGTCGGCTTTGGGGAAGAACGCCAGGACTTTCTTGCCATCCGCTTGCGCGCCGATGTTCTGCGCGTACTCCGCCACATCGCTGACAAAGAAGTTCGGGTGGCTGAACATCACGAAGTCCTGTTCCGTGCGCGCCTGTTGGTCGGCCAGCAGTTGCTTGCCCGGCACGTCCAGCAGCTTGAGCGCCATGCCCCGCGCATCACGGATGCTGTCGAACTGTGGGTAGGCGTTGCCGTTGGACAGTCGCATCATCGCCTGCCAGGTCTTGCCCGGTTCGGCGAACACGCCTTGGCGCAATGCTGGATCAAGATCAGGTACCACGCTGACCTGGGCCTTCACGCACCCATGGGCCTTGGCGTGGGCATCGCGCAGGTAGCGGGTGCCTTCGCGGTGCTGGTCGACGATGCGCACCGCCGTCTGGATGATGCCTTGTGTCATCGCCGCTTCGCCGGGCGGAATCTGCTCATTCGGCGACACAGGGCCGCTGTGTTGCCAGGCGTACCAGGCACTGGCGCCCAGCCAGCCGAGCAGGCCGAGGCCCACCAGCCACAGCAGGGTCTTGCCCAGAAACGCGCCGATGCGCAGCCACAGGCGGGCGAGCAGGGAAGGTCGGTCGTAGGGGGATCGAATCATCATGGCAGTTGTTGCTCCAGCGGGCCGCCCAGCACTTTGAGGTATTCCAGCAGCGCCCAGCGTTCCTGCGGCAGCAGGCCACGGCCGATTACGCCGTTGCCACGACTGCCGGCACGGAATTCGTGACCGCTGTTGTGGTTGCCGGTGATTTTGGTATCGAACAAAAAGGCATTCTTGAACGCGTCGGTCTCGAAGCCGAGGTGGCGCGGGTCGTAGTTGAACGTGCCTTTATAGAAGGTGGTGCTGCGCTCGTCCTGGGGCGAGAGCAATTGGTAGATCGTCGGCACCGAACCGTTATGCAGGAACGGTGGCGTCGCCCACACGCCCGCCAATGGCCGTGCCTTGTAGGCGCGCAACTCACGTACGCCGATGGGGAGGCCGTAGCCGTCCAGGCGCGGGCGTTCGGCCGGGGTTACGCCAGCGGCGCGGTAGGCATGTTCTTCGACGAACGCGGTGACGTAGGCGAGGCCCTTGGCCACGGACAGCTTTTTCAGGTCCAGCGGCTCGGTCGGCGTGGGGTGCAGTTCGACGTTGAGTTTGGCCAATTCCGCCAGGTCCCATTGCAACGCGCTGAGGTCGTAGCGCTGTTCGGCGATGTTGCTGGCTGTGCCGGGGTCGGTGCCGATGTAGTCCACTGGCAGCATTTTCAGCTGTTGCACCGGGCGTCCGCCTTCCTGGCTGACGCTGGGCACATGGCAGCCGGCGCAGTTTTCGGCAAAGAGTGCGCGGCCTTGAGCGGCGAGCGGCTTGTCGACGGTGCCGAACAGGTCCTCGGGCCAGGTCGGTGGCTTGAGGCGTTGCAGGGTTTCTTCGATCAGGTTGAGGTCGCGTACCCGCACGCTGGATGGGTAACGCGCATCGCCTTGGAGTGGCTGGCCGGCGTCGTCGAAAAACGCCAGGGTCGCGCCGACCCCTAGGGCCTCGCCGATATTGCGCGCCATGGGCTGCTGGGCCGAACCGTTCCACTGCACCCAGTCGAAGGTCCAGATGTCCCACAGTTGCGGGTAGTCCACCGGTGCATTGGCGACGCGATAGTTATCTGGGGAAATGGCATCGCCAAAGCTGGCGTTGGCGATACGGCCAAACGCGTCCGTACGGCCAGGACCTTCTTCAGTGGGGTAGAGGCCACGGTGAGTATCGTTCCAGGCCACTTTGAGGAACTGGTTCAGCGACTGCTTGAAGTCCTTACGCAGTTGCGTGTGCTCGGCGTCGTAGCGATCCCCCAACACCTGGCGGGCAAAACGTTCGAACTTCCACGGGTTGTAATAGGTGGCCGCCAGGCTGGCGACCAGGGCCTGACCGAAACTGCCGCCGCGCAAGGTTGGCACGCTGGAGGGCAGCACGTGCTGGGCGGAACCGCCGTCGATACGCAGGGCCTGGTTTTTGTAATGCAATTCGCCGGTGTGGCAGGCGGCGCAGGTGATATCCAGGTATTGGGCGTTGCTGCCGGCGTTTTTATGCCGGGCGAAACCCACCGGCAGGTTGCCGGGGTTTTGCGCGGTGGGCACTTGCTTGGGGTCCACCAGAAAGCCAAAGCGTGCCAGATACTCGGGCGTTGCGAAACGCTGTTCGGAAAACGGCAACTCCAGAGCGGTGAACCAATCGTAGTGCAGGCCTTTTACCTGGGTGCCCTGGGGCGTGAAGTAATAGGTCTGGCGGTCGGCGGCACTCCATTGGTCCTGGTAGTGCACCTGCTCCACGGGCACGTAGTCCGGCAGCTTGGGGTTGACGGTGTAATAGAGCACCACGGCCAGGGCGATGCCCAGCAGGGTGAATATCAGGAGTAAAACACGGGAAAAAATGCGCAAGATGGCTATCCTTGTCTCGGTCTTGTCGAGTTGTCGCGATGTTATGCCACTACGCCACAGGTGCGGCAAGTGGCCATGAGCCCGGTAATGGGCGGTCCCGCGATCCTTCGTGGGCCTCCATCATGAATGAAAATGCTTTTAAACACGTGAACTTATCAGAAGTTTCCTGCTCACATGCCGGTAGCCATTGGTCGTGGCCGCCTGATAAGCTCGCGACTTTATTCGAATGCCCTATTGGCGCATGAACAAGGAAATAGCATGAAACAGCATCGGTTGGCGGCGGCGGTGGCCCTGGTTAGCCTGGTACTTGCGGGTTGTGATTCGCAGACCAGCGTAGAGCTGAAAACCCCGGCGCAGAAAGCTTCCTATGGCATCGGCCTGAACATGGGCAAGAGCCTTGCCCAAGAAGGCATGGATGACCTGGATTCCAAAGCAGTAGCCCAAGGCATCGAAGATGCCGTCGGCAAAAAAGAGCAGAAGCTCAAAGACGACGAGCTGGTTGAAGCGTTTGCCGCACTGCAGAAGCGTGCTGAAGAACGCATGACCAAGATGAGTGAAGAGTCGGCAGCCGCCGGCAAGAAATTCCTCGAAGACAACGCCAAGAAAGACGGCGTCGTCACCACCGCTTCCGGTCTGCAGTACAAGATCACCAAGAAAGCCGATGGCGCCCAGCCTAAGCCGACTGACGTGGTGACTGTGCACTACACCGGCAAACTCACCAACGGCACCACCTTTGACAGCTCCGTGGATCGCGGTAGCCCGATTGACCTGCCGGTCAGCGGCGTGATCCCAGGTTGGGTCGAAGGCCTGCAACTGATGCACGTCGGCGAGAAGGTCGAGCTGTACATTCCTTCGGACCTGGCCTACGGCGCACAAAGCCCAAGCCCAGCGATCCCAGCCAACTCCGTGCTGGTATTCGACCTGGAGCTGCTGGCCATCAAGGACCCAGCCAAGGCTGACGCTCCTGCTGCACCGGCTGCCAAGAAGTAACAGGCGCCTGAAAACACAACGCCCCGTCTCGACGGGGCGTTGTTGTTTCTGGGGGTTGCAGAGCCCGCACCCGCACACATCCGATCGAACGCCTGCAACCTGCAACAGTCTGATATAAGACTCGAGTACGGGTAGCCGCACATCAACGCCAAGTCAATGAAATCTTGGGTTTTTTTTCAGTGCGCAAAAAACGCCCGATCTGACTGCAAGCCTTGAACTACGTGGCTTTCAGCGCAGAAAATAGGCTCTGTTCACAAGGTTATCCACAATTTGTGTGGATAACCTTTTATGTCGCCTGGAACTGGAGTGACCGATGAAACCACCCTTCAATTTCACCCGTTTCCTGCCCATGGCCGCACGCCTCCTGGGCCGTGGGCGCTTGCCGACGTTACTGTTCGCCGTCGCCGCCAAGGGCTCCAGCCAGGGCAATCGCCTGGGCAAGCTCAAGGATGACCTCAAGTTGCTTCAGGCCCTGTGCCTGGCTTACTGGCGCGGCGAGTACCGGGCCATCAGCCCCAAGGCGCTGATCTCGGTGGTAGCGGGCTTGATGTACTTCCTGAGCCCGATCGATGCGATCCCGGACTTCATCCCTATGTTCGGCATGCTCGACGACATTGCCGTGCTGGCATGGGTCATGAAGACCCTGGACGGCGAACTGAGCGCTTTTCGCGCCTGGCGCGACGCCCAGCGTCCGGAAAAGCTTGCCGTGGTTGAGCGCCTGCCTGCGACGCCCGCTCTGCTGGCCAAGGAAAACCCGCAAAAAAACGCATGACGTGACTATCCCCCTGCGACCTTTAGGGCTGTTAGGATTACACTCCTAAGGAAAGGGCTTACTAAGTAAGTGCAGTTATCCTACGGGGCGGTCATGGATATTCAGATAATTTCACGCAATGGCGAACCCGAGTACGCGGTGTTGCCATGGGATCATTACCAGGCGCTGCTAAAAGCTGCCGGTCAGCAACAACCGACGCTTCCTCCTCTTTCATCGCCTGCCCAAGCCGCCCCTGTACAGGACCTGCGCCCGCTCGCAGACCTGCGCGGCTTGCGTGAGGGCAAAGGCCTGGCAATCGAAACCCTGGCCCGCACCGTGGGGATCAGCCCCTCATATCTTGGATTGATTGAAAGTGGTGAACGCCAGCCGGATGCCGCAATCCGCCGCAGCCTGGCCTGGGAATTGGGCGTTGCAGGTTGGAGGGATGAATCTTGAGCCTACGTATCAGCCGTCAACACTGGGATGGGTTACTCAACGAACTGGACCAGGCGCGCCGCCAGCGCCATTTGCTGACCTACCGCGCGCTGCTGGAGCGCCTGCAATTCCCCACGCCGGCCATGCAGACCCTGGCTGCCGCCCTGGAGCACCTGGCGGCGTTGGACGCCAAGGCCGAGCAGCCGCTGCGTAGCTCGCTGGTGATCAGCCAGGGCGCCAGTCGCCTGCCGCGTACCGGTTTCTTTGAATGTGTCGAGCGCCTGGGCCGTTTCAGTGGGCCGTCCGATGGCGTGGCCGCTGCCTCCTGGCACGCATCGGAAGTGGTGCGGGTGTTCGAATACGAGTACCCGGAGTCTGCCGAGGCCTAAAGCGCCTGGGGCAGCGCGTCCATGCTGTCGATCACATGGATGCTATAGCCGGCCATGTCCTTGGCATGGTGCTTGGCCTGCGAGGCCAGCTCCGCCAACTGGCTGGCATCGAGTTGTCCACAGGCCTGTGGATACAAATGCACCACGCCGATGGACAGTGACAGCAGCGCAAACTCCTGGCGCACGCCCTGGCGGTTGAGCGCCACGAAGCAGCCCGCTTCAAGGTGCTCGGCGCGGTAGAAACGTCGGCATTGGGTGTGGAAGTCATCCAGCAGCTGATTGAGGCGTTTGCGCCAATCCTGCGGGCCCAGTACCAGCAAAAAGTCATCACCGCCGATATGCCCGACAAAGTCGCGGCTAGGGTCGACACGGTCGTTCAGGCACTGCGCCAGGCACAACAACACCTCATCCCCACGCCCATAGCCGTAGATATCGTTGAATGGCTTGAAGCTGTCGATATCCACGTAGCAAATCACCGATTCGCGCTGTTGCTGCAACAGGCGCGTCAGGCACTGCTGGATCGGCACGTTGCCGGGCAGCAGGGTCAGCGGGTTGGCGTAGCGCGCTTGTTGGATCTTCAGCTCGGTGATCAGCTTGAGCACATCGATCACCCGGCCCAGGCCCAGGTAATCGCCATTGAGCGTGATGATGAAGTCTTCTTCGATGCGTTGCCGCGCGCGACTGGTAAGCAAACGGCTGACTTGCTGCAGGGACTGACTCAGCTCCACTGCCAGAAAGTCGGTGCTCATCAAGCGGCTGATGGGCTTGCGCGCAAACAGGTCGGTGGCGAAGGGTTTCAGCAGCGCATCCGACAGCGAATGCCGGTGGACGATACCGATCGGATGCCCGCGCCCATCCAGCACCGCCAGGGAATTGAGGTTGGCCTGGCGCCGGAACGCTTCCAGCACCTGGGCGGTGGCGGTGTCCTGATCCACCGCCGGCTGTTCGCTGAGCAAGGCGCTGAGGTCGCTGCCTTCGTCGTTCAGTGCCACGTTGGCGCTGTCGGGCTTGGGCAGCATCAGGCGCGCTTCCTGCGGCGGTTGCTCCTGTGGACGGCAGAGCAGGTAGCCTTGGACCAGGTCCACGCCCATCTCCGTCAGTACCGCCAACTCTTCAGGCAACTCGATCCCTTCGGCAATCACTTGGGCACGCGACGCCTTGGCAATTTGCAGGATGGAGCCGACAAATTCCCGCTTGAGCGCGTCCTGATGGATGCCGTCGATGAAGTGGCGGTCGATCTTCACATAATCCGGGCGCAGCTCCGACCATAGGCGCAGGCTGGAATAACCGGCGCCCAGGTCGTCCAGGGCAATCGAGAACCCCATGTTGCGGTAGTGGTGCAGGGCGGTTTGCAGCAGGTCGATATCGTTGGTGGGGGTTTGCTCGGTGAGCTCAATTACCACTTGGCTCGGTGGAATGCCGAAGTCACGCAGCAATTGCAGGGTGCGCCCCGGTTGATGCGCGGTTTCCATCAACGATTGTGGCGAGACATTGAGGAACAGCTTGCCCGGTAGCTTCTGTTCACTGAAGCGTCGGCACGCGCTTTCGCGGCAGGCGATCTCCAGCTCACTCAGCCGCCCGGCCTGGCTGGCAACCGAGAACAGGGCGATGGGGGAGTGCAGCGGGCTGTTGGAAGGCCCACGACTGAGGGCTTCATAGCCGAGAATACGCCGTTCAGACAGGCTGATGATCGGTTGGAACAGGCTGTGCAAACTGCCTTGAGCCAGGATAACGCCCAATGCATTCAGCTGTTCGGTCATGGTCATGGCGATCTCGATCGAAAAAAAAGGACCGCAGGCTGGAAACCTGCGGTCCTTCATTTCACGACAGAATGATGTCTATATGATGACACTCCGCGGAGCGATCACATTAAATCGCCATCATTTACTGCTTGGCCACCTGTTTGCTGACCTTCAGGTAGTCCAGCAGGATCCGGCCCGTCTCGGCCAGATAGGCGTCGTCTTCCGGCTTGGTCTTGTCGGCTTCGGCCGGCAGCGCATCTTCGTCTTCTTTCTTCAGCTCCTTGAGTGGATCTTCACCCTTGGCCTTGCGGCGGATGTTTTCCAGGACAAGTTGCTTGTTTTCGATATCGGAGTGCTGCGCGCGGCGATCCACTTCATTGAGGCTGACGGTTTTTTCTTCCATCAGCTTCTTCGCCAGGGCCAGCTTGTCGCGGATAAACACGAACTCGGCATCCTTGGCGGAGCGGGTATCGTGGTCAGCCTTCAACTGCGCCAGGAATGGCTTGAACGGATCCGAAGCGGGCTTGATCGCAGGGCGGATGGTGTCCCACGGCATGGCTTCCGGCAGGGCGCTTTCGCCGATTTCCTTGGTGTCGATGATCGACGGGAAATCGATGTCCGGCAGTACGCCCTGGTGCTGGGTGCTCTGGCCGGAAACCCGGTAGAACTTGGCCAACGTCAGTTTCAGCTCGCCATGGTTCAGCGGCTGGATGGTCTGCACGGTGCCTTTGCCGAAGGTCTGGCCGCCGATGATCAGGGCGCGGTGATAGTCCTGCATGGCGCCGGCGAAAATCTCCGAAGCCGAAGCCGAGAGGCGGTTGACCAGCAACGCCATCGGGCCTTTGTAGAAGGCACCTGGGTTCTCGTCTTCCAACACATCCACACGGCCGTCAGCGTTGCGCACCAACACGGTCGGACCCTTGTCGATAAACAGGCTGGTCAGCTCAGTGGCTTCCTGCAGGGAACCGCCGCCGTTGTTGCGCAGGTCGATGACCACGCCGTCGACTTTTTCCTTCTGCAGTTCGGTCAGGATTTTCTTGACGTCACGGGTGGTGGACTTGTAGTCCGGATCGCCCGCGCGGAAGGCCTTGAAGTCCAGGTAGAAGGCCGGGATTTCGATCACGCCCAGCTTGTAGTCTTTGCCATCCTGCTTGAGGTTGAGGACTTTCTTCTGCACGGCCTGGTCTTCGAGCTTCACCGCTTCACGGGTGATGGACACGATCTTGCTGGTCTGGTCGTTCGGCGCATTGGTGTGCGGAATCACTTCCAGGCGCACCACGCTGCCTTTCGGCCCACGGATCAGCTTGACCACTTCGTCCAGGCGCCAGCCGACCACGTCGACCATCTCTTTGTCGCCCTGGGCAACACCGATGATCTTGTCGGCCGGAGCTACCTGCTTAGTCTTGTCTGCCGGGCCTGCTGGCACCAGACGCACGATCTTGACCTGGTCGTTGTCGCTTTGCAGGACGGCACCGATGCCTTCCAGCGACAGACTCATGTTGATATCGAAGTTTTCCGCGTTATCTGGCGACAGATAATTAGTGTGCGGATCGTAGGACATCGCGAAGGTATTGATGTAGGCCTGGAAGATATCTTCGGCGCGGGTCTGGTCCAGACGCGCGAGCTGATTCTTGTAGCGCTTGGTCAGCAGCTCCTGGATAGCCTTAGGCTCTTTGCCGGCGATCTTCAGGCGCAGCACCTCGTCCTTGACGCGTTTGCGCCACAGGTCGTCGAGGGCGGCGGTGCTGGTCAGCCAAGGCGCGTCCTTGCGGTCCACCAGAAGGGTTTCCTTCTGGGTGAAGTCGAGCTTGTCGACGCCTTTGTCCAGCTCACCCAAGGCGAAGTCCAGACGCGCTTTGACGCGGTCCAGGTAGCGCTTGTAGATGGTGAAGCCGGGTTGCAGGTCGCCGCTCTTGAGGAAGTCGTCGAACTGGGTTTTCCACTTGTCGAACTCGGCGATGTCGCTGGCCAGGAAGTAGCTGCGCGACGGATCCAGCAGCTTGAGGTAGCTGTCATAGATGATCACCGAGCGCGCGTCGTCCAGCGGCGGCTTGCTGTAGTGGTGGCGCTTGAGCAACTCGACGACGTTAAGGCTGGCAATCACCTCATCGCGATCCGGCTGAAGGTTGTCCCAGCTGTTGGCTGCGAACGTATTGGTCGACATCGACGCAAAGCCGAGACCAATGAAAAGAGCGAGGGCGGTGCTGGGGAACAAATGCTTCATGCTGATTCGACGCGGGGGCAATTGATAACGCATATTAGGCCGTCTTTGAGGGAGCCGGTTCCATATGGTCCGGTCGCATAATGCAAAAAGCCCGGCGATACAGCTACGGGCTCAGTCCAGACTCACTATGGAGGCAGTGTGAAAGCATTGCAAGGCGTTGACGGTCATGTGGCGTGGTTGGAAGAACCCGTTCCTACGTGCGATGTAGGGCAAGTTCGCATTCGTGTGGCGGCAGCGGGCCTCAATCGCGCCGATTTATTACAGCGCGCGGGGCTTTATCCACCGCCGCCAGGCGCCAGCCAGGTGCTGGGCCTGGAGTGTTCCGGGGTGATCAGCGAAGTGGGGGCGGGCTCATCCTGGCAAGTCGGTGACCGTGTCTGCGCGCTGTTGGCCGGGGGCGGCATGGCCGAAGAGGTGGTGGTGGATGCGCGTCACGTTCTGCCGGTGCCGGAAGGATTGTCGCTGATCGAAGCGGCGGCATTGCCTGAGGTGTACAGCACTGCATGGCTCAATCTGTTCCAACTGGCCGGCCTCAAACCCGGTGAGAAAGTGCTGCTGCATGCTGGCGCCAGTGGCGTGGGCTCGGCAGCGATCCAGTTGTGCAAGGCGTTCGGCAGCCCGTGCTGGGTCAGCGTCGGCTCGGCGGAGCGCCTGGCCTATTGCGAGGCGCTCGGCGCCCAGGGCGGCGTGGTACGCACCGATGGCCTCGACGGGCTGCGGGATTTCGGGCCGTTTGATGTGATCCTCGATCCGGTGGGTGGCGACTATGCAGCGCTGGACCTCAAGCTGCTCGCCCTGGATGGCCGTTGGGTGTTGATCGGTTTGATGGGCGGTCGCGAGGCCAAGTTGGACCTGGCGCAGGTGCTGGGCAAGCGTATTCAGCTATTGGGCTCGACTTTGCGAAGCCGCAGTGATCAGTTCAAGGCCGACCTGTTCAGCGACTTGAGCCAGCATGTTTGGCCGTTGTTTGTTGAAGAGCGCCTTAGCCCGCAACTGGCCAAGACCTTCCCGATCAAGGATGCCGAGGCGGCGTTTGCCGAGTTGGCGACCAACCGGATTTCTGGAAAGTTGGTGTTAGTGATTGATGAGAAGCTGAGCTGATCTCGGCTTGAAATGCCATCAATGTGGGAGCTGGCTTGCCTGCGATGGCGGTCTATCAGTGAACAATTCTTCATCTGACACACCGCCATCGCAGGCAAGCCAGCTTGTATGTTTAGACTTGAAGGGGTGGGCGGCGACTAAAAGCCAGATTCCGACTCTAGCCAGTACGGACCGTGGGAGACTTCTCGTCCCGTCCTTTCTACCAAAAGCGCCGATAAGGAATTCATCGGGAAAACCGACGATAGAGGCAAGCCAGCGCTGGGTAGACCCC